>NZ_CATKPU010000054.1:0-470570 GCF_949767825.1 Pseudomonas sp. IT-P258 | reverse complement strand
CTCCACGGGTAAGAAGCGTTCATCTGGTCAAGCAGTAAGCATTAGCCCCTGTCCGGCCGCGTGTTGCACGTCGCCAGACCCAGGTTCAAAACCCTGCAAAAAGGCAAGGAGTTTGCGATGGCTGATTCAAGCAAGAAAATGGGCCTGATGGGGCTCACGACGCTGGTAACGGTCAACATGATGGGCTCGGGCATCATCATGTTGCCCACCAACATGGCTCAATTGGGTGCCGTCTCGCTGCTGTCATGGATCTTCACGGCAATCGGTTCGATGGCCATCGCCTACTGTTTTGCCCAGTGCGGAGTCTTCTGTCCGCGCTCCGGCGGTTTGTCCGCGTACACCGAAGAAGCCCACTCAAAGTCGGGTTTTTTCCTCTGTTCTTACCTGTACTTCCTGTCACTGGCCATCGCCAACGTGGCCGTGGCCATTTCGGCGGTGGGCTACATGACCGCCTTCGTGCCCTGGCTGGGTACGGGTGCCATTCCATTGTGCGTCGGCACGATCTCGCTGATCTGGCTGACCACCTTCGCCAACTTCGGTGGCCCGGGCATCACCGGCAAGATCGGCGCGTTCACGGTGTGGGGGGTGATCATTCCGGTCGCGGGCCTGAGCATCATCGGCTGGTTCTGGTTCAAGTCCGATGTGTTGGCCGCTGCCTGGAACCCCAACAGCCTGCCGATTTCCGAAGCCATCGGCAAAGCCATCCCCCTGACCCTGTGGGCCTTCCTGGGCATGGAGTCGGCGGCCCAGGCCACCGATGCCGTGGAAAACCCCAAGCGCAATGTGCCGCTGGCCTGCCTGTTCGGCACCCTCGGTGCCGCCGTGGTCTATGTGCTGTCGACGACTGTCATCCAGGGCATCATTCCCAATGACGAACTGGCCAAATCCTCGGCGCCTTTCGCGTTGGTCTACGCCACGATGTTCAGCCCGATGGTGGGCAATATCGTCATGGCGCTGGCGGTCATGGCCTGTGTCGGCTCGCTGCTGGGCTGGCAATTCACCCTGGCGCAAACGGCCAAGATGACGGCTGACCAGAACCTGTTCCTCAAGCTGTTCAGCAAGGTCAACTCGATGAATGCGCCCGTCGTCGGCATGATTGTCTGTGGTGTGCTGCAGACCCTCATGGCCCTGTCGACCATCTCGCCGGATGCCGCCGCCCAGTTCAGCAAACTGGTCAGCCTGGCGGCGGTTACCAACCTGATCCCTTACATAACGGCGATGACCGGCCTGCTGGTGATCATGCACAAGGCCGGGGTCTCGTCGGGCATTTACTCGCGCAACCTGGTGGTCTTGCTGATTGCCATAACGTACTCCTTGTACGCCCTGTATGCCTGCGGCAAGGATGCGGTGATGGGCGGCACCCTGGTGCTCGCTGTCGGCTACCTGCTCTATGGATTCCTCGCCAAGCGCTTCACCGAAGCGCCAGCGGCCAACCAGGCCAGGGTCGCAAACCCTTAGGCGTGGCCAACAGGACTGCACAGACATCTGCATACGGGGAAACCGGACATGAACGTACCATTTGCCACAACCACCAGACTGCTGCTCGCCTTCGCACTCTCGACGCTGCCGCTAGTGGCTGGCGCCAATACCCTCGAACGTGTGCGCAGCAGCCACACCTTTACCCTGGGCTACCTGCCTGACCTGGCCCCTTTCAGCAAGCAGGAGGGCGACAAGGCCAGCGGTTATGCCATCGACCTGTGCCTGAAAATCGCCGACAAGCTCAAGAGCGAACTGGGCCTGCCCGACCTGCAAGTGCACTATCAGCCGGTAACGGTTTCGGACCAGGTCAGTGCCGTGAGCCAGGGCAAGGTCGATATCCTCTGCACGCCGACAGCGCCTACCCTGGAACGGCGCAAGATGATCAGCTACTCCATACCGGTCTACACCGCCGGCCTCTCGGTGGTGGTGCGCAACGATGCCGGCGAGCCGTTGCTCAACGTGCTCAACGGCAAGGTCGCCAATGCCGGCCCGACCTGGCGCGCCAGCATCAACAACGGCCTGGCCAACCAAACCTACGCGACCCTGGAAGGGGGCGTGACCGAAGACTGGATTCGCGAACAGATGCGCCTGCTCAACGTGATTGCCTCGCTGGTGACCGTGGCCAACAACGACGAAGGCGTCAAACTGGTCTCCGAGGGCAAGGCCGATGCGTTCTTCTCCGAACGCATGCTGCTGCGCAACGAAATCGCCAAGGAAGGCGCCGACAAGAACCTGATGATCCTGGACCGGATCTTCGAGTACTCGCCGGTGGCGATGATCGTGGATCGCAATGACGAAGACTTCCGTTTGCTGGTCGATACGGCCCTGAGTGAAGCCTACTACTCGGGCTACATAGAAAAGGCCTACGACCAGTATCTGGGCGGGAGCAACCTTACCGTGAAGAGATTGTTCAGGGTCTATGCATTGCCCTGATGCCGTCGAGAATCAAAGGCCGCTTGCGGGCGGCCGTTATCGAGCAGGTTGGCGAGCCGCCTCAAACTGACCTGTTACAGTTACCCAGTGCCTGTCCAAGGCACTGCTGCAGGCAAGTAGCAGACTACTCAGGAGCTTTATCATGCGAATCGTCGCAGCCACTGTGTGCACACTCCTATTCTCCCTGGCTTTGCCATCAACCTCCTTTGCCGGCTCCAATTGCGATGATGCGGGCAGTGCAAGTGATGTCAGAAACTGCTTGAAAAACAGCAATGATCAAAAGGGGAAGGGCAATTGCAATGACAATGGCAATTGCGGCAAGGCCAAGGACAAGGCCAAAAATAATAATGATGACGATTACTCGGTCAGTTGCATGGAGATCAATAACCTTACCCTGCGACGTCAGTGCCTTGATAAACGCAGAGATTGAATGACGGGATTGCACCAGCGGATCCAGCAATTGTTGAGCGCCAATCAACTGCGAAATCATGCAGCGAGCTGAGCGTCGCCGACGACCCCCAGCATATGTCGGGTATCGGCCGTTGGCTGCCTGTTGCCCGGATGCCAGACGGTCAACAGGCGCCAATGGCTATCGGCTGAAACGTTCGGCCAGGCTGTGCAGGTAATCGGCCATGACTTCCAGGTCCTGGCTGATGGCGGCGCCTTGCTTGGCCTGCCCGGCGCTGTGATCACACAGTTGGGCAATGCGGGTGATCTGTTGATTGATATCTTCAGCCACGTGACTTTGCTCTTCAGATGCCGAGGCCATCTGCTGGCTCATGCCGGTTATCCGGGTGACAGCCTGGCTGATGCCGACCAACGCCGACTGCACCGCCTCGACACTTTGCATGCTTTCGCGGGAAATCTGCTCGCCACGATTGGCCGTTGAAACGGCGCGATCGGCACCGTCATACAGTGAAGCGATGATGCCGTGGATCTGTTCGGTGGAGGTGCGGGTGCGTTGGGCCAGGGAGCGCACCTCGTCGGCAACCACGGCAAAACCGCGACCTTGCTCACCGGCCCGCGCCGCCTCGATGGCCGCATTGAGCGCCAGCAGGTTGGTCTGTTCGGCAATGGAGGTGATGACATCCACGACACTGCCGATCGATTGCGTTTCGCTCGCCAATGCATTGACCGCCTGGCCAATCTCGTTGACCGCCTCGTGCATGGTTTTCATGGCACTCAGGCTTTGCCGGGCCAACTCGCTGCCGTCACGGGTCAACTGGTCAGCCTCCGAGGCGGCATGTGCGGTGCTGATGACGTTCTGCGTGACTTCCTGAATGGTGGCGGCCATCTGTGAAATGGCGGCGGCAGACTGATCGGTTTCACTGCGCTGGCGATCCAGCGACTGCGCCTGGGAACCTGAAAGCTCCGATGACTGCGCCGCCTTGGCCTTGACATTGACCCCGGCGTCGACCAACCGGCTCAGGGCTGTCTGCAGGCGCGCTTCCTCACTAAGCATGGCCATGTCCAATTGCCCCTGGGGGCCGTGGTTATCGCTGTAGGTGAGCGCGACCAGCGGATCGGAAAAGGCTTTCGGATGCTCGGCCAGGGTGCGCTCGATGGCCCTGCGATTTCGGGACTCGATCAGGTACCAGGCAATACCAAGGCTTGCGATCAGGACCCCTTGTGCCGCCGTTTGAGGTAGCCACTGACTACCCACCAGTGAAACTCCGCCAGCCATCAATAATGGCCATCCCTGTCGGAGTGGCCGGAATATCCGCGCGCTGCGCGCAACGATCGGCTTGCCGGCCCGCATCCTGGAATAGAGCGCTGATGCCCGCCGGACCTGGTCGCGGCTGGGCACCGAGCGGACCGATTCGTAACCACTCATGCGTCCGTTTTCATAGATGGGCGTGACGTAGGCACTGACCCAGTAGAAATCACCATTTTTCGCGCGGTTTTTCACAATACCCATCCAGGGTTTGCCTTGCTTGATGGTATGCCACATATGCACGAATACCCCGGGTGGCATATCGGGGTGTCGAACCAGGTTATGGGTCTGCCCGACCAGTTCGTCGTAGGTGAATCCGCTGATGGCAACGAAGGCGTCATTGCAGTAGGTGATTCGGCTGTCCAGATCGGTCGTGGAGATCAATCGCTGTTCGGTGGGGAAAACTCTTTCATGCTCGGTTACGGGTAAATTCACACGCATACAATGCGACCCCTCGGATTATTATTATGTTGAGCATATAAATCATGAATGCGCCCAGGCATTGCGCCGGCCGGGCCGGGCGTCAGATCGGGGGATTCAACGCGCGGGCCTGAAGAGGAATTTATGGACGGGGGAGGCTATCGACCCTTCATTCGACGACAATTTCTTTTCATTTCATGACAAATCGGCGATATCAATGTGAAATCACTCGTGACGTCGACTTGAGTGGCCCCTGAGCCGCGAATGAGCATCGCAGTCAGAGGCCGCTGATGGAAACCCTGCTTACATGACGCCTGCCGGCTCGTTTCGTGTTTTCAGGCCGATGCGCCCACGCCCTCGGCTTTCTCCTGCGCCGCAACGTCATGCAGGGAAATCCTTGAAGTCTCCGGTAATGCCAGCCCGCCCGCCAATGCGAGCAAGGCAATCGCGATCAGGTAGAACGCCGGCGACAGGTTGCTGCCGGTGGTGCTGATCAGCCACGTTGCCACCAGCGGCGCGGTGCCGCCGAACAGGGTGTACGCCATGTTGTAGGTGATAGCCGAGGCGGTGTATCGAGTACGGGTAGGGAAGGTTTCCGAGAGCAAGGCCGCGGTGACCACGCCACACAACACCGCGCCAATCGCCAGGAGCATGACGCCGACGATGGACGCGGCGAACGAACCGGAACTGGCCATCAGGAACGATGGATACACGACCACGATCAACAGCGCGCAAGCCGTCATCACCGTGATTCGACGCCCGACCCGGTCCGAATACAGCCCGGCCAGCGGGCAGATCGCCGCAGCGAACAACAATGCAATCAGGGACACCAGCAAGGCTGTTGCGCGACTCAGGCCTCCGGCGACTTGCAGGTAGGTCGCGAAGTAGGTGGTGAACATGTAAAACGAAAGCGCCGTGAGTGACACAAAGGCGCCCAGGCAACAGATCGCCGCACCATGGTTGCGCAAGGTTTCCTTGAGTGGGGAGTGGGCGACAGCATGCTCCTGAGTCACTGCCTGGAATGCCGGTGTCTCATCGAGCTTCCAGCGCAGGTAAAGCCCCACCAGGCCCAGAGGCGCGGCAATCAGGAACGGCAAGCGCCAGCCCCAGCTCCCCATCGCTTCGGCGGACAATGACGCCTCGAGCGCGTACGCCACCACGGCGGCCGCGGCGAAGGCGGAAAATGTCGACACCGGAATGAAGCTGCCGTACCAGGCGCGTTTATCACTCGGTGCATGCTCCATCAGGTAGGCACAGGCGCCTGCGTATTCTCCCCCGGCGGAAAAACCCTGGGCGCAACGGATCAGGGACAGAAGAATCGGCGCCATGACCCCAATCGCCGCATAAGTGGGCAACAGTCCGATCAAGGTCGTGGCGCCGGCCATCAGCAGGATGGTCATCGCGAGGGTGCGCTTGCGGCCGATCCTGTCGCCCAGCATGCCGAAGAAAATCCCGCCAAGGGGCCGAAACGCAAAGGCCACGGCGAATACCGCAAAGGTCTTGAGCAGCGCGGCACTGGCATCGCCGCTGGGGAAGAATTGCTGGGCGATGGTCGTGGCCAGAAAGCCGTAGACGGCAAAGTCGAACCATTCGACGAAATTGCCGATGCCGGCGGCCACAATCACTCTTCTCAGCGTTTGCGGGCTGACTTGTTCCATAGTTGCGCTCGTCATGCTTGACCTCGACTGTTCGTCAGTAAGCTATCGATTATCGGGGCAGGCCCTGAGGTGGCTCACTTCAAAAGTGTCACCCACATAGTCAGTACCGACTTCATGCCGTTGAATGAGGCAGGATTCGCGCCAGATTGGCCCAAGGAGGGAAAAGGGCGATTTTTTCGCAAATTTGAAAAGCGTTGGGGGTATTGTCGGTCGCAGGGATCAGATCAATCAGAAGGGATGAAGATGACATTGACTGCCGAAAGCCTGCTCAGGATCGCAATGGCCAACCCGGTAAACGCAGAAATTTCCGCTCGCTTGCCTGAGCTCGGTTTGAACCAATGCCTGCTCACGGCCGGTTGCCTGTTCCAGGCCGTCTGGAATCATCAGGCACAGCGACCGCCGGCGTGGGGTGTGAAGGATTACGACGTCTTTTACTTCGATGATGACCTGTCGTGGGAAGCTGAGAATGAGGTTATCCAGTCAGGTCAGCGTCTGTTCCAGGACCTCGACGTGAACATTGAGATCAAGAATCAGGCTCGCGTCCACCTGTGGTACGGCCAGCGCTTTGGCGGGGATTATCCAAGGCTTCAGTCAGCCAAAGACGGGATTGACCGCTACCTGGTTGCCGGCACCTGCATTGGCCTGGATATCGAAACTGGCGAGGTCTATGCGCCCAACGGCCTGGCCGACACAGAGCACGGGCTACTTCGAATCAATCCAAAGAATCCCAAGCCAGAGCTGTTCGATCAGAAGGCGAGAAGCTATCAGGCTCGCTGGCCGTGGCTCAGGATCGTGGAACAGCAACGTTGAATGGGGGGAGCCGATTGCTGCCGGTCGCGTCGGGCTTCAAACGCCCCCCCTTAACGACCGAGTGCCTCTTTTAACACACGCCGCTGCTGCTTTTTCGCAGCGAGAAATGACTCGGTGCTACCCCATACCAGCGCTTGAATGCCTGGGAAAAACTCGACAGGTCGCTGAAACCCAGTCGCTCGGCAATCTCGGTGAGGCTCAGGCGTTCGTCGTTGAGCATTTCGATGGCACTGTGGCTGCGGGCTTCGGCCAGCAAGGCACGGAAAGTGGTGCCTTCATCGTGCAGGCGGCGCTTGAGGGTGCGTGTGCTGACGTGGATCAGGCGGGCCATGGCGCACAGGTCCGGTGGCGTGTTGTCGGTACTGGTCAGGTAGTGCTGGACCAGCGCCGTCATGCCGGAACGGGCGATCCGCCGCTGCATCAACTGTGTGCACATCTGCTCGCACATGCCCACTGTGACGGCGTTGGCTTGTGGCAAGGGGCGCGCAAGGAATGAGCGATCAAAGGCCAGGCTGTTGCTGCTGGCTGCGTAGGCAGGCGCCAGCCCCAACAAACGGTCGTTATCGCACTCGTGAGCGGGACCTGCGCGCAGCGTGAAACGCGACAGCGAAAAGTCATCGCCCCCCAGTTCCTTGAGCAACAGCGCCCCCGCAGCCATGTCCCGGGCCAACAGAAAATCCCGCAGGTCGGGTGCCAGCCCGGGCGTGGCGAAAGTCAGCACACCTTCACTGCCTTGCTCTTCATAGGTCACCACGGTGAATGCGTAGGTCAGTGGCAAAAAGCTCAGTGCCAGGGCTAGTGCATCCCCGGTGGTCGCGCTGCTGATCAGGCCGTAACCGAACAGGCCGTAGGTCGAGAAGTGGTAGCGTGCACCGACTTCGAAGCCAAGACCCGGAGGATGACCGAGCAACTGCAACAGATTGCCGGTCACCCGCAGTTCCTGATCGGCAGTCAGCTCCAGATTCGGGTCGGCCAGTTGCGCTGCCGTCAGCCCCGAACCGGCCAATATCGCGCTGGCCTCCAAGCCTTTTTCGACACCGAACTCCACCAGCAGCAAGGCGCTGGCCGGGCCACGCAGAAAATCCCGAAAGCTCATGCCGATGTGCCTGTGGCGAAAAGGTTGGCCCGAATAATAAAACAATTGTCCCATTCCAGCATTCGGTTCTTTATCAATGGCCGTCACCATCCTTTGCGCACGGTTTGTCGTTTAACCATCAATAAAAGGCCGTTGCGGCACCTGGCGAAAACCAGGAGGCGCAATTGTGTGTTGTCGGGTAACCCCGCAAATCTCGCACTGCCTTGCACAAGGGAGAACAACAATGAAAAAGACCTTCGATTACATCGTAGTGGGCGGCGGTTCCGGTGGTTGCGTGGTTGCCGGTCGGCTAAGCGAAGATCCGGACGTCAGTGTCTGTTTGCTCGAGGCCGGTGGTGGCGGGCAGTCCAGCCTGGTCAATATCCCGGCGGCGATGGTGGCAATGGTGCCGACGTCGGTGAATAACTGGGCCTTCGACACCGTCCCGCAAATGGGGCTGGAAGGGCGCAAGGGCTACCAGCCAAGGGGTAAGGCACTGGGAGGTTCCTCTGCGATCAACGCCATGATCTACGTGCGGGGTCATCAATGGGACTACGACCATTGGGCCGCCCTGGGCAATACCGGTTGGGGGTTCAAGGATGTCTTGCCGTACTTCCGTCGCAGCGAACACAACGAGCGCATCGGCAACCACTTGCATGGGCGGGGCGGGCCGTTGTGGGTCAGCGATTTGCGTTCGGACAATCCATTCCAGCAACGTTTTCTGGAGGCGGCCCGCGAGTCCGGTTTGCCGCTGAACGACGACTTCAACGGTGAGGAACAGGAAGGCGTTGGCATCTATCAAGTCACGCAAAAGCACGGTGAGCGCTGCAGCGCGGCGCGGGCGTATCTGTTGCCGTATGTGGGCGTGCGCAACAACCTGACCGTCGAAACCCGGGCCCAGGTGCAACGCATCTTATTTGAAGGCACTCGCGCCGTGGCTGTCGAGGTGCTGCAAAACGGCCTGGTTCGCACCCTGCGCGCCAGGCGGGAAGTCATTCTCGCCGCCGGGGCTTTCCAGACCCCGCAACTGTTGATGTTGTCGGGCGTGGGGCCGAAAGAGGAACTGCAACGCCACGGCATCCCGCTCTTGCAGGACTTGCCTGGTGTCGGGCAGAACCTGCAAGACCACCCGGACTTCGTTTTCGTCTACAAGACCTCAAGCCTGGATGCCATGGGTGTTTCACTTGCAGGCAGTACCAGAATGCTCAAGGAAGCCGGCCGTTTTCGCCGGGAACGTCGAGGCATGCTGACCTCGAATTTTGCCGAGGGCGGAGCGTTTCTCAAGACGCGCGAAGGGCTGGATAAACCGGATATTCAATTGCATTTTGTCGTGGCTCCGGTGGAGGACCATGCGCGCAAGTTGCGCCTGGGCCATGGGTTGTCGTGCCACGTTTGCCTGTTGCGTCCGCGCAGTCGCGGAACCGTATCTCTGGCCAGCAAAGACCCGCAAGCGGCCCCGCTGATTGATCCGGCGTTTCTTCAGGACCCGCAGGACCTGGAAGACATGGTCGCGGCATTCAGACTGACACGCCGTTTGATGCAGGCACCGGCCCTGGCCAACTGGATCACCCGCGACCTGTACACCGACGGGGTCGACACCGACGAGCAGATCCGCACCGTACTGCGTCGTCGTACCGACAGTGTCTATCACCCGGTGGGCACTTGCCGCATGGGCGATGACCCACTGGCCGTGGTCGACGCACAACTTCGTGTACACGGTCTGCAAGGGCTGCGAATCGTCGACGCATCGGTGATGCCTACCCTGGTCGGCGGCAACACCAACGCACCGACCATCATGATCGCCGAGAAAGCCGTTGATCTTATTCGCGGTATTGGGCGGGTGTGTTCCTCCGCCCGGACTGAAACGACAGCCACCACTGAAAACAACAATGAGGCATCTTATGTCGTTGCATGAAGTTGGAACCGGCAGTCAGTCGGCAACAGCCTTGAGCGCCATCATCATCGGCAGCGGTTTTGCCGGTATCGGCATGGCCGTTGCCTTGCAAAAGGCCGGTGTGAAGGACTTTGTGATCCTGGAGAAGAAACAGGACGTCGGCGGTGTCTGGCGGGACAACAGTTACCCCGGTGCCGCGTGCGACGTACCTTCGCACTTGTATTCGTTTTCGTTTGAGCCGAACCCGGACTGGAGCAGGGTGTTCGCGCCCCAGGCCGAGATTCATGCCTATCTGCGGCATTGCGCTGACAAGTACGGGCTGGACAAGCACATTCGTTTCGGCGCCGAAGTGGTGTCCGCCGAGTTTGATGAACGCACCTCGCTGTGGCACGTGACTCAGCAGGATGGCAGCGTCCTGAGTGCATCGCTGTTGATCAGTGGCACCGGTCAGTTGAGTCGCCCGGCGTTCCCGAAGCTGGCGGGTATGGAAACCTTCAAGGGACACGTGTTCCACTCGGCGACCTGGGACCACGGCTATTCGCTGGCTGGCAAACGCGTGGCGGTGGTCGGCACCGGTGCATCGGCCATTCAGTTCGTGCCGGCGATTGCCGGGACTGTCGGGCACATGAAAGTGTTCCAGCGCTCGCCGGCGTACCTGATGCCTCGACCGGATCGGGCTTACTCCGAGCGGGCCAAATCATTGCTGCGCAACGTGCCCTGGATGATGACCGCGTACCGTGCCTCGATATACATGCGCTACGAGTCCCGGGCGCTGGCGTTCACCCGATTCAAGGGCTTGATGAAGTGGGCGGTGGGAATTCCGTTCCGTCGACTGTTGTCCGAGCAAGTGCCGGACCCGGTACTGCGCAATAAACTGACCCCGGATTATCCATACGGCTGCAAGCGTATCCTGCTGTCGAGCGATTACCTCAAGGCCATGAGCCGGTCCAACGTGGAGTTGGTGACCGACGGCATTGCGCGAGTCACTGAAAGCGGCATTGAAACCGTTGACGGCCAGCGGCATGAAGTCGATGCGATCATCTACGGCACGGGGTTCGCGGCTACCGAGTTTCTGTCGCCAATGCGTATCGTCGGGCGCAATGGCGTGGACCTTAACCATACCTGGCGCGATGGCACCCGCGCGTATCTGGGGCTGACGGTTGCGCAATTCCCCAATTTCTTCATGTTGTATGGGCCCAACACCAACCTGGGCCACAACTCGATTGTCTACATGCTGGAAAGCCAGATCGCCCACGTCATGCGCTGTTGGCGCGCGATGAAGGGCAACGGCGCCAACACCGTGGAAGTCGACTCCAGCGTGTATGAGCGCTTTCATGGGCAGGTCCGGCAGCGCCTGGTCAACACGGTGTGGAACGGCTGCAAGAGCTGGTATGTGGATGACGCTGGCAACAACAGCACCAACTGGCCTGGGTTCACCTTGAGCTATCGCTGGCTGACGCGGTTTTCCGGGTTGCATGCATACCGCTTCACACGCGAGTTTAAAGGCGGCGCGACCGTTGGCGAATCCCGCGACTGGGCGGAAACGTTGAGCGCCGGATTCCTGAGGGTTTTTTTGCGCACCACGTTTCGCTCTCTGATCGGGCCTGGGTTGGCTGCGCCAGCGCAGAGAAAGGTCGTGAGCCTATTGTCCAGGTTGATGCCTGGCACTGGCGGCGTGATTCGTTATCGTCAGCAGGCAAACGGCGTTCCCGTGCAAGTGGTCGCACCGAAGCAGGGTGAAAACGGCGGGGTCATTCTGTACCTGCATGGCGGGGCGTTCTGCCTTGGCTCGCCGGATACACATTGGAGCATCACCAGCCGCTTGGCCAAGACCTCGGGGATGTCGGTGTGGGTAGCTGATTATCGCCTCGCGCCAGAACATCCTTGCCCGGCGGCATTGGACGATGCGCTGGCTTGCTATGAGGCACTACGGGCTCAGGGGTATGCCGCTGACCGAATCTTCCTGGCCGGTGATTCGGCGGGCGCCTCGCTGGTGTTGGCTCTGGCGCTCAAGCTGCGTGATCTGCATCCGCATTTTGCCGCCGGCATGCTTCTGTTGTCGCCAGTGGCTGACGAAAGCCTGAGCGGTGCTTCCATGGTTTCGCGGGTCGAACAGGATCCGATGATCCGTCGCGGCTGGCTGGAGCAGGGGCTGGGCTGGTATGCCGGTACGCAAGTGATGGACTGTCCGCTTGAGGTGGACCTGCAAGGGCTGCCGCCGATGTTGATCCAGGTCGGTGACCATGAGCTGTTGTTGTCTGACGCCACCCGATTGGCCGAGCATGCGCTTGACTGCGGGGTGAATTGCCGCCTGGAGGTGTATGCCGCACGCTGGCACGTGTTCCAGTTGCAAGCCTTCTACCTGCGTTCGGCGGCCAAGGCGTTGAAGACCCTCGGCGCATTTGCCCGGGAGCAACTGGCACGCACGAAGCCTGAAATGACGTAAAGCCAAAAACACAAAAGCCCGCCATTCTCTTGAGGGTGGCGGGCTTTTCGGCGTTTTATCGGGCGTTCTTGCTCGCTGGTCGGTAACGGCACAATGGGGCCAATATCTTAAGCTGGTATCATTCAAGGCCTGACATACCGAGTAGAAAAAATGAATCGTCAAAAGAAATTAAAGCAGCTGTTCAAGGCTAAGGCCAAAAAGGCCAGTGCCAAACTGGCACCGAAGAGCAAGGATAAATACATTTGCAAAGCGGACCGATTGAAGCTGGCTGCACAAACCACTGACGAGTCAACCATCGCCTCTGAGAGCTGATTCAGGTCGGACCGCGTAGACGTGGTCGAACCCTTCCTCCAGGTCGAAGACGCTTCGCGGCTTTGAATGACCAGACTGCCTTGCTACATTTGACCGATCACTTCGGGACAATTTCTGCCGTCTCGAAAGGTGTCAGGCAGCCGGTCATTTGAGTCGGCAACGTCAGGGGCCTTTCACAAAAACACTCACCCGAAATCTCAAGC
Organism: Pseudomonas sp. IT-P258; assembly: GCF_949767825.1. Taxonomy (NCBI): domain Bacteria; kingdom Pseudomonadati; phylum Pseudomonadota; class Gammaproteobacteria; order Pseudomonadales; family Pseudomonadaceae; genus Pseudomonas; species Pseudomonas sp. IT-P258. Next base: position 457,626 of record NZ_CATKPU010000054.1, on the reverse strand, counting down.
CCCCGGTTCTTCTGAACCTGGGGGCTTTGTCATTCATCGCTCCTGCATGAGTGTGCGTTGTTTCGCCACGGACCTAGCGGATACCGGCACCCGCCATGGACTCTGGTACCCACTGCGCCGTCGATAGCGGCTCGATGTAGCGGATGCCGCCATGCGGGCCCACCACGCCATTGATGTTATAGGTGCCTTTCGACAGGTCGTAAGTCATGAAAGGAGTGGCGTCCGGTACCTGCTGGTCGTAGCTCTGGCTGAAGAACGCGAAGGAACCGCGGTATAGCTGGCCACTGGTGTCGTACTGATCGGAGGCGACCGCGGCCCAGGTGTCTTCATCGAGGTAGAAGCGGCGCTTCTGGTAGATGTGCTTGGCCCCAGGCTTGAGGCTGCCTTCCACGACGTAGACCCGGTGCTTTTCCCAGCGTACGAAGTCCGGGGCAATGAAGTTGGGCGTGGTCAGCGACTTGGCAGTGCGAGCGTAGGTGAGTTTGTAGGTGTTGTAGGGCACGATCATTTCCTGCTTGCCCACCAGCGTCCAGTCGTACAACTCGAGCGCGCGGGCGGTACCGGGGTTGGGGGTGTCGTAGGCCAGGATCGAAATCTGTTTGACCCGGCGCTGGGCAGGCATGTACTGCCAGGCGCGGCCAGGGAACTGCGTCGGGTTGGTGGCGTTCTTGAGCATGATCGATTCGCCGGCCCGGCGGGCAGGTCCGGTATAGGACAGTTTCAACTGATAGTAGATGTCGGAACTGTTGAACGGCTTCGACAGGTTCTCGTAGATCGGGAAGGAGATGAATGCCTCGCCGGTCACCGCCAGGCTCGGTACGCCCGCCGTGTCGACGCTCCAGGAGTCGTACTTGGAATGGATGTTGACGCCCTGGTAGCGCAGCAGGAAATTCCACATCGCTTCGGCGCCGGATTGCGGGATCGGGAACGGCACCCCGGGCATCACATTGTCGATGGCGATCCCGCCATTGAGAGACCTGGCGTTGGTGGCATTCTTGCGGCTGTTGTCCAGGATCGCCTGTGGCAACGATGCCGTGCGGTGGGTCGGATAGACGTCAATGCGAAAGTCGGGATAGCGCTTGGCCAAGGCCACTGTGGTGGCGGTCAGCATGCCTTTGTGCGCGTCGACGTTCTTGCCGTTGATCACCAGCAGCGGTTTTTCGCCCGCAAAGGGGTCCGGGCGCATGCTGTCGCCGGCCTTGAAGCTGGAGGGGGCGGTGGTCAGGCCACCGTTGTAGGGAGGAATGGAACCGTCGGCATTACCGGCCTTTTCGGCTCCCACCCACGTCAGGCTGGTGCCCAGCCGGGCGGCTTCATGGCTCGACACATAGGCTTGGGCATCGATGGCCAGCGCCATGAGGGGTACAGCAGCCAGAAGACTTTTCACGAATTTCATATTGTTATTCTCCTGCCTGGCGTACCAGGCAACTCGTGACTCAGGCGCAGCAGACGCTCACGTCGACTCATCGCCAAAGACCTTTTCAGTACTGCCATTAAATAGCTCCCGTATCAGGGGCACTTTTCATTCGACGACAACCCCTTGGCTATTGATGACAGGCCCGGGCGGTCCCGGCGGGCATTCGATGGGGAGAGTGGCCATCAGTTGTTTGTATTTTTCAGCGGAATCATCGGATTACCGAATGGTCATAGTTACGGCTGAACACTGCCCGGATGAAAGACTCGAGCAGCCATGACCCTTCCATATCTCCGACGTTTAGGACGTTTTTTATGAATCGCGCAGTAATCTTGATCGTGGCCATTTCCAGCGCCGTCTTGTTGGGAGGCTGCGGCCCGCATTGGGATGACGGAGAACGGTACGGGCGGTATCACGATCATGACCATCGACGGGGTTACGACCACAGAGGGGACGATGATCGGGGTTATTACCGTGACTATGATCGTGGTGACTATGATCGCGATCACCGTCGCTACCGTGATCGCGATGACAACGACGACTGATACGTTAGCTTCGAGTGATAGACGCCAGGTTTGGACAACACAGCGAATAATTTGCAGCCCGTCTCAGACCTGGCACTAAATTGAACAAATTCATTGAAAAAAACCGCCATAAGCTTTAAACGGAAAGTCAAATGGCACATTGAATGCATTCAGCCAGTGAGTTTCAGCAGTTTTGGCTCAGGGAGCGCTGATGAGTTTTCGTACGTTGACCGGCCCCCCGCGGCAATCGAGCAATGACGCAGTTGCCGCATTTCACCCTCCAGGGAACCCGGATACTGTCGGTATGGCTTGCGCCGGCAACGACGACAGGATCGAACAACTGCTGGATTCGGCGCGCAACTGGGACCATACCACCGCGTGGGTGTTTTACCGTGCCGGTGAACAGATGCTTCGGGTTGGCCAGGGCGACCCACGGGTACCGTGGCCTTCGAGTGTTGCGAATGACGAGTTCGAAGCCTTTTGCCTGGCTTCGAACCTGCACCGCTGGCCCACCGGCAGGGGCGAAAGTGAGCTGGGTTGGCTGCTCGCACCCGTCGACGATGCGACGCAACCGGCACTTGCTGAACTTGCCCTGCGCCTGGGCATCGAGCTACAGACCAATACCCTGGCCCGTGCGCAGATCACTCAGCGTGTGCTGTATGAAATTACCTACCTGGCCAGTTCGACCCGTGACCGCTCAGAGTTCCTGGTGGGGGCTCACCGGCTGCTGGCCAGCCTGATCGACGCCGAGAACTTCTATCTCGCCTTGTATAACCCGCACACTGGCAAGATCGACTACCCGTATTACGTCGACATCATCGACGTTGATGCCCTGGAATCCGAAAACTACGAATACCTTGACCCTTCGCGCCTGTCGCTGACCGGCCAGGTGTTGACCACGGGCCAGCCGTTGCTGATCGATGCCGCCGGGATTCTTGCGGCCCAGGCCGAGAACCGTTTCCACTGCGTGGGTGATCGTCCCGAGTTCTGGATGGGCGCGCCGTTGAAAAATGCCTCGGACGAGGTGTTTGGCATGCTGGCGATGCAGGTCTACGACGTTTCTCGCATCTACAGCGCCGAAGACCGCGCGCTGTTCCTGGTGGTCGCACGCCACGTGGCCATGGCGCTGGACCGGATTCTGCACCGGGAGGACCTGGAAGAAACGGTGTTACGTCGCACCCTGGAGCTTTCGGCAGTCAATGACGCATTGCGCCAGGAAGTCACAGACCGGGAGCGTGCCGAACATCTGCAAGGCGCGCTGTTCCAGATTGCGGAACTGTCGAGCCAGCCGGGTGACATGGCCGAGTTGTTCCAGACCCTGCATGGCATCGTCGGTGATCTGCTGTTCGCGCAGAACTTCTACATTGCGCTGTTTGACGACGGGACCGGCGAAGTGACGTTTCCCTATTACGTGGATGAACGCCAGACCACTTGCCCGGCGGCACGCCGAGGCCGCCGGGGCTTGACCGAGTACGTCATCCGTCAGCGCCGCCCGTGCCTGATAGATGTCGGCGAGGCAGAACGATTGTCCGCGCAGGGTGAAATCGAAATTGCCCATGAGTCCGTGCGCTCCTTCTCCTGGCTGGGCATCCCCTTGTTCGAAGGCGACGTGGTGCGTGGTGTGCTGGCGGTGCAAAGCTATACCTCGCAGGTGCGCTATACCCTGCGCGACCAGGAACTGCTGACCTTCGTGTCGCGGCACATCGACACAGCGTTGTCGCGACGCACGGCCGCCGAAGCGATTCATGCCGCCAACCTCAAGCTCGAAGCCAGGGTGCAGAGCCGCACCCGCGAACTCGATCACGCCAATGCCAAGCTACAGCACGAAAACTCCCACGATGCGCTGACCGGGCTACCCAATCGCACCTATCTGCAGCAGCGCCTCAACCTGGCCTGGTCACGGTTCGGCAGCGAAGGCGGGCACCTGGCGGTGATGTTCATCGACCTCGACCGCTTCAAGATGGTCAACGACAGCCTCGGCCACCATTTTGGTGATCTGCTGTTGATGCAGGCCGCCCACCGCTTACGCGGTTGCCTGCGCGACACCGACATGCTGGCGCGCCTGGGGGGCGACGAGTTTTCGGTGATGGCTCCCGAGGCATCGCTGGAGGTGGTGATTGAAATCGCCGAACGGATCCTGGTGGCATTCGACCTGCCGTTTTTCATCAATGGCCATGAAGTTTTTTCGTCCTGCAGTATCGGTATCGTCAGCGCCGACAGTCAGTTCCATCACGAGCCCGCCGACTTGCTGCGCGATGCCGATGCGGCGATGTACCGGGTCAAGAGTGCCGGGCGCGACAGCTACGCCGTGTTCAACCAGGAAGTGCGCCGTGAAGTCTCGGACCAGGTCGAGCGAGAAGGCGCCTTGCGCAACGCGCTCAAACGCACCGACGAACTGCTGCCGTATTTCCAGCCGATCGTCAGCATCGAAACCGGTGAACTCTTGGCCCTTGAAGCGCTGATCCGCTGGCACCAGCCGGGCGGCCGGGTGATCGCACCGGGCGAGTTCCTGCCGGATGTCGAGGGGTTGCGCCTGATCGGTCGACTGGACCTGTACATGCTCGCCAGCATTGCCGCGATCCTCGCACAGCCCGAACACGCCGACTGGCCGCCGGTGCACGTCAATTGCTCCAGCTACAGCATGACTCGCCCCGAATTCGCCGGTGAGGTGCTTGCACTGTTGGCGCAGCACCGGGTTTCGCCATCGCGAATCTGCCTGGAGTTGACCGAAGGGGCACTGGTCGCCGAACCGGCGATTGCCCGACAGACCATGCAACAACTGGCCGACAACGGCATGTCAGTGGTGCTCGATGACTTCGGTGCAGGGTTTTCATCCCTGAGCTATGTGCATCAATACCGTTTCAGCGGCTTGAAAATCGACAAGTCGTTCATCTTCGAACTGACCACCAGCCCCCGCAGTCGCGCGATTGTCCGGGCCATTGTGCGAATGGCCGAATCGCTGGACCTTAGCGTGGTGGCCGAAGGCGTCGAGGATCAAGCGACGCTGGAGTTGCTGCGTGAAATGGGGGCAGGGCAGGCCCAGGGTTATCATTTTGCCAAGCCGATGAGCTTAAAGGCGCTCTTGGCCAGTCCACTGCTCGGTCGCTAGAGGTCACCACTGTCCGCTACCTGGAGAGTCCAATGCCGCCCATCATCACGCGCCTGGGGGCGCTGCTGATTCTTTGCCTGGCGCTTGATGTGACAGCCCAGACCAATGCCTGCCCGGCTGGCGAGAAACAAGTGTGCCTGGATGGCTGCATCTGCCTGCCAGACGTGGTGCCTGATGGCATCTACCAGATCGCGGCGCCTGCCCTGGCATTGTGGCTGACCCAGGCCCGTGCTGAAGCAGCGAACGCCGGCACCCAAGCCATTCCACCGCGCATCCGCGAGCAGTTGCTGCATTGGTACGAGCCCGGCGTCCTCGATACCGCGCGCTACAGAATAAGCGACAACGGCCAATTCAACGCCGCCACTGCCATGCTGCAAAACCCCGATGTCGGTGCCGTGACACTGATCGATATCATCCTGTTCCGGGACGCTCAATCCGCAGAACAGGACATCGAGCTCTGGGCTCACGAACTCAAACATGTGCAGCAGTATCAGGAATGGGGGGTGTCGGGATTTGCCCAGCGGTATACGCAGGATTTCAATGCGGTAGAGGCGCCGGCTTATGCCATACAGGCTGAGGTCAGGCGCTCGGTGCGGGCGGGGGTTTACTGAAGGGCAGCGTACTCAAGACCAGGGCCGTCGCACTGATCGAGGCTCCCAGCAGGCAAACGGCAGTCCAGCCCCATAGCGCATACACCTGCGTCGCGGCAGCGGCACCCAGTGCGCTGCCCACCGAGTAAAAGCACATGTAGGCGCTGACCATGCGACTTTGGGCGTCGGGCCGTGTCGCGAAAATCAGGCTCTGGTTGATGACGTGTACGGCTTGCACCGCGAAGTCGAGCAGTATCACCCCGCAAACCAGCGCGATCAGCGAAGACTGCGCAAAGGCGATGGGTAGCCAGGACAGCGTCAGGATCACCAGCGAAATGCCGGTGACCCGTTGCCCCAGACCCTGGTCGGCCCAGCGTCCGGATCTTCTGGCAGCCAGGGCACCGGCGACGCCCGCCAGGCCAAACAGCCCGATGACCGTGTGTGATAGCGACAACGGAGGAGCGCTCAACGGCAGCACCATGGATGTCCATAGTACGGAAAACGCGGCAAAGATCAGCAAGGCCAACAGCCCCCTGATTCGCAACACCGGTTCGGTCATGAACAGCGTGAAGAGCGAGCGGATGAGTGCCGGGTAAGTGTATCGACTGCGTGGCGTTGCTGCGCGAGGCAAGACTTTCCAGAACACCGCCGCAAGGGTCAGCATCAATCCCGAGGAAACGAAATACACGGCGCGCCAGCCTGCCAGATCGGCGATCAGCCCGGAGGTGAACCGCGCCAGAAGAATGCCCAGGACAATGCCACTGGTCACGGTCCCCACGGCCTGGCCACGTTGTGCCGGCGTTGCCAGCGCGGCGGTGCAGGCCACCAGCACTTGAACCATCACTGCCAGCAAACCCACGGCGATCATGGCCCCCAACAGGGTCAGCCATTGCTGTGCGGCGCCGACTCCCGCCAGTGCAATCGCAGACAGCAGCATTTGCGTCAGAATCAGCCCTTTACGGTTCAACAAGTCGCCCAAAGGGACGATGAACAGTAACCCCAGCGCGTAACCGACTTGAGTCGCCGTCACCACAAACCCGATCATTGAGGGGGCCACATCCAGGCTCCGGGCCATTGAATCGAGCAAGGGTTGTGCGAAGTAGACGTTGGCGACGGCAAGTGCGCAGGTGACAGAAAACACAAACGTGAGTTGCGCAGAAAGCTCCGACGCCTGCGCGGCGAAGGGAAGGGTGGCTGAATCGATATCTGCTTTCATGTGAGCCTCCGTGGCGCTAAACTGGTTTCAATTAGCAACTTGATTCAATTGTTATCGAATCAGGTTTCATATTGCAACCACATTGTTCAATACCAGACGACTGAACTGGCCGTCCTTATCCAAAAAGGTAAACACCATGGCCGCAGACCCTTCACCGCAAGGCAGCGAATGCCCGGTAGCACGAACACTGGAAGCCATTGGGGATCGTTGGTCGCTGATGATCATTCGCGACGCGTTCGACGGCATTCGCCGATTCAGCGAATTTCAAAAAAGCCTGGGGGTGGCCAAGAACATTCTGGCATCGCGCCTGAAGACGTTGGTTGAGGTCGGTGTGTTCGACGTTCAGCCTGCGTCCGATGGCAGTGCCTACAAGGAATACGTCCTTACGGAGAAAGGACGGGAGATCTTTCCGGTGGTGGTCAGTATGAGGCAGTGGGGCGAACGGTTTATGTTCACGCGGGAAGAGACGCGCTCGGTATTGCTGGACAATGAGTACGGCCAGTCCCTGATGCCGATTGAAGTTCGCTCCGCGAGCGGTCAGAAACTTGGACCGTCCGACTGCCACCGAGTGAGGGTGGTTGCCGACGAGTCTTGAATCGAACGGTTGAAGGCGAATCAGTCGAGCAGCGCCACCAATCGTGGTTTCATTGTGGGCGGCTCGAGCGGCACTGTGGTTCCAGACATCAAGGGGATGTCTCCTGCACCGGGCATTGTTGAACGAAACGGTCGATCAACCACCTCGCCGCCGGCCCCGGCGGCAGATCCCCGGCAACGGCCCTGACGGCCTGGCAGGCGCTGACCGAGCACGCTGGCGTGCAACGTCGCCAGAAAGTGTTGATCCATGCCGCGGCCGGTGGCGTGGGCAGCATGGCCGTGCAGATTGCCAAGTACCTGGGCGCCGAAGTCTACGCAACGGCCTCGGCACACCATCAAATCCCTGTGTTGGGTGACGAGTGTTACTCGCGTTCCCGATCTACAGCACGCCTCACCTGGTTCAACAGGTGATCGACATCCTCGGCGGTGGTGGCGAACGAGGTGACGAAGCGAACGACATTCGGTCCCCAGCGATCATGGTAGAACCCGAACCCGGCCTTTAGCAGGGCACCGATCATTGCCGAGTCCAGCCGACAGAACAGGATGTTCGCCTCGGTGCCGCCGAGTACCTCAACCCCGCTCAGGCCAGCAAGTCCCTGGGCCAGGCGCTGGGCGGCAGCGTTGGCCTTGCGTGCGTTGTGCAGCCAGAGATCGTCGGTCAGGTACGCATCGATCTGCGCCGATAGAAAACGCATCTTGGAAGAGAGATGGCCTGCGCGCTTACGCCGGTAACTCATCTGGGTGGCGAGGGAGGTGTTGAACAGCACGATGGCTTCCGCCGCCAGCGCGCCGTTCTTGGTGGCACCGAATGACAGGGCATCCACGCCGGCCTTCCACGTCATCTCGGCCGGGGAGCAGCCAAGCGACACCAGGGCGTTGGCAAAGCGCGACCCATCCATATGCAATCCCAGGGAAGAGGACTTGCAGACGTCACCAATGGCTGCGATTTCGTCCAGGGTGTAGAGGCTGCCGACTTCGGTGGCCTGGGTGATGCTGACGCAAGCGGGCTGGGTCGTGTGCACGTCGCCGACTTTGTCGCGGGTGCGCTCGCGCAGTCGGACGATATCCAGCTTGGCCGCCGGGCCGTCGACGGTCATCAGCTTCGCGCCATTGGAAAAGAACTCCGGCGCGCCGCATTCATCGTTGTTGATATGGCTGGCCGGATGGCAGTAGATGTTGCCCCAGGGTGGCGTCATCGCACTCAGGCAAAGTGCGTTGGCGGCGGTGCCGGTGGGCACGAGAAAGACCTCCACGTTGCGTTCGAAGATTTCACAGAACTTGCGCTGGACCTGCGCCGTCAACTCGTCGGTACCATAGGGACTCGCCTGGCCCGAGCTGTGTTTGACCAGGGCTTGTACCACCTCCGGCGAAGCACCGGCGATGTTGTCACTTGAAAAACCCAGCGCGGGCGGTCTGTTTGTTTCAGCGTTCATCATCCAGTTCTCGGCTGCGCAGGCGAAGGTGTTTCGCCCGGATTGGCGCATCCTATGGAGAGGGAAGGTTGTTGCGCTTGTAAAAAATTGACAGCTGAAGGCCTAAGTCCTGTAGCGCGATGGCGCGACGCCGAATGCCTGCCGAAAGGCGCGGTTGAAATGGCTTTGATCATAGAAGCCGACGGCGTGGGCGACCTCGACGATGGGTTGCGCGCTGCGAGAGAGCAGACCACAGGCCCGTTCGAGACGCAGGCGAAGCAGCCACGCGTGGGGCGTCATGCCGACCGTGCGCTTGAACTGCTTGAGAAACGGGAAACGGCCCAATCCGCACAGGCCTGCGAGATCATCAAGGGTGATTCGCTGATCGATGTGACTGAAACAATAGTCCCTGACGCGAGACCATTGCAGAGGCGACAGGGTGCCGGTAATCGTTTCGGGCTTGATCGCCCGTGACTGGCTCAACAACTGTTCCAGCAGGGTGAACCATTGCGTCTGCACCGCGAGGCTGCCGGGGCCAACGCACTGCTGCATCGCTTCGTGCAAGCCGCGCAGGTTGCCTTCAAGCCCCGGGTCTTCGAGCAATACACCGGCCAATTCAAGCTCTTTCGGATGACCGCTGATTTCCTCGGCCAGGCTCGCGACCAGCGCCTGGGACAGGCGGAATGTCTTGAGCGTATAAGCGCCGCCGCCCTCGGACACGCCATCGTGAATTTCACCCGGCGGCATCAGGGCAACACCTCCTGGTCCTAAAAGAAACGACTCGCCTTTGGATCGATGGCGCTGGATGCCCTCGGAGACAAAACCAATGTGCAAATCGAGGTGGTAATGACGATCGAAACCGACATCCGCAAAACGTGCGGACCCCAGCACCAGGCCTGGTACTTCGGAGACGTGATGGTACTGGGCATGCTCAGTCATGAAACCCGTTCAACAATCGGCGAGGAGGGCGAGAGACTCAAAGTCTAAGTGTGTCAGAGGTATGGATCCATGGGTAGCCAACAACTGGCCTGAAGTTGTGCATGAGTCATTGAGTGTCAACCGAACTTGCTCGGCATGATGATGTTGCGCAGCTTGTCCGCTGCGCAACGTCCAGTAGCTGCCGCTAGCTTTGTGGCACCCCCCGCGCTTAGTTTCCGGCACCCTCGACATACACGTTCATGCCTTTTCTCTGCATCTGGGTCTGTGTAATCTCCTCGATTTTTCCCGAGCGAATCTCCGTCTCGCCAGCGCCTCCGCTCCCGGCACCCACCGCGGCACAGCCGCCAAGCACCAGTCCAAAAAGCGCTAACGTCAGCCAGGAAGCCTTACCGATCAAGACGAGCCCGCTCCCGCAGGGTGTGCGCTCAACCCAAGCCTGTGAAATCGCTGGCGTGCAGTTCCTGGACGCCCACCAGTTGGATTTCGAATTCCGGGGTGGCGTCGGCGTTGACACTGCCCTGGAGAACGCCATCGGCAAAGCGCAGTTGGCCGGTGGCGTTGGCCGGGTCGAAAGCGTTGCTGCCAATGAAGGTGAAGGCGTCGACAGCGGTGGTCAGCGGCTTGGCGTCCAGGCCGGTGAAATCCAGATGATCACCCTCGGTGCTCTTGAAACCGTTGATCACATCGCGCAAAGCCCCGACGCCCATGTCCGACAGCGCACTGAACGCGAAGGTATCCGCGCCAGTGCCACCGGTGAGGTTGTCGGTGCCTGCACCGCCGATCAGTCGGTCATCGCCCGAACCGCCCACCAGCGTATCGTTGCCCGCACCACCGTTCAGAACGTTCGCGGCGCTGTTGCCCGACAGACTGTCGGCGTAGGCGCTTCCCGTCAGGTTTTCGCAGAACTTCAAGGTGTCGAGCCCGGAGCCCGCGGTGTTTTGTTGCGCCGAGGTCGAGAGGTTTACGTTAACGCCGGACAGGGCGCGCGCATAAGACACCGTGTCAGTGCCATCGCGCCCGTCCAGCACGTTGTTGCCGGCTCCGGCGAACAGCGTGTTGTTCAGCGCGTTGCCCGTGCCATTGGCGGCGCCAGTGCTATCGATATACAGATGCTCGACGTTGTCGCCGAGGGTATAGGCTGCCAAGTCGCTGTGCACACGGTCGCTCCCTCCAGACACCGCATTGCTGTTGGTCTCGATCACGGCGTCATCGGCGTTGTCGACATAGTAGGTGTCGTTGCCATCGCCGCCACTCATGCTGTCGGCCCCGGCGGCACCGTCGAGCACGTTATTGGCGGCATTGCCGGTGATGAAGTTGTGCCGCTCATTGCCGGTGCCGTTGATGTCCGACACGCCGCTGAGCACCAGGTTTTCCAGATTGGCGCCCAAAACCCAGCTGACCGAGGCTTGCACCGTATCGATCTGCGAGACCGAGGTGCTGGTTTCCACCACGCGGTCCAACGCGTTGTCGACCACATAGATATCGTTGCCATTGCCACCGGTCAGGGTGTCGGCGCCAAGGGCTCCATCCAGTGTGTCGTTGCCCGAACTGCCCGCCAGGGTATCGGCCTGGTCGGTACCGGAAATCATGTTCCGGGCGTTGTCGAAAATGTCCTGCACGCTGTTGTTGTCGTTGGGGTTGCCCTGCAAGCCAAGGTCACCGGCAATGTAGTCGGCCAAACGCTGGCCGACGATCTCCGCCGACTCCTCGTGCAGGTGCCAGACGTCGTCGGGATACGTCAGCGGATCGACTTCGTGGCGCAAGGGGAGGTCGGTGTAGTCCACCGCCAGCTTGACGTCGACGCGCTCGGCGGCGATGGCTTCCTGGGCGGCGCGGACATAACCAGCCCCCTCGACGATGGAGGCAATTTTTTCCTCTGAATAACCACGGGCCCGCGCCGCGTCCTGGTCGTAGTGACCGGTTTCCATCAAGTACACGCTGAAGTTGCCGAACTGGGCATGCAGGTAATCAAACACCTGCAGGGTCGCGGCCTTGTACGCCGCTGCTGCTGCAGCTTTGTCCGTGGCGCGGCCGATCTCCTGGGCGGCTTCCTCGCCCTGGCCCCAAATGATGCCCATGGTGACGTTATTGATCGATTGCAGTTCGCTGAGCTGGCCTCGCAGCAGCGTTACGGCGCGCAATAACGCAGCGCCGGGCTGGTTGGTGTCGGTCAGCCACCAGCACAACTCGAGCTCCCCGGCGCTGAGTGTCGACAGGCCGGTGACCGTGCTGCCCCCCACTGCGATGTCGATGCCGTTGCCATCGGCGTCGGTGAATTGGCTGCGCACATCATAGGGGGTGTAGCGGTCCAGGTCGTTGACCAGCATCGAGGTGCCGGACTGACCGTCGTCCTCGGTCATGCGCAGCAGGCGCGCATTGGATTGGCCGAGGGTGGGCAGGTAGAGAATGTCCTGCCGGGGGCTCTCGCCGAACACAAAGTCGCTGGCGGTCAGGGTGTTGATGTAGTTGCCGTTGAGGGCGATTTCAAAACGATTGCCATCGGCATCCGCTTCGGCGGACTTGATGTAGGTCTTGTCGCCGGCCGCGTTGAGGGTGATGTACAACGTGCCATTGTTGCCATCGCCGAGGCCGATAATACCCAGGCCTGAAACATCGATCTTGTCGACGCCCGCGGTGAAGTCATAAATCGTGTCGGTGGCCGAGACACCGCCGGTGTCGTAGTCACGGTAGCTGTCGAGCACGTTGCTGTAGCGGAAGGTGTCGGCACCGTCGCCGCCGTACAGCGAGTCGCGTCCGGCGCCACCGTCGACGATGTCCGCGCCGGTGCCAGCCTTGATCGTGTCGTTGCCACCGAGGCCGAGGATCAGGTCCGCACCCGCCGTGCCGTTGAGGGTTTCGGCGTTGTTGGTGCCGGTGATGGTATTGGCGGGTACATCGGCCACGACAAGGGTGAAGCTATCACTGACCGATGCTCCGGCCGGGTCCGTGGCCTTGACCAGCACGTTGTAACTACCGGACGCGGTGCTGGGCGGCGTGCCGGTGAAGGTCAGGTTGGCGGCATTGAAGACCAGCCAGCCGGGCAGGGCGCTGCCATCGGCCAGTTTGGCGGTGTAGCCGAGGCTGTCATTGTCCGGATCGGTGAAGCTGGTCGCTGGCACCACGTAACTGAACGGGGTGTTTTCGGTCGCGCTCTGATCCAGCAGCGGATTGGCCAGCACCGGTGCCTGGTTGGTCGGTGCCGACGTGGCGAAGACGAAGTTGGCGCTGGTCAGCTTGTCGAGGTAGTTGCCGTCCAGCGCCACTTCGAAACGGTTGCCATCGGCGTCGGCGGCCAGGGACTTGATGTAAGTCTTGGTACCGGTACTGTTGAGTGCCAGGTACACGGTATTGTTCTTGCCATCCCCCAGGCCGGTGAACCCCATGGCCGAGAGGTCGATCTTGTCGGCGGTGATATCGAAATCGGTGATCAGGTCGCCAAGGTTGGCACCGCCGGTGTTGTAGTTGCGGTAACTGTCCAGGCGACTGGAGAACACAAAGACGTCCGCTCCGGCACCTCCGGTGAGGGTGTCCATACCCGCGCCGCCGTCGAGCCTGTCGTCGCCCGCGCCGCCACTGAGGCTGTCGTCGCCCGCGCCGCCACTGAGGCTGTCGTCGCCCGCGCCGCCACTGAGGCTGTCGTTACCCGCCAGGCCGAGCAGGGTGTCGGCCGAATCGCTGCCCAGCAGCGAGTCGCTGGCGCCGGTGCCGGTGATCACACGATTGAAGATGAAGTGGCTGGCGGTCAGGGTGCCGGTGAGGTTGCCCGAGAGAATCAGTTCGAAGCGATTGCCGCTGGCATCGGCATCATAGTCCTTGATGTAGGTGCGGTCGCTGCTGGCGCTGTAGCTGACCTGCAGGGTGCCGCCACGGCCATTGCCCAGTCCTGTGAAGCCGAGGCCGGCGAGATCGATCTTGTCCTGGGTGACGTCGAAGTCGGTGATGGTGTCATCGAAGCTTGTGGTTGCGTTGCGGTAACTGTCGGACTGAGCGGTGAAACGGAACGTATCGGCGCCGGTACCGCCGGTGAGTTTGTCGATGCCTGCACCCCCCACCAGAATATCGCCACCGGCTCCGCCATTGAGGGTGTCGTTGCCGGCAACGCCGTAGAAAATCTCGCTGTCGGCGCTGCCCAGCAGGGTGTCGTTGCCGGCCGTACCTTGCACGATGGTCATCGGCACCGTGGCGCTGACGTAGCTGCCGTCGCCATAGATCAGCGTGGCGCCGCTGCTGGTGTGACTGATGGTGTTGCCAATAATGGCGTTGCGATCAGTGCCGTCTTCATTGCGCTCCGCGACGCCGTAGGTCGACAGGTCGCTGCCGCTGATGAGGTTGCCCTGGATGGTGTTATCGCTGCCGTTGAAGTACTTGCCGGACACGCCCAGGGTGTCGTCGTAGGACTGGATGATGATCTCTGGGACGGGGCTGCCCAGGGAATTGTTGTTGAGCGTGTTGTCGATGATCTCGACGTGGTTGCTGCCGTAGATGCGCACACCGGCGCTGGCGTTGTCGTGAATGTCGACGCCGCTGACGGTCACCTCGCTGGACAGCTTGATCAGCACCCCTTCGGCGCCGTTGCCGTACACCTCGCCACCGGTGATGGTGATGTTGCTGGGGGAGGGGATGTCCTCGCTGCCGCGCTGCACCACGATGCCAGTGCCGCCGTTGTTGTAGGCAACGTTATTGGTGAGCGTGAAGTCGTGGGTGCTGGTAACGATGTTGAAACCGTGCCGGTCGTTGTCGTACGCGACGTTGTTTTCGAAGGTGCTGTCGCTGAGGAAGTCGGCAACGAAACCGTCCAGGCCGTTGCCGTGGGACACGCTGTTCTTGATGACCATGTTGACGGTCTGCTCGTGGGGGTCGAAACCGTACCCGGAGCAATCCTTGATCTCGACGCTGTCGAGGGTGACGTTGGAGTCGTAGCCCGCTTCGCCTGGAATGTAGCCGTTGAACCAACCGTCGATCTTGCCCGTGGTGTTGTCACGGTTGCCGTCGATGGTGAGGTTGCTCACGCCGAAGTCGTGGGTTTGCTCGCCGTAGGCGGAGCGGATGACTCCGGTGATCTTGGTGTCGGAGCCGTCAGCCACCTTGACGGTGGTTGCGCCCATGCCGTCGCCGTACAGGTAGACGTTGCTCTTGAGCATCAGGCAGCCGTCGGAGGGTTCCTCACCTCCCGAAACGATATAAGTTCCGGTCGGCATGTACACCTGCCCCCCGCCTGCAGCGGCCGCCGCATTAATTGCATTTTGTATCGCCGCCGTGTCGTCAGTGATGCCATCTCCTTTGGCGCCAAAATTTTGTACATTGAAAATCATGAGTTTATCTCCGTATCAGGCGAAAACCTCGGTAGTGCCAATATTCAATCGACAGCTAAGGCTTTATGACCCAACGGAGCGCAAAAGTTGCGACCGCATATCGGGGAAACGTCAAGAAAACAGAACCAACTGATTAGCGGTTATGAGATGTTTCGAAAAAATAACGTTTTGTTGACGCTCGCTCGGTAGCGAGGTTGCAGTGGACCAGCCAAGGAGTTGGCGCAAAGCAGTGTGGAAGGTGCCTGGAGGATCCTGGGCGATTCAAGTGGGCCTACGTCTTCGGGTCGACAGAAACGCGTCACAACCCATGACATTGATGTTTGAGCGTCAACTGCGGTTTTTGGGGATGGTATTGCCCATCCGCGAATTCCACCGATGATCGTTAAGAGTGGGCTACTGCTACATACATGATTTAGCTTATGGGCGATGACCGATGTTCATAAGCGGCTGTAACCCCGGGTTTTGAGACCCGTTAGCCCGAAACCGGGTTAGAGTGTTCATCAATCTCTGTTCATAAGGGGCCCTCCACTCGATTCGCGTAGTTGCGCCAAAGGGTTCCAGCGAACGAACAGGGCAAAAAAACCGTATATCAATCGTTATGTGAAAAATGAATCGTCCGCTGTTTGTTTCTCTGGATGGGCCCAAGGGAGCCGGCAAAACCACACTGTTGGAGGCCGTCACGAAAGTACTGAGGGCAGGCAACAAAAAAGTGATCCGACTTTGCGAGAAAAAAAGCGATCCCTATAGGGGTGAAACAATGACCCTCGTGAACAAATTCGTCAGAAATCCCACCCGCGATTTGGAGTTGGAGGTTTGTGAGCGCTTTGCTGATAGCCGTACCTGGATTTCCCGGCACGTGCTGGCTAAACAGCCACCAGGCAGCATCATCTTGATCGATCGCTGGTACCCGTCTGATGCCGCGTTTCGCCGGATAGTCCCGTTTGCAGAGATTCTACAGTTGAACATCGATCGAAACGTGCGAGTGCCAGACCTGCATGTCGGGGTTGTCACCGCCCCTGAAATTTCATGGGCGAGGGCAGCGGCACGACGGCGTGGGCTGAGCAGTACCGTGATCCATAAGCTGGAAGAACATGTCGCTTGTACCAAGGCGTTCGAGCAAGCGACTGCAGATCACGGCTGGGTTTTATGCCGCAATGAAGGAACGATAGAAGACGCAACGATGCAGGTTATTTCTGAGATCTATAGCGTCCTTCGATGTTAGCGAAGTCGCCAACAAACGCCCCGACATGTTCGGGGCGTTTGTTTTGTGCTGGAAAAAAGCCTTTCAGCCAATTAATACCATCAATAGGTGAACATCAGCTGTAATGACTTGCCGAGCCAGCAGCGGGTTTGAGTTTCCTGGTATGGGTCAGCTGATAGGCAATCGCCAGCCATATGAACCACCCTGGCATGACCATCAAGGCAATACGGGTGTCAGGTCTCAATGCCAGCAGGCAGAGAACGAAACCCAGAAACCCCAAGGAAAACCAGGCCATCGGCACGCCGCCCGGCATCTTGTAGGCCGATATCGCATGTAAATCGGGTCGTTTTTTGCGATAGGCAATGTACGACGCGAGGATGGTCGACCAGGTGAAAATCACCAGGATTGCCGACACGGTAGAGACGATGGTGAACGCGGTCATGACTTCTGGAACGATGAACAGCAACAACACGCCTACCAGCATCAACAGTGTGGTGAACGCCAGGCTCAGCAGAGGCACGCTATTGCTCGACAGACGTCGGAAAATCCCCGGAGCGTTGTCCTGATTAGCCAATCCAAACAGCATGCGACTGGATGAAAATACGCCACTGTTGGCCGATGAGGCGGCGGATGTCAGTACCACGAAGTTGACGATGCCGGCTGCTGCGGGAAACCCTGCAACCAGAAACAGTTCGACGAAGGGGCTCTTGTTGGGCGAAACCTGTTGCCAGGAAGTCACTGCAATAATGCAGGCCAGTGCCAGCACATAAAACAGGATGATTCTCAGCGGAATCGAGTTGATGGCTTTAGGCAGGGTCTTCTCGGGGGAGCGTGTTTCGGCGGCTGCAGTACCGATCAGCTCGGTGCCCGCAAATGAGAAAATCGCCATCTGGAACCCGGCAAAGAAACCGAACAAGCCGTTGGGGAAGGCGGCCTGTTTATCCAGCAAGTGGTTCAGGGATGCGGTGACGCCACTGGGTGAGACAAAGGAGCTGGCAATCAGGACCATGCTGACGCCAATCAGGGTGACGACGGCAATGATCTTGATGATTGCGAACCAGAACTCCACTTCACCAAAGAGCCTGACAGTCAGCACGTTCAAGGCAAACAGTGTTATCAGCATACCGATGGCCGGTATCCAGGCGGGTACGTCGGGGAACCAGTACTGGAAGAATCCGCCGACCACCACTGCATCACCTATCACTGCAACGCTCCAGCTTAACCAGTATGACCAGCCGAGAAAGAATGCTGCGCGTGGGCCAAGGTAGGCACCGGCAAAATCCGCGAAGGTTTTGAAGTTCAAGTTGGAAAGTAACAATTCGCCCATGGCGCGCATGACGAAGTAGACGAACAGACCGATGATCATATAGATGAGGATGATCGACGTGCCGGAGAGGGCGATGATCTTGCCGGACCCCATAAACAGACCGGTACCGATGGCGCCTCCCATGGCCATTAACTGAATGTGACGATTGCTGAGCGTGCGCTGCAGCGCGGGCTGTTCAACCCGCTCGGACGGAGTCGATTTCATTACAAAACCTCTTGATTTTATGTTTTTGAGTTTTGGCAGAAAGTGGGTGTCTAGCGTTCTTGTTAGAGATCCAACGGCTACTGACGATGGTGGGTTGCGGGTGGCAGGGTTTGTCGTCCACTCACAGGGTGAGTAGCTCCCCGGCACTTTGCTCAGGGGTATCACCAATGGCTATCAGCTCACTGTGCGTAGGCGCGAGGGGACGATTGCTGGCGGTTGATCAACCAGCTGGTAGAGGTTTTTTATGTTGTCAGGCGTCGGCACCAGATGGATGCGCTCTCCGATGGCATGCTCCCGCGCCAGGTCATGCACGTAGCGCAGTGACGAAAAGTCTTCGAGGGCAAAACCCACCGAATCGAACACGGTGACCTGTGCGTCGTTCTCGCGGCCCGGGGCTTCGCCCTGAACAATCCGGAAGAATTCGACGACGGGAGAGTCGGCCTCCAATTGTTGAATATCGCCTTCAATTCGGGTTTGAGGTTCAAACTCAACGATGACCCGGGCGTTGCGCAGGATGTCGGCGTGCAGTTCGGTTTTCCCTGGGCAGTCACCACCCACGGCATTGATATGCATGCCGGGCTCGATCATCTCGGGCGTCAGAATCGTTGCATAGGTTTTGTCTGCGGTGACCGTGGTGACGATGTGCGCGCCCTTGACCGCTTCCTGTACCGAGTTGGCCAGAATCACCTCAATATCCGGGAACGCTGACAGGTTGTGCTTCAACTTGAGTGAAGCGTCGCGATCGAGATCGAAAATGCGGATTTGCTTGATGGACAGCATTTCGTGGAAGGCGAGGGCCTGAAATTCGCTCTGGGCACCGTTGCCGATGATTGCCATTGAGGTTGCACCGGGGCGGGTGAGAGATTGTGCGACCAATGCGGAAGTTGCTGCCGTGCGCACAGCTGTGGTCAGCGTCAGTTCACTGAGTAAAGTGGGATAGCCACTGTGGACATCGGCCAGGACACCGAAGGCCATGACCGTCAGCATATTGCTTTGACCGTTGCCCGGGTGACCATTCACGTATTTGAACGAGTACTGTTGGCCATCGTCGGTGGGCATCAACTCGATCACACCGTCGGCCGAATGATTGGCGGTACGGGGCGACTTATCAAACTGTGCCCAGCGCAAATAGTCCGCTTCGATATAAGTGGCCATTTCGCGGATTGCCCGGCGAATTCCCACCGTGGCGAACAGGCGTGCAGCATGATCGACGTCTATAAAAAGAGTCATGTTTTTATTCTCCGATTCAATAGTTGAAGCGTTGCGATTCAGGGGATGACTCAGGGGCGTTTGCTCTCGTAGCCATGCAGCACGTTGACCGCATTGATCCCGATCTCATCGACCATGTAGCCACCTTCCATGACGAACAGGGTGGGGCAGCCGACGCTCGCGATCAGCTCTCCGATACCGATGAAGTCTTCGCTTTCCAGCAGGAAGTGGCTGATGGGGTCGTCCTTGAACGTGTCGACGCCCAGTGAAATCACCAGCACTTCAGGGGCGAACTGCTGGAGTTTCTTACAGGCGTGGAGCAAGGCGTTGCGATAACTTTCCCAGGTGGTGTTCTTCGGCAGCGGATAGTTCAGGTTGTAACCTTCGCCCTCGCCTGTGCCGGCTTCGTGGCTGAAGCCTGAGTAGTACGGGTAAGACACCGCCGGTTCGCCGTGCAGCGAGACAAACATGACGTCACTACGCTCGTAGAAAATGTTCTGGGTGCCATTTCCGTGATGAAAGTCGACGTCCAGTACCGCGACACGATTGGCACCTTGGGTAATGGCCTGTTGTGCAGCAATGGCGGCGTTGTTGAGATAGCAATAGCCGCCCATGTATTCACGCGCTGCGTGATGGCCGGGCGGTCGGCACAGGGCAAAAGCACTGTCATGGCCTTCATCGATCAGTGCCAGGCCGGTGAGCGCGATGTCTGCACTGGTTTTCACCGCTTGCCAAGTGGTGGCGGTAATCGGGGAGCCGGCGTCCATGGCGTAGAAACCGAGCTTGCCGTCGATGAACGTCGGGACTTGCTCGTTGGACAGGTCACGCACTGGCCATACCAGCGGTAGGGCGTCGTGCGTACGTCCGGTGGCGCACCATTCAGTCCAGGCGCCTTCTAGAAAGCTGACGTAGCGCTCGCTGTGCGCATTGACATAACACGACCGGTCAAATGCTCGCGGTTCGACGATCTGGCCAAGGCCTACCTGCTTGACACGCCTATGGACGGTATCGGCCCGACTGGGCTGTTCGAACGATGGCTTGAGCACGCCGTCTTTCAATTCGGTGCCGTGGTGCAAGCGGTGAGAATCACTGAAAACTGTAAACATTCTGCGCATCCGTTAATGTGAGCCAGTGCAAGTATTCTGTTCCGGCCGGGATGCGCTTTCTTTGCTTTGTTTTCGTGGTTTGCTAGATTGTTCGGGCGTTTTTACTCTGGAATGGCGTAATGCAGAAAAAATTATCCAAAAGCATCAGTCTCGACGATACCGACTTGGCAATCCTCGCATTGCTGCAAGAAGATGCGAGTATTTCCAACGCTGAGCTCAGTGAGCGCTTGTCGTTAAGCCTCACACCTTGCTGGCGGCGGCGTAAGAGAATGGAGGAGGCGGGTGTGATCAAGGGCTATCAGGCGAACCTTGATCGACGAATGCTGGGGCTGGATATCATGGCGTTCGTGCACATCCGTTTTTCCACCCACGCCGATCACGCTCCGGACGCCTTCGAGGCGGTGATTGCGCAATTGCCCGAAGTATTGTCCTGTCACAAGATCACCGGCGATGCCGATTACGTGCTGCAAGTGTTGGCAGAGGATCTTGATAGCTACAGTGACTTTATCGAGCAGGTGCTCAGGCGTCAGGTGGGTATTGCGTCCATCCAGTCCAGTCTGGCTTTACGCGAGGTCAAGACCAGTAGCCGTATAGCGATACCCAAATCGAGCAAGGAGTGAATGGGCAGGGGTAGATCACCTTTTGAAACCCTGCCTTTGACGTAGCCCCGTTGTAGTCAACCGACACACTGGAGCCTGCTTTAATGCCACGGTCTCCATAAATCGACTCCATGACCAACGCATGGTAGTGCGCGCCAGATCATCTTCTGTAATATGCAACGCACATCCCACTATGAGCGTTGAAAATGGAATTTCACTCGATTCTTGCCTTTACCCTGGTCGCTGCAATTGCCATTGCGAGTCCAGGACCTGCGACCCTGATGGCGATCAACAACAGCTTGGCCCACGGACAGCGCAGCGCCGTGTGGTCGTCCCTTGGTAATGCCAGTGGCCTGTTCTGCCTGTCGGCCGCTGCCATGTTGGGGCTGGGGGCGTTGCTTGCCAGTTCCGAATGGCTGTTCAATGTGGTGAAGATCATCGGTGCCGGCTACCTGTTCTACCTGGGGCTAAGGCAGTTGTTCAAAAAGAGCCCGATGCTCGCGGAAGGTATGCAGGATGGCTCGAAGAAGAGCAGGCCCACTCGCTTAAAACTGTACAAGTCGGCTTTCCTGACGGCAGTGACCAACCCTAAGGCGACGATGTTCTTCACTGCGCTGTTCCCGCAATTCATCGATCAGAGCGCGACGTTGCTGCCGCAGTTCCTGATCCTCACCTCGATCTTCATGGCGTTGTCGGTTACGTCGCTGAGCCTGTATGCCGCGCTTGCCTCCCGGGCCAAGGGCGTGCTGACGCGGCCTGATTTGTCCCGGTGGGTTAGCCGGGTGGTAGGGTCGACGTTCATCTGCTTCGGAGCCGCCATCCTGACCATGCGTCGACAGGCTGCATAAGAGAAGGGCGGCTAGTCGCTCGTTCGGGCATCACCGAATTAACTGAATCTCATAGCGATGCCCTAACCACCAATGGACAATCAACGGGCTGGGCTCCCGATACGTCGAGGGTCTCGATCAGGTGCCGGGCAGCCTTGCGACCGATCTCGTAGTACGGTAGTTGCACCGTGGTCAGCGGCGGGATGAACAGCTCAGCAATACCGATCATGTTGTCGTAGCCGAGCACGGCGACATCGTCGGGAATTTTCAGGCCACGGCCCAACAACAGCTGATAGGCACAAAAGGCAATGCGGTCGTTGCCACAGATCAGAACATCGAACTGGGGACGACCTTCGATGATGTGCCGGTCGAGGATGGCTGCGGTTTCACCATAGGCATCATGATCGGAAAGGTCGTATTGCAGCAGTGCGTCAGGCGCCAGGCCGAATGCCTGACAGGCACGCTGCAGGCCTTTTTGTCGCAGGCCCCAGGCCAGGCTCTGTTTGGGCAGATTGATACACAGAGGGCGTCGATAGCCTTGGCTCAACGCGTGATGTACGGCGCGATACTGCCCCGATTCGTCGTCCGGCACATAACTGACCAGGTGACTGTCATCGGCCAGGCAATTGGCGAGGACCAGGGGTTTGCTCTTCAAGCGCTCGGGAATGCTCACCTGGCGAAACCCCATGGCGCTGAAGATCAACCCGTCGGGACGGTGCGACAACATCAGGTCGATGTTCTGGTCGGTGGGCGGATTGCTCAACAGGTTGAGGATGAAGACATTCCAGCCGGCTTGCTGTGCGGTCTGTTCGATGGACAGCAACAGTTCGACCGCGAACGGTGTGGTCGCGGTGTCTAGCGCGAACACTCCGATGGTTCGCGACTGGAGGTTGTCGCCGCGCATCTTGCGCGCCGACAGGCTCGGTACGAATTGCAGTTCATCAATGGCGCGACGCACCCGCTGAAGGGTTTCGGGACTCAGTTTTTCCGGATTATTGAGCGCTCGAGAAACCGTCATCAGGGACACGCCGGCCAGCTGTGCAACATCTTTCACTGAAGTCATGCGAGATGAGACCGGTCAGGTTGACGCAGAATCATGACACAGGGCCCGGGCTTCTCGCGACTCGAATGACGCTGCTCATAGCCATCCAGAGCCGAGAGGCCATGCCCTGGGAATCGAGACACGCCCGCCACTTCCGCTGGTAAACAGCTTCACGCCCAGACTGTCGGGCCGCGGATAGAAGCGACTGCTGAGGCTGAAGCGCCCGTTCGCGTCGAACACCTCGATGGACGAGCGATCGAGAAACACACGCAGTTCCAGTCGCTCTTGTGTCAGGTCTATCGCCACGCTGCGCTGACCGGTGACTTGTGCACCCGAGCGGTTGCGGTCAAGCACCAGACGCTGCAGTGATGCATCGTAATAGAGCAGGGTTTCTTCCTGGCCATCATCGCTGCAACGCAAGGCGACTCCCAGGTGGCCGTCGGTGCAGTCGAGCAAATCCAGATGCACATGGATTTCGAGCCTGTCGCCATTCACTTCCCGCACCCATCGGGCTCCCGACCCATCCCACCAGGACGTGCCCGGTATTGGCTCCTTGCGTAAGGCGGCGAGCTCCCGAGCTGGATACACGCAAAGACGATCTGCATGCAGTTCAAGTTCGCGCGGTAACCCGAGCATGCCGCACCAGTGATGGGCCTGGCTCGGCATCGGGCTTTCCCACATGTCGAGCCACGCCCACACAAGACGCCGACCATCGGCGGCCAGTAGCGTTTGCGCGGCATAGAAATCGTGGCCGTTATCCAACTCGATAAAAGGCCCGCCGGTGAAGTGCCATTTGCTGTCGAGTCGGCCCACTCGATAACCGGTCTGGTACTTGTTGAGCCGTTCGTAACCCTCGGGTTGCATGCCCTGAGGGGAGTAGAGCAGCACATCGCGTCCATTCAGTCGGAACAGATCCGGGCACTCCCACATATAGCCATCGCCCTCACTGCCGCTGGACACATAATCGAGGAACTCCCAGGCATGCAGATCCGTGGAACGGTATAGCGGCAGTAGCGGTTTATCAGCCAGACGCGCGCCGGCAATCAGGTACCAATAGTCATCCTCCTGCCATACCTTGGGGTCACGAAAGTGCATGATCGTGTCTTGCGGCGCGTTCTCGATGACGGCGCCATGCTTGACGAACCGGATGCCGTCGGTGCTGGTGGCCAGGCACTGGACTTGGCGGATCGAGCGTTCGTCACCCACTTCTCCCAGCCAGGTGTGCCCGGTATAGATCAGTGCCAGGGTATCGCCACACACCACCGCGCTACCGGAAAAGCAACCGTCACGGTCGAAGTCGTCGCCGGGCGCCAGCGCAATGGGCAAATGTTGCCAATGGACCAGATCGGAACTTTTGGCATGCCCCCAATACATCGGGCCCCATTTCGCTTCGAAAGGGTGGTGTTGATAGAACACATGGTATTCGCCACGAAAGTACACCACCCCGTTGGGGTCGTTCATCCAGCCCACGGGGGGGGCAAGATGATAATCGGGTCGATAATCGTGGATGACACGAGACAGGCCATCACTGAGCGCATGCTGCGCAATCTCAAGGGCAGTGGACATTGGAACACTCATGGAATTCAAAGACACAGTCATAGGGCGCCTGCTCGTGCCGAGCGTAGAGGGACGCCATCCGGCAGGGTTTCAATGGCGTGTGGGTGGCGCTTGAAGGCCGTGCCGTCGGCGTCGAACAGGTGCAGGTTGTCGACGTCCAGTTGCAGCTCGACCCGATCGCCCACCTGCCATCCGGCGTTGACCTCACAACGACAGATCAGTGGCTCGTCCTGACCTGTATCCAGGTGCACATAGGTTTCACTGCCCAGGTATTCGACCCCGGTCACGACGACGCCAGCAGTTCCCTGCGCCGCCTTGAGCGACATGTGTTCCGGGCGAATCCCCAGGCTCAGTGGGGCGTCCGCCGCCAGGTTCGAGCTGTCGAAGGGCAGGGAGGTCATACCCAGGACGGGAGATTCGACCAGGCTGGTTTCACCCGGGGCATGCAGGCGTGCCGCCAGAAAGTTCATTCTGGGCGAACCGAGAAAACCGGCGACAAAGCGGCTCGCCGGACGCTCATAGAGTTCGCGCGGTGAGCCGACCTGTTCTACGTGACCGCCATTGAGCACGACAATTTTGTCGGCCAGGGTCATCGCTTCCACTTGATCGTGAGTGACGTAGATCATGGTCGAGCCCAGTCGGGCATGCAGCCGGGCGATTTCGTTGCGCATCTGCACCCGCAAGGATGCATCCAGATTGGAGAGCGGCTCATCAAACAACAAAATGTCCGGCTCACGCGCCATGGCTCTGCCCATTGCCACACGCTGACGCTGCCCTCCAGACAGTTCCTTTGGCTTGCGTTGCAGCAGTTTGTCCAGCTGCAGGATTTGCGCAGTTTTCAGTACGCGCTCGCGCAAGCTGCTCTTTTCAGTCTTGGCCAGTTTGAGACCAAAGCTGATGTTGTCGTAGACGCTCATGTGCGGGTACAGCGCATAAGACTGAAACACCATGCCGACGCCACGCTCGCGCGGCTCCAGGTCGTTGACCCGTCGCCCGTCGATCAGCAGGTCGCCGCCGCAGATCGAATCCAGCCCGGCGATCAGCCGCAGCAGGGTCGATTTCCCGCAGCCCGAAGGGCCGACGAACACCACGAATTCACCCGCAGCGATCTCCAGGCTGACGTCGCGAAGAATCCGCGCGCCGCCCAATTGTTTGTTCACGTTGTCCAGTTTCAATTTGATCACGATGCTGTTCCTTGTCTTTGTTGGGCATCAACCCTTTAACGCGCCGGCAGTGAGACCGGAAACGATTCGGCGCTGGAAGATCAGCACCAGAATCACCAGTGGGACAGTGACCAGCACCGATGCAGCCATCAATAATCCCCAAGGCAACTCATGGGGGCTGCCGCCGGAAATCAGGGCAATGGCCACCGGCACTGTGCGTTGCGTGTCGGTGAGGGTGAAGGTCAGGGCAAACAGGAACTCGTTCCATGCGGCGATGAAGGCCAACAAACCGGTGGTAACCAGCGCAGGCCAGAGCAGCGGCAACAGCACCCGGGTCAGTGTGACCCAGGGTGAAGCGCCATCCATGATGGCCGCTTCTTCCAGTTCATGAGGCAGTTGCCCCATGAATGTGGTCAGCACCCAGACGGTGAAGGGCAGGGTGAAAATCGTGTAACTCAGGATCAATGCCCAGGACGTGTTGTACAGGCCCAGGGCACGGATCACTTCGAACAGACCCGACAGCACAGCGACCTGGGGAAACATCGACACACCAAGAACCAGCATCAACACCGTGCCACGTCCTCGGAACTTCACCCGGCCCAAGGCATAGGCGGCGGTCAGGCTGAGGAACAGCGCCAGTGTCACCACACATAGCGCCACCACCAGCGAATTACCGATAGCCCGCAGGAATGAGGCTTGATGGAGTACCGCCGCGTAGTTGGAGAAGTCGGGGTTGTCGATCCAGTAGCTCACCTCGAACAAGGCGCTGGACGGCTTCAGTGAAGTCACGATGGCGTAGTAGAAAGGGAAAACCGCATACAGCAGCAATACTCCGATCAGGCACCAGAACCCGAGGCGCAACAGTGCTTTTTTCAGTAGGCGCAGGTTCATGACCGGACCTCCAGTTGACGGCGTCCGAGGTAGAGATAAAGCATGGCGATGACCGCAACCACCAGAAACAGCAGCGTCGAGGCCGCGCTGCCGTAACCGACGTCCTGGAACTCCACCAGGTGCTGGCGGGCATACACCGACATGCTCATGGTGCTCGACGAGTTCGAGGTCAGCACATAGATCACATCGAATACCCGCAGCGAGTCGAGGATGCGGAAGATCGCCGCCACCAGCAGTGCGGGCATCAGCAGGGGAAGGGTGACACGCCAGAACACTTTCAGCGGATGAATGCCATCGACCCTCGCGGCTTCGTAGCAATCGCTCGGCAACATCTGCAAGGCCGCCAGCATCAGCAGCGTGACAAACGGCACGGTCTTCCAGACGTCGACGAGGATCACCGCCCACATCGACAGGTCCGCATCGGCCGTCCAGGCCAGGGGCGCGTCAATCAGGCCGAGGCTCAGCATCAGGTGATTGATGATGCCGAACTGGTCGTTAAGCATCCATGACCAGATCTTTGCCGAGACAATGGTCGGAATCGCCCAGGGAATCAGAATCAACGCCCGCACCAGGGAACGGCCGGTGAACTTGATGTTCAGCAGCAACGCCACCAGCAGCCCCAGGACGACTTCCAGTCCCACCGATACCACAGTGAAATGCAAGGTGTTGTGCACAGCGTTCCACCACTGAGGATCGACCAGGATGCCCGACCAGGTGGAACCGTTGTGGAACAGATAATTGCTCAGGCCGACGAAGGATCCGCCAGCGGTGTCCGACAGACTGGCGTCGGTCAGGCTGAACCAGAATGTACGCAGTAGCGGCCAGGCTGCCACCAGCGTCAGACACAACAGCATCGGTGTCAGAAACAGCCAGGCGGCGCGTACCCGGCGTCGTTGTACGGGCGTTTCCCTGGTGAGCAGAAGCTCGTCACAGGGGACATGGGTCGTAGAGACAAACATGGCGATTTTCTTCCTTGTGGCTTACCAGTTCCGGCGTTTGATGCGCGTGAGTTCGCTTTCCAGCTCGGCCAGCGCCTGATCCACAGGCAACTCGCCCGCCAGCACGCCATGCACTCGATCGAAGAACGCATTGGAGACTCGTGGATAGCGATCGGCAGTGATGGAGGCGGGGCGCATGACCCCATCGTTGAGAATGCTGTGCAGCTGGGCGTAATAAGGCATGGCCGCGAGCAATTCGGGGGCCTGATACAGCGACTCGATAACCGGGTTATAGGCGCCGATCAGGGCACGGCGTTTTTGCTCTTGGGCACGGGTCAGGTAGCTCACCAGCTCGGCGGCAAGTTTGGGATGGGCGCTGTAGCGCGATACCGCCAGGCCCCAGCCACCGAGGGTGGAGGCATGGCTGCCGGTCTCGCCGCCGCGGGGCAGGGGAGCGACCCCGACTTTGTCTTTTACCGCACTGTCCTGGCTTTGCACTAACGCCCAGACATAAGGCCAGTTACGCATGAACAGCGCATTGCCCGACTGGAATACGCCACGACCTTCTTCCTCGGTGTAGTTGAGTACGCCACGCGGGGAGATGTCTCCCACCCAGCTTTTCGCCAGGGTCAAAGCAGCTCTTGAAGCCTGACTGTTGACCACGATGTCGCCTTGCGGATTGACCAGCCCGCCTTGCGGTTGGCTGCTGATCCACTCCAGGGCATTACACGTCAGGCCCTCGTAGGCGCGCCCCTGAAAGATGTAACCCCACGCATTGGGGTTCCCGGCATTGCGCTCAGCCTGTTGAATATTCCTGGCGGTAGCAGTCATCTCCTCCCAGGTCTGGGGAACCTGCTGGTTGTACTTCTCGAGCAAGTCCTTGCGGTAATACAGCAGGCCCGAGTCGGTGAACCACGGCATCGTCACCAACCGTCCGTTCACCGTGGCGTTATCCACCTGTGCCTGGAAGTAGCCTTGGGTCGCGTTGGCAGGTAGCACCTCGCGCAGATCCATCAAGTGTTTGGCCAGCATCCCTGGCCACACCATATCGATTTGAATGATGTCGATGTCGCTGGATTGCGCACTGAGGATCTGTTGATAGAACGACAACCTCTCGGTCGCCGAGTTAGGGGTGGAAACCACCTCGACGTTGTTGCCGGTCTGTTTCGACCACGCCTCGACAGCCTCCTTGCAGAGCTGCAACTCCGCACCCACCGCACCACACGAGATCGTTAAGTCGGCTGCGCTCGAGAGGCATGGAAATCCGGCACAGAGGGTGACTAGTGCGGCTGGGAGGAGAGATTTTAGCTGTTTCATAAAGCCCTCTTTATTTTTGTTTTTAGAAAAGTTAACGTTAACATCGCCAAATGTAGCAGCGTATTTGCGATGAGGCATCCTTTTTTTCGTCAATTTTGACAATTCACAATTGACGAAAAAAGGCCGTTCGCGGGAACAGAAAAATAAAAACAAAACAGGAAATTCACATGCAGAAAGCATCAAGCTGGCTACTCGCAGGCGTGCTCGGCACCTCGGCGGTAACCTCTCAGGCCGCGACTCTGGAAGACCGCATGGCCGCGTTTGAAGCCCGTACCAGCGCAGCGGAGAAGCGTGCGGCCGCAGCCGAACAGCAAACCCAGGCACTTGCCAGGGAATTGCAGCAGATCAAACTCGCCACTGCTCCCTTGCAGCCTGCCGCGTCTACTGCGGCAGTAATTTCGGCGCCCGCTTTGGATACCCGACTGGCAAAACTCGAGGCCCGCCAGCAAAGCCTGGAGAAAGAGGGCAGTACCGGACACCTCACTGATGGGTTCAGCTTCAACGGCTACGCCCGCTCCGGATTGCTGATCAACGATCGGCTGGGGGGTGGTCGTGGCGGCCCTTATGAAACTCCTGCCGGTTCAGTCGGTGGTGCAGTCGGGCGACTCGGTAACGAAGACGACACCTACATGCGTATAGACCTGTCGAAAGAAATCTATGCGCAAAACGGCACCCGTTCCAAATTCACGGTCTCCATCGCCGACGGTGTGGAAAGTTCCAATGACTGGACGGCCGACGAAAGCAAACTGAACGTGCGCCAGGTATTCACAGCGCTTGACCATCTCGCGGCATTCAAGGGCAATTCAGTGTTCGAGAACGCCACCCTGTGGGCAGGCAAGCGATTCGATAGAGATAATTTCGATATCCACTGGCTGGACTCGGACGTTGTCTATCTGGCCGGCACCGGGGGTGGAATCTACGATATGCAGATGAACAAGAATTGGCGTTCGAACTACTCTTTGATCGGGCGCAACTACGGGGATTTCAGTCAAGGCGGTCTTAGTGCCGATGTGGAAAGCTACATCCTGACCTCCAACCAGTTCTTCGAGGATGGTCAGTGGCAGTGGATGTTCAATGCCATCGGCGCAAAGAAAAACGATTTCGCTACCCGAACCAATGCAGCGGGTTTGACGCCTGCGGATTCCGGCTTGCACAGCATGCTGGCCAATCACCAGAAAAACTTTTTCGGCAGGGAAGGCTTCTTCAAAACGGCGCTGCTCTATGGGCAAGGTCTGGGAGCTGAGGTCAAGAACGTCGGCTCGGATGGTGAACTGATCGACGATGCCCGCGCTCTGCGTCTGGCACTTTACGGTGAGACACCCCTTGCGCCTGACTGGCGTATCGGCCCCAGCTTGCTGGCCGAACAGAGCAAGGATAGATACGTCAAGGGTGACGACTACCGTTGGCTGACCCTGAACGTGCGTTTGGCCAATAAAATCAACAGCAATTTCGAGATGGCCTACGAAATAAGCTGGCAAACCATGAACCTTGATCCGAAGGACTATCTACAACGTAATGCGGTCGACGGTAACTTTTGGAAATTCACTGTCGCCCCGACATTTAAACCCGAGGTTGGAGATCTTCTTACACGTCCCGAATTGCGAGTGTTCGCAAGCTTCATGAACTGGTCTTCGGATCTGGACAGATTCAGTACCACAGACTCCTTTGGCATGACGGACTTCAAAGCCGGAGGTGTATGGCAATACGGCATACAAATGGAAACCTGGTTTTAATATTCAAGCGCGTTCGGCCAACATCTGCTTTGAGGTTGGCCATGAGAACTTCTCTAACTTCAACAAACCCTGCCTTTCATCAAAACGCATTGAGTCAGTGATTACCGGTCGAATCTGATCAGCCAGCAGTTCCCTACGACAAAAAATTGAGGAAATGACGATGGTATTGCCTCGCGCAGTAGTGTTTGGCGAAGCCCTGACCGATCTTGTCCAAGGCACTCCTGGACAGTGGAAGGGCTACCCGGGTGGTGCTCCCTGGAACGTTGCACGAGCGCTAAGTCGCTTGGGTGTCAGCAGCGCTTTTGCTGGGGCGGTGAGCATGGATTCACTGGGTGACGAGATAGTTTCACAGTCGGAAGCGGCAGCATTGGATATGAGGTTTATCCAACGGGTAGACCGAGATCCTTTGGTCGCCATCGTTCCATCGAGCCGTCCTCCAAGGTATTTTTTTGCTGGAGATGCCGATCTGTTTTTTGATCCGGATCTGATGCCCGATGGATGGATCAACCATGCAGAGCTGTGTCATTTCAGCTGCATCAGTTTGGCTCGACAGCCACTCGCAGACAGGCTGGTTAAAATTGCTCAGCAGGCCAAAGTAGCCGGTAAACGGATTAGCTATGATCCGAACTGGCGCAATTTAATGGATAGCCATTATCGGGAGCAGACCTTCCCTACGATGACCACCCTTGCTGACATGATCAAGCTTTCCGACGAAGACCTTCGGCAAGTTTATCCAGGGCTGACAGAACACCAGGCAATGGATGAACTTCGCGCTCTTAATCCTCAGGCGCAGATCCTTTTTACCCGAGGGGAACACGGGATGGTTCTCCACACCCCGGACAGCCAACTCGATCAGCCGGCTATTGCCGTGAAGGTAGAGGACACGGTTGGAGCAGGAGACGCGTGTATGGCTGGTTGGCTGGCTGCGGAGTTGTTGGGGATCGCGGACTTGAGAGAGCGCCTGCAATTTTCAGCGGCTTGCGCATCCATATCTTGCCGCCATGCCGGAGCCCATGCTCCAGCGCTAGCTGACGTGGAAGGTTTGCTGCAGCGGCTAACATTGGCAAACCCAGGGGATTGCTCATCCGTGTAAATCTATCGCTACCACCTTGTGTTGGCAGTCAAATGCTCTAGTGCGCAGCTTTGGCCAATCGCTGTCGCAAAACTGTAATGTTGCCGTCATAGAATTGACATGACTTCTTACACACTTCAGCCGGCCTTTGGCCTTTTTCATGGATGAGCAAGCCCTATGCGTCGTGTCATATTCAATCAGAAAGGGGGCGTTGGGAAATCCAGCATTGCCTGCAACCTTGCCGCCGTGAGTGCTGCCGAAGGTTACCGAACGCTGCTGGTAGATCTCGACCCCCAGGCAAACTCGACTCACTACCTCACGGGCTTGACCGACGAGCACATTCCCGCAGGCATAGCGGACTTCTTCAAACAAACACTGTCCAGTGGCTTTGAAGGCAGAAGGAATCGAGTGGCCATCACCGAGACCCTTTACGACAACCTTCACCTGGTGACTGCTAGCTCTGAACTGTCAGACCTCCAGTCAAAACTCGAGAGCAGGTTCAAGATCAACAAGCTGCGCAAGTTACTGGTAGAGCTGTCCGAGGACTATGAGCGCATCTATATCGATACGCCTCCGTCGCTGAATTTCTACACATTCAGCGCGCTGGTGGCTGCAGATCGATTGCTGATTCCATTCGATTGCGACAGCTTTTCTCGCCAGGCGATGTACCGTGTTATCGCACAGGTAGAAGAACTACGTCTTGATCACAATGAATCACTGAAAGTGGAAGGGGTGGTGGTCAACCAGTTCGCCGGGTATACCGGCCTACACCAATCTCTCGTGAATGAGTTGCTGGCCGAAGGCTTGCCAGTGCTACCGGTCTATCTGAGCAGCTCCGTCAAGATGCGCGAATCTCACGAAATGTCAGTTCCCATCGTCCATTTGGCCCCGCGACATAAGCTTTCGCTGGAGTTTGTTGGCTTGCTGGACGCCCTGGAACGGGCCGCTTAGCTTCATCGCGGATGGGCTGTTACAAGTGTAATCGTCCCCTCAGGGGTGTCACTCCAGCTAGTGTCAAACCAGCCAGGGTCGATGATTCAAAACCAGTTCGTACAGCTGAAACACTAACGAAACATTCCGGCCATATGATTCGCACCACCGAAACCAGGGAGGGTTGGAGATGAATCGGCCATCAAGAAGCATGCGCAAACTGCTCGATTCCGTTGCCACCAACAATGAGGCAGCGGCGCTTGATGTGATGCGTGCTGCAGAGCAGCTCCAGGATGAGGTGTTGCGCCAACGATTACTGAACTTGATTCATCGGCTCAACCAAGACGCCAATGACTTGCGAATGGCGCGGGACGATATCCAAGGCGGGGCCATCAAGCTCGCGTGACTTACCTCTGCCTGGTGGAGAAAATCGCTGGCATTTGGAGCCCTTTATAAATGGCGAGAAACCTGAATCCAGAGGTAAGTATCAAAGCGATCCAACCAGCGATCCGGATTGACGGAAATGTATCGCGCAGCAAGACATACAAGGTGCACCCCAGCAGGACTGGCGTGGCGTAGATCTCACGTGACATCAACAACGAGGCCCTGCCGGCTAGCACATCACGCGCTATGCCGCCTCCAATACTGGTCAGCACGCCCATCATCACTGCCAAAGGTGCACCAAGCTGTAATGCCATCACTTTCTCAGTAGCGACTAATCCGAACAGTGCGGCCGCAAAACCATCGAGATACAGCAATAGCTGATAGCGTTTGTGCAATCTATTGGTGAGAAAAAATGCCAGTAGTGAGGTAACCAATGCGACCCAGATGTAGTTGAAGTCTGCAATCCAGAAAATCGGTTGATCCAGCAGTAGGTCTCGAATGGTGCCACCACCAATAGCAGTGATGATGCCCAGCACTACGGCCCCGAACAGATCGACACCTACCTTTTGGATAGCTAACAATCCGGTAATGGCAAACACGGCGGTGCCCAACATTTGCTGAAAATAAAGCATCCGTTACTCCGTTCTCAGGTTGTCCAATAAGTGAACGATGGCGATGTGGGGAATGCAGGCGCGCGCCATCTGCAAGGCATCGTCGTTGGCCTGGCAATGCGGGTTGTAAATGTAGGTGGTGCTTCACCCACCGGAAGTCTAGTGGGTTCGTGCCCTTCCCACATCGGAGACTGCATTGAGGTGGAGGAGAGGGGAGTGCTCGCGAGTGGGGTGTTCAGGATCGCGGGTAACGAGACGACAGGCTTTTTTCAGACCTGTTGAGTGACTGTGCGGAGTTGATGATATGAAATTGTTCAGGCCGTTGCTTCAGCGGCCCGTAGCCTTGCTGTGGGGAGGGTTGGCGCTTTCTTCGATCGGTGACGAACTCTTCGCGATTGCCATCGCCTGGATGGCGGTGCAGATCGCCGGAACCGATGCAAGCTGGCTCAGTGCTTTACGCGGTGCTGCCGCGTTGGCAGGTGCTTTGCTGGGCGGAATATGGGCTGAGCGCTGGGACCACCGTCGCACGATGATCGGCGCCGACCTGGCGCGGGCCGGGCTTGCCTTGATTCCGGTGCTTGCTTGGGGATTCGGCATCATGAGTCTGTGGATGCTGGCGGTGCCGCTCATGCTCATGATGATCGTCAACTCGTTGTTCGAGCCGGCGCTGCGCGCCAGTCTTCCGCGGATTGCCGCGGCGCCGGACCAGCTGCAATCGGTCAATGCGCTGTTCGATGCGATCATCCGGGTCGCCCGGGTGATCGGGCCAATGCTGGCAGCGGCGATTACGCTGCTGATCCCGATCGAGCATCTATTTACCCTGAATAGCATCACCTTCCTGATCTACGCGTGGGCGGTCATGAAGTTGGGCAAGGCGTTGCCGCGCCAACCTGTCAAGGCAACAAGCCGGCGTGCCGGATTTACCGCCGGTTGGAGAAGTCTTGCGGGACGCAGCCAGATGCAGGCGGTGTATGTGTGTGCGGGACTGGGCAATGTTGCCTGGAGTGTGGGGATATCGATCGGCATGGCGCTGGCAGTCGTCAAATACGATATCCAGGGATTCGGGGTACAGGGGTTTGCTGCCTACGGCCTGATCATGGGGGCTTACGGGGCAGGGAACCTGATCTCCATTTTTGTTGTGGGCAATCTGCAGATCCGTCGCTTGTATCACGGGTTTACCTTCGGTTCCGTGGTTAACGGCCTGGGCATCGCGATCATCGGTGCGGCGGTGCTGTACCTGCCACCGGAACACGTCCTCACGGGGATGATGGTCGGCGCAAGTCTTGCGGCACTCGGCGGGCCACTGATCGACATCTCCTTCATTCTGCTGATTCAAACCCGGTTCAGACAAAGCGAAATCGCCGGGCTGGCACGGCTGCGTTTTGCGGCGCTGGGCGCGTCGATTCTGATTGCCGGTGCCTGCGGTGCTGCGCTGTATGCCCGCTTTGAAACCGGCCTGGTTATTGTCGGTGCCGGGATTTTCGAAGTGATCGTGGGGGCAATTGTGCTGCTAGCCCCCAAGGATAAAGTCCACGGCAAGATCCGTTTCAATTCAGGATTGTCGAAGTTCAGCGAGATATACGTGGCGTCGGCAGCGACCAATCGCTGAGCCGCTGCCTCAATCTTGTCGGGAGCAGTGGCTTGATGAACGGCTAACGCTTCCATGCCCCGGTGTTCACCAGATTCGCCGGCCGCTCACCCGCCAGCGCCGCCAGCAGATTATCCAGCGCGCACCTGGCCATCGCCTCCCGTGTTTCATGTGTCGCCGAGCCGATGTGCGGTGTCGCCACCACATTACTCAACTGCAACAGCGGCGAATCCGGATTCAGCGGCTCACGCTCGAACACATCCAGCCCGGCCGCGCGAATCTGTCCTCGGCGCAATGCGTCGATTAACGCGGTTTCGTCCACCACCTTGCCCCGGGAAATGTTGATGAAGATGCTTTCCGGGCGCATCAAAGCAAACTCATCGGTGCCGATCAGCCCCTCGGTTTGCGCAGTCAGCGGCAAGGTCAGACAAATGAAATCCGCCTGCAGCAACAGGTCGTTCAAGCTGCGGTATTGCGCATCGAAGCGCTGCTCGACCGCCGGTTTGGGCGAGTGGCTGTGGTAGATCACTGGCATGCCGAAGCCGAAATGCCCGCGCTGGGCCAGTGCCTCGCCAATGCGGCCCATGCCGATGATGCCCAGGGTTTTACCGTGCACGTCGATGCCGAAATGTGCGGGGCCGATATTGCGCTGCCATCCGCCTGTGCGTACCAGGTTCGCCAGTTCCACCACCCGCCGGGCCGTTGCCAGGATCAGCGCGAAACCGGTGTCGGCGGTGGTTTCGGTCAGTACATCCGGCGTATTGGTCAGCAGGATGCGCCGCTCGGTCAGGTAATCGATGTCATAGTTGTCGACCCCCACCGACACGCTGGCGACGGCTTCAAGGTTCGGTGCCAGGTCGAGTAGTCCGGCATCCAGCTTCAGGCTTGCACCGAGCAAGCCATGGGCACGGGGCAGGGCATCACGCAGTCTCGCCAGGCCCTCGGCGTCGAGGCTGTCGATCACTGTTACCTCGGTCTGCTCTTGCAAGCGAGCCATTAGCGGCGACGAGAGTTTCTTGTATAGAACGACCTGCTTTTTCATGGTGGTTATCTCAACATCGATTCAAGAGTGTGCAGTGGCGGTGCGCGCTACTGTGGGCCGCTCGCGGTCACTGGCGCCGGGTTTGAGGAACATCGTCAGCACCACCGAAAGCATCAGCGCACCGCTCATCAACAAGTACGACGCGCCGGGCGAACCGGTGGAGCTGTTCAGGTAACCGACCAGATAAGAACCGCCGAACGAACCCAGCGCGCCCATGCTGTTGATCAACGCCATGGCACCACCCGCCACGTTGGCCGGGAGGATTTCCGGAATGATTGCGAAGAACGGCCCGTAAGGCGCGTACATGCAGGCCCCGGCAATTACCAGCAAGGTGTAGGACCACCAGAAATGTTCAGCGCCCAATGCGTACGAGCCGTAGAAGGCAATCGAAGCAATCAGCAGCGGCGGCCAGACGAAACGTTTACGTTTTTGCAGCTTGTCCGAACCCCAGGACACCAGCAGCATGCCAATCACGGCCGCGAGGTACGGCAGCGCCGACAGCCAGCCGGCCTGGACCATGTCCATTTGCGCGCCGGCCTTGAGGATCGACGGCAGCCACAACACGAAACCGTACACGCCAATGCTCCAGCAGAAAAACTGCAGGGCCAGGATGATCACTTTGGGTGAGCGGAACGCTTCGGCGTAGTTCTTCACGGCCTTGATGCCGACCTGTTCGGCGGCCAGTGCGCTTTCCAGGTCCTGTTTTTCCTGATCGT
The DNA here is from genome assembly GCF_949767825.1 of Pseudomonas sp. IT-P258. Taxonomy (NCBI): domain Bacteria; kingdom Pseudomonadati; phylum Pseudomonadota; class Gammaproteobacteria; order Pseudomonadales; family Pseudomonadaceae; genus Pseudomonas; species Pseudomonas sp. IT-P258. The sequence continues at coordinate 421,059 of NZ_CATKPU010000054.1, read as the reverse complement.
TGAGCCACTTGGCTTGTGATGGACGATCATCGGCCAGACGCCACCAGATGAATGCCCACAACACCGCTGGCAAACCTTCGACGATGAACATCCAGCGCCAGCTGTAATGCTGCACCAGATAGCCCGAGACCACCGACATCCACAGCATGGTCACCGGGTTGCCGAGGATCAGAAAGGTGTTGGCCCGGGAACGTTCGGCGCGGGTGAACCAGTGGCACAGGTAGATCAGCATTGCCGGCATCACTGCCGCTTCGACCACGCCGAGCATGAAGCGAATGACGATCAGCCAGTAGGCATTGGAGACAATCCCGGTCAACGTCGCCAGGCTGCCCCAGAGGATCAGGCTGACGAAAATCAGCTTCTTCACACTGTGTTTCTGCGCGTAGATCGCGCCGGGTACCTGGAAGAAAAAGTAGCCGAGGAAGAACAGCGCGCCGAGCATCGACGACAGCCCTGGTGTGATCATCAGGTCCGCCGCCATGCCGGACGCGGCGGCGAATCCATAGTTGGCGCGATCCAGATACGCCAGGCTATAGGTGATGAACACGATGGGCATGATGTACCACCAGCGGCGGGTGGCGAGCGTTGCGGTTTTCATGGTGGTGCTCCTGAGCTTGTTGTTTTTGTCGCAGCAGGTAACGGTTTAAATCTTCGGTGCCTTTACTGGCCTCATCGCGAGCAAGCTCGCTCCCACAAGGGATCTAGGTTCGACACATATCCCCTGTGGGAACGAGCTTGCTCGCGATGGCGGCCTCAAATTCGCTGGCCATTTCGGCGCGGGTCGGCAACCCCTCCATATCCCCCCGACTCTGCACCGCACGGCTGCCAATCCAGTTGGCGCGTTTCACGGCCTCGACAACGCTTTGGTTTTCCAACAGCGCGCTGATCATGCCGACGGCAAAACCATCGCCGGCACCCACCGTATCGACCACTGTTTGCACCGGTACGCCAGCCACGAAACCTTGATCAAGATGTGTGCGGTAGTAAGCCCCGTGTGGGCCAAGCTTGATCGCCACGGCTTCGGCGCCCTGGTCGAGGTAGAAGGCGGCGATGTCGGCCGGGTCTTCGAAACCGCTCAGCAAGCGACCTTCGCTCAACCCCGGCAGGACCCAATGGGCGAGGGCGGCGAGGCGGTTGATCTCGGTGATCATTTGTCGTTCGCTGGCCCACAGGCTCGGGCGCAGGTTCGGGTCGAAGGACACACTGCGCCCGGCCTCGCGCATGCGGGTCATCAACTCGAACGACATCTGCCGCGCCGACTCCGACAGCGCCGGGGGAATGCCAGTGGCGTGCAGGTGTCGGGCCTTGAGCAATTCGGGCACGATCGAGTGCGGCGACAGGTGACTGGCCGCCGAACCACGGCGGAAGTACTCGACCACCGGATCGCTGCCATCGTCGGTGCGGGACTTGAGTTGAAAACCGGTCGGGTGGGCGGTGTCGATGTCGACGTGGCGGCAATCCAGGCCTTGTCTTTCCAGGGTGTCGACCACAAACCGGCCCAACGAATCGGCACCGACACGGCTCAGCCATGCCACGTTGAAGCCCAGTCGGGAAAGGCCAATGGCGACGTTGCTGTCAGCCCCGGCAATGCGTTTGTGGAAAGCGCCGACGCTGGCCAGATCGCCAGCCTGTTCGGCGACGAACATCGCCATGGTCTCGCCGAAGGACAGAATATCGATCTCAGACATGAGCACTCTCCAGCTGCGATTGGCCGAGGTGGGCGAGGGCAGCGACGTGCTCGGTGGTCAGTTGCACCAGGTCATCGCCTTGCAGCGGATATTCCGCGGCCCGCATAACGCCTTGGGCCATGTGCCGCAGCAGGTGTTCCCACTGTTGAAAATCGCTGGCAGCGGGTGGGATGGCCACCAGCTTGCCGTCGGCGCGGCGGGTCACCGCTTTGCAGTGCACGTAACCGACGTGACGCCCGAGCAAGCGCGCGGCGCTGGCGGCAGACTGGTCCTGCCAGTGCCAATTGCCGATATCGAAGGTCATCTTTATCGGCAAGTTGTGCTGCTCGACGTCCGCGAAAAAACGCTGGAAGGGTTCAATTCGGCCGCCGTGCAGGGTCTGGTCGTTTTCCACCAGCAACTGCACGGCGCTTTCGCCCAGCACACGGGCGAGGGTTTGCAGATCACTGTTGTCGGTGAAATAGCCCAGCGACACCTTCAGCCATTTGGCGCCGAATGCCTGGGCGCGTTGCAGGGCCGTGATCAGTTCGGCGTTGGGTTTGGATTGCCCGGCCAGCCATAGCTCCATGGGCGACGAATACACGCTCTGCAGGCCTTCTGCTTGTGTGGCATCGGCCAGTTGAGCGGGGTCTTCGATGGTCAGTAACTCTTCGCGCCACTCAATGCGCGTGGCGCCGGCGGCGGCGAGAATCTCGATGAAGCTGCCCTGGCCGCGTTGACGCACAAGGTCGGCGCCGTAGCTGGAAAGGCTGATGGAAACGGCTGGTCTATTCATTGTTTTTCTACCTCTGAAACCGGTTTCATTTTTGTTCAAAAAAATTTTCAGTGCTACTTGGGGCCTCTTCGCGAGCAGGCCTTAACATTCAACGCAAATTCCCACGGGTCGACCCCCGCACAATCAGCCGCGCCGAAAAATCCAGCGTCCGCACCGCCCCGTCATCCCCGCGCAGCCGCTTGAGCAGGCACTCAAAAGCACTGGCGCCCATCTCGGTGGTCGGCTGTGCGAGGGCGGTAATGCCGCTGCCCACCAGCGGGTACCAATCCAGGTCATCGAGGGCAATCAAGCCCACGTCATCGAACAGGTTGCACTTGAGTTCACGCAACGCATGAGTGCTGGCGAGCGCGGCAATCCCGTTCGCGCAAAACAGCGCCTTCGGGCCGGGGCCAGGCGTGTCGAGGAAGGATTTCAATTGTGCGGTCAGTTCGCTGCCTGTTTCGATGTGCGTGCCGCGAAGCGCCGGGCGTTGCTCGATTTGTGCCTTGAAGCTGCTGACCCGCTCAATTCGCGAACTGGTGCCATCAAGCGGCTCAGTCACCAGCAATACATCGCAATAACCGCGTTCTTCAAGGTGGTTAAGGGCCATGTCGATGGCCTGCGGGTTGTTCAGCCCGACCATATCGCTTCCAAGGTTCTCCACCTTGCGATCCAGCAGTACCAGGGGCATTTCCCGGTGCAGTTCGTGCAATTCGTCACGATGATGACCGAGGGTGTTCACGATCAGGCCTTCGATGTTGTACGAGCGCAGCAGGGCCAGGTGCTGGCGCTCTTGCTCGTCGTCGCGGTCGGTGTTGCACACCACCAGGCTATAGCCGTGCTGACGGCAGGCGGTTTCCACCCCGTGCATCACGGCAATTGAATAAGGGTTGCGGATATCGGCCACCAGCATGCCGATCAGGCGAGTGCGCCCGCGTTTCAGGCCACGGGCCATCTGGTTCGGGCGATAGCCGAGTTCGGCAATTGCCTGTTCGATGCGCTGGGCAATGGCATCGGAAAGCAGGGCGCGATCATCGCCAATGAACCGCGAAACGCTGGCCTTGGAGACCTTGGCGTGTTCGGCCACGTCGAGCATGGTCACGCGGCTGCGCTGGGCGGCGGAGAAATCGTTCACGGTCTGAAACCTTCTTATTGGATTTATAAGGTCGGGTGCTTCGTGAGATAGCACTGAAACCGGTTTCAGGAAACACCAAAAGCCAATTCGCCGTCAAGCCCCGGATGGTTGATTGTCGAACAATGAGCGACAAATGATATGCCATTTAACATAATATACATTATGCGTAACATCATACGCGGAGTTGGGAGCGCATGGTGGTCAGATTTGAAGCCAGGCACAGGCCTCGATCACTCTGCTGCAGTTCGTGCCTGCACCTCAATCAGGTAATCCAGGACCTCACGGATCGTGAGAACCTTGCACCTTGAATAGCCAACCATATTGGCCAGAGTCCACCGCAGCTCCTCATCAGTACCGGATCGGAAAATTTCCAGCTGCTCGACTCATACGGATACCGGCTGTTGGTGAACACGTCGCGGTATCTCTCGAAGGAATCTTCCTGGCTGTCCAGGGCCAAGCCGCTACGAATCGGTTCGGGCATCGCATGGAACAACGTCAATAGATCGTGCTTATGCCGCGGCCAACGCTAGACGTCGAGTTTGTAGATCTCGCCGGATGTGCCTTGATGCTGGTCAGGCACGGAAATAAAGCTCTTGAGCAGGGTTTCCATGTCAATCGCCGCATCGACCTGGGCAACGTGCGGTAGGTTCTGCACATCCAGAATCTCAGCGGCTTTCAGGTAATTGTGAGCGCATTAAAGCATCCAGCTTGGAAAATGAGCCATTGCATACTCCTTTGAGTGGCCACCGCAGATGGCTGTAGCCCTTTATTTACGGGGCTTGTTACCGAATACACGTATGTTTGAAAGATACAGCACATATTTGGAAGATAGCGAATAAGGGTGAGCTGCCTCTGGATCATCTGGTCAACTCCCCTCCTTCATTAATAACCAGAAATTATAACTAAACTAAATGGTTGTTTAGTTTAGCTAAGTTATAGGTCAGTATCGATGGTATTCGACTGGAGCTTCCACTCTTCCCCTCCCTCACTAATAGCCTTTAGACCGATCAACCACATTCAACAGAGGCATTCCCTCACGCTCTCTTCGGAGATTCTCAACTATCACTGCCACACCCCCCTCAATCTGCACATCGCTTGCAACATGAGGGGTCAGGAGCACTCGAGGGTGTTTCCAAAGTGGGTTGTCTTGAGAAGGAGGTTCTTGTACCAGGACATCCAGTATGGCTCCTCCCATACGGCCTTCATCCAACGCTGAAAGCAAAGCCGTTTCTATAACGTGGGCGCCACGCCCCACGTTAATCAGTCCAGCTCCATGAGGCAGGCAATCGAGCCTCGCAGCATTGAGTATCCCGTCTGTTTCGGGAGTCAGTGGCAACATGTTCACAAGGATGTCGCACTGCCCTAAAAACGCCTCCAGTTCGTCCGGGCCGACGTAACAGTGACCACCTGGCACCTCCTTCAAAGAACGATTCCAGCCACTGAGCTGAAATCCCAATGGCTGAAGGCGATCAAGCGCGGCACGTCCGAGATTGCCAACCCCCATGACACCAACACGCCGCTGTGAAGCATGCACGATTGGTCGAGGTTGCCAGCGACCACTTCGCTGGTCCTCTTGGTAAGCGAGGATTTCTCGATGCAAGGCAAGAACACCAAACAGAACATATTCGGCCATGATGTCAGCCATCGAGCTATCTACCAGCCGTATCAGCGACACGTTAGCAGGCAAACGAGCCAGATCGAACTGATCAACTCCAGCCCCTGCAGCGTAGAGAAGCCGAAGATTACCAAACTGTTCCACCAGGTTGGTTAGAGGCTCCCAAGCCAGGATGTAGTGCACCCCTGCCGGGCTACCGATATCAGGCCATTGGCGGAACTCTAGTTGTGGGGCGAGCGTTGCCAGGCAATCTCGCCATTTCTGCGCATCGGCGGGGTCGGCCATATACAGGATGCACATAGAAAACTCCCTATTCGACTTTCAGGTGCGCATAGCTATCAACGAAACGCTTAAATTTGTGTTTACCACAAGTGTACGCTTCATACTTCGCGGGTAGCGCTTCACTCACACAGGTTGGCACAGGCTCAACAATTGCATCAAAATCCAAATCAATAAAGAAAGGAATTGAATAGCGCTCTAGACCGCTAGTATTTATGACGCGATGCATTGTCGAGGTGTAGCGATCGTTGGTGAGGGTTTGAACCAGATCACCAATGTTGACGATAAAAGTGCCTTCAACGGGTGGGGCAGTAACCCACTCCCCTGCACGGTTCTTGACTTGTAAACCGCCAACTGTGTCTTGAGACAGGACTGTCAGGAAGCCGTAATCCGTGTGAGCACCAATACCGATCTCTTCCAGGGAGACCTTTCCTATCTGAGGCGGATAACGCAAAACGCGCTGAATAGTGATGGGCTTGCGTTGGCGTTGTTCAAAATAATTTTGCGGCAAATCCAGACTCAGCGCGATGCCGCCGATGAGCGTTCTCGCAAGCGCCAATACAGCTGAATGATAAGCCTCGGCAACCGTGTCGAATTGCGGCAGCCCGGCCGGCATTTGATTAGGGCCAAAAAACGGAGAAACTTCATCGTAATGGGCGCCGTAATCAAAGCACTCTTTGAAATCGCGCGTATTGGCTGGATCTACGTTTTCCGCATACATCGGGATGTAACCACGTAGCGTAAGCCCAGAGTTCACGATATTAAGTGAGTTCTTCTCGTCGGCTGGAAGCTTGAAAAAAAGTTTGGTGAGCCTGTACATCTCGTCTATCAGTTGCTGCGAAACACCATGGTTTTTTATATAAAAAAACCCCACCTTTTCGCACGCTTCACCTATCTGGCTTGCCACCCGCAGCGGATTTTCGCCGTTTATGAGTGGCGAAATATCAATGACCGGGATTTCAGTGAAGGCAGTTTGTTTGCTGGCCAAACGAATATCAAATAACTCAGTCACGCTTCTCTCCTTTCTAAATGGATGACAGACGCGGACGAGCGACATTCGTCCTTGTTTGGGCGGATGTTAATCCTGGTTTTTTTGGCACGCAAGCAAAATGTACACATGTGTCACCAATCGTTGACACAGGTGTACATTTATCCTAATTTTAAGTCGTCGAGCCTGATGAGGCCCACTTTGGAGCGCACCACGATGTCCAGCGATCCCTTGCTGCAACCCTATAAAATCAAAAACCTGACCCTCAGAAACCGGATCATGACCACCTCCCATGAACCGGCCTACCCTGTGGACGGTATGCCCAAGGATCTCTATCGCGCCTACCACGTGGAGCGCGCCAAAGCCGGTGTCGCCCTGACCATGACCGCCGGTTCCGCTGCCGTATCCCGAGACAGCCCGCCGGTGTTCAACAATGTGCTTGCCTACAAGGACGAAGTAGTCGGATGGTTGAAGGACCTGACCGATGAATGCCACGAACATGGCGCGGCAGTGATGATCCAGTTGACTCACCTGGGCCGTCGCACCCGCTGGGACAAGGCCGATTGGTTGCCGGTGGTGTCGCCGTCACACCGCCGCGAGGCGTCGCATCGCTCCTTCCCGAAGAAAATGGAGGAGTGGGACATCGAGCGGATCATCAAGGACTATGTAGACGCCGCGGAGCGCATGAAGGCGGCAGGTCTCGATGGCCTGGAGCTTCAGGCTTACGGGCATTTGATGGATCAGTTCTGGTCGCCGTTGACCAATGACCTCGACGGCCCTTACGGCGGGTCGCTGGAAAACCGCATGCGCTTTACCTTCGACATCCTGCGTGGCATCCGCCAGCGGGTAGGCGAAGATTTTCTGCTGGGAGTTCGCTACACCGGTGATGAAGAACTGCCCGGCGGCTTCACTGCCAGCGAGGGCATGCAGGTTTCTCACATGCTCAAGGACAGCGGACTGGTCGACTTCCTGAACGTCGTACGCGGTCACATCGATACGGATGCAGGGCTGACCGATGTCATCCCGATTCAGGGTATGCGCAACTCGCCCCATCTCGACTTCGCTGGCGAGATCCGCTCGTCTACGGGCTTTCCGACCTTCCACGCGGCGAAGATTCCCGACGTGGCCACCGCGCGCTACGCGATCGCCTCGGGCAAAGTGGACATGGTGGGCATGACCCGCGCGCATATGACCGATCCGCACATCGTGCGCAAAATCATCGAGAAGCGCGAAGAAGACATTCGCCCTTGCGTGGGCGCCAACTATTGCCTGGATCGCATCTATCAGGGCGGCGCGGCCTACTGCATCCACAACGCCGCGACGGGGCGGGAAACCACCATGCCTCATGACATTCCCAAAGCCGCGGTCAAGCGCAAGGTGTTGGTGGTCGGAACCGGCCCTGCCGGGCTGGAAGCGGCGCGGGTCGCCGGTGAGCGCGGCCATGACGTGACGGTGCTTGAAGCGGCTGATCAACCTGGTGGGCAAATTCGTCTGACTGCGCTGAGCGAGCGTCGTCGCGAGATGATCAGCATCATTGATTGGCGGATGGCACAATGCGAACGGCTGGGGGTGAAGTTTCACTTCAATACCTGGGCCGAAGCCGACACTGTGCAAGCCTTCGAGCCAGACGTGGTTATCGTCGCGACCGGCGGCCTGCCGGATACCGAGGTGCTCAGCAAAGGCAACGAACTCGTGGTTTCAACCTGGGACATCATTTCTGGCGACATCAAGCCCGGTCGCAACGTACTGATCTTCGACGATGCGGGGGATCATGCTGCCCTGCAGGCTGCCGAGGTCATCGCGCAAAGCGGTGCGAGAGTCGAAATCGTCACCCCTGACCGCTCGTTTGCACCTGAAGTCATGGCCATGAACCTGGTGCCCTACATGCGCAGCCTGCAGGATCTGGACGTCACCTTCACCGTGACCTACCGGGTCGATACAGTGGAAAAACGTGATGGCGGGCTCGTTGCAACCTTTGGCAGCGATTACGGACAGGTTCACAAGCAGCGCGTGGTCGATCAGGTGGTCGTCAACCACGGCACCCTTCCGCTGGATGACTTGTACTTCGAGCTGCGTCCTCTCTCCACCAATGGCGGCGCGGTAGAGCAGCATGACCTGATCGCTGGCACGGCACAGAACATCGTCACCCATCCCGAAGGACGCTTCCAACTGTTCCGGATCGGCGACGCCGTGTCTGCTCGCAACACTCACGCGGCCATCTACGACGCTTTGCGCCTGGTGAAAGAAATCTGAACCCCTGGCACGTCTGGTGCGGTCAAGGGACGCACGGAGCTTCCCATGACGCCTTCGGCAGTGAAGGCCCTTCACGGCCCTTCACTGTTATCCCCTGCCCTGCTACATTCCCCGCCGCGCAACCTCAGCGCCTGCATTGACTGCCCGCCCCACAATGCAGTCGATGCCCTGATCGGCCATCGACTGCAGCGCTGCTGCCGTCACGCCACGGTAAGCCATCAACGACTCAATCATTTGCCGCGGATCGCGGCTGGCAAGCATCTGGCCGCCCCCCACCACCACGCCTTGTGCAGCGCGCTGTGCGATGGCAAGGGGAATTCCCGCTGCCACCGCCTGATTAGTCAGTGCCATTTGCAACATTGCCGGAAAGGCCGGCCCAGTCCCGGACAAGGCGCTGAGGTAATCAATACAGTCCTCATCAGGCACTTCGTCCGCTGAACCTACGCACTCGAACAGTCGTTGCACCCACTGGCGGTCGCATTCAACAAGGTTTCCGGCACAGTACCAGGGCGTAAACGACTGCCTGATTTCCACGGCCGCATTCGGCATGGCCCGCACCACTGCATCCGCACCGGTGGCCGCGCTGATGGATGCCGCCGGAACTCCGGCCATCAGGGAAATCACCCGCTTGCCGCGGGCGTTGATCTGCAGTTCACGAAACTGCTCCGGTCGGATGGACAGCACGACAATATCGCTGAGGTCCACCAACTGCTGGTTGTCAGCCAGCAGTCTCACGCCTGGCTCGAAGGGACTGACGCCGGAGCGGTTCGAGATCAATAAGCGGTCAGGCCCGATGACCCCGCTATCGAGCAGCGCCTGGGCGATTGCGCGCCCGAGCCAGCCGGTACCTCCGATGATGCCCAGAGTTCTATTCTCCATCGGCAGTCGACTCCTCGAATGTATCGACCAAGGGAACGAAAACGCCGGGCTCTTTTTCCGCGTAGCCGAACTTTCCATAAAAGCGGTCCAGCTCTCGCCGCTTAGGTACTTTGCCGGTGAACACACTCACGTACTGAGGAATCCGTCGAAATCTAACGACGATATCTTCACTGGTTTTCATGGAGATGTAGCCAATCTGCGTGAGGTAGATCGTCCTGGCCCGAACGTCGGCACCCTCGCCGTCGTAGCCAAACCGTCGGAACATCGCGGCCAGGGCATTCATCCGAGCCTCATCGGCCAAAGCGATTTCAGCAGTGACCTCGTCCGATTGCAGCGCCCAACTGCGCACGGCAAATTCGAACTGCGAGTCGAACAGTTCAGGGTTCACCCAGCATTCGAAGACGTTGAGAATCGCTTCGGAAATACTTTCTGCGTAACTCTCGCATTGGCTGACCATACCGCCGGTGTTCTTGTCCCGCCATCGAGCCAGGAGTGCCGCGAGCAGCTGTTCGCGATCTTCATAGAACCAGTAAAAGCTGGTACGGGACAAATTCAAGCGTTTGGCCAGCGGCATCACCCGCACAGCATCAACACCCGACTCCTTCAGGGCATCATAGGCGGCGTCCAGCCAACCATCGACGGAGCCTCGCCAGCCGGCGTCCTGCGCTTTGGTTTTCGCCCTTCCTGTCTGTGACATTCGGGTGCACCTTTATTTGAAAATTCTTCGACACTGTACACCCCAGGATCTTTGGCGTACACGGCATGTACAGGGGCGTACATTTTCGAGACGATCAATCGCCAAATCAATAGAGCACGCCATCAATGACCCGAATCAATTAATTTTTTGAAAAAGTGCGGACACTTTTATCAAGACTTCGCCGACACCAGAAAAACTATCGAGTCAGAAATTTCAGGATAACGCCACGTTATCTTTGGCCCTGTAAAAAAGTTGCTGGACGCTGCGATCCATTGAAATTAAATAATGACTCCGCCAAAAACTTACCAGGTAGGTTGTCCTATGAAATTCAATAATAAAGTGGTGGTCATTACGGGCGCTGCCGGAGGTGTCGGACAGGCGTTAGCATTATTGTTCGCCCGAGAAGGCGCAAAGCTTGTTTTATCTGATCTTGACGAAGCCGGTTGCAAATCAATCTTAGCCAAAGTTCGTGACCTGGGCGCGGAAGTACTCTATGTGGCAGGCGATTTACGCCGAAAAGAATATTGCGAAGCGATTGTCCAAACGGCCGTCGATGTTTTTTCGGGGATCGATATCGTATTGAACAATGCGGGCATCATTCCCCGTGGCACGATAGAGGAAACCACTGACGACATGTGGTTCGACGCCATGGGCGTAAACCTGAATGCGGTGTTCTTCATCTGCCGTGCCGCGATACCGCACATGAAAAATCGCCCGGGCGCCGCAATCGTCAACACATCATCTGTCTGGGGAATTTATCCAGGCCCCGCCCACGTGGCGTATTGCACAAGCAAAGGGGCCGTTGCGGCTTTAACCAAAAATCTGGGCCGCGATTGCGCCCCTTTGGGCATCCGTGTCAACGCCGTGTGCCCGCACGAAATCAATACCCCGATGATACGCAGCGGCTTTGAACGTCGCGGCCTGGATCCGGACAAAGCCGTGCAAGAGCTAAACAAGAGCGTCCCACTAGGCCGTATCGCCGAGCCCGAAGACATTGCGGATGTCATCGCATTTCTGGCGTCCGACGAGGCCAGGTACATCGCCGGTGAAACGGTAGAAGTCACAGGCGCCAAGCCGGTGTCCGGCTAAGGAGAGGTAGCGATGCTCAACGGTAAAAATGTAGTGGTGACCGGGGGCGGCAGAGGGATTGGCCGAGGCATCACCGAACAATTGCTTGAGGCGGGAGCTACTGTGTTGATCGCTCAGCGTCAGGCACTGGACGTCGACTTGCAAAGTCACCCTCAGGTCTATTTCGTCGAGGCAGATCTCGCTTCGGTGGAGTCTCCAGGTTTGATCGCGCAAATAGCCCGGGAGCAGCTCGGCGGAGTCGATGTCCTGGTGAATAATGCGGGGTTCATGTTCGAGAAATCGATTGATGAGATGACCGAGCAGGACTGGGATCGCATGATGGCTGTCAATCTGCGGGCACCAGCGTTCTTGTGCAAGGCGTTGGTGCCTCAGATGCGTCAGCGAGGCGGTGGCAGCATCATCAACATCGGGTCGATCGAAGGGATAGGCGCCAACCCTGAACATGCCGCGTACTGTGCCTCCAAGGCTGGCATCCATGGGCTGACCCGAGCCTTGGCAGTCGATCTCGGACGGGACGGCATTCGCTGCAATGCCATTGCTCCAGGGTGGATAAACTCCGAGTTGAGTGATGCATATCTCGCCGCTCAAGCTGATCCGCATGCGGCGCGCCAGGCACTCCAGCGTCTTCACCCGGTCGGACGTACCGGATTGCCGGCGGATGTTGGCGGGACAGTCGTTTTCCTCGCTTCGCAGTCATCGGCCTTCATTACCGGACAGGTGCTCGTGGTGGATGGGGGGCGCACAGCGAAACTGCCACTGCCGTTTTGATCGAATCAGCCTGACAACCTGACTTGCAACGGAGGGAGTCACTTACTCTCCTCCGCTGCAAAATTTCGTGACGGGCACGTATTGATTGCTTGGGCGCTTTGTTCTCTATCAGGCAATTGCCACCATCGACCACCAGCAATTCACCGGTAATGTAACCGGACTCCGGTGACGCCAGGAGCGTAACGGCAGCAGCCAGTTCCCCTGGGCGACCTGCCCTGCCAACCGGGACATACTTCGCTGCATTCTCTTCCTCTGGAGTGTTCACGCCTTGGCTTTAATCGCATACAGCCCACCGATAATAACCAACGCTGCTCCGACAACTACCCATGTGTCGGGGTGCTCGGCAAAGACGATCACACCAATCAAAGTGGCGAACACCAGAAGCGCATAGTTGAAAGGTTGCAGGGTAGAAGCGGTTGCGTATTTCAGTGCTTGAATGAACAGAATCTGAGCGACTACGCCCGTCAATGACAGGATCCCCATCAAGAGGCCCTGGACCGGAGTCGGAGAAACCCATGCGGGTAGCCCCGCAAATGTGACTGTCAGGGCACCCACACTTGCCATAAAGAGCATGTTCGTAGCAAAGGCGTCGTGCTGGCTAATCCGGCGCGTCAGTACGTTGAACACCGCGAATGCTAAAGCAGCCAGCAGGGGAATCAGCGCCGCGAGTTCAAAAACGCCCGCGCCTGGTCGAAGGATGATCAGTGTCCCGGTGAACCCTATGGCGGCGGCAATCCAGCGCCGCAGACCTATGAACTCCCCAAGCATGGCCCCCGCCAATGCCAGTGCCATCAGCGGAAATACGGCATAGAGCGCATGCATTTCGGCCAGGCCCAAATATCGTAGCCCCACTGCAAACAGTATGGTTTCACCCACGGCTAACAGCGCTCGAATGATTTGGAGCCAAGGGTGCTTACTGCGAAAAGACTCTTTGCCCCTACCTTGGCAGGCGGCATATCCGAGGGCAAAAACGACAAACACCCAATAGCGCACCATGACCAGTTGGGCAACCGGGAAGTCTTTGACAAGCACCTTGGTTAGTCCGTCCTGGCTCGCAAAGATAAGCATTGAAAGCAGGCATAAAAAAATCCCGAGTTGAGGCCTTGCGACGCCAGCACCAGCGGTAACGGTGGGCGCAGCATTTTTTGTTTGGTCGCACTTCAATCGCAACTCGGTCATGCCCTCCTCCCTTAACTTTTTGCGACAGCCCGGTTTTTACTTCACCAACCGCGTTTCTCTCGAAGGCCGGTAACCGAAGTACGAGCTGTAGCATTTACTGAAATGGCTCGGTGAAACAAAGCCGCACGCGACCAGCACGTCAACCTGAGACAGCTCTGTGTGCTGAAGTAATCGCCGTGCTTCGGTAATGCGCAATTCCAGGTAATACCGTTGCGGCGTGGTACCCAGTTGCTCTTTGAACAAGCGCTCTATTTGTCGACGGGAACGACCGGCATAGACCGCAAGTTGGTCCATTTGCAACGGTTCTTCCAGGTTGGCATCCATCAGTTTGACCACCTCTTTGAGGGGGGCACTCAACGAGATGTTCTGTGTCGGTTTGATACGCCGATACCGCGACTCTTCGAAAGACAGAATGTCTTCGATGCCCTCGACAAGTGCCTTGCCGTGCAGCCCTTTGATCCACTCGAGAGCCATATGATAGGCACCCGCCGGACTCGAAGCCGTGAGCCGGTCTCGATCCATGACAAATGCTTCACTGGTGACATGCGTGACTTTTGAAATTTCTGCGAGCGCGGGTCGGTGTTCGGGATGAATCGCACAACGATATCCCTCAAGCAAACCTGACACGCCCAAAAACCACGCCCCATTCCACAGCCCGGCCAGGGTGATACCCAGTTCCGATGCCGTTTTAAGGATGCTGATCAGCTCGTGATTGACTTTGAGTTCGGTGCGATAGCCGCCGCATATGACCAGCAAATCAAGGTCTTTGAGTGCTGCCACGTCCAAACGCGCATCCGGTCGAATGACCAGGCCAAGGTCGCTGGTAACCTCTCCATCCTGCACCCCGAAGGTTCGTGAAGAGAACAACGCCGGACGCAAAAGGTTGGCAGTGACAATCGTATCGAGCGCTTGCGTAAATGCAGGCAACGAGAAGTGCTCGAGCAGTAAAAATCCTGCCCGGGCATGGGCCGTCGACTCACTCCGGGTCTCTTCCACATAGCGCAGGTTTTTACCTTTCATACACCCGCTGAAGTCTCGTCGTTCGATCACTTTAAGCCTCGCTTGTTTACACTGACGAACGTCGCCGACGTTCAGCCGCCCCCTTCAAAGGAGTTTACTGGGCGAGTGACGCTGCAACGCGCCCCGTGACAGTCGATCCAACAGCAGCGCAATAGCGACAATGGCCAGGCCTGCTCGAAGGCCCAATCCCATCTCCATCCTCGAGAGGCCACGAGTCACTTCAGCCCCCAGACCGCCCGCCCCCACCAAACCTGCCAGCACCACCATCGCCAACGACATGAGGATACATTGGTTCAGGCCTACCAACAGCGTGGGAGCGGCAGTCGGCAGTTCAATTTTGAACAGAATGTCTTTAGGTGAAGCACCGGACGCCTGGCCCAACTCAAGGAGATCCTTGGGCAGCTGCTTGAAGGCCAGGGTCGTCAATCTGAGCATCGGCGGGATGCCGTAAACAATCGTTGCGATGATCGCGGGCACCCGTCCCAAGCTGAACAGCATCACGGCGGGGATCAGGTATACCCAGGGCGGCACCGTTTGCATGATGTTCAGAATCGGCAGCAACGCTTCATCTACACGCTTCACCCGGGCGGCCAGAACCCCCAGCGGGAAAGCGATGGCGACAGAGATCAGGACCGACACGCTGACCAGCGCAATCGTCTGGATGGACGCGACCCAAAGGCCCGCGAACAAACAGAAAGCCAACATCAGCACAGCGAAAACAGCAACTCGTTTATTGGCAAAAAAGAACGCCGCAACGACGACAATACCGATGAAGAAGTACGGATGGGGAGCAAGCAGCGCCCCCTCCACTGCGCCGAGTACCGCCTCAATGACCTGACTGATCCCTTTGAACAATCCATGTAAATTAGTGTTCAGCCAGTCAACGGCGGGAGCCAGGTAATCGCCTGGAGAAAATTGAATGTGCGTTGTCATTGGGAAGCCCTCACCCGCGCCTGTGCAGCACTCTGCGCCAGACGATCCAGGATCATGGTCAGGATAACGATAGCGATGGCCGCGTTGATCGACTTGGCGATATCCAACGTACGGATGGAACCGTAAATCGCCTCGCCCAAACCGCCCGAACCCACAATACCGGCGATGACGACCATACCGAACGCCATCATCAAGCTTTGGTTGACACCGGCCATGATGCTGGGCAAGGCGAACGGTAAGCGGATCTTGAAAAACATCTGGATTCCAGTCACACCGCTGGCCTCTCCCAACTCGATGAACTCCTTGGGTGTCATGCGAATACCCAGGGAGGTCAGTCGTAGCGCAGGGGGAAGCGCGACGATAAAAGTCGCCAACAGCGCCGTGGCAGGGCCGTAGCCGAGCAGTGCAATGGCCGGTAGCAGGTAGATGTAGGGCGGCATCGTCTGGATCAAATCCAGACAAGGATCAACCACGCGATCAAAGGCCGGCGCCAGACCGGCAATGACCCCCAGCGGAATGGCGACAACCAGTGCCAGGACAGTTGCTGTGAGCACCAGGGCAAGCGTGCTGACTGTCTCTGGCCACAAGCCGATGAGGTCGCAAAACAACAGGGCCAAACCTGCAAGAATTGCAAAGCGAACGCCAGCCAGACGCCAGCCAATCCACGCCATGACAATCGCTACAACGTAGTGCGGTGGATAGGCGACACACCACAGCACGCCTTCGTAAATGCCATTGAGCACCGCATTGACGGCATCGAACACGAACTCGCCATTATCTGAAAGCCATTCCAGTCCTGTATCAATGGATGCATCGAACTGACTGGAAAAATCCGGCATGCTCATGCGGACGCCTCCATCGCGTTGGCCGTAGCTACGGGCGCCAACTCGTTGGGAATACCTTGAACGCCACGCAGCAGATCACGAGGCGTGATGATCCCGACCACTGTTCCGTTATCGACCACGGCAAGCCCGTCCCGCCTGGACTTCATCGTCAAGCTGATAAGCTCATCGATATCGGCGTCAAGCGAGGTTTGGATGAGCCGGGAAATATCGCAAGTCGGCTGTGCAGCCTTGTAGGCCTGGACAGACGTCATGACCGAGTGAGCCTTGACCAGATGCAATCGGGAAATGCCGGCGACGAATTCCGCCACGTAGTCGTCAGCCGGGTTGAGCACGATTTCCTCGGCGGTGCCAACCTGAATGATGGCGCCATCCTTCATGATTGCAATGCGGTCACCGATGCGGATGGCCTCGTCCAGGTCGTGTGTAATAAACACCGCGGACTTGCCCAGCTCCTTGGTCAGCAGGCGGAACTCATCCTGCAACTGTCGGCGAATCAGCGGATCAAGCGCGCTGAACGGCTCATCCATCAAAATTATTTCTGGGTCAGCTGTGAGTGCACGCGCCAGTCCGACCCGTTGTTGCATGCCGCCTGACAGTTCGCTTGGATAGCGTGAAGTCCACTCGCTCAATCCAACCTTTGCCAGCGCCTGCTCGGCCACTTTGTAACGTGCAGCCTTGCCCACGCCCTGGACTTCCAGGCCAAACGCGGTGTTCTCAAGAACCGTACGGTTAGGCAGCAAGGCAACGCTTTGAAAGACCATACCGATGTGACGCGCCCTCACCTCTCGCAGTTGTGCCGGCGACAAGGATGAAACGTCCTTGCCTTTGACCAGCACCTTCCCCGAGCTTGGGGTGATCAGCTTGTTCAGCAACCTTATAAGGGTGGATTTGCCACTGCCGGACAAACCCATGATGCAAAAAATTTCCCCCCGGCGAACCTGGAGACTGACATCGGAAACCCCGACCACGCAGCCATGGTTTTGCAGGATCTGGGTCTTTGAAAGACCCTGCTGGACAACCGCGTCCATGGCTGCCGGTGCATTTTTACCGAAGATTTTCCAAACCGACTGGCAATCTACCAGCACTTCGTCAGTATTAATTGTGGCCATTGTCATTTCGCAATCCATCGAACCAGTTGTTTGCTGGTTTCTTTAATTAATCAAAGGGCGGCAGTGGCAAACAAACAAAACTTAATAGTTCTTGATATTTCCCCAACGATTTACAAGATCTGTATGACTATCAATCCAACCCTTGATAGCCTCGTCCATGGTCTTGCCATCCTTGACTTCAGCATTCATCGCGGTGATGTCCGTGATAGGCACATAAACACTGGCCATCAGTTCACGCGCACGCGGATTGGCTTCAGCGAAGCCTTTGTGTCCAATCCAGTAATAACCCTGCAACGGCGGGAAGACCCCTTTTGGATCTTTCAAGAATTTGAGATCAAATTTCCTGGTCATCCAGGAAGGATCCCAGACGGTTACCGCCACCCATTCTTTTCGGTCGACTGCCGACTTTAAAGCCGCGGTCATGGCCGAAGTACTGCCCTCGACCAGCTTGAGCTTGATGTCGTACGCTTTGACCACGTTGTTCGCGTCACTCATCAAACCCGAACCTGGTTCGATGCCAATGATTCTGTTCCCCAGTTTGTCCGCGTTTGCATTCAGCTGTTCGATGGAGTCGATGTCTACGTAACTGGGTACTGCCATGCCCTGATAAAGACCAAAGGAGACCGGTGACAGCTTCTCGATTTTGTTCTTGTTCTTTTTCCAATAATCGGCGGCGGCGTAATCAATCTGGGAGGCCAATACCTGAATATCCCCTTTGCTGAGTGCAGCGTAAGCGATACCCCACTCGGAAAACTCCACGACTTTTACGGTATACCCAGCGTTCTCAAGTACCTTCTTGGTAATGCCGGTAATGGGCACCAAATCCTCCCAAGACATGGTCCCCATTACTATGTTTTTTTCTTCAGCGTGTGCCTGCAAACTCATCATGCCCACAAACGCGAGCGCGCAGAATGCCTTCCAAATATTCTTCATGGATTGTTCCGTTCTTATTAGTGACTTATTAAACGGCCTTTATAGGAAAAGCCGACAACTTAAACGTGCTAACCTTCTCGTCCGGCCCAAAACTCATGCCAACGAATGACCGAACTGACGCCCAGCTTCGTTATTATTTGGGGGGGGAGCCTGCTGGGTCCTGGCGCGTGACTGAAACTATCCAGAAAATCAGAACGTATACCCGAAGCCAATTCCGCTGCCATTACACCTGCCAGCGTGCTCTTGACCGTTCCCAACCCATTTTCGCAGCAAGCCGAATACAGGTTTTCTTCGATCTCGCCAAATGCAGCGGCGCTGTTACGACTCAAACACAGACGGCCGGCCCAACTGAACTCCAACGCAGTGGATTTCAATTCGGGAAAGCGTGCATCCAGAGACTGTCGCTGTTCTTTGGCAACCGCAGCCACACGCTCTGGGGTGACCTGGATACTCGGGTCATAGGTGAATTTTGTCCGGATGACGATACGCGAGAGACCGTCCGTAGAGATTTTACGAACAGTCGCTCCCATTGGATCAGCTGGCAACAATGCCCACTTGGCTCTACCCGGCACGTCTTTCTTGAATGCATCATCACTGTACGCAGCCGTCATGGAGGCGTAAGTGAAGACGTGCAACAGGCGTCCTTGATAATGTCCAAAGTCCTCAATGTGCCCGTTAACCCCCAGGATGACCTTGGGTGCGTGCACCGTCCCGTTATGAGATCGAGCGCTCCAACCGCTTCCCTGCTTGGTCAATTCAATAATCGGAGAGCGTTCGAACAGCGTGATTTTCCCTTCGAGCCCTGCTGCCAGGTCCCTAATGTATTGAGCGGGTTGAATCAACACTGCGCCGGGTGTGTAGATCCCACCGTGGTAATAGGTGGACCCGGTGATTTCGCGCATTTGCGCGGCATCAAACATCTCGAACTTTTCGCCGATGCGCTCAAGGGACTGTGCGTAATTGACGTTCAGCTTCAATCCCCGCTCAGTGGCGGCCGCGTTGATCTTCCCTGATGGGTCAAAGGTGTTTGTGGACATGCCGTACTCGCGTGCGGCTTGCGCGGCAAAATCAATCGCAAAACGATTTTGCGTGATTTCCAGCGCCGTTGCAGACTCACTCGCCACGGAGTATTCCCCGGACGACAGACTGTGCGGCACATCGATCATGAAGCCAGAGTTCCTGCCTGCCGGCCCCTTGGCGACTTCATGAGCATCGACCACAACAATGCTGTCACCGGGGTGTAACTGTGAAAGTCTGCGAGCGGCGGACAAGCCGGCAAAACCGGCACCGATAATCAGCCAGTCCGCCGTCACGTTTCCATCAAGCATGCGGACAGGCGCAGTGCGTGCGGAAATCGCCTCCCAACCCGAAACCCCAGTATCTACCGGCAGGCGCTTGATGGTATGGGTGCTCATTTTTCGGTCTCTTCATCCGACCGATCAGACACATCGATCCAGATTGTTTTGATTTCGGTGTACTGGTCATGGGCAAAAATGGATTTGTCCCGACCACCGAAGCCCGACTCCTTGTAGCCGCCGAATGGCGTCGAAGCATCGCCCTCACCAAAGCAGTTCACGGTGACGATGCCGGCGCGAATCTCACGCGACAACTTGATCGCCCGGCGCAGACTGGCGGTGTATACCGAGGCGGCCAGGCCGTAGACCGTGTCATTGGCCAGGGCAATGGCTTCGGAAATCGAATGAAAGGTGGTGACCGAAAGAATCGGGCCGAAGATCTCTTCCTGGAACAGCCGACTGTCTCGATCGACACCGTCAATCACTGTCGGCTCTACGAAGGCACCGTCTTTCGTCGCGCCGCCGTACACAACTTCAAGCTTTGCGGCGGTGGCGTGCTCAAGGTACGACTTCACTTTGGCGAAATGCTCTGGGCTGACCAGCGACCCTACGCGGTTTTCCGGATCGAGTGGGTCACCCATTTTCCATTCGCGGATGTAGGCGCCCATGCGCTCCAGCAGTTCGTCCTTAACAGACGCATGGACGATCAGACGTGAGGTCGCGGAGCAATTTTCACCCATGTTCCAGAACGCGCCATTGACGACATGCTGAGCAACGAGATCCAGGTCTTGCGCATCGTCCATCACCACGGCCGGGTTTTTCCCGCCGCACTCAAGGACGATGCGCTTGAGGTTCGAATCGGCGGCGTAATGCAGGAAGCGGCGGCCGGTCGCAGTGGAGCCGGTGAAGCTCACCATGTCGACATCGTGATGCAAACCGATCGGCTCACCGACGTCTTTGCCCGTGCCGGTCACAATGTTGAGGACACCAGCGGGTATACCGGCTTCAAACGCCAGCTGAGCGACACGCAACGTGGTCAGCGAGGTTTGTTCAGCAGGTTTGACGATGACCGAACAGCCCGCAGCGAGCGCCGGCCCGATTTTCCAGGCCAGCATCAGCAGCGGGAAGTTCCAGGGCAATACGCAGCCCACCACGCCGATCGGCTCCCGGACCACCATGGTCAGCGCGTCGCTGCCCACCGGGGCGGTGTTGTCATAAATCTTGTCGATCAGTTCTGCGTGCCAGCGGATCGTGTGGATGGTGTCCGGGATGTCGACCAACTGACATTCACTGACAGGTTTGCCGCTATCGAGACTTTCGAGGACGGCCAGTTCGTGTTGATGGTTTTCAAGCAGGTTTGCAAACTTCAACAGAACCGCTTTGCGCTCCCGAGGAGAAACAGATCTCCAGCGTCCATCCTCAAAGGCCTCTTTGGCATTGCTCACCGCAAAGTCGACATCCTCGGACGAACAGGCGGCGACGTCAGTCAAAA
Source organism: Pseudomonas sp. IT-P258 (assembly GCF_949767825.1). NCBI lineage: Bacteria > Pseudomonadati > Pseudomonadota > Gammaproteobacteria > Pseudomonadales > Pseudomonadaceae > Pseudomonas > Pseudomonas sp. IT-P258. The sequence goes on along the minus strand of NZ_CATKPU010000054.1, from coordinate 400,108 downwards.
ACTCACCTGTCGCCGGATTGTTCGTGGCGAAGGTTTTGCCAGAGATCGCGGGCTTGAACGCGCCATTGATGAACGCCTTGGATGGCAGCGAAATGTCTTTGGCCAGAGCGGCATATTCGGCCTTGCTCAGAAGATCACCCATGGCTGGCTCCCGAAGAAATGTTGGCTACGTTACGTTTGAGTTCAGTAATGAGCGACGCGAAACTCTGCTTTTCGTCCGCTTCAAGTGGCTGCAATGGCAGGCGCACGTTACCGACTTTCAATCCGGCAACTTCACAGCCGTACTTGATCGACTGCACGAACTTGCCACCGTCCAGGGCATTCATCAGCGGCATCATTGCCGACATGATTTGACGGCCTTTGTCGAAGTTCTTTTCGATCACGCAGGCTTCATAAAGCGCGACGTGTTCCTTGGGCAGGAAGTTGGAACCTGCGCACACCCAACTGCGGGCGCCCCAGGCAAAAAACTCGAGGGCCTGGTCGTCCCATCCGCAGGACAAGGCGATGTTGGGGAACTGCCGGGCCAGCATATGCACCTGGCCCATGTCGCCGGAGCTTTCCTTGATGGCGACGACGTTTTTCGATTGGCTGACACGCGTGAAATACTCTTCATCCATCGAAACGCACATGCGCCCCGGATAGTTGTAAAGCATGATCGGCAAGTCCGCTGCGCGATCGATAGTGAGCGCGTGAATCGCGTTTTCCTGTGAGGTTGGCAGCGCGTAAGGCGGGGACGTGACGAGAATGGCGTCCGCTTTGATCGATTTGGCATCCTTGGCGTACTGAACCGCATCTTCGGTACGAATCGCCCCGGTACTGACGATCAGTTGCACCCGAGTGCCGATCACATCTTTGGCGTAGGCCGCCAACTCGGTGCGTTCTTCCGACGTCTGCGCATAATACTCGCCGGTCGACCCGCCGATAATAATGCCGTGCACCTTCGCCTCAATCAGCGACTCCAAAACTTGGGAGTACACATCCCAGTCAATCTCCCCATCAGAGTTATAAGGAGTTACTGCTGGCGTATAAATACCTTCAAATTTCAAGATGAATGCTCCGAATGCGAGTTAGGTGGAAGGTCAATGAACGCGTCAGCTTTGATACCTTGAGGCGCGATAAAAACCTCCATGTTTTCACGGGACAGTTCCCAAGACTCAAACACGAGATCGCCAGAGGTTGTTTTACTGACTAAGTACCGTTAGCTGTTGAATCCAGACTGGCATGGGGCAATAGAGTGGTCAATAGCGTGTCTTCCTCGCGCAGACATCTTTAAAGCGATATAGCGCACAGCGTCGAAAATTATTTATTCATTAAATTCAATAGGTTACGAATATCATCTTAAAGCTACGCTATCGATCGATAACATTTGTTTATGCATTGATAAGCGTAAAAGTTTCTTGTTGGGGTGTGATTGCAGACGTAGTCTTTACAACAGCGATATTTTACCGGCGAAATGGCGTTACCCAATATCTAGATTGATGCAAACAATGGTCTTTCGTCGTCCCTTTGGTATTTTGGAGTGTGTTGACCGTGAGCACTAAATCGGCAGTTTCAAATCTTGTTGCGCAGCGCAAGCCTGACCATGCGCTGCCAGGTGCCCTTTATAGCGATCCAGACGTTTACAGGCAGGATCTGGAACAGATCTGGCACAAAAGCTGGATCTTCGCCGGGCACACATTTGAGCTGGAGAAGTCGGGTCAGTACCTGTCGCTGCAAATCGGCGATTATCCTGTCGCTATCGTGCGCGGCGCAGACAAACAGATTCGGGCCTTCCACAACGCCTGCCGTCATCGCGGTTCAAAGGTGTGCCCGCAAGCCAGCGGCAAGGTAGCCAAGCTGGTGTGCCCTTACCACAAATGGACCTTCGAGCTGGACGGCAGACTGCTGTTCGCCGGGAATATGGGGGAGGATTTCGACAAGTCTCAACATGGGTTGAAGTCCGTGCATTGTGAGGTCGTCGAAACGTACATCTATGTGTGCGTCGCTGATGTGGCGCCTGACTTTTCGTCATTCAGAAAGTCTCTGACGCCCTTCGTTGCGCCTCATAACCTGGACGACTGCAAAGTCGCGTTTGAGTCGAACATCATCGAGAAAGGCAACTGGAAACTGGTTTTCGAGAACAACCGCGAGTGTTACCACTGCGATTTTACTCACCCGGAATTGATGCACTCATTCGTTGACAACCCATCAGTGGGTGGCGCCGGCGGCGATGAGGATCTTGAACTCAAAGAGCATTGGGATCGTTGCGAAGCGGCAGGCCTGCCCAGCCGATTGGTCATGGACGAAGACGGTCGCTTCCGCATGACGCGCATCCCCCTTTTTTCCGGTGCCGTCAGCTACACAATGGATGGCCAGCCCGCGGTTGCCGGTCGTTTGGACACGACCGGTGAAGCCAACATCGGTGCGCTGCTGTATTTCAACTACCCATCGACCTGGAACCACTTTCTGGGCGATCACGCGCTGAGCTTCCGCGTTCTGCCCATCGGTCCGGGCGAGACGATGGTCACTACAAAATGGATCGTCAAGAAGGATGCGCAGGAAGGTGTCGACTACGACATCGATCGCCTGACCAAGGTTTGGCTTGCAACCAATGACCAGGATCGCACCCTGGTTGAAGGCGCACAGGTCGGCGTCAGCTCTCCTGCTTACGAGCCGGGTCCGTTGTCGGTGGCCAGCGAAATTGGTGTGTGTCAGTTTGATGATTGGTACTGCAAAACGATGCTTGAGCAACTCAATGACACGATCCCGTTAAGATCTGTCGGCTAAGAGTAAAACTGCCGGTGGCGAGAACCACGAATGATCACCACCGGCATACCCAAACTTCTCCCCTCCCCGCATCCCGAGTCACGGCTCAATCAGTACTCCTGCCTTCCTGACAGCTCAGGAAAACTGGGCGAGAATCCAGTCTCGTAGCCGACAACACGCGTCGTCATTGATCCGGTCTTCACGAAATGTCAGATAGTGCTGACTTTCATGGAGAACCACTTCCTCTTCGATCGGCCGAATCAGCGTGCCGTTTTCGATCAGGTTTGCAACCAGGTGATTCCATCCGAGGGCTACACCCTGATGGGTCAACACCATGCTGATGACCAGGTTGTAGTCGTTCGCGTTGAAAACGTGAGGGCTGTCGTGGGGGCGTTTCTCGATATCAACATCGTGATAAGCCAGCCAAACACCCCAGTCAACGTGCTCCGCTACCTGGGATCTGCCATAGGGGCTGAGGTTGAGCAAAACCCCGTCGCGCAGTGCTTCCAGGCTGGACAGCTCAGGGTGCTCCTCTTTGTAACGAGGAGTGCACACCGGGTAGATGACGTCATGAAACAACGGATAACTGCGGTAGCCATCCTGAATCCTGGCCATTTTGGTGATGAAGATGTCCGGAGTTACACCCGGCTCCATCGACAAAAAGTTTTGAGTGGTGACCAGATTGAGGTCGATATCTGCGTTTTTGGTAAAAAAACCCGGCAGCTTCGCTGCGAGCCAGAGGGCTGAAAACGCGGGAGAACAGCAAAGCGTCAACGTGCGCTTGCCTGCATTGTTGGTGCGAATGCGCTCCGCCGCCTGGGAAATGTTGACGAAAGATATCTGTGCCGCATCAAAAAAGATGGTTCCGGCTTCCGTCAACTCGACTGCTCGCCCCACTCTCTTGAAGAGATCCACCCCTAGGTACGCCTCAAGTTCCCGAATCTGACGGCTGATTGCCGCTTGAGTTACGCACAGTGCTTCTGCCGCACGCGTAAAGCTCTGATATTTTGCGGCGGCTACGAATGACTTCACTGCTTTCAGAGACGGCATTTTCAGCAGCGTCATGTCTGGATCGATGTGCTTAACCATAACCTAGAGTATTGAATATCCGGTTCGGGGCCCTTTGGAGGCCGTTAGGGACGAGATCGGCGAGAGGGTTCCACCTAGAGCCTAGGCTGGAGCGTAGCTCAAACACAGAGCCTAAGACAGGGCCAGCCGCACTCGTCTGCGCAACTGGCACTGCCGCAGTCGCAAATTGACATAATTAAATGATTGATAACATGACGTTATTGATTGGCTGGAAGAAATGTTGTTAGACGCTGACTCTATTAGGTAATAACTTGGTTCTCAACGGTACTGCTTAATTCAGCGCTGATAAAACAAGAATAATAAACATCAAATAATAAAGAGGATGGTCACAATGACTATTTCCCAACCTTTCTCCCAGCTTGACTGCCCCCACAAGCACCGTCTGAACTGATCAAGACACGTACACCTGAATTCTTGGTCTTACATCGTAATTGCAGCAGGAGGGGTTATGAGTCTTGGTGACGAGATACTCTCGGTAAAAAACATTTACAAAGTCTTTGGTGCTCAGCCAAAACTCGCGATGGAGATGCTGGCTCGCGGTGCTGATAAAAGTGAAATTTTCAGCAAAACCGGTCAAGTCGTTGGCGTTTTTGATGCCAGTTTCTCCGTAAAACGTGGAGAGATTTTCGTCATCATGGGGCTTTCCGGTTCCGGGAAGTCGACGATGGTCCGCTTGTTCAATCGACTGATCGAGCCAACCTCCGGAACAATCCATCTCAACGGCCAGGAAATCACCGGTCTGTCGGATGCTGATCTCCTCAGCGTTCGTCGCAAAGACATGAGCATGGTGTTTCAGTCGTTTGCCCTGATGCCTCACATGAGTGTGATCGACAACGTAGCTTTCGGCCTGGAAATCTCGGGTGTCGAGGAAAGCGAACGGCATAAACGTGCACTCGAGGCACTTAAACAGGTGGGGCTCGATGGCCACGCCTACAGTTACCCGCACCAACTGTCCGGCGGTATGCAACAGCGGGTAGGTCTGGCCCGAGCGCTGGCTAACGACCCAGCCATCCTGCTGATGGACGAAGCCTTCTCGGCACTCGACCCGTTGATTCGCCACGAAATGCAGGGCGAACTGATCCGCCTGCAGGCAGAACAGCATCGCACCATCATCTTCATCTCCCATGACATTGACGAGGCGATTCGCATCGGCCATCGCATTGCGATCATGGAGGGTGGTCGGGTAGTACAGATCGGTACCCCGCAAGAACTGCTTTGCAACCCGGTGAACGATTACGTCAGGGCTTTCTTCAAAGGTTTCGATGCCTCGAAGATCCTCAAGGCTGGCGATGTTGCCAGGATTTGTGCAGAGCATCCGTACGCCGCGGATCAATCCACGCCTACGCTGCGCGACGATGTACTCCTGCAGGACGTCTTTCACATCGTTGCCGATGCAGTTAATCCAGTTGCCGTCCTGGATCGCCAGGGTGTGTTCAAAGGCACGATCTCCAAGAGCCTACTGCTTCAGACAATGAGCCGACACTAATAGTCTCTATTAGCTGGCTTGCCAGGCTCGGACATTCAGGTGATTAGCATGAACGAATTCAGTTTTCTAGACCCGTTTCAATCCATCAACGTCCCTTTGGGCCAATGGGTAGAAGTTGCCCTGAATTATATGGTCCATAATTTCCGCGAGATATTTCGCTCGATAAGATGGCCTATCGACCAGGTACTTAATGGTATTCAGTACGGACTACTGGCCATTCCTCCGTCAATATTCATTATTATCGCCACACTCTTTGGCTGGCAGGTAGGCGGAAAAAAAATAGGTATTCTTTGCTTTGTTACTCTTACGCTATTAGGCGTGATCGGCGTATGGAATGACGCCATGATTACCCTCGCTCTGGTGCTCACTTCACTGTTTTTCTGTGCAGTAATTGGCATACCGCTGGGTGTCCTGTGTGCCCGGAGTGACCGGCTGGAGATGCTTCTGCGGCCAGTGCTCGATGCAATGCAAACACTGCCTGCTTTTGTTTATCTGGTACCCGTGGTGATGCTGTTTGGTATCGGCAACGTACCGGGGGTACTGGTCACGATCATCTTTTCGGTAGCACCACTGGTCAGGCTCACCAATCTGGGAATTCGCCAGGTACCGGAAGACAAGGTTGAGGCCGCCCGGGCTTTCGGATGTACCCCACGCCAGATGCTGAGGCGGGTTCAACTTCCTTTAGCTGCACCAACGATCATGGCGGGTTTGAATCAGGCATTGATGTTGTCACTGTCGATGGTGGTGATCGCATCAATGATTTCGGTTGGTGGGTTGGGGATGATGGTGCTTCGCGGGATTGGCCGCCTTGATATGGGCTTGGCAACCGTCGGTGGCTTGGGCCTGGTATTGCTGGCGATTTTCCTTGACCGCCTGACCCAGGCGATGGGCGAGCGCAGTAACAGAGCAACCAAAGGTGAGCACTGGTACCAGACCGGCCCGGCGGGTGTCATTTATCGCCTGAAAAGAAAAAACGCGATTACAACAATAGAAGTCAGTCCCAAAGAAAGTTAACCCGCTCAGTGGCGCGTCGTGAACCAAAAGAAATGCCAACTTAGTAATCCAGCCAAGGTAAACAATAATGAACTTCACAACAGTCGGAATAAAACAGAAATTCATTCATTCTGTGGCGCTTTTAGTACTAGCGGTTTCACCTGTTTTCGCATCGGCCGCCACGGCGCAGTTGCCCGGAAAAGGGGTATCGATCACTCCCATTTTCCCGTCAATCGCCGAAGAGCGATTCCGTGGAGAGATTGCAATGGCGGGTCTCAAGGAATTGGGCTACGACGTTGAGACACCCAAGGAAACCGAGTACTCCACCATGATGGTAGCGATTTCCAATGGTGACGCTGATTTCTCGGTACATCTGTGGGAGGAGCTGCACAAATCTTTCTACCAGAAGGCCGGTGGCGATGAGACGATGGTGAAAACCGGCGACATTATGCCGGGCGTGTTGCAGGGCTACATGATTGACAAGAAAACGGCTGATGAACACCACATCACCTCTATCGAAGATTTACAGAAACCGGAAATTGCCAAACTGTTCGATGCTAATGGTGACGGTAAAGCTGACCTCACTGGTTGCAACCCTGGTTGGGGATGTGAGCTCATCATTGCCCACCACATGAAAGCCTATGGCCTGGAAAAAACCGTCACAAATAACCAGGGCTCCTATTTTGCCCTGATGGCCGACACCATTGCTCGTTACAAACAAGGCAAGCCAGTTCTCTATTACACCTGGGTACCTCAGTGGATCTCCGGTGTTCTGGTCGAAGGTAAAGATGTTGTCTGGCTGACCGTGCCGCGTACGGATCTTCCAGGTGGCAAAAACGATGTCAACACTACCTTCAATGGTAAAAACCTTGGTTTCGCGGTAGACAGTGTCAAAGCGGTAATCAACAAAGAGTTCGCCGAGAAAAATCCGGCGGCCGTGAAGTTCCTGTCTGAAATGCAGATCACTACCGACGATGAAAGCGCGCAAAATCTCAAAATGCACGATGGCGAAAAAAGTGCGGCTGACATTACCCGGCACGCCAAAGAATGGATCGCGGCTCATCGCGCGAAATACGACAGCTGGCTGGCAGACGCTCGCGCCGCGGCAAATACCGCCACCGCAAAGAACTAGTCCCTTCTTATAAAGCTGCATAAAAGGTTGCCCTTCACCGGGCAACTTTTTTATCCGTTTCGGCGTTCATCACTCGGGAATATTGAAATGCAGTTGTATTCATTCGTCCAGAATTTCAGTTACAAGGACGCGCCCCTACATACACGCGAGTTGCTCAAAACTTGCCTGCTCGACATCATTGGCGTGGCCGCCGGAGCTCGCAATAATCAAACCAGCGTGATGCTCAAAACCTACGCTGACACCCACTACACTGCCAACAAGCTGTCCAGTCGCCTTTGGTTCGACGGCAGAGCCGTACACCCATTGGGCGCCGCGTATGCCGGCGGTTTCTGCGTTGATAGCCTGGATGCACATGAAGGTCACTTCACCTCCAAGGGACATGCGGGTGCGACCGTAGTCCCGGCCGTTGTTGCATTGGTAGACGCGTATCGTCGTCAGGGCAAAGACATCAGCGGCGAAGAGTTCCTCAGCGCACTGTGCATCGGTTACGAGACTGCCTTGCGGGCGGGCCAGGCATTGATGGCCACTGCCCCGGAATATCATGCTTCAGGTGCCTTTTCCGGGATCGGGGTCGTTTGCGCCGGAGCCCGCTTGCTGAAGCTTGATGAAACGACATTCCGTCATGCGCTGGGTATCGCGGAATACTTCGGCCCGAGGTGCCCGATGATGCGCCTGGTGAGCTTTCCGACGATGTTGCGCGATGCCCACGGCGCCGGGGCGTATGCCGGACTGAACGCATTACTGATGGCACAGCTCGGTGTCACTGGCGCTCCAGCCGCCACTGTTGAACCTTTGGAGATTTCCACTTTCTGGCAGGACATCGGAACCCGTTGGGAGATCGACGAGCAATATTTCAAACCATGGCCGGTATGTCGCTGGGCGCAACCGGCACTCACGGCCATGACCGATTTGATGCGAGCACATCCAGTCATCACTGCAGAGTTGATCGAGACCATCGATGTCGAGACATTCCACGAGTCTGTGTGCCTGCAGGGGCATTTTCCGAAGAGTGCGGACGAGGCCCAGTACGCGCTCGCATTTCCGCTGGCCGCCTTGATCGTTCGTGGAAAGCTGGGCCCTGACGAAGTCACCGGGGACTCCATTCATGCGCCAGACATCCTGAACATCAGCGGGAAGATAACCCTTCACGAGGCGCCCGACCTGTCCGCCAGGTTCCCTGAGGAAATCCTCTCCCGCGTCACGGTTACCCTGAAAGACGGCACGCGTCTTACGAGCCCAACCGCGACGGCCAAGGGCGACCCCGGCAACCCTATGTCGAGTGCCGAACTCACGGCTAAATATCATTTGCTGGCTGATGACAGCTTGGGATCCACGCTCAGCAATGCGATCAAGAACAGTGTTGATGCACTGCCTGAGAGCGATGACTGCCAGTCATTCTTGGATTTGTTGCTGTCTGCGCCAAAAACCGCTGTCTAGATTGCGAAACGGTTTCGTAGCTATTGGTAAAGGTGTCAAAGAGGACTTATGCCATTCGTATTCGAGAGCGTGCTTAAAGACAAGAACATGGGGTACTCCTATACGGCGCAGAAACCAATAAAGCCGCAGGCGGTGACTCGTGTAGCTTTCGTGCTTTTGAACAATTTCTCGATGATGTCGTTCACCGGCGCTATCGATGCGCTGGTGACCGCCAACCTGATTAGCGAGACGCCGGCGTTTGAGGTGTTGACGGTCGGCATCAAGAACCGTCTTGTGATGAGCGATCTGGGAATCGCCATTTCAGCGGACCTGGAGTTATCCCAACTACCGGATCGTATCGACGTTCTCATTGTCGCTGGTGGTTTGCGAGTGAAGCTGATCAGCGACCCACTGTTACGGCGCAAGCTACGTAACCTCGCATCTCTTGGCGCGACCATGGGCGGTTTGTGGAATGGTGCGTTTTTTCTGGCGGAAGCCCAGTTAATGGACGGTGTCGAGTGTGCCTTCCATCCAGATGGGCGAGCGATGATGGAGGATGTTTTCCCCAAAGTCCTGGTCACTTGTCGAACGCACGTAATCGATCGAAACCGTATCACGTGCGCCGGCGCCAGCAGCTCGTTACGCATGATGCTGGAGCTCATCACCGCTAAACAAGGCGTTTCGCTGACCCATGCTGTCGAGGAAATACTCAGTTGCGATCAAACCTCTGAAGTGTCAGGGATATCGACCGTCATAGTTGACTCTGACCCCACCTTGCCACAAACCCTGAAGCTCGCTTTAGAACTGATGCAAAAGAATATCGAAGAGCCGCTATCGATCGACGAACTGGCTGAATGTGTGAACATTTCCCGACGACAATTGGAGCGTCGCTTCTGTCGTTTCGTGGGCGCCACGCCCACACGCTACTACCTTGAACTGCGCTTGACTCGAGCACGACAGCTTATTCTGCAGAGCAATCGGCCGATCACCGATATCGCGATTGCGACCGGCTTCTGTAGTTTCGCCAACTTCCATATGCGCTTTCGTGACTTCTTTGGCGTAGCGCCAAGCAGTTATAGAGCAACGTATGAGCGCAGGCGCTAAGTTTTGAAACCCGTGCACGCGAAAAACATACGAAACCCGCACTGTCCAAGCCGAGTAAACGATGGCTGACATCATCGATAAGGATTACCGAGAATTATGAATGCTCCATCGCCGGTGTTGATAACCACGGCTAACCACAGCGAGCGGATGTCTACACGCATTGCCTTCCTCATCGCAGGCTTACTCATGTCCGCTTGGGCGCCTCTGGTTCCATTGGTTAAAGCACGCGCCGGCCTGGACGATGGTGGCCTGGGTTTGCTGCTGCTTGGCCTTGGCGGAGGATCTATTGTGGCCATGCCCTTCGCTGGCTATCTCACTGCACACTATGGATGCCGACCGGTCGTAATCTGGGCGACGATTGTCTTGTGTGCTGTTCTTCCACTGTTGAGCACCGTGGCCTGGCTGCCTGGCTTGGTCATCGCTGTCACTCTCTTCGGTGCCAGTATGGGCATGCTTGATTGCGCCATGAACATACAGTCCGTCATCGTCGAGAAAAACAGCGGGCAGGCACTTCAGTCCGGCTTCCATGGCCTTTACAGCGTCGGAGGCATAGTGGGCGCCGGGGCCATGACCGCTTTATTGACCTTAGGGCTCGATCCACTGATTGCGGCGCTCTGTATCGTTGCCACCGTTTTGGGATCGCTTTACAAGGCTGCGCCTGCTTTGCTGACTTATGGCACCGAACGGGGTGGGCCATTGTTCGCGGTGCCCAGAGGTATCGTGCTGCTTTTAGGGACGCTCTGTTTCATCGTCTTCCTCACTGAAGGTGCAATGCTTGACTGGAGCGCAGTCTTCCTTGTCTCAAACCGAGGGTTAGAGCCGAGCATCTCCGGTTTGGGCTACGCATCCTTCGCCGCTGCGATGACTGTGGGCCGCCTGACGGGGGACGCCATCGTCAGCAAACTGGGCGGCGTGCGCGTCGTTGCGCTTGGCGGGCTTTGCGCAGCCGCGGGCATGATTGTGTCCCTTGGAATCGATGGCTGGCCCGCGTCCTTGATCGGCTATGCCTTGGTCGGGGCTGGCTGCTCGAACATTGTCCCTGTGCTCTTTACCTCCGTGGGCCGCCAGCAACGTATGCCACAGGCAGTAGCGATCCCCGCTGTCATCTCGATGGGTTACGCGGGCATTCTGATCGGTCCCGTGTTTATTGGGGCGGTCGCCCATCTAAGCACCTTGTCGTTCGCTCTGGGCGGTCTGATTGTCCTCCTCGTTTTTGTCAGTGCAACAGCACGATTTCTTCGCAATTAACCCAATCGTTTCCGGCGCGATTTCAGCATTGGCCATTGCGAATCGAACTCTTCGCCCAGAAAACCAGGAGGCATCTCGACGGATGGATCACTGAGTTTTCAAAGTCACCTGCCAGTTACGTTCAAGAGGTAAACGGTCATGCAGTCGTATTTACAGATGTCGGAACAAGAACTCCTGATACAGGGAGTGGTGATGCGCGAGGCACTCCTGCGAATCCTGGCCCGTCATTCTCAAGGGAGTAGTGATGATGGCGTGGATACAGAAATCTGTGTTTGTGCCTTGAGCAATGCGCGCCTGGACATCGGCTTGCCTCCGTTCTCGGGCACTTCCCTGCCCGCTTGCCTGGAGCCCACGGTAGCACGGGCATTGGCGGATGCTCCCCGAACGGATCGGGACTTCAAGATTCTGCTATCGGCTCTTGAGACCCTGCTGTCCAGTAGTCGCTGGATAAAACGATCGGCTTCAGAAGGGGACGATGATGCGTTTGAAGAAAGGCACCGACATGCGCTGATTCTCGGCAAGGGCGCACTGCTTGAATGTTCAACTTTGACAGTGGGGTTGGCGGTAATGGAGCCCAAACTTTGCTATCCGTACCACAAGCATCCTCCGGCAGAGTTTTATGTCGTTCTATCGGAAGGTTACTGGTATCGGGAAGATGTTGGCTGGTGGAATCCCGGGCCGGGCGGCGTAGTGTTCAACCCACCATCGGCTGTCCATTCCATGAGGTCAACCGACAAGCCGTTGCTGGCACTCTGGGGACTTTCCCATGCAGTGGATTGATGCGCCGACAATCAGCAGACTGCTCGACTATCCAAGCTTATGACGGCTGCCGACTCGGCCCTGGGACTTGGTATCACAGTGTATCGGCGCGACACCTCGATACACAGACTTTCATCCGGCCGACGATTGGACACAGGCCAGATACGTTGCCGCGCTCCAATGCTCGCAAGGTTTGAAGGGGCTCGGACGGATCCCCTGACCCATGGCTGGTAAAGGAGAGATCCCATGAAGATGGCACTGCGCAACAGCAACCCCGGCAAGACTCGTCGCCACCTGGTCGGCCCTTCGATCCTCGCGCTGACACTGTTCGGCGTACTTGGCGCGGCCCACGCACAAACGGCAGCCACCGCGCAGCCGGCGTTGGCCCCTGCCGGCACCACCCAGGCAGCGCCCTCGCCGTTCGGCCCGCTCAAGCATGTCAACGCCGGACTGCTGGATGTGGCGTACGCTGAAACCGGTCCGGCCAACGGGCCGGTGGTGATCCTGCTGCACGGCTGGCCGTATGACATCCACAGCTATGACGAGGTCGCGCCATTGCTGGCCGCCAAGGGTTATCGGGTGCTGATGCCCTATGCCCGCGGTTATGGCGATACGCATTTTCTCTCCGACAAAACCCTGCGCAATGGCCAACCGGCTGCACTGGCCAGTGATGTCATCGACTTCATGGATGCCCTGAAGATCAAGCAAGCGGTGCTCGGTGGCTATGACTGGGGTGCGCGTTCGGCCGACATTGTCTCGGCGCTGTGGCCGGAGCGGGTCAAGGCGCTGGTCTCGGTCAGCGGTTATCTGATCGGCAACCAGGCGGCCGGCAAGAACCCGTTGCCACCCAAGGCGGAATTGCAGTGGTGGTATCAGTTCTACTTCGCCACTGACCGTGGTCGCGCCGGTTACGAGAAGAACACCCACGACTTCGCCAAATTGATCTGGCAACTGGCTTCGCCGAAATGGGCGTTCGATGACGCCACCTTCGACCGCAGTGCCAAGGCGCTGGACAACCCCGATCATGTCGATATCACCGTGTTCAACTACCGCTGGCGCCTGGGCCTGGTCCAGGGCGAGAGCCGATACGAAGCGCTGGAGCAGAAGCTGGCCACGGCACCGTCCATCAGCGTGCCGACCATTACCCTTGAAGGCGATGCCAACGGCGCTCCGCACCCGGCACCTGAAGACTATGCCAAGCGCTTCACCGGCAAATATCAGTTCCGGCTGATCAACGGCGGCATCGGCCACAACTTGCCGCAGGAAGATCCCCAGGCGTTCGGCAAGGCAGTGATTGATGCCGATCATCTTTGAGGTCGATCTGACGATCTCGCGCCTGCGTTGAACAGCACCGGGGTAAAGATGAGCTATCTTGAGAGCGAATCACCTGCATCCATTGACTGCCAGCCAGTAAGGACGCTTCATGAATCGTTTGCCCCGGCGCCATGCCCTCTTCGCCTTGTCTCTGGCCAGTACGCTCACAGCGCTATTGAGTACGCAGGGTTACGCAGCGCAAGCCACAGTCGCCGCTCCGGCCGCCAGGCCTGTCTCAGGCCCTGTCGCGGGTACCAAAGTAACTGAACCGTACGTACGCATGATGGCGCGCGAGGCGTATTTCTGGGCCTGGCCGATGGCCAACATCTTCAATCGTCGCCAGGCATTCAAGGACTTGCCCGAGCCCGGCTTGATGGGCGGCATCGTACCGGTGGCCCCGATCAATCGGTTGTCGATGCTCAGCGACTACATCGACCCGGCCGAGCGGCTGGTGGCCTGCCCGAACCAGGACGTGGTGTACGGCGCCGGCAGCATCGCCCTGGACCTTGAGCCGGTGGTGCTGCAAGTGCCGGACTTCGACGGCCGCTTCTGGGTATATCAGGTGGTCGACCTGCGCTCCGACAGCTTCGCCGAGATGGGTAAAATGTATAACACCCAACCGGGTTTCTACCTGCTGGTCGGGCCGGACTGGAACGGCAAGGTGCCGCCGGGCATCAAGCGGGTGTACCGGGCGCGTACAAACACCGGGTTCGTGATTCCTCGGGTATTCCAGGACGACACCGCCGCTGACCGCCTGGCCGTGCAGCCGGCATTGTCGGGCATCGACATGTACCCGCTGTCGCAGTACGACGGCAAGATGAAGAAGCGCAACTGGGCCCGGTTGCCGAAATTCCCGGCCCAGGCTTCTGAAGGCAGCGCCGAAACCAAATGGGTTGTGCCGGAAAAGTTCTTCGACGAACTGCCGGCCTTGCTCAAGGACGCCAAGCCATTACCGGGCGAAGAAGCCCGCTACGCACAAATGACCGCCCTCGCGGCCATCGCCAAGGCCGACCCGCAACTGCGCGCCGCGATGATCGACGAGGCGAAAAAGGCCGACAAAGAAGTGATCGACCCGCTGTTGCAGTTCCGCAACTACGGCCTGCAATTGCCCAATCACTGGAGCACGGTAAGCAACGGCGCAGCGTTCGGCACCGATTATTTCACCCGTACCGCCGTCGCGCGCTCGAACATTTTCGTGAACCAGCAGAAAGAGACCAAATACTTCTACCAGGACCTGGATGAGAACGGCCTGCGTCTCAACGGCCAGTACGGCTACAGCGTCACGTTCGCCAAGGGCAAGCTGCCGCCGGTCAAGGGGTTCTGGTCGCTGACGCTATACAACGAACAGCACTTCTTCTCGCCGAACGAGCTCAAGCGCTACTCCATCGGCACCAAGAACAAGTCCCTGCAAACCAACCCAGACGGCTCGCTGACTCTCTACGTGCAAAGCGAATCACCGGGCCAGGACAAGGAAAGCAACTGGCTGCCCTCGCCCAAAGGCGCCGGGTTCTCGCTGTACATCCGCGCCTACTGGCCGCAAGCCGATGCCCTCGATGGCGACTGGACCCCGCCGGCGGTGGTGAAAACCAAGTGAAAAGGACTTCGACGATGAACGCAGCCAGCAAAACGCTGACCGCACTGGCGTTGGCCGCTTCGTAATCCGTGATGCCGTGAACAAATGAGCGCCCAAGTGGCGCTCATTTCGTTTGGGTCACACAAAACCCTCTGTAGGATCGAGCTTGCTCGCGATGGCGGAGTGTCAGCCTCTATCAGTGCTGGCTGTGTCGGCCTCATCGCGAGCAAGCTCGCTCCCACAGGGAATATCGGCTCCTCCCTCCCCGGCATCCGCTCCCGAAGCAAACCTCAGGTCGACGACTGACAGGCGCCCTTTTCCGGTACCAGACGAATATCGACACGACGGTTGGCTTCCCGCCCCGCCTCGGTGTCATTGCTGGCAATCGGTTGACTGGCGGCAGCCCCCCGAACGGCAAAGCAACTGGCCGGGATATCACCCATGCGTTGCATCCAGTCGTGCACGCTGGCGGCGCGGGCCTGGGACAGTCTGATGTTCTCTTCAGGATTGCCCGTGGCGTCACTGTGCCCGGTAATGACAATCAACAGGTCTGGCTGAGCCTTGATGTCGACCAAGGCATTGATCAGTACTTTGGTCGAGCCGGGCTTGAGCGTGGCACTGCCTGCCTCGAACAGTGACAGGCTGCGCAGATGCACGGGTTCGCCGATGTCCTGCTTGTGCTGGATAAAGGCCAGATGGCGGGCCCTGCCCTCAGTAGACGAAATGGTCACCCAGCCCTGCCACCACAATCCACCAACCAGAATCACGGTGGTGGTCACAGCAGACACCCACAGACTGATTCTCCGTATTTTTTTTCGCTGTTTTGAACCCGATAAATCGGGCAGCGGTGGACTGGGAATGATCATCACCGGCATGACATATTCCGGCACGTAGCCCCCGATCGAAGGCAGCCCCGGTGCGCTCGACAAGCGCCTTGCCTGCGTCCGCTGCAGCAGACTGCCGACTTGTTGACCCATCGCCAGCAGCGTTTGCGGAGCAATCAGCCCCGTGCATTCCAGGCGCGCGCGCAATCGGTCAAGCTCGGTGCCCAACTGGACAAGCGCCGGCAAGTTCCGCGAACTGATGTCCACACTCCGCATCAAGGCCTGCAGTTGACCACATAGCCAGGCCAGAATGTCCAGGCGCGCAGACTCCACCCACCGGAGTATCTGCGCTGATCGGTTGCAACCAGGCTTGCCAGCGCCCTGAAGTTTCCCGGGCCAGTGCCAGCGCATCGCGTTCGCCCAGGCAACTGCTGATCAATCCTTGCAAGCTCATGGCACTTCCCCGTTCTGCGCATAAGGCTCGGCGTTGTTGCCCACCCCGAGAAAAATCTGCGTCGGCAGCTTGAAGCCGCGCAGCTTGAGCAGCGCCAGCGGTCCCGCGCCCAGTTCGGTGCGCAGGTGCCAGGTCAGGCCCAGGCCGTCCGGGGCCTTGAGCTGCACGCGGTAGTGGCTGTCGCCGTCGTCCAGCGTGGTGACCCGAGCCTGTTCCAGAAGGCGGATCAAGCCCCAAGTGCCTTGGTAATCACCAAACAGACGCTCGCCGGCCTGCACGCTGGTCCAGGTCAGGCTCACCCCCGGACGGTCGCTGTAGCCTGGCCAGCTGAAGCGTTGCCAGCTTTCCTTCTGGTTGAAGTAGTGGTGTTTTTCGCCGTTGAGGATGAAGGTGGTCTGCACCACGTCGCGCACCGGCTTGGCCCGTAGCTCGAACCCCAGGCCGAGACCGCCGTCGGTGAACAGCACATCGGCCAGGTGGCTGAGCTGATTGAGCGCCGCGAGAAACCGCGGGTTGATGCGCAAGCCCTGGCTGTGCCGCGAGTCGGCCACCCAGCGCTGGCCTTCCTTGCGCAACACACCGCCCAGTTGCTGTTGCAGGAACTGCTCGATGCGTCCGGAGTCGGCACGGATCATTTGCCCCAGCATCGGCAATGACGCATCGCTGGTGGTCGCCACGAACGGGTAACGCCCGGCAAACGCGCCGTGCCAGTCGCTGACGATCGCCCGTTGCCACTGGCGATTGAGGCTTGCCGCCGACGGCTGCAGCACCCTTTGCCAGGCCTGTTCCAGCGGCTGCACGAACAGGGTCTGGCCGACCCCGCCCCACTCCGCCCCCAGGCTGGCGGCGATCAGGCTGCCGTAGGCGCGGGTGTCGGTGAGGTCGACGCTTTTGCCCTGGAACACGGTTTGCGCCAGGGCCTGGGTCATCTCCTGCGGATCGGCGGCGCTGCTTACCTGTTGCAGCTTCAGGCGTACCCGGGTGACTTGGGTGAGGAAGGCCTGCAGGCTCAGCCGGTCGTTGTCGTTCTTGCCTTCGGCCTCCTTGCCCAACAGCGCCAGCAGCGGACCGAAGGTGGCGTCCAGCGGACCGCTCGCGCCGCGGACTTGTTGGTCGATCAGCGGCACCTTGTCCTGGGTCATCAGCTTCTGCGCGGAGTGGATCAACGACGCACCCAGGGCCGGGCCGCGAGTGCCGGCCTGGCCCTGATACGCCAGGGTATTCATCAGCGCGATCAGCGGCGACTGGCGCACGTCGCTCATCAGGGTCAACTGGTCGATCACCTGATCCAGGCTGCCTGCCGGTTGCCAGTCCAGGCGATTGAGGAAGTCCAGCCAGGCGCTGGCGTAGTCCTGAAAGTAGCGCTCGGTCAGGCGTTCCTTGAGTTGCTCCGGGCTCAAGTCGGCGGCGAGGCTGGCGGGATTGTCGCTGAGCACCCAGTCAATCTCCTCGCGGCGCGCCTCGGCCACCTCGTCGATGGCTTGGCGGACCTGGCCCTCCCAGGCCTGGCGGGTGAGCACCCCGGGCACGCTGGCCGTGGTGGTGAACAGCGCGCGGGCGTCGGTGTCGCCGACCATCTGCGGCAAGCTCAGGGCCGGGTAGTGATTGGCCGCCGCATCGAGCACCTGGCGGTACAGGCTGGCTTCGGCATTGCGCTGGCCAAGCTGGCCGAGCAGTACCTGACGGGCCTGGGCCACCAGCGTCGGGTCAGCCTCGATACGCCAGGCCGGATGGGCGGCCAGTTGCTCGGCATAAAACTGCCAGAGGCCGGGTGACAGGCCCTGCCAGAGCCCCGGCGTCATGTCGGCGCGCTGCGCCTGGGTCTCGACCAGCACCTTGGCGAGGAAAGCCGCGTCGGCTTTTTCCGGGCGCGCCATCATCAGGTAGGCCTTGAGCTGCGCGTAGGCTTGCGGGGCACGCCTGGCGCGTTCGGGGCTGTCCGGCGGCAACTGGATCAGCGCCTTGAGTTGCTGCTGCAGCCTGGCCACGGCCGGGTCGCGCAGCAACCGCTGGTTGGCGTCGACGTAGCGCGGCCACAGCGTCGCCAGCAATGGGTCGTTCTGGTTGAGGCCGAAGCGCAGGTACCAGGGCGTGCCGTGCTCGGCGCGGTAGTCCAGGCGCCCCAGCTCGCGGGTCAACTCGATGAACTGAAAGCCGCGGTCCTGCTGCTCAGCGCACCCCAGGGCATCGCCCTGACCAGCGGCCAGCACCTGCAACTGGCGGCAAAAGACAACCTGATGCTCAACGCCGGCGGCGAGGCCGACCTCAGCGTGGTCAAGCGCCTGTTCATCGGCGTCGGCCAGGGCCTGAGCCTGTTCGTACGCAAGCTGGGGATCAAGCTGATCGCCAATCAGGGCCCGGTGAGGGTGCAGGCGCAGAACGACAAACTTGAACTGCTGGCGCGGCATGGGCTGGAGATCACCAGCACCGAAGATGAAATCCACATCACGGCGAAGAAGAAAATCGTCCTCAACGGCGGGGGCAGCTACATCACCCTGGAGACGTGTGGCATCGAATCCGGCACGGCGGGTGACCACAACATCAAGGCGGCGTTTCTGGAGTACGTCCCGACCAAGGTCACGCAGGCGGCGCGCCTGCCGCCGCTGCCGGCGGTGATTGATCCGCCGCTGGCGTTCGATCAGCAGTACCAGATTTTTGCCAACGATGGCGAGCAAGTCCTGGCCGGCGTCCCGTACAAGATCTCCAGCGCCAGCGGCAACGTGTGGAAAGGCACTACCGACAGCCAGGGTTTCACCGAACGGGTGTACACCGCTGTTCCTGAAGAACTCTCGCTGATCTACGACATGGACGAAGAGGAGGAAGAGGAAGAACTCGAAGGCATCACCCTGCGCATCGGGCTGTTTTTTGATGGCACCGGTAACAACCAGGCCAACGCCGCCCTCACCGAACAATGCCGGCGCGAGGATCTGCAACTGTTCGATGAAAGCGATCTGGCGTCCATCATTCAGTTGTGCAACCAGTATGGGTTTGACGAGTTTGATGGCAGTGGTTTTGGTCGTACGCCGGATAACAGTTATGGGAATGCGCCGAGTAATGTGGTGCATTTGTTTGCGCTGTATCCCGATCACGCTACAGATGGCCTTCCACCGGGCGGTGAGATGGGTTATGTAAAGGTCTATCTGGAGGGTATCGGTACCCGCAGCGGTGGTGACGACTCGCTTTTCGGGCAAGGTATGGGGCGGGGTGAAACCGGGGTGGTGGCGCGGGTTGAACAAGCGCCGGCAGCAATTGCGGAGCAACTACGTGATTTTTCGGTTGCCAACCCAGGTACTAAAATCCGTCGGGTTGAGTTCGACATTTTTGGCTTTAGCCGCGGTGCCGCCGCCGCACGCCACTGTGCCAACGAACTGCTCAAACCGGGTCGAGGTGTATTCGGTGATCTGCTGCAGGGAGGCCGCTTCGGCCTGCTCGACAGCTTCGACCCGGCGGTCGATATCAGCCTCAACCTGATCGGCCTGTTCGACACCGTTGCAGCCATCGGCGGCATTGACCTGAACGTGGCCGATGACCACAACCCGGGCGTGAACCTGTACCTGCCACCCGGTTGTGCGCGTCAGGTTATTCAGCTACAGGCGCGCGACGAGTGTCGCCACAACTTTGCCCTGAACGAGGTGCTGCACGACCATCGGCAAATCAGTCTGCCCGGGGTGCACTCTGACATCGGTGGCGGCTATCTGTCGCGTGCCCGGGAGCGGCTGTGGTTGACCCGGCCCGGTCGCCTCACCCTGCGACGCAACCAACCGGTGCAGTCCACTCCCGAGTGGGCCAAGGCCCTGGCTCAAGTGCAGGCCCTGCGCGCCAGTGGCCTGGCCGGCGACGGCAGCATCGAGGCCAAGGCCTGGCCGTTCACCCCGGCCGCCCGGGGCAAGCAGGAGTCCGACCAGGACCACTATCTGCTGGCGATTGTTCTGGATCGTCCGGTCCGAGGTGAATTGGCATTGATTGCCCTGCGCCTGATGCGCGAACTGGGTGTGCGTCATGGTGTGCCATTTGATGTCATCAATGACGACGACCGACGTTTCAAACTGCCTGAGGAGCTGCAACCGATCGCTGCACAAATCCTTGAGCACGCCCTGTCGGGCACCGAGGTCAGCCTCAACCCCGAGCAGGAACGTTTGCTGCGCGCTCACTATATCCACCAGTCCGCCCACTGGACACCCAGTAACGGTTTGATGATCAACAAGCCCGCGCCCGACAGCGCACGCAAGGTCCATCCCCATCGTCCGCAAAAGGGCTATCCGCAATGAAGCGTTTGAGCCTGCTGGTCGGCCTGTTGTTCAGCCTTTGCGCCTGCGCCGGTGGTCCCACGCCGCCCAAGTTGCCCTACCACAGCTGGTACGTCGGCCTGGCCGCGCCACGTTTCATGGAGGTCTGGGTCGAGAGCGTGGATGTGCTCGATCAGCGAGGGCTGGCGTTCTTTCGCGTGCATGCCGGAGTGGCCGGTTACACCCGCAAACCTGAAGGGTGGCACAAAGGGGGCGGATCGATGATGCCGGTGAACAATGTCGACTTGCCGGACCGCATCTTCGTGCGCTGGCAATCGCTGGTGGAGCCGCAGACCTACAAGATTGGTATCCGGATCCCCCAGTGGGTGCGCGATGAGATGGTCAGGCCTGAGCGGGTTTTCTGTGAAGCGGATCAGGAGAATGTAACGCTGTATCGCAACAGAATAACGTTGGGCATGGCGCCCGGTGGCATCGTCAAGGTTTGGGTGGGTGCAGGATGTCTTGGCTTCAAGGAAGTCGGGCGTTTTCAGGCCGAGATCGAGCCGCTAGGGCCTAATCAAAACGGTAAGGGTAACTATTACCGCGCACCGAAGCCTGAGGCGCAGGCCTATATCGATCAACACGGAATCCCCTATGGCACTTGGTAAGGGCTATCCGCAATGAAGCGTCTGATCTTGCTGGTTGGCCTGCTGTTCAGCCTGTGTGCCTGCGCCGGTGGTCCCACACCGCCCAAGTTGCCCTACCAGAGCTGGTACGTCGGCCTGGCCGCGCCACGCTTCATGGAAGTCTGGGTCGAGAGCGTGGATGTGCTCGACCAGCGCGGGTTGGCGTTTTTCCATGTGTCGGGAGGAGTAGTCAGTTACACAGGCAAAGCGGAAGGCTGGCACCAAGGGGCGGGGTCGACGATGCCAGTGAACAACGTCGATCTACCAGACCGCATCTTCGTGCGCTGGCAATCACTGGTGGAGCCGCAGACCTACAAGATTGGTATCCGGATGGTGCGCAATTCTCCGCGAGCCAGGGCGGGCTTGAGCAGATTTGCCGCATCGGCGCCACCGGCCTGGTTGCCGGCACCGATCAGGGTGTGGGCTTCGTCGATGAACAGCAGGACCGGAGTTTCTGATTGCTGAACGGCCTCGATGACGTTTTTCAGGCGTTGTTCGAACTCGCCCTTGACCCCGGCTCCGGCTTGCAACAGGCCCAGATCGAGGGTGCGCACGCTGACCGGCTTGAGGCTGTCGGGCACATTGCCCTCGGCAATGCGCAAGGCCAGGCCCTCGACCAGCGCGGTCTTGCCGACCCCCGGTTCCCCCACCAGCAGCGGGTTGTTCTTGCGCCGACGACTGAGGATGTCGATGACCTGACGGATTTCATCGTCACGCCCGAACACCGGGTCGATGCCTCCCTCCCGGGCCTTGGCGGTCAGGTCCTGGGTGTACTTGTCCAGCACCGCCCTCAATGCATCGCACCGTTGAGCACTCGATGAGTTGTCGAGGATCACCGCCTTGCGATCCAGCGTCTGCTCCTGTTGCAGGTGCGGTCGTTCTTCGGAGTGCTGGTCCAGCAGCGGGAGCAAGTGCTGCAATTGCACCGGACCGAGACTGAGCATCGGCCAGGCCGCTTCACAGGCCAGCAGTGTCGGGGTCTCCAGCAGCGCACCGAGCAGGTGGGCCGAGCGCAGGCTGTCATTGTCGTCGTCCAGCGATGCACGTAGCCAGGCGTTCTTGATCAATTGCTGTAACTTGCCGCACAGCTGCGGCTTGCCCTGCACGCTGCGCGGCAAGCTGTCGAGATGCTCGAGCAAGCCGTGCCAGAGGGCGTCTATATCCCATTCGTAACGGCGCGCAATAAGCGTCAGGTCACCCTCGCCCTGCTCCAGCAGTTTGAGGAGCCAGTGCTCGATGCTGATCTGCCCGTGGGCGCGGCTTTGGCACAACGATGCCGCCGCGCTCAAGGCCTGGGCGCAGTAAGGATTGAGGCGGCGAAGCAAACGGGTGGCGTGATGGGCCATGCTGGGCGTCCTTGTGCTGAGTTCCTGGCGTATTGCCGGTGGTGGGCTTGAAGCTCGATGTGCCGGGTTGAGCGTCCGCCAACAGGCGCTCAAGCCGACACACTCAAACCAGCAGGCAGCGTTCTGCCTGCTGGTGTTTTCGCGTCAGACGCTCTGGCGTTCGTTCCAGGAATCGCTGTGAATGATGTTGCCGTCCTTGTAGGTCCAGGTGATTTTGTCGTAACGCAGTTCAATCAATTCCAGGTGGTTGTGCTTCTCCTTCGAAGGGTCTTTGATGTCGTGCATTTTTGGCGCGACCTTCACCACCTTGACGTTTTCGAGTTGAGTCACGAAGTACTCGACTTCTTGGCCTGCGTCGTCGATGCGATACCACTTGAACTCGGCACTCTTGAGGGTCTGGCCAGTGGTCACCGCCTTGTACAGGTACGGGCTGGAGGCATCGATTTCCTTGGTGAACAGAAACGGGGCATGGACCCGGGCACCGGTCAACTTGCCGGTGTTGTTGTCGGTGGGGATGTACAGGCTGTGATCCTGGGCCAGCACCTCAATGCTGCCCTCGCGTTTTTGCACGTTCACCGAACCTTTGATGTCCGCGCCGCCGTCGTCTTGCAGCCAGAGGTAAATGGGAATTGCCATGTGAAACTCCTTTTCTAAGAACATGAATGCCGCGTGACGCGACTGGGGTTGTCAGCCCGGTATCGTTGGGGAATGCGAGCAAGCCCCCGTTTCCGGTATCAGGCGAATTTCGACTCGACGGTTGGCAGTGCGCCCCGCCTCGGTGTCATTGCTGGCGATCGGCTGCCTGGCGCCGAAGCCCTGGACAGCAAAACAACTGTCGGGCAGATCGCCCATGCGTTGCATCCAGTCCCGCACCGACGCCGCGCGGGCCCGGGACAGCAGAAGGTTTTGCGCGTCATTGCCCGACGCATCGGTATGCCCGGCGATGACGATCAGCCATCCCGGCTGGGCCTTGATGTCCGCCAGGGCATTGATCAGCACTTTGGTCGAATCAGGCTTGAGCACGGCGCTGCCGCTTTTGAACAGCGACAGGTTGTCCAGGCGTACCGCTTTGGCGACTTTTACCGCGAGTGGCGCTGACGGCAGAGTGCGGTGACTGGCAATCGCCGCCAGCACCGGCGCACGCAGTCGGTCGCCGCGATACAGGCCCAAACCCAACTTCAGCGGAGCACCATGACGGTAATGGTTGTCCAGACGCTCGGCGTGCTGGCGAAGCGTCGTCAATGCCGCTTCGCGCTGGACAATCCCGGTCTGGTCGAAAGGGGCCGGTGGCGCCATGGAGGTGTAGCGACGCAGGTCATCGGTGACCTGACGCGCCAGCAACATGTTCTGCCAGGCCGAACTGGCCAAGGCCACCGCAGTCGCGACCACAAACAGCCACAGCGCAATCACCCCCGCCCGGCGTATCGGCGTTCGCTGGATACGGATGGGCAGCAACTGCAGCAACGGGTCAGGGAATGGCAGTGGCGCCGCGCCTGCGGTCTGTGCCTGCCAGTCGACTGACAGCGACAGCTTGTCGCTCAGCCATTGTTGCCAGAGGTTCCCCGACACGGTCCGGGGCAACACCGGCACCAGCGTGATGGCGATGGCCACTGCGGGACCTATCGAATGGCGGCGGTCACGCGCGGCCAGGTCCGGCAGTACCGCCTCCTCCAGCCAGGCCGCAACGCTGCTCACTTGAACGCCGGTATGCATGCGCGCCATACGCGTGACATCGTCCACTGCCAACTGCTGCCAATCGACCAGGCCGGCATGCATCCCGGCCTCACGGACCTCGGGGCTGGTCTGACCCGCCTCCCAACTGAACCAGGCCCCCTCGCCCTGAGAAGCTTGCAGGTAACTGACCAGCAACATCGGCAATGCAATCCCGCGTTTGCGAACCAGGGCAACCTGATGACAAAAAGCCCGCACCTGCCCCGCCAGTACGGCGCGGTCGTCATGCTCGCCCGGGTTGGAAACGAACATGACAGCAAGCTGCCCGCCCCATGCCGGCCGACGGGCCAATACGCTGGCTATCAGCTCCGGCAGTTGCATCAGGTCTGGCACCCGCAAGTAGCAACCTTGCCCGGTCTTGCGCAACGCTGGCGAATCACCGGCAACCGCGCCGAACAGACCGTCCAGGCCATCACCACAGACCAATACCACCGGCTGACAATAATCCGCCGGTGGCAGCGTCAGGTTAGCGGCCAGCACCCGTGACCCGGCTTGACGCTTCGCCCGTCGCCCGATCCTGATCCAGACCGCTATGGCAACGCACGCCACGAACAAAACCGCCGTTGCACGTGTCCAGGCCGCCAGCGGGATGATCGCCAGCAATGCCAGGACAAGCGCGCCGGCCCAAAGCCAGAGGAGTCGATTGAGTTTGTACGTCATCGGTGGCTCACGCCTGGCCAGGCTGGAGGTTGGCGATGACACCGCCCAACAGGTGATCGAGCCCCAGCCAGATCCCCGTGAGCAACAACCCTGCCAGCACAACCTGGGCCAGCGGGGAACGCTGCCAACGCCAGCTGCCGGATCGGTAGCCGATGCCCGCTTGTGTCGCTAACCCATGGTTGAGTTGCAGTGGCGGAACCTGCGCATTCAAGGCTGCCAGCAGTTGCAGGCGATCAGGGTCATTCAGCTCGCGATAGCGGCCGCGAAAGCCCAGCATCAATACCCGCTGGAATGCTGTCAGCACCTGCCGGTCCGGTGCGGGCTCGCGCAACACTTCGCGCATGTCTTCATACAGAAACTCACCGGCCTGGTGGCGGCTGAAGAACTTCGCCTGCAAGGGTTCGCTGGCCCAGGAAGCATGATCTTTGCCCTCGGCATAGCCGAGCACGGTTTCATCGAGCAACGCGCATTGGGCGTAGCTGATGTAGTCGATGCTGCGCCGACTCAAACCGGCCTGTTCAAGCGACTGGCGAACGTATTCGATCTGGTCGGCACAACGTGACCACAGCCCCTGGCTGTTTTTTGCTGATCCAGCCTGGCGCAGTTCAACCACCAGCAGGTAGCTGTCCTGCAACAGGACGTCGATGTTCACGGGCGAGCGGGTTTGCTTTTCGGTTTTTCCGTTCATGTGCGCAACACCGCAAACAGTTCAAGCCTGACCTCGACCAATGTGCTCGGCACATACAATGCGCAGACCCCCGCGGCCAGCATCGCCAGCCCCTT
Organism: Pseudomonas sp. IT-P258; assembly: GCF_949767825.1. Taxonomy (NCBI): domain Bacteria; kingdom Pseudomonadati; phylum Pseudomonadota; class Gammaproteobacteria; order Pseudomonadales; family Pseudomonadaceae; genus Pseudomonas; species Pseudomonas sp. IT-P258. Next base: position 374,539 of record NZ_CATKPU010000054.1, on the reverse strand, counting down.
GGCATGATTGAGATCAAGGGCGAAGTATTGATTTTCCAGGCGCAACGGAATCGCGGCCGGCACATGGCTGAGCGCCTGCATGGGCACGCCGTCCAGTGCAGCATTGATCAATTGATCCACCTCATCCGGCGTACCGATCTTGCACAGTCGAGGAAACTGGCTCTGCAACTGCGCGGCCGGCAGGCGACAACGCACGGACAGATAGAAGTCCGCGCCGCCAGGCTCACACAAACGAGCGTCGTTGAGACTGACTTGCCAGCGGTTGGCGCCCGTTTCCTGCAACTCCAGGGCGATGACCCGGGACGGAAGGCTGGCTTCCAGCAAGGTGGAAATCATGCTCATCAACGGCGGGAAGACGGTTTCCAGGTGTTCGTGCCGATAGGCAGGAATCAGCTCGATGTCATGTTCCAGCGAAAAGGTCAGCAGGCTTCCAGCCAGCCTGGCCAGTTCCAGATAGACCTGTTCGGGATGGCGCCCCGGATGCGCCTTGAGGTCAGCCAACACGGGTTGATAGCTGTTCAAGGCATTTAGCAGCCAGAACAACGACACATCGGCCACCGCAAAGTCCGCCATGCGCTGATTACTCTCGCGCCGCATGCCCATGAGCCGTTGACGCTTGGCGGCCAACTGGGTCAACAGATTGTCCAGTTGGGTAAGCAAACCCGGGTGAGCAGCAAAGCTGAGAAGCGGCGGTACGTAGCCCGGGTCGAGCATCCAGGCCCCCTGCCCGTCGCGAATCAGACGGGCAATCGGGCAAGTCAGGTAATCGGCGTTGTCATCGTTGACCAGGCGCAAGCTCAAGGCATGCTCCAGCACCCCGATCGATTGCACCTCATCGCCAAACACGTCTTGAACCTTGCGCCAAGCCTGACGATAGCGCATTGGTCGATCGGCCCTGCCCCCGTCGAACAGACAGTTGTTGCCATTGCCCTGTTCCAGCGGCAAGGCCAGCAACAGCGTGACGCTCTGACTGTCATCAGGCAGCTGCCGAGCCAACTCCAGTGCAGGAGGCAGGCGATCGACATGATCGGTATCGACCAGGGTACCGTCGGCCATGCGCAAGTGCAGCCGGGTCAGTTTTAACTTGCCCAGGCGCAGTGCCTGCAGATCAACGTCCATTGCTTGTACACCCCAGGGATGTACCAACGACAGGTGCGCAAGGCACTCATTGGTCCAGGCTTCCCAGCGCGCCTGCTGCTGGAATTGCTGCGGAGACAGCAACGCCCCCGCGGCCCACAGGGGGCGGTCGATCTTCATGACAGTCGTTTCCTACGAAATGGCCCGGGTTTGAACAGGCTCAGTTTTTGGCCTTGGGCATCTGCGAAACCAGTGACAGGTTGACGTCCATGCCTTCCACCTGAAAGTGCGGCACGGCGTACAACTTGACGCGGAAGAAGCCGGGGTTGTCCTCGATGTCTTCCACCGTCACCTTCGCCTCACGCAGCGGGTGCGAAGCCTGCAAATCGTCGCCGGGGTCGGTCATTTCGGTGACCAGCCCACCGATCCACTTGTTGAGCTCAAGCTCCAGCAAGCGACGATCCTTGGTGGTTCCGATGTTCTCGCGCTGGATCATTTTCAAGTAGTGAGCGATGCGCGACAGGAGGAAAATGTACGGCAAGCGCGAGTTGATACGGCTGTTGGCAGTCGCGTCGGCGGTGTCGTACAGGGCGGGTTTCTGGCTGGAGTTGGCTGAGAAGAAACACGCGTAGTCGCGATTCTTGTAGTACGACAAAGGAATGAAACCGAGGTTGGCGAATTCAAATTCACGCGTCTCGGGAATCATCACCTCCGAGGGGATTTTCACCTGATTGCCGGTGCCCAGGTCGTACAGATGAATCGGCAGGCCGGTGACCGCGCCACCCGACTGTGGGCCGCGGATCTGCACACACCAGCCGTTGCTGATGAAGCTCTTGACCATGTTCGCGGCAAACGCGAACGAGGCATTGGTCCACAGGTACTTGTCGTGGTCCGGCCCCTTGACGCTTTCGATGTAGTTGAAGCTGCGCACCGCAATGGTGTCAGGACCGTAGGGCAAGCGACCGAGCACCCGCGGCATGGTCAGGCCGATGTAGCGGGCATCGTCACTGTCGCGAAAGGCTTTCCACTTGATGTATTCGGCGCGGTCAAAGTAGTTGCCGATGTCCTTGATCGCAGCGACTTCTTCCATCGATTCCTTGCCGAAAAAAGCAGGTCCCACAGAACCTATGAACGGCATGTGTGCTGCGGCCGCCACCTTGGAAACATTGCGCAACAAGGCAACATCCTGAGGGCTGCGGTCGAATTCGTAATTGGAAATGGCTGCAGCGATAGGTTCGCCACCCGGCGTGTCGTATTCCTGGATGTAGCTATGGAAATACAACCCGCTCTGGGCGATTTCCGGTGCGTCTTCGAAGTCCTGGACCAAATGGTCCTTGCTGATATCCAGCAACTCGATGCGAACGTTGCGGCGGAAATCGGTTTGGTCGATCAGCGATTTCACGCCGCGCCAGGTCGACTCGACGCGCTGGAAGTCGGGATGGTGCATGACGGCATCGAGCTGGCGACTGATCTGCTCGTCCAACGATGCAATGTGCTCATCGAGCAGCGCCTTGTCCAGACGCTCGACTTTATGTGAAGACTGCTTGAGCAAGTTCAGGAAAACGCTGACGGCAGCGGTCACGCGCTCATCGGCAGAGGCCTCGGACAATGCTTCATTGTCCTGAAAGGAGTCGAAACCGGCCAACTCCTCTACTGGATTCAGATTGATCTTACTGAACAAAGCGCTATATATACCCTGGCTTTCTTCAGACAACACTGTATCGCCACGCGATTGCGCGGAAGAATGTTCAACGGACATTTAGAGTTTTCCTGTGAAGCGAACCGAAGGGAAATTAACGAACTTCTTTTGGAGCCAGGGCAGCCAGTTCGGCACGCAGTTCGTCACTCAGCGCATCATCCTTGAGGATGCGCTCCAGTTCGTGCCGAAAGGTCGCGTTGTCCAGCAGGTTCGACTTGAGATCGCGCAGCAGGTTGCGCATGGCCAACAGTGCGCGCAACTGCGGAATCTGCCGCGCCACCTGTTCCGGTTCAAAGTCTTTCATGGCCCGGAAACTCAATTCCACAGAGGTGTCGCAGTGGTCATTGACCAGTGTGTTTTCCACCGCCAGCTTCAGGCTTGGTGAATACTCGGACAAAACACTGTCGAAATTATTCTTGTCAATGTTCATTTTGTTTCTTGCGGACAGCGGGCGCTGTTCCTTACCGTTGCTGTAGTCGCCCATCACCATCAACTTAAGCGGCAATTCGACTTTTTTCTGTGCGCCACCCGTGTGCAAATCGAGCTTGATATTAACTCGAGCCTTGGGCACTTCGTTTTGAAAACTACTTGCAGTCATCATTCCTCCTGACACCCGCGCAACTGTAACAACCATCACGAAGATAAATAAGACTGGAATCCAGAACGGCGATCAACTCTATACGCAGAGTTGCCATCCACAGCCCTTAAATTCCTTTCAATGCATAGTGGTCATCCAGTACCCGTTGGACTTCGGGCCGTTCTGACCGGGAAGTGGCGGAAGGCAGCCGGAGTCGAACCTGCCCGGGAACGGATGCCGTCCCCAACCGGGTTTGAAGCCCGGCCGCGCCACCGGGCGCGATTGCCTTCCTTGAAATCATGTCTTTGAATCAGTGCTCTATGTGCTGGGCCAACGCACTGTCCAGGCGAATCTGCCGGCGATCACCCAAGCGTCGTGTCAGACCGATACGGTCAAAGTACTCCAGTATCTGAATGCTGCGCTTGCGCCCCAGACCCACCGCATCCCGAAATGCCGCCACCTGGATCACCGGGTTGGCGTCCGCCAGCTGCAACAGCATAGCCGTCAATCGGCGAATCATGTTGTCGGGGTAAAACAGATCGCGCACCACCTGGTGCATCAAGCCCAGACGCGCCATCTTGCGTAGCAATGCGCGGACGGTCGCTTCGTCATGCCCCAGGTTACGCACCCAGGGCGGGTCGAATCCGGCCTGTTCGAAAAGCGGCTGCAATTCTAGCCACAGGGCTTCGTCCTCTTCGCTCAAGCGCACCTGATGCCCGGGCAGGTGCAACCACGGTCCGCTGCTGGCGATGTCGCCGCTGGCCAACAACTCGTCGAGCAGGCTGATAAACGTTGGGCGTTCCAAAGTACTGCCGGTGAATCGGCGCAGGCGGTCCCGATCCGGGCCCATCTGGTCCGGTTCGAGTTCATGGAAACGCGCGAGTTGCTCCACTAAAGGCGATTTCAAGGCTTCCCAACGGCTGGCACTGAACAGCAATGGGCCTTGGCGGGTATCGATCAGGCGCACGTCAGCGGGCAACACCCAACTGCTGCGCGGTCGGTTGAACTGTCGCGCCAGGCGCTGTGGATCGAGCCCTGTGTCGCTATTGGCCAGCAATGCCGGCAAAACATCCTCCAGCGTTGCGCTGTTCACCAATGCATGCAGCTGCGCCAATCGTTCGGGGCTGCGGCGTTGCCGAGTGGGAGCAAACGGGTCGAGCACCCGGCCGCCGCCAAGGGTGCGTTGGGCACTCTGGTCGCGCAGGATCAGCGGATCGCCTTTCACCGCATGCACCGGTGTATTGAGCAGCAGTTGCGCCAGCATCCGCTCACCCGGTGCCAGGCTGGCGCCTTCGAGCAAGGCGACTCGACCGGTGACGTCCAGGGTGCCGAGGTGTACGTGCACCGGTTGAAAGTGCTCGAAGGCGCGGGGTTCGGTGGCTAGCAACTGCATGTCGATGTCCAGGCGCTGGGTGGGCGCATACAGGGCTTCGGCGAGTAACCAATGGCCGCGATGGATATGCTCCAGGGCCAGCCGTTCGGCACTCAGGTTCAACGCCACGCGCTGGCCGGCCAAGGCGTGGCCGGCGGCCTGGTTTTGCGCGTGCAGGCCGCGAACGCGCACCGGTTTGCCTTGTGGCCCCAACAGCAGGGTATCGCCCACCGCGACCTGACCGGACAGCGCCGTGCCGGTGACCACGATACCGGCCCCGGCCACGCTGAAGGCCCGGTCGATCGCCAGGCGAAAACCACCTTCGGTGCTGCGCTGCTGCACTCCGCGCTGGGCTTGCAGCAATTGTTGGCGCAGGGTTTCGATGCCCTCGCCCGTCAGGCTCGACAGCGCAATCAGCGGTGCATCGGCATACGGCCCGGGCGCCAACAAGGTGCGGACCTGATCGCGCACCTCCTGTACCCGGGCGCTGTCGACCCGGTCGCACTTGCTGATCGCCACCAGTGCCCGAGGGATACCCAATAGCTGGACAATCGCCAGGTGCTCGCGGGTCTGCGGCATCACCCCGTCATCGGCGGCCACCACCAGCAACACCAGATCGATGCCCTGCGCCCCGGCCAGCATGTTGTGGGTGAAGCGCTCATGGCCCGGAACGTCGATGAAACCGGTCAGCGGCGCATCCGTCTCCAGCGCGGCATACAGGTAGCCGAGGTCGATGGTCATGCCGCGCTCGCGCTCTTCGCGGCGACGGTCACCCGCCTGACCGGTCAACGCCTGGAGCAGCGCCGTCTTGCCATGGTCGATGTGCCCTGCGGTGCCGACAATCACCCTGCCCGGCCCTCCACCTGTAATTGATCGAGCTGCGCCAGCCATGCCGGTTCGTCGTCCAGTTGCCGCAGGTCCAGCCACAGGGCGTCATCGTCGATGCGCCCCAGGACCGCAATCGGCAAGGCGCGAAAGGCCTCTTCCAGCGTCAACAGCGAACGCCCGCGCAAGCGCTTGGAGGTCAGCGGGCGCAGACACAGCGCGGCGCTGGCCAGCCGCGCCACCGGTTGGCTGCCGCTGCCGATCATACCCAGCGCCGGCATGGCACTGACGCTCCAGCCGTCACCCAGCACCTGGGCCAGCCACGGTCGCAAACGCTCGGCCTGGGCGAGGATATCGGCCTGTGGCCGAGTCAGCAGGCGCAGGCTCGGCAAACGCTCGGCCAACCGGTCCGGATTGCGGTACAAACCCAGCACCGCTTCCAGGGCGGCCAGGGTCATCTTGTCGACGCGCAGCGCCCGCTTGAGGGGATTTTTCTTGATCCTGGCGATCAGTTCCTTGCGGCCGACAATCACCCCGGCCTGTGGCCCGCCGAGCAGTTTGTCGCCACTGAAGGTGACGATGTCCGCGCCATCGAGCAGGGCCTGGCGCACTGTCGGCTCCGGCGGCAAGCCCCAGCGGGACAAGTCCAGCAGACTGCCGCTGCCGAGGTCTTCAAGCAGAGGCAAACCGTGCAGATGGGCCAGTTGCGCCAGTTCGGCAGTCGGCACGCTGGTGGTGAACCCTTGAATGCTGTAGTTGCTCGCATGCACGCGCATGATCAAGCCGCTGCGCGGGCCGATGGCAGCCTCGTAGTCGCGGGCATGGGTGCGATTGGTGGTGCCGACCTCAATCAGCTTCACTCCGGCGCGGGCCATGATATCGGGGATGCGGAAGGCGCCGCCGATTTCAATCAGTTCGCCCCGGGAGATAATCCCTTCCTTGCGCGCGCCCAGGCTGTTGAGGGTCAGGAGCACCGCCGCGGCATTGTTGTTGACCACGGTCACTGCTTCGGCGCCGGTCAGCTCGCGAATCAAATTTTCGATCAGGTCGTCGCGGTCTCCGCGCTTGCCGCTATGCAGGTCGAACTCGAGGTTGAGCGGATAGCGCGCGGCCATTTGCACCGCTTCAATCGCCTCCTCTGGCAACAGCGCCCGGCCGAGGTTGGTGTGCAAGACCGTACCGGTGAGGTTGAACACCCGGCGCACATGGCTGCGATGCTGGGTTGCCAGTCGCTCGCCGACCCTGCCCGCCAGTACATCAGGGCTGACTTCAACAGCTTCGAGCAAACCCTGTCGTACCCCTTCGCGCAATTCATCCAGCAATAACCGCAAGGTGGTCAGCAAGGCCTCGCGCCCATAGCGCTCGGCCAACGGCTGGCACGCCGGGTGGCGCAACAGACTGTCGATGGAAGGTAGACGCAGGGGTTGGCTGGCACTGCGTGCAGACATCTGGCGCTCCTGATAACGAATGACCCTCGCGCCAGAGTGTAGACGCTGCGGTTACTCGTCTCCCGGCGCCAGCAACAGATTGGGTGCCAGACGCTGATAACCGTCCTGGGCCAGGCGCATGTCGAGCATCAGGCTGGACAGGTCGGCCGACAACGCTTCGGCGTGCGCATCGTTCTCCAGATAAAGCAACTTCAGATAGCTGTTGCAACCAGGGCAGACTTCGGCGCGCAACGGCGCCTGGTTGGCGGCATGGCGATCATCTTCAAGGCTGAGGTATTCCAGGCCCTTGCTCTGCTCGCAATACACGCACTTGACCCGCACCACATGCCACTCGCAGGCGCACAGCGAACAGACCAGGTAACGCAAACCGTTGTGCTTGCCGCGATGGCGGATGACCCCGGCCATGGCCGGCGAGCCACAGGCCGGGCACTGGCTGAGGCTGTCGCCGGCGGTCAGCGAGAGGTTTGGCGTACTCAACAGCCAGTGGCTCCAGGCCGTTTGCAGCGCCGCACCGAGAAACGGCACCAGCGCGGCCGGCACCAGCGAATACTGGCCGCTGACCAGTGCCACCGCCCAGGCACGACGCTGCCCGGCACCGGCCAGGCGCAAGCTGTCCACGGCATCGGCCACCGCGGATTGTGGCGGTGCGTTATAGCGCTGCAACAAGGCATCGAGGTAAAGCTGCCAATCGTCTTCGCGCGCCAGGCTATCGGCCGCGAACGGCGGCAAGCCATGTTGCTGGCACAACTCGATGCGTTGTCGGTCGAGGGGTTCGCTTGAGGGCGGGTCGTCCAGTACCTGTTGCTGCACCCGGCACAACCCGGCGATCAGGCGCAGGTAGTCGGCCAGCGGGTGCCCTTTGGCCAGCATTTCCAGGCGCTGGGCACGCAGGTTGAACAGGTTGGGCGGTGGCATGTACAGAAACGGCGGCGAACTGGCCGCCGCTTCGATTTCTCCAGGTTCCAGGATGGTTGGCAAAGGTCAGCCCTTTTTAGTGATCGGTCGCTCGGGCGCTTCGTCGCGGGTCTCATCTTGAGTCACTTGGCGATACCAGAGTTCGTGGTGTTTCCTGGCCCAGTCGCGGCTGACCCTGCCGTGCAACATGGCGCTGACCGAGCCCTTGATCCAGATGCCAGCATAGATGTGCACGATGATGCTCAGGATCAGCACAAAACCGGCCAGCGCATGCAGCAACATCGCCCAGCGTATCGCGGTGATGCCGAAATACTCGCTGAAGTACGCACGCCAGATCACCAGCCCGCTGAACAACAGCACCAGCATGCACAGCAGTAAAGTCCAGAACAGCAGCTTCTGCCCGGGGTTGTATTTGCCGATGGGCGGGACGCCCTCCTCCTCATTTTTCATCACCCGGTCGATGCGCCTTAGCCATAGGCGATCATTGGCGATGAAGTAGTTGGCGCGCCAGAAGCGCAACACCAGTGCGAGGAACAGCACGAACATCAGTATGCCCATGAACGGGTGCAGGATACGTGTCCATGGCCCGCCGCCGAACAGGTTGCTCAGCCAGAACAGCGCCGGGTGGAACAGCGCCAGCCCGGACAGCCCGGCCATGAGGAACAGAATCGCCACCAGCCAGTGATTGGTGCGCTGGTTGCTGGTGTAGCGCAGGATCGTCTTGTTGCTCATGGCCTGCCCTCCCCACGGGGATCGAAGGTGTGCACCGACGGGTCGACTTCATGCACGGCGGTGTCCGGCGGCTGCGGATGTTCATCCTCTTCGACGATCTGCGGGCCGACACGCACGTAGTGGAAGAACCCGGCCACCACCGCTGCGCCCATGGCCAGCAGCGCCAGGGGTTTGCTGATGCCTTTCCACAGCCCCACCAACGGACTGATCGCCGGGTGATCGGGCAAGCCGGCGTACAGCCTTGGCGTATCGGCGTGGTGCAACACGTACATCACGTGGGTACCGCCGACGCCTTCGGGGTCGTACAGGCCGGCGTTTTCAAAGCCCCGGCTCTTGAGGTCGACGATACGCTCGGCCGCATGTTCCTTCATGTCGTCCTTGGTACCGAACACGATGGCGCCGGTCGGGCAGGTTTTCACGCAGGCCGGTTCCAGCCCTACCGCGACCCGGTCCGAGCACAAGGTGCATTTGTAGGCCTTGTGATCCTTTTGCGAGATCCGTGGAATGTTGAACGGACACCCGGTGATGCAATAGCCGCAACCGATGCAATGATCCTGATCGAAATCGACGATGCCATTGGCGTGCTTGATGATCGCCCCCGGGCTGGGGCATGCCGCCAGGCAACCGGGTTCGGCGCAGTGCATGCAGCCATCCTTGCGGATCAACCATTCCAGGTTACCGGCGTCGGTCTCGTGCTCGGTGAAGCGCATCAACGTCCAGGTTTCGGCGGTGAGGTCCTGCGGGTTGTCGTAGGTGCCATGGTTGTGACCGACTTCGTCACGCAGTTCGTTCCATTCCGAACAGGCGACCTGGCAGGCCTTGCAGCCGATGCATTTGGTGGTGTCGATCAGCTTGGCGACTTCCTCCTGGTTGCGCACCGAAGGCGGGACTGTGGTGGTGGCCGAACGGGCGATGATGTCTTGGCTGGCCATTTAGACTTTCTCCACGTTGACCAGGAATGATTTGGATTCCGGGGTCTGGGTGTTGCCATCGCCGAGGAACGGCACCAGGGTGTTGGTCAGGTAGCCGTGGCGCGTGAGGCCGGTGAAGCCCCAGTGCAACGGAATGCCGATCTGGTGCACCACCTGGTTGTTGACCTGCAGCGGACGAATCCGCTTGGTCACCACCGCCACCGCTTCGATGAAACCGCGCTTGCTGCTGACCCGCACCCGGTCGCCGGCGACGATGCCTTTTTCCTTGGCCAGCACTTCACCGATCTCGACGAATTGCTCCGGTTGGGTAATCGCGTTGAGCTTGCAATGCTTGCTCCAGAAGTGGAAATGCTCGGTCAGCCGGTAACTGGTGGCGGCGTACGGGTAATCCTTGGCCACGCCGAGGGAATCCCACACCGAATCGAAGATCCGTGCCGCCGGGTTGCTGGTGGCTTTCTTGTTTTGCGGGTGCAGCGGGTTGATGCCGATCGGCGTCTCGAATGGCTCGTAGTGTTCGGGGAACGGGCCTTCGTTCATCTTGTCGACGGCGAAGAATCGCGCCACGCCCTCGGGGTTCATGATGAACGGATTCATCCCCGCTTCCGGCGGCACGTCGGCCTTGTAGTCCGGCACATCGGTGCCGCCCCAGGTTTTGCCGTTCCACCACACCAGGCGTTTTTTCGGATCCCACGGTTTGCCTTGCAGGTCCGCCGAGGCGCGGTTGTAGAGAATCCGCCGGTTGGCCGGCCAGGCCCAGGCCCAACCTTGATGCTGGTGCATGCCGTATGGGTCGTTGTTGTCGCGGCGGGCCATCTGGTTGCCCAGTTCGGTCCAGCTGCCACAGAAAATCCAGCAGCCGGACGCCGTGCTGCCGTCATCCTTGAGCTGGCCAAACCCGGCCAGTTGCGCATTGGCCTTGATCGCCGCGCCCGTGGCGTCGGTGAAGTCAGCAGTGGCGGAGCCGTTGATTTCCTTGGCCAGCTCTTCCGGCGAAGGTTCCTCGGGGATCTTGTACGGCCACGACAACTTGAGCATCGGATCGGGGTATTTGCCGCCATTGGCCTGGTAGCGCTGGCGCAGGCGCAGGAACAGCTCGCTCATGATGCGGATGTCGGTGCGCGCTTCGCCGGGGCCATCCGCGCCCTTCCAGTGCCATTGCAACCAGCGGCTGCTGTTGACCAGCGAACCGTCCTCTTCGGCAAAACAGGTGGTGGGCAGGCGAATGACTTCGGTCTGGATGTCGGCGCTGTTCACGTCATTGTACGGCCCGACCTTATGCCAGAACTCCGAGGTCTCGGTGGCCAGCGGATCCATCACCACCAGCCACTTCAACTTCGCCAATGCCACCATCACCCGGTTCTTGTCGGGTAATGCGGCAATGGGATTGAAGCCCTGGCACATGTAGCCGTTGACCTTGCCCTGGCCCATCAGGTCGAACACCTTGAGGATGTCGTACTGGGGAATATCCAGTTTCGGCAGGTAGTCGTAGGCCCAGTTGTTCTCGGCCGTGGCGTTGGCGCCGTACCAGGCTTTCATCAGGCTGACGTGGAATTTGCCGTAGTTCTGCCAGTAGGACAGTTGCCCCGGGCGCAACGGTTTTTGCGTGCGTTTGACGATGTAGGCGTTGTAATCCTGATCGGCATCGCCGGGCAGCGTGAGGTAGCCCGGCAATGAGTTGGACAACAAGCCCAAGTCCGTCAGCCCCTGGATGTTGGAATGCCCGCGCAAGGCATTCACGCCGCCGCCCGGCATACCGACGTTGCCCAGCAGCAGTTGCACCATCGCCGCGCTGCGAATCATCTGCGCGCCAGTCGAGTGCTGGGTCCAGCCCAGGGCATAGAGGATGGTCATGGTCTTGCCCGGCGTCGAGCAGGTGGCGATCTCCTCCCAGATTTTCTGCATGGCGTCGACCGGCATGCCGCAGATCTGGCTCGCCAGCTCCCTGGTGTAGCGGCTGTAATGCTGCTTCATCAATTGATAGACGCAACGTGGGTCCTGCAGGGTCGGGTCGACCTTGGCAAAACCGTCTTCACCAAGTTCATAGCCCCAGCCGGACTTGTCGGTGTAGAGACGCTTGGCCGCGTCGTAGCCGCTGAAAATCCCGTCCTCGAAGCCATAGCCGGCTTTGACGATGAACGACACGTCGGTGTAGTTGCGCACGTACTCGTGCTGGATCTTGTCCTCGGTCAGCAGGTAATTGATCAGCCCGCCCATGAAGGCAATGTCGGTGCCGGTGCGGATCGGCGCGTAATAGTCGGCCACCGAGGCGGTCCGGGTAAAACGCGGGTCGACCACGATCAGCCGCGCCTTGTTGTGCGCCTTGGCTTCGGTCACCCATTTGAAGCCGCACGGATGCGCTTCTGCTGCGTTGCCGCCCATCACCAGGACCAGGTTCGCATTGGCGATATCGGTCCAGGTATTGGTCATGGCACCACGGCCGTACGTCGGGGCAAGACTTGCCACCGTCGGGCCGTGTCAGACACGCGCCTGGTTATCGAACCCCAGCATGCCGAGACTGCGCACCACTTTGTGGGTGATGTAGCCGGCTTCGTTGGACGCCGCCGATGCCGCGAGGAAACCGGTGGTCAGCCAGCGGTTCACCGTTTGGCCCTGGGCGTTCTTCTCGATGAAGTTGGCGTCGCGGTCGGCCTTCATCAGGTCGGCGATGCGATCGAGGGCTTCATCCCAGGAGATGCGGGTCCATTCGGTGCTGCCGGGTTTGCGCACCTGCGGGTATTGCAGGCGACCGGGGCTGTGAATGAAGTCCAGCAGGCCCGCGCCTTTGGGGCACAGGGTGCCGCGGTTGACCGGGTGGTCGGCGTCACCTTCGATGTGGATGATGTTTTGCGCGACATTCTTCGCCGCATCGCCCTGGCTGTACATGATCAAGCCGCAACCGACCGAGCAATACGGACAGGTGTTGCGGGTTTCATGGGTGTGGGCGAGCTTGAAGTGACGCACCTGTTCGGCAAAGGCAACCGTCGGGGCCATGCCCAACGCGCCCAGGCTAGAGCCTGCAAGGCCGATACCGGCGACCTTGAAGAACTGACGACGGCTGAGATCCATCGTGCACTCCTGATCAGGTGGAACCCGGTACATGGCCGGGCCTTTTTGAACAACCACGGTCGCGGCAGCCTGGCTGCCGACACTTGAACTTTAGTCAATGCTGTCGAAATCACCATGACAGCCGACCGTCGGGCGATTCCCCGATGCGAGCCAAGGCACACAACCTGTGGGAGCAAGCTCGCTCCCACAGGGCTTGGCGTTTATCATGGTCAGCATTCCAACCCAGCTTTCATGAGACTACGCATGACTTTCGATTTTGATCAGGTGTTCGACCGCCACCACACCGGCAGTACCAAGTGGAGCCGCTACCCGGCCGACGTGTTGCCGATGTGGGTCGCCGACATGGACTTCGCCGCACCGCCGGTGATCATCCAGGCCCTGCAAAAGCGACTGGAGCACCCGATGGTCGGCTACAGCGTGGCCCAGGATGACCTGCGCGAGGCGATCGTCGCCGACCTCTGGAACAAATACGCCTGGCGCGTCGAGCCCCAGGAGCTGATTTTCCTGCCGGGCGTCGAGTCCGGTTTCAACATGGCGCTCAAGGCACTGGTGCAGGCGCCACAGAATGTCGTGGTGCAGGTGCCGAACTACCCTCCGCTGCGCCATGCGCCCGGGCATTGGGGCCTGAACAAGGTCGAACTGAATTTCGATGCGCAAGCCGACGGCACCTACACCACGCCGCTGGACACCCTGAGCCAGTCGCTGCAAGGCGGTGGCGCGCTGCTGCTGAGCAACCCGCACAACCCGCTGGGCAAGGCCTTCCCCCGCGCAGAACTGCAAGCCATTGCCGACATTTGCCTTGAGCACGGTGCCTGGATCATTTCCGATGAGATCCACGCCGAGTTGTGCTTCGACGGCCGCCAGCACATTCCGATGGCGACCCTGAGCCCGCAAGTCGCCCAGCGCACCATCACGCTGATGTCGGCGAGCAAGGCCTACAACATCGCCGGCCTGAAGACCTCGTTCATGATCATCCAGGACCGCCACCTGCGCGAGAAGGTCAACCACGCCCGTTGCGGCATGGTCGACAGCGTCAATCCGCTGGGCATGGAAGCCACCCGCGTCGCCTACAGCGAAGCCGCGCCATGGCTGGCCGAGCTGAAGGTCTACCTGCAAGGCAACCGCGATTTTCTCGCCGAGGCCGTGCGCACCCGCCTGCCGGGCATCACCATGAACCTGCCGCAAAGCACCTACCTGGCATGGCTCGACTGCACGGCACTGGGGCTGGACGACCCGCAGCAGTTCTTCCTCGAACAGGCCAAGGTCGGTTTGAGCGCCGGCCTGGACTTCGGCGACGACTGCAAGCAGTTCGTACGCCTGAACTTCGGCTGCCCACGGTCGTTGCTGGAAGAAGGCATATCGCGGATGGAGCGCAGCTTGCGCCATCTCAAGGCCTGACCCGCCTTTAGACAACAACCAGGATCCCTGTGGGAGCAGGCTCGCTCCTACAGTGGCCGGGACATCAAAAATCCAACCGAACTCAAGCCAAAACCTCAGGGTCAACCCTCTGACGCCTTAGCCTCGAGAACGGAGATCGATGATGAACGACTATCCCAAGCCACCCTTCCCCAAGCAGCATCAAGCGGTCCCTGGCGCTCAGCACAAAATGGATCCCGTTCCCGATTGTGGCGAGCATTCCTATAAGGGGTCCGATCGCCTGGTTGGCAAAGCCGCCCTGATCACCGGTGGCGACAGTGGCATCGGCCGTGCGGTCGCCATTGCCTTTGCCCGCGAAGGCGCCGATGTGGCGCTCGCTTACCTCAATGAACATGAGGACGCCAGGCAAACCGCAAACTGGATCGAGCAAGCGGGTCGCCAGTGCCTGCTGCTGCCGGGGGACTTGGCGCAAAAGGCCCACTGCCGGGCCCTGGTGGAAAAAACCGCCGAGCGCTTCGGTCGCATTGACGTGCTGGTCAATAACGCCGCATACCAGATGACCCACGACAGCCTCGAAGACATTCCGGACGACGAATGGGTGATGACCTTCGACGTCAACATTACCGCGATCTTCAGGATTTGCCAGGCGGCCCTGAAACACATGGGACCTGGCGGTTCGATCATCAACACAAGCTCCGTCAATTCCGACTTGCCCAATCCGACCCTGCTGGCCTATGCCACCACCAAGGGCGCAATCGCCAACTTCAGCGCCGGTCTCGGCCAGTTGCTGGCTGCGAGGAATATCCGGGTCAACTGCGTCGCACCGGGACCGATCTGGACGCCACTGATCGTCTCGACGATGACCGATGAAACGATAGAAAACTTCGGCGCCAACACCTCACTCGGCCGCCCAGGCCAACCCGTGGAAGTCGCGCCGATCTACGTGCTGCTGGCCTCGGATGAAGCCAGTTACATCACGGGCCAGCGTTACGGCGCTACCGGCGGTAAACCGATACTGTGACGCCGCCGAAAAGTTGAACCCGCGACGACTTCCAGCGCTCCACACCGTATAGGTCCTGATACCTGGAGGTCGTCATGTCCGCACCTATCGTCAAACTGTTCACTCAACCGAACTTCGCCTGGACGGATATCCGCAAGGAAGAGGAAGCCCATCCGCGGCATTACCTCGCGCACTTACTGTTACTGGCCCTGATTCCCGCCGTGTGTCTGTTCGTCGGTACGACCTATGTCGGCTGGAGCCTGGCGGAAAACGAAACGGTACTGCTCACCCCCCACAGCGCACTGCAACTGAGTGTGTTGCTGTACCTGACCATCATTGTCGGTATCGCGGTGATGGGTTTGTTTATCCGTTGGATGTCCCGCTCTTTCGAGGCCAGGCCAACAATCAACCAGTGCATTGGTTTCACGGCTTACACCGCAACGCCTTTTTTCATCGCCGCAATCGCGGGCCTGTACCCCAGTCGTTGGCTGGCGATCATCGTACTGGCGGCGGCTTCGGTTTATTCGACGTTCCTGTTGTTCATCGGGTTGCCGACCTTCATGCATGAGCGTAAGGAACAGGGCTTGCTCAACGCCGCTTGCGTCTGGGCTGTCGGTTTATTGGTGCTGGTGACTATTCTGGTAACGATGGTCCTGATGTGGTCCAACGTGCTCACCCCCGAGTACCTGCGCGCGCCTGTCGGTTGATGAATTTCACTGCCTGGGTCGCGGTGCTGGGGGCCGTGTTGTTGACACTGGCGCTCACATCGTCATACCTGCGCTGGTTGCCCGTGACCACCTCGGCGGTGTGTCTGGCGCTGGGTGTGGCCATCGGGCCGGCAGGGCTTGGATTGCTCAGGCTGGACATCAAGGACGCAGCCTTCTGGATGGAGCATCTGAGCGAGGTGGCGGTGCTTTTTTCACTGTTTGTCTGCGGACTGAAGTTGCGGCTGTCCCTGCGCGATCGCCGATGGCGGGTGGCATTTACCCTGGCGGGACCGGTGATGGTTCTGAGCATTGCCGGTGTGAGCGTGCTGCTGAGTTTCGGATTTGGCTTGCCTTGGGGAGTGTCGCTGCTGATTGCATCGATTCTGGCGCCGACCGACCCGGTCCTGGCCTCCCTGATACAGGTCAACGATGCCAGGGATTATGATCCGGTCAGGTTCGGACTGACGGGTGAAGCCGGTCTCAACGACGGAATTGCATTCCCCTTTGTCATCCTCGGCTTGCTATTTCTGCAACAAAACGACAACACGGGTGCCTGGCTCGATGACTGGGCGCTCAAGCGGCTGCTTTGGGCCGTACCCGCCGGCCTGCTGACCGGCTTCTGGATGGGACGCGGCATTGGTCACCTGACATTGGTCATGCGCATCAAGAATGACGACAGCACGTTCTCCCCCAATGACTACCTGGCCCTGGCCTTGATCGCACTGGCGTATGTCGCAGCCGAAACCATCGACGGTTACGGGTTTCTCTCGGTGTTTGCCGCCGGCCTGGGCTTGCGTCAGGCCGAGGTCAAGACCAGCGGCGGTGCCCATACACCGGCCGAACATCTGGTTCAAGCGGTGGTCGGTCATCAACATGTCGAACCCGAGGCGGCCGTGCTCGGCAATGTGGAGCACCTGCAAGACACGCAAGTCGCCGCCGGGATCATGATGGGCGACATGCTGTCGTTCGGCAGCCTGGTGGAACGGGCCATGGAAGTGTTTCTGGTGACCTTGCTCGGTATTGTGCTGATCGCGCACTGGGACTGGCGGGCGCTGCTGGTCGCGTTGGTGCTGTTCGCCGTGATTCGCCCGTTGAGTGTCTGGCTGATGCCTTGGGGTTCGTTGCTCAATGGCCCCCAGCGCTGGTTGATCGGCTGGTTCGGGATTCGCGGCATCGGGAGTTTCTACTACCTTTTCTACGCCTTGAACCACGATCTGTTGCCTTCGGTGGCAACCTTGTGTGCCGACCTGACGCTGTCGGTGGTGGCACTGAGCATACTGGTCCACGGCATCAGCACCCAGCCGATGCTGGCCCGCTATGAGCGGCACAACCGCCGTGTCACTTCATCGCCAGGGCAATGATTTCCACCAGGTGGAGTTGGGTATAGGGTTTCGACAAACGTGGCAGGCGCGCGGCAAAGCCTTCCAGCCGATCGGCATAACCGGTGGCGAGGATGATCGGCACGCTCGGTCGCAAGATACTGATGGCCTTGGCCAGTTGAGCACCACTCATCTGTGGCATGGCCATGTCGGTTATGACCAGGTCAATCTCCGGTTCACTGCTGAACAGTTCCAGCGCCCTGGCACCGCAAGCCGCACTGATGACCCGGTGCCCAAGGTCCTCTAGCAGCAGGCTGGTGCTGGTCAACACCAGGCTGTCATCGTCCACGACCAGTACACACAGGCCAGGCACCGACACGGCCACCGCTTCGGCGACCGGTTGCACCGCCGCACCACGGGTGGCGACCGGCAACCAGAGTTCGGCGGTCGTACCATGGTCTTTGCGGCTCTTGAGGATGAACCGTCCGCCCAGTTGTTCAATGAAACCGTGAACCATCGACAACCCCAGGCCCGTGCCTTTGCCGACGCCCTTGGTGGTAAAGAACGGGTCCATAGCCGAGGCCAGCGTGGCTTCATCCATGCCCTCGCCGGTATCGGTAATGTTCACGCAGACATAGCGCCCCGCGGCCAGGAATGAGGTGCCGTTGTCGAGTACTTCCTCGGTCCTGGCACTGAAGGTAATGGTCCCGCCGTGGGGCATGGCGTCACGGGCATTGGTCGCCAGGTTCAGCACGGCCAGTTCCAGTTGATTGACGTCCGCCATCACCGGTTCAAGATCCTCGGGAAAACATGTTTCGATGTTCACCGAAGGCCCCAGGGAGCTACGCAAGAGCCCGGAAATGCCGTCCACCAAGGCTGGTATCCGCACCGGTTCCGACTTGAGCTCCTGACGTCGGGCAAACGCCAGCATGCGCTGGGTCAGGGAAACCCCGCGCAAGGCGCCTTGGGTGGCGTTGTCGATCAGGCGGGTTATTTTGGGATCGTCCGTCCCCCGTTTGCGCACGATTTCCAGATTGCCGAGGATCACCGTCAGCAGGTTGTTGAAGTCGTGGGCGATCCCGCCGCTGAGCTGACCGATGGCCTGCATTTTCTGCGCCTGGAACAGGGCCTCCCGGGTTTGCTCGAGCGCCTGCTGCGCCTGGGTGACTTCAGTGATGTCCCGGGTGATCTTGGCAAAACCGAGCAAGGTACCGGTGTCACCCCGGATCGGTTCGACAATCACATGGGCGAGGAACCGCGTACCGTCCTTGCGCACCCTCCAGCCCTTGTTTTCAAAGCGTCCTTCACGAACGGCGATGTCCAGTGTCCGTTGTGGCTCGCAGGCATCGCGATCCTCCGGGGTGTAGAACATCGAAAAATGCTGGCCAATGACCTCTTCCGGCAAATAGCCCTTGATGCGCTGGGCGCCCGGGTTCCAGTTGCTCACCCGTCCGTCCGGGGAAAGCATGTAGATCGCGTAGTCGGTAACGCTCTGCACCAGCAGGCGGAACTGCTGCTCGCTTTGCTTGAGGACTTCCTCGGCCATTTTGCGATCGGTCAGGTCCCGGGTGATCTTGGCGAAACCCAGCAATGTGCCCGACGGGTCGAGGATCGGATCGATGACCACATGGGACCAGAAGTGCGTGCCGTCCTTGCGCACCCGCCAGCCTTCCCCCTCGAAACGCCCTTCACGAATCGCCGTGTCCAGTGCCCGCTGGGGCAAGCCCGCACGGCGATCGTCATCGGTGTAGAAACGCGAGAAATGCTGGCCGAGGATTTCCGCCTCCTCATAGCCCTTGAAACGCCTGGCGCCGGCGTTCCAGCTGGTAACGATGCCGTCCGGATCAAGCATGTAGATCGCATAGTCGATCACCGCATCGATCAATAGCCGAAAACGACCGTCTTCGATGGCACTGACCCTGGTCCGATCTTCGCTCATTGATCCCTCCGCCTCATGGTTTCACTGGAGTATGGGTCATACCGGGATTTTGGAAAGCCCACCAACGCGGCAGCAACTGCCTGACCTTGCTCTCGCCAAAACGGTCGTCGATCAACATCACCACCCCTTGATCCTGTTGCGTACGGATCACCCGCCCAGCAGCCTGCACCACCTTCTGCACACCAGGATAAAGATAGGTGTAGTCATGACCGGCACCGAAAATCGCGGCCATGCGTCGTTTCAGTTGCTCGTTCACCGGATTGAGCTGCGCCAGCCCCAGCGTGGCGATAAACGCGCCGATCAACCGGCCGCCGGGCAAATCGATGCCTTCACCGAAGGCCCCACCCAGTACCGCAAAGCCGACGCCCTGGCCGTCGGCGTGGAACTGCTCGAGAAACTGCTGGCGCTGCGCTTCGCCCATGCCTCGGGACTGCGACCACAGACTGATGTGCGGATGTTTCTCGGCCAGCAACTGCGCCACCTGCTGCAAATAATCGAAACTGCTGAAAAACGCCAGGTAGTTGCCGGGGCGCTCGCAGAACTGCCTGGCGATCAAGTCCACGATTGGTTCCAGAGACGCCTGGCGATGTACGAACCGCGTGGAGATCTGGTCGACGATGTGCACCTGCAGTTGATCGGCGTGAAACGGCGACTCGACATCGATGCACACGGTGTCCGCCGGTGTTCCCAGCAGATCGGCGTAATAGTGCCGGGGGCTGAGGGTCGCGGAAAACAGCACCGTGCTGCGCGCGGCGGTCAGGCGCGGGCGGATGAACCCGGCGGGGACCACATTGCGCAGGCACAGTTGCGAGAGGCTGCGCTGGCGCTCGAGGTCGCGCTTGCTGATGTCGAACAGGAACTGCTCATCGAACAGTTCGCCGACCCGGCAAAAATGCAGCATGTCGAAGTAAAACCCCTGCAGTGCGCTGTCCAGGCCCTGAGGGTGATCGTTGAGGTAGTCACCGATGCTGGCGCTGCACGATGACAGTGCCTGAAGGAGCTTTTCCGGCCCCTTGTCATAGGCCTGATAGGCGCCGGTTTGTGCGTTATGCAGGGCATTCCACTCGCGGTTGACCCGCTGCAGCGGTTTTTTCAGCACGTCGGGCGCGGTTTTGCGCACGCCGTTGAAGGTCGCCTGATCGAGGCTGGCGCTGTACATCTGCCGGCCCCGCTCCACCAGGTTATGGGCTTCGTCGACCAGCACAGCGACCTTCCAGTTGTTGGCCTGGGCCAGGCCGAACAGCAACGCGCTGAAATCGAAGTAATAGTTGTAGTCGGCAACCACCACGTCGGCCCAACGCGCCATTTCCTGGCTCAGGTAATACGGGCAGACATCGTGCGCCAGGGCAACCTCGCGCAAGGCGCTCTGGTTCAACAGGCTCAGTTGACTGGCCACCTGCCGTGCGGCGGGCAGGCGATCGTAGAAACCCCGGGCCAGTGGGCAGGACTCGCCGTGGCAGGCTTTGTCCGGGTGCTCGCAAGCCTTGTCCCGGGCGATGATCTCCAGCACCCGCAATGGGGGCGCATTGGCGCTGGAAAGAATCACTTGCGCGGCGTCCAGGGCCAGTTTCCGTCCCGGGGTTTTCGCCGTGAGGAAGAACACCTTGTCCAGTTGCTGCGGCGCCAGGGCCTTGAGCATGGGGAACAAGGTGCCCAGGGTCTTGCCGATGCCCGTAGGCGCCTGGGCCATCAGGCAGCGCCCGGTGCTGACGGCCTTGAACACCGATTCGGCCAGATGGCGCTGCCCTGGTCGAAAACCGGCATGGGGAAAGGCCAGGCCCTGGGCGGCCAGATTGCGCCCTTCACGATGGGCGACTTCCTGTTCGGCCCATTGCAGGAACAGCGCGCAATGCCGCTCGAAGAATTGTTGCAGCTCGATGGCGTCGAAAGGCTCGACCAGGCAGGTTTCCTTTTCGCTGACGATGTCGAAGTACACCAGAGCCAGATTGATCCGAGCCAGATCCAGTTTCCGGCACATCAACCAGCCATAGATTTTCACCTGGGCCCAATGCAATTGACGGTGGTTGGCCGGTTGCTTGCTCAAGTCGCCGCGGTAGGTCTTGACCTCTTCCAGGCAATTTTGCCCGGGGTCATAGCCATCCGCCCTGCCCTTGACCGTCAAGGTCTGATACTGGCCCTCAAGGGCGACTTCGCTTTGGTAGCCCTCGCTGCGCCGGGAGGCCACCGTACGGTGACCGACGATACCTTCCTGTGCGGTCGGTGACGGAGTGAAGCGCAGGTCGAGGTCGCCGACCTTGGCGGTGAACTCGCACAGCGCCCGCACCGCAATGCTGTAGCTCAATCGCCCTGCTCCGTCCATTGCACATGGCACACGGCAATGGGCATCTGGTGTTCGTGACAGAATTCCAGCCAGCGCAACTGGTTGTCCTGCAGGCGATCGCCCGGGCCTTTGACTTCGATCATGCGGTAGGTCTTTTGCTGCGGCCAGAACTGGATCAGGTCCGGCATGCCGGCGCGATTGGCCTTGATGTCCAGCAAGAGGCGGTTGAACCAGTGCTTGAGGTGCTCGGCCGGGAGGCAATCGAGGGCTTGTTCCAGCAACTCTTCGCTGAGCACGCTCCAGAACACGAACGGCGACTGCACGCCCCACTTGGCGGCATAACGTTCGCGAATGGTCTGCCGGTAGCGCCCGTCGTCAAGTTCGGCCAGGCACGCCTGAAACAGTTCGGCCCGGCGGACCTGGAAGTCTTCGCTGAGCAGATCCACCGGCCCGCGCTGGAATGGGTGAAAAAACGCCCCCGGCAACGGCGCGAAGATCGCTGGCCAACACAGCAGGCCAAACAGTGAATTGACCAGGCTGTTTTCCACATAGTGCACCGGTGCCGACTCTTGCCCCAGATGCGCCTGAACGTAGAACTCCACCGATAACGCCGGGTCTGTCCTGGGCAATTGCAGGTCCAGACGCTGCATTGCCCGAGGCGCTGCCCGCTTGATGGGCGGCCCGCCGAGCTTGCGCCGCAGGCGTGGCAGCACACGCAGCAGCTGCTGGAGTTCGGCTGCGCTTTCCGGTGCCTGTTCGGCCTGCTCGGCCAGGTCCATGGCCTGCTCAAACTGACCGCTGCGTTCCAGCACGCGAATGATCCGCGCCCGCGCACCCGGATAAGCGCATTCGCGGTACAGGCTCAGGGCCATGGAGAAATCCGCGATGCGTTCGCAGTACTGGGCCATCTGGAACAACAGCTTGCCGCGCCGGCGTTGCAACCACGGATTATCCAGCGCCAGGCCCTTGATTCGCTCGGCCACCTCTTCCAGCGCTTCACCGGCTTCGAATTGTTGCTGGTACGCGTGCAGGAGGACGCAGGCATCCACGTCTTCGCGGCTGCGCAAGCCACGGGACTCGGCGCAGAATTCGACTTTTTCGTAGGTGTAGATACCGAGGTCCGCCAGCACGAACTCCGACCAGTCCTGATACAGGTTGCCGAAAAACATCAGGCGCAGGCGATCGCACAATTGCATGATGGTCAGGCTGAACAGGCGCTCGTCCAGGGTCGGGCACCAGTCGTTGAAGCTTTTTACCTGGGGAAACTGCTCGCACAGCGCTGGCAACCAATCGGCTTTCTTGCCTTTGGGTTGATCGATTGCCGGGCCAAAGGCCTGGAGGATTTCACCCTTGAGCAGCACCTCGAACAGTGCTTCGACCGTCAACGGCATTCGCTCATCGACCCAACCGAGCGCTAACAGCGGCCCGACGGCGCTGCCGGTATCGCCGATTTCCTCGTAATGCAGTTTGCTCACCCTGAAATGAACGCCCTTGCGCATGACCATTCTGACCAGCAGTGCCTGCGATTCACGGGGCAACCGCTTAAACTGATTAATGAAACGCAGTTCGTCGACGCTCAGCACATCGGCAAAGCGCTGCTCAAGCCAATCAAGCACTTGCATGAAGTTGTTCAAGTAGTAGAACGGGTCGTCGAGGGGATTTGCGGTCACTGGAAAATGGGCCATGTCGAGGGGTACTGGTTATGCATACAGATACCAGTTCCACGCCGCGTGGCGCAATCGGAAAAGGATAAATGGCGGCGCTGTACGGAATTTTCCCCGGGCAGTAGAACTTTCTGCCCCCTGGCGGCACCAACCGCCATACAGATGCAGTGACAGCCTCGGGCTGATGGCGCTGCTTTAAACGAACGGGAGGTGATCATGGACATCAAGACATTGGGCTTGCCCCTGGCTGCAGCGGCCCTGCTGGCGCTGGCCGGTTGCTCGACGCCAACGGTGGTGACGCTGCAGAACGGCACTCAATACCTGACCAAGGACATGCCGAAGACCAAAACCAAGGACGGGTTCTTTGAGTTTGAGGACATTTCCGGAGCGATGGTGAAAGTCAGGGCCGATGAAGTGGCGACGATTCGTGAGGAAGACTGACGTTTCTCCTGGCACGATGTGGCAGGTTTCGAGCACTGCTTTACACTCGATAGACCCCGTGCGACCGAATGACTGTGCAGCGCTTCGACACAGGCGTTGCAATACGGGCTTCACGCAAAGACTCAGGTGACGCCGAAATGAAAATGGTCATGCCACTTCTGGCCTCTGTGCTCGCCGTCAGCACGTGCGTGACGGCGAGCCTGTGTGATGCCGCCACAAAGGCAAAACCAAAGCCAAGGCCCTTGCCAACGTACAAAACCAGTTTCGATTGCGCCAATCCCCAGGCCTCCGCCGAAAGGCTTATCTGTCATGACGCCCAACTGGCGAGCATGGATCTGGAACTCAATCGCCTTTATCTCCTGGCACTCTCTGACGACCATTCAGTGCCGCGCCCGAATAAAGTCGAGATTGATCAGCGATTCTGGATTGAGTCACGCAACCAGTGTGGTGGCGGGCCGCAAGACAAGGCGTGCGTCATCCGAAGTTATGCCGAGCGTGCGTTCCAACTGCGCCAGGGTTCGGCCATTGCGCGAACCAAGGACCCCAGCAGGCTCACCGAAGGGCCGTTGGCTTATCGTTGCGCGGGGTTTAACGCATTGGTTGCCGCGACCTTCTTTACGGTCGAACCGGGCGTGGTGCTCCTTAAATGGGCCAACACCTCGGTGACCTTGAACCAGGTGCCGAACAATTCCGGAACCCAGTACACGGGCAAGGACTACAAAGGCAGCTACAGCTTCTGGCAACTCGGCGATGACGTGTTTTTCCAGATACCCGGCTCAGGCCAGATGAGTTGCGCAGCCGAGCCGGTCAGCTGATAAGGGTGGCAACGGGACGTCCTGTCCCGAATGCCTGACCAGGTTTCAGCTGCCGGTGCGAATCTTGTTCCACACTCGTGTGCGAATCCGGTCGATATTTAACGGCATGGCTTCCAGGGCAAACAGCTTGCCCATCATTTCCGGACTTGGGTACACCTTGGTGTCGTTCTTGATGGCCGGGTCGATGAGGCTGTCGGCCTGTTCATTGCCATTGGCGTAATGCACATGGTTACTGATGCCGGCCATGACGTCCGGGCGCAGCAGGTAGTTCATGAAGGCGTAACCGGCCTTTTCATCCGGGGCATCGACCGGCATGGCAACCATGTCGAACCAGATCGCGGCGCCCTCCTTGGGAATCGAATAGCCGATGTCGATACCATTCCTGGCTTCCCTGGCGCGGTTCTCCGCCTGCAGGATGTCACCGGAGAAGCCGACCGCGACGCAGATATCGCCATTGGCCAGGTCGCTGGTGTACTTGGACGAGTGGAAGTAGCTGACATACGGCCGCACCTTCATCAGCAGGGCTTCGGCCTTCTTGTAGTCTTCCGGGTTCTTGCTGTGATGGGGCAGCCCGAGGTAGTTCAACGCCGCCGGTAGCAGCTCCGGACCGTTGTCGAGGATGGCCACCCCGCACTTCTGCAACTTCTGCATGTTCTCGGGCTTGAAAATCAGGTCCCAGGAGTCCACCGGGGCGTTGTCCCCCAGCACGGCCTTGACCTTGGCGATGTTGTAACCGATGCCGGTGCTGCCCCACAGGTACGGGAAGCCATGCTCGTTGCCCGGATCGTTGGTCTGCAACGCCTTGAGCAACACAGGGTTGAGGTTCTTCCAGTTCGGCAGCTGACTCTTGTCGAGTTTCTTCAGCGCGCCGCCTTCAATCTGCCGGGCCATGAAGTGGTTGGACGGGAACACCACGTCGTAGCCGGATTTGCCGGTCATCAACTTGCCATCGAGGGTTTCGTTGCTGTCATAGACGTCATAGGTGACGTCGATGCCGGTTTCTTTCTGGAAGTTTTTCGTGGTGTCTGGCGCGATGTAATCCGACCAGTTGTAGATCTTGACGGTTTCGGCGGCCTGGCTGATCGATGCCACGAGCATCAGCGGGGCCAGGGTCAGTGTCTTTCGGATCATGGGTCGATTCCTGTAGTTTTTTTTGTTGGCAGGCAATCAAAGGATCAGCTTTCAAATTTCAAAGAATTGAAAACTCAAAAAATCAGCACGTAGGTCTTGCGCACGGTTTGCTGGATGTCCCAGATGCCCAGGCTGTTGGCCGGCAACATCAGTGCGTCGCCGGCTTCTATGTGCAGGGGCTCGCCGCCGTCCGGGGTGAAGGTGCAGCGGCCCTGGATGAAGTGACAGAATTCCTGGGCGACGATCTGCCGCCGCCAGCGCCCCGGGGTGCACTCCCAGACGCCGGTCTCGACGCCGTCGTCGCGTTCGACGCTGGTGGTCGACGCCACGGCCACGGTGGTGCCCAGGGGCACGGCGACCGGATTGGATTCGTCCAGTTTCAGGGTTGCGGTGTTCTTGAACTGCGTGATGCTCATGGGAATACCTGTCGATGTAGAAGCGCGTTTAGTGCATGAAACCTTCCATGAAACCGGCGACCCCGCTGGCCAGCTTGCGCCGCCAGGGCGCAGTGGCCGGGTTGGCCAGGGTCTGGTCTTCATGGACAAAGCTGCGGATGATCGCGTTGTAGCCGAGCCAGCGGATTGGCTCCGGCTCCCAGGCCCGCAGTGCGTCGAGGCCGCGCTGGGGGATGACCCACGGCTGGCGCACCAGTTCGGTGTCGCGCCCCAGGATCAGGTCAGCCAGCGTGCGGCCCCCCAGGTTGCTGGCGCCAACGCCCTCCCCGCCATAACCGCCAGACAGGGCAATGCCGTTGGCCCGGTCGCAAAGCATGTGCGGCTGGAAATGCCGGGACATGCCCAGGTTGCCGCCCCAGGAATGGGTGATCTGCACGTTCTTCAACTGCGGGAACAGTTCGCCGAACAGGTAGCGCCGCAGCTGTATTTCGTCAGCGGTCAGGTCGAAGTCGTGGCGCAGCTTGCCGGCGAACTGGTAGCCGCCACGGGCGCCAAAAATCAGTCGGTTGTCAGCGGTGCGTTGACCGTAGGTGACCTGGCGACTGGCCTCGCTGAACGCCTGGCCGCGACTCAGGCCGATTTCGTCCCAGGTGGCCGCGGGCAATGGCTCGGTCGCGACAATCAGGCTCTGCACCGGCATCTGGTAACGCCCCAATGGCGGCAGCGTCACGGAGTAGCCTTCCACCGCCGGCACCACCCAGCGACTGCGCACCGAAGCTTTCGCCGTGCGCAGGCTGCCGGACTGCCAATGGGTGACCGGGCTGTTTTCGTAGATTCTGACGCCCAGCCGCTCCACCGCCCGGGCCAGCCCCCGTACCAGCCTGGCCGGGTGGATGGTCGCCACGTGCGGCGCGTAGATGCCGCCGTAAGGTTTCGCGACGCGGATCTGTTGCGCCAGTTGCTCCGGGCTCAACCAGCGATAGTGGCTGTCGTTGAGGCCCTGGCGGTGGAGATCGTCCAGGTAATGACGCAGGCTGGCCTCCTGCTCCGGATAGCGTGCGGCGCAATACAGCACCCCGCCTTTACGGTAATCGCAGTCGATCCCCTCTCGTTCGAGGACAATTTCCACTTCATCCGGAATGCTGTGCAGCAAATCGTAGGAGGCACGTCGTTCTTCGGCTGAGAGATTGGCCAGCAGGCGATCCTCCCCCAGCAAATTACCCATCAGCCAGCCACCATTGCGCCCCGACGCGCCGAAACCGGCGGTTTGCGCTTCGACAATGGCGATGTTCAGGTCTGGTTTGTGCTGCTTGAGGTAGTACGCGGTCCAGAGCCCGGTGTAGCCCGCGCCGATGATCGCGACGTCGACATCCAGGTCCCGCTCCAGCGCCGGACGCGCCAACAGCGGCTCGTCGAGCTGGTCCATCCACAAACTGATAGTGCGCCACGCCGGCATGCAAGACTCCGCCACTCAAACTTCGATGGCGTCGATCCTAGTGCGTGGGCTCAGGCGCTGTCTTGCGCGCGTGCACGCAAAGAAATTTGTTTGACGTAAGCCTTGGGTGACTGGCCGGTATGCTGGCGGAAACAGCTGTAGAACGCCGACAGCGAATTGAATCCGGCAGCGAAGGCCAGTTCATCGATGCGCACTGGCGGTGTGGCGGCATCCAGCGCCGCAAGCAAATGTTGCAGGCGTGCCTGGTTGACGTAGCGGTAGAAGCTCTGGCCCAGCACCTGGTTCAACAGGTAGGAAATCTGGTTGCGGCTGTAGCCACACTCCTTCGCCACCCGTTGCAGATCGAGATCCGGGTCCAGATATGGCTGTTGACCCTGGAAATACTGCTGCAGGTCATCGGCCATGAAGCTCAACTGGCGCGGCGACAGGCCGAGCCGGCTGACCGCCGGGCGATGGTTGCCGGACGTTTTACTGCCGGGTTGTTCATGCACCAATGAAGCATATTCATTGACCCGCCAGATCAGCCCGTCCTTGACGGTGATCGCTTCGCTGGCGCGGAACGACACCAACCCTTCACCGCCGCGCAGGGTGATGCGGTACTGAATGAACGCGGTATTGCCGTCCAGTCGAATGCGGTCGGAATGCTCCAGCGCCTCATCCGGGTCCCGGGGCATGCTGCTGCGTACGTACTCGCGCAATTCAGCCAGGCCCATGAGCTTGTTCTGGAAGAAATCGTTGTACTGGACCTCAGGGTGATAAAGCGCCATGACGCCGTCCAGATCCCGGTGCTTCCAGCGCAAGTGATAGCGCATGACCGTCTCGCCCGTGGCCTGGGTTTGCAGCGGGCCATCATCATCGGCGTGCATTGAACATCTCGACGAAAAAACACCGAGCTTGCCCAACTTGCGCTTTGTGTTCAACGACTAACCGATGATGGCAGGCGCCCGCAAATGGCCGACAAGCGTGAGCTGGATCAAAAAAAACGTTGGCAATCGCCAAACGACCTGAAAAATCCACAATATTTTCACAACCGGATGCTACTTTTAAAACCTGTCACTGGTTGAACCAATGAAGGTTCTTCCCTCCTACCATGAGCTAAAGGAAGCGCTCGATAATGAAGGTGGGCAACACATGAATAAAGGGTTCAGCAAAGTCACGTTTCCAAACGCCTGCCAGCTGATGCGCTGGCATTTTCATCCCATGGGTTTCGAGGCGAGCATGGACGCGCCGGGCAGCATGATTGCCCGTCTGTTTGATCGTGCCACTGGCGAGACCATGATCGCCATTGCCGGCATTCCGTGCGCCACCGTCATGAATGCCGCGGATGTAGAGCGAATAATCGAAGCGGTGGAGGATGAACTTGAAGCTTTCGTACCACCACAAGCCCTCAGAAGTTATGCCTGAAGGCTGAACACCCACAAAAAAGCCCACGTCAGGTGGGCTTTTTTGTGGGTGAACAATCGCTCAAGTAGAAGCTTTGCCCTGCCGATGGTCGACAAAGAACGCCTTGCCCTTGCCGATCCGGTCGGAAGCCTTGGGCATGTTCGCGGCCTGGGTGTCTTGTGCGTCAACGTACCAGTAGCAATGGCTGACGGCGCGGGTAATCCCTACATAGGCCAGCCGCAGGATCTCGTCCTTCTGGGCGTTGTCGTAGGGTTCGCTGTCACCTGCCTTGCCCAGGCCCGCCATGCGGTAAACCTGATTCTTGTAAGGCGAGCTGGTCAGGTGCTGGCAATCGCCCAGCAAAAACACCGCATCGGCCTGGAGGCCCTTGGCACTGTGATAGGTCAGTTGCTTGAGCCTGCGAGCCTCATACGGCAAGCTAGAATCAACATTAACTACAGACTGAATATGCTCTTCTATCAATAACTTATCGCTGCTTTTTCGATAAAGCATCAAGATCGAATCGCCCTTTCGGTAATGCTCCATCAGGCGTTGGGCCATGCCTTGGTCATCACGATCGTGGACGTTCACCGGCAGCAACGCCTTGGGTTCGCCGCTGGCCTTGGCTTTCTTCCCGGCAATCGCCGGTGCTGCACGCACGATGTGCTCGGCGGCATCGATGATGTGTTGGTGGCTGCGGTAGTTGTCGCTGAGCATGACCTTGGTGGTGCTCGGCGACGGAAACTCCTTGTTGAACTCCATGAAGTAGCTCGGCGAACTGCCGCGCCACCCGTAGATGGACTGCCAGTCATCGCCCACACACAGCAGCGAGGAGCGCTGGGCGCCGCGCCCGACGTGCATGGCCGGCCCGCGACTGCGGATCTCTGCCAGGCTGGCCCTGATCCAGGAGACGATCTGCGGCGAGACATCCTGGAATTCATCGATCATCAGGTGCGACAGCGGCCGCAGCAGCTCATCGCCGAGCAGCTTGAGGTTCTCCGGCGAATGCTCGCTGAACAGGGCGAACATCCGGTTGTAGGTCATGATCGGCGGCTTCTGATCCAGCAAGTGATCTTCCAGCGCCCGCCAATAAAGGCTCAAGGCTTCGAAGAAGAACCGGTCGGGATCGTCCTTGGCGAAACTCATCTGGCCTACCGCGCTCGGCACATCCAGCCCGAGGTTTTCGATGAACCCGGCGGCGGCGACAAAGCAATCGAGCAGCGGCGCGGAAGCGAGCTCGCCCTTGACCTTGTAATCGAAGCCCGGCCCGGCGCTGGCATCGCCGGCAAGCGAGGCCAGAACACGTCTGGATGATTCGTAACTATCTAGCCATATCAAAGGCTTACGACAGAAAGCTTGAAACAGGGTGCGCTTTACTGCCCACTCTGCGCGCACCGTCAGCTTGGCGTTCGGTCGCGTAACCTGCGGGTTTTCCCGAGGATCGAACCCCAGCACCACCCAGGCATCCAGGGACGGGATGTGGCCGTGGCAATGGAATGTCGAACCGTTGATATCGAACGACTGGCGATTCGGTTCAATGCCCTTGATCGGCCAGGCACCGGCGCGAAACCACAGGTCCTCGATGGCATCGCACAGTTCTTCATCGCGTTTGGCCGCCAGTTCGGTAACCCCCATGCGTTTCTGCACATCGGGGTGATCGCGCTCCAGTTCCTTGAGTTGCAGGGCATGCCGGGACAGTGGCTTGATCAACTCGCGAAAACGCTCATCGACACTGTGCAGGCGGTGATAGCAGGCGTTGAGCTGTTGGCGTTGAGCGTCGTTGATGCGCAGATCGAACGGATTGCTGTCGGCCTCCTCATCGCCCTGTGCGGCCCGCAGGCTGAGGTTCTCGAAAGCCTGCAAACGCTCGAAACCCGCAAGGCTGCGCACCATCGGCAGGATCCGCGAGTGAAAGGTGCGTACCAGATCACGTGCCTCCTTGAAACTGATCGCGCGGCCCCAGAGCGCAAACAGTTCGATCAGCTTGTTGATGAAGTCCTTGCGCGACTCGCGGGTGAAGGTCACCACCGTCATCGAACTCAGTTCAAAGCCCAGGTAGTGGGTCAACAGCAGGATTCGCAGCACCAACGTGGTCGATTTGCCAGCACCGGCACCCGCGATCACCGAGGTGGACGGCGTATCGCTGAAGATCATTTTCCACTGTGCGGCGCTGGGCTGGGCATGGGCCGGCAACAAGCGGGCGACATCGGCCTTCATGCGTTTCTTCAACTCGGCGCTCAACGGCAGGCGCCAATCGTCGAACAGCAGGTCATCGACATTCGGCGGTCGGTGTTCAGTGCTACGGGAGTCACGGATCAGCAGGACCTGCCGGCCCTCTTCCAGCCCTTCGAGCTTGCCTTCCTTGTAGCCGTAATCGACCCCGGCGCTGTGACCGCTGCGAAAACCGTCGGCCTGGCCATGCAGCCACGACGCACGATGCTGCGCGTGCAGGCGGGTCAGGCTGTAGCCGAAGAATCGGGCGAGCAATCGCTTGATCAGCGGCATCTCTGCCAGGGGGCGAAGTTCAGGCGGAAGATCGGGGGTGTGTTGCGGCACGCGGACTGACTCCAGGGTGTGAGGCTGTTGGGCGCTATGGTGTCTGCATTTGCCGTCGAGTTCTAGTCAATTGCTTATGTCTCATTGGCTTATGCGATGAAGTGAAAGCTGGATGACAAAATTTCGAGCTCGTTTTATATCAATCCATTCGATGGGAATGCTGCATTTTTTACGCTTTTTATCGATTGTTACCTGTTGGATGATGGCCGTCATCACTCACCGGTCTCGCTTCGTGGCTCAGGCACCTGGCCCCATGACGAACCTTTCCTGGAGACGATCATGCTTGAACTCAGACCCTTCAACTCCCTCGGCGGCGCTCACCACGGCTGGCTGGATGCCCACCATCATTTTTCGTTCGCCGAATACTACGATGCCAAGCGCATGAACTGGGGCAACCTGCGGGTCTGGAACGACGACGTGATCGCCCCGGGCACCGGTTTCCCGCAACACTCGCACCGCGACATGGAAATCATCACCTATGTCCGCGAAGGCGCCATTACCCACCAGGACAACCTTGGCAACAAGGGCCGCACCGAAGCCGGTGACGTCCAGGTCATGAGTGCCGGCACCGGGATCGCCCACAGCGAGTACAACCTGGAAGCGACGCCGACCCGGATTTTCCAGATCTGGATCATCCCGAACGAGTCCGGCCTGGCGCCGTCCTGGGGCGCCAAGCCGTTCCCGAAAGGCGACCGCGAAGGCTTTGTCACCCTGGCCAGCGGCAAGGAAGGCGACGACCAGAGCCTGCGTATTCGCGCCGATGCCCGGCTGGTAGCGGCCAATCTGAAGGCCGGTGAGTCTGCCGAATACCCGCTGGACAAGGGGCGTCGTGCGTACCTGGTGCCGGCTACCGGGATCATTGAAGTCAATGGCTTGCGTGTACAAGCTCGAGACGGTGTAGCGGTTGCCGATGAGCAAGTGCTGCGGGTGACGGCCATCGAGGACAGCGAGATTGTTCTGGTGGATCTGGCCTGATTCGGTAAATGCCGGGCGGCACAAAAAAAGGGGCGGCCGTGAATGGTCGCCCCTTTTTAGTTGCTGCAGGGTTGTGTGTTTATTTCGCGGAAATGGCACCATCGACCAGCGTTTGCGCCTCGGCCACCAGTTGCTTGAGGTGGTCGTCGCTGACAAAGCTTTCGGCGTAGATCTTGTAGATGTCTTCCGTGCCCGACGGACGCGCCGCGAACCAACCGTTCTCGGTCATGACCTTGAGGCCGCCAATGGCCTGGTCATTGCCCGGTGCGTGGCTGAGGATGCTCTGGATCGGCTCGCCGGCCAGCTGGGTCGAGGTGACCTGTTGCGGCGAGAGTTTGCTCAACAGCGCCTTCTGCTCCGGATTGGCCTTGGCGTCGACCCGTACCGAGAACGGCTCACCCAGTTCGTCGGTCAAGGCACGGTACGCCTGGCTCGGGTCGCGACCGGTGCGGGCGGTCATCTCGGCGGCCAGCAAGGCCGGAATCAAACCGTCCTTGTCGGTGCTCCAGACGCCGCCGTCCTTGCGCAGGAACGAGGCACCGGCGCTTTCTTCACCGCCGAAACCCAGGGAACCGTCAAACAGACCATCGGCAAACCATTTGAAACCGACCGGCACTTCGTACAGGCGACGACCCAGGCGCTTGGCCACGCGATCGATCAGGCCGCTGCTGACCACCGTTTTACCCACGGCAGCATCGGCGCGCCATTGCGGACGGTTCTGGAACAGGTAGTCGATGGCCACGGCGAGGTAGTTGTTCGGCGCCAGCAAGCCACCGGACGGGGTGACAATGCCATGGCGGTCGTGGTCCGGATCGCAGGCAAACGCCACATCGAAGCGTTCTTTCAGGCCGATCAGGCCTTGCATGGCGTGGCTGGACGATGGGTCCATGCGGATCTGGCCATCCCAGTCGACAGTCATGAAGCGGAAGGTCGGGTCGACCTCTTTGTTCACCACGTCCAGGTCCAGGCGGTAATGCTCGGCAATCGCCGACCAGTAGCGCACCCCTGCTCCACCCAGCGGATCGACACCCAGGCGCAGCTTGGCGTCGCGGATGGCGTCGAAGTCGATCACGTTGATCAGGTCGGCGACATAGGTGTTGAGGTAATCGTGGCGATGGGTGGTGCCGGCCTTCAGTGCCTGCTCGTAGCTGATGCGCTTGACGCCAGCGAGCTTGTTGGCCAGCAGTTCGTTGGCCTTGGCTTCGATCCACTTGGTGATGTGGGTATCGGCCGGGCCACCGTTGGTTGGATTGTACTTATAGCCACCGCTTTGCGGCGGGTTGTGGGACGGCGTGATGACAATGCCGTCGGCCAGGCCGCTGGTGCGTCCGCGGTTGTAGCAGAGAATCGCATGGGAAATGGCCGGTGTCGGCGTGTACTCGTCACCTTCGGCGATCATCACGGTCACGCCGTTGGCCGCCAGTACTTCGAGGGCGCTGGCGCCGGCCGGCGTGGACAGTGCGTGGGTGTCGATGCCGACAAACAGCGGGCCGTCGATGCCTTGAGCTTCGCGGTACAGGCAGATCGCCTGACTGATCGCCAGCACGTGCCACTCGTTGAAACTCAAGTCGAACGAGCTGCCCCGGTGCCCGGACGTGCCGAAGGCAACGCGCTGGGTCGAAATCGCGGCATCAGGCTGGCCGGTGTAATAGGCCGTTACCAGTCGCGGGATGTCGACCAACAATTGTGCCGGTGCCGGTTTACCCGCAAAAGGACTGAGTGTCATGCAAAACCTCTGGAATAGAGTGGTTCAGGAGTTGGGTCGCAGTTTACTGGCAGTTGGACCGCAAGGCGATGGGATCGATCCAACACAGTGGCGGTTGTTATTTTTTGTCACTCACTCGATCGATTCCAGGCGCAGCGCATCCCCCAGCAGTCCCAGCGCGGCCGCCAGGTTGTGATCGCCACCGAAGGTATGGCTCAGGCGAAAATGCTGTCCGTGCAGACCGTGGAGGCTGAACAGCTCCCCCGGTGCAATGACCACCTGATGCGCCAGCAGACGCTGGAACACACGACGGACATTGACCCGACGCAAAGAGCGCACCCAGACCGTTGCACCACCTTCTGGCTCGACGAAACGCAAGGCATCACCCAAGCGCTCCTGCAACAACTGGGTCAGTTGATTCTTGCGTTCATTGAGCAGCCGCCGCAGCACCAGCAGGTGTTGATCGATGCGACCGCTGCTGTACAAGCGTGCGATGGCTTTCTGGCGAATCGGCGAGAGTCGGAAGGAACGCAGCAGAAAGTGCCGTTGCAGATCAGCGCTCAAATGCCTTGAAAGCAGATAGCCATAGGGCGCTTCCGGCCCGATGATTTTCTCGAACGTGGAAAACACCATCAGCCGTTCAGGGTCCAGCAAGTCTCGAAAGCGCACGCCGCCCAGGTCGAATCCAAGTTCGCCATAACAGTCGTTCTCCA
This sequence comes from Pseudomonas sp. IT-P258, assembly GCF_949767825.1. Lineage (NCBI taxonomy): Bacteria > Pseudomonadati > Pseudomonadota > Gammaproteobacteria > Pseudomonadales > Pseudomonadaceae > Pseudomonas > Pseudomonas sp. IT-P258. The sequence continues at coordinate 340,039 of NZ_CATKPU010000054.1, read as the reverse complement.
GCACCCAGCTGTCGTGCGCGGCCAACAGTCGGGCAATGGTCTGCCTGTTGTCGTCAGGCGCCAGGCTGCCACGGGGCATGTTGAGGGCCGATGACAACAGCACCAGCCTTACCGGCTCGGTATCCAGGAGCATTTTCAACCGTTCCGGGTCCAGGCCACCATCGGCTTGCACAGGCAATTCGATCACCCGCACACAGGCGGCCTGGAACAAACGCAGGATCGTCCAGTCGCACGGCGATTCGACCACCACCGTGGCGTCTTTCAAGCCCAGCACGGCGATCAGGATTTCCAGTACACCGCGCAGGTCAGCGCCGATATAGACATCGTCGGCGTGCCAGTAACGCATGGGAGACGTGGTGTAGCGTGCTGCCAGGGCGGTACGCAATTCGAGTTCGCCGCAGGGTTGCGAAGGCGACTGCGGCTGGCGGGGATACTGGCGCAGCAACTCCCTCTCCAGCAGCAACAAAGGACTGTCGAGCGGTTGCAGCAACGCCGGTTCATCGGCGCTCAGGACCAGCATCCCCGGGCGCCTGGCATTGACGTAGACCGCTTCCAGCAAGTCGCTGCCGCTGTCCTGCAGGTTGATCGAGGACACCGGCAACGCGTAGTAGCCGGACTTGGCCACCGAATAGACGCGCCCTTCTTTCTCCAGCAGCGAATAAGCGTACTGAATGGTCGAAATCGACACATTGAGGCGCTCAGCCAGATGCCGCAGCGACGGCAGGCGGATGCGCGAATCCCCTTCAGACTCGTTGATCAGGCTGACCAGGTATCGATAAACCGCCTGATAGGCGAAATCCGTTTCTCGTGGACCTTTCATCGGCGAAGGCCAGCCACGCTGGCTGAAAATCCGCCCACGCTCAGTGACCCGCTGACCATTCATCCTCCATCGTGATGCCGGCGTCAGGATCGTCCGGCGTATTGTGCGACGCAGCCCTTTGGATGATTGCCCCAGGCGCCCCGCCATCGACTGCGGGCGTCCACTCCATGCGGTAAAGCTGGCCAATCAGGCTCAGGGGTAATCCACTGACATCAATCATCCATTGCATGATCTGTTCGGCGACCGGGTGCCCCTGCATGGCCTTGTGCAACTCGGGCATGGCCACCAGCATGCCCGGATGGCACTGACGCAGAAAAGGCTCGAGCCCCGCGCCTTTATCGATAAAAGGCGAAAACAGCAGGCACACCAGTTGTGCTTCGCTCAGGCCCAGGTTCTTTTGCGCCTCGGCTGCCGCCCGGGCGCGCAGTTCGGTCATTGTCGCCGGATTGCCGAAGACCTCGATGGCCTGCTCGCACAAACGCTCGGGCAAGCGCTTGCGGCGCATCATCACCAGGGCGCGTTGCAGGTATTGCGCAATGCCGGATTCGTAATTGCGGCCCTGCACGTAGCACGCTTGCAACCCCCTGACGTGCGCCGAGATCGACGGGCTGACAAACTCGTTATCGCTGATCTGCGCGGACAGTTCGTCGGGCTGGAAGCCGAGAAATTCAGTCAGCATTGGCCAGCGTTCTTCCAGGTTGCTGACCAGCAAATCGTGAATGTCGATGCAGGCCGTACGGCGACAGGTCTCGAAGCGCTCTTGCGGACGCCACGGGGCCTGGGCGTAATCGGCGTAGAACCCCTGATAACAGTCGCTGCCCAGTTCATCGAGCAATGCAAACAACCCCGCATAACCGGCCTCGCCCGTGTGGGAAAACTGCAGCCCGGCCTTGGTGGCGGCACGTTTCAAACCCTCGATGAATTGCTTCTGCTGACGCGGCGTGTCACTGATGAGCAACGCGTCGACACCTCCGTCCCAGCGGGCGATTTGTCCGTAGAACTCTCCCGTGGCCAGATAACCGTCATCCCACAGGTCGAACCCGCCGCGCCATTCCCGGCGATGGCCGATCAGCAGCAGGTTCAGGCGGCCGGACTCGCGACCGGCGTCGGAGACCGGCGTCAGATGATTGAACGGCAATACCTCCCGATCATCGACCATCAACACCTCGACCCGGGGATCGTCATAGACAAACAATGCGCTGTTGGTCCGGTGCATGTTTTCCACGGCCGCGCAGTTTGCTCCGTTCAACCGTAACGAGGCGATGCGCAACTGGAATGTCGCCGGTGTACGGGTAGCAATGGTCAACTGCGCAGCACGCAACAGCGCCAGCGTGTAACAGTTGTCACGAGCCCCGGACTGGATCGCCAACACCTTGTAATCGCCAATGCGCTCCATGCCCCCGGCCGCTACCGCCAGGCGCTGAATCAACAATTGCAATGCAGTGCGTTCGGCCCGGGAGAAAAAACCCAGTAATCGCTGCAGCACTTGTTGATAGACATAGTTCATCGCTTGGTCATGGATGCTGGTCATCTTTATTTACCTGATACTCGTAAGTTCAATATCGTGCAGACAGCAAATCCCGTTGGACTGTCGGCGCGAATGGAGTCATGGACTTTATTGCCAAATGCTAACACTTGAATTTTCTTGAAATTATTTGAAACGTTCGCAGCGCCCCCTCGTTTTAAAGACAAAGGAAAGGCCGGAGTGCCCAGCTGGCAAGGGCTTGCTCGTTTTAAACGGGAGTCCTAGGAAATGTCCGACAAGGTCCCACAGACACTTAATACAAGAAATAAGGAAGAAAGTTGTCGCTGTCTTTTTGGCAACTAAAAAACAACCAACTAATTTGCAGATTTGCACCGATGGCGCACAGTGAAAAGTTCCAGCCTGATACCCAGCCATGACTCATTCCTTGAGATGAAAGTAATCATTCAATTATCAGGGCTTAGTGGCTGATTAGAAGCTACAGATTACGGGCAAAAACCAGTTCAGTTGCTGGACCGGCCTGCGGATCGACGGGTTTCGGGGGGGTTGAAACGAAAGAGTCCGTGCGGGCACGGACTCTTGGGAGGACTGTTGGATAAGTGCTACGCCGGTTCGACCTGCAGCGCGACCCGTTCGCGACACGGGCATTCGTCCATGTAGCGGTGTGCTTCGACAAACTCGGCAAACGGGAAGACCCGGGTCTTGAGCGGCAGCAGAACGCGGTCGGCGGTCAGCTGATTGATGTCGCGCAAGGCACGTTGCAGTGCGGCCTGGTCCTGGGTGATGCCCAGTTCCGGCTTGCCCGTGAAGTTGCCAATGCAGTGGACGAAGAACTGAATATTTTTCTGGAACGCTGCGCAGGCCGGGAAAGGCGTCTGGTTGCCACCTTGCAGGCCGTACAGCACCAGGCTGCCGCGAGGTGCCAGCACATCGCCCAGCAACGACATCTGCGGACCGCCCAAACCATCGAACACCACGTCCACGCCGCGGTTATCGGTGATCTTGTTGATCCGCATCAGCAGATCTTCTTCCTCGGTGACGATCACTTTATCGGCACCCAGCGACAGCAGGTATTCACGTTCCTCCGCGGTCTTGGTCGCGGCGATCACTCGAACACCCAAGGCCTTGCCCAGTTGTACGAACGAAGGTCCGGCGCAATGACTGGCGTCGGTCACCAGGGCGAATTGCCCGGGCTTGACCCGTGCCAGATCGGCATAGGCGAAATAGGCAATCAACAACGGCGTGTAGTGCACGCTGGCTTCAATCGGGCTGAGCACATCCGGATAACGGGTGACCGCCGAGCGTGGCAGAACGATCAGCTCACCGTAGACCGGGTAGTCGTTCGGGCTTTGGGCCGGGAAGCTGGCGACCTTGTCACCGACTTCCAGGTCATCGACGCCATCACCGACAGCGGTGACGATACCGGCCATCTCCTGGCCAAGGCCTGAAGGCAGACGGGCATGGGACGGGGCCAGGTTCTGGCGCCAGAGAGTGTCATACCAACTGATGCCGATCGCTTCGACGCGCACCTGCACTTCGCCCGGTGCAGGCAGAGCCGTCGCATGCTCTTCGCATTTGAGCACCTCGGCTGGACCAAACTTGTGAAAACGGATCGTGCGGGACATCGCAAACCTCGCCAAATGAACCTCTAATGCCTTGAACTCTAGCTGGGCTTTCAACCCAACACTATCTGTGGCTATTAATAGTCGACATGCCTGTCATTGATTCCGCAGCGGCGGCAACATCGTCAAATGTCGTAAGAAACCGAAGCAGCCTATGTAGGAAAAACTGAATTACCCGGTGCAGAGTACCAGCCTTTCCCCGTAATATTCCTGCTGGCCATTGTTCTCATATGGCCGCCCACGTCAAGTTTGCTGACTCTGCCAGGACTCCAGATGAATCGTAATGACCTGCGTCGTGTCGACCTGAACCTGTTGATCGTTTTCGAAACGTTGATGCACGAACGCAGCGTGACCCGCGCTGCGGAAAAACTGTTCCTCGGCCAGCCTGCCATCAGTGCGGCGCTCTCGCGCCTGCGCGGGTTGTTCGATGATCCTTTGTTTGTGCGTACCGGCCGCAGCATGGAACCGTCCGCCAGAGCGGTCGAGATCTTCGCCCTGCTCTCGCCGGCACTGGATTCGATTTCCACCGCCGTCAGCCGTGCGGCCGAGTTCGATCCTGCCACAAGTACCGCCGTGTTCCGCATCGGCCTTTCGGACGACGTCGAGTTCGCCTTGCTGCCCATGCTGCTCAAGCGCCTGCGTGCCGAGTCGCCGGGGATCGTGCTGGTGGTGCGTCGGGTCAACTACATCCTGATGCCGGGACTGCTGGCATCCGGCGAGATCTCCATCGGTGTCAGCTACACCACCGACCTGCCGGCCAACGCCAAGCGCAAGGTACTGCGCCGCAGCCAGCCGAAGCTGTTGCGCGCCGACACCGTGCCGGGGCCGTTGAGCCTGGATGATTACTGCGCTCGCCCCCATGCACTGGTGTCATTCGCCGGCGACCTCAGCGGCTTTATTGACGAAGAACTGGAAAAACTCGGGCGCAAACGGCATGTGGTGCTGGCTGTGCCGCAGTTCAACGGGTTGAGCACCCTGCTCGCGGGCACAGATATTGTGGCGACGGTGCCGGACTACACAGCTGAGGCACTGACCGCCGCGGGCGGTGTGCGGGCTGAAGATCCGCCGCTGCCGGTGCGCAGTTTCGAGTTGCACATGGCTTGGCGTGGTTCGCAGGATAATGATCCGGGCGAACGCTGGTTGCGTTCGCGGATTCAGATGTTCTTCGGCGACCCTGAGAGTCTTTAGGCGTTGTCGGGCAGGCTGTTTAGCTGATCATTTCTGCCTTTTCATAGACCATGGAGATCCATCCACTTCCAGAAAATTGCTACATGGGGGCATATCTGAGGGCATGCTTTGGATGGTTTGAAAAGGATGCCCCCAGCCTAAGGCTCAACAATCTTCTTCTCGAAAAATCACCTGCGACAGTTCCCTATCGCCGTTGAATGCTATCGGATCACCTCAGCTCAAATACGCAGAGTGCTCATTGCCGTTGGAGCAGTCTGAGCGCTTGCTGGGTTGATGTCGCAGTGGCTGACACAGGCATCGCTTGCAGGACAACCGTCGCCCCATGATCACGCCGGTTTTCAAAAGCCCGTAAGGGCCCTTCTACCCCCGAAGATTGAAAATCCAAACGACCAACAAGTACTAACTGAATAGCAATCATTCATAGGTTGGGGCGATCTGAAATCGGCGTTGAGGTACGTGGAGCCCGCACAGCAGTTCGGCGGGCTCGCCAAGAAATTGGAAGGTTCCGCTTAACCTCTTGAGCTTCCTGGCGTTCCAACCATTTTTCATCTATGAAATGAGTACCGTAGGCAAACCAAGGAAGTGGTATGGAACTGGTTACCGTTGCATGCATCGCGCTCAATCGTATTGGCTCTGCCAACTCAGCAGGATTCGGCTTCGGAAAGCATCGCAGGCAGCAGTTTTTCACCGAAGTGATTGACGACGACGTGGACACTCTCCGCCTGAAAGTGATTGAGGTTGCAGAGGCAAATGGAGAGAGGGAGGGAGCACTTCACAACCTGACGCGTGCCCAAAACCTAGGCTTTCCACCCGGCCAGATAGTGTTCGACGTCCAAGGAATATCCACTCAATACAGTGACCCCTACGCCGCTTGTGTTGTTTTCCCCGCCCTCAAGGTGGCTGGTCGTTTCTTCAAACTTGAAGAGGTGGCTGAGAGCGGGATGATCCTTCATATTTCTTCCAGCTAAGTACGCGAGGCGCGCCTGGTAGCCCTATGCCAGGCGCAAAGACAGGCTATGACGACAGTTTACGCTTGAACTTGAACATCACGTCATCAAGCCATCGCCCATAAGTCGCAGGGGTAGCTGGGACGAGCAGCCGGCGTTCCTCCACCTCTTGCTCCGACCGGTGCGACATAGTGAAACTGCTGGTGGCAACCGCAGGCGGCTCAGCAAATACCTTGTATGAAACGCCATAGAGAGACAGTTGAAACCACCCTCCTCGGCCCTGGCAAAGAATCTCATGCGCAGCCTCTGCCAAGCGTCTCACTTGTGTTGGCGATATGTAGTACCCGTCAAAGTGGTTAGACGTGCGGACTGGGTTTGCCAAGGTCATCGACAACCAGGACAGTCCACGATCGTGATGCCGCCAGATCAAGCCTGGAGCATCAATTCCAGTAAGCTCATCCCTGTCGAAGTCCACATAGCCGGCTTTGACCGTGCTGAGTCCAGCTTGGCAAAACTTCAAGAAATACGATTCATGCTCCGCGTGGATGGCACGCAGACTGCTAGGGCTAGCAGGCTGAGGGAGGAAGGCCAGCTCGATCCGTGTTTCGTGGTCTCTGCCACCCCACCGACCGTTGGCGTTCCGAATCTGAAGTTGTTTCTCAAATTCCTCCTCACTAACTGCACTTCGGTTCGTATTCAGCTGGTTTAATGCCCGGACGATACCATCCGAAAGCTCCTGCTCATTGGCGAATGTCGCGCGGAAAAGGCCGTCGACATAATCCGATACTTCCCAGCGAAACTCCTGCTGGGGCCCCTCCACGTCCACATCGTGCAGGAACGCGAGGATGGGCTTGTCTGCAGCACGAGCGCGCCGGAACTCTTGCTGTGTCACTGACTCCCCAGATGCAGTTCTGAATCCGAAATCTGCACCTAGCACCAGCACCACCACATCTGCCTGCTCGACCTCAGTCATGCAAGCTTCTTGAGAGGAATAAGGCCGCGCCCCAAAATCCTCGCACATCACTGGCACATGCCCCAGCAGCGTGACAGCTTTCTTGGCTGCCGCCCGATAGCTCTCAAAGTTTCGAACGACAGAGCTGATGAAAACGTTCATAAAACCCCCAATCACCCCAAGATTCGCCAAGCTCGCATGAGTTTGAGCAGCCAAAGCGCACGCCTTGTTAGCATGGCTACTGATCACTCTGACCACTATGCCAGAGGTTGACATTCTCAGAATTATGCACAAAAATCCCGGTTGACACTACAGATTATTTGCACGCTTTTCGGAGAAATGCATGCCTGATTACCAGCATCCAAGCGAGCTTGAGCCGAAGCTCAGCCGCGCTCACCTTGATGTCGTCTGCAACAACCTATTGGATGCTGCTTACAAAGCACTCGAGGCTACCTCCACTGACGATGACACTAACTGGACTCGAGGGATCTTCCCTTACGGTCGCATTCATGGCCGCTTCAAGCGTTTACATCTCCAGGCTGACCTCCCTTGGTTCAAGCTCGTCAACAACACGCTGGATTTCACGGTCAGCATTGATGGGGTTTTGATGCAGGTGGTCACGGATGATCCCGACACTCGCAAAAAAGGCTATCGAGTGGAGAAGAACGTCGTTGAGCTTTACCACGACAGCCTTCTAGGGCCGGCTACTGACGGGAACGTAACGTGGCGGCTGTACGTAGACAGCGATCGAAATCCAGATGGCCCGACTCTCACCGTGTCTGTCCTGGGCTTCGACACCAACCGAAATGTCGTTAGCAAGTGGACACATAACTACGAACCTCTGGTTTCTGTCCGCGTCACCGAGCTTTCCCCTATTGTTGAAATTGATGATTCTCTGCCAGTTCGTCGCGATAAGGACGCTGCGCAGAAAGAAACGAAAGACGCTGACTTGAAAGATGAATGACACAACAGGCCTTCTGCCTCTGGGTGATGAGTTCTCACCCGACAAGCTCCGCCTTGCAAGGTGCGCCTCGGGGCGATCCCTTGCTGAAATCGGCGAGCTCCTTGGCGTGACCAGACAATACGCACACAAGCTTGAGATCAACTCACTTCCCAATCCTGGACAGTTGAAGCAGCTATGCGGAATCCTGAACGTCAAGGAGAGCTTCTTCTTCGTTCCGCGCAAAAGTGGTGTTGAGCTTGAACAATGCCACTTTCGTAGCGTGCGAGCCTCGACCCAAACGCTCAAGAAAACAATCGCAGCCCAAGTGGAGATCTTCGAGCTTCTCGTTGATGAGCTGGACAAGGAGGTAGCTTTTCCCTCCGTCGATTTCCATGCCATCGAGGAGCCAGTCACAGGTGCCGGAAAAATTGAACAGGTGGCCGAGCGTTTTAGGAGAGAGCAAGGAATAGGTTTGGGCCCACTTTCGAGCGTTACCAAGCTTGCGGAAAAAATTGGGGTGCTCGTCGTCAACCTGGCGGACGCGGACGATCGCGTTGACGCCTTTTCATTGTTCAACAAACGTCCATTGATCGTCCGGAATACCTCAAAGGTGAACCCTGGACGGCAGCGCTTCGATCTGGCCCACGAGCTCGGTCATCTTGTGATGCATCAAGGGGTGGAAACCGGCTGCCGGGAAACGGAAGAGCAAGCCAATCAGTTCGCCAGCGCTTTACTCATGCCAAGGGCTAGCTTCGCGGCTGAGTTCCCAGCAATGCGAGGTAAGTATCTCAACTGGCCAGCGCTGAAAGACTTGAAGCTTCGCTGGAAGGTCAGTTTCAAGGCGCTGATTTATCGTGCACGGGCTTTGGATCTTCTCACCGCTGACCAAGCCAAGAGCGGCTTCACTTATCTCGCTCGGAAAGGGTTTACTAAGCACGAGGAGTTCGACGAGCTCATCCCAATGGAGTCTCCCCTGCTTGTGCAACGAGCAATCGATCTCCTGGATTTTTCGACTTGGAGCCGGGTTCTCGCAGGGGCTGGACTGACCAGCCAGATGGTCGAGAACCAGTTCATGCTCAAGGTGCCTGCTTCTCCGTTGAGGCTTATAAAGACTGGCGATTCCCAGGGGTAATCCCAAGCCACTCAACAGATGCCCTGCTTCCCCAGGGCATCTGCAGATAGTCAGAAGATCTCATCGTCATCTTCGCCTGCCGCGAAGTCGGCCAGGTCAACGTCGAATGCTCTGTCGAGCCGCAACAGCGTTCGATCACTAGACGTATCCCCAGCGTCGATACAGCCTGAATCATCAGCAAAAATAACGATCGCCTTGTTCCCAGTCTTCGAGCTCGGGTAGATGATCCCATCAATTTGATGATCGTCATCGGTACGGTAGACGTGCCTGAAATACTCAGTCACCACCTGGGTCGGGACATAGTCCGCGTGAGCTCGATCGCTTCGCTCGATCGGTTTGGTGAAATCCTCGACGAAGTCACGCATGAAGCTGAAGTATGGCCTTAGCGTTTGCAGTTCAGGATCGAAAAGGCTCGGCACATAAAACGAGCGGGACAGATCAACCACCCGCAGATCCCTGATAGGCGAAAACTCGCCGGTGGCTGCCTTCTTAAGGGCTTCCTCAGCAGGATCGTAGGTTTCACGAATTGCGGTGTCTTGATCGAACGCCCCGTAGAACATAGGGATTCCCACGGGGCTCATCCGGTTCGGCATGTTCGCATGCGCGGCTGGTGGCGGCCCAAGCTCACTAGCTCGGCTGAGGTGAACCTCAGGATCGACGATGCGAACGCGGAAGATCGACTGCCCTGTAGGCACTGTATCAATTAGGTCGAGCTTTTTCGCGACGCTCCCCAGCGTTTCAAGAATTTCGACCGGGTTCATCTCATCGTGCTGATCAGCCGCATATGAGGTGTTCACAGCTTTGTAAAACACGAATCGTGCTGTGTGAATGATGAAATGACTGAAGCTCTGCCATCCGTAGACCAGCGTTCGATCTATGGGTAACGAATACGGATCTCTCTCGCACCACGCCACGTCGTGTATGGATCCGGCGATAGTGTCGAACACTTCTTCCGCACACTCGGGGCCGTGATAATAGAGAAGCTCCCAAGTGCCGCATACGCGGCCCTGCCAGCCTCCTTCACGGGTTTCGTAAGCGAGCCCCTCATTCGTAGCTTCGCCCCACTCTATTGAGAGGCTATTGAAAACGTGCTCAATCACGTCATTCATGTCCGCGACGCGTCGGCTTCCATCGCAATAGCTGCAGGTTCCTCTCACCGAATTATCCTTGATGAAAGCTTTGAGGCCGTCATCTTCGACGCAGTGTAAGCACACGAACGTGTCCTCGACTCGCGAGAAACCTCGCTCCATGTCCTCTTCCATCATTCTCTTGACTCCGCCCATAGCACCGCCTCAAATGCATGCTCAAACATCTCAAAAGTACTGGATACGTAGCATATTCAGGGATAGATCGTTCGGATTCGTACCGTCATGAGTAGCACATGATCAATGGAGCTGGGACGGGAGCCTCGATCAACCTGGCGCTCTTCTCGACTACCCACGCGCCAAACGGCCACATCACCTGAAGCACAAGGAGAATAGTGAAGGTCAAAAAGGCCCGAAGCAGATACTCATAGGTCATTTTGATGCCGGTCACTTTTTCGTTGACCAGCGAGTAGTTATGCAGAACGGCGCGGGCGAGCTGTTTGGCTAAGCCCGCTTTAGGCGAGCTTTCTTTCCAGGTATTGGCTAGCTCTCCTGGGCCAAGCTGAGCGAACCCTGCGACTTTCAACGTTCTGAATGCCCACGCCCCTGCGCGTAGCAGAAAGGCCACTGCCAATCCGAACAGGACGAGACCAATGCAGCCTAGCCATTTGCTCGACTTGTCGCTCCACAGAGTGGGCAGCAGTGAGACTAGGACGGGTATCAGCGCCGTAATGGCGGCTAGGTAGATACCGGCTTTCGCGTCAGCTCCCTTCCGGCGGTCAACCTCTGCATCGAAAAGACGGCGTGATTCGTCCAGCACCACGTCGCTGTCTGTCGACCAATCCCCCGCCTGAACAGACGCAGCAATACCCTGCTTCCATTCCACATCTTCAGCCTGCTGACCAGGCGACAACGGGATGAGGGTCGGCCATACCCAATGAAGCCAGTCTTTAAGTTTGAGCAATGGCGTTCACCGTCAGCTCGTCTACGATTGCAGCAGCGATTGGGTAACCCGTGAGATTCTCGATCCAGGCCCACTGCCCATTCGGGTTTATCTCCAAGAACCACAATTTGCCCGATTGATCGCAAACCAAATCGATCGCCCCGTAACGAAGGCCTAGGCGCTGGACGAGCTTCACGCACTGACGTTCAACGCGTCGATCAAGAACAATCTTTTCGTGGCGAAGATCAGGACGACTACCCTTGCGCCAGTCAGTTATCGTTTCCTCGTTATCTTGTGACCAGATCGCGGTCACAAAAACCCGCTCGCCCACGACGGTCACTCGGACATCGTATTGCTTCAAGATCTCTGATTGCACAATGAAAGGACTCAGCCTGATGGCCTCCGCCTGTTCATCCTCAATCTCAGCGAGTCGAGAGGTGAAGATGACTCGCTCCGTTTCGCCTGCTAACACCGCTTGTCGAAGAGGCTTGCCAATGGCCTGGCCAAGAGCAGAGATAGCCCTAGCGCATAAGATGTCGTTCGTCACAAATGCCTGTGGTACATGGAAGCCGATCTCCTGCGCGAGAAGGAGCTGCATCGGCTTGTCCTCAGCCATGAAGATCTTGGTGGGAGAGTTCAGCCACCGGCCTTCTAAACGGGAGTAAAGGCTTTTGAGGAAGCTACTCCACTCCGCTTCGATGTAGGCCCGCTCTCCAGGATCCGTTGCCGTGTCCGGTACAACTGGAGCTCCCGGCCTACGGAAATAAGCTCCTGTTATCGCTGCCCCGCGGACTACTACCCCGTCTAGCGAAATAGACCACGCGTCCCGGGGAAACCCTGCCATCGAGCACAACGCTTGGGGCAACTGTTCGGTATTCAGCCGGAAAAAAGGCTGGCCACGTCGACGGAGCTCAGCAACCACGTAGTCCATTGTGATGTCACGACAATTTGTAACCAACAGCAACATGAAGCGTTTCCAGTTCAGTCCGAGTAGTAACGAGCATCTAGCCCAAAGGTTGGATCACCATTGTCGTCCCGCTCCAGCTCGACATTAGTCTTGGTGATCAGCTCCAGGATGTGATTGGCACTGCATTGATCATCGCGCTCAGTCGTCGCATCGGTTTTGGTAACCAGCTGCAGCAGGTGATTGCTCGAGTCGAATCGACGCGGGGAGCCTGAATCAGCCGATTGGCCTCGGTAAGGACTGGGATCGTCGTCATCGCTTTCGACTCTCTGGTAGGTTTTGGTCAACAGCTCAACCTGCCAGCACGCCTCGTCATCCTGCTCAGCGTTGACCTTGGTCTTGGTCATCAGCTCATTCAGGGCCCCGTCAGCGATGATTGGAACTACTCCATCAGGAGCCTCAACGGCCCACATCTGGAGCTCCGGGGAATAGAAGCCCGGGATACGGTCCTCTCCTGTTCTAGGCGTCGCAAATCTAGATAGAAAGGGCGACGATTTCTGCAGAGTTCCCAAGCTGGCGTCTCCTGTGCCGGCGAGTCGCGAAAGGCGACAATGCCCGGACAATACCAGATTCATAGCAATCTGCTAGCAACAAAAGCCATCAGGATTTAGGATCTGGGGCAGCCGATGAACATCGCCATGAGTACATGAATCTACGCACATGCATGTCTGGCAGACGAAGTCATGAACATTTGAAACAGGGAGTGCTTCAATGAGTGCCAATGATGCGTTGGATCTTGCCAACGACGCTTTAGACTCGTTTCACCAGATCGAACAAATTGCTTCCAAACAGCTCACATCGGGGAGTCGCGAAGCCTCTGATGCCTTAGCATTTGTGAATACCTTCACCGGTGCCGCTGCCGTTGAGCAGATCGCATCCATCTCTGACGATGTGACCAAATCACTGGTTAGCCTCATCCGAGAGCCAGCTGTCTCGCGGATCGTGGTGGAAAACGAGAAAGGCCAGGTTGAGACCTACTACATCTGCCGCACCACAGGAGGATTCGTCCTCAATAACGGCAAGCTAGCTGGTTACCGCTCTCCGTTCGGTCGCTTGGCTGCCCACGGCGCAGGTGAGGACGTTGATGTAGAGATCGCGGGTAAAAAAGTCAGCTACCGGGTCTTGGACAAACTCGAGTTAAAGCCTCAGAAAAGCGCTGAGCTCTGGGACTCAATCGACAGCATTTGGCGCCAAGAAAGCTCAGCACCTCAGACGATCCCGTCTCTTCGCAAGGTTATACAGCCCGACGACAGCAATTCGTTTTTCGCCATGCTCGCCGGCACGTCCGAAACTGAGAAGATCCGCGAAGGTGTGCGTCACGAGATCCGAAACGCTATGGCTCTTCGAGACCAAGCGATTCTTGACAAATTTCAGGACGAAATTTTCCGCCTTTCAGTAGACCACCAGCTAATCATCCTTGGCCCACCGGGGACAGGCAAAACAACCACCCTGATTAAACGTCTCGGCCAGAAGCTCGACTGGGAGGCGCTTAGCCAGGACGAGCGCCTCTTGCTGGGCCCCCAGTCTAAGCGCTCACGCTGGATGATGTTCACGCCGTCAGACCTCTTAAAGCATTACGTCAAAGAGGCCTTCAACCGTGAAAACGTGCCGGCTTCGGACGAGCATATCAAGACCTGGAGCAAGCGCCGACATGAACTGGCAAGGTCTACATTTGGCATCCTCAAGACGGGCAACAGTGGCACATGCATTCTCAAGGAAGATCATCAATTCGCCCCGGTGGACATCAACGATGATCCGCGCCAGTGGTTTGCCGATTTTAAAGCTCTACACCAAAGCCGCCTCCTCTCCTCTCTGAAGGAAGGAGCAATTTTGCTGCGGGATTCTGCCCCGAACCTAGTAGACGCAGTGGTGCACAAGCTGTTTGCAATGTCAGATGGACTTCGACCAGAAGGATTGCTGAGCGCGTATGCCGAGTGGAACAATCTCGAGACGCGGATTGATCCTATGCTCAAAGCCAGTCGCTCAACCACAGACGATCTGATCAAGAAGCAAGGCAACCTCCTTCACAACCGGAACAAAGTCGTCTTCGCAGAAATGGCCACCTTCCTTGATAGCCTTGGCCAAAATGATGATGAGGACGAGGAAGGTGCCGAATTTGATGACGATACTGCTGACGATGGTACTGCTACGCCGTCGCACAGCGCAGAGCTCAAAGCATTCGCGGCTTACCGAAAGTTCCTTCAGGCCTATGCGCGCACTCGCTATCGTAACAGCAATCTAGGCAAGACAAGCCGTGCAGCTCAATTACGAGACTGGCTTGGAGATCGAGTCCCCTCAGATGAATGGCTTGAAACGCTTGGGCGAGAGATGTGCTTCCAGAACGCGCTGCGGCGCTTCAGGGACGCCTGGAAACGGTACATACTTGATGTCCCGGCAAGCTACAGAGCGTTCCGTCGCGACAGCGTAACGCTTGATCGGTACCGCTATGAGCGGCCAGAGCACGCTTCCCACATTGATGAGACAGAGCTCGACGCCATTCTTCTCCTCATGCTTCGATCCGCTCGCGAACTCATCCGCCAGGATTTTGTGAAGCGGCATATAGACGAACCTCGCTTCACCGAGCTTGCCAGGATCTCGAGCCAATTCCTGCAGCAAGTCCTAGTAGACGAAGCCACGGACTTCTCGCTCCTCCAGCTTGCTTGCATGGAGAGCCTGACTGACCCTGCTATTGAATCGTTCTTCGCCTGCGGAGATTTCAACCAACGGATCACAGGGGTTGGCCTCAAACACCTCGATCAGCTTGAGTGGATTTCCCCTCGCCTCAAGCCTCAGCGAATCAACACGGTGTATCGGCAGAGTCGCCTATTGAACAGCTTTGCCATCAAACTGCTCGAGCACATGGATGGAGACACTGAAGCAGTAGGCAGCCTGCCGGAGCACTCCTCTCACGAAGGTGTACCGCCGGTGCTAGGGGAAAACCTCCGGGGTGAAGACGTCGTCACCTGGGTCGCCGACAGGATCTTCGAGATCGAAGATCAGATCCGCTCCAAAAATGAGCCGGTGCCTACGATTGCCGTCCTGGTCGCATCCGAGGCGCACGTGAGACCCGTTGCCGAAGCGCTCACCAAAAAACTAGAGAGCAGGAGTCTGTTCGCGGTTCCTTGTGTCGATGGCCAGTCTTTGGGTAACCAGTCCGATATCCGGGTGTTTGATGTCCAGCACATCAAGGGGCTCGAGTTCGAAGCCGTGTTCTTCATCGGGTTGGATGAGCTCGTCGAAGCGAAACCTACTCTGTTCCAGCGATTCCTGTATGTAGGTGCCACCCGGGCAGCGACTTACCTCGGCATGGTCTGTCATCAGGAGCTGCCACCTGCCTTGTCGAACCTTCGCCCTGCCCTCGCCCAGCGCTGGTAGGCCTGGCAAATGCTTTCGCCGGTTCAAAGGAGATTTGATCCGGCGGAGCAACCATTCTAAATGCCCCCCAAAGGTACACGGTTTCAAAGCCCTCACAGTCGAAGATTCCCGACTGTAAAACGATATTTCGAATTAAGGACCGAATACTTCAACCTTGACATCTAAATAGACCAGAGCAGCCAGGCCAGCGATGGATTTCAGGAAGTAGCCTAAAGTCGGTGTGGTAGGCAGCTCCTGGCTCGCCTATGCTCCTTCTCGCCAACAGAGATGGCGCCAAGCCACTTAACACTTAGGAGTCAGGTTGTGATCACGGAATTGAATATAGATGGCGTCGCCAGTTACAAATCCAGGTCTACTCTCTCGCCCACCAACAAGACGTCTCTCATCTACGGGCTAAATGGTGCAGGTAAGAGCACCATCTCCGAGTTTCTGTACAATCATACCGAACCTCGTTTTACTAAATGCAGTTTGAAAACCAGTCAGCCATGTGAAATTTTGGTGTACAATCAAAGCTTCCTTAACGACTACTTTTACGAAGAGGACAATTTAAAAGGAATTTTCACCCTCTCGAAAGAGAACAAGTTTGCACTCCAGCAAATCGAAGCCGAAACAAAAGAGCTGGCGAAGCATTTGAGCGCTCAGCAAGAGAACTCAAAACTGGCCACTGAAAACGCCGGCAAACTCGATCAGGAAAAGACCAAAGCAAGTGGAAAAGTCTGGGAAATCAAGACGAATTTCTCAGGAGGGGATCGCGTTCTGGAGTTTTGCCTGGAAAGTCTCAAAAGAACAGAACTTCTTTTCCAGCATATTATTGGACTACCTCTGCCGGAAAATGCACCCAGCTACACCGTAGATGATCTGAAGACTGAGGCGTCGTCCATTGAAGGCGAGGGTGCAGCTCCATTCACGAAAATCTCAACCCTTTCGGCTGGCTGGCTGACCATTGAAGGGGACTCCCTCTGGTCGAAAATCATTGTAGGTAGTCAAGAAGGTTCAGTTGCAGAGTTCATCAATAAAGCTCGCAATTCTGACTGGGTGAAGCAAGGGCTCCAGTTCATTTCAGATGATAAGGATCCTCAAGCCTGCCCTTTCTGCCAGCGAGAAACGATCACTAAAAATTTCATCTATTCCATCCGCCAAGTCTTCGACGAAGCCTACGAGCAAGATATTAAGCAGCTGGAGTCAATCAAGACCCGCTACGAGACGCTAACCTCCAGCCTGAATCTACAAGATATTTCAAATTCCCCGCTTGCCAGCAAAGAGCTTGTGGAAGCTTGGAGCATTGCCTGTGAGGTTTTGAAAGCGTCAATTCGCGAAAATATTTTGCACATTGGCAACAAGATCAAAAGCCCGAGCACGCCTGTTGCCCTCACCGATACTCAGTCCGCCGTCGACGTGATCAACAGTTTGATCGACGGCCTGAATGAGCTGATTGAGACACATAACAACAAGTTGGCGAATAAAAAGAAAACTCGAGATGACATAAGATCGCGCTTTTGGACGTTGATGCGCTGGGATTACGATCAAACAATTTCTGCCTACTCTCAATCAGCTTCAGATCTCAAAGATGAGGCTAGCGAGATAAGCCAGGAAGCCACCAAAATAAATACTGATGTCACAGCCTCTTACGGCAAGCTTGCTGCTCTCAGGAAGCAAACGGTCAACATCGAAGAGTCAATTGAGAACATCAACGCTGGGCTTGTAGAGATAGGCATCGATGGATTTTCTGTGGTGCCGTACGGTGAAAATTTCTACCGAGTTTCCAGGACTACCGATCAAGCGAATGCATTTCACTCGCTGAGCGAGGGTGAGAAAACCGTCATTAGTTTTCTATACTTCATGGAGCTTTGCAAAGGGCAGAAGACGGCCACTGCGGTGCCTCAGTCGAAAGTGGTTGTGATTGATGATCCCATTTCCAGCCTTTCTCACCTCTACGTGTTCAACATTGGACAGCTGATCAAGAAATATTTCATTAACGACAAACTCTATGCGCAGGTATTTGTTCTCACCCATAGTCTGTATTTCTTCTACGAGCTGACCCACACTAATAAAGAGAAACGCGCGGAGACACAGCAGCTATTCAGAATTTTCAAAAATACAAACGGAAGCTCTGTAGTTCCAATGAAGTATGAGGAAATCCAGAATGACTACCAGTCCTATTGGTCAATCATAAAGGACCAGGCCTCACCGCCTGCGCTGATTGCTAACTGCATGCGGAACATTATCGAATATTTCTTCAATTTTGTTCAAAAAAAGGATTTTAATAACGTCTTCCAAAAGCCAGCCCTGTCGACTGATAAATTCACGACGTTCTACAGGTACATGAACCGCGAGTCACATTCCTTGGGTCAAAATATTTTTGACATAAAGGAATTTGATCATGATGTATTCAAAGATGGTCTGAGGTTGATTTTTGAAGAGTGTGGGTACGCGGAGCACTACCAAGCTATGAGTAAGTAAATCCGACATGGGACGGGCATTCGTAATGTGAAGAGTGCGCCGTCTCATCGGCTATTCGCGCAATCCTCTCGCCGCCAGGGTGGTGTTGCTCTGTAGGCGCTGAAGAAGAATTGACCCATCCGCCGAAAAAACGCTGACCCGAGCAACGTTCAAGGCTACGGCCGCCTGTGCTGGGTATCTACCTATCCATGTTGGGGCAGTCTTGCCCCAGCAGGGAGGACAATTCTGCATCACCGCCAACAGTCTTCAGACATGGGCGGACTCACCTTCAGAGGCTGCCAAGACCCCATCGGCCCGCACCGTGAACTCGGCGATGCGGCTGAAGACAACGATACGCGGGTTGTCCGTCACTACCGGAAAGCGCGAGACCAGCATGTGCTGCACGGGCTCGACGTCCAGTTTCATCTTCAGAAGGTGCTCGCGATTTCGCTCCTTCATCAAGGCCCTCTCATATGCTCGCACGAGTCCGCGGTTGTAGCGGGCAAAGGCGACCGCATCCGAGTCGATGCGCTTGAGATCGACGAAGTTGTTCTTGCACTGGACATTCCAGATAATGCCATCGCGTAACGACACTACGTCAAACTCCTGCCGACTGATACGCACAATATCCTGGACGATGAAGCCTTGGGCTTCCAGCGCTGCCTTGACCACATCCTCAAAGATGAAGCCTGCCCTAATCTGATACCGTTTCTGGCGATCAAGTACTTGCGCCCGCCAGTTGTAGGCAAAGCGGCTCAGCAGCGTAACGGTAGATAAATAGTGGTCGCCAGACAGCACCAGCGGCGCGTAGGTCGACAAGCATTCCATATAAGTGTCGGCACCGCAGGTTAACGCCGCCGCGAGCAGCGGCGAAGTTCCTTCCTGCACGGTGATCAACGTCAGATCCTCGGGGGAGATGCGAATCCAGTAGTCGTCCTCTATAAATTCCTTGGACAGGCGACGTATCAATGACGCGGCGACGGCGAACTCGGTACTTGTTAGGTCAAACTCGGCGTAGACCGCTTCACAGAGGAGAATGTCGTTTCTCAGCTCTGCGGCCGAAAATAGTCGATCGGCCCGGACCTGCTCCATGGCCTCCAGTATCTGCCAACCCTCTGGCGAGTTGGGCATCTCGAAAATTGGAGCGCGCTCTGGCTCTAGGAATAGTCCATTCAACATGGCCGTCTCGGCGTTGGCATCATCCGGGATGCCCAGTCGTTCCTGTGCAAGCTTTACCATCAGAGCATATTGAGCCCCCATCATCGGAGCTCCGCTGAACTCCACAATAGGCAGGAAAACGTTAAGCGCATCCTCTCGCCTGATAGACTTCGTTCCTCGGCACGCCGCAGGAATGAAGTGCAGTAATCCTACCAAATGTCGTCGCCGGGACTGTAGGTAGCCAATCATTGCCGCCAAAGTCTGAAAGCCACTCGCCGCCTCAATGACGCCATGACGCTTAAAAGCCACACCGATGTCTGATCCCTGGACGATCAACAAAGTAAGTCTCTCGACGAGGGGTTGCTCCAATCGCGTAGCCAAACGCTTGCGGATACGCGTGAGTAAAAGCAAGTCCTCAGCGCTCCGCATGACGGGGAACCCGAAAAGCTGCTGTTCGAACTCATCCTCCCAGTCAACGGTGTGCAGGTTGATTAGTTCCTCGACGGCCCGCAGCGTGTCCAGCAGGCAGCACGTGGCCGATCTCGCGTCAAAGGAGGCCAGCGTGACGCCGATGCGCGCCTGCAGTTCAGCGAGTCTGCCTTCGATTTCGCCGCGAGAAAGTGACTCAACCATGGCAACTCCTCCATTTTCTAAAAGCCAGCGCCGCGGTATCTGTACGCTGCGCGTCGGCATCCCAAGATGGGGCAATATGTTGAAGCATTGCGCTGGTAGAGGTTCGGCCAGCGGAAGAACAGCGCCATCGCACCGCCGATGATGAAGCCACCGACTAGGTTGACCAACAGGATGCACAGTGGCA
This sequence comes from Pseudomonas sp. IT-P258, assembly GCF_949767825.1. Classification (NCBI taxonomy): domain Bacteria; kingdom Pseudomonadati; phylum Pseudomonadota; class Gammaproteobacteria; order Pseudomonadales; family Pseudomonadaceae; genus Pseudomonas; species Pseudomonas sp. IT-P258. The sequence goes on along the minus strand of NZ_CATKPU010000054.1, from coordinate 320,171 downwards.
TGCCCGGGAAAAGGCCGTTCAGGCGCAAGCCGAGCAGCCAGTGCAGCACACAACCCGCGCTGCCGCCGACGATGACAGAAAACAGGGAAAGCTACATCGCAAGACTCCATGGGAAACTCAAAGGAACCCTATAGGAAAGACAGGCAATAGCCTACGTGCCCGTTTCATAAGGTGACCATCACGCTCACGAAACTGAGCACGTTCGCGAGGAACAGAGCCGCCCGGGCAATCTCCTCGGGCCGAGATAAGCGTCGGGGGGGGCACATAGTACCGCGATCTGGACCCGGGCCTTTGGCGGATAGGTACCGCCGGGCAGCATGGCATTGGCGCGGATTCCCCGCTCGCCGCATTCGGTAGTGATCACTGGGACAGCCCGGCCTTGCTCACGACATAAGCTGGTCGACCACTGCTTGTACCTCGGGCCGGCGCCGAGCGTTGAGCACCAGACACTCGCCCTTCTCGGCGGACAGTTTCGCCGTAGCGCGACCGATACCGGAGCCGGCACTGGTGATGATGGCGAGTTTTCCTGCGACGGTTACGCCGCTACTTCATCGACGTCGGCGTGCGGGTTAACCTACACGGAATTTTTTTGGCTGAAGAAACAGGCTATGGAAAAGGAACTTCCTTTCATCCCGCGTACCCTGGTGCACCAACATGGGCGCCACGGCCCCCTTCGTGATAGTGAGCTTGACCCACATCAAGCCCCGATCGTGGTATTGGGCGAGGCCGGGATGGGGAAAAGCCGCTTGCTCGCACAACTAGCTACACAACCAGGTTGGCACATCGTGCGAGCCGACGAGATCGATCTGGTTGACAACCCTGCTTCGGCAGTCATGCTGATAGATGCGCTCGACGAAACGACAGCCGCTGACGTCGATAGTACGCTGAAGGCGGTGTTGCAGGAATTGAAGAGAAGCAGCCGCCCGCCCTTCATTATGTCCTGCCGTGCCTCTGATTGGTCGCACACAAAGCATGCACGCTGGATCCAGGCCGCCTACGGCCAAGAACCCACAGTGCTGCGCCTGCAACCACTCGGTGATGAATGTATCAAGGCACTCTTGCGTGCATACCTTCCCTCCGAGCAGGTCATCACGCTTCAGTCACACCTCGAGCGCGTCGGCCTCACCCACTGGCTTGGCAATCCACACACGCTGAAACTGATTGCCGAAAGCACCGCACATGGCAAACTTCCCCACAGTCGCTCCGAACTGTTCCGACACGCCGTGGAACAACTGGTGAGCGAACATAATGACCTGAAGACAAAAAACGCGTTCGCCATCAATGACGCCTTCGAGTTGGCCGGCGCAGTCTGCGCGGCACTTCTGCTGACAGGCCACACAGCTATTTCACGCCAATCACAACCTGCCCGATCGACCGATGTCTCCATCATCGCACTGAAGCGACTGCCAAACGCCGATCGGGTCGAAGACTTGCTGGGCACCCGCCTGTTCAGGGCGCTGGATGCCAATCGCTTCGAATGCATCCACCGCAGCATCGCCGAATACCTGGCCGCTCACTGGCTGGTACACGAACCGCTGCCTCGCAGAAGCCAGCGCCGGTTGCTTGCGATGTTCCATCAGCATGGCATCGTGCCCTCTGGCCTGCGCGGCATGCACGCATGGCTGTGCATGAGCCCGAAACTGGCCCAAAGAGTGATATGCATGGACCCAGCAGGCGTCATCGAGAACGCGGACTTGGCCGGGCTTGATCCAGGCTCCATTACCCTGTTACTCAATCGATTGGAAGAGTGCTATTCGAGTAACCCAATGGCACTTTCCTGGTGGCGCCCCAGCGCCGCCGTTGAACTGGCTAGCAGAGGCCTGCTGGGCAAGCTGGTAGACATCGGCACGGATCGAAGCAAGCCAGTGCATCTGCGCCTGCTTGTTCTCGAATCGCTGGAGGCTTCGGCGAAGCTCGAGCCGTTCAAGAAGCGGTTATTGGCCGTCATGCTCGACAGCACGGATGTGTATGGCGCTCGCCGAGCAGCAGTTCAAGCACTGCTTACCCTCTTGTCAGGCGATGAGTCCCTTGAGTGCATCCGCGTCATGCATGCATGTGCCGACCCGGACTCCGTCAGGCTAGCCTTCGACCTTTCTTGCCTGGTCGATTTCGTCGGTGTCGAAAATGAACTACTTGCCGGCCTGATCATCGGCTGCTCAGACCAGAACGACCGCTTCGGTGAGCTGTGGGACAAGTTCGCCCTTCTCAAGTCCGACTTCCCGGCGTCGCGACGCACGCCACTGTTGAATTGCCTGATCGACCAGGCTCCCGTAGGGCTGTCCTGTACCGAGTTCTATACTCGGCAGGTTGACGAGTTTCGCGAACTGCTTACTGCGCTGACCTTAGCGGCGATGACGGACAATACGCTCTCTCCGGCTCAAGCCTGGCGAGCGTTCAGCTTCCTCTGCTCAATTCCGCTCTACCCAATGCTGGACCCCACCATTACTGAGCGTCTGGCCGCAGACCACGCCTTTCGCCGCGCCGTTCAACAACATGTGCTGTTCGACCGCACAAATGGCGAGAGCCTTGACCAACGACATGAGCGGCTGCAAGAGATCGGTCTTGACTGCTCGGAAAACGACGCGATCGAGATGCTGACGAGGCTAGACGCCGACGATCTAGAGGACGAGCGCTGGAAGGCTCTTGTAAGCCTAATGCATCACGACAACGAGCACGGTGTACAAATTCGCGCCGCCGCGCTGCGGTTTGCCGGCAGCCACCCGCAAAGGCTGGCGTGGGCAGGCAACATTGAACTGGACTTCAGCCGTCAAGCGAATTGGGAACGACAACGGAGCGAAAACCAGACCCGCGCGGAACAGGACCGTCACGACGCCGTTGCCCGGCTGAATGAGCACAAGGCAGCAATGGCCTCCATAAGCAAAGGTGATCACCAGTACCTGATGATACCGGCGCAAGCCTACCTGCGCGTATCTCGCCATAGCCTTGATGCAGGGGCCGGAAATGGCGCTGTCGTGCAGTGGGCAGGTGACGAATTGGCAGCCGCAGTTTTCCAAGGTTTCGAAAACTACCTACAAAACATTCAAACACGCCTATCGGTTGAAGCGATAAGCCAGTACTTCGCCCGATTCAGCCGGTACGAACGCAACGACCAGGAAGTGGCGTTGGCAGAGCTTTCCGCAGAGATCATCCTGGCTGCGGCAATCGAGCACGTACGCACCCGAAAGTCTTTGGAATGCTTAACGACCGAAGCGCTGTTCGCCATCTTTCTTTCGCTCAAACATCTCCCCTTCACGGCACCTGACACGCTGGAAACGCTGGTGTACCAGACGCTAGGCGAACGCAGCCTTCTGATGGAGGCCATACAGCTCTGGTTCGAACCCTGCCTGCTTATCGGCGAGCTCATCCCGCAGCTTTATCCAGATAACCCGGAGCCCTATAAGCAAACCGAGAAAATCCTGACGAAACTGGCAAGCGACTGGCTGGAGTGCCGACCGGACCTGCCCGAAACCTCGCAGAGCTGGTGCTTGAAGCATCTGGCCCTCAATGAGCCAGACACAGTCCCCCGAGCTCTGCGGCATTGGGGCCCCGGAAAATTTCGCACCATGCCGCTGTTCATTGAAGCCGCGCAACTCATCGTGAACTTCGAGGAAAAGTCGGCGCTACTCGACTGCACACCCGTGAACCCTGAACTGCTGCTGGCACTTAGTGAGTTTCATATGCTCACTCCCGATGTGGCCGCCACCATCTGGATCATCGAAAGATTCCGGGGCTGGTATCCCATGATCGGCTGGCTCAAGGGCAACCTGATCGATGAAGACTGGTCGAAACCGCCAAGTGAATACCTGCAACACCTAATCTTCCAACTAAGCGAGCAGCAAACCAACGAAGCACACTCGGCCATGGACCTACTGTGCGAAGCCTCCCGTGACAGTTACACCGATTACCTGTGTGAACGCCGCACCCTGCAACGCCAGAACGGCCAAGAACTAGCATACCAGCAACTCACGTTGGAGATGTTGCTGGCAATTAAGTGTGACGGACCACCGCGCACCGGGGCCGATTTGCTGGCCTTCATTCTCGAACAACTGGAAGATGTACAGCGCCGGATCAAGAATGACGAGCTCAGCTCTTGGAAGCTGTTTTACATGGACGACGGCGAGACACCACAACTAGAAGGACGTTGCCGAGATCGTTTGATCGGTATGTTCGAACATGCAACGGCAGGTATCCGATTCGATCCCGAAAGACACGTGGTCGACCAAAAACGCGTGGACATCATGTGCGAAACCATGGGTATCACACTGCCCATCGAAATCAAGCGTGCCTGGAACGGGCAACTCTGGAACGCGGCCGACCAGCAGCTCGATGACGGCTATGTCAGCTTCCACAGTGGCTCGGGCCTGGGCATCTACCTTGTGCTGTGGTTTGGCGAGCACTCCAAAAAACCTCGCCGTCCAGCAGACGGAAGCCCGCCCCCCAGCTCCCCGGAGCAGCTGAAGATGATGCTGGTCGAGCGTAGCAAGGCTGCCACGCAGGGACGCGTGGCGGTGGTGGTGCTGAATATGACACGTAGCCAGTCAGCTAAGTGACCCGCAACTGCCCGTCAGCTTTTCGTCGCTTGAGGCCGCGGCGGAAACGCAGGCCATCCTTCGCGCCCTAAAGAGCGAATCGTCGACCAAACCTTCCTACCGGGCAATGCCCTTTCACGAACTGGTGCGGGAGCTCACCAATACCCTGCCGCTGGAGATCGAGGACGCGGCATTCTCACCAATAAACTCACCGACGGTAGAGCTTGAGCTGCTACAGGCTGATAGGCGGAGGCTTCGCACCCAGGCATCAGTTGTTCGGCCTAGCCAGGCAAATTTCAGAGAAAGCGTGCTGGCGCGATATGGCGGAGAGTATTGTGAGCGCGATGGAGGTGTGCCAGAACTGAAACTAGCTACCCGTAGCATTTCTGCTCGCGCACATAGCCCCCCCAGTCCTCGCAGACTACGCAGGCGCTGCAGACAGACCTCTGCTTGTTGGCGCTGATGCGATTTTGACGCAGGCTACCGGAATTCATTGACCCACTCGAGTACTCAAGAAATGATGACCTTGCGGGTGATTTCGGAGGCAGCGTGTGGGTCAGTCAAAATCAGCAACCTGGGTCAAAATCGCATCAGCGCCGACACTCTAGGCAGCTTGGGTTGCTGATCCAGTACACGGAGGCGCGCTGAATACCAGTCACGTCCACCCCGCCCCGCTTCAGAAATCGCCATTCGCGATCGCTCGCACACCCAGTGCAAATGGGGGCAAAACTGGGGGCACAATTCTATTTTTTCAGGCTGTAACTACCGCCCTAGAGCCAAGTCAAAATGTTCTTCGGGGATCCGGACAGCCTCTGAGAAGGCGACGCAGGCCTGAATGAAAACGGGCGCCTTTACAGGCGCCCGTTTTGTTGTCGCGGGTTGCATGACCGACACTGGGTGCATCGACGTCGAACCGGGGAAGATCAGCAAAAGAATTTCGTATACCCTAACGCTATCTCACTCCAAATGACCGCCGCCGTGAACTTACCCAAACTCAACGCACCCGACCTTGGTAACACGCCTTCGACTTCGGAAATCATCACCCGCCATCTGCGCGATGCGATTGTCGCCGGGCATTTTGCCGAGGATGAGCCGATCCGCCAGGACGACATCGCCCGCCAGTTCAATGTCAGCAAGATCCCGGTGCGCGAAGCCCTCAAGCGGCTGGAGGCCGAAGGGTTGGTGATGTTCCAGCGCAATCGCGGGGCGATGGTCACGCGGGTTTCCGATGCGGAACTGGCGCAGATGTTCGAAGTGCGGATGCTGCTGGAGGACAAGATTCTGCGCCTGGCCATTCCGAACATGACCGAAGAGACCTTCGCCCGTGCCGAGCGCATCTGTCAGGAGTTTGTCGGCGAGGACGACGTGGGGCGCTGGGCCGAGCTCAACTGGGAGTTGCATTCCTGCCTGTACGAGCCGGCGCAGCGACCGTTTCTGGTGAGTCTGATCCGTTCGGTCAACGACAAGCTGGAACGTTATCTACGCATGCAGATGAGCTTGTCGGCCGGTAAGGAACGGGCCGATCACGAACACCGCGAGATCCTGGCGGCCTGCCGCGCCGGGGATGTGGACCTGGCGGTGAAGCTTCTGGACGAGCACATTGCCGGCGTCTGCACGACCCTGTTCGAGCACCTGCCCCATAGCCACTGACAGCGACGGATGCTGTGCCGATTTCGTCATCGACACAGACTAAATCCATCAAGCCGACACCCCGCCGCACGGGCCACTCTTGCGTTCACTCAACCGAATGGACGTGGCCCTCCCATGAAACGCATCTCAGTGATCGACTCCCACACCGGCGGCGAACCGACCCGCCTGGTGACCGCCGGCTTTCCTGACCTGGGCACTGGCAGCATGGCCGAACGGCGCAAGGTACTGGCCGAACAGCATGACCAATGGCGCGCCGCCTGTGTGCTGGAACCACGGGGCAGCGACGTACTGGTGGGCGCCCTGCTCTGCACGCCGGTGGACCCTGGCGCCTGTGCCGGGGTGATTTTCTTCAACAACACCGGTTATCTGGGCATGTGCGGCCACGGCACCATCGGCCTGGTGGCGTCGTTGGCGCACCTGGGCAAGATCGGCCCCGGTGTGCACAGCATCGAAACGCCTGTGGGCACGGTGCAGGCAACCCTGCACGAAGACCATTCGGTGAGTGTGCGCAACGTGCCGGCCTACCGTTATCGCAAGGCGCTGGCGGTGCAGGTGCCGGGCATCGGCCAAGTGGTCGGTGATATCGCCTGGGGCGGCAACTGGTTTTTCCTGATCGTCGAGCATGGACTGCGGGTGGCCGGCGACAACCTCGAAGCGCTGACCGCTTACACCTTCGCTGTGCAGCAAGCCCTGGAAGCCCAAGGCATTCGCGGTGAAGACGGCGGTTTGATCGATCACGTCGAGTTGTTCGCCGATGACGATCACGCCGACAGCCGCAACTTCGTGCTCTGCCCCGGAAAAGCCTATGACCGTTCGCCCTGCGGCACCGGCACCAGTGCCAAACTGGCATGCCTGGCGGCCGACGACAAGTTGCAACCGGGGCAGATCTGGCGCCAGGCCAGCGTCATCGGCAGCGAGTTCGAGGGGGCCTACGAACTGCAGGGTGAGCGCATCGTGCCGACCATTCGTGGTCGCGCGTTCATCAGTGCCGAGGCGAGCCTGATCATCGAACAGGACGACCCGTTCGCCTGGGGCATTCGTCCATGAACGAGGGCCAGGTGGCCGATGTGATCGTGATCGGCGCCGGCATTATCGGCGCCGCCTGTGCCCAGGCGCTGGCCCGTCGCGGCTTGCAGGTGCTGGTGCTGGACGCCGGCCTGCACGGCGCCACGGCCGCCGGCATGGGCCACTTGCTGGTACTCGACGACAACCCCGCCGAACTGGCCCTGAGTCAATATTCATTGCAGCGCTGGCGCGAACTGGGCGCGGACCTGCCCGACAGCTGTGCCTATCGCTGCAACGGCACGCTGTGGCTGGCGGCGAATGCCGAAGAAATGGCGGTGGCCCACAGCAAATTCCTGAACCTGCAGGCCCAGGGCGTGGCTTGCGAACTGATCGGCGCCAGTGCCCTGCGCCAGCGCGAACCGGAACTGAGCGAAGGACTGGAAGGCGGTTTGCTGATCAATGGCGACGGCATTCTATACGCCCCGGCGACAGCCGGATGGATGCTCGAAACACCGAACATCCGCCAGCGCCGGGCACGGGTCAATGCGGTCGATGGCAACCGCGTCTGCCTCGATGATGGTCACTGGTTGAGTGCCGATGCCGTGGTGTTGGCCAACGGTATCCAAGCCAACGAACTGTGCCCGGAATTGCCCATCGAGCCGAAAAAAGGCCACCTGCTGATCACTGACCGTTACCCCGGCAGCGTCACCCATACGCTGGTGGAACTGGGTTACGTCACCAGTGCCCACAACGCCACGGGGCCGTCGACCGCCTGCAACATCCAGCCGCGCCCCACCGGGCAACTGTTCATCGGCGCCTCGCGGCAATTCGGCACCACCGACCCGCAAGTCGAAGGCTGGATGCTCGCGAAAATGCTCAAGCGTGCCGCCGAGTACATGCCGGGGCTGGCCCGGCTCAATGGCATCCGTGCCTGGACCGGTTTCCGCGCCGCCAGCCCCGACGGCTTGCCGCTGGTGGGCCAACATCCACAACGTCAAGGCTTGTGGCTGGCAGTCGGTCACGAAGGATTGGGCGTGACCACCGCCCCCGGCACCGCCGATTTACTGGTGGCGCAACTGTTCAACGAAACCCCGCCACTGGCCGCACAACCTTATCTGCCCCAGCGTTTTCTCGGAGAACCGGTCTATGCCTGAATTGTTGCTGGACGGCCACGCCCTGAAAGTCGCCGAAGGCACCAGCGTCGCCGCTGCCCTGGCGTTGGCCAGTGACGGCTGCACGCGCACCTCGGTCAGCGGTCAGCGCCGTGCGCCGCTGTGCGGCATGGGCATTTGCCAGGAATGCCGGGTGATCATCGATGGCCGGCGTCGCCTGGCTTGCCAGACCCTGTGCCGTGACGGCATGCAGGTGGAGACTCGCCCATGAATGAATACGCTGATCTGTTGATCATTGGCGCTGGCCCTGCCGGGATGAGCGCCGCCCTTGCCGCTGCCCCCAGCGGCGCCCGCATTGTCATGCTCGACGATAACCCGCTGCCGGGCGGGCAAATCTGGCGCGACGGACCTCAAGCCAACGTGCCCGGTCAGGCCCGGCGCCTGCGCGAGCGTCTGGCGTCGTGCAACAACATCCGCCATCACGCCGGTACCCGGGTGATCGCCAACCCCGGCGCGAAACAACTGCTGGTGGAAGATGACGACCACGGCTGGTTGATCAGCTACGACAAACTGATTCTGTGCACCGGTGCCCGTGAATTGCTGCTGCCCTTCCCCGGCTGGACCCTGCCGGGCGTCACCGGTGCCGGTGGTTTGCAGGCGCTGATCAAGGCCGGTTTGCCGGTGCAGAACGAGCGCGTGGTGATCGCCGGCAGCGGCCCGCTGTTACTGGCCAGTGCCGCCACCGCCAAACAGCATGGCGCGCAAGTGCAACGCATTGCCGAACAAGCCAGCCTTGGCGCCGTCGCCGGTTTCGCCGCGCAACTGCCGCGCTGGCCCGGCAAATGGCTGCAATCGTTCAGCCTGTTCGACCACCATTACCGCACCGCCACCCACATACTGGCGGCGCTCGGCACCGACCGAGTGGAAGGCGTGCGCCTGCAACAACAAGGCAACATCGTCGAACTGGAATGTGATCGGCTGGCCTGTGGATTCGGGTTGATTCCCAATATCCAGTTGGGTCAGGCACTGGGTTGCGCCATCGAAGATCAAGCTATCGCGGTGGATACCTGGCAGGCCAGCAACCGCGCCGATCATTATGCGGCGGGCGAATGCACAGGGTTCGGCGGCAGTGAACTGGCCTTGGTGGAGGGTGCGATTGCCGGCCACGCTGCGGTCGGCAATCTGCAAGCCGCCAGGCAATTGTGGCCGCGCCGGGCGCGCTGGCAGGGTTTCGCCAAGGCGCTGAACAGCGCGTTCGCCCTCGACCCGCGACTCAAGTCCCTGGCCCGCCCCGACACCCTGGTTTGCCGCTGCGAAGACGTACCCTACGCGGCATTGACCGGTCACTCTGACTGGCGCGAAGCCAAACTCGCCAGTCGCTGCGGCATGGGCGCCTGCCAGGGCCGGGTGTGTGGCGGTGCTGTGCAGCATTTGTTTGGTTGGCAGCCCTCGGCACCGCGCCCACCCTTCAGCCCGGCGCGGATCGAAACCTTGATGTCCCTGGACGATACCCCGCCAGCGTGATGACCACGCCAGGGCTTTCGGCCACGCTGGCGAGCCTCTATGATCCCGGGGGTCACCCTCAGACCCCCGGCGCCATGTATCCCTCGCTCACTACCTTTAAACCTTGCGATCTGCCGACGCTGCTGAACAGCCTTCAGCCCATCGCGCCGTTGCTCGATACCCTGTCGGACGTGGTGTTTTTCATCAAGGACGGCGAGGCCCGCTACGCCTTCGTCAACCAGACCCTGGCCCGGCGTTGTGGTTTCAAACACAGGGACGAGCTGCTGGGGCGCACCGCCGAAATGGTCTTCCCGGAACGCTTCGGTCCGCTGTACACCGAGCAGGATCGGCGAGTGCTGTCCAGCGGTCGCGAACTGGCCGATCAGCTGGAGTTGCATTTGTATTATGGCAATCAGCCGATCTGGTGCCTGACCCACAAACTCGCCTTGAAGGATGAACAGGGTCGAATCGTCGGCCTGGCCGGTATCTCCCGCGACCTGCAATCGCCGCAGTCGAACCATCCGGCGTTCCAGAAACTCGCCGCCGTGGATGCCCATATCCGTCGCCACTTCGCCCGCTCCATCAGCCTCGCCGAACTGACTGCCATCGCTGGCTATTCCGTGGCGCAATTGGAGCGGCACTGCAAACGGGTGTTCCAGCTCACCCCGCGGCAAATGATTCACAAGGCGCGCCTGGAAGAAGGTTCGCGGTTGTTACTGCACACCGGGTTGCCGATCACCGAGATTGCCTTGCGCTGTGGTTACACCGACCACAGTGCCTTCAGCCGGCAGTTTCGGGCGCTGACCAGTTTGTCGCCGAGCCAGTATCGCGATAATCAGCGCTGAAGATCAAAAGATCGCAGGCTGCGCCAGCTCCTACGCCGACCGCGTACACCCGTGATTAAAGGGCGTACACCAATCCCGTAGGAGCTGCCGAAGGCTGCGATCTTTTGACAGCCAGTGTTCCTTAAAGGGGCGCCCGCGCTACCGCTGCTCCCATATGTAACACCTGCCCCCGATACCTTGGCGTCACCACATCTCGGGTTGCACCGCTATAAAACCTCTACGCCAAGGCCTGACAACTAATTCACCCATCGGACTGGAAATAGGCACGTTGATTGCTATTGTTAATATCGTATACGAAATCCCCAATACGATATTTAACAGCACTCCACATCAACGAGGCCTCTATGAAAAACCCCGCATTTGCCGTAGCCCTCAGCGCTGTTCTCAGTACCTCCTTTATCGCCACTGCCCAGGCCGACAAGCTCGACGACATCATCGGTTCGGGCAAGCTGCGCTGCGCCGTGACCCTGGACTTCCCGCCCATGGGCTTTCGCGATGCCAGCAACTCGCCGGCCGGCTTCGATGTGGACTATTGCCGCGACCTGGCGAAGATCCTCGGGGTCGAGGCCGAAGTGGTGGAAACGCCCTTCCCGGATCGCATTCCGGCACTGGTCTCCGGGCGGGCTGACGTGATCGTCGCATCCACCTCCGACACCCTCGAACGCGCCAAGACCGTTGGCCTCACCGTGCCCTACTTTGCCTTCCAGATGGTGGTGCTGACCCGCGACGACACCGGCATCAACGGCTTCGACGACCTCAAGGGCAAAGCAGTGGGCAACACCAGCGGCACCTATGAGGCCATCGCCCTGGAGAAAGACGTGAAGAACTGGGGCTCGGGCAGTTTCCGAGCCTACCAGTCGCAGAGCGATACCCTGCTAGCGGTCGCCCAAGGCCACATCGATGCCACCGTGGTCACCAACACCGTGGCCGCGGCCACCCTCAAGTCGGGCAAATACAAAAACCTGAAAGTCGCCGGTAACGCCCCGTACGTCATCGACTATGTGTCCCTGGGTGCCAAGCGCAGCGAGTTCGGCCTGCTCAACTACCTCAACCTGTTCGTCAACCAACAGGTGCGCACCGGTCGCTACAAGGAGCTGTTCGTTAAATGGGTCGGCACCGAGATCCCGCCGACCAACCTGACCGTGCCTCAGGTCTATTACTGAGATGTCCGGCATGCCTAGGCCAATTTCTCTGACCGGGCGCAGCCTGGTGGCGGGTGCCGCGCAAGGCGCCCTGCTGGTCGCCGATGTCGGCTTGAGTTTCTGGGGCGGAGTCGATCCCTGCACGGGTGAAGTCATCGACCGCCATCACCCGCTCAGCGGCCAACACCTGGCCGGCCGCGTGCTGGCGATTCCCAGTGGTCGCGGCTCGTGCACCGGCAGCAGTGTGTTGATGGAACTGATCAGCAACGGCCATGCACCGGCGGCATTGGTGCTGGCCGAAGCCGACGAAATCCTGACCTTGGGCGTGCTGGTGGCGCAGACCATTTTTGCCCGTTCCCTGCCGGTGCTGTGCATCGGTCGGGAGGCCTTCGCCGCCTTGCGCGGCCAGGCCTTCGCCCGGGTCGAAAATACAACGCTGAGCCTGTTCGATCACCTGCCGGGCGACGCCTGGCAGGCGCTCGACGGCCCACTGCCAAACACTGACAGCACCGCCTCGATCCGGCTCACCGAGCACGATCGGGCGCTGCTCGATGGTCGGCATGGCAAGGCCGCGCAAATGGCCATGCAGATCGTCCTGCGCATGGCCGAACTGCTGGGTGCCGAGCACTTGGTGGATGTCACTCAAGCACACATCGACGGCTGCATTTACACGGGACCGGCGAGCCTGCGCTTTGCCGGGCAACTGGTGCAATGGGGAGCAAAAGTGCGAGTGCCCACCACCCTCAATTCAATTTCCGTCGACCAGCGCCGTTGGCGCGAACTGGGGATCGACCCGGCACTGGGTGAACCGGCCAGTGCCTTGGGCGATGCCTATATGGCGATGGGCGCACAGCTCAGTTTCACCTGCGCCCCGTACCTGCTCGACACTGCACCGAAGGCTGGCGAACAAATCGTCTGGGCGGAATCCAACGCAGTGGTCTACGCCAACAGCGTGCTCGGTGCACGCACCCTGAAATACCCGGATTACCTGGACATCTGCATCGCCCTCACCGGTCGCGCGCCGCTGATCGGTTGCCACCTGGACACGCAACGCAAGGCCCGGTTGCAGATCGAGTTGCCTGCCCTCGGTGAACTGGACGATGCCTTCTACCCGCTGCTGGGTTACCACATTGGTGCCCTGGCCGGCAGTCGCGTGCCGCTGGTGCGGGGACTGGAAAAACGCAAGCCGAGCCTGGACGACCTCAAAGCCTTTGGCGCGGCCTTCGCCACCACCTCTGCGGCGCCACTGTTCCACATCGCCGGGGTCACCCCGGAGGCCATTGACCCGGCACAGGTGCTGGATGCGGACATTTCCATTGCCGTGGAAAAGATCCGCCTGAAGGACCTGCTGTCGAGTTGGCGCGCACTCAACAGTGCTCGCGATAACCGGGTGGATGTGGTGTCGCTGGGTAACCCGCACTTTTCCCTCAGCGAGTTCGCTCACCTGGCGCGACTGTGCCGGGGACGACAAAGACACCCGGATGTGGTGCTTGCCATCACCTGCGGCCGTGCCGTGTTGGAGCAGGCCCGCGAGGCCGGGCACATCGCCGTGATCCAAGGGTTTGGCGCGACCCTGGTCACCGACACCTGCTGGTGCATGCTCGGCGAACCCGTAATCCCCCTGGCGGCCAAAACCCTGATGACCAACTCGGGCAAATACGCCCACTACGCACCGGGCCTGGTCGGCCGCAAGGTGCACTTCGCCAGCCTTGCCGAATGCGTCGACGCGGCCTGCACCGCAACGGCCAGCGGACGTTTGCCGGCCTGGTTACAACCTGCTGCCCTACTGGAGAGCCCTGCGCATGTTTGACTACAGCTTCCAATGGCGCGCCGCCCTGCGCGCCCTGCCGGACATGCTCGGCGGTGCCATCGTCACCTTCGAAACCGCCGCGCTGTCGATGATCTTCGGCGTGCTGATCGCCCTGGCGCTGACGGTGATGCGCGAGGCCAAACACCCATTACTGCGCGGGTTCGGCAACGGTTGGGTATCGATTGCCCGCAACACCCCGTCGCTGTTCCAGATCTACATCCTCTACTTCGGCCTCGGCTCGCTGAACCTGCACGTCAGTTCCTGGTTCGCCCTGCTGGCCGGGATTACCTTCAACAATGCCGGGTATCTGGCGGAGAACTTTCGCGGCGGCCTCAAGGCCGTGCCGAACACGCAGGTGCGTGCGGCGCGTTCCCTGGGCATGAGTGCCTTCCAGGCCTACCGCATGATCATCGTCCCGCAACTGCTGCGGATCGTGTTCTACCCGCTGACCAATCAGATGGTCTGGGCGGTGTTGATGACGTCGCTGGGGGTGATCGTCGGGCTGAACAATGACCTGACCGGCGTGACCCAGGAATACAACGTCAAAACCTTCCGCACCTTCGAGTATTTCGCCATCGCAGCGGTGCTGTATTACTTGATTGCCAAGGCGATCGTCGCTGCAGCCCGGCTGATGGCCTGGCGGTTGTTCCGTTACTGAGGAGCTGTCCATGTTTTTCACCGATTTTTCCTCGAATGACCTGATGTTCCTGCTCAACGGTGCGTGGGTCACGATGCAACTGACGTTCTGGTCGATCATTCTCGGCTCCTTCGCCGGGTTGTTCTTCGGCCTGCTGAGGGCCTTGTTGCCACGGGCCAGCCTGCCGCTGGCCTGGGTGCTGGACGTGTTTCGCAGCGTGCCGTTGCTGATCCAGTTCGTGCTGTTCAACTCACTCAAAAGCATCGTCGGCTTGAACATCAGCGCCTTCAGCGTCGGCTGCATTGTGCTGGGGGTTTACGCGGCGGCGTACTTCACCGAGATCGTGCGGGCCGGCGTGCTGGCGGTGCCGTTCACCGTGCGCCGGGCCAGCCGTTCGCTGGGGCTGAGCTTCTTGCAGGACTTGCGCTGGATCGTCCTGCCGATGGCCACCCGGGTAGCGTTCCCCGGCTGGCTGAACCTGGTACTTGGTGTCATGAAAGACACCGCGCTGGTGATGTGGATCGGCATCGTCGAACTGCTGCGCGCCTCGCAAACCATCGTCACCCGCATCCAGGAACCGTTGCTGGTGCTGTGCATCGCGGGCCTTATCTACTACGTCATGAGCCTGGTGGTCGCACGCCTGGGCGCTCGTCTGGAAAGAAGGTGGCAAGAAAATGATTGAGATCGACAACGTACATAAATCCTTCGGCAACCTCGAAGTGGTCAAGGGCGTCAACCTGACGGTGAACAAGGGCGAAGTGGTGTCGATCATCGGCGGCTCCGGCTCCGGCAAATCGACCTTGCTGATGTGCATCAACGGTCTGGAACCGATCCAGAAAGGCAACATCCGCGTTGACGGCGTCGAGGTCCATCACAGCGCCACCGACCTCAATCGCCTGCGGCAGAAAATCGGCATTGTGTTCCAGCAATGGAATGCCTTCCCGCACCTGACGGTACTGGAAAACGTCATGCTTGCGCCGCGCAAAGTGCTGGGCAAAAGCAAGGCTGAAGCTGAAGAACTGGCGGTCAAGCAACTGACCCACGTCGGTCTGGGCGACAAGCTCAAGACCTTCCCCGGCAAGCTGTCCGGTGGACAGCAACAACGCATGGCCATCGCCCGCGCCCTGGCCATGTCACCGGACTACATGCTGTTTGACGAAGCCACCTCGGCCCTCGACCCGCAGTTGGTCGGTGAAGTGCTGGACACCATGCGCATGCTCGCCGAAGACGGCATGACCATGGTCTTGGTGACCCACGAAATCCGTTTTGCCCGGGACGTGTCCGACCGTGTGGCGTTCTTCCGCAATGGCCTGGTGCATGAGATTGGTTCGCCGGATCAGGTGATTGGCAATCCGGTGCGTGCGGAGACTGCAGAGTTTCTGAAATCAGTGAAATAGCCACTGTCCCCATCGCGAGCAAGCTCGCTCCCACCCTGATCTGTGTACGCCGCAAACCCTGTGGGAGCGAGCTTGCTCGTGATGAGGCCTTCACAGGCGAAACAAGGAGCAAACCATGCGTTCATCGAAAGTCATTCATGTAGTCAGCTGCCACGCCGAAGGCGAAGTCGGCGACGTGATCGTAGGCGGTGTCGCCCCGCCGCCCGGCGCCACCGTGTGGGAACAGTCGCGCTGGATCGCCCGGGACGAAACCCTGCGTAACTTCGTCCTCAACGAACCCCGCGGCGGCGTGTTCCGCCACGTCAACCTGCTGGTCCCGGCCAAGGACCCACGGGCGCAGATGGCCTGGATCATCATGGAACCGGCGGACACCCCGCCGATGTCCGGCTCCAACTCGTTGTGCGTCGCCACCGTATTGCTCGACAGCGGCATCCTGCCCATGACCGAGCCGCAAACCCGCCTGGTGCTGGAAGCGCCCGGTGGCCTGATCGAAGCCGTGGCCGATTGCCGCGATGGCAAGGTCCAGCGAGTGGAGGTCAAGAACGTGCCGTCCTTCGCTGATCGCCTGGATGCGTGGATTGAGGTCGAAGGCATCGGCTCGCTGAAGGTTGATACCGCTTATGGTGGCGACAGTTTTGTGATTGCCGATGCCAAAGGCCTGGGTTTTTCCATCAGCCCGGATGAAGCCGCCGATCTGGTGGCGGTCGGTCTGAAAATCACTCGAGCGGCCAACGAACAACTGGGCTTCGTGCATCCGCTGAACCCCGAGTGGTCGCACATTTCCTTCTGCCAGATCGCTGCGCCCATCGTCCATGAGAACGGCATCGCCACCGGTGCCAATGCGGTGGTCATCCAACCAGGCAAAATCGACCGCTCCCCCACCGGAACTGGTTGCTCGGCGCGCATGGCGGTGTTGCAGGCCAAAGGCTTGATGCAGGTTGGCGAGCGCTTTATCGGCCGTTCGATTATCGGCTCCGAGTTCCACTGCCGCATTGATTCGTTGACCGAAGTCGCCGGCCGCGCCGCGATTTACCCGTGTATTTCCGGCCGGGCCTGGATCACCGGCACCCATCAATTGCTGCTCGACCCAAGCGATCCGTGGCCACAAGGCTATCGCCTGTCCGATACCTGGCCCGGCGCCTGATCGCGGCATGCCTGAACACCGGACCAACGGCGCATAAACAACCCCTGAAAACTGAAAAAAGCACTAGCCGAAATTTGTCATTTTAAATATCGTATACGAAATACAATTAACGAACCGGAGGCAACAATGAGCAAGCGCATTAACTGGAGTGGCGTCTTCCCTGCAGTGACCACTCAATTCAACGATGACTTCACGATCAACCTGGATAAGACACACCAGGTGATTTCCAATGTGATTCGCGATGGCGTCTCAGGCCTGGTGGTCTGCGGTTCGGTGGGAGAGAACACCTCGCTGACCGCCGAAGAGAAAATCGCCGTGACCGAAGTCGCTGTCGATGCCTCCCGCGGTCGCGTACCGGTGATTTGCGGCGTGGCCGAGTTCACCAGCATACAAGCGGCCAAGGTCGCCAATGCCGTACGCCGGGTCGGCGTCGATGGCGTGATGCTGATGCCGGCGCTGGTCTACGGTTCCAAGCCGTTCGAGACCGCCGAGCATTACCGCTACGTGGCGAAAAACGCCGACGTGCCACTGATGGTCTACAACAACCCGCCTATCTATAAGAATGACGTCACCCCGGACATCCTCATTTCCCTGGCCGACTGCGACAACGTGGTGTGCTTCAAGGATTCTTCCGGCGACACCCGCCGCTTCATCGACGTGCGCAACGAAGTCGGTGACCGTTTCGTGCTGTTCGCCGGCCTCGACGACGTGGTGCTGGAAAGCATCGCCGTGGGTGCCGAAGGTTGGGTCTCGGGCATGTCCAACGTGTTCCCGAAAGAAGGCGAAACCATCTTCCGCCTGGCCAAGGCCGGGCGTTTCGCCGAAGCCATGCCGATCTACGAATGGCTGATGCCGATCCTGCACCTCGATGCCCGTGCCGACCTGGTGCAGTGCATCAAGCTGTGTGAAGCCATCGCCGGTCGCGGCAGTGCCTTGACCCGTCCGCCACGCCTGGCCCTGCCGGAAGCCGACCGCGTATTCGTCGAGCAGATCATGGCCAAGGCACTGGCCAACCGCCCGGAACTGCCGGACGTCGGTCTCTGAGTGATTGTCGGGCGGGCCTTTACCGGCCCGGCCCGGCTGCCCGCTTTTTTGCGCCTTAACAAGGTACGTCAGCATGTCGAATCCTCAACACACGCAAAGCGCAACCTCACCCTCCGGACTCAAACGCGTAGTAGCCGCCGCCATGGCTGGCACCGTCGCCGAATGGTATGAATTCTTTCTCTACGGCACCGCCTCGGCATTGGTTTTCGGCAGGCTGTTCTTCCGCCAGACCGACAGCCCCATCGACGGCATCATCGCCGCCTTCGCCTTGTACGCGGTCGGCTTTCTCGCCCGGCCGTTGGGCGGGTTGGTATTCGGTCACTACGGTGACAAATTCGGCCGCAAACGCCTGCTGCAACTGAGCCTGGTCGTGGTCGGCATCACCACCTTCCTGATGGGTTGCCTGCCTGGCTTCGACCAGATCGGTTACGCAGCGCCGGTGCTACTGGTGCTGTTGCGGTTGATCCAGGGCTTCGCTTTCGGTGGCGAATGGGGCGGCGCGATTCTGCTGGTGTCCGAACACTGCCCGGACAATCGTCGGGGCTTCTGGGCCAGTTGGCCGCAAGCCGGAGTGCCGGCCGGCAACCTGGTGGCCACGGCCGCCCTGCTGCTGTTGTCGTCGAACCTGTCAGAGCAACAGTTCCTGGCCTGGGGCTGGCGCGTGGCGTTCTGGTTCTCGGCGGTAGTGGTGTTGATCGGTTACTGGATTCGCACCAGCGTCGATGACGCGCCGATCTTCAAGGAAGCCCAGGCCCGTCAGGCACAGACCCAACAGCAACAGCTCGGTGTGGTGGAGGTGCTGCGTCATCACTGGCGCTCGGTGTTGGTGGGAATCGGTGCACGCTTTGCCGAGAACATCCTCTACTACACCGTGGTGACGTTCTCGATTACCTATCTGAAACTGGTGGTGCACAAGGACACTTCGCAAATTCTGCTGCTGATGTTCGGCGCGCACCTGGTGCACTTTTTCCTGATTCCGCTGATGGGCTATCTGTCGGACATTGTCGGGCGCAAGCCGGTGTACCTGACCGGCGCGGTGCTCACAGCGTTCTGGGGTTTCATCGGTTTCCCGATGATGGACACCGGCAACAACTGGCTGATCATGGCCGCCATTACCCTGGGCCTGGCCATCGAATCGATGACTTATGCGCCTTACTCGGCGCTGATGGCTGAACTGTTCCCGACCCACGTACGCTACACCGCTCTGTCCCTGTGCTACCAGGTGGCGCCGATCTTCGCCGGTTCCCTGGCACCGCTGATCGCCATCACCTTGCTCAACAAGTACAACAGCTCGACTCCGATCGCCTGGTACCTGGTGGGCGCCGCGCTGATTTCCGTGGTGGCGGTCGGCCTGACCCGCGAGACCCGTGGCAAGTCATTGCGCCAGGTGGATGCCGAGTCGGCGGCGCGGGTTGCTGCCGTGGACGCAGCCTTGCCAGCCACCCCGTGCCGGGGTGATTCGTTGGCTTGAGTGCCTCAAAAGATCGCAGCCTTCGGCAGCTCCTACAGAAATGGTGTCCATCCGTTAATGCCGGGTGAATACGGTCAGTGTAGGAGCTGCCGAAGGCTGCGATCTTTTGCCCTTTATCTTTCCAGACCGGAGATTTTCAATGCTCGAAATCCTTGGCCACAACTACATCGGCGGAGCGCGCAGCGCCGTCGGCGGAATCATCCTGAACAGCCATGACGCCAGCACCGGCGAAGCACTGCCCTACTCTTTCGTGCAAGCCACCGCGCAAGAAGTCGACGCGGCCGTCCAGGCCGCTGCGGCCGCCTACCCGGCCTTTCGCAACCTGCCGGCGACGCGCCGGGCGCAATTCCTTGAAGCCATCGCCGCACAACTGGATGCCCTGGATGACGAGTTCGTTGCCCTGGTGACCCGTGAAACCGCCCTGCCCAGTGCCCGGATACAGGGCGAGCGCGGCCGCACCAGCGGCCAGATGCGTCTGTTCGCTCAGGTCCTGCGTCGGGGCGATTTCTACAGCGCGCGCATCGACCGTGCCCTGCCGGAGCGTCAGCCGCTGCCACGGGTTGACCTGCGCCAGTACCGGATCGGCGTCGGCCCGGTGGCCGTGTTCGGCGCCAGTAATTTTCCGTTGGCCTTTTCGACGGCTGGCGGCGATACCGCAGCGGCCCTGGCCGCCGGTTGCCCGGTGGTGTTCAAGGCCCACAGCGGGCACATGGCAACCGCCGAATGCGTGGCCAATGCGATCCTGCGCGCCGCCGAGCAGACCGACATGCCCAAGGGTGTGTTCAACATGATCTACGGCGCGGGTGTCGGTGAAGCGCTGGTCAAGCACCCGGCGATTCAGGCCGTCGGTTTCACCGGCTCGCTCAAAGGTGGCCGTGCCCTTTGCGACATGGCCGCCGCACGGCAACAACCCATCCCGGTGTTCGCCGAGATGAGCAGCATCAATCCAGTGTTGGTGTTACCCGAAGCCTTGCGTGCGCGCGGCGAGAAAATCGCCGGTGAACTGGTGGCATCGGTGGTCCAGGGTTGCGGGCAGTTCTGCACCAATCCGGGGTTGGTCATTGGCATTCGCGCCCCTGAATGGACGGCGTTCATTGCGCGACTAAGCAACCTGATGGCCGAACAACCGGCACAAACCATGCTCAATGCCGGCACCCTCGGCAGCTATGAAAAAGGGCTGCGGGCCTTGCTCGAGCATCCGGGTGTGACGCACCTGGCGGGCCACGACCAGCAGGGCAATCAGGCGCGGCCGCAACTGTTCAAGGCCGACGTCAGCCTGCTGCTCAATGGGGATCCGCTGCTGCAGGAAGAAGTGTTCGGGCCGACCACCATTGTCGTTGAAGTGGCGGACAAGGTTGAACTGCGGCAGGCGTTGAACAGCTTGCACGGGCAACTGACTGCGACATTGATTGGCGAAGCATCGGATCTTCAGACCCATGCGGACCTGCTGATACTGCTGGAACAAAAAGTCGGCCGGGTACTGTTCAACGGTTACCCCACCGGGGTCGAGGTCTGCGATGCCATGGTCCATGGCGGGCCGTACCCTGCAACTTCCGACGCCCGTGGCACGTCGGTTGGCAGCCTGGCCATCGAGCGCTTCCTGCGTCCGGTGTGCTACCAGAATTGCCCGGACGCCTTGCTACCCGACGCCTTGAAAAACGCCAACCCGCTGGGGATTGCACGGTTGGTGGATGGCAGCAGCCAACGCGACTCAATCTAGAAAACCACACAAATACCTGTAGGAGCTGCCGCAGGCTGCGATCTTTTGATGTTGATTTTTAAGATCAACAGATCGCAGCCTTCGGCAGCTCCTACGCAAAATATGTGATCGCCACCAATCAAATGTGGAAGCGGGCACGTTGATTCAATCAGGCGAGCAATGCCTTGAGGTCGTTGTACAGCGCCTCGGGAATTTGCACGCCTTCCACCAGGCTGCGTACCCGCGCCGCGTAACGTCGTTGCGACGGTAAGCGTGCGCCCTGCCCTTCAATGCCCTGGAACAACGTTTCGGCCCGGGCCAAATGTTCTTCAGTGGCGTCCCCCAGAAAGCGCCGAGGGTCCAGGGCGATGATCAATTCGCCATGGTACGGCGACGACTTGCTGCCTCCATCGTAAGCCAATGACTCGGCACTGGTCAGGTCACCAATCAGCGGCCCGGCAATCAACTCCACCATCGCCGCCAGCGCCGAACCCTTGTGCCCGCCGAACGTCAGCATCGCGCCGCTGTCGAGCACCACGTTGGCGTCGGTGCTCGACTGGCCTTGGGCGTCGACGCCCCAACCCTCGGGAATCGCCTTGCCGGCACGCCGGTGCAGTTCGATATCACCACGGGCAATCGCGCTGGTGGCGAAGTCGAACACAAACGGATCTTGCCCCGCACGGGGCCAACCGAAGGCAATGGGATTGGTGCCGAACACCGGCAGTCGTCCTCCGGCCGGCGCCACCCAGGCGTGGCTCGGATTACACGCCAGTGCCACCAGACCGGCAGCCGTCAGCTGCTCGATCTCCACCCACAGCGCCGAGAAATGCACACAGCGGTTGATTGCCAACGCCGCAATGCCGTTGGCCCGGGTTTTCTGCGCCAGCAACGGCAACCCCGCCTGAAACGCCAACTGCGAAAACCCACCGCCTGCATCCACCCGTACAATCGACGGCGCCTGGTCGATCACCTGTGGCTCGGCATCGGCTGACACCTTGCCGGCCCGCAGGGAATTGACACACCCCAGAATCCGGTACAAACCGTGGGAGGCACAGCCATCACGTTCGCCAGCAATCACCGTCGCCGCCACCGCTTGTGCATGGGCCAGATTAAAACCATTGTGCAACAGGATCGATTCGGCCAACTCACGGGCTTCGATCAGGGTCAGTCGGATCATGGTCATCTCCTTGGACAGACCGGTCAGAGTGGTCTATCCGAGGCGTCATGGCTTGATGGGTTTGGGCATTGGCGGTGACGAAATTGGCACAGTTCGGGCCGTTGTGGCCCGTTGAACCAACTGTCTATTGCATCCAAAGCAACACACAATTGTCATCAATCCAGTTGATGACGACCAAGCGCAAGGCGCAGGCTAGAGGGCTGGCTTGGGTCTTATATCATTCCGGATGATAGTTACCTTCGCCCCATTCGATTCGTGAGATACAAACCCGCCGCGCATCATTCGCCAATCTCAACACATTGGCGGATGCATCCATGGAACAGTCACTCAAACATTTGCGCTTCCCGTTGGCTCTGTTGGCCGTCGTGGTGATCAGCGCGTGCGGCAAGGCCCCGGAAACCGCCGCCAGTATGCCAGCGGCCAAGGTCAGCGTGGCCAAGGTGCTGGAACAACCGGTCAACGAGTGGGACGAATTCACCGGCCGCCTCGAAGCGCCGGAAACCGTCGAGATTCGTCCACGGGTCTCCGGCCAGATCGATGAAGTGGCCTTCACTGAAGGCGCCCTGGTCAAGAAAGGCGACCTGTTGTTCCAGATCGACCCGCGTCCGTTCCAGGCTGAGGTCCGCCGCCTCGAAGCCCTGGTTGCACAATCGCGCGCCAACGCCACCCGCAGCGAAAACGAAGCCCAGCGCGGTGAGCGCCTGCGCACCAGCAACGCCATTTCCGCCGAGCTGGCCGATTCGCGCACCAGCGCCGCCCAAGAAGCCCGCGCCGCCGTCGGCGCCCTGCAAGCGCAGCTTGATCTAGCGCGGCTGAACCTGAGCTTCACCCGCGTGACTGCTCCCATCAGCGGCCGCGTCAGCCGTGCCGAAATCACCGCCGGCAACCTGGTGACCGCCGACACCACCCCGCTGACCAGCGTGGTCTCCACCGACAAGGTGTACGCCTACTTCGACGCCGACGAGCGCGTATTCCTCAAGTACACCGAGCTCGCTCGCCAGGGCAAGCGCGGCGCCACCACCCCGGTCTACATGGGCCTGTCCAATGAGGACGGCAACCCGCACCAGGGTGTGATGAACTTCGTCGACAACCAGGTCAACCCGAAGACCGGCACCATTCGTGGTCGCGCCGTGTTCGACAACAGCGACGGCAGCTACACGCCGGGCCTGTATGCACGCCTGAAACTGGTGGGCAGCGGTACCTACAGCGCCATGCTGATCAACGATGAAGCGGTCGGCACCGACCTGGGCAAGAAGTTCGTGCTGGTGATGGATGCCGACAACAAGACCGCCTACCGCGCGGTGGAGCTGGGTCCGAAGATCGAAGGCCTGCGTATCGTGCGCAACGGCCTGAACAAGGACGACACCATCATCGTCAAGGGCCTGCAACGGGTACGTCCTGGTTCACCGGTCACCCCTGAAGTGATTCCGATGGCCAGTGAACAAACCCTCGCGGCACTCGCACAACAACGCCAAGCGCTGGAAGCCAGCAACCTGCCCCAAGTCGCGCCTGCCAAGGTCGCGCCGGGTACGGCTGTGAAACTGGCTGCCACGACCCCACGCGGTTAAGGGATTTTTACGATGAATTTTTCCCAATTCTTCATTTCGCGGCCGATCTTCGCGGCGGTTCTTTCGCTGCTGATCCTGATCGCCGGTGCGATCTCGCTGTTCCAGCTGCCGATCAGCGAATACCCGGAAGTGGTGCCGCCGACCGTGGTGGTCCGCGCCAACTTCCCGGGTGCCAACCCGAAAGTCATCGGTGAAACCGTGGCCGCTCCCCTGGAGCAAGCCATCACCGGCGTCGAGAACATGCTGTACATGTCCTCGCAATCGACCGCTGACGGCAAGATCACCCTGACCATCACTTTTGCCCTGGGTACCGACCTGGACAACGCCCAGGTGCAGGTGCAGAACCGTGTGACCCGCACCGAGCCGAAACTTCCCGAGGAAGTGACGCGCATCGGTATCACCGTGGACAAGGCGTCGCCCGACCTGACCATGGTGGTGCACTTGACCTCGCCGGACAAACGCTACGACATGCTGTACCTGTCCAACTACGCCCTGCTCAACATCAAGGATGAGCTGGCGCGCCTGGGCGGTGTCGGTGATGTGCAGCTGTTCGGCATGGGCGATTACTCGCTGCGAGTGTGGCTCGATCCGAACAAGACCGCTTCGCGCAACCTGACCGCGACCGATGTGGTCACCGCGATTCGCGAGCAAAACCGTCAAGTCGCGGCCGGTGCGCTGGGTGCGCCTCCTGCACCGAATGCCACGGCCTTCCAGTTGTCGGTCAACACCCAGGGTCGTCTGGTTTCCGAGGAAGAGTTCGAGAACATCATCATTCGCTCTGGCGACAACGGTGAAATCACTCGCCTCAAGGACATCGCCCGCGTCGAACTGGGCTCCAGCCAGTACGCCCTGCGTTCGTTGCTGAACAACCAGCCGGCGGTGGCGATCCCGATCTTCCAGCGTCCGGGTTCCAACGCCATCGAAATCTCCAACGAAGTTCGGGCAAAAATGGCCGAACTGAAGAAGAATTTCCCCGAAGGCATGGACTTCAGCATCGTCTATGACCCGACGATCTTCGTGCGCGGTTCCATCGAGGCGGTGGTTCACACCCTCTTCGAAGCGCTGATCCTTGTGGTGCTGGTGGTGATCCTGTTCCTGCAAACCTGGCGCGCCTCGATCATTCCACTGGTCGCTGTGCCGGTATCGCTGATCGGTACCTTTGCCGTGATGCATCTGTTTGGCTTCTCGCTCAATGCCCTGTCGCTGTTTGGCCTGGTACTGGCCATCGGTATCGTGGTCGACGATGCGATCGTGGTGGTGGAGAACGTCGAACGGAACATCGAGCTTGGATTGACCCCGGTTGAAGCCACCAAGCGCGCCATGCGTGAAGTGACCGGCCCGATCATTGCCACCGCGCTGGTGCTGTGTGCGGTGTTTGTTCCGGCGGCGTTCATTTCCGGCCTGACCGGGCAGTTCTACAAGCAGTTCGCCCTGACCATCGCGATTTCCACGGTGATCTCGGCCTTCAACTCCCTGACCCTGTCGCCGGCCCTGGCCGCGGTTTTGCTCAAGGGTCACGACGCGCCGAAAGACCGTTTCTCCAAGGTGCTGGACAAGATTTTCGGTGGCTGGTTGTTCCGTCCGTTCAACCGCTTCTTTGAAAAGGCCAGCCATGGTTACGTCGGCACCGTTGCCCGCGTGATCCGTTCCAGCGGTATCGCCCTGCTGCTGTACGCCGGCCTGATGGTCCTGACCTTCTTCGGTTTCTCCAGCACTCCGACCGGTTTCGTACCCGGCCAGGACAAACAATACCTGGTGGCCTTCGCGCAATTGCCGGATGCCTCGAGCCTTGACCGTACCGAAGACGTGATCAAGCGCATGTCCGAGCTGGCCCTTAAACAACCTGGCGTGGAAAGTGCGGTGGCCTTCCCTGGCCTGTCGATCAACGGTTTCACCAACAGTCCGAACGCCGGCATCGTGTTCGTGACCCTCAAGCCGTTCGACGAACGTAAAGACCCGAGCATGTCCGCAGGGGCCATTGCCGGTGCCTTGAACGGCCAGTACGCGAACATCCAGGAAGCCTACATGGCGATCTTCCCGCCGCCGCCGGTACAAGGCCTGGGCACCATCGGTGGTTTCCGCCTGCAGATCGAAGACCGGGGCAACCTGGGCTACGAAGAGCTGTACAAGGAAACCATGAACATCATCAACAAGAGCCACAACGTGCCGGAACTGGCCGGCCTGTTCACCAGCTACACGGTGAACGTGCCCCAGGTCGATGCCGCCATCGACCGCGAGAAAGCCAAGACCCACGGCGTGGCCGTCAGCGACATCTTCGACACCCTGCAGATCTACCTGGGTTCGCTGTATGCCAACGACTTCAACCGCTTCGGTCGCACCTATCAGGTCAACGTCCAGGCCGAGCAACAGTTCCGCCTCGAATCCGACCAGATCGGCCAGCTGAAAGTGCGTAACAACAAGGGCGAGATGATCCCGCTGGCGACCTTCATCAAAGTCAGCGACACCTCGGGGCCCGACCGCGTGATGCACTACAACGGCTTCATCACCGCTGAAATCAACGGTGCGGCAGCCCCCGGCTACAGCTCCGGCCAGGCGGAAAAAGCCATCGAGAAACTGCTCAAGGAAGAATTGCCCAACGGCATGACCTACGAATGGACCGACCTGACCTACCAGCAGATCCTGTCCGGCAACACCGCGTTGTTCGTGTTCCCGCTCTGTGTGCTGCTGGCGTTCCTGGTACTGGCAGCGCAGTACGAAAGCTGGAGCCTGCCACTGGCGGTGATCCTGATCGTACCGATGACTCTGCTGTCGGCCATCACCGGAGTGATCGCCTCTGGCGGTGACAACAACATCTTTACCCAGATCGGCTTGATCGTATTGGTGGGACTTGCCTGCAAGAACGCGATCCTGATCGTCGAGTTCGCCAAGGACAAACAGCTGGAAGGCCTCAACCCGCTGGCAGCGGTCCTGGAAGCGTGCCGCCTGCGTCTGCGGCCGATCCTGATGACCTCCTTCGCGTTCATCATGGGTGTTGTACCGCTGGTGTTCTCCAGCGGTGCCGGTGCCGAGATGCGTCATGCCATGGGTGTGGCGGTGTTCTCCGGGATGCTCGGGGTGACCTTCTTCGGTTTGTTGCTGACCCCGGTGTTCTACGTACTGATCCGTAACTTTGTCGAGCGCGGCGAGAAGCGCAAAGCTGCCAAGGCCACCCTGAAGCTGGAGTCGCACTGATGAGTTTGAAAGCCTTCCTGCCGAGCCTGCTGGTACTGGCCCTGAGTGCCTGTGCCGTGGGCCCGGACTACAAGACGCCAACCACCGAGGCGGCCAACATCACGGCCGCCACCGATGGCGCCGCCGGCCAGAAGAACTTTGACCGTTCGCGTTTCGAAGGCATCTGGTGGCAGCAGTTCGAAGATCCGACCCTCAATCAGCTGGTGACGAAATCCCTGCAAGGCAACCGCGATTTGCGCGTCGCCTTCGCCCGCTGGAAAGCCGCACGGGCGATCCGCGATGATGTCAGCAACGACGCCATGCCGACTGTCACCAGCCGCGTCAGCAGTGACCTGGGCAAAGGCCAGATTCCGGGCCAGACCACCGACCGGGTCAACAGCGAACGCTATGACCTGGGCCTGGACATGGCCTGGGAAATCGACCTGTTCGGCCGCATCCAGCGCAACCTGGAGTCGGCCAACGCCGAGCAACAGGCGTTCGAGGCCGACCTGTACCAACTGCAAGTCACCATGATTGCCGAACTGGTGGATTCTTACGGTCAACTGCGCGGCGCGCAGCTGCGGGAGAAAATCGCCCTGGCCAACCTGGAGAACCAGCAGGAATCGCGCAAGATCACCATCAGCTTGCGTGATGCCGGTGTCGGCGACCAACTCGATGTGGAGCGCGCCGATGCGCGACTGGCGTCGGTCGAGGCCAGCGTGCCGCAACTGCAGGCCGAACAGATCCGGCAGAAAAACCGCATCGCCACCCTGCTGGGTGAGCGTCCGGACAAGCTGACCGTGGACCTGAGCCCGAAAGACCTGCCGGCGATCGCCAAGGCTTTGCCGATCGGTGATCCGGGTGAACTGCTGCAACGCCGTCCGGACATTCGCAGTGCCGAACGCCAACTGGCTTCGGCCACGGCGCGTATCGGCGTGGCCAAGGCGGATCTGTTTCCTCGGGTCAGCCTTAGCGGCTTCCTTGGCTTTACCGCTGGGCGCGGTTCGCAGATCGGCTCCTCGGCGGCCAACGCCTGGGCGCTGGGCCCGAGCATCACCTGGGCGGCGTTTGACCTGGGCAGTGTGAAGGCCCGTTTGCGCGGCGCCGATGCCGATGCCGAAGGCGCCCTGGCAACCTACGAGCAACAAGTGTTGCTGGCCCTGGAAGAATCGGAAAACGCTTTCAGCGACTACGGTAAACGCCAGCAGCGCCTGATCTCGCTGATTCGCCAGAGCGAGTCCAGCCGCTCGGCCGCCGACCTGGCGGAAATCCGCTACCGCGAAGGCACCGCCGATTTCCTCGTGCTGCTCGACGCCCAGCGTGAACGCCTGGCGGCCGAAGACACCCAGGCCCTGGCCGAAGTCGACCTGTATCGCGGGATCGTCGCGATCTACAAGGCCCTCGGTGGCGGCTGGCAGCCGGAGACGGTCGCCAGCAAGTAATGCGGTTTTAAAGCGCTCCTTTGGTTGGCCGCAACCAACCAATTTCCTTGCCCTGCGTCTCATTCGGTCGCGGGGCTTTTTTTGCACACAATACATATCCCTGTAGGAGCTGCCGAAGGCTGCGATCTTTTGACCTTTTTGTGTACTTGACCCGCGAAGATCAAAATCAAAAGATCGCAGCCTTCGGCAGCTCCTACAGGGTTAGCGCTGTTCTTCGACGGTCACAGTAGCCGTGGTCCCCGCCCGCAGATTGTTTTTACCCGCATAGTCGGCATCTATCTCGATCCGCACCGGTACCCGTTGCGCCAGTTTGATCCAGGTGTAACTGGGGTTGATGCTGGCCAGCAGGCGACCGCCCGGCAGGTTTTCCCGGTCGGCAATGGCGAAGGCAATGCTCTGCACTTTGCCGCCAAATGTCTCGCCACTCATCAACTCGATCCTGACTAGGTCGCCCTCCCCGATCCGCGGCAACTTGGTTTCTTCGAAGTAACCGCTGACATAGAACGATTCGCTGTCCACCAGCGCCAGCAAGGGACCGCCGGCCGAGGCGTAATCACCCTCCCGGGTCAGCAGATTGGTGACATAGCCGGTCACCGGTGAAACGACGTGGGTACGCTGCAAGTCGAGCTCGGACTGGGTCAAGGCCGCAATGGCCAGTTGCACGTTGGCCTGGGCCAACACCATATTGGCCTGGTTACGCAGCAAGTCGGCCTGGGCCACCGATACATCGGTGTTGGCCTTCTCCCACTCTTCGCCGGAAATCGCCGAACGATCCTTGAGCGTGCGCCGGCGCTGCTCCTCGCTCTGACGTTGCTTGAGCAACGCTTCGCTGGCGATGATGGCCGCCTGGGCCTGCCCGAGCGAGGCTTTCGCCACCTCCACCGCGCGCTTGGCATGTTCCACCGCCAGGGTGTAACGCGCCGGGTCGATCTCCAGCAGCGCCTGGCCTTTGTTCACATGCTGGTTGTCCTGTACGGCCAGGCTGACGATTCGCCCCGATACGTCGGCGGACAAGGTCACCACATCGGCACGCACTCGCGCATCCCGGGTCCAGGGCGCACGGGTGTAATGCTCCCAGGCGAACCAGCCCAGGATAAAGGCCAGCAGTACCACCGCCACCGTCGTGAGTCGGGAAAGGATGTTCTTCATGGCATCAAGCTCCCATCACCAGAATCAACGTGGCGCAGACGCAGGCGTAAAGCGCGCCTTCGAACAACGCCTCGTGCCAGATGAACTGCAGCACGCCGAGGCGCCGCAACGCCCAGTCCAGCAGCAGGAAAATCGGCAGGCCCAGTAGCAGCGCCTGGGCAATCGGGGGCAGATAGGCACCGCCCACTTCAAGATCAATGGGCAAGGACAGGGTCTCCTTCAAGGCCTGATGGTTGAAAGTAGCCGCGATAGCGTTCGACGAACGACACCACGATCAACAGCGCCACACGCATGCGGAACACCGACCACAAGTGCTCATGAACATCGGTATGCAGGGCATCCAGGTCGTCGCCCAGGGTGTGCAGGCTATCGAGCACCTGCGCCACTTCGACCCCGGGCCGGCCGGCGACCAGCCTGCCGGTTTCCCGGACTGTCGAAAACAGGCGACTTTGCAGATCAGGAGTCAGCAATGCGTTGTTCTGCCCCTGCTGCCTGAGCTGATTCAAGGCAATACCCAATGCCATGCAGGCCAGGCTGACTTGAAACAGCTCACGGGATTGTGGCTCCCGGGTCGCCGGCAGCAGCCCCAGCATCATGGTCAGGCGATCAACCATGCGGCTCTCGAAGGCAAACTGCTGTTCATCGCTCGCCGAGGTTTTCAGCAAGGCATACACCTGCTCGCCGTTCTCTTTGTGGAGCCGGCGCATGCGCAAATCCGGCATGAACGGAAAGACCAGCGCATAGACACTCAACGCCAGTGCGGTCGCGCAGGTATAGGCACCCGCAAACTCAAACCACTGGATGGCGGTGTTTTGCCCAATCCCCACGTTCAACGGGCCGAGCAACAGAAAGGTCGTGAGCCCCAGGCCAATGCCGGTACCGGTGGTGGCTGGACTGGCCAGCCCCACCGCGACCGCGTAGAGCAAGGGCGCCAGCAGCAAGGCCAGCATCTCGAAATTGCTGATCATCGGCACAAACATGAACTGAAGGAGCGCCGAGGCCACCAGTGCCAGCCCGAACCCCCTGGCATAGCTTTGCACCGCCAGCAGCGGCCGGGGAAACGTCGACATCAGCGAACACAGGATCCCCACCAGCACCATTCCGCCTCGGGCACCGTCCCAACCGGTTTCGATCCAGATCAGGCCGGCGATCAACAGCGCGCAAAAGGCCCGGACGGCATTCATGGTCGCCAGGGTGAAGTCCAGGTGCAGCGGGTTTTCCCGCCCGCGATACACGCTGCTGGCCGGTCGCCCGCTCTGGATGGCATCACTCAATTCCAGAATCTGCTCCAATTGCTGCAACAGACGCGCCTGCTCCCAGCGCAGCGACCAGGCCAGCGAACGCAAGGTGGCCGGCAGCGGTTCGGTCAATTGTTCGGCCCTGTAGGCCAGCTCATCAAAGCGTTGTTGCAGCGAAGTGAAATGCTGGCGCTTGTCACTCGACAGCGAACGGCCCTCCCGCGCCAGTTCATCGAGAAAGGCCAGTTCTTCGCCGCGCAACCGTTGAATCTCTTCAGGCAACTCGCCCTCCCAGCGCTCGGTCAATAACAGTCGCTGGTGGCGCAAGGCGGTCAACCGCGCGGTCAATAGCACCAATTGGTTGCCCAACAGTTGCACCAGACCGTTGGCACTGCGCAAGCGCGGAGCATCGAAGTACAGGTGCCGGCGCACGCCTTCCAGGCCGCTGATCTGGCCCAGCAGCTGCATTTGCCGCTGCTGGAACTCGGCTTCGCTCTCTTCGGTGCGGATGACGGCGCTGGCGTGGGTGGCCAGCAAACGGGTGATTTGATCGATCCTGGCGAAGTAATCCCGGGCCACGGCTTGTGGCCTGGCGGTGAGCAGGCTGACCACGCACACGCAGGCAACCGCCAGCAGCGTCTCGGTGACACGGGTGACCGCCAGCAAAAACATGCCGTCCGGGTCCGGCACCGCCAGCAAGGCCACCACCACGGCGGTGTAGCCGCTGAGGACAAACGCCCCGGAACTGGTATAGCGCAACAGGGTGCCACCGGCGGTGCACAGCGCCAGCCACAGCGCCAGGGTGGTGATGAACGGCAGCGGCGCCTGGGGAAAGATCGCCATGATCAGCACCGCCACGGCCGCGCCCACCGTGGTGCCGATCACCTGGCCAAAGCTGCGGGCCAGCACCATGCCGCCAAGGGGCTGGCTGATGATGACCACGGCCATGATCGACCACTTGGGCTGGTCCAGGTCGAACAAAAACGCCAGGTACAGGGTCAACAATCCGGCTGCGATGGTTCGCAGGGCAAACAGCAACACCCCGGGCCCGGGGTTGAGAATGGCCTTGAAGTACTGTAACAACCCTTGCATGGAAGCACCCGTCGAGACACCTCCAGCAAGCGTAGTCACTGCCGCGCTGCCTCGAGAGGTTTTGCTGTCGACGCAGCTTGCTGGTCCATTGAATCGTCAGTGAACGTCGTCAAGGTTTGACTCAAAGCCTGGCCTGACCGAAGCTGGCGCCTTTGCAAAAGCTTGCCAGCTTCCGGATTCCTGCATGCCCAAGTCCCGCCGCCTCCTGTTTATCAGCGTCTTTGCCCTGCTCGTCATCGGCCTTGTGTGGTTCTCCCTGCGCGATACCACCCCGGTGGTTCCCGAAGCCATCCAGCATGGCTACAGCGAAGCGCTGGCGGCTGCCCGGGGCGGTCAACCGGGTGCCGCGCGGGTGCTCTACCAGCAATTGGCCCGTCCGGACCTGTCCCCCAAGCGGCGTATCTGGTTGCATGCCGAGCTGCCCAACTATCCAAGCTCGGTGGCCCTGAAGCTGGCGGATGCCGACTTGCAGAACGAGTCGCCCGAAGTACGTATCGCGGCGATCAGGAGTATCAGTGGCCTGGTACCGAACGGCCAGCGCAGTCTGCTGCTGGGGCCATTGCTCGATGACAGCGAACAAAGCGTGCGGCTGGCGGCGATCAACGCGCTGCTGGGGTTGTCCCCGGATGAACTGGGTTTGTATTTCGGGCCGCTGGAACAAGCCATCGATGCCTGGGAACAAGTGCTCAAGAGCGAGCCGCAAAGCGCCGCAAACCAGTTCCAACTGGCCCGGTTGCACCTGCACAACGCCGAGCTCAAGCAAGCGCAACAGGCGCTGGATAACACCCTGCGCCTGGCGCCGGAGAACCTGCCGGCGCTGGTGCTGCAAATCGAGGTGCTGGATAAACAGGGCCAGAACGACGCCGCCCGGCAGCTGTTGGCCAGGCAACTGCAGACACAACCCAACTCGGCCTACCTGCAACACGCGCTGGGGCTCTGGCTGCTGCATCACGAGCAAAGCGAATTCGCCCTGCTCGGCCTGTCCAAGGCCGTAGAGCTTGAGCCTGACAACCGGGATTACCGCTACGACCTGGCCACCACGTTGCACGGTGAACATGAGCTCGAAGCGGCACAGAACCAGTTGCAGGAAGTCGTTCAGCGCC
The DNA here is from genome assembly GCF_949767825.1 of Pseudomonas sp. IT-P258. NCBI lineage: Bacteria > Pseudomonadati > Pseudomonadota > Gammaproteobacteria > Pseudomonadales > Pseudomonadaceae > Pseudomonas > Pseudomonas sp. IT-P258. The sequence continues at coordinate 287,243 of NZ_CATKPU010000054.1, read as the reverse complement.
ATCCGAACGATCGCAAGGCCCGGGTGCTGCTGATCAATTACTGGAAGGAAAGCGGGCAGCTGCAAAACGTGCAGATCCTGTTGGCCCAACTCGAACAGATGAACCCCGATGATCCGGCGTTGCAACAAGGGCTTTGACCCCGACTGAAATTTCGTTGAACCGTCGTCCTGGCCAAGGGTCAAGTGAACAAGCAGCCCGTTGCGGCACTTCGCAGCGGCTGCTTCGTTGACCCTGGCCATATGAGGACGCTTGTTTGTCTCTATCCGACGATTTGAACCAAGCCAAGGCCGCCACCGGTATCGAAGGTCTGGACGATATCCTCGACGGCGGATTGTCCCGCGGACATGTGTTTTTGCTCGAAGGCGAGCCGGGCACCGGCAAGACCACCGTGGCGCTGCACTTCCTGCTGGCGGGCGCGCAAGTCGGTGAACGCTCGTTGTACATCACGCTGTCCGAGACCGAACGCGAACTGCGCCAAGGCGCCTTGTCCCATGGCTGGGAGATGGACGAAAACGTCCATATCTTCGAGCTGACGCCCCCGGAAAGCCTGCTCAATGCCGAACAGCAGCAGACACTGCTCTACTCCTCCGACCTGGAACTTGGCGAAGCCACCCGCCAGATCTTCGAAGTGGTCGAGCGGCTCAAGCCGACCCGCGTTGTCCTGGACAGCCTTTCGGAGATTCGCCTGCTGGCGCAAAGCTCGCTGCGCTACCGCCGGCAGATTCTGGCCATCAAGCATTATTTCGTGCGTTACGACGCCACAGTGCTGCTGCTCGATGACCTGACCGCCGAGTCCCTCGACAAAACCGTGCACAGCGTGGCCCACGGCGTGATTCGCCTGGAAGAACTGACGCCAAACTACGGCGCCGAGCGACGTCGCATCCGCGTGGTCAAGTACCGTGGCCAGAAGTACCGCGGCGGCTTCCATGACTTCACCATCATGGGCGACGGCGTGCATGTATTCCCGCGCCTGGTGGCTGCCGAACATCGCGGTCAATACCTGCGTCAGCAATTGACCAGCGGCATCCGGGAAATGGATGCGCTGCTGGGCGGTGGTATCGAAACCGGTTCCAGCACCTTGATCCTCGGTCCGGCAGGGACCGGCAAATCGCTGATCTCCATGGTGTTCGCCGCCGCAGCCGTGGCCCGGGGCGAAAAAGCCGCGCTGTTCATTTTCGATGAAGAGTTGGGGTTGCTGTTCGAGCGCATGAAGAACATCGGCATCGACCTGCAGGCCCTGCAAGACAGCGGCAATTTGCTGATCGAACAAGTGGACGCGGCTGAACTGTCCCCCGGCGAGTTCTCCCACCGGGTCCGGCGCTGCGTCGACGAAGGCAATATCAAGACTGTGGTGATCGACAGCATCAACGGCTATCAGGCGGCGATGCCGGAAGAAAACGCCCTGGTGCTGCACATGCACGAGTTGCTGCTGTACCTCAATCGCCAAGGCGCCGCGACCTTCATGACGGTGGCCCAGCACGGCCTGGTCGGCGATATGCAGGCGCCGGTGGACATCACTTACCTGGCCGATACGGTCATTCTGCTGCGTTACTTCGAAGCCCTGGGCAAGGTGCGCCGGGCCATTTCGATCATCAAGAAGCGTACCGGCAGCCATGAGTCGACCATCCGTGAATACCGCATCAGCGGCCTGGGCATGACCATCGGCGAACCGCTGGAAGCCTTCCAGGGCGTATTGCGTGGCGTCCCCACCTATCTCGGGGCCAGCAACCCGTTGCTCGCGGATGAAATCCGGTGACGGCCATGCTAGCCACGCCCGAACGCACAATCATCCTTGCACCGCGAGGGCGCGATGGCCAGATCGCCCTGATGATGCTCAACGAGGCCGGGTTTCACGGGGTGATCAGCTCCGACCTGCCAGGATTGTGCGCCGAACTGGAACAGGGGGCCGGCCTGCTGCTGATCTCCTCCGAGGCACTATTGGGTGCCGATCTGGAACCGCTGATCCGCCTGATCGAACACCAGCCCGCCTGGTCGGATCTGCCGATCGTGGTGATGACGCACCACGGTGGCCCGCAACAGGACCTGGCATCACGCTTCGGCCCGCAATTGGGCAACGTCACCTTCCTTGAGCGGCCGTTTCACCCGGTCACACTGATCAGCCTGGTCACCACGGCCCTGCGCGGGCGGCGACGACAGTATGAAGCCAGGGACCGGCTGATCGACCTGAGCCAGAGCGAATTGCGCCTGCAGAATACCCTCGAAACCCTTGAGCAACAGGTGGAAGAGCGCACGGCGCAACTGCGTCACAACGAAGAGGCATTGCGTCAGTCGCAGAAAATGGAAGCCGTCGGCCAGCTCACCGGCGGCATCGCCCATGACTTCAACAACATGCTGACCGGTATCATCGGCAGTCTGGAGTTGTTGCGCCGACGCCTGGCCCGGGGGCGAACCGAAGACCTCGACAGCCTGATCGACCTGGGGGTGACGTCGGCCAACCGCGCGGCGGGCCTGACCCACCGCCTGCTGGCGTTTTCCCGGCGCCAGTCGCTGGATTCGAAACCCGTGGAGATGAACAGTCTGGTGATCTCCATGGATGAACTGCTGCAACGCAGCATCAACGAAACCATTCGCCTGGACATGCAACTGGACGAGCAACTGTGGGTGGCCGAAGCCGACCCCAATCAACTGGAAAGCGCCCTGCTCAACCTGGTGATCAATGCACGCGATGCCATGCCCAATGGCGGACGGCTGCTGGTCTCGACCGCGAACCAGCACTTTGACGAGGACTTCACCCAGGGCCAGAACAGTCTCGATGCGGGTGACTACGTGGTGCTCAGCGTCACCGACACCGGCTGTGGCATGCCGCAAAGCACCATCAACCGCGCCTTCGACCCCTTCTTCACCACCAAGCCCATCGGCCAGGGCACCGGGCTGGGGTTATCGATGATCTATGGTTTCAGCAAGCAGTCGGGAGGTCACGTCGCCATCCACAGCGTCGTGGGCGAAGGCACCACGGTGAGCCTGTTCCTGCCACGCTTTAGTGGAGACCTGCCCCTGGAGCGTCCATTGGACGTCGAACATTCACCTTTGGCCAAGCGTGGCGAGACGGTGTTGATCGTCGAGGACGACCCGGCGGTGCGGATGCTGGTCAGCACGGTATTGAGCGACCTGGGGTATGCCTACGTCGAGGCCTGTGATGGCGATAGCGCGGTGCCGATACTCGACTCGGCCCAACGCATCGACCTGTTGATCAGCGACGTCGGCCTGCCCGGCATGAATGGCCGGCAACTGGCGGAAATCGGCCGGCAACTGCGACCCGACCTCAGGGTGCTGTTCATCACCGGCTACGCCGAGCACGCCGCAGTGCGCGGCGGGTTCCTTGATCCGGGCATGCAGATGATCACCAAGCCGTTTACCTTCGACCTGTTGACGGCGAAGGTCAGGGAGATGATCAGCGCCTGAGCGCTCAGGAAAGCATGTCCTGCATCAGTTCCTGCAATTTATCCAGATCGAAGGGTTTGTCGAGGATCGGCGCCTTGCGCGTGATCGGGCTGTCGGTCTCACGGATTTCCTGGGCATAGCCACTGATGAAAATCACCTTGAGCTCCGGTCGCAGCTTCACGGCGGGCTCGGCGATCTGCACGCCGGAGATTCCCCCGGGCAGGCGGAAGTCGGTGATCATCATGTCCAGGTGCGGTTTGCTCGCCAGGATCTCGAAAGCCTGCTCGCCGTTTTCGGCCTGCAACACGCGGTAACCCTCGCCCGACAGATAAGCGGACAGCACCATCAGAATCGAGGGATCGTCCTCGACGACGAGTACTACATCTTGTGCATCTTCGCTCATGGGAAGCCTTTGTTCGGTCAATTGCTGCTGATACGACCGTGGTGTCGATCAGAGGTTGCGTTTACCTGGCTGTTTTCCTACAGCGGCAGACAAACGCGAAACAAGGCGCCTTCGCCAATCCTGCTCTGGACGGTAATAGTACCGCCATGGGCGGCCACAATCTGTTCTGAAATAAACAATCCCAAGCCCAGTCCGGCGACGGCATGCCTGGCCGATACCCGCTCGAACTGCTGGAAGATCCGCTTCTGGTTTTCCTCGCTGATGCCGATCCCTTGATCCTGCACATCCACCAGTGCCTGGCCACCTTCACTGTAGACCTTCACCGCGATCGGACTCTTGGCCCCGTAGCGCAAGGCGTTGGTCAACAGGTTGGAAATGACCTGTTCAATACGAAACTCATCCCAGTTTCCGATCACCGGTTGCGCGGCATCGAGCGAAACCGAAGCCTCTGCGGCGTCGATCTGCTGGGAAAAGTTGTGCAGCACGTCGCGAACCAGCGTCGAAAGATCAACGCGCTTGGGCCGGATCGACAACTTGCCGGTGCGGATGCGCGAGACATCGAGCATGTCTTCGATCAGGCGAATGAGGCTTTTGATCTGCCGCTCGTCGCTGTCGACCATGGCATGCATCTTGTCCAGGGTGAAGGCGGCGGCGTTGTCCCGGGCCAGGTGCATCTTGCGCAGCTGGGTCTCAAGGATCAGACCGTTGAGCGGCGTTCGCACTTCATGGGCGACGATGGACATGAAGTCATCGCGCATGCGCACCGCCTGCTCCAGTTCCAGCTGGGTGTTTTGCAGTTGCTCGAGCAGCGCTTCCTGTTCGCGGCGGCTTTGCTCAAGGGCCAGCACTTGTTCCTTCATCGCCTTGCTCTGGCGATACAGGTCGACGAACACATTGACCTTGCTCTTGACCGCCTGGACGTCCAGCGGCTTGTGCAGGAAGTCCACGGCTCCGCTTTCATAGCCCTTGAATGCATAGTTCAGTTCACGCCCGGCGGCGCTGACAAAAACGATCGGGATGTTCCTGGTCTTTTCCGTGCCGCGCATCAACTCGGCCAGCTCGAAGCCATTCATGCCGGGCATCTGCACATCGAGGATAGCCAAGGCGAACTCGTGTTCCAACAGCAGGGACAAGGCTTCGTCGGCGGACAGCGCCTTGTACACGATGCGGTCTTCACGCTTGATCAGCGCTTCGAGCGCCAGCAGATTCTCCGGCAGATCGTCCACGATCAGCAGTTTGGCCTGGATATTACTCAACATGCGATTCGTTCCAGTTCGACAAGCAAACGGCCGATGCCGCGTACAGGAAGTATGTGGTCCGGCTGGTGCATGTCCAGCGCGGCCTGGGGCATGGTGGCAACCTGAGCCTCCCGCGGGTCCTGCACGATGGTCATGCCACCGCGCTGCTTGACCTGGGCCAGGCCGCGCGCGCCATCGCGGTTGGCGCCGGTAAGCAACACTGCAGCCAGATGGGCGCCGTACGCATCGGCGGCCGATTCGAACAGGTAATCGATGGCGGGTCGCGAATGATGCAAACGAGACTCCAGGCTCAGCGAAAAGCTGCGGTCCCGCTCCACTGACAGGTGATAACCGGGCGCGGCGAAATACAGCTTGCCGGCCTCGACCGGGGTCTTGTCGCACGCTTCCAGCACCGGCAGGGCAACCCGGCGGGAAAACACGTCCGCCAGCTGGCTGCGGCGCTCGTCCGGCATGTGCAGCACGACAATGATCGGCAGTGCGAAGCCTTCGCGCAGCGGGCCGAGGATGCTCAACAGCGCCTCGACGCCACCGGCGGAGGCACCGATCACGATCGCTTCGATCGCCGGTAATTTCCTTGCACTGTTCATGTTTTTCGATAAATCCGTTCTTGTTTGACCAACGGCTCGAACTGATCGCCGAAGGCTGAGAAATCCGGGGTTTCCTTACTGCCCAGCACCAAAAAACCGCGATGACAGAGGGACTCATGAAACAGTCCGAATGCCCGATCCTGAAGTTTTTTATTAAAATAAATCAATACGTTACGACATGAAATTAATTGAGTTTCCGAGAATACGCTGTCCGTCGCCAGGCTGTGATCGGCGAAGGTCACGTTCTCGCGCAGTGTCTTGTCGAAAATCGCGTACCCATAGGCCGCCGTATAGTAGTCGGCAAACGAACTCTGGCCACCGGCCTGCTGATAATTAGCAGTGTAGGCGCGGACGTTCTCCATCGAGAAAATCCCTTGCTTGGCCTTTTCCAGCGAGCGCGGATTGATATCGGTTGCATAGATGATCGTGCGGTCCAGCAGGCCTTCTTCGCGCAGCAGAATGGCCATTGAATACACCTCTTCTCCGGTGCTGCATCCAGCGATCCAGACCTTGATCGAGGGATAGGTTCGCAGCAACGGCACCACTTCCTTGCGGATGGCCAGGAAGTGCGAGGGGTCGCGAAACATCTCGCTGACCGGAATGGTCAGCAATTGCAGCAGTTGCATGAACGCGGCGGGATCGTGCAGGACCTTATCCTGCAATGCCGAGATGGTGTTGCACTCCAACTGGCTCAACGCATGGTTGACCCGGCGCTTGATCGAAGCGCCGGAGTAATCGCGAAAATCGTAGCTGTACTTGAGATAGATCGCCTCGATCAACAACCGCAGTTCGATTTCGCTGTTTCGCTCCACTGGGAAATTGCGCTCCACTAGATCCGTTCCATCTTCGGTAACCACACACGGATCAGCGAAAACAGGCGATCGAGGTCAATGGGCTTGGCCAGGTAATCGTTGGCGCCGGCCTGCAGGCAGCGTTCCTGATCGTCCTTCATGGCCTTGGCCGTCACCGCGATGATCGGCAGCTTGCGCCAGCGCGGGTCCTTGCGGATTTCAACGGTGGCTTCAAATCCATCCATTTCCGGCATCATCACGTCCATCAACACCAGATCGATGTCTTGCACCTCATTGAGTCGTTCTATCGCTTCGCGGCCATTGCGGCCAATGACCACGACTGCGCCCTTATGCTCCAGCGCACTGGTGAGGGCGAAAATGTTGCGCACATCGTCATCCACCAGCAGCACCTTGCGGCCTTCAAAGACCTTGTCGCGGCTGCGGGCGACCTTGAGCATCTTCTGTCGATCATGGGACAACCGTGATTCGACTTTGTGCAGAAAAAGCGTCACCTCATCCAGCAACCGCTCTGGCGAGCGTGCGCCCTTGATGATGATCGAACGCGAATACTTGCGTAGTTCGGCTTCTTCATCCCGGGTCAGGTTGCGCCCGGTATAGACGATGACCGGCGGAAAGGAGCAGATGTCTTCGGTGGACATGCGCTTGAGCAGGTCGTTGCCGAGCATGTCCGGCAACTTGAGGTCGATGATCATGCAATCGAAGACCGACGTGCGCAGCAGGTCCAGCGCCTCCTGCGCCAGGCCAACGGCGGTGATCTCGATGTCATCGTCGCCGATCAGGCGGGCAATGCTGTCGCGCTGCAGGTCATCGTCCTCGACCAGCAGCACGCGCTTTACCTTCTGGGTCAGCTTGGCCTCGAGGCGTGCAAACACCTCCTTGAGTTCCTCGCGGCTGGTCGGTTTGACCGCATAGCCAATGGCACCCATGTGCATCGCCGCCTCGACCCGATCTTCGACTGAAATCACATGCACCGGAATGTGTCGGGTTTCGGCGTGCTCTTTCAAACGTTGCAGCACGGTCAGGCCGGAATGATCCGGCAGGCGCATATCCAGCAGGATCGCATCGGGGATGAACGCCTTGGCCAGCTCGTAGCCTTCATCGGCACCGTGGGCCACCAGGCATTGATAACCCAGTTCATGGGCCAGATCGTAGAGGATGTGGGCAAAGTTCGGCTCGTCCTCCACCACCAGAATGCAGCGGGTGGTGAACGGACCCTTGTGGCGATCGTCATCGAAACGCGGAATGTCGACTTCGGCCACCCGTGGCGACAACGTGGGCGTCGACACACTCGACGCCGCCACCACTGGAGCGGCTCGCATCGGTTCGACAGGCACTTCGCCCGGTTCCACGTATTGCCGCGGCAAGACCAGGGTAAATACACTGCCCTGCCCCGGCGTGCTGCTCACGCTGATGGAACCGCCGAGCAAGGCCGCCAGGTCTCGGGAGATCGACAAACCCAGCCCCGTGCCGCCGTAGCGCCGGTTGGTGGTGCCATCGGCCTGACGGAACGCTTCGAAGATGCTTTCGTGATGATCCACCTCGATGCCGATCCCGGAATCGCCGATGCTGAACGCGATGCCGTCGCTCGGCGCCGAGGCGACGGACAGGCTGACGCTGCCGCTTTCCGTGAATTTCACGGCGTTGGACAACAGGTTCTTGAGCACTTGCTCCAGGCGCTGGCGGTCGGTGAACAGCATCAGCGGTGCGCCGTCCTGAATATCCACCTGGAAATCCAGCTGCTTGTCCGTGGCCAATGGCTGGAACAGGCCGCGCAGGCCATCCACCAGACGCGCCACGCTGGTGTTCTCCGGATGGATCTCCAGCTTGCCGGCCTCGACTTTGGAAATGTCCAGAATGTCGTTGATCAGGTGGAGCAAGTCATTGCCGGCGCAGTAGATCGACTCGGCGAACTTCACTTGCTCGGCGGTGAGGTTTTCTTCCGGGTTTTCCGCCAGCAGCTTGGCCAGGATCAACGAGCTGTTGAGCGGCGTGCGCAACTCGTGGGACATGTTGGCGAGGAATTCGGACTTGTATTTGCTCGATCGCTGCAGTTCTACCGCGCGCTCTTCGAGCTGGATCTGGGCCTGATTGAGTTCGGTATTCTTCAGGTCCATGGCGTCGCGTTGTTCGGCCAGTATTTCTGCCTGCTCGGCGAGTTGTTCGTTGGTCTGCTCCAGCTCCACCTGCTGGGTTTCCAGGTGTGCCTGGGACTCCTTGAGAATCCGCGACTGCTCCTCGAGTTCTTCGTTGGCGGTCTTGAGTTCTTCCTGCTGAACCTGCAATTCTTCGTTGAGTTGCTGGGTTTGGGCCAACACCTCCTGCAAACGCTGGCGATAGCGTGCCGCCTCGATCGAGGTGCCGATGTTGCCGGCTATCAACTCAAGCAATTCAACGTCACGGTCGGTCAGTGGACGCAGGAAGCCCAACTCGATCACGCCATTGACCCGCTCGTCGTCGCTGGTGGGCACCACCAGCACGCTGCGGGGCAAGCCGTCACCGAGGCCGGAGCTGACCTTGAAATAATCCCCCGGCACCTCGTCCAGGCGAATCAGCCGTGCCTGTTGCGCCACCTGGCCGACAATACCTTCGTCGCTGTAGATCTGCTGCTCACGCTCTTCCTGTTCACGGGAAAACCCGTAGGTGGCGATGCGCTTGAGGCCGCCGTGGTCTTCGCGCACATAAATGGCCGCCACGGCGCTGCCCAGGTACTGCGCACAGAATTGCAGGATGTTGCGACCGAGCATGGCCAGGCTCAATTGCCCCAATACCTGCTCGGCCAGTTCGGTCTGGCCGTTGCGCAGCCAGGCCTGTTGCTCCAGACGATGGGCGCTGGCCTGTTGGCCGGCAAGGTTGACGCTGTAGTTCTGCGACAGGGTCATCAAGTCGCGACGTCCGACATACGCCAGCAACCCGCTGACCCCGGCTATGAGCAACAGGTAGAGGCTGATGCTCATGATCGTGGTGCGCCGCACTTCATCATTGCGCGATGCGCGCAACTGTTGCTCGGTGTCGATCACCGCCTCGAACTGCTTGCGAATTTCATCGGTCAGGCGTTTGCCGCGTCCGGCCTTGACCACGGCGCGATAATCGCCGCTGCTGCGCTGCAAATCGATCATCGATTGTGCGTAGCTCGCCCACTCCTGCTGCAAGGCCTGCAACCGCAACAAGCGGTCGGTCTGCACCGGGTTGTCGTCAGTCAGTTCGAGCAAGGTGTTGAGCGCCACGGCGATGCGCGGCTTGGCGGTTTCGTAGGGATCGAGGAAATGTTCATCGCCACTGAGCAGGAAACCGCGCATCCCGGTTTCCAGATCCACGGTCAGCTTGACCGCTTCATTGGCGTTATTGATCACCCGGTCGGTGTGCTCCACCCACTGGATCGTCGACAACAAATAGCTGATCAGCGACACGAAGAACACGGCGCTGATGAAACCCAGCCCCAACGGCAGGCTGATGTTACGGCTCAGGAGTTTACGAAATCGTTGCTCATCAACCGAGGACGCTGAGGTCATGGGGCAGGCCTTGTCGAACTGTCAGGATGCAAGGAGTTTGCCCCAAAACTGGCACATCGATCCAATTATCTGACATGTTTGCGCGCAAGGTCCTAATTACGCTGTGTCCGCGCTATCCTTGCCTTTCTCGCGCCGTGAAAGCTTTTTCCAACGTGCTGGGAACTTGTCGGGACCCACCACTTACTCATGCAAGAGGCCGGTGATTTCCTGCGACCGGCAATACCAATCTTTTTCGGGAATTCGACCATGTCATCCGCCAACGCCTCCACCATCCTCGTCGTCGAAGACGATGCCATCGTGCGCATGCTGATCGTCGATGTACTGGAGGAACTGGAGTTCAAGGTGCTGGAAGCCGATGGCAGCGAACAGGCGCTGGAGACCCTCAAGGATGTGAACCTACACATTGACCTGATGATGACGGATGTTGGCCTGCCGGTCATGGACGGACGTGAACTGGCCACCCTTGCCCGCACGTTACGTCCCAACCTGCCCATCCTGTTTGCCAGCGGCTATGCCGAAAGCATCGAAGTCCCTGTCGACATGCACGTGATCGGCAAACCCTTCTCCATTGATCAGTTGCGCGACAAGGTCAAAAGCATACTCGGGTGACCCTGGGCTGCGCTGTGGTTTAATGCGCGCCTTTTTCATCCCCGCCCTGTCTTCGCTTCAAGGAACGCCCGTACATGATTGAGTCCCGCGCAACCAAAGTCCTGGTCATTGGTTACGTCTGGCCCGAGCCCCGCTCTTCGGCGGCCAGTGGGCATGTCATGCAGATTCTCGAGGTTTTCCTGGAACAAGGCTGGGACATCACATTCAGCAGCCCGGCAGGCTTCGGCGAGCAACGTGCAGACCTTACTGCGTTGGGTATCCGCGAAGTCCCCATCGAACTGAACAACAGCAGTTTCGATGCTTTCATCAGCGAACTGGCGCCGGACATCGTGCTGTTCGATCAATTCATGATGGAGGAACAGTTCGGCTGGCGGGTCGAGAAGCATTGCCCCGATGCCTTGCGCGTACTCGAAAGCTGCGACCTGCAAAGCCTCAGGCAGGGCCGGCATCAACGCCTCAAGGAGCGTTTGAAGGCCAGTGACGACAACAACGACTTCAGCGATCTGTTCGCCCCCGCGTCGCGTGAAGAGTTCGAACACATGGCCGATACCGATATGGCGAAGCGCGAGATCGCCTCGTTCTATCGTTGTGATTTGACGCTGATGGTTTCCGAAGTGGAAATCGAATTGCTGGTCGAGCAGTTCAGGTTTGCGCGCAACCTGTTGCACTGGTGCCCGTTGATGGTCGATGTTCCGACCCGTGCGCCGGTACCCTTTGAAAACCGGGCACACTTTCTTCATATCGGTAACTTTCGCCACGCGCCCAACTGGGATGCCGTGCTCTGGTTGAAAACCGCTATATGGCCGCTGATTCGCGAGCAGATACCCGGCGCTCAATTGCATATCTACGGTGCCTACACACCACCCAAGGCGACGGCCCTGCATAACCCGGCACAGGGTTTTCATGTGATGAACTGGGCAGAAGACGCCCTGCAAGTCATGTCGTCGGCGCGGGTCTGCATGGCGCCTCTGCGTTTTGGCGCGGGAATCAAGGGCAAGATTGTCGATGCGATGCTCTGTGGCACACCGAATGTGACGACGCCAGTGGGTGCCGAGGCGATGCATGGCGAAGAGGCATGGCCAGGCGCAGTGACCCGTTCGGCACAGGAGTTCGCCGATCATGCCGTGCAACTGCACAACGACAAGACGCGCTGGCTTGACGCCCAGGCGCACGGGCAAACCCTGCTGGCCGGCCGCTACCGCAAATCCGTTCATGGCCCGGCGTTGATCCAGCGGCTGGTCGATTGCCAGCGGGATTTGGCAAACATACGACGAGATAACTTTACCGGCAGCATGTTGCGTCACCACCAGCACAAGAGCACTCAATACATGGCGCAATGGATTGAGGCGAAGAACCGGCTGAATCAGGAGTAGCCCACTTTTCTTGTGCAATACATAGTTACCGCCGTTGCTGTGCCCGACCGGTTAACCTGACCGCTTCACACCCCATGTACGGGGGTGTTTCGCACAAGGAATGGCCATGACCCGCAACACGCGTGGTTTGCTCGACAAGCAAAGCTGGATGAGCAACACCCTCGAGATCGATCAACTCAAACTCACCGATATCGTCTGGCCTGGCGTGCATAACGCCGGCATGGACAAGAAAGCGCCAAACTACGACGTCGTGACCGGCAACTGGACCGCCTGTCAGAACGACACGTTTTCCTGGCAACTGGCCAACGGCGCCCGCGCCTTCGACATCCGTCTGGGCTACAGGGCCGGAGCGGCTCGATCGGGCTTCCACTTTCATCACAACGGCTATCGCTCGCATCGGGTCCTGGACGACTTGATCGACGCGGTGTTGCTGTTCCTCGATCGCAACCCGGACGAATTCATCGTGCTGGACTTCCATCAACTGGCCGATGGCAATAAACCTTTCGATCATCAACGGCTCAATGACTGGCTCGTGCGTCGTCTCGGGCTGCGAGCCGTCCTACCCGGCGACGGACTCAAAACAGTGGGAGAACTGAAAAGCGCCAGCCAGCATCGCCGGGTGATCATGGCGGCACCCGCCGGGCCAGAACTCGATGGCGAATACTTCTGGCCACGCATCCCGCACAAATGGCGCGACAACAGGTTCTCCGCCCCAGCCGAACTGCAACGCTACATCGCGCAGACCCTGGAAGACGCGCCTTACGAAACTTTCCTCTGGTCACTGTCCGCGACCACCTACTCGCTGCTCGGTGGGCCCGGGAATATCAAGCGGCAAATCAACGACTGGTTCAACACCACGGGAAACTGGGTGACGCGTTGCAGCATCATCAGCACCGACTTTTTCGACGAGTCCGACATCGTCCGTTATTGCTGGAGTGCCACCAGCATGAAAGCGGTTTACGGCCGTGCCTTGCATGAACAGACGCACCGGCGGTAGTAGCGCTGGCCCTGCGTCAAGAGGCATGATCCGGGCGGGATAACTACAAAAGCGCCCTGACATGACCCGCACCGCCAGAGTCACCGATCCTTCCTACGAGCTGATGGACGACCACAACGGCTTGTCCATCATCTATCGCCAGCACGGTTTCCCCTGCCCGTTGGTGCGCTGGCATTTCCACAAGGAATACGAGCTGCACCTGATCGTCGCCAGTTCCGGCAAGGTGTTCATCGGCGACTACATCGGCAACTTCTATCCGCAAACCCTGTTCCTGACCGGCCCCAACCTGCCCCACAACTGGATCAGCCAGGTGGCCGAGGATGAAGTGGTGCCAAAACGCGACATGCTGGTCAACTTCACCGACGAGTTGTTCGACAGCGGCTATCAGGTGTTCGCCGAACTCAAGGCCCTGGCACCGCTGCTGGAGCGTGCGCAGTACGGCATCGAGTTTCGCTGCAAGCACACCATCGCCAAGGCGATGGATCTGATGCAGCGCATCGCCGACACGAGCGGTGTGACCCGTCTCGGGAATTTTTTCATTCTGCTGGAGTTGCTCGCGGCCACCGACGACTACCAATTGCTCTCTGGCGCCACGACCCCGCAACTGGCCGACGAACACAACATCGATCGCACCAACCGCGCGGTGGATTACATCTTCGCCCATTACGCCCGGGACTTGACGCTGGAGGAAGTCGCCGAGCACCTGGGCATGAAACCGACGTATTTCAGCCGGGTATTCAAGCAGGCCACCGGGCGCAATTTCATCGAGTTCGTCAATCGCCTGCGCATCAGCAAGTCCTGCGAGTTGCTGGCCGATGGCAACAAGCCGGTGACCGATGTCTGCTTCGAATCGGGCTTCAACAATATTTCCAACTTCAACCGGCGCTTCCAGCAACTCAAGGGCATGACACCTTCTCACTACCGGCGCTTGGTGGTGCAGCGGTTGACCGAGCAAAACCTGGGCTGAAGTCACACCTCAAATCCCTGTGGGAGCGGGCTTGCTCGCTCCCACAGGTACAGCGTTACCCCCTCAAACCTGTACGGATTCAATACCCCTCCTTCGCTGAAAAGCCCTTCCCTGCGTCTACCCCGCAAAACCTCAGTGCAGAAAAGTATCGATCAAAGTGCGATGGATGATTTGTCTCGCCTGCCATTGAAGGATGTAATCAGCACAGATTCTTCCCTGCGCAGGAAGACACAAAAACAATAACTGTCCTTCTGTTTCCCGCCGGGTGCAGAAAAGGAGTGCACGATGCAACCTTCGGTAAAAGCCCTGCTTGCCCTCACCTGCATGACCCTGAGCAGCGTCAGCCTTGGCGCACAGACCCTGACCATCGCCACCGTCAACAACAGCGACATGATCCGCATGCAAAAACTCTCGAAAACCTTCGAGGCCGAGCATCCGGACATCAAGCTCAATTGGGTGGTCCTCGAAGAAAACGTCCTGCGCCAGCGCCTGACTACCGACATCGCCACCCAGGGCGGACAGTTCGACGTGCTGACCATTGGCATGTACGAAGCCGCACTCTGGGGCGCCAAGGGCTGGCTGGAGCCGATGAAGGATTTGCCGGCCAGCTATGCCCTCGACGATGTGTTTGCGTCGGTGCGCGAAGGCCTGTCGGTCAAAGGCACGCTGTACGCCCTGCCGTTCTACGCCGAAAGCTCGATCACCTACTACCGCACCGACCTGTTCAAGGATGCCGGCCTGACCATGCCCGAGCGCCCGACCTGGGAGCAGATTGGTGAATTCGCCGCCAAACTGAACAAACCCGGGCAGGAACAGTACGGCATCTGCCTGCGGGGCAAGGCTGGCTGGGGCGAGAACATGGCGCTGATCAGCACCGTGGCCAACGCCTATGGCGCGCGCTGGTTCGATGAAAAGTGGCAGCCGGAATTCAACGGTCCCGAATGGAAAAACGCGCTGAACTTCTATGTCGACACCATGAAGAAATCCGGCCCGCCGGGGGCGTCGAGCAACGGTTTCAATGAAAACCTTGCGTTGTTCAACAGCGGCAAATGCGCGATCTGGGTCGATGCCAGCGTCGCCGGCTCGTTCGTCACCGACAAGTCCCAGAGCAAGGTCACCGATCACGTCGGCTTCACCTATGCGCCGCATCAGGTCACTGACAAGGGCTCGGCCTGGTTGTACTCATGGGCGCTGGCCATTCCGACCAGTTCCAAGGCCAAGGACGCGGCGAAAACCTTCAGCGCCTGGGCCACGTCCAAGGAATACGGCGCACTGGTCGCGCAAAAAGACGGCATCGCCAACGTGCCACCGGGCACCCGCGCCTCGACCTACAGCGAGGCGTACATGAGCGCCGCGCCGTTCGCCAAGGTCACGCTGGAATCGCTCAAGGCCGCGGACCCGGGCAAGCCGGGCGCCAGACCCGTGCCTTACATCGGCATCCAGTTGGTGACCATTCCCGAGTTCCAGGGCATTGGTACCCAAGTCGGCAAATCCTTCTCGGCGGCGCTGATCGGCCAGACCACGGTCGACCAGGCGTTGGCGGCGGCCCAGCAAACCACTGAACGCGAAATGAAGCGCGCAGGTTATCCCAAGTAACCCATCAGCACTCATTTTTGTGGCGAGGGAGCTTGCTCCCGCTGGGCTGCGAAGCGGCCCCAAACCCAGCAGCAGTGTCTTTTCTGACAGGACACCTTCGCCAGGTTTACGACTGCTCCGCAGTCGAACGGGAGCAAGCTCCCTCGCCACAAGTAACTCGCCGAATAACGAGCAAGTGATCACCATGAATACATCAACTGCAAAAGCTCACATGGACATTGCCCAGCCGCAGCACAAAAGCCGTGTGGTCAATCCCGGCTGGTTCCTGGTCAGCCCTTCGGTGGCCTTGCTGCTGTTGTGGATGATCGTACCGCTGGGTATGACCGTCTACTTCTCGACGATTCGCTACAACTTGCTCAATCCCGGCGAAAACGAGTTCGTCGGCCTGGAAAACTTCACCTACTTCCTCACCGACTCGGGCTTCCTGCCCGGCGCCACCAACACCCTGTTGCTGGTGGGCAGCGTGCTGCTGATCAGTGTGGTGCTCGGCGTGCTGATCAGTGCATTGCTGGAGGCCAGTGAGTTTTTCGGTCGCGGCATCGTGCGGGTGATGTTGATCTCGCCGTTCTTCATCATGCCCACGGTAGGCGCACTGATCTGGAAGAACCTGATCTTCCATCCGGTATCGGGGATTCTCGCCTACGTCTGGAAGCTGTTCGGCGCGCAACCGGTGGACTGGCTGGCGCACTACCCGCTGCTGTCGATCATCATCATTGTCTCGTGGCAATGGCTGCCCTTCGCGATCCTGATCCTGATGACCGCCATGCAGTCCCTCGACCAGGAACAGAAAGAAGCCGCGCGCCTGGACGGTGCCGGGCCCATTGCGATTTTCTGGCACCTGACCCTGCCGCACCTCGCGCGGCCGATTGCGGTGGTGGTGATGATCGAAACCATCTTCCTGCTCTCGGTGTTCGCCGAAATCTTCACCACCACCAACGGCGGCCCCGGCTACGCCTCGACCAACCTCGCCTACCTGATCTACAACCAGGCGCTGGTGCAGTTCGATGTCGGCATGGCCTCGGCGGGCGGCCTGATCGCCGTGGTCATCGCCAACATCGCCGCGATCATCCTGGTGCGGATGATCGGCAAAAACCTGACCGACAAAGCCTGAGGCCTGCCATGACTCTTCAACAATCCCGTCGCCTGCAAAGCCTGCTGCTCGGTACATTGGCCTGGGCCATCGCCATCGTGATTTTCTTCCCGATCTTCTGGATGGTACTGACCAGTTTCAAGACCGAAATCGATGCCTTCGCCACGCCGCCGCAGTTCATCTTCATGCCGACGCTGGAGAACTACCTGCACATCAACGAGCGCAGCGACTATTTCAGTTTCGCCTGGAACTCGGTGGTGATTTCCTTCAGCGCCACCGCCCTGTGCCTGCTGATCGCGGTGCCGGCGGCCTACTCCATGGCGTTCTATGAAACCCGGCGCACCAGGGGCACGCTGTTGTGGATGCTCTCGACCAAGATGCTGCCTCCAGTGGGCGTGCTGATGCCGATCTATCTGCTGGCCAAGAGTTTCGGCCTGCTCGACACGCGGATCGCGCTGATCGTGATCTACACGCTGATCAACCTGCCGATCGTGGTCTGGATGATTTACACCTACTTCAAGGACATCCCCAGGGACATCCTCGAAGCCGCACGACTGGACGGCGCAACGCTGGCCCAGGAGATGCTCCGCGTGTTGCTGCCCATCGCCAAGGGCGGCCTGGCATCCACGGTACTGCTGTCGCTGATCCTGTGCTGGAACGAGGCCTTCTGGTCGCTGAACCTGACCTCGTCGAAAGCCGCGCCGCTCACTGCATTGATCGCGTCCTACTCCAGCCCCGAAGGGTTGTTCTGGGCCAAGTTGTCGGCGGTGTCGACCCTGGCCTGTGCGCCGATCCTGATCTTCGGCTGGATCAGCCAGAAACAACTGGTGCGCGGCCTGTCGTTCGGCGCCGTGAAATGAATCAAAAGCAAAAGATCGCAGCCTGCGGCAGCTCCTACAGGGGGGGGCGCGGTGCTTGGGGGCTCTGTGTAGGAGCTGCCGAAGGCTGCGATCTTTTGATCTAAAAAAACAACAAACGGAGGCCCATCATCATGGCCAACCTGAAAATCAAGAATCTGCAAAAAGGCTTCGAAGGCTTTTCCATCATCAAGGGTATCGACCTTGAAGTGAACGACAAGGAGTTCGTGGTCTTCGTCGGCCCCTCGGGCTGCGGTAAATCCACACTGCTGCGGCTTATCGCCGGGCTGGAGGAAGTCAGCGGCGGCACCATCGAACTCGACGGCCGCGACATCACCGAAGTCAGCCCGGCCAAGCGCGACCTGGCGATGGTGTTCCAGACCTACGCCCTGTACCCGCACATGAGCGTGCGCAAGAACATGTCGTTCGCCCTCGACCTGGCCGGCGTGGCGAAAACCGAAGTGGAGAAAAAGGTTGGTGAAGCGGCGCGCATCCTCGAACTGGGGCCGATGCTGGAGCGCAAGCCCAAGCAACTGTCCGGTGGCCAGCGCCAGCGCGTGGCGATTGGCCGGGCCATCGTGCGTAACCCGAAAATCTTCCTGTTCGACGAACCGTTGTCCAACCTCGATGCCGCCCTGCGGGTGCAGATGCGCCTGGAACTGTTGCGCCTGCACAAGGAACTGCAAGCCACGATGATCTACGTGACTCACGATCAGGTCGAAGCCATGACCATGGCCGACAAAGTGGTCGTACTCAATGGCGGCAAGATCGAGCAAGTCGGCTCGCCACTGGACCTCTATCACCAGCCGGCCAACCTGTTCGTCGCCGGTTTCCTGGGCACGCCGAAAATGGGCTTCCTCAACGGCAAGGTCACCCGCGTCGACAATAAGGGCTGTGAAGTGCAACTGGACGCCGGGCCCCGCATCAGCCTGCCCTTGAGCGGCAGGCACCTGAGCGTCGGGAGTGCAGTGACACTGGGCATTCGCCCGGAGCATCTGGAACTGGCCAAACCCGGAGACTGCACCTTGCAGGTCACCGCCGATGTCAGTGAACGCCTGGGCAGCGACACCTTCTGCCACGTCCGCACAGCATCCGGCGAAGCCCTGACCCTGCGTGTTCGCGGCGATCTGGCCAGCCGCTACGGTGAAACCCTGAGCCTGCATCTGGATGCGCAACACTGCCATTTATTCGATGTCGACGGCGTGGCGTTGACCCGTCCGTTGCGCGTTGCTGCCTGATTTCAGAGAGCCTGCGATGAAACTGAACAAACAAAACCTCAGCCGCCTCGCCCCTGAAGTGGCCCTGCCCGCCTACGCCCTGGGCGAGACCCGCCAAGGCATCGCGCACATCGGCGTCGGCGGTTTCCACCGTGCCCATCAGGCGTACTACACCGACGCCCTGATGAATACCGGCGAAGGCCTGGACTGGGCCATCTGCGGTGTCGGCCTGCGCGCTGAAGACCGCCGCGCCCGTGACGATCTCAAGGACCAGGACTACCTGTTCACCCTGTTCGAACTCGGCGATAGCGACGACACCGAAGTGCGGGTAATCGGCGCCATCCGCGACATGCTGCTGGCCGAGGACGGTGCCCAGGCGGTGATCGACAAACTGGCCAGCCCCGAGATTCGCATCGTCTCGCTGACCATCACCGAAGGCGGTTACTGCATCGACGACAGCAGCGGCGAGTTCATGGCGCACCTGCCGCAGATCCAGCATGACCTGGCGCACCCGGATGCACCGAAAACCGTGTTCGGTTTCCTCTGTGCCGCACTGGCCAGGCGCCGCGCCGCTGGCACAGCGGCCTTCACCCTGATGTCCTGCGATAACCTGCCCCACAACGGCGCCGTCACCCGCAAGGCCCTGCTGGCCTTCGCCGCCTTGCACGACAGCCAGTTGCGCGACTGGATCGACGCCAACGTCAGTTTCCCCAACGCCATGGTCGACCGCATCACGCCGATGACCAGCCCCCCTCATCGCCTGCAATTGGCGGACCTGCATGGCGTGGACGATACCTGGCCGGTGGTTTGCGAACCCTTCACGCAGTGGGTGCTGGAAGACCGGTTCGTCAACGGTCGCCCGGCCTGGGAAAAGGTCGGCGTGCAATTCACCGACGATGTCACGCCCTACGAAGAAATGAAGATCAAGCTGCTCAACGGCAGTCATCTGGCGCTGACCTACCTGGGGTTCCTGAAGGGGTACCGCTTCGTCCACGAGACCATGAACGACCCGCTGTTCGTGCGTTACATGCGCGCCTACATGGACCTGGACGTGACGCCGCAACTGCCGGCGGTGCCGGGAATCGACCTGACCGAATACAAGAACACCCTGGTGGCGCGCTTCTCCAATCAGGCGATTGCCGATCAGCTTGAACGGGTGTGTTCGGATGGTTCGTCGAAGTTTCCGAAATTCACCGTACCGACCATCAACCGCTTGATCGCCGATGGCCGCGAGACCCGCCGCGCGGCGTTGGTGGTGGCGGCGTGGGCGCTGTACCTCAAGGGCGTGGATGAGCAAGGCGAGACCTACTCGATTGCGGATCCGCGGGCGGCGTTCTGCCAGGCACTGGTGGTCGATGATGTGCTGATTACCCAGCGCTTGCTGGCGGTCGAGGAGATTTTTGGTACGGCCATTGCGCGTTCGCCGGAGTTTGTCGCGGCGTTCGAGTGGTGCTGCAACAGTTTGCGTGAGGTTGGGGTGTCGCGGACTCTGGAACGAGTGTTGGCATAAATGTGGCGGTGAGTCTGAGTCCGTCTTCGCGAGCAAGCCCGCTCCCACACTGAAGCGCTGTCGAACACAAATTCGGTGTTCACTACAAATCGACTGTGGGAGCGGGCTTGCTCGCGAAGGCGCCCGGACAGGCACCAGGGATACTGAATCCAGACTTGTATCGAGATGACGACCAAGGATCTTGCATGACAACCCGACAACGCTTCCTCGGCATCGACTGCGGCACCCAGGGCACCAAAGCCATCATCCTCGACGCGGGCAGTGGTGATGTGCTCGGCCAGGGAGTCGCCAGCCACAGCCTGATCAGCGGCCCCGATGGCCGCCGCGAACAGGACACCCAACAGTGGCTGGAAGCCTTCGCCACCGCCACCCGCCGCGCCTTGCTCGCGGCCAAAGTCGATGGCCAGTCGATTCTCGGCATCGGCGTATCCGGCCAGCAACACGGCCTGGTGCTGCTCGATGAACAGGGGCAGGTATTGCGACCGGCGAAACTCTGGTGCGATACCGAAACCACTGCGGAGAATGACCGACTGCTGGCCCACTTGGGCGGTGAAAAGGGTTCTCTGGAGCGCCTCGGCGTGGTCATCGCGCCGGGCTACACCGTATCCAAGCTGTTATGGACCAAAGAGCAGCATCCCGAGGTGTTCTCCCGGATCGCCCGCATCCTGCTGCCCCACGATTACCTCAACCATTGGCTGACCGGCCGCAGTTGCAGCGAATACGGCGATGCCTCGGGCACCGGGTACTTCAATGTGCGTAGGCGCCAGTGGGATGTGCAATTGTTGCGTGACATCGACCCCAGCGGACGCCTGCAAGCGGCGTTGCCGGAATTGATCGATGCCCACCAGGCGGTCGGCACCATTCTGCCAGGCATTGCCGAACACCTGGGCATCAACCCCCAGGCACTGGTGTCCAGCGGTGGTGGGGACAACATGATGGGGGCCATCGGCACCGGCAACATCCAGCCCGGTGCAATCACCATGAGCCTCGGCTCGTCGGGCACGGTGTACGCCTATGCCAATCAGCCGAACATTGCCGCAGATGCCGCGGTCGCCACCTTCTGCTCTTCAAGCGGCGGCTGGTTGCCATTGATCTGCACCATGAACCTGACCAATGCCACCGGCCTGATTCGTGACCTGCTGGACCTTGACATCGATCAGTTCAACGAACTGGTTGCCCAGGCGCCGATCGGTGCCGACGGAGTGTGCATGCTGCCATTCTTCAACGGTGAGCGGGTGCCTGCCCTGCCCCATGCCAGCGCCAGCCTGTCGGGCCTGACCATGACCAACCTGACCCGGGCCAACCTGTGTCGCGCGGTGGTCGAGGGCACGACCTTCGGTTTGCGTTACGGACTGGACCTGCTGCGCCACAATGGCTTACAAAGCCGCAGCATTCGGCTGATTGGCGGCGGGTCAAAAAGTGCGGTCTGGCGGCAAATTGTCGCCGACACCATGAATACGCCGGTGATCTGCACCGAACAAAGCGAGGCCGCAGCCTTGGGTGCGGCAATTCAGGCGGCCTGGTGCGTATCCCGGGCAAACGGTCGCGAAGACAGCCTGGCGCAATGGTGCAAGCGCTGCGTAAAACTCGACCCGGCCAGTGAAACCCTGCCGGTCGCCGACAATGTGCAAGCCTGCCAGCAGGCGTATGAACGCTATCGACAGCAAGTCGCAACCCTAATTAAAGAGTGAACAAACTATGTACCTGGTGTGTGGCGAAGCGCTGTTCGATTTTTTCAGTGAAAACGACGCCAGTGGGTTGGCGTCCAAAGTGAGTTTCAAGGCCATTGCCGGTGGCTCGCCGTTCAATGTGGCGGTGGGCTTGCGCCGATTGGGCGTGGACGCGGCGCTGTTGGCCGGGTTGTCCACCGACTACCTGGGCCGGCGCCTGCTGCAAGTCTTGCAAGATGAAGGCGTGCGCCAGGACTACCTG
The DNA here is from genome assembly GCF_949767825.1 of Pseudomonas sp. IT-P258. NCBI lineage: Bacteria > Pseudomonadati > Pseudomonadota > Gammaproteobacteria > Pseudomonadales > Pseudomonadaceae > Pseudomonas > Pseudomonas sp. IT-P258. Next base: position 265,123 of record NZ_CATKPU010000054.1, on the reverse strand, counting down.
CTGGATTTTACCGCGCCGACCACCCTGGCGATGGTCGCCGTGGGGGCCAATGGTTCGCCGCAGTACAGCTTCCGTGGCGAAGGCTGCGCGGATCGACAATTGCAACCGGAGCACCTGCCGGCGCTCGCGCCTGAAGTACGCGGCCTGCATATTGGCTCGTTTTCCCTGGTGGTGCAGCCGATTGCCGACACGCTATTGGCATTGGTGCGCCGGGAATGCGGCAAGCGCCTGATCAGTCTCGACCCGAACGTGCGCCTGAACCCGGAGCCGGACATTAACCTGTGGCGTAACCGGATCGCGACGCTGGTGGAACTGGCGGACCTGATCAAGGTTAGCGACGAGGACCTGCATCTGCTGTACCCCGACCAGGACCCCGCGCAGGTGATCGAAGGCTGGTTACGGCATCGCTGCCAGCTGGTCTTCCTGACCCGGGGTGGCGAAGGTGCGAGCGTGTTCAGCCGGGCTCACGGCTCGTGGTCGACTCCTGCGTCTGCGGTAAAAATCGCCGACACCGTGGGCGCGGGCGATACCTTTCAGGCGGCGCTGATTACCTGGTTGACCGAACAGCAACTGGACTCGATAGAGGGCGTGAAGCAACTTGGCCGCGAACAGATCGACAGCATGCTGAAGTTCGCGGTGCAGGCTGCGGCGCTGACGTGCAGCAAGACTGGGCCGGATTTGCCTTATCGGCAGCAGTTGGATTTGCACTGACACTGACGTCCTCATCGCGAGCAAGCTCGCTCCCACAGGGTTGCGGGTCGTTCACAGCATTTGTGTCCAGCCTTGTTCGCGATGCCTTTCCATCAGGCCCCCGATGGTCTTAACTGATACACAGGATCGCGCACCCGCGACAGGCGGCGTTCAGCCGGGTTAACCCTCGCTTAACCGTGCGATCCAACACTTCACTGGACCGCACGCCCTCAGACTGTTCTGACGCCCAGTGCGGCAAGTTCGACCAGCGACATATCGAACTGACATTCCGTCCGCACCGGAGATCCCTGATGAACACTCGCACCCTGCTGGTTACCGCCGCCCTCGGCTGCGCCGCGTTTGCCGGCCTGGCTCAGGCCACTGACACCACAACCTCCCAAGCCGTGCCCTATCACTACGGCATGCCATTGCATGTCAGCAAAGTGATTTCACTGACCGAGCCGGACACCCTGGAGTGCAAAGTGGTGAAGGCCGAAATGAAGTACATCGATGACACGGGGAAACTCGCAGAAATTTCCTACCGTAAACTTTCTGACGCTTGCGAGAACCAGGGCTGACTGAAAGGTCTGATTTGGTACTTGGCGGTATTCCTTTGAGGGTTGCGGCGCTATGCTTTAGCGCCCCCCCCTCTCTGCCCGCAAGGATTAGCCATGCAGTTGTCGTTTCGCGCACTGTCGATGTTTACCGCAGCCTTATGTCTTTTGCTGAGCCTGGTCTGGGGCCTGACACCGCAATGGTTGTTGTCGTTCTGGGACATCGAGTTTTCATTCGCGGTGGGATTGGTCGCGCGACGCACCGCCGTGCTGTTTGGGGCGTTGAGCGTGTTCTCTTTTCTGGTTCGCAACGCGCCCCCTTGCGCAACCCGCAATGCCCTGAGCCTCGGCTTCGTCGTCGGCAGCTGGGGATTGGCCGTGCTGGGTTTTGCCGAATGGCTCAGTGGCCATGTCGGGCCGGGGATTCTACTGGCGGTCGGATTTGAACTGGCGCTGGGCCTGGCGTTCTTCCAGACCCGGCGCGTGTCCGTGGAACCTGAAACAGCAAGCTAGAGTGCATTGCCCAGCCTGGAATGCGGTTCGACCTCGACGTGATGCTGCCTGGAACGCAGTTGGGCAATCAACTCGTTGATTTCCCGACAACCATTGAGCCCGGAGGCATCGATACCGGTGACCAATAGATCGAGCTGATCGGTTTGCCCGTCTGCATAGACCTTGACGGTCATTGACAGATCCGGTGACAGCGTGCACTGGCAGCGCTTGGGCAGAAAACTGCTTTCGATGATGTTGCGAATTTCCAAGGCAGAAAGAAACATGGCGACTCCCTCCTTTGTGAGACTGCCTGACAACCGATGCTTGCTCATTTGAAATCCCGGCAAGCTTCAAGGACAGCTACAGCATAAAACATACCCTGAACTTCGTTGTGCAGCTCATCGGTAATTCAAGGGTCCGGGCGGGTTACCTGTAAAACCTGTCATGCAATTTACAATTATAGACCCTGGCGCCCCTGCATATTGCACACCGGATGTCCCGGGTTTGCATTCACTGCGCACGACAGTGAAAATGCCGCCCTTCACTTCAAGCAAGGAGGCATCATGAATTCTTTGACCGTTAACGCTTGCACAGCGCTATTCGCACTGGGGCTTGCCGGGGTGGCGCATGCCGCCAAACTCGAAGACACCGCACCCTTTGCGAAGGCCGAAAGCGGGTTTACTCGCCAGGTGATTCACCTCGTGCCACAGCCCCGGGAAAACGACTTCCAGGTCGAGATCCTGGCCGGCAAGACGATGACCGTCGACTGCAACAACCCGCGTCTGGGTGGCATTCTCGAGGAGAAGAACCTCGAGGGCTGGGGCTATCCGTTCTATCGCCTGGAAAAAGTCATTGGCCCGATGAGCACGCTGATGGCCTGCCCGGCGGGCACGAGCAAGCAGGGTTTTGTACCGGTGGTCGGTGACGGCTTCCTGCTGCGTTACAACAGCAAACTGCCGCTCGTGCTGTACGTGCCCAAGGACATCGAAGTGCGCTATCGGATCTGGTCAGCGTCGACCAAGGTCGAGAAAGCCGTTCAGGAATAACCCGGCCATCCGGTGTAATGCTGTTCGTTTAAGAGATATTGAGAGTGCAATAAGTAACCTGTGGCGAGGAAGCTTGCTTCCGTTGGACTGCGCAGCAGTCGCAGTTTTGGGGTCGCTTCGCGCCCCAGCGGGAGCAAGCTCCCTCACCATCGGTACAGTGTTCATCCTTCAATATTACGACGGCATACTGCAGCCCCTCTTGGCGCGCTCGGCCACATGCCCCAGGCTGTCGAAGTTGATATTGGCACCCGAGTCGATCGCCACCAGGGTCTGCCCCAAGGCACCGGTTTGCGCGACGTATTTCTTGATCCCGGCAACGGCGAGCGCACCGGAAGGTTCGGTGATCGAGCGGGTATCGTCGTAGATATTCTTGATCGCGGCGCAAAGCTCATCGTTGCTGACCGTCACCACGTCATCGACGCAGAACCGGCAAACCTCAAAACCGTATGCGCCGATCTGCGCCACCGCCACCCCATCGGCGAAGGTACCTACGCTTGGCAGCACGGCCCGTTCGCCGGCATGCATCGCCGCTTGCAGGCACGCGGAATGTTCCGACTCGACGCCAATGATGCGAACTTCCGGCCGCAGGTACTTCACGTAAGCGGCGATACCCGCGATCAGCCCGCCGCCACCTACCGGAACGAAGATCGCATCAAGCGGCCCCTGATGCTGGCGCAGGATCTCCATGGCCACCGTGCCTTGCCCCGCGATCACCTCCGGGTCGTCGAAGGGCGATACAAAGGTGCGACCGGTTTCCTCGGCCAAATCCAGCGCATAAGCCAGTGCGAACGGAAAGCTTTCGCCGTGCAACACCGCCTCGGCGCCGCGACTGCGCACCCCGATGACTTTCAGTTGCGGCGTCGTGCAGGGCATGACGATGGTAGCGCTGATGCCCAACTCCCGCGCGGCCAGGGCCACGCCTTGGGCATGATTACCAGCAGAAGCGGTGACCACGCCACGAGCCTTTTGCGCCTCGCTCAATTGCACCAGCTTGTTGTAGGCGCCGCGGATCTTGAAGGAAAAGGTCGGTTGCAGGTCTTCGCGCTTGAGCAGGACCTGGTTACCCAAGGCTTCGGACAAGGCAGGTGCCGGTTGCAACGGCGTGCGCACGGCCAGTTCATACACCGGCGCGGCAAGGATTTTTTTGACGTAGTGTCCAAGCAGGCTTTGCTGGTCGGTCGTAAAACTCATGGTCGTCTCCTGACATTGTTCGGGGCCCGGGAGACAGAAAGTAAAAACCCGCCTCCAGGGCGGGTTGGGTGCTGCAGTCGTGAGCTAGCCCGCCAAATGAGGAATGGCGGTAATAATGCTTGGCTGGCAGCGCAATACGGTGGAAGTCATGGTTCGAAATTAGCCGGGGGTTGATGGCAAGTCAATGGCAAGTTTGCGGCGGTCGCTATAGGCTACCGGTTCTATTCATTACTCAAGGAAGGAAAGCATGAAGGCCATCGCCCTGCCCCTTATCGCCTTGATCGCGTTTGCCGGCTACACAGTTTCGGTGATGCTCCAGGCCGAACAATCGCTGATCGATTTCGGCATCAGCCTGATGTCACGCCCCGATACCGCACAGGTGGTGATCGATCTTTACCTGCTGGCAACGCTTGCGGGGCTCTGGATGTACCAGGATGCGCGAAAGCGTGGGCAATCGGCGCTTTCGGTGGCACCTTATCTATTGATCACCGCTGTTTTTGTATCGATTGGGCCATTGTTGTATTTGGTAGCGCGCGGATTTCAGGACCGAAAGAAATTAGTTGGTGCGACTCGGCAGGTCTGACCGACATCCTGTAGTGAGGTTGAAATTGCAATCGCGAACAGGCTCGTTCCTACATTGTGCGGGACCGGAAAAACAGATTCCCTGACGCTCGATACCCGTCCTGCAGCCGCCCACTATGGCGGCTGCAGAACACGCCAACGGTTGGCTACTTCAACCCCACCTTGTAAACGCCACCGTTCTCCTCATCGGTTAATACATACAAGTAACCGTCCGGCCCCTGCCGCACATCGCGGATGCGTTTTTTAAAATCCCCGAGCAAGCGCTCCTCGTGGATCACCTTGTCGCCATCGAACTCCAGGCGGATCAGTTCCTGGCTGATCAGCGCTCCGATAAACACGTTGCGCTGCCAGGCCTTGAAACGATCGGCATCGTAGAACGCCATGCCACTCAGGCCCGGGGATTTTTCCCAGACATGATTCGGGGCAACGGTACCTTCAGCGGTCTCACCCTTGGCTTCGGGAATCGGTTGACCGGAGTAATTGATGCCATGGGTCGCCAGCGGCCAGCCGTAATTCTTGCCGCGCTCGATGATGTTGACTTCATCACCGCCCAGAGGGCCATGTTCGTTTTCCCACAGCGTGCCGTTCCACGGGTTGAGCGCAGCGCCTTGCGGGTTACGCTGCCCGTAGGACCAGATCTCCGGCCGTACGTTGGCCTGGCCGACAAAGGGGTTGTCCTTGGGCACCGTGCCATCCGGGTAGATGCGCACCACTTTGCCTTGCAGCTTGTCGAGGTCTTGGGCGGTCGGGCGGTCGTTGTTTTCCCCCAGGGTCACGAACAGATAGCCGTCGCGATCAAACACCAGCCGCGAGCCAAAATGGTTGCCGACCGAGAGCTTGGGCTCCTGACGCAGGATCACCTGGAAATCCTTGAGTGCCGTCATATCGTCGGAGAGCCGGCCACGGCCCACCGCCGTGCCGGCCTTGCCGCCCTGGCCGCCACCTTCGGCATAGGACAGATAGACCATCCGGTCCTGCTTGAAGTCGGGTGACAGTGCCACGTCGAGCAATCCACCCTGCCCTTTGGCCCAGACCGTGGGTACGCCATTGAGCGGTGCGGACAACTTGCCTTCGGCGGTCACCAGTCGCAGATTGCCGGGCCTTTCGGTCACCAGCATGCCTTTGCTATCCGGCAGGAATGCCAGGGCCCAGGGGTGCTCCAGCCCCGTCACGACGGGGGTGACCTCAAGGGTGCCGTCTTCGCTTTTCATCGTCTGGGCCGGCGCGGAAAGCACAGGGCCGGCGCTCATCAGTACGCTGGCACAAAGGGTTGCCAACAGGTTTTTACGCAACATGCAGGATTCCTTTTCTGATGGAAATGAGACTTGGTGAAAAGTAGCGGGTAGACGTCACGCCTGCCACTCAACGGTTGCTGGTGCCGGTGTCTCGTGGGGGTGGATTGGGAATGAATTTCGGTGGGCTGGCGGGCGCTGTCCGGTCGGGATAGCGATTACCGATGCCACCGTTGTCCAGCGTCGGCGGGCGCGGGACCGGCACGGTATTGGGTCCGCGAATGGCCGGGGCACTGGGTTGAGTGCCTTGCATACTGTTGGGATTGGCCCGCCGGATCGGGCTGTTGTAAGGATTATTGCTGGTGCTGCCCGGCAGGTTCTGGGCCAACTGCAACGAAGCAGGGTCGTCGGCCTGGACCAAGGGGCCCAATATGCCACTCAAGGCCAGTGCAATGGCGCCAGACACGTATCGGTTCATGGGGTGCCTCTCTGCGTCCGCGTGGATAAGGACTTCGATACCACGCTACGCCCGAGGTTCGGATTTGTTAACCAAAAACTCCCCGGCAAGAGGTTGCACCCCGGTTGATCCAGCCAGGGAGCCGGCGCGCAGCCCACAGAAACTTTTGCCCAGGACCGCAGGTCACCTGAACATCACCTGCGAGTAGACGACCATGGCACGGACAATCTGGAAAGGCGCAATCAGCTTCGGACTGGTGCACATCCCCGTGGCGCTGGTCTCGGCAACGTCCTCCCGAGGCGTCGATTTCGATTGGCTCGACAGCCGCAGCATGGACCCGGTGGGCTACAAGCGGGTCAACAAAGTCACGGGCAAGGAGGTCACCAGGGAGCACATCGTCAAGGGTGTGCAATACGAAAAGGGCCGGTACGTGGTGCTCAGTGAAGAGGAGATCCGTTCCGCTCACCCACTCTCGACCCAGACCATCGACATTTTTTCCTTTGTCGACGGCAAGCAGATTCCCTTGCAGAACATCGACACGCCTTACTACCTGGCCCCCGACAAGCGCGGCGGCAAAGTCTATGCACTGCTGCGCGAAACCCTGACCAAAACCGGCAAGGTTGCCCTCGCCCGCGTGGTCTTGCATACCCGCCAGCACCTGGCCGCGCTGATGCCTTTGGAGTCGGCGCTGGTCCTGGTGATGCTGCGCTGGCCGGCCGAGGTGCGAAGTCTCGATGAACTGGCGCTGGGCAGCGAAGTGACCAGCCCCGAACTGGCCAAGGGCGAACGGGACATGGCCAGGCGCCTGGTGGAGGACATGAGTGCCGAGTGGACGCCGGATGACTATCGGGACGGCTTTGAGGACAAGATCATGGCCCTGGTGGACAAAAAGGCCCGTGAAGGCAAGATCGAAGACGTCGAAACCGCTTCTGGTGAAGAGGAGCGCAAAACGGCGGATGTCATTGACCTGACCGAACTGCTCAAGCGCAGCCTCGGCAGCAAAGGTGCCGGTAAAGCAGCGGCCAGGCCGAAGCCGGGCAGCAAACCGGTTGCCAGGAAGAAAGTCAGTAAGTGATCCGCTGGATGTCCCGGCTTCTTCGCGAGCAGGCTCGCGAAGCCCAGGTACGCCACACCGAAAATCAGATAAGAATGAAGACCGCCAGCAACCCGGCAAAGATCGACCACTTCTGCAGGTAGTAAAGCTTGCGGTTGCGCTTTTTCAGTTCCTTGGCGCGCAGGCGCACCTTGTAGACCTTGCTGAACAGCCGGTTGAGCCCGCCGGTGTGGTCTCCGTCCTCGTTCGGTGCACCTGCCGCCGACATGACATTACGGCTGAACCAGCGATTGAAAGCCGCCGCCCACCGATACTTCATGGGCCGTTCGACGTCGCAGAACAGGATGATGCGATTGTGTGGCGTGGTGTTCTCTGCGTAATGAATGTAGGTCTCATCGAACATCACCGCTTCGCCATCACGCCAATGGTAGTTCTGGCCATCGACATTGATGTAGCAACCTTCGGCGTTGGGTGTGTCCAGCCCGAGATGATAACGGTACGAACCGGCATACGGGTCGCGGTGGCGCACCAGTCTGGAGCCCGGTGGCAACTCGGCGAACATCGCCGCCTTGATCGAGCCGATGCCCTGCACCAGTTCGGTGGTGCGCGGGCAGAGCTTCATGGCCGACGGGTGGCTATCGCCATACCACTTGAGATAAAAGCGCTTCCAGCCGGTCTTGAAAAACGAGTTGAAACCGACGTCATCGTATTGGTTCGAACGCTTGATCTCGCCGGCGTGAAGCAAGTTCTGGCCTTCGACGCGAATTTCTTCCCAATGTGCCTGCAAGGGGCTCAGGTCGGGAAAATCAGCCGGATCGAGATACGGCTTGTTGGGGATTTTCGAGAACAGATAAAGAAAGCAGTTGATTGGCGCCAGGAACGTCGAGTGATCACTCAACTGGCGGCCCAGCTTGTGGCGCACTCGGCCACGCAGGTGGACGTACGCAATAGAGACAATGTAAATAACGGCAATAATCAGTTTCACGGAAATCGTCACAGGTCGGAAGTATACAAACTGCGCCCTTTACCGGCATGCCGGTCCCCGGGTCTTGTGCAGCGGTTGAATACGAAACAGCGGCCCCTTGGCGCCATCCAGCTACGCCGATTGGTCACCGTTCAGCTGTTAGATGGCATTTTAGCCACAGTTTGTAACCAATAGTTAACCTGTAACTGTGAAAATGTGTCCGCAAAAACCGTCAAAGCGTTGCAGAGGCCTCATCGCCCTATCGTTTAAAGAGCCAGACCAGTACAATCGCCGCCAAACTTTACGCGCCCCCAGGTTGAGAGCGGGAAAATCCCCCTTTCAGCGCACATTGACTCGGGCCAGGCGCGCCACATGCTGCTGTCCACTTGATGCCAGATGGATCTTCCACTGCCGATCGGGATGAATGTCCCCGGGTCCGGACAGTGGAACGGGTACTGAACCGGTACTGCCGCACCCCTAGCTACTCTGAATGCTTCGCAGGAAAAACCTTTGATTTCTACAGCTAACATCACGATGCAGTTCGGCGCCAAGCCGCTCTTCGAAAACGTCTCGGTCAAATTCAACGGTGGCAACCGTTACGGTCTGATCGGCGCCAACGGTTGCGGCAAGTCGACCTTCATGAAGATTCTCGGCAATGACCTCGAGCCGTCCGGCGGCCAGGTCATGCTGGAGCCGAACGTGCGCCTGGGTAAATTGCGCCAGGACCAGTTCGCCTACGAAGAATTCACCGTGATCGACACCGTGATCATGGGTCACGAAGAGCTGTGGAAGGTCAAGGCCGAGCGCGACCGCATCTATTCGCTGCCGGAAATGAGCGAAGCGGACGGCATGGCCGTGGCCGAGCTGGAAACCGAATTCGCAGAGATGGACGGCTACACCGCTGAATCCCGCGCCGGTGAACTGCTGCTGGGCCTGGGTATCCCCCTGGAACAGCATTTCGGCCCGATGTCCGAAGTGGCTCCAGGCTGGAAACTGCGGGTATTGCTGGCCCAGGCACTGTTCTCCGATCCTGAAGTGCTGTTGCTCGACGAACCGACCAACCACTTGGACATCAACACCATTCGCTGGCTGGAAACGATCCTCAAGGCGCGTAACAGCACCATGATCATCATTTCCCACGACCGTCACTTCCTCAACAGCGTCTGCACCCACATGGCTGACCTGGACTACGGCGAGCTGCGCCTGTTCCCGGGCAACTACGACGAGTACATGACGGCGGCGACCCAGTCCCGCGAGCAACTGCTGTCGGACAACGCCAAGAAGAAAGCCCAGATCTCCGAACTGCAAACCTTCGTCAGCCGCTTCTCGGCCAACGCCTCGAAAGCCAAGCAGGCCACTTCCCGCGCCAAGCAGATCGACAAGATCCAGCTGGCCGAAGTCAAGCCATCGAGCCGCGTGAGCCCGTTCATCCGCTTCGAACAGACCAAGAAGCTGCACCGCCAGGCCGTGACCATCGAGCAGATGTCCAAAGGCTTCGACGGCAAGACCCTGTTCAAGAACTTCAGCTTCACCGTCGAAGCCGGCGAGCGCGTGGCGATCATCGGCCCGAACGGTATCGGCAAGACCACCCTGCTGCGCACCCTGATGGGCGAGCTGACCCCGGACGCCGGTTCCGTGAAGTGGACTGAAAGCGCGGAACTGGGCTACTACGCCCAGGACCACGCCCATGACTTCGAAGACGACGTCAGCCTGTTCGACTGGATGGGCCAGTGGACTCAGGGCGAGCAGATCATTCGCGGCACTTTGGGCCGCATGCTGTTCTCCAACGACGAAATCCTCAAGTCAGTCAAGGTCATCTCCGGTGGTGAGCAAGGCCGCATGCTGTTCGGCAAGCTGATCCTGCAAAAGCCGAACGTACTGGTGATGGACGAACCGACCAACCACCTGGACATGGAATCGATCGAAGCGCTGAACCTGGCGCTGGAAAACTACCCGGGCACGCTGATCTTCGTCAGCCACGACCGTGAGTTCGTATCGTCCCTGGCCACCCGCATCATCGAGTTGAGCCCTAACGGCGTGACCGACTTCAGCGGCACCTACGACGACTACCTGCGCAGCCAGGGTGTGGTGTTCTAAAGGTAGCTACAAGCCTTTAGCTGCAAGCCTCAAGTGAAAAGCCCCGTCCATGTGACGGGGCTTTTTGCGTTTCATGGGTGGGATTTTCTGGGTGGAGAATCCTTCGCGAGCAAGCCCGCTCCCACATTTGGAATGCGTTCCCCTTTGGGAGCGGGCTTGCTCGCGAAGAGGCCATGAGGAACAGTGATAATGTCACGGCAAAAGTAGTTAGCCTGCTTTCATTTATCCCGACACCGCGCCATGATGCAGGTCTCCCACCGCCGCCCGCGAACGAGCCCTCATGTCTGTGCCGCAAGTGCCTGCGCAAAGCTCCATGGCGATCACCCTGCAGATCGTCTCTATCGTCTTCTATACCTTCATTGCCTTCCTCTGCATCGGATTGCCGATTGCCGTTTTGCCGGGTTATGTCCATGAACAACTCGGGTTCAGCGCCATCGTGGCCGGGTTGACGATCGGCTCGCAATACCTCGCCACCCTGCTCAGCCGCCCCATGGCCGGGCGGGTGTCCGACAGCGTTGGTACCAAGCGCGCAATCATCTATGGCTTGTGCGGGATTGTGCTCAGCGGCGTGCTGACCTGGCTGTCGACCCTGTTGCAAGGTTTTCCCTTGCTCAGCCTGCTGATCCTGATTGCCGGGCGCCTGTTGCTGGGGATCGCCCAAGGGTTGATCGGCGTCGGCACCATCAGTTGGTGCATGGGCCAGGTGGGCGCCGAGCATACTGCGCGGTCGATTTCCTGGAACGGCATCGCATCCTATGGGGCGATTGCCATTGGCGCGCCGCTGGGCGTGGTCATGGTGCAACAACTGGGTTTCGCCAGCCTGGGCATTGCCCTGTCGCTGCTGGCCCTGGCTGCACTGCTGTTGATTCGCAAAAAGCCCTCGGTGCCGGTGGTGCGCGGTGAACGCTTGCCGTTTTGGGCGGTGTTCGGACGCATTGCGCCGTTTGGCGCGAGCCTGAGCCTGGCGTCCATTGGCTATGGCACCCTGACGACCTTTATCACCTTGTACTACGTCAATCGCGGTTGGTCCGGCGCGGCCTACTGCCTGACGGTGTTTGGCGCGTGTTTCATTCTGTCGCGACTGCTGTTCATTTCCGCCATCAGCCGTTTCGGCGGGTTCACCTCGGCCATTGCCTGCATGTGCATTGAGACCGTTGGCCTGGTGCTGCTGTGGCTGGCACCGTCGACCGGTTACGCGCTCATTGGTGCCGGCCTGACCGGATTTGGCCTGTCCCTGGTGTATCCGGCGCTGGGTGTCGAGGCCATCAAACAGGTCCCCAACTCCAGCCGGGGCGCAGGCCTGAGTGCTTATGCTGTGTTTTTCGACCTGGCGCTGGCCATCGCCGGCCCGTTGATGGGCGCAGTGGCGTTGAACCTGGGTTATACGTGGATTTTCTTCAGTGCGGCGTTGTTGTCGGTGACGGGGCTGGGGCTGACCCTGCTGTTGAAACACCGCGCCATGGCTTGAATCCCTGTAGGAGCTGCCGAAGGCTGCGATCTTTTGATCTTAAAATCAAAAGATCGCAGCCTTCGGCAGCTCCTACAAAGGGATCTATTGATCGGCGGTCTGCATCCCGGCCCGGGTTGCTCTGCCCAGGGTGCGCGAGAAAAAGCTTCCGGCTTCAGCGATCAGATTGCGGTGAATGTCTTGCCGGTCGACGCCATCGGCATCGGTGCACAGCGCGGGCATGATCACGATCTGCTCGTCATTGCACGGCGCCATGAAGACGAAGTGCCCTGCCCCGGCCAGCAGTTTGAAGTCCGGCGCGGTCGGCAGTTTACGCGCCAGTGCCGCGGCGTTCTTGTCGACAGCCACCAACTTGTCGCCATCGCCGCTGTAGAGCAGCACCGGCACATGCACATCGGCCAGGGTGTGGCGGCCGAACTTCAGGCTCAATGGCGCCATCAGCATCAAGGCGTGGACGCGAGGATCAGCCACCGGTTGCAGGTCGTCGCGGTCGACAATCAATTCGCCCTGGGTGTTGCACGCATCGCGGTCGTCCGGACGCTCCTGGCAGTATCGGCGCAGACGATCCAGGTCCGGGGTTGCGCCGGACAGGATCAATGCAGTCTCACCACCGGCCGAGTAACCGATGACCCCTACCTGGTTGGCATTGACGAACGGCGACAGCATAGGGTCGCCCAAGGTCGCGGTAATGGCTTCGGAGATCTGGATCGGCCGGCCATACAAGTTACTCAAAGTACCGAGTCGGCTGTGATCCCTGGAGTTGTCACCGGGGTGAATCACCGCCACCACGACAAAGCCTTTGCGCGCCAGCGACGTGGCAAGGTCGTGCAGGGCCAGGGGAGTACCGGTGTTGCCGTGGGACAGCATCAGCATCGGGAACCGGCCGATGGCGACCTTGGTGTCCTCCCCGGCTTCGACGGTGTAACCCTCAAGCTTGCTGGTGTGCTCCCGATCACTGGAAGGATAGAAGGCGATGGCCCGCATCGGCTGCAGGTCCAGCGGGTCGAGAAAAGTCATCTCATGGAAGCCGACGCTCCAGTGAGGATGCGGTGCTGGTGCGGCGTGCACTGTATTCAGGCTGCTGAGCAGGCAAATCAGTAAAGCTGCACAAAGACGCATCATGGATGCCCCACCTTGTTACCGGACTTGAGACGTACACCCTGGACTGCATATGTCGGGCCACAGTCTGAAACGACCAGAAACAAAAAACTCCGTAACTGGTACTTGCGTAGCCAGAATACAGAGTTTTTTGGGCTTTACCTGAACGGCTGCCTACTTTTACGCAAGCCTTACGCTGCGGCGAACAATTGCTCGCTGATTTGTGCGTGGGCAGCGCTCATGGCCTTGTTGCGTACGTCGTCACCGTAAGACAGTCCTTCGGCACGCACGATTTCGATATCGGTGATGCCGATGAAACCGAACAGCACCTTCAAATACTCTTCGTGGGCAACACCGGTCGCCTGACCGGCGTGCATGCCACCGGAAGTCGAGACGATCACGACTTTCTTGCCGCCGCACAGGCCTTCAGGGCCGGCTTCGGTGTAACGGAAGGTCTGGCCGGCAACGGCGATGCGGTCGATCCAGGCTTTGAGTTGAGTCGGGATGGTGAAGTTGTACATCGGTGCGGCAATCACCACGGCATCGGCAGCCAGGAATTCGGCCAGGGTCGAGGCGCTCAGTTCGGCTTCGTGCTGTTGTGCGGCGTTGCGCAGTTCAGCGGTGGTGCCGGCGGCGACCAGGGTGGTGGCGGAGAAATGGCTGATGGCGTCGGCGGCCAGGTCACGGTAGGTCACCACGGCGGTTGGCTCGGCGGCTTGCCAGGCCTTGACGACTTCGCCGCTCAACTGACGGGAAGCCGAGTTGTCGCCCAGTATGCTCGAATCGATATGCAGCAATTTCATGTGGGATCTCCAAGTGAGGATCGCCCACAAGGGCGATCTGATGGGACTAATCCTACACACGAAACCAATAGCTGATTAGACGCTAACAATGCGATAGTTCGTCCCACAGATAGAACAATCGGATTCACATCATGCAAGACCTCAACGACCTGTATTACTTCGCCAAAGTCGTGGAAGCCGGGGGGTTCGCCGCAGCCGGGCGTTTGCTGGGCATCCCCAAGTCCCGATTGTCACGGCGCATCGCCGAGCTGGAAGAACGCCTTGGCGCACGATTACTGCAACGCACCACCCGACAACTGAAGCTGACGGCCGTCGGTGAACGTTACCTCAGGCACTGCCAGGCGATGCTGCTGGAGGCGGAAATGGCCGACGAAGCCGTGGCCAGCATGTCCAGCGAGCCCCGCGGACGCTTGCGGGTGTCCTGCCCCGTCGGGCTGGCCCACGAAATATTGCCGGGGGTGATCAGCGACTTTCTGGAACGGTTTCCGCAAGTCCAGCTGGAGGTGATGTTGCTCAACCGCCGGGTCGACCTGGTGAACGAAGGCATCGACGTAGCCCTGCGTGTGCGGGAACTGGGCGACGAAGACCCGCTGCTGGTCACTCGCCGCCTGCGTCAGGCGCAGATGCTGATGGTCGCCAGTCCCGGCTTCCTGGTTGGCCGTGAGATCAACCATCCCGAAGATCTGAAAAGCCTGCCGGTGCTCGGTGCCCTGGAAGCCGACCGCCTGGTGCACATCCGCCTGCTGGATCAAAAAGGCAAAAGTTGTGAACTGGCGCTCGAGGCCCGGCTGGGCATCGATGACTTTATCGTGCGCAAGGCCAGCACCCTCTCCGGCCTGGGCTTCACCATGCTGCCCATGATGTATTGCGAGCAGGAACTGGCAAACGGTTCGCTGGTGCAGTTGTTGCCCGACTGGTCGTTGCCCGGTGGCTGGCTGCAAGCGGTCTATCCTCATCGACGCGGAGTCATGCCGGCGGTACGCGCCTGGATTGACCATCTGGTTGAGTCATTCAATGCCTGTGGGGAACGATTGTTATGAAAACCGCACGGATGAGCGAAGAGGATGTCGCGAAATTCTGCCTTAGCCTGCCCGGAGCGCGCGAAGACTATAAATGGGGCGGCGTGCGGGTGTTTTCGATTGCCGGGAACAAGATGTTCGCCTTGCAGGGCCTGCGGGGTGACTCCCTGGCCTTCAAGGTCGACAAGGATCTGTTTCTCGGTCATTGCGACCGCCCGGGGATTCATCCGGCGCCTTATCTGGCGCGCGCCCAGTGGATCATCATGGAAACGCCCTACCCGCTCGGCAGCGAAGAACTACAGGGACTGCTACAGCGTTCCCACCAATTGGTGGTCAGCAGGCTGCCAAAGCGCACTCAAGTCAGCCTGTTGCTATAAGGCGTTGTTGATCAGAACAAGGCGAACAGGTGTGCGCCGAGGAACAGGTGGTCGATCCAGAACACCTGGTGCATGAGCACGATGATCCAGAGCACCAACTGGTACGAGACTTTGCGGGTTTTGTGCCGGAACGCTTGCTGGGCCAGCAAGGCACCCGGCCAGCCTCCGGCGAGTTCCAGCGCATGCAGGACATTCTCCGGCGTACGCCATTGCTCGGCGCGGGCCTTGCGCTTGTCGCTCCAGTACAGGAAAAACGTCACGACGCTGACGATGCCGTAGGCCGCCAGGGGAATCAGCGACACCCCGTGCAGCCATGACGACACCGAACCCGACAGCGGCAACGCGCACAGGATTGCAAACACCAGCCACTTCAGCCGTGGATGACGGATATGTCCCCCGGGCTGGCGCCCGGGGTTATTGCGCGAGCTTGAGTCACTCACGGCTTGACCGCGCTCCAGTCGACCCAGCCGAACTGCCAGGTCGCCAGGATGATCAGGCCGAACACAATGCGATACCAGGCAAACGCCGCATAGCTATGGTTGGCGATGAACTTGAGCAGCCCGCGGACCGCGATCATCGCGAAGACGAACGCCGTGACGAAACCGATCGCGAACACCGGGAAATCAGACGGGACAAACAGGTGACGGTATTTATAGCCCGAGTACACCGCCGCGCCGACCATGGTCGGCATCGCCAGGAAGAACGAGAACTCGGTAGCGGTCTTGCGCGACAGGCCGAACAGTAACCCGCCGATGATCGTCGAGCCCGAACGCGAAGTACCCGGAATCATCGCCAGGCATTGGGCGAAGCCGACTTTCAGGGCGTCTTTCCAGGTAATGTCATCCACCGTTTCGGCGTGGACTTCATGCTGGCGGCGCTCGGCCCACAACATGATGAACCCGCCCACGACCAGCGCCGTTGCCACGGTGATCGGATTGAACAGGTATTCGTGGATCAGGTCAGCGAAGATCACGCCCAACACCACGGCCGGCAAGAACGCGATCAACAGGTTCGCGGTAAACCGCCGGGCGCCCGGCTGGGTCGGCAGGCCGATGACCACGTCGAAGATCTTGCGTCGAAACTCCCATACCACAGCCAGGATGGCACCCAGCTGGATAATGATGTTGAACGCCATCGCCCGCTCGCCCCCGAAGCCGAGCATGTCGGCCACGATGATCTGGTGGCCGGTACTGGAAATGGGCAAAAACTCGGTCAGCCCTTCTACAACCCCAAGAATCAATGCCTGAAAGGCGGTCCAAAGATCCATCAATCCCCCAAAAGGCTATGCGCGCCGGCATGCCCCGTTAGTATTTTTCCAAAGCTTGAATTGCGATCAGCGTAGCTGAAGCCCCGCCTGTCAAGGATCACCACAGCACCGTCAAAATCCTGTGAAAAAACAATCCTGGTCAGGGTTTACCCGCGCGGGGCCGAAATCCTATCAGACAAGTCCGCTTGGCGCTGCCGCGTTATCGCGCACCAATGAAGTACACCCGTGCGCCACGGGATTCCCGACGCCAATCCGGTTACAATCGGCCCCCTCTTCGATTTCCCCAAGGAGCCTCCATGTCCGGGCTTGAACTGTTTGCCGCCGCCCTCGGTGTCATTGCCGTCTGGCTGACGGTCAAACAGAACCCCTGGTGCTGGCCCATCGGTCTGGTCATGGTGCTGCTCTATAGCTGGATCTTTTTTGAGGTGAAGCTGTATTCGGACATGCTGCTGCAAGTCATCTATGCCGCCTTGCAGCTTTACGGCTGGTGGCAGTGGACGCGGGCTGGCGAAACGACCCATGGCCGCGAAGTCAGTTGGCTCAACTCACGCGCCGTGGCGTTGAGCCTGGCCATCGGCGCACTCGGCAGCCTGTTACTGGGGGCGGCCATGGCCCACTGGACCGACGCTGCACAACCCTGGCTCGATGCGGCGCTGACCGGATTCAGCCTGGTGGCGCAGGTCTGGATGGCGCAAAAACGTGTCCAGTGCTGGCCGCTATGGATAGCCCTGGATGTGATTTTCGTCGGGCTGTTCATCTATAAGGACCTGTACCTGACCGCCACCCTGTACGGGCTGTTCGCCGTTATCGCCGTGCAGGGCTGGCGCCAATGGCGCGCCGATCCGGCATTGCGCGCATGAAAGTGCTGGTACTCACAGGCCCGGAATCCAGCGGTAAAAGCTGGTTGGCGGCCGAATTGCAACAGCGTTTCGGCGGGGTACTGGTCGACGAGTATGTGCGTTGGTTCATCGAGCAGAATCCGCGGGACACCACCTTGGCCGACATTCCGGACATCGCCCGCGGTCAATTGGCGTGGGAGGACGAAGCACGGGCGCAACAACCGTCTTTGCTCATCCTCGACACGCACCTGCTGAGCAATGTCCTCTGGAGCCAAACCCTGTTTGGCGACTGCCCCCCCTGGATCGAGCAAGCGCTATTGGCCCGGCATTACGACTTGCACTTGCTGCTGTCGCCGGAACACGTCGAATGGACGGATGACGGCCAGCGTTGCCAGCCCCGATTGAGTGAGCGCCAGGCATTTTTCGAGCAGACCCTGGCCTGGCTGGAGCGCCACGCACAACCGGTTCAAGTACTGCGCGGAGATTGGGCCGAACGCCGATCCCTGGCACTGCACGCCGTGACCCGATTGCTCGACGCCTGAGTGGCGTCCGGGGTAATTCCCCCACCATCCCCCCTGCTCCGAGGGAAAGTGTCCGGTCCTGAAACACTCTCCTTGCCTCAAACCGCCCATTTCAGCGCCCCTCGTCGTTTGATCATCGGATTTGTCAAGCCGGTGATACAACGCCCCTGAAACCCTTGCTTTAGAACGGTTTACCCGCAATTAAGGGCTACCTGCGCAGGGTTTCGTCTCATCTTTGAAACATTCTTGGCGAAAGCTATCCGGACAATATCCATAAGCCATTGAATCAACGAGATAATCAAAAACCGGCACAGCTTTCGCTCTTACCTTCATAAAGCCGACCAGAGCCAGCCTGCATGAGAAGGTAAGAATGTCGTGTGGATATTCGATAAAAGAGTCTTGGCGTGCCTGCTGCTGATCGCGAGCGCTGCAGGCACGCTTTTCAGTTTTGACGTTCTAGCCGAAGGCAACGGCGTCATCGTGCTTGACCGCACCATTCACCCAACCCCTATCGGTCGCAGCGGCGGCAGAGATCCGAACCCCAACACCCTCAATGCCAACCCATCGGCCCGCGTCACCGGCGAACTCAGCGACGCGGACATTGCCGGGGTCTCCACCGGAACAGCCCTTCGCCACAGCAACGGACAAAGCCTGGGTGGCCTGCAAGGGCTCAACGCCGTTACCAACCCCAATGGTATGCCCGGCATGTCTGTCGGCCACGGCGGTGGCAGTGGCAGCGCGATTTCCGGAACCGTCAACCGCGCCATGAGCAGCGGCCTCGGCTCACTGGGCAGAATGGCGGGAGGCCAATGAGATGAGTCGGTCCCTGCTTTTACTTGCCCTGTTCGGCTGCACCGGCGTGATGGCCGATCCGGGCGTCAGTTCGGTGAACAACGCCACCCTCCAGGATTCTGCTACTCAATACCGCGGCAACTTCAACGTCAACCAGGCGGCTGGCGATCAGCAGCAGCAAACCAACGTCCGCGCGATCGCCATTGGTACGAATGCCGGTGCAACCACCAGCGTCCGGCAGACAATCACCACGCCCGCCAATCCGTCGATGGATGCGACGGCCACTATTGGCGGACCCTCCTTCAGTAATGGCAACGGCGTACTGGGTGTCAACCAGGGTGCCGGGGCGAACAACCAGATGGCCAATGCCATGCGCATCAGCATCAGCGCTGCACCGCAAGCCATCGACGATAGTGCCCTTTCTCAACAGAACGTGGCGTTGTTACCGAACTCGGGAGCAACTGGCGCCCCAAACGGCAGTCGCCAGGTCGTGACAAGCGACCAGGCCTTCACCGGCAGCCGCGGAGTGATCCAGGTGAACCAGAGTGCCGGGGTGGGGAACCGAATGGCTAACACCTTGAGCATCCGGGTCGCTGACTGACCCCGATACAGTGCGATTAAGGACGAACCAACACTTGACCAACTAATGAGCACGGAGAAACACCATGAACCCGACAACTGCTCTCAAACCTCTGGCTTTCGCTCTGGCGGCAGTGATGGCATTCGCAGCACAAGCAGGCGGTCTTGATGATGATCAAGGCAACGGCCAGAGCAATGCGCATGGCAACAACCACCAGCCCAAAGGCCCGACGCTGGAACAGATTCTGCAGATTACAGCAGGCGCCGGGGCCGTCGTGATGGACTCGCAGGAAAGCAGTGACAGCAGCGTATTGAACCGGGACACCAGGAACGACGCCAAAATCGATAACTCCCTGAACAACTCCAACGGCAACATGGGCGCCAACGTTGCAGCCGGTAACGGCAACCAGCAAGACAACGCCGCCGCCCTTGCCACAGCTGACGAAAGCTTCATCTTCGGCACCGCGGTCGCCGTCTCCAGTGCGACTCAGAAGAGCGCCGGCAACGCCGCCAGGAACCACTCCAACACCAACAACACAACGCTCAACAACGCAGGTAACAGCGGTTCCGGCAACATCGGCATCAACGTGACCACCGGCGACTTCAACCAACAGAAAAACAACCTGGCGATTGCCGTTGCGGGCGGTCGTGTAGCGCAAGCGGCGGCGGCGGCCAACCAAAGCACGTCCGGGCTGAACGTCACCAACAACGGCAACACGACTGATTTCGTAGCCGTGGGTGTATTCGGTCTGGCGGGCGTAACCACTCAACAAGTGATGACGCCCGAGGGCTGGAAACCCCCGGTAACCAACAACGCTTCGATAACGGGCTCGATGAACAACTTCTCCGGCAACGGCGGAGCGAACGTATCGTCTGGCGTGGGCAACCAGCAAAACAACTCGCTGTCCATCTCCGCGGGCTGCAAGTCCTGTCTGTAATCGCGATTGCAATGAAAGCCCCGGCGACGGGGCTTTCCCACAGTCCCAAGGCGTATCGATCATGCGTAAGACTGTCCTTTTCGCCCTGCTCTGCCTGTCTGGCCTGACCCAGGCTGCACAGATGCCGGTTGCCGCCCTGCCGGGTGGCGTGCTGGTGTACAAGCACGTACAGAGTTTGCGCGAGCGCAAGTTCAGCGACATCGTCGAACAGAAAACCGATTTCAGCTGCGGCGCCGCCGCGCTGGCAACGATACTGCGCCAGGCCTATTGGCTCGACGTCGATGAGGAGCACATCATCAAAGGCATGCTGGTCACCGCAGACCAGGACCTTGTGCGTACCCAGGGTTTTTCCATGCTGGACATGAAGCGCTACATAGAACGCATCGGCATGCGCGCCCGGGGCTACAGGATCCCGCCGGAAAGACTCGAAGCCGTGACGATTCCAGTGGTGGTGTTGATGGAAATTCGCGGCTACAAGCACTTCGTGGTGTTGCAGCGGGCGGACAAGAGCTGGGTCTATATCGGCGACCCGGTACTCGGTCACAAACGCTACTCCCATGATGACTTTGTCAAAGGCTGGAATGGCATTATCTTCGCCATCGTCGGCCCTGGTTACGACAAGACCAATGCCTTACGCAGCCCACCGGAACCGCTGACAGCCAAGAACAAGATGGATAACTTCAACCCGGTCAAAGATGCCGAATTGATGGATTTTGGTTTCATACAGAGCGACTTCTTTTAAGCGCCAATAAGATGATAGGGAGCAGGATGCTCCGGGAGCAGCAAATGAAAACCTCGTATTGGGTGGTCGCAGCCTGTCTGGCAGCGAACACTTCAGGTTTTGCTGATGAGTTCAGACCCATCGAAATCAAGGACCAGGAACTGGCCGAGTTGCGTGGCCGGTATGTGATGCCGGGGCGGGTCATCAGCTTCGGTGTCGTCATGAGCAGTACCTGGCGCAATGCCAGTGGTGACCTGATCGGAGCCTCTACCTCGATGCAGCTTCAAGCCGCAACGGTCAAACCCCAGTTCTATGTTTCAACCATCAAGCAGTCCGGTCATGGCGGTTCGCCCAAATCGGGTAGCGGCCACGTGACGGGGGGCGCTGCGCTGAATACTTCCCGGGGCATTACCCAGGTCACAAGGGCAGCAGGCGATGGCAACAGCTCAAACAACAACATCGCCATCAACGTCAAGGAGGCCAGCACGGCCCCTGCACTGGTGCCGAGCCAGGGCCAGGCGCTGATAGCCGGTCAAACCATCACCGGCAGCAATGCCGCAGGCAGTGTCGTGGTATCCGCGACCAGTGGTGGCGTTCAGATGGCCATTACCGCCAACAACAATCAGGGTACAAGCGTGCAACAAGTCGCCCAAGGCGGGTTGCTGCAAAACACCCGGTTACTGGGCAGCAGCAATATGGTCGACAACATGACCCAGCTCAACGTAGTGCTTAACAATAATGGCCCGAGTGCGGGTGCACTGGACTGCAACCTCAATCAACTCGCTGCATTACGGACCATGGGCTATTGAACTACGCTGAGTCTGGACCATTAGGCACAAATGGACGGCTTATTCCATGTACCGATCAGTATCACTGCTAGCAGTTGCATGCTTGAGTGCTCTACTCCCGGCGGCGATGTTGCAGGCAGCACCTGACCCGGAACTGGAGGCTCTTAAACAAGAGCTCCTGGAGTTGAAGCAACGATACGAAGTACAGCAAAAAGCCCTGGCGGTTCTCGAACAACGGGTCCGCCAGGTCGAAGAGCAGCCCGCTTCGCCCCCACCCAAACGCCTGGCCAAGTCGCCAGCGGACCTCAAGGGCAATCCAGGAATCGGCACCGCCTCGGGGGGCGTCGCCGGGGGCAGCGGCAGCTCTTATGGACAATCGCTGGCCAATGACTCACAACCGGCACAAAGTGTTTCGAACCTGTATGACGAAGCCAGCGGGTTCTTCGGCGGTGGCAAGTTCAGCGTCGAAACGGGGATAACCTACTCCCGATACGATACTCGCCAACTGGTCCTCAACGGTTTTCTCGCCCTGGACTCGATCTTCCTGGGCGCCATCAACCTGGACCGGATCAAGGCCGACACCTGGACGCTTGACCTCACCGGCCGTTACAACTTCAACAATCGCTGGCAGTTCGACCTGAACGTGCCGGTGGTCTACCGTGAGTCCACGTATCAGTCCGGTGGCGGCAATAGCGGCTCCGCAAACGTCACGACCGAAGATACCGTCAAGCAAGACCCGACCATAGGTGATGTCAACTTCGGTATCGCCTACAAATTCCTCGACGAATCGGCCAACACCCCGGATGCCGTGATGACCTTGCGCGTCAAGGCGCCTACCGGGAAAGACCCGTTCGGCATCAAGCTGGTTCGGGTGGCCGATAACTCAAACCTGGCCGTGCCTGAATCCTTGCCTACCGGTAATGGCGTCTGGTCGATCACGCCAGGGATCTCGCTGGTCAAGACGTTCGATCCGGCAGTGTTGTTCGGCAGCCTGTCCTACACCTACAACCTGGAAGAGTCTTTCGACGACATCAGCTCCAACCCGGCGCTCAAGACACCGGGCAAAGTTCGCATTGGCGACAGCTTCCAGATTGGCGCCGGTATTGCGTTCGCCTTGAACGAAAAGATGAGCATGTCGTTCTCGGTCTCTGACCTGGTGCAACGCAAAAGCAAGCTCAAGGAAGATGGCGGGGATTGGCAGTCGGTGGTCTCCAGCGATGCCAACGCCGGTTACTTCAACATCGGCATGACCATTGCGGCCACCGACAACCTGACCATCGTGCCCAACCTGTCCATCGGCATGACGGACGATGCCCCGGACTTCCAGTTCAGCCTGAAACTCCCTTACTACTTCTGACCCGAACAAAAAAAACCGCTGCAATTGCAACGGGTTTTGGGTTTACCACCGGGATTCAGCGAATCTGGTGCTTGTGCAACAACCGGTAGAAGGTCGGACGCGACACACCCAGTACTTTGGCCGCGACACTCAGATTATCGCTGTGGCGATTCAATACATCGCACAACGCCTGGCGTTCGGCCCGGGACTTGTATTCTTCGAGGGTACCCATCGGTGCGGCGATTGCATGCTGACTGATCAATCCCAGATCTCGGGCCTCAATCTGGCGGCCTTCGGCCAACACCAGGCCGCGACGGACGCGGTTGGCCAGTTCGCGAACATTGCCTGGCCAGTCGTGCTTGCCCATGGCAATCAACGCGTCGTCGCTGAAACTGCGTGGGCGGCGCCCGGTTTCATGGCTGTAGAAATGGGAAAAGTGGTTGGCCAGCACCGCCAGGTCGCCATGGCGCTCGCGCAGCGGAACAGTCGCCACTTGCAGTACGTTCAAGCGGTAGTACAAGTCTTCGCGAAAGCGTTTTTTCTCGATGGCGGCTTCAAGGTCGACGTTCGTCGCCGCCAGAACCCGCACATCCACAGGAATCGGCTGACTGCCGCCGACCCGCTCGATATGTTTTTCCTGGAGGAACCGCAACAGGTTGGCCTGCAACTCCAGCGGCAGGTCACCGATCTCGTCGAGAAACAGAGTGCCACCGTTGGCGGCTTCTATCCGTCCGACCTTGCGTTGGTGCGCGCCGGTAAATGCGCCTTTCTCATGGCCAAACAGCTCGGACTGGATCAAGTGTTCGGGGATCGCCCCACAATTGATCGCGATAAAGGGTTTGCTGTGACGTTGGGACAGACGATGCAGAGTTCGTGCGACCAGTTCCTTGCCCGTGCCGCTTTCACCGCGAATCAACACCGGAGATTCGGTCGGAGCCAGTTTACTCAACAGTTTTCGCAGTTCACGGACAGGTTTGCTGTCGCCCAGCAATTCGTGCTCGGGCTGGTCAACATGGACAGTACCCTGCCCACGCAACCGCGCCATGCCAAACGCCCGGCCCAGCGTTACCTGAACCCGGGACACATCGAACGGCAAGGTATGAAAGTCAAAAAACCACTCACAGACGAAGTCGCCGACATTTTGCAGTCGCAGTACTTCCTGGTTGAGTACGGCTATCCACTCGGTACCGCTGCGGCTGATCAACGCCTTGACAGCCTCCGGGTGCTCAAGGTGAAAAGGCTGCAAGCGCAGCAAGCCCACGTCGCAGGTTCGGTCAGCGGCGTTCTCCAGCGTGCAGCTGTCAACGTCCCAACCGATATCGCGCAACCCAGGAATCAGGCGATAGCAATCGTCACAGGGGTCCACCACTAGCAAACGTCGTAAGGCAGGCGCATCGCTCATGACTGTTCCTTGGCGCCAAATTTGCGAAAATTTATTAAAAACAGTCATTTGGCAGACCTGACTGTAACATTAGCAAGAATTTGACAGGGCCTTGTACTGTTTGACTATAGGAGGGTCATAAAACCAGTTATAAGTTGCGATTATGTTAGTCACCTAACGACTCTTTCCTTTCATTCAGCTTTCAATGTCAGGCTCATTCTTGATTATGTGAAATAAAGTGGAAAAATCTTTTGATTGTGTGTGACCCAAACCCCGGTTGCGGGCATCAGTACAAGTAACCAGCTGAACGGTAAGCCCAACCGTCGGCCTGTCACTTGATTGGGCATAGAGAGAGAAGACCCTATGAACGCCCCGCTCCGTATCAACGAAGCACTTCTGATTGCCGACCGCGCATTCAAACCTTTCAAGTGCGTGGCCTGGGCCCCACAAGACGGTAACGGTGAACTCAGCCTGACCGTTATCGACCGCACCAGCACCAGCATTGGCCGCAAGCAGATCCCAAGCAGCGCCTATTCCGATCCTGCGCAACTCGAACTACTGCTGGAACAGGCTCGCGCCGAATTGAGCGAGGAAGGTTACACACTGCAGTCGTGGTCGATGCCGCACTGATCGTTTTGCGGATTACTCCGGAGTAATCCGCGCCCTTTTCCTGTCTTTGGTTCGCAGGTCTTTTTTGCCACGCACACTACTTGACACTGTTTAATTCGAACTTCGCTTGCGCCTGATACATTGCAGGCTCGCCATTGGTTCGAAAAGACACTGTTGTGGCACACAGCGACCCTCCGTCTGTTAGTTCTTACCGTTGTGCATCCCTTCATTCAGGGATTGAATATTCTCCTTATAAGGTCGCCACCCAAACTTCTGGATCATGACGACTCGCAAGGAGATGCGGTGCATGTCAAGCCACTCCGCTTTTGCCTACCCCGCCACCCGAAACACCGCCGGGGCCCTCGACACGTCGTTTGCCGCCAACGGCAAAACCCAGGTCTATTTCGCCGACAGCCTTTTCAGCCTGGCCAATGGCATTGCGATAGATGCCCAAGGTCGCTTGCTGGTGGCCGCAAAAGTCGGCATGGCCGATGGTATCCGCTTTGGCCTGGCCCGCTTGCTCGCGGATGGTTGCGCAGACCTGACGTTCGGCAAACAAGGCAGTGTCATCGGGCAATTCGAACCGGGGTTCGAAGCCATGGCCACCAAGGTCCTGATCCTGCCCGACGGCAATATCCTGCTGGCCGGCCTGCAATACGAAAACGCACACCGCACGCTCCCGGCCCTGGCATTACTGGATCAGGATGGTCGCCTGGTGCAAGGCTTTGGCGATAATGGCCGCTGTGTCGTGCGATTGCCTGGCGATCTGTCCCTGGGGATGCGCGATAAATGGCTGCCTCCCGGTGTGCCGGGCGCAGAAGCCTGCGATGTGGCCGTACAGCAAGACGGCCGGATCCTGATCCTGGCCAACCATCACTTCGAACTGGCCGATCACGTCGGTATGTTGATACGACTGGATGTCGAAGGCTCGCTGGACTGTTCGTTCAATGGCCGCGGCTTCGTGATGGTCAGACACCTGCTGATGAATACCTGGCTCGGTAGCCTGACGATACAACGCGATGGCCGAATCCTGGTCGGAGGATCGATCAATTTCCCCGAGGAAGGCTTGCTGGCCCGCTATCACCCGGACGGACGCCTCGACGACCGTTTTGCCGTGGATGGATTCATGACCTTCAAGGCGCAAGGGCGTGGCGCCCGGGTCAGCCGGGTGATCCAGCAAAACGAGGGCGAAATCCTGTGTTTTGGCTGCAGTCGCGAGCCGATGCACTGCCTGACATTTAAAATGCACAGCAACGGACGACCCGACAGTCATTGCAATGGAGGACACCCGCAGCGGCGGGAAATCGGTTACAGCGGATGCCAGTGGACCGCCGCGCAGTTACAGCCTGATGGCAGTGTGCTCACGGCGGGCGCTACCATCGGCGGTGTCGAAGCAGACTTCATTCTCGGGCGATGCCTGCCCAACGGCCTTCCCGATCGCCGTTTTGGCAAAGGCAGCGGCTATACGCGTACCCGCCTCGGCCCCAGCCTGGATACCGCCACCTGTGTCGCCGCGCAAGCCGATGGCAACATCGTCGTGGGAGGCTATTCGCTGCACGGAAACTACAAGGCGATCATCGCTCGATTCCAGGGATAACCACCGGCATTTTTCCTTCGCTTGATCTTCTGGCGCGCTTGCGGCAAGTTGCGCGCTTCTCAAGACAAGGAGCAGCCGATGTCCGGTTCAATGGCCCAGGCGTTCGCGCACAACTTTCTCGGGCACTCGCCCCGTTGGTACAAGGCCTGCATCGTCGGCTTTCTGATTCTCAATGCCCTGGTGCTGTGGACCGCAGGCCCGGTGGCTGCAGGCTGGCTGATGGTGCTGGAGTTCATCTTCACCCTGGCCATGGCGCTCAAATGCTATCCGCTGATGCCCGGCGGCCTGCTGATGATTGAAGCCCTGCTGCTGAAGATGACCACGCCCCAGGCGCTGTATGACGAGTTGCTGCACAACTTCCCGGTGATCCTGCTGCTGATGTTCATGGTGGCCGGTATCTATTTCATGAAGGACCTGTTGCTGTACCTGTTCTCGCGCCTGCTGCTCGGGGTCCGCTCCAAGGCCCTGCTGGCCCTGATGTTCTGCTTTCTGTCGGCCTTTCTGTCGGCGTTCCTCGATGCCTTGACCGTGACCGCCGTGATCATCAGTGCCGCCGTAGGCTTTTACTCGGTGTATCACCGCGTCGCCTCGGGTAACGATCCGCGCCAGGACAGCGAGTTCAGCGACGACCAACATCTGCCGACCCTGCATCAGGGCGATCTGGAACAGTTCCGTGCCTTCCTGCGTAGCCTGCTGATGCACGGCGCCGTCGGCACCGCGCTGGGCGGTGTCTGTACGCTGGTCGGCGAACCGCAGAACCTGCTGATTGGCCATGAAATGGGCTGGCACTTCGCCGAGTTCTTTACCCGGGTTGCGCCGGTATCACTGCCGGTACTGGTTGCCGGGCTGACAACCTGCGTCCTGCTGGAAAAGCTGCGCTGGTTCGGATACGGCACGCTGCTGCCGGATAACGTCCGTGCGGTGCTGGCCAACTACGCCGCCGAAGACAATGCCGAGCGCACCACGCGCCAACGCGCAGCGCTTCTGGTGCAAGGCTTTGCCGCATTGATTCTGATTGCCGGGCTGGCGTTCCACATTGCCGAAGTGGGTTTGATCGGCTTGATGGTGATCGTGTTGATCACCGCCTTTACCGGCATCACCGACGAGCACCGCCTGGGCACAGCGTTCAAGGACGCCATGCCGTTCACCTCATTGCTGGTGGTGTTTTTCGCCGTGGTCGCGGTGATCCACGACCAGCAACTGTTCGCCCCGCTGATCCACTGGGTGCTGACGCTGCCGGCAGACCAGCAACCGGGCATGCTGTTCATCGCCAACGGCCTGCTGTCCGCCATCAGCGACAACGTGTTCGTGGCAACCATCTACATCACCGAAGTGAAGCGCGCGTTCATGGCGGGCGAGATGACCCGCGAACATTTCGAAACCCTGGCCATCGCGATCAATACCGGCACCAACCTGCCGAGCGTGGCGACGCCCAACGGCCAGGCAGCGTTCCTGTTCCTGCTGACCTCGGCGATTGCCCCGCTGGTGCGCCTGTCCTATGGGCGAATGGTCTGGATGGCGTTGCCGTACACCGTGGTGATGGGCTTGCTCGGGTGGTATGCGGTGAGTTACTGGCTGTAACCCCGGAACGAACTTTGGGAGGAAGGTGCTCGTGGCCGCGGAAGACGAGGGAGCGATTCCTCACTAGTAAATGCTCGATCTAACACCCTAATGGTTTTCCGCTCGGGGTACCATTCACCCCAACTAGAACTGATCCCAGAGAGCAAATCATTTATACAATGCCTGGCTCTCTGAGGTGTGCCGCCAGTTGGGCCACCCACTAAATACATCCCCTTCGTTGAACTCAATATTTCCTCCATGCGCCAACGTCGATCGGCAGTTTTTTCATCCATAGCCCCATGACGACCAGTGCGGTTAAAGGTAAGCCATGGAATAAAACAATCACTTGGGCCGGGGTCCACGCCAAATAGAATGGTCCTACCACCAGCATCCCCACTCCGAAGCCGGCCATCTGAATCAGTGTCAATAAACTGAACAGCGGCAGACGCAAGCTATCGGGCTCACCTTGCGCGCGGGAGATCAAGGCCACCTCAGATAAACCATCCCCTATGCCGGCCCACACGACCAACACCAGTGCCAGCCACAACTCGGTTTGTTGAAAGGTCAGAATAAAGCCGCTGGACATCAGCGCCACACCTATCATGAATAAGAGTTCCATGCTTTGCGTGCGACGGTCTTTCAAAACCGCACTGGCCAGGCGCGCACCGACGAACTTGCCACAGGCCCAGACCGCCAGCAGATAACCCATCACCGTTTTTGCCGTGTCCGGCGAAATGTACTGGGACAGCACAGGCCAACCGACGTTATGGGCAGCGCTACCGAGGGTATCGAGCATGCTGATCAGCAACATGGCGGCCAGCACTGGCGCGCCGCGCAGTCCTTTCCTCAGTTCGTGCCACTCAGCAGAGAGCCCCCGATGCGCAACAATGGCTACTGAATACAACGCGCGCAACGGCAGGATCAGACTGGCGGCCACGACATAGGTGCCGATGTTGACGGTAAACACCGCTTCAAATCCCCCTGTTGCGATCAGCAACCCTGACAGCAAACTGCCAAAGACCGCACCGGTGGCTGCGGCAGAGGTGATCCACGCATTGGTACTCACCCGCTGTTCAAGCGCTACCCAGGTGGGTAACTGACTGTTAAGGCCAATGGCAAACAGCGAATTGCACACGCCGATCCCAAAAGCGATGAAGGGTAGGATGCTCAGCTGATGTGTCGGTATCAGCACTAGCAGGGGCATCAATAATAGCGCCCTGGCCAAATCCAGCCCGGCCAACGCGCCACGCCCCGCAAAGCGCCGGAAAAACGAAATGCCAAACGCGCTGGCGACAATCCCGCCGATGACGCGGCACGCCAGGAAGATACTGACGAACACCACGCTTTCGCTGAGCCAGTAAACGTAGGTGGACAGCGCCACCATGTTGAGGAACGCGCCAAAGTCCGAAACGCCTCTGGCAAAGATGATCAGGTGCGCGTTTCGGGTCGAGCGCGCCAACTGCGGATCGTGGCTCATGAAAGCTGCGCCTCTACGTCAGGTGGCAGGCTGCGAAGGCTCACCAGCAACAAATCGCGCCAGGCCGGCGCCGAATCGGCCTGCGGGCGCACATCGCTGGCCCGGTGGTAAATCCTACGGTCGTTGATCACGATGGTTTCGAGAAATTGCTCCATCGCCAGGTTCAATACCCGACTTTGCTCCGTTTCACTGGCAAAGACCTCCGAGACCACCGGCACTGTATTGCACTCGCCAATGAAGTGCATAAATACCCAGTCCAAGCCATCCTGGTGAATCCCCGAGGTGGTCGGACTGCTGGAATGCGCATCAGCCCTGACCCGAAACTGGTGGATATCAATCGTATAAGTCTGCTTTCCGAGGTGCGGGCCGATCACCGCAAGGTCCGTGGCCAGTAGTTTCTGCATGAGCGAATGCCTGATAAAGCCATCCTCGCAATAGCTCAAGTGATTCACGCCCTTGCGATACTTGATGGCATAGGTCACGGATGATTTGAACTCCGCATTCCTGTCGAGCCGCAGCTGCCGCGAAGGCAACAAACGATAGCGCAGGATGCGGCGTTTACGGTGGGTGTACTCCATGAACGCCTCGTCTTGCACCAGGTTTGACCAGTACGCTCGAAAGCTCTCCTCTTCACCCGGCTCAATCGGGATCAACTCCCGAAAGTCCCGGACGTGGCAGTAGTGATGCTCGCGCAAATGCGCCGAAATCCGTGAGATGCCCATAACGCTATCCTGCAACCGGGTTATCGAGGATGACACGCAGGTTTTGCCTGATCGCATCATGCAGGGCATGGGCGTGTTCGGCATCGTCGACCTTGGTCCAGCACTTGAGCAAGTAGTGCTCTTCGATATCCGCATCGATATAGCTACCGGCTTCCTGCTGGGCATATTCCAGCACACACTCGTTATCATCCAGGTAGTGCATGCCTTCAATGCCCTTGAAATAGCCGCTGTGTTCCGGATAGATCGCCAACATCGAGTAGCTTTGCCCTGCGTCGGCGATCTTTTGCGCTCCAGCATCGAGCTGGGCGTTTATCCCCGGCCCGCCCAGCAGCAACGAGATATACAACTGATAAGGATTGATGGCGGCCAGATCACGGAAGGCTGCGTTGACGTAGAGACCACCCAAACGCGGGTTGATCTCAATGACCACAGGCCCCTCATCGGTCATCCGAAACTCGAAATGCACCACTGCATTGGTCAGGCCAACCGCGCGCAGGCAATCCACGGCGTATTGGCGAATCTGCTCACACTGGTCCTCAGTAAAGGACGTCGGTGGCGAAATCAGCAGGTTTTCGAGTACGGTGCCATTGCGCTCTGTCAGCATCAATTTTTCGTTGATCAGCAGCGGATGGATCAACTTGCCGACAATCGCACATTCCACACTACCTTCAATGCCTGAGATATAGCCCTCCAGCAGCATGCTGCGCCCTGGAATATTCTCGTGCTGCCGCCCGTTTTCGTCAGGTAGGGTGTGCGCGCAGCCATAGAAATCCGAGCAAGCGGCAGTGCCGTGATTACTGAGAAAATGCGCGTAATGGCTGTGCAACTCTTCCCAGCTGGAACACTTCTTGATAAACACAGAAGCACCGCCAAAGGGGGGTTTGGCAATGAGCGGATAACCTACTCGATCGGCACCCTCCTTGAGGGCTTGTTCATTATTGCAAAGTGCGAACGGCACGGAGCGAAGCTCATGCTTATCCAGTACTCGACGCATCAGGAACTTGTTATTGCAGGCGGCAATGGCCTCAGGGCAGCTGTAAACCAGGCCGAGCCGCTTACAGGCCCGTGCAACAATACAACCCACCTCCCCTTGAGCAGACGGATGCCCTGCGTGGCAGAAAATCGCGCGAATGTTGTACTGCCCATCAAGTTGGCCAACCAGTTTCAAAATTGATACTTCGCTTAACGTATCAAGCAGGAAAACTTCATCACTATCATCCCGAAGTCGTTGCAGGTGATGACGCCCCAACACACCCGCCGTCAAACAAAGTAAACCTTGTTCGCGGGCAGCCGCAAAGTGCGGCTCACGATAACTATAGCGAACAGAAGTACTGTCATCGACATCAATAAAAATAATTGCATCTCGTTTCATGATGGATACTACCTGATTCGGTAAATGGATTCACGCGTCGTGCCAACTGCACCATTGACCTTCCCAGTTACGAAAACGGTAATGGCGCTGCCCATCGCGAACTTCAAAATGCGGTAAATTTTCAGGTTTTTCAAAATCCAACAAGGGCACGGTGAACTTGCCTTGTGCGTGCGGCAGAACATATTCGGGCATGGCAATGTTGGACACACGCCGTTTCAGGCGGTCCATAATAGCGATGACCTGACTGATTGAGGCCTTGTATTCCGATGCACCCGGTGAGAACGGCATGAAGTGGTACAAGTAATATGGTTTTACACCCATGCGATAAAGATCGATGAACAGTTTATGTAATGTTTTTTCATCGTCGTTCACGCCACGCAACAATGGCATGTTAGAGAAGACAATCGGCACCACACTCTGAATGCGTTTAATCGCGGCGGCAAAGTCGGCACTCAGTTCAAGCGGGTGGCATACATGCACACCAAAGGCGTTGACGTTGTACTTCTCCAGCATTGCGACCAGTTCATCGGTGATGCGAAACGGGTTAAAGCTTGGGGCTCGCGAATGAATACGGATAAGCAGGTCGTTGCTGATTGAGCGCAGCGTCGCCAGGTTCTCTTCCAGCCTGCGGTCAGCCAACATCAAGGGATCGCCACCGCTGAGAATCACCTCTTCGATGGCAGGGTTGTCGCGCACGTACTCCACCGACTCCAGGAATGAGTTGGTATTGGCATTGGCCTTCTCGGTGTCGACCTGCAAGGTACGCAAGGCTTCAAAGCAGAACTGGCAATACGCATTGCAGGTATTAGTCATCCGCAAGATGACGCGATTATCGTACTTGTGTTGGCAGATAGGAGTCTTCATCTCATGATGCAACTCCCAATTCTCCGAAGTGCCGTCGTAGTCACCCGGCACATGTTCATTCCAGTAGGGCACCACCTGTTTCCACAGTGGATGTTCCGTCACCGGGCCGCTATCGAGCGAGCGCATGATCAGATCAATATAGTAGGGTGTAATTTGCATCTTACGGTCTTGCAAGTTTCGCTCAATATGAGCGGTGATATCTTCACTCCAGCCGCCGCATGCCACGCGAAGTGCAAGTTCATCACGCACGGCATTCTTCTGCTGCCAGCGCCAGTCTTTCCACTGGCCCGCACCATGAATATTTCGTTCGAAGATCGACATCTATTCAGCGCCTCTGTTAATCATGCACGAGATAACAATGAGGCTAACAAAAATTACTTGCGACGCAGGTGAACATCTATTTCTGAGTGCTACGTAGCCGACGGGCTAAGGTATTTGAGCAGAATACTAAACATCATCGGGCGCATGCAGGTGGAAGGCGTACTGATCCAAATAGATTAGTTGTTTTTTTCATGGCAACGGTCTCCGGTGGGGTCCCCTGTGAAAGCTTAGTGGGCGAACACAGGGGACAGCGGGGTAGCCATTTCATTAGTTTTTTGCATGACTCAATGAGACTGACGCTCGCTCATCCGAGACGGTGCCAGACGCGGCCGTCGCGAGTCAGCAGTTCTTCGCCGGCCTTGGGGCCGTTTTCCCCGGCGGCATATTGCTGCACGGTGGAATCCTGCTGCCAGGCATCCAGGAACGGTTGCACTGCGCGCCAACCATTTTCGATGTTGTCGGCGCGCTGGAACAGCGTCTGGTCGCCCGTCAGGCAATCGTAGATCAGGGTCTCGTAGCCGGTGGACGGCTGCATCTCGAAGAAGTCCTTGTAGGCGAACCCCAGCTCGATGTTGTCCATTTTCAGGGCCTGACCGGGACGCTTGGCCAGCAGGTCGAACCACATGCCTTCGTTCGGCTGGATCTGAATGCGCAGATAGGTCGGCTGCAGCTCATCGACCTCAGTATCGCGGAACTGTGCATAGGGCGCCGGCTTGAAACAGATCACGATCTCGGTGTCACGCACGCTCATGCGCTTGCCGGTGCGCAGGTAGAACGGCACGCCGACCCAGCGCCAGTTATCGATCATGACCTTGAGGGCCACATAGGTTTCGGTATTGCTGTCGGGGGCGACGTTGTTTTCCTCGCGGTAGCCCGGCAGTGCATTGCCGTCGATCTCACCCGCGGCGTATTGGCCGCGCACCGAGTTGGCGCGGGCCTCCTCCACCGTCCAGGGACGGATCGCGCCAACGACCTTGGCTTTCTCGCCGCGCACCGCATCGGCACCAAACGCCGCGGGCGGTTCCATCGCCACCATCGCCAGCAACTGGAACAGGTGATTGGGCACCATGTCCCGCAGTGCGCCGGTGTGCTCGTAGAAACTGCCACGGGTTTCCACGCCGACGGTTTCCGCGGCGGTGATCTGCACGTGGTCGATGTAGTGATTGTTCCAGAACGCTTCGAACAGGCTATTGGAGAACCGGCTGACCAGGATGTTCTGCACGGTCTCCTTGCCCAGGTAATGGTCAATGCGATAGATCTGCTTTTCCGTCATCACCTTGAGCAGGCAAGCGTTCAAGGCTTCGGCCGTATGCAGGTCGGAGCCGAAGGGTTTTTCGATCACCACCCTTCTGAAGGCCTCGGGGGTTTCTTCCAGCAAGCCGGCCGAACCGAGGCGACGCGCCACTTCACTGAAGAAACGCGGTGCGGTGGCCAGATAGAACACCGCATTGCCGGTACCACTGTCGGCGATTTTCGCCGCCAGTGCTTGATAAGTGCTGTCGTCCAGGAAATCGCCCTGGACGTAGCTGATGCCTTTGGCGAGTCTGGACCAGACCGCTGGATCAAGGGTGTGGTCACCCTTGCCAGCCATCTCGTTTCGAATGAATTCTTCGAGCTTTTGCGCAAAGCCTTCATCGCTGATGGCGTTGTGGTCAACGCCGATGATCCGCAGTCCATCCCCGAGTAACCCGTTGCGCTTGAGGTTATACAACGCCGGTACCAACAGACGCTTGACCAGGTCACCGTGGGCGCCAAACAGAAACAGCGTGGTCGGCGGCGCGGGTTCAGCCTTGGATTTTCTGCGGATCGCGTGGGTCATTTTTTCGAGGTCTCCACGTGGCCGCCGAAGCCGAAGCGCTGGGCCGAGAGAACCTTGTCGCCAAAGGTACCTTGCCCACGGGAACGGTAGCGGGAGAACAGCGAGTTCGACAGCACCGGCACCGGCACCGCTTGCTCCATGGCAGCTTCGATGGTCCATTGACCTTCACCGCTGTCGGCCACGGACCCGGAGAAACCGTCAAGTTTCGGATCGCTGGCCAGGGCGTCGGCTGTCAGGTCCAGCAACCACGAGGACACCACGCTGCCACGGCGCCACACTTCGGCGATATCGGCGACGTTCAGGTCAAAACGCTGGTCTTGCGGCAGGCTCTCGCTGTTTTTGGTCTTGAGGATGTCGAAGCCTTCTGCAAACGCCTGCATCATCCCGTATTCGATGCCGTTGTGGATCATCTTCACGAAGTGCCCGGCACCAGCGGGACCGGCGTGAATGTAACCACGCTCGGCACGATCGTCGTCGGACTTGCGGTCCTTGGTGCGCGGGATGTCGCCCATGCCCGGGGCCAGGGTTGCGAACAGCGGGTCGAGGCGTTTAACGGTCTCGGCATCACCGCCGATCATCATGCAGTAACCGCGTTCCAGGCCCCAGACGCCGCCGGACGTACCGACGTCGATGTAGTGCAGGCCTTTTTCCGACAGGGTCTTCGCCCGGCGGATATCGTCCTTATAGAAGGTGTTGCCGCCGTCGATGATGGTGTCGCCGGCTTCGAGCAAGGTGCTCAGGGTGTCGATAGTTTCTTCGGTCGGCGCGCCGGCCGGCAGCATGACCCAGACCGCACGCGGTTTGGCCAGGCCAGCGACCAGTGCTGGCAGGTCGGTGACGCCGGTGGAGCCCTCTGTGGCCAGGGCTTCGACAAAGGCGGTATTGCGGTCATAAACAACGGTGGTGTGCCCGTTGAGCATCAGGCGCCGCGCAATATTGCCGCCCATGCGGCCCAGTCCAATAATCCCGAGTTGCATGTGCTGATGCTCCCTACTACAAATAAAAGTGTGTCAAAGGTTATAGCCCAACGCGACTCATGAGGTTAGTCCAGAGCGTTGGCGTGAAGTTTCCGGGCATTGTGCCCGATCCTGATGGTTAACGTCGGGAATCAAACCGAAGACACAACGACCATGAAAAATAAAAAAGTTCCCTTTG
Organism: Pseudomonas sp. IT-P258; assembly: GCF_949767825.1. Classification (NCBI taxonomy): domain Bacteria; kingdom Pseudomonadati; phylum Pseudomonadota; class Gammaproteobacteria; order Pseudomonadales; family Pseudomonadaceae; genus Pseudomonas; species Pseudomonas sp. IT-P258. The sequence continues at coordinate 229,341 of NZ_CATKPU010000054.1, read as the reverse complement.
GGGGCAAAAGAAATCAAAATTGGCGCCGATAGTAGGTCAGCCCCGGATTTCGAGGCGTACCTACAGTTGAGACACGCCATTTGCGAGGTGAGCAATGGGCACAGTACATACCGCACTGCCAGCACAAACCCTTTACGTCACAATCCGTCGCGATGAATTGCGCCAGTTGAAAGACGAACGCGATCAGTTGAAGCAGGAACTGGCACACTTGCGGCTGTTGCTGCAAACCGGCCAGACGCAGCCCCTGGCTGTGACGCAACGCGCCCCACTCGCCTGACCCCCTCCTTTCAAGCGGGAGCAGTCTGCACTGCTTCCGCACCGGCTCACGCCCTGCCGCCTTTGGCATCTCACAAAATTTTCACAATTGCCCCACGATAATTACTCGTTTAGGTCGCCCGATTCCGCGCGGCCATCGTTCGTCGTCCGCGATATCCAAGTCCCGGCGGTGGTAGTGAATTCTCGGCTGGAGCGCTGAATGTCTTGGTTTAAACGCAGTAAAACCACTGCGGCAGGTTTCGATTGGGCCGGATTCGTCTGGCTGTTTGTATTCTTCTGGTACTTTTCCGGCATTACCCAACTATTGATCCAGCTGACTGGCACCTCCGGCTTTACCGGGTTCCGCCAGGCCTTCGTCATGAGCGCCATCTGGCTGGCGCCGATGTTGCTGTTCCCCCGGCACACCCGTGTCATGGCTGCCGTGATCGGCGTCGTGCTGTGGGCCTGCTCCATGGCGAGCCTGGGCTATTTCTTCATCTATCAGCAGGAATTTTCCCAGAGCGTCATCTTCATCATGTTCGAGTCGAACGTGGCTGAAGCCGGCGAGTACATGACCCAGTACTTTGCCTGGTGGATGGTCCCGGCGTTCCTGGCCCACAGCGCTTTTTCCTGGTTCCTGTGGACACGCCTGCGCCCGGTGTACCTGTCCCGTGGCAAGGCGCTGGTCGCGGCAACAGCCCTCCTGTTCGCCGTGGTCGCCTATCCGCTGATCAAGCAGACCCAGCGCACCGGCAGTTTCGCCGCCGGTTTCGAGAAGTTCGAAACCCGCATCGAACCCGCGGTGCCATGGCAGATGGCCGTGGCCTATCACCGATACCTCGACACCCTGGCCGGAATGCAGGACATGCTGGAAAGCGCCAGCAAGATTCCACCGCTGCACAACCTCAAGGACGCCATGGCCAACACGCCTGCTACCCTGGTACTGGTGATCGGCGAGTCCACCAACCGCCAGCGCATGAGCCTGTACGGCTATCCCCGGCCAACCACGCCGGAACTGGACAAGCTCAAGGATCAACTGGACGTTTTCGACAACGTCATCACCCCGCGCCCCTATACCATTGAGGCGCTGCAGCAGGTCCTGACCTTCGCCGACGAAGAAAACCCCGACCTGTACCTGTCGACGCCATCGCTGGTCAGCATGATGAAACAGGCGGGTTACAAGACGTTCTGGATCACCAACCAACAGACCATGACCAAGCGCAACACCATGCTCACGACCTTCTCTGAACAGGCCGACGAGCAGGTGTACCTGAACAACAACCGCAACCAGAACGCTGCCCAGTACGATGGCGACGTGATCGAGCCGTTCAACAAGGCCCTGGCCGACGGGGCACCGCGCAAACTCATCGTCGTGCACTTGCTCGGCACGCACATGAGCTACCAGTACCGCTACCCGTCGACCTTCGACAAATTCCAGGACCGCGAAGGCGTACCTGCCGGTATTCGCGATGACCAGTTGCCGACGTACAACAGCTACGACAACGCCGTGCTGTACAACGATTTCGTGGTGTCCAGCCTGATCAAGGACTACGCCCGGACCGATCCCAACGGTTTCCTGCTGTACCTGTCCGACCATGGCGAAGACGTGTTCGATTCCGTGGGCCACGCCACCCTGGGGCGCAACGAGAACAAGCCGACTGCACCGATGTACACCATTCCGTTCATGGCCTGGGCTTCGCCGAAATGGCGCGCAGCCCATGACTGGAACCTCGCCGGTGATCTCTCGCGGCCTTACAGCAGCTCGCACCTGATTCACACCTGGGCGGACCTGGCAGGCCTGAGTTTCGACGAACTCGATCGCAGCAAGAGCCTGGTCAGCGACAGCTTCAAGGCCCGGCCATTGATGATCGGCAACCCGTATGAGCGTGAGCAACGGGCGTTGATCGACTTCAGCCTGATGAAGCCGAGGACGCCACCGGCTGTCGTCCAGCAGTAATCCTTTCAGGGGCCGCTTCCGGCCCCTTTTTTCATGCTGGTGAAGTTGATTCCCATTTAACCGAATCGGCGGATAATGCCATTTCGACACTGCTTCATTGATTCATGGACGAAAGGCATCCGACATCTGTAGTGGGAGGCAAACCATGAAACGCACCGCAATGATTCTCGCCGGCCTGATGGCCTTGGGCTCAACCAGCGCTTTTGCCGAAGGTGGAGCCGAACGCATGCGCTATTACTACGAAAGCCTGCGACTGGCCCAGCAAGAAGCCCTCGGCCACCCTATCCAAAGCACCGAGCTGCGGGTTCCGGACGATCAAACCGCACAAATGACAGAAACCTACAGACCAAAATGATCCTGGGTTGCACAAGACTGTCGGGCGTCCTGATGGACGCCCTTTTTTTGGCCTGTCGAATCAGAGACTCTTGGTCCAGAATAGCATCCGCCCATGGGCAGGGTCGAACATGCCGGGAGCGAAACCGGCTTTTTCATAGGCCCCCTGGGCCACCGCGTTGCCTTCCAGCACCTCCAGGGTGAGCTTGCAGCAGCCGCGCTGACGGGCAATATCCTCGACCTTTTGCAGCATTTTCTGGCTCAAGCCCAGGCTGCGAAATTTTTTCACCACCGCCACATCGTGCACATTGACCAACGGCCGGCAGGCGAAGGTCGAGAACCCCTCGAAGCAATTGACCAGCCCGGCCGGCTCGCCACCGACAAAGGCCAGCACACTGAAAGCGTGGGGACGCCGGGCAAGCTCTGCCGGAAGTTGCTCCAGTACATTGGCCGGTAATGGCTGGCCGCCCCCCATCGGGTCCTCGGCGTAGTGGTTCAACACCAGACAAATAGCCTCGGCATGCACCGGATTGGTGTAACTGGCCTGAAGCACAAGAATTTCTGCGGAGTCCATTTCCATCCTCGATCACACATGAAGTAGCCCCCAGCATGCAGTCACGCTGAAGTGCCGGCAGACCATAGCGCGAGCACCGTGGTACCGACAATCGCAACCGAGAAAATCTTTGGCGTTCAAGCGCCCCAGATCAACGCCTCCGTCCACCCCAGCTCGGCGAAATCCTCGGCCCGCAAGTGCGACTCACCGGCGCAGAAAAACTCGTCGAGTTGCGGTGGCTGGACCGAGGTGCCGCTGAGCATGGCGTGAACCTGGCCGCGGTGATGGATCTGGTGTTCAAACAAGTGAGACAGCAGGCGCAAGCGACTGTCGTGTTGCGGGGTGTCACGGGCGATGGTCACGATTTTGCCGAGGTCGGCGTCACGCATCTGCTCGCAATAGGCGATCAGCCGGCGGTCGACGTGGGCCTGTTCGCCAACCAGGTCCGTTGCCATGAGGCAGGGCTCGTCTTCCTTGAAAAACACCCGGCAATCGGGATGCGGATCGTCGCCGCGCAGTTCGCGCTCCAGGGCGTCCACGTAAAACCAGTCACAGGTGAGGATGTGGTTGAGGGTGGCGCGGATCGTCGGGAAGAAGCTGACCCGGGGTGCGCTCAGTTCCTGCGGGCTCAACTGACGCCAGGCCTTGGCCAGCCGGTGATTGGCCCAGGCGTTCTGATAGGCCATGGTCAGCAAATGGTGCGCCAGGGGCTGATTCATCTTCGCTGCTCCCGATCAAATCCCGATCAAACTTCGGCAAACCGCTGCAGTTGCATTTCCTGCAATCGACTGAGGGTGCGGCGGAACGGGAATTCCAGATAACCCTCGGTGTAAAGCGACGCCATGGGCACTTGCGCTTCAAGGTACAGCGGCACCTTGCGGTCGTAGCATTCGTCCACCAGGGCAATGAACCGTCGCACACCGTCGTCATGCACCGACAACTGCGGCAACTCGCGATCCCCCGCGTCCACCCGCTCGACACCGTCCTCGGTGCCCCGGGCAATGCGCCCGGCGCGTTTCTGTGCGCTGAGGTTGGGCACGTCACTCAACAGAATAGCGCCGTAGGTATCGCACAGGGCGATGAAATCCATGGCGGCGAAGGGTTGCTCGCACAGCGCGGCGTAACGGGTCCAGAGCACGCTCGGGCTGGCCTTGACCACCTCAAGGGTGCGGTAACCGACCTGGATCGACTCGCTCGATACTGACTGGCCGACGCTCAACACCTGGAACACTTCAACCAGCGCGCCAGGCCTGCCGGGCTCGGCCACCCAATAGCGTTGCGAACCGGCCCCCGGATGCAGGCGATGGTCTTCCCCACCATCCACCGCAATCACCTGCATGTGCTGCTTGATCGCCGCGATGGCGGGCATGAAACGGTCGCGATTGAAGCCGTCGGCGTACAACTGGTCCGGCGGCAGATTGGACGTGCAGACCACTACCACGCCCTGTTCGAACATCACCTGGAACAGGCGCCCGAGAATGATCGCATCGCCGATGTCGTTGACGAACAGTTCGTCGAAACACAGCACCCGCACTTCTTCGGCCAGCTCACGGGCCAGCGCCTTGAGCGGGTCGGCGGTGCCGGTCAGTCGAAACGAGCGCTGGTGCACCCAGCCCATGAAGTGGTGAAAGTGCTGGCGCCGCGCCGGTACCCGCAGGCTTTGGTAGAACTGGTCCATCAACCAGGTCTTGCCCCGCCCCACCGGCCCCCACAGGTACACGCCGGAAATGGGCGCGCGGCCTTCGTGCAGAGCCTCGTGGCATTTTTGCAGGGCCCACACGGCATGTTCCTGGGCCTCGTCCTGGACGAAGCCCTTTTGCTCGATGGCATGCTGCCAGGCGCTTAAGGGGGAATCGATAGTCATGGGCGGCAGTATGCCATTGCGCACGGATAACGCGACCAGTGGTCGGCGATTTTATGCTGCGAGGAAAAGCGCCTTGACCAATTAGATTACCAGCATCATATTTAATACATGTTTCATGTAATCTATTAAGCCTTGTCGTCACCCCCTCTGGAGTCATCCCATGCATTACAAAGTTTTCGGTCGTAAAACCGGCTTGCGTGTTTCCGAACTGGCGCTGGGCGCCGGTAACTTCGGTACCGGTTGGGGGCATGGCGCCGAGCGTGACGAAGCCATACGGATTTTTGATGGCTACCTGGAAGCCGGCGGCAACTTCATCGATACCGCCAATGGCTATCAGGGCGGGCAGTCCGAGGCCATGCTCAGCGAATTCATCGCCGCAGAACGGGATCGCCTGGTCATCGCCACCAAATACACCCTGGGGACTACGCCGGCGGCCGGCATTTCCCACACTGGCAACAGCCGCAAGAATATGGTGCGTGCCGTCGAAGAAAGCCTGAAACGGCTGAAGACCGAGCATATCGACCTGTTCTGGGCGCACATGAGTGACGGTGTCACGCCGATGGAAGAGATCCTGCGCGGCTTCGACGATCTGGTCAGTGCCGGCAAGATTCATTATGCCGGGCTGTCGAACTTCCCCGCGTGGCGCATCGCCCGCGCCGACCTGCTGGCCGAGGTGCGTGGCTTTGCGCCGATTGCTGCGATCCAGGTCGAGTACAGCCTCGCCGAACGCAGCGCCGAGCGTGAACAACTGCCGATGGCCGAAGCCCTGGGTCTGGCCGCGACCCTGTGGTCGCCGCTGGGTGGCGGCTTCCTGACTGGCAAATATCGCAACAGTGAGGGCGACAATCGCGCGAACAAGCTCGGCGTGCTGATTCACGCCGAAAAAAGCGCCCGGGAAACCGCCCTGCTCGACACCTTGATCGATGTCGCCGCAGAACTGGGCGCCAGCCCGACCCACGTGGCCATCGCCTGGTTGCGGGAAAAGTCCCGGCGCTCGACCACGGCGCTGATTCCGATCCTCGGCTCCCGGACCCGTGAACAGTTGGATGCGACGTTGGGCGCGCTGAATGTGCAGTTGAGCACCGAGCAACTGGCGCGACTGGACGGCGTCAGTGACGTGGCCAAGGGCGTGCCGCACGAATCCATTGCCGGTTCGTCCGCGCGGTTCAGCGGTGGCCAGGTCCTCGACCTGCCAATCGTTCCAGTGGCCTGACACAAATCATAATTGTGGGAGCGGCGGTGCGGCGATCCGACTTGCTCGCTCCCACATTGGGTTTTGTATTACTTATCAACCTTATGTCTGGCCGCATACAGACACAGCATCTCCATCGCCAGCGTCGCCGCCGCCAATGACGTGATCTCCGCGCTGTCATAGGCCGGGGCCACTTCCACCACGTCCATGCCCACCAGGTTGATCCCGCGCAGACCACCGAGAATCTCCAGCGCCTGAACCGTGCTCAAGCCGCCGCACACCGGTGTTCCGGTGCCCGGAGCGAACGCCGGATCGAGGCAGTCGATGTCGAAGGTCAGGTACACCGGGTTGTCGCCGACCCGCGCCCGAATCGCCTCGACAATCGCTTCGCAGCCACGTCGATGCACCTGCCGCGCGTCGAGCACTTGAAAACCCTGGTGATCGTCGTTGGTGGTGCGCAAGCCGATTTGCACCGAGCGCGACGGATCCACCAGTCCTTCTTTGGCTGCGTGCCAGAACATGGTGCCGTGGTCGATGCGCTTGCCCTCTTCGTCCGGCCAAGTGTCACTGTGGGCGTCGAAGTGGATCAGCGACAGCGCCCCGTGCTTGCGGGCATGGGCCTTGAGCAGCGGATAGGTGATGAAATGGTCGCCGCCAAAGGTCAGCATTGCCGTGCCAGCATTGAGGATGTGCTCGGCGTGGGCCTCGATCATTTCCGGCGTCGACTGCGGCGAGCCGTAATCGAAATCGCAATCGCCGTAGTCGATGACCGCCAGGTGATCGAACGGATCAAACGTCCACGGCCAGTGGCGTTCCCAGGCGATGCCGGCAGAGGCTGCACGAATGCCCCGTGGTCCGAAGCGGGCGCCGGGGCGGTTGCTGGTCGCGGTGTCGAACGGCACGCCACTGACCGCCACATCTACGCCGCGCAGGTCGCGACTGTAGCGCCGGCGCATGAAACTGGTGATACCGGCGTAGGTACTTTCGGCGGCCGTGCCGTAAAGGCTGTCACGGGTAAGGGCTTGATCGTTCTGCATCGGGACGTCCATTGAAGGCTCCTTCTCTTTTCTTATTGGCGGCTACGGAAAGTGGTCCACAGGCGGGTGCGCTGGCGCATGTCCTTGAGGTTCATGCTGCGGTCGGCGTACAGCCGCTCCCGCACGTCGGCCAGCGGGTAGATGTCCGGATCGGTGCGCACCGCTTCATCCACCAGCGGCGTGGCGGCCTGGTTGGCGGTGGCGAAGAACAAGGTGTTGGTCAGTGCCGCGACGGACTCGGGGCGCAACATGAACTCGATAAAGGCGCGGGCGGCTTCGGGGTGCGGCGCGTCCTTGGGAATCGCCAGGTTGTCCTGCCACACGAGGGTGCCTTCCCGGGGAATCCGGTAGGCGACTTCATAGGGTTTGTTGGCCTTGCGTGCCTGGTCGGCGGCCATGCTCGCGTCGCCGTTGTAGGTCAGCGCCAGGCACACGCTGCCATTGGCCAGGTCGCTGATCTGCCGCCCGGTGGCAACGTACAGCACATTCGGCTGTAACTGATGCAGCAACGCCTCGGCGGCTGACAGATCGTTCTTGTCCGTGCTGCAGGGATCTTTACCCAGGTAATGCAACGCCAGTCCGATTACCTCCTGGGGCGAGTCGAGAATGGCGATGCCGCAGTCTTTCAACTTGCTCGCGTACTCGGGTTTGAACAGCAGATCCAGGCTGTTGAGCGGCGCATCCGGCAAGCGCTGCCTGAGCGCCTCGACGTTCATGCCCAAACCCAGGGTGCCCCAGGTGTAAGGCACGCCGTAACGGTTGCCCGGATCGACAGCGGCGAGTTTTTCCAGCAAGTCAGGATCGAGGTTGGCGTAACCCTTGAGTCCTTCGTGGGGAATCGGTTTCAACGCCCCGGCCGCAAGCCCCCGGGCCAGTACGCTGGAGGACGGCACCACCACGTCATAACCGCTGCCGCCGGTGAGCAACTTGGTCTCCAGTACTTCCGAAGAGTCGAAGGTGTCATAGCGCACATGGATACCCGTCTCCTGCTCGAACCGTTGCAGGGTTTCGGGGGCCACGTAATCGGCCCAACTGTACAGATTGACCACCTTGTCTTCGGCCTGGGCCGATGCGGCCATGGCAAGGAACAGCGCGGGTAAACACAGCTTGAGCATGGGAGCCATGACGAACACCTGACCAGGGGAAGTGGTGGCAGGATGCGTCGTCGGATACATTGGTAAAATATCAAGTTAATTAACCTGACTTTATAACGGAGTAATGTTTGATGCTCGGCCAACTCCACGATCTGGATCTGCAATTGTTGCGTCTGTTTGTCAGCGTGGTGGAGTGCGGCGGCTTCAGCGCCGCACAGGGCGAGTTGGGGTTGAGCCAGTCGAGCATCAGCCAGCAAATGGCCAAACTGGAAACCCGCCTGGGCTATCGGCTATGCAGTCGCGGCAAGGGCGGGTTCAGGGTCACGCCCAAGGGTGAACAGCTGCTCAACGCCACCCGTGGATTGTTCCAGTCCATCGAAACCTTCCGTCATCAATCCAACGGCGTGGCCGGGCGCTTGATCGGCGAAGTGCGCCTGGGCCTGTCCGAAGCCCTGGATCAATCGGTGCTGCAACGGGTGGCCGAGGCGATCCGGCGCTTCCGTGAGCGGGACGAGTCCGTGCGCATCGAACTGATCAGCGCCATGCCTGGTGAAATGGAGCGTTTGCTGCTGCAACAGCGGCTGGACCTGGCCATCGGCTATTTCTCGCAAGTGCAAAGCGCGTTTGACTACCGCCAGTTGTTCATTGAAACCCAGCATCTGTATTGCGCCCCCGGCCATCCGCTGTTCACCAACCCGGCCCCAAAGGATCAGGATCTGCAGGCCTGCGACCGGGTCGATCACCCCTACCGTTTCCTGCGCAGCGACGAACCCTTCCAGGGCAAGTTGTGTTCGGCGCGCTCGGAGCAAGTCGAAGGCACCCTCGCCTTCATCCTTTCCGGCAAGCATGTCGGTTACTTGCCCAGCCACTTCGCCCGTGGCTGGGAGGACAAGGGTTTGCTCAGGGCCGTGCGCCGAAGCGACATGAGTTTCGATGTCGCGTTTCATCTGGCCCGGCACCGCGCGCAGGTGGCCGGCGAGGCGCAGAAGGCGTTCGAAGAGGATCTGCTCGCAGCGTTTGCCTGAAATCGCCTTGGTCTACGCTGTAACAATACCGGACACAAACATGCAAAAATGCACAGACAACCTGCACTTATCCGGGTTGTACAAGGCAAATTTGCGCTGATACGATCCGCCATCGCTCGCGCGCGAGCATCTCGATAAAGAACAATAAAAGCAGGGAGTTAGTGATGACTGCTCAGGTTTTTTCTCCCGGGACCCAGTCCATGGATGCCATGCAAAACGAAGTGCTGGCCGAGGTTCGCAACCACATTGGTCACCTGACCCTCAACCGCCCCGCCGGCCTCAATGCCCTCACCCTGGACATGGTGCGCAATCTGCACCGCCAGCTCGACGCCTGGGCCCAGGATCCGCACGTCCATGCCGTGGTCTTGCGCGGTGCCGGGGAAAAAGCCTTCTGCGCCGGCGGCGACATTCGCTCGCTGCATGACAGTTTCAAAAGCGGTGACACCCTGCACGAAGATTTCTTCGTCGAGGAATACGCCCTCGACCTCGCGATCCACCACTACCGCAAACCGGTGCTGGCCCTGATGGACGGTTTTGTCCTCGGCGGCGGCATGGGCCTGGTGCAAGGCGCAGACCTGCGCGTGGTCACCGAGAAAAGCCGCCTGGCCATGCCGGAAGTCGGCATCGGCTACTTCCCGGACGTCGGCGGCAGTTACTTCCTGCCACGCATCCCCGGTGAACTGGGGATTTACCTCGGCGTCAGCGGCGTACAGATTCGCGCCGCCGATGCGCTGTATTGCGGGCTGGCCGACTGGTACCTCGAAAGCGACAAGCTGGGCACGCTGGACGAAAAACTCGATCAGCTCGAATGGCACGACACGCCGCTCAAGGACCTGCAAGGCCTGCTGGCGAAATACGCCGTGCAGCAACTGCCCGATGCACCATTGGCGGCTTTGCGCCCGGCCATCGACCACTTCTTCGCCCAAGCCGACGTGCCGAGTATTGTGGAGCAACTGCGTCAGGTAACGGTCGCCGACAGCCATGAGTGGGCCGTCACCACCGCCAACCTGCTGGAAACCCGCTCGCCGCTGGCCATGGCCGTGACCCTGGAAATGCTCCGTCGCGGACGCGAGCTGCCGCTGGAGCAATGTTTTGCCCTGGAGCTGCACCTGGACCGCCAGTGGTTCGAGCGCGGCGACCTGATCGAAGGCGTGCGCGCCTTGCTGATCGACAAAGACAAGACACCGCGCTGGAACCCGCCCACCCTCCAGGCGCTGGACGCCGAACACGTGGCGAGCTTCTTCAGCGAGTTTGACCAGAGCGAGAGCTGAACCATGCACGATATCGAATTGAGCGAAGAGCAAGTCATGATCCGCGACATGGCCCGGGATTTTGCCCGCGGCGAAATCGCGCCCCATGCCCAGGCCTGGGAAAAGGCCGGCTGGATCGATGACGGTCTGGTGGCGAAGATGGGCGAACTGGGCCTGCTGGGCATGGTGGTCCCCGAAGAATGGGGCGGCACCTATGTCGACTACGTGGCCTACGCACTGGCGGTGGAAGAGATTTCCGCCGGCGACGGTGCTACCGGCGCCTTCATGAGCATCCACAACTCCGTGGGCTGCGGGCCGGTGATGAACTACGGCAGCGAAGAACAGAAACAGACCTGGCTGGCGGACCTTGCCAGCGGGAAGGTCATCGGCTGCTTTTGCCTGACCGAACCCCAGGCCGGTTCCGAGGCGCACAACCTGCGCACCCGCGCCGAACTGCGCGACGGCCAGTGGGTGATCAACGGCGCCAAGCAGTTCGTCAGCAACGGCAAACGCGCCAAGCTGGCGATTGTGTTTGCCGTGACCGATCCGGACCTGGGCAAACGTGGCATCTCGGCGTTCCTGGTACCGACCGACACTGCCGGTTTTATCGTTGATCGCACTGAACACAAGATGGGCATCCGGGCGTCCGACACCTGCGCGGTGACCCTGAACAACTGCACCATCGCCGAAGCCAATCTGCTGGGCGAACGCGGCAAGGGCCTGGCCATTGCCTTGTCCAACCTCGAAGGCGGCCGCATCGGCATCGCCGCCCAGGCGCTGGGCATCGCCCGCGCGGCGTTCGAAGCGGCACTGGCTTATTCCCGTGATCGTGTGCAGTTTGGCAAGACGATCAACGAGCACCAGAGCATCGCCAATTTGCTGGCCGACATGCACATGCAGTTGAACGCCGCTCGACTGCTGATCCTGCATGCCGCACGCCTGCGCACGGCCGGCAAACCCTGCCTGTCGGAGGCATCACAAGCCAAGCTGTTTGCCTCGGAAATGGCGGAAAAGGTCTGCTCGTCCGCCATTCAGATTCATGGCGGCTATGGCTATCTGGAAGACTATCCGGTGGAGAAGTACTACCGGGATGCGCGGATTACGCAGATCTACGAAGGGTCGAGCGAGATTCAGCGGATGGTGATTGCCCGCGAACTGAAAAACTACCTGGTGTAAAAGCAAAAGATCGCAGCCTTCGGCAGCTCCTACAGAGTTTTGCATACACCTGTAGGAGCTGCCGAAGGCTGCGATCTTTTGATGCAACCCTATTACTTGCCTTGGAACTCAGCCTCACGCTTGGCAATAAACGCCGCCATCCCTTCCTTCTGATCCTGCGTCGCAAACGCCGCATGGAACACCCGGCGCTCAAAGCGCACGCCTTCGGCCAGGCTCACTTCAAAGGCACGGTTGACGCTTTCCTTGACCATCATCGCAATCGGCAACGACTTTTTGGCGATCAGCGCCGCGACTTTCAGCGCTTCGTCCAGCAACTCATCACTCGGCACGATCCGCGCCACAATCCCGCAACGCTCCGCTTCCACGGCATCGATCAGACGACCGCTCAGGCACATTTCCATGGCCTTGGCCTTGCCCACCGCACGGGTCAGGCGCTGGGTGCCGCCCATGCCCGGCAACACGCCGAGGTTGATTTCCGGCTGACCGAACCGGGCGTTGTCGCCGGCCAGAATGAAGTCGCACATCAACGCCAGCTCACAGCCGCCGCCCAAAGCAAAACCGTTGACCGCCGCGATGATCGGCTTGCGGCGGTTGGCCACGCGATCGCTGTCGCTGAACAGGTCGTCGATGTAGATCTGCGGATAGGTCAGCTCGGCCATTTCCTTGATGTCGGCACCGGCGGCGAAGGCTTTTTTCGAACCGGTCAGGACGATGCAGCCGATGTTCGAGTCCGCCTCGAAGCCATCGAGGGCCTGGTTCAGCTCGCTGACGATCTGCGCGTTCAACGCGTTCAGCGCCTGTGGACGGTTGAGGGTGATCAGGCCAACGCGGCCGTGGGTTTCCAGCAAAATCGTTTCGTAGTTCACAGATTCTCTCCTTCTTATAAATTGCGCGAAATGACCATGCGCTGAATATCGCTGGTGCCTTCGTAGATCTGGCAGACCCGCACGTCGCGGTAGATCCGCTCCAGCGGGAAATCGTTGAGGTAACCGTAACCGCCCAGGGTTTGCAGCGCCGAGGAGCATACCTTCTCGGCCATTTCCGAGGCGAACAGTTTGGCCATCGACGCTTCGACCAGGGCCGGTTTGCCGCTGTCGCGCAGGGCGGCGGCGTAGTGAACCATTTGCCGCGCCACGGCGATCTGGGTCGCCATGTCCGCCAGGCGAAAGGCCACGGCCTGGTGCTCGATGATCGGCTTGCCGAAGCTCTGGCGCTCACGGGCGTAGTCGCGCGCCGCTTCGAAGGCGGCACGGGCCATGCCCACCGATTGCGAAGCGATGCCGACGCGACCGCCTTCAAGGTTGGCCAGGGCAATCCTGTAGCCTTCGCCCTCCTCGCCCAAACGGTTGGCCACCGGCACCTTCACGTCTTCGAAGAGGATCTGGCAGGTGTCGGACGCATGCTGGCCGAGCTTGTCTTCGACCCGCGCAACGGTGTAGCCCGGCGAATCGGTCGGCACGATAAAAGCGCTGATGCCGCGTTTGCCCGCGCTCGGATCGGTCACCGCAAACACGATCACCACCCCGGCATTCTGCCCGGAGGTGATGAACTGCTTGCAGCCGTTGAGCACATAGTGATCGCCTTCCAGGCGCGCACGGGTTTTCAGGCCGCTGGCGTCGGAACCGGCCTGGGGTTCGGTCAGGGCGAAAGCGCCGAGCATCGCACCGCTGGCCAGCGGTTTGAGGAAGCGCTCTTTCTGCTCATCGGTGCCGTAGTTGAGGATCGGCACACAGCCCACGGAGTTGTGCACGCTCATGATGGTCGAGCAGGCACCATCGCCGGCGGCGATTTCTTCCAGCGCCATGGCGTAGGCCAGGTAACCGGTATCGCATCCGCCCCACTGCTCCGGCACCAGCATGCCGAAGAAGCCCAGCCCGGCCATCTCGCCGATGGCTTCCTTGGGAAAGCGATGCTCACGGTCCCACTCGGCGGCGAACGGTTTGAGCCGTTCCTGGGCAAAGTCCCGGGCCATGTCGCGGATTTGTTGTTGGTCGTCATTGGGGATCATGGTGAATCCTTAAAAATGTAATCGCCCCCTGTAGGAGCTGGCGAAGCCTGCGATCTTTTGATTTTTGGCAGTCTTGAAATCGCTAAAAAATCAAGGTCAAAAGATCGCAGCCTGCGGCAGCTCCTACAGGAACTGCCGCAGGTCTTAATAGAGGCATTCCACGGCCATGGCCGTCGCTTCACCGCCGCCGATACAAATCGCCGCAACCCCGCGTTTCAGGCCTTTCTGGCGCAGGGCCGAAAGCAGGGTCACCAGAATCCGCGCACCGGAAGCCCCGATCGGGTGACCGAGGGCGCAAGCGCCGCCGTGCACATTGAGCTTCTCGTGGGGGATCTCCAGATGAGTCATCGCGGCCATGCCGACCACGGCGAAGGCTTCGTTGACTTCCACCAGATCGACGTCATTGAGCGACCAGCCGGTTTTCTTCATCAATTTCTTGATTGCACCGATTGGCGCCACCGGGAACAGGCCCGGGGTGTCGGCGAACGCAGCGTGGCCATGAATCACCGCCAGCGGCTTCAGGCCTTGCTTCTGTGCCTGGGACTGGCGCATCAGCACCAATGCCGCCGCACCGTCGGAGATCGAACTGGAGTTGGCCGCCGTCACTGTACCGCCTTCGCGGAACGCCGGTTTCAACGAAGCGATCTTGTCCAGCCGGGCTTTTGGCGGCTGCTCGTCATTGCTGATCACCACCTGCTCTTTGCCGACCATCACCGTCAGCGGGACGATTTCATCCTTGAAGCTGCCGTCCTTGATCGCCTGCTGCGCGCGGGTGGTCGAGGCAATGGCGAAGGCGTCCTGGGCTTCACGGCTGAAGCTGTTGGTTTCGGCGCACTCTTCGGCGAAAGTGCCCATCAGGCGGCCTTTGTCGTAGGCGTCTTCGAGGCCGTCGAGGAACATCGAGTCCTGCACCCGGCCATGGCCCATGCGGTAGCCGGCACGGGCGCGGTCCAGCAGGTAAGGCGCGTTGGACATGCTTTCCATGCCACCGGCGACCACCACATCGGCACTGCCCGCCACCAGCATGTCATGGGCCAGGATCGCCGCTTCCATGCCGGAACCGCACATCTTGTTCAGGGTGGTGCAGCGAGTCGATTTATCCAGCCCCGCACCCAGCGCCGCCTGACGCGCAGGGGCCTGGCCAAGGCCGGCCGGCAGTACGCAACCGAACAACACCTCGTCGACGGCATCACTGGCAACACCGGCACGTTCGACGGCGGCCTTGATGGCGGCCGCACCGAGTTGCGGCGCGGTCAGGCTTTTCAGCTCGCCCTGGAAACCGCCCATCGGGGTGCGGACGGCGCTGACGATAACAATTGGATCGTTGGACATTGTCATGACAAATCCTCCTTACTTGGCGGCCATGCGCAAGGCTCCGTCGAGACGGATCACCTCGCCATTGAGCATGCTGTTTTCAATAATATGCTTGACCAGCCCGGCATACTCGCCCGGTTTGCCCAAGCGCGGCGGGAATGGCACGCCAGCGGCCAGGGAATCACGGACTTCCTGGGTCATGCCGGCCATCATCGGCGTCTCGAAAATGCCGGGGGCGATCGTCATGACACGGATGCCGAAACGCGCCAGTTCACGGGCCGCCGGCAAGGTCAGGCTGACAATCGCACCCTTGGACGCCGAGTAGGCCGCCTGGCCGATCTGGCCGTCGTAAGCAGCCGCAGACGCGGTGTTGATGATCACGCCGCGCTCGCCGTTGGCATCCGCTTCGGTCTCGGCAATCGCCGCTGCCGCAAGGCGCAGCATGTTGAAGCTGCCGATCAGGTTGACGTTGATCACCTGGCTGAAACTGGACAGCGCATGCGGGCCGTTTTTGCCGAGGATCTTCTCCCCGCGCACGATACCGGCGCAGTTGACCAGGCCGTTGAGGCCACCGAAGGCTTTGACCGTGGCTTGAACCGCTGCTTCGGCCGCCGCTTCGTTGCTGATGTCGGCGACAACACTCTGCGCACCAAGGCGCTGGGCCTGGGCCGCAACGGCTTCGGCGTTCATGTCCACCAGCATCACTTTCGCGCCAGCGGCGACCAGCACCTCGGCCGTCGCTGCACCGAGGCCGGAAGCGCCACCGGTGACGATAAAAATCTTGTTCTCGATCTGCATCATTGTTTCCCTGGATTCAAGCTGGAAGGTTCTTCGCCGCAGCCTCTTGAGCCTTGGCGATTTCCTGGTTGCGCAAGATAAAGCGCTGCAATTTGCCGCTTGGGGTTTTCGGCAATTCGCTGACAAATTCGATTTCGCGGGGGTACGAGTGCGCCGCCAGACGCTTGCGCACGTGCTGGCGCAGCTCTTCGGCCAGCTCGGGGGCGGCGCGGTATTGCGCGCTGAGCACGACGAACGCCTTGACCAGTTCGGTGCGCTCCGGATCGGGCTTGCCGACCACGGCGGCCTCGACCACGGCCGGGTGTTCGATCAGCGCACTTTCCACGTCGAACGGGCCAACCCGGTAGCCGGAAGTGGTGATCACGTCATCACTGCGACCGACGAAGCTGATGCTGCCGTCCGGGTTCCACTCGACGGTGTCGCCACTCAGGTAATAGTTGCCGACAAAGGCCTTGGTCGGCCCGCCTTCGTAGCCGGCGAACCAGCACATCGGCGATTGGCTGCGGTCGATCGCCAGGATGCCCGGCTGCCCGATACCCAGCTCCTTGTACTGGTCGTCCAGTACCACGATGCGGTGGCCCGGCGAGGCAAAACCGGCGGCGCCCATGTGAATCGGGTGCTCAAGGCCGTGGTGGTTGCACAGCACCATGCCCAGTTCGGTCTGGCCGTAGTGATCGTGGATGACCACGTCGAGGTTGTCGGCGAACCAGCGGATCACTTCCGGGTTCAGCGGCTCGCCGGCGCTGCTGACGATACGCAGCTTGCCCTTGATCGACTTGGCGAATTCATCGCCGCCGGCAATCAGCAAGCGGTAGGCCGTCGGCGAACCCGTGAGGTTGCTGATCCCGTACTTGTTGATGACCCGGCAGGTGCTTTCGAGGGTGAACGGGCCATCGTAAAAGGTGATCGGATGGCCCATGGACATCGGCCCCGTGACACCGAAATAAATGCCGTAGGCCCAACCCGGGTCGGCGACGTTCCAGAAGGCGTCTTCCGGGCGCAGATCCACCGCGTCGCGGGTGTAGCTCTGGAATGCAACGATGGCCTTGAGCGGCACCGACAACGCTTTCGACGGGCCGGTGGTGCCCGAGGTGAACATCAGCAGGAACGGATCTTCGCCGGTCAGCAGCACCGGTTCACAGTCGGCGGAGTAGTTGGCCAGTTCGGCCCAGAAACTGAAATCGCCATGCACCAGGCCCTGCCCTTTGGCACCGGTGACGGTCACGATGGTCGGGCAATCGGCGACTTCGGCGAGTTTCGGCCGGTTCACTGCATCGGTCACCACCACTTTGGCGCCAGAGCAGACCAGGCGGTGCTCGATGGCCTTGGGGCCGAATGCGGTAAACAGCGGTTGATACACCGCGCCGATGCGCCAGGTGGCGAACACGGTGATCAACAGTTCGATATTGCGCGGCAACAGGCCGGCGACCTTGTCGCCTTTCTTCACGCCCTGGGCCAGCAGGTAGTTGGCGAAACGCGCGGCCTTGTCCTGCAAGTCGGTGAAGGTGTACGTCGCACCGGTGCCGTCGCGTCCTTCCCAGAACAGCGCGATGCGACCCGGCAAGGCATGCCGGTCACAGCATTCGACACAGGCGTTGAGGGCCGTCAGATCGCCCGCGAGCGCGGCATCGACGGTGTGCTGATAATTGAACTGAGAAGTAGCAGACAAGTAATCGCGCATTGCCAGAATCCCACTGTGTTTTTTATAAGGTTGGGGGGAACCGTAATCAACAGGGAAATACTCGCTCTGCGCGGGTTACCGGGCAATGGTCAAAGTTATCAAGTTGTCTGACTGCTTTGGCCAAAGCCCGCGGGTCATCAGGAAGTGAAGCGCACCCCGGGTTTGGCCCGCTCGTCCACGGTCAGCTCGAACACATCCGGCCGGGCGTAGTGGCCGACCACGTCGTAATCGTAGCGGGCGCGTACCAGGTCGTCGGTGTCGATCTGTGCGGTGAGTAGCCCGGCACTGTCGCGCAACGGTCCGGCAAGAATGTCGCCCATGGGGCCTACGATTACACTGCCACCGGCAATCAACGGCCGATCCGCCGGCCAGTTGGCGATATCCAGGCCCAAGGCCTGGGGCGATGCCTGGACCTGGCAGGCGCTGACCACGAAGCAGCGCCCTTCATGGGCAATGTGGCGCATGCTGACCTGCCACATCTCCCGCTCGTCCACGGTGGGCGCGCACCACACCTCCACACCCTTGGCGTACATCGCCGTGCGCAGCAGCGGCATCATGTTTTCCCAACACACCAGCGCCCCCACGCGCCCGACCTGACTGTCGATCACCGGCAAGGTCGAGCCATCGCCCTTGCCCCAGATCAGCCGCTCGGTGCCGGTGGGCATCAGCTTGCGGTGTTTGGCCACCAGCCCGGCCTGCGGATCGAAGTACAGCGCGGTGCAGTACAAGGTGCTGCCGGCGCGCTCGATCACGCCGATCACCAGATTGGCTGCGGTGCGTGCGGACAGCGCCGCCAGCGCCTCGGTTTCCACGCCGGGTACATCAATGGCATTGGCAAAATAGCGGGCAAAGGCTTCGCGCCCTTGCGGCAGGCGATAGCCCAATTGCGTACCAAAGCCCTCGCCCTTGGGATAACCGCCCAGCAGCGCTTCCGGCATCACCACCAACCCGGCGCCGGATTCGATGATTGCGTTTTCATAGGACAGGATCTGTTCCAGGGTTTCAGCCTTGCCGCCGGGCAAGGCGCCGATCTGCAGCGCCGCAACGATTGATTTGGGCATCTTGGAAACTCCATTCGCATCAGGTGTTGCTCATTCTCCGGCGCCAGGCAATCATCAATAAAGACCGATTCAATGCTGAATGATATGAACCAAATGAATATCACCGACGTCGACCTCAACCTGCTCAAAGTCTTCGAGGCGCTGCATGAAGAGTCCAGCGCCAGCCGTGCCGCCTTGCGCCTGGGCGTGACGCAATCGGCCGTCAGCGCGGCCTTGCGTCGCTTGCGCGAGCTGTATGGCGATCAGCTGTTCGTACGCACCGGACGCGGCCTGGCCCCCTCGCTCAAGGCCAATCAGCTCAAACCGGTGGTCAGCGATGCCCTGAACAAATGCCGGCAGAGCCTGGCGATGGTCGACCCGGCTGCGCAACAGTACGAAGGTCGTTCGGTCACCGTGGGAATGTCGGATGATTTCGAGATTGCCTACGGCCGGCGGCTGATCGAAGAGATCGCCCGTACTGCACCGAAACTGCGGCTGATTTTCCGCCAGACCCACAGCCAGATCGTCGCCCAGGCGTTGATGGAGCGCAGCATTGACCTGGCGATTAGCGCGGGCGGGTTTGCCGAGCGACTGCTCAGCCGTCAGGTGCTGGGGGAAGGTGGTTATCTGTGCCTGGCGGACCCGTCGAGCCTGGTCGAGGGTCAGCAGAGCATCGGTCTTGAGGAGTTTGTGGCACGCGAACACATTCTGGTGTCGTCCGGCGGTTTTATCGGGATTACCGACGAGGGTTTGGCGGCGCTGGGGCTCAGTCGACGGGTGTGCGCCTCGACCACGCATTTTGCCGCGTTGCCCCATTTGCTCAAAGGCAGCCGGGCGGTGGCGACCATTCCGGCCCATGCCGCCCAAAGCATCGCTACGCTCAGCGGGCTGGCGCTGCTGCCCTGCCCCCTGGCCTTGCCGCGCTACCCGATCGAACTGGGCTGGCGGACCAGCACCCAGCTCGACCCGGTGCTATTGAAAGTGCGCGAGGCGATCGTCACGAGCTTCGCCTGACGACCGATGTTATTTGTTGGCCGCCATCAGGCGATTGACTTCACTGCGCACCATGTTGGCGTATTCCGGTGGCGACATGCCATCCAACTCGGCGCGCACCCATTCGGCCCACTTGCCTTTGCGCTTGGCCCGTTCGCCGAACAACCGCGCGGCCTCACCCTTGGCCTTGCCCAGGTTGTTTTGCCAGAGTTCGAACAGACGGGATTTCTCGTCTTCAAGCGCAGCGCGCTCGGCGAGGGGTTTGTCGGCCAGATTGAAGCTCATGGGAATTTCCTGCTGCGTAAAATAGGCGACATCTTACACTGTAGGACGAAAGGTCCTGCGCCGGTTTTTCAGCAAGATGACCTCCCCGGGCAAAATAGCTGCAACTTTTCCGACGGCGGCAGACTCCATTGTTCACTGTCCACTTACCTGCAAGGAGTACTTCAATGGCCCGCAAAACCGCCGCGCAAGCCGCCGAAGATCAAATCAAGGATCAAGCCTTCAGCGAACTTCAAACGCTGATCGAAGAATCGGAAAAACTGCTGAAAAGCAGCGCCTCGCTGGTCGGGGAAGAAGCGGAAACCCTTCGTGGACAGATCGCCCTGAAACTCCAGCAGGCCAGGGATTCGGTGAGCAGCGTGCGCGAGCGCACCCTGCCCGCGGTCGAGGCCACTGAAACCTATATCGGCGGGCATCCATGGCAAACCGTGGCGATTTCCGCCGGGTTTGGTTTGGTGGTGGGATTGTTGTTGGGGCGTCGATAAACACTGGCAAACACTGAACCCTGTGGGAGCGGGCTTGCTCCCACAGGGGGTTGCGGCGTATCTAAAGGATCACTCCCCCGCCAATTCCCGAAGATTCGCCAGCGTCCGGGCATCCAGTTCAATGCCATCGACCTGCGACCTGGCGCGTTGATGATGACGCCGATCCCCCGGCAAACGCTTCAGGCCGACCCCGTGCATTTGCCGCACCAGTTCCTGGCTGCGCTCGGCAAAACTCTGCCCCGCCGCTTTGCCCGGATCGATCACGATAAGCAATTGGCCAGTCCAGGGTGTCTTGGCGCCAGGGTGGTTCTTCCAGTCGAACTCGAAGGAAAAATTGCCGCCGGTCAGTGCCGCCGCGAGCAACTCGACCATCATCGACAACGCCGAGCCCTTGTGCCCGCCGAAAGGCAGCAACGCACCGCCGTCGAGAATCGCCTTCGGGTCCGTGGTCGGCTGGCCGAGGCTGTCCACGCCCATCCCTTCCGGCAAGCGTTCACCCTCGCGAGCGGCAATTTGCACATCGCCATGGGCAATGACACTGGTGGCCAGGTCGAAGACAATCGGTGCGCCACCGGCCCGTGGCGCAGCGAAGGCAATCGGGTTGGTGCCGAACAACGGCCGGTCGGCACCGTGGGGCACCACGCAGGTCATGCTGTTGACCACGCTCAATGCCACCAGGCCTTCATCCGCGAAGGGTTCGACATCCGGCCACAAGGCCGCGAAATGATGTGAGTTACGGATCGCCAGTGCCGCGATGCCGGCACTTCGGGCCTTTTGCACCAGTAGTTCGCGTGCCGCCGCCAGGGCCGGTTGCGCAAAACCGTTATTGGCGTCGACCCGCACAAAACCTGAAGCCACATCTTCGACCACCGGAACCGCCTGGCCATTGACCCAGCCGCTTTGCAGCGTCGAAACATAACCTGGAATCCGGAATACCCCGTGACTGTGCGCGCCGTCGCGTTCGGCCCCGGCGCAGTTTTGCGCCAGCACCCGGGCAACGTCGGCCGAGGTGCCGTGACGCAAAAAAATCTTCTCCAGCAAAGCGCTCAGCGCATCGAATGAAAGGTGGGACGGGACAGCAGTAGAGGCGTGATCGTGTGGCGCAGACATCTGAAGCTCCAGACTGATTATTGGAGAGAACAACAGCGTACAAAGACCCGCCGATTAACAACGCGCGGCGAGCGACCTGTCAACCTTTCGCTCTGGGTCGATCAGAGATATCCCTCTCACGAATGCCCAGGCCCCGTGCGTTATCTATTTACCACCCGTGCCAGCGCACCGGCTTTTAGTGTCGAAACTCAATCCACAGGCGCCTGTGAGTGGCACCTTGAACGAGACTCGACGATGTCTACACCCGTAACTCCGCTGTTTTTCCCCGAGGCGCTGACATTGCGCGGCCGCTGGAAAGAACTTGGCAAAACCCATGGACTGAGGCAAAAGGACTTCGAATGGTTCAGCCATATCGAACTGGCCACCCAGGCACTGCGCGATAAGCAGACGCCGCCCATGCTGGTGAAGAACGTGCTGCTGAAAATCCCGGGGCTGGAGCCTGTGGCGCTGGCCGGCAGCTTTGTGTTGACCGCGACACCCGATGACAATGGCCTGATTCTCTACACCCCGTACGCCGGGATAAAAAAGTTCGCCAACCGTACGGCCCTGACCGACCATCTGGTGACGCAACTCAAGGCCGCCAGTGAAGACGACGACCTGCTGGCCTTCATGGCGATGTCTCAACGCAAGGCCATGGTGGACGCCGACGAAATCGTGTTGGACTTTCAACCCATCGACGGCGACGTGTTCGAAGACCAGCGCATGACCCTCTCCACCCATCAGCAACTCAACGACCAGGCCCTGCTCGACGAATTGAAAGTGCTGCCGTCCCTGACCTCGCTGCTCGACACATTGCTGAATCAGAAGCTGGCGGCGTCCTTTCCCGGTCTGGATCAGAGCCAGACCCAAGTGAATTTCTACCAGGCAACAACGCCAGAGAATGCTGACGAAAGCCATCCGGCGCGACGCTGGGTCAACTCCCTTTCCTTGAGTGAGGCCGTCCTCCTGCATTATCGCCATCAGCTTTGGCCGGCCGGACAGTCCCACGAATTTTTGCATCCGGAAAAGTCCCCGGCAAACGCCGACCAGCCACTGTGGGAAGCCGCAGTCACGACCATCTCGCGCCAACTGATCAGCCTGCTGGTCGGGCAGCTCGAAGGCTTCTGGGCTGCACCGAGCGCCGACGGCGCATCCCGTCGAGAGTTCTTCGGCCAGGCCATCGCCGATCAGGCGCGAGTGCAACTGCTGCTCAAGCGAGAAGCCGAGATCATCACCCCGGAGCAAAGCCAGGATTTGCACGCGTTGATCTCTACGGCCAGCCGGACGAACCAGGCAATGACGGTCGAAACCGTGCGCCTGTGGGAGTACAAGGCCAATTATGTGGAGCTGGCCGGCTCACTGATGGTCAGCACCGGCAATGCGTTTCTCTACACGCCCACCGCAGGCCTGCAGGTACTCAAGGACTATAAGGACTTGTGCGATACGGTGCGCAGCAAGTTCAGCGCTGCCGGTCGCGAGGATGAACTCTATGGCCTGCTGAGCCTGGACGAGCGTCAGCGTTTCATTGGCTTTGACCAGCCGAATGTGACCGGGGAAGCAATTTCCGGCGAGATCTTCCCCAAGCTCTTCGACGGGATCATCGGCAAGCAACGGCAGAACATGCAATATGCCCTGCAGGTGTTCCGTCACAGTGACGGCACCGTGGACATCCACGCCCTGTTCGACAAAGCGCTGGATATCCGCTCGATGATCAACGAGCGCCTGCTGACGCTGGCTACCGACGGGCGCTGGAGCACGCGGCCCGTGCTATCCGGTGCTCAGCATCCCTCCACGGTGCTGGCCCACACGGCGGCCACTTTCGCCAAGTCCTTCAACGACATCGAGACACCGTTCAAGACGGATTTCGCAGCACAACCGGTCGCTGCTCTGGCCCTGCAACGGGTCTATCTGGAAAACATGAAACCCCGCCTGGCCCATGCACTATCCGTTGGCCTGCGTGGCGAGGCCAATATGCGAGTGCTCGGCGCGACACTGCGGGATGCGGATCGGGCCATTGTCGAAACGGTATTCAATCCGGACCGGGCCGATCGGCAGAACCGTCCGGCCCTCAACGGCTTCCGACCCGACGCCTACTCATTGACACTGGAGTGCTCCGGTCAGCGCGATGTCCTGCCCCTGGCCTATTGTCTGCTTTTGACCGAGCGTGGCGGACTCGACCCCTCGCATTCCGGCCGGACAATCCTTTGGACACCCGCCGAGGGCCTGGAAGTCTTTGACAATATCAGTCGCGCAAGGCTGGAGCTGAACAGACGCCTGCTCGAACCGCAACAACGCCTGGCGCTGCTGGAAAACCTGACCCCGGCCCAACGCTTCCTTCACCAACGCTACTCACTGGGACCGTTGCGGCTGATCGAAGGGTCTGTATTGGAACGGGTCGCGCAATCATCCATCGAGCACTTTCTGGCTCGCTGCGAACACGTACGCATTTTCAAGCTGAGCGACACAAAGCGCAAAAAAGCCCTTAAAGACCTGACCACAACGGTGCTTGACACCAACCTGCAACGAGCCAGGTCGATTGCCCTGGCGATCGGCCAGCAGCAATCCCTGCCCGCCTGGCTGGGAATGGCTCCGCTGCAAGACCTGCGACTGCACCTTGAACTGCTGGAGCAATACCGCAACAGCGTTGTTGAGGACAAAGACTATTTGCACGGGATCAAGCCCCTCAAGTCGTATGTGCATGAAACACTGAAATCGTTGCTCGCCGACCGCTTCCCGGCAACAACACTGGACCCCGACAATATTCAAATCACCCCGGACCTGGCGTTGGTCGGCCCTGCCCGGAGCCTCACCGAGTTCGCCTTGCACCACGTCAACATTACGCAAGGCACCGGGTTCAAGGTCGGGTCGGCAACCACGCAAACCCTGCCCGCGGGGCTGGACCAGGCGGCTGTTCGCCAGTTGCTGCTATTACTGAAAATTGCGCAGAACTACACCAAACATATCACCGACAACTTGTCGAACAATTCGGCGGACGTGGAACAACGGATCCTGCGCTTCGTCAAGCAACTGCCCTGGCAATTGCTGCAACACGCACACGAACTGAAACTGCAGCAACGGCTGTCCGACAGCGCTTTCGATTTGCTTCGACAAGTATTCGACATGCCGGACGCCATCGCCCGGGCTACCGTAGCAGGTGCGCACGCCATTGCCCGACCACTGGAACTGATCAAGACAACCGGTGCCGCCGCCGTCAAGGCAATGGGCCTGCACCTGATCGGTCCCGGCGAAGGCAAGGCAGGCCCGCAAATCCTCTATGCCCCTTACCACCCCAGTGGCTCACCGTTCGTTGAGTTCGACAATGAGGCCAGCGTTGTCGCGGCGCTCAACACACCGGGGCCATTGCAGGAGATGCTGCTTCGTCGCCTGCCGACCAGTCAGCAAACAGTGTTTCGCAACCTGCTCAAATCCACCATTGGCCAGTCTAGCGAAATCACCCTGGCGTCCAGCCCCATCAATGGCAACCTGCTGACCCACTTGTTCCATGACAACACCAGGCTGCTGGAGAAGATGCTCGGCAGCCAGGCAAACGCAACCGCTCAGTCTGACTGGGAGGCTGTCAAACATCTGTTCAGCTCCGGCATAGAGCGCATTTCAGGCCTGCTGCCGGGCAAACTCGCGTATGTGCAGTTTCTTTGGAGGGCCTACAAGGACGCCAAAAACTCAGCCGAAGCCCTACAGGACCATCACTGGACGACCGCCTTGCGCGAGTTTATTGCCGGCGCGGCACAAATCGTGTCATTGGGCCGTTTGTCGCTTGAAGGGTGGGCCGAAAGCGCCCAGGCAACCAGCGAAGCCGCTGCTCAACCGGCCGTCCCCGCCGTGATCGCGCAACCCTGGTCGCAAGTCCGGTCGACAGCGCAACTGCGTACCCGGCTGCGACGGTTCGAAACCACCACCGAACTCAAGGACCTGACGAAAAGCAGCACCGACGGCACCTATCTGGAAGCGGGCAGCAAGAAAACCTTCGCCGCCATTGCCGGCAAAGTGTACGGCGTGAACAAGACCGGAGCGGTCTGGCGAATGGTCAAAGGCGAGCAAGAAGGCCCGGTGTTGCTGGCTACACCCGGCAAGCAACTGGTCATCGACCCGGATGCCCACACCGTTCACTTCGGCAAAGCCGTCTCGAAAATGCGCAATCAGTATGTCAACGCCTATGTTGCCAGGCAGGTGCTGAACATCGAGGCCCGGGGAATGGAGGAAATCCGCGCAAGACATCCCGAAAAAGCCCGCATGATCGTGCAGGCCATCGACATGGCTCGCTATTACGCGTTCAACAGCCTGCACAACCTGGTGCAACTCAGGGAACTCGTCCCGGGCACACGGCTCGATACCTTCCTCAAACAGTTCTTTGATGTTGACCTGATCGACAAAGCACTGCTCGACAAAATCAGGCAGGCCGTCGTTCCCATTTGCAACGCGCTGGTCGATCCCGATGAAGACTGGATGAACTCGCAACGTTTTATCGTGGGTTCAAGCCGGGACCCGGAGGACAACCTTGTCGCGTTTGTCGTGGACAAGGATCAACAGCGCAATGTGCATTTCACGGAAAACTTCTTCGATCAACAACTGGACTGGTACAAATCCAGCCTGACTCAGCCCTTCGATGTCGACGGCCACAGTCAGGCCGCGACCCTGATACACGAGTTCGCTCATTTGTTTTCAGGGGCCGTGGACATCGCCTACCTTGAGGCCAGGCTACCGTTCAGCGATCTGGTCGCGTCGGTCACCGGCTATGGCGCAGCAAAGAAACAGTCTCAAGTGGATTTCCAGCGAGAAGCCTTGTCGATGAAAACGCCAAAGGACGAACTGTTCGCACGCTGGAACAGTGGGCGGCAATTATGGGTCAACCTGGACTCCATACCGAGCACTTCCCACATCGGCAAGAAAATTCTGCAACTGACGGGCAGCGAGACCATGGCTAAGGCACGGGAAGC
Organism: Pseudomonas sp. IT-P258; assembly: GCF_949767825.1. Lineage (NCBI taxonomy): Bacteria > Pseudomonadati > Pseudomonadota > Gammaproteobacteria > Pseudomonadales > Pseudomonadaceae > Pseudomonas > Pseudomonas sp. IT-P258. The sequence continues at coordinate 202,960 of NZ_CATKPU010000054.1, read as the reverse complement.
TTTTTTTAACGTGCGGGACTCGAAGTTCCGAACCAATGTCATTTTGCACAATGCCGACTCGGTCGCGTTTTTGATCTGCGAAATGGGCCGGCAACTGGACCCGGTACCGGTCGCTACGCCCCCTACACCCTGATCCTGGCGAAATAACGCGCAGATCCCCGGATCTGTGCGCTATCGCGGTGTTTGATTTGATCTTTTTTTTACGCATCCCATGGATACTGCTACCCGAGAGCAGATGTTCCAGAGGCGAAGCGTTGAAAAAAAACCACACATTGATAGTTAAATGCCATGACTGATGTTCTCGCAGACTCCCCCCCAAGGTTAGAATGCAGGAAATCAGGAAGGGCCAATGACCGACCACACGATCTCGGAAGCCGAATACGACGCCATCACCGATGCCGCTGCGCATTGGTGCATGCGTCTGCACGCCAATGACTGCACCGAGCAAGAGCGTCAGGCGTTCGAGCAATGGCGTAACGCGCATCCGCTCCATGCCATCGAGTACGAAGCGATGCTGGAGATCTGGGATGTCGCTGGCGACCTGCCCCGTCCCGAGCCCGTCGTGCCGCTGGTTCGCCCCAAAGTGGAAAATCCGTGGCGCCGCCTGGCGATCGCAGCGGCGGTCTGCGCCCTGGCGTTGCCGGTGGCCGGTTATGGCGGCTGGCATCTGGGCTGGGTGCCAAACGCGTACCAGCATTTCGAAGCGACCGACAATGTCCGAACGGTCACCTTGAAAGACGGCAGCCAGGTGGAACTGAACCTGGGCAGCGAGCTGACGTACAGCAACTACAAGGATCAGCGGCAAGTCACGCTGGAAAAAGGCGAAGCCTTCTTCAGGGTCAGCCATGACACCCGTCACCCCTTCGTGGTCAAGGCCGCCGAAGGCCGGATTCGCGTGACCGGCACCCAATTCAACGTCTGGATGTATGAAGACCAGGTCAAGGTCAACCTGATCGAGGGTTCGGTACTGGTCAGCAGCAACGCCAACCTGAATGGCGACGGTTTGCACCTCAGCCCGGCGATGCAGGCCAGTTATCGCCACGGCGACTTCACCCCCCGCATCAGCCAGACCTATGACAATGACAGTTCGCTGGCCTGGCGCCAGGGCAAACTGGTGCTCGACGATCTGTCCCTGAGCGATGCGCTGCCCTTGATCAATCGCTACCTCGACAAACCGCTGATGGTGGCCGACAACAGCACCGGCTCGATCCATATCGGCGGCATCTACAACATCAACGAGATCAACGGCCTGGTGAAATCCTTGCCGCGGGTCCTGCCGGTCTACCTGACCCGCAATCAGAACGGCAATCTGGTGGTCAACGCGATTCCGCAAACCTCTCCGAAAAGCTGAAAAGGCCGCCACCCCTTGCGGGGTGCGGCCTTCAGTGTTCATGCAGAACTTCTGTTCCTTACTGCCCGGCCACCTTCGCATCCTGCCGACGGATCGTCTGCACCTGATAGTCCGGATCGGACAGGATCTGTTGCTCGGTGAAAGGCAGCACGCTCCATTGCTTTCTCGAAAAGGCCTGCGTCTGGTCCCGTGAATATTTCGACGCCGGGTCGCTGGACAACGAGAACGCCAGCAGCCCTTTGGCCTGCGGTCCGTTTTCGTCGAAGGTCACCACCTGCAGGTAACTCGTACCGCTGACCACCTCACGCTTGCCATCGCTGCGCGGCACGCTCTGGATGGCGTTGTAGACCCCCAGTGCACCCGGTCCGCCGTGGATTGGCGTCTGTTGCCCGCCGCTGCTGACCACCTGGATATCGCCCCAACGGCTGTCGGCTTTCAGGCCTGCCGCCTTGACCTGATCGACAGATGCCCGCATCGCGTCGCGCAGTGCCTGTGCAACTGGTGGCCGTTCAACCGCCAAGCCGCGCGGGGTATGTTGTGGATCCTGCGGATCGAATGCCACGCGCCATAGGTCCGGCACTGGCTCCAATGCCGCCATGACATTCTGGAAGTGCACAAAGCCCAGGCCGCTGCCCAGGTTGGCCTTGCGGTCCCAGGCCTTGAGGCTGGCGCACAGTGGCGCGAGGGTTTTGGCATCGGCACCGAGATCCGCCACGCAGAATTGCAGCAGGTCCGCCATCACCTGATCCGCCTGATAAACCTGATCGTCCATGACCATGCGTTGCAAGTCCGCTGCCCCGACCTTGCCGGCCTTGGCCAGCGCGCTCAAACTATCGAGGGCAAAGCGTGAACGCAGCCCCAATGGCTGGCTGTCCTGGCTGATCAACGGCGAATAGCCGGTCAGCGGTTGCGCCGGGTTGGCCAGCCATGCCGAGTCGTTGGAGTGCTGGACAAAATCCTTGCGCAGCAATTGCGGTAACTTGTCCGCTGCATAGATGCCCTGCTGTGGCGCCTGCGGGTCGATGTCCCAGGCACAGGCGCCGTTGGAGCCGTCGAGAGTGATCATTTGCAAGCCAACGCGCGGATCGCTGCACTGCGCCAGCTTGTCGACGCTGACGTTGGGCACCACCGAGAGGTTCATGTACAGCGTCTGCCCCTGATCGTCCGCCGCCAGGGTGTTGACCCACGGAATGCCCTGGATCTTGTGCACCGAGGCCTGGAAATCCTTGAGGCTTTCAGCGCGATTCATTGCGTACCACTGCTGCAGAACGCGGTCGTTGTCCAGATTGGCGTCACGCAGGCTGTAGGCGTACTGGTGGTCCCAATCCAGTTTTCCCGGCCATTGCACCACCGGACCGAATTTCGAGCTGTAGACCTCGTGGGGAATCGCCCGGATCTGCCCATCCGCCTGCCTGATGTTGACGGTCACGGTCTGCTTGTCCATCGGCAAGGACTGGCCGTCGAGCAGGTAACGGGTCGAATCCTTGGGGTCCAGTTGCAGGCGATACAGCGTGAAATGCCGGGAAGAATCCACGGTGTGGGTCCAGGCCAGATGTTGATTGAAACCGATGTTGATCACCGGCAGACCGGGTAACGCCGCGCCCATCACGTCCAGTTTGCCGGGTATGGTCAGGTGCATCTGGTAAAAGCGCATGCCGCCCACCCACGGAAAGTGCGGATTGGCCAGCAACATGCCGCGTCCGTTGAAGGAGCGCTCGCTGCCGACCGCGACGGCATTGCTGCCCCGCTCCAGAGCGAAGCGCTGCATCCGCGTGGCGGCCACCTGGAACGCTTCCTGTGCACTCGACGCCTGGGCCACTGCGTTGGGTGGCGTGGCACCGGCCAGGGCTTCGGCAAACTGGCCGACGCCACCTTCGACCAACAGGCGCCGGGTCAGCTTGACCAGATCCGAGGGGGTGATCTCGCGCACCCAATCGCCCTGACACTGCAGCGGTAAACCCTGGGCCCGACGCTCGCTCAAGGAGCGGTTGTACCCCGCCACATAGCCTTCGACCAGTTCACGCACTTCGGGGGTTTGGGCCTGCCAGAAACCGGCGACAGCTTGCGGAGTGTTCAGCCAGGTGAAAAACACATCGCTGACCAGGTTCTCCCGCTCTTCGACGGTGAACTGATCCGGCCCGAAGTACCGCGAACGTTCGCCGTTGACGGTCGTGATTTCGTTGGCCAGCAGGCACAGGTTGTCCTGGGCGTAGGCATAGCCGATGCCGTAGCCGAGCCCGCGCTCGTTGTCGGCGCGGATGTGCGGCACGCCGAAACCGGTTCGGCGGATATCCGCGCTCGTTTGCGCGGGCGTAGCGCTCGCGCTTGCCGCAAGGCTCAACCCCAGGCTCAACCCCAGAGCCACACCCGCCAGGCTCAACCTGGTTAACTGGCTGGAAATAATCACGCTCGCTCCTGATCGAAAAAACGATGGCCACGGTTGCGCATATCCACGCACGCCGTGCCTCCCTGTAGGGACGAAGCTCACCACAAAAATTTAGGGATTTACTGTGCAACGACCCATGGTCTGACAGGTTGATCACGCGATGGCGACAAAATTTCTACATTCGAACCTTCATGATTCGGGCTGCTCATACGTCTAGTCCTGTAAGAGCGCCCATTTTTTTCTTGATCAGGCTCTGAAAGGAGTTTTGCAATGTACAACTCGCAACTGCCAACGGACGGTAGCAACGCGCCAAAGGGTACTTCCATGGGAGTCGGCGTATTCGAGCCGCGTACCGATCGTCACGGCAACGAGCGGATCCGGATCCTGCTCAAAAACTTTGGCCTTCGAACCAGCCTGATCCGCCTGAAAGTCATCGACGCCCTGCTGACGGCCGCCGAAAACGACCGCAGCCTTGGCGTGCGCGGCGTGCACAGCCAATTGCTGGACCTGGATATTCCCCTGTCCTTTCTCAGCGTGCGTGAAGTGCTAAAGCGCTTGTGCAGCGAAGGCGTGATTGTCCTCAACCCCGACAAAAGCTACAGCCTGCATCCCCAGGCTGCCGCCATTTTGCGCAACCGATGATCGACTGATCAGGGCTTGACCTTGCGGCGCATCACGCCATTGATGACCACCACGACCACCGCCACGCCAATGGCGATGTACTGGAACAGTTTTTCGCTGATGACGCCGGTATTCTGCAACCAGGAAAGGCCAAACATGATCCCCAGTACCACCAGGGAGATCAGAATCGAGTATTTCAAACGTTGCGACTGAGTCATTGCGGGTTCCTGAATCTGAAATTGTATCCGGTTTGTATCGACATGCATGCCAAGCGCTTACCCGGTTTCGGGGATAAGCCGCTACAAGCGGGGTCCCATGTTACAGCCGATGAAGAGTTTTAGCTTCATTGCGGCGATAACCATGAGGGCTTTCAAATGTTGCGTCGAATCACACTGCTGATTCCCCTGCTTGCCATCTTGACCCTATGACAACCATGGCGGACCAGGTTACTACCAGCATCGTTAACCACTACTCAATGCCCTGAATCCTTGCGGTAAAAGTCATTGCCCGGCTGGGTACACAGTTCCACCAGCCAATCGACAAACACACGCACCCGCCGGGACAACTGGCGGTGCGGCGGATAAAGCGCCGTCATCGGCATGCCCGGTGGCGGCACTTCCCTCAGTACTTCACACAAACGCCCCTCCTGCAGTTGCCGCGCCACGTGATAGTACGGCGTCTGCACCAGGCCATATCCGGCCTCGCACGCAGCCAGATAGCCATCGGCACTGTTGACCGCCACCTGCTTGGGCAGGTCGACCGACCGCACTTGGCCATCCACGACAAACTCCAGTCCATAGCGTTTGCCACTGTTACTGGAGACGTACTCGACCATCCGGTGGCCGCGCAGGTCATCCAGCGTATGGGGCGCTGCGTGCCGCTGCAGATAGTCGGGGCTGGCACAGGTTACCTGATCCAACACCACCAGGGGCCGCGCCACCAGCGACTCGTCCAGCGGCGAACCACCGCGCAGCACACAATCGACACCTTCGCGTATCAGGTCCACCGGGCGGTCATTCAGGCCGATTTCCAGCTCGATCAACGGATAGCGGGCGGTGAACTGCGGCAGTGCCGGAATCACAATCAGGCGCCCCACGCCCGCCGGCATATCCACCCGTAACAAGCCCTTGGGATTGTGGCGCGCGGCGCTGAGCACCGCTTCGGTCTCTTCCAGGTCTGCCAGCAAGCGCACGCAACGCGGGTAATAAGCCGCGCCATCGAGCGTCAGGCTGATCTGCCGCGTGGTGCGTTGCAGCAGTTGCACCCCAAGATGCGCCTCCAGTTGTTTGATCAGGATGGTGACCGAGGCCCGGGGCAATTGCAGGCTGTCGGCGGCCTTGGCAAAGCCGCCCAACTCGACGATCCGGGTAAAAACGCGCATGGCGTTGAAACGGTCCATTGCTGGCTCCACCGGCTGATTATTTAGATTTTACGAATAGTGATAGCCGTTTTAGCCGGTTTATCTTGTTTCTGTCGAGGCGAACAATGGCGATTCACTTCACAGGGAGCTGATTTCATGCACACACGTCAATTGGGAAAAAACGGTCCGCAGGTATCGGCCATCGGCCTGGGCTGCATGGGCATGACCGACTTCTACACCACCGGCACGGACACCCGCGAAGCAACGGCCACCTTGCATCGCGCGCTGGAACTGGGGGTCAACCTGCTCGATACCGCCGACATGTACGGTCCGCACACCAATGAAGAACTGATCGGCAAGGCCATCGCCGGCAAGCGTGACCAGGTGTTCCTGGCCAGCAAGTTCGGGATCGTCCGCGACCCGGCCAACCCCACTGCCCGGGGCGTCAACGGCCGACCGGAATACATTCGCCAGTCCATCGATGGCAGCTTGAAGCGCCTGGGCGTGGACACCCTCGATCTGTATTACCAACACCGAATCGACCCGCAGGTGGCCATCGAAGAAACCGTCGGTGCCATGGCCGAACTGGTCAGTGCCGGCAAGGTGCGTTACCTGGGATTGAGCGAGGCCTCGGCGGCGACCCTGGAACGAGCGCACAAGGTTCACCCGATCAGTGCGTTGCAAAGTGAGTATTCGTTGTGGAGCCGTGATCAGGAAGAAAACGCTTGCCTGGCAACCTGCCAGCGCCTGGGCGTCGCCTTTGTGCCTTATAGCCCGTTGGGCCGAGGGTTTCTGACCGGCGCATTAAAAAGCCCGGATGATTTCGCGGCCGACGATTATCGTCGTTTCAGCCCGCGCTTCCAGGGCGAAAACTTCGCGAAAAACCTGCTGCTGGTGCAACAGGTACAAGCGCTGGCGGCAGAAAAAGGCGTGACGGCGGGCCAACTGGCGCTGGCGTGGGTGCTGGCCCAGGGTGACTACCTGATTCCGATTCCGGGTACCAAGCAACGTAAATACCTGGAAGAAAACGTGGCCGCACTGGAGGTGACGCTGAGTGGCGAAGAACTGCACGCGCTGGAAGCGATCTTTGCGGCCAATGCCACCGCAGGCCTGCGTTATCCGGAAGAAGTCATGAAACTGCTCGACCGCTAAGGGTTGCCGGCCCGTTCGATGAACCGGGCGGGCCGTGCAACATGGCGTCAGGCCTCGTCCGAGAGAATTCTGCCTGGCCTCACCATGGGCCCGTTGTTCTTGCCGTAGGTTTCCAGGTTTTGCAGCACATAGATCGCTTTTTTGAACTCGGGAACCAGGTAGTTGGCGTACTTGTTACCCTTCAGATTGTTGTTCTGAATGTTCTCCAGTTGCGTGGCGAAATATTCCAGCGCATTGAACTTGGCGTCAGGGTCCTTGATGCCAAACCGGTCGAACTTGTCACCGGCATTGCTCAGTGTGACCGCTGTTACATCGCTGATCAGACCACGCTCTTTCAGCATGACACTGAGAGCCCCCATGGACTTGACAGAAATATCAGTGGGGTCAAAACCCTTCATCTGTTTGCGCAATTTCATCTTGTCCATCTTGACTGTATCCAGCTCAACCGGATTGTTGCCCACCAGGTCAAGCATCTGCCTGACCTTGACGCTCTGGGGAACAGGCTTTGATCTGCTGGCGGCATCTCGAACCAATAGACCCGCTTTCGCGGTCCAGTTGCCGGTATATCCGATAGTCATTGAAAACTCCTTGTTTGACCAAGTTGGGTGGCCAGAAGTATCGACCGAAGCACTGAGGCAACCAAACTTTAATTCAGAGCATTAACAACTCTCATACAATTAAGATACATGCTGTAAAACCTCTTGTTTATTTGAACTTATCGCCCTGACGAATGCTCTTTCAGACTTTTCTTACATGTCGGCTAGTTGGTTTTCATCAGCATCGAAACTTACCCTCGAATCTCAACCTGACGATTTTGTAATGTGCCCCTCATCTGCCTGACAGCATTGATCTACCATCATCGAACGGCAGATCTTTGTAGTAATTGGAAACACTCCTTGAATGCCTGGCCGGATAAAATGGTCAGAATGCGTTTTTTTGCCCGTTACCCGAGGCGAATCCCATGCGAAACCCTCTGCGCCTGATCGCCCTGAGCGCCCTGTTGATGTCTTCACTGGCCCAGGCCGCCGACCTCATTCCAATCGAGGTTCACCGCGACGCCAATTGTGGTTGCTGCAAAAAATGGATCACCCACCTGGAGGCCAATGGCTTCAAGGTCGAAGACCACGTCGAAGCCAATATGAGCGAGTTCAAGCAACAGCACGGCGTGCCGCCGCGCCTGGCGTCGTGCCACACCGCGTTGATCAACGGCAAATTCGTTGAAGGTCATGTCCCGGCCGACCAGGTCCTGGCCTTGAGCAAGCGCGACGATCTGCTGGGCGTCGCGGCCCCCGGCATGCCCATGGGCTCGCCCGGCATGGAAATGGACGACATGAGCGATGCCTATCAGGTCATTGGCCTGAAAAAAGACGGCACTGACGTGGTGGTTGCGGACTACCCCGCCCATTGATGTCGGGCGCGTACCTCGGGCTGTTTTTCGCGGCATTCGGTGCCGCCACGCTGCTGCCGTTGCAATCCGAAGCGGTGCTGGTCGGCCTGCTGCTCAGCGATCGGTACTGGCCCTGGGCACTGCTGGCGGTGGCAACGTTCGGCAACGTTCTGGGCTCGCTGCTTAACTGGTGGCTGGGGCGCGGGATCGAGCGGTTCCGTGACCGACGCTGGTTTCCGGTGAGCCCCCGGCACCTGGAGAAAGCCCGGCTTCATTACCAACGCTACGGCCATTGGTCATTGCTGCTCAGTTGGCTGCCGGTGATCGGCGATCCGCTGACGCTGGTCGCCGGGGTCATGCGCGAGCCGCCGGGGCGTTTCCTGTTGATCGTCACCCTGGCCAAGGGTGCCCGCTACGGCGTGCTGGCCATGGCGACTTTGGGCTGGATGGGTTGAACCATCAAGGGCGGCGGTTGCCTGTGTTTAATGCCGCCCTAATCGAATCGATCCAGCATCGGCGGATTTACCATGGAGCCCTTTCATGTCACGCCCCTTCTCCTGCTGGTTGCCCAGCCTTTTACTGACCGCCGCCCTGCCCGTCATCGCCCACGCCGAAGGACCGGGATACGGTCCCGAGCTGCAAGGTTTCGACTATCCCTACACGCTCAAGCACTTCGCCTTTGAATCCCAGGGCCAATCCCTGCAAATGGGTTACATGGATGTCTCCGCCCACGGCAAGGCCAATGGTCGCAGCGTGGTGCTGATGCACGGCAAGAATTTCTGCGGCGCCACCTGGGGCAGTTCGATCAAAGCCCTCAGCGACGCTGGCTACCGGGTCATCGCCCCGGACCAGATCGGCTTCTGCACCTCCAGCAAACCGGCGCACTATCAGTACAGCTTCCAGCAACTGGCGACGAACACCCAGCAATTGCTCAAGGCCCTGGGCATCCAGCAAGCCACCCTGCTGGGGCATTCCACCGGCGGCATGCTCGCCACTCGCTATGCCTTGCAATACCCCGAACAGGTCGAGCAACTGGCGCTGGTCAACCCCATCGGCCTGGAAGACTGGAAAGCCCTCGGCGTACCCTATCGCACGGTGGATCAATGGTACGAGCGCGAACTCAAGCTCAGCGCCGAGGGTATCCGCAACTACGAACGCACCACCTATTACGGCGGCCGCTGGAAGCCGGAATTCGATCGCTGGGTCGACATGCTCGCCGGCCTGAACAAAGGCCCGGGGCATACCCAAGTCGCGTGGAACTCGGCGCTGATCTACGACATGATCTTCACCCAACCGGTGTACTACGAATTCCACAATCTGAAGATGCCGACCCTGCTGTTGATCGGTACGTCCGACACCACCGCCATCGGCAGTGACATCGCCCCGCCCGAAGTCAAGGCGAAGATCGGGCACTACGACGTCCTCGGCAAACAAGTGGCCAAGATGATTCCCCGGTCCACGCTGGTCGAGTTCCCTGGCATGGGCCACGCGCCACAGATGGAAGAACCGGCACAATTCCACCAGGCCCTGCTCGCTTGGCTGAACAAGACCAACCCCGTGCGTTGAAGAGGAAAGGCTCCCACAACGAATAATTGTTCATGCTGCGGTGTTCTCATCACATCAACCTTGCACTGCGCCTGGCCAGGCGCGATCTGATCCGAACCCCGTGAACCTGTGGAGCAATGCCCATGAATATTCGCTTTGCTGTTCTGATGCCCCCTCTGTTGCTGGCCATTGGGTTGTCCGGCTCCCTCGCCCTGGCCAACGGCGGTGGCGGCGACGACGACGCACCCATCAGGCCCAACTGCCCCAAAGGCCAGGTGTTCGATAGCAAATCCCAGCGTTGCGTGCGGCAGACCAGCAGCCTGGTACCGGACGAAGACCGCACCAACTATGCCTATCGACTGGCCAAGGACGGGCGTTATGAAGAAGCCCTGGCCCTGCTCGACACACTGAAACAGCCAAATACCGCAAAAGCTTTGAACTATCGCGGCTACGCCACGCGTAAACTGGGACGTACCGACGAAGGCATCGGCTATTACCTGCAATCGGTAAAACTCGACCCGCAGTACGCGCAAGTCCGCGAGTATCTCGGTGAGGCCTATGTGATCAAAGGCCGGCTGGATCTTGCCCAGGAGCAACTGCGACAGATCGAATCCATCTGTGGCAGCACTCAATGCGAGGAGTATCAGGACCTGGCCGAAGCCATCAACGGCTCATCGAAAACCTGACAACCCGAGCGGACGGAGGTCGCCATCGCCAGCGATCAGGCAATACGAACGGAACTGAACCGGCATCTGGCGCGTTTATGGCGTTACGGCCTGCTGTTGTCCCGGCAACGGCATGTCGCCGATGACCTGGTGCAAGCCACCTGCGTGCGGGCGCTGGAACGGGCCGGGCAATACGTGCCGGGAACGCGCATGGACCGGTGGCTGCTGAGCATTCTGCATTCGATCTGGCTCAACGAAGTCCGTGCCCGGCGGGTGCGCCAGGGTCAGGGCCAGGTAGACGCCGATCAGGCTTTGTCGTTCGATGGTGAATCCGTGGCCCAGACCCATGTGTTGGCGGCACAGGTCATCCGCCGAGTCGATGCGTTGCCCGAGGCCCAGCGCGAAACGGTGTTTCTCGCCTATGTCGAAGGCTTGTCCTACCGCGAAGTCGCCGAGGTGCTGCAAGTGCCCATCGGCACGGTCATGAGCCGCCTGGCCACCGCTCGGGCGAAACTGGCCGAATACCCACCGTTGCACACGGTGCCCACCCCTAACCGAGGAGAACATTGATGAACACGATACCCTCGGACGAACAACTGGTGGCTTACCTCGATAACCAACTCGATACCGAGCAGCGCGCGCGCATCGACGCGGCCATCAATGCCGACCCGATGCTCGGCCTGCGCCTGCAATGGCTGGATCGCAGCAGCCTGCCGTTCAAGGACGCCTATGATGAACTGGCCCGACAGGCGCCGGTGGATCGCCTGCAAGCCATGCTCGCCACGCTGCCCTCACCCGCCCGCCCCGGGCTCAGTCGACGCTGGTTCCTGGCCGCCGCGGCCGGGCTGTTGGCCGGCGGTGTATTGGCGGACCGTTTGTTCCTCGGCTGGCAAGCGAGCCGGCAGACACATAACTGGCGCGACCTGGTGGCCGATTACATGGCGCTCTACGTACCGGAAACCCTGGATCACTTGCCCGGCGATGAAGCCGCGCAACGGGCACAACTGCGCACCATCGATGCGCGCCTGGGCCTCAACCTCGCGCCGGCAAAACTGAGCCTGCCCCGTGCCGAGTTCAAGCGCGCACAGATCCTCGAGTACGACGGTGCGCCCATTGCCCAGATCACCTACCTCGATCCGGCGCACGGCCCCATGGCCCTGTGCGTCACCCGCTCCAACAGCGGCAGCCGCCATTTCGCCCGGGAACAGCGACGCGAGCTGAATATCGTGTATTGGGCCGATATGGAACACGCCTGGATGCTGATCGGGCATCAGCCGATGGCGGACCTGGAGGAGATGGCGAAGACGTTGCGCGAGCGCCTGAGTACCTGAGAAACCCCGGTTCAACGCAGGCGCTGCGCCAGCGCCTGCCAAGCGCGTCAGGCCGACGCCGGCAACCACAAGCGAAACCGCGCTCCGCCCAGGGGCGAGGCTTCCACCGTCAGCGTCCCGCCCTGGGCTTCCAGTGCGCGGCGGCTGATCGCCAGTCCCAGGCCGAAACCACCCGTGGCGCGGTCGCGGCTGCGGTCGAGACGGTAGAAGGGTTCGAAGATCCGCTCGCGCTCGTCATCCGGAATGCCGATGCCGTCATCGTCGACCCAGATTTCACAACCGCCGGCATAGGCCTGCACACCGATCTGAATACGCTTCTCGCAATAGCGCATGGCATTGCGCAGCAGGTTTTGCAAGGCACGGGCAGTCAGGCGCGGGTCCAGGCTGAAGCGTTCGAACTGGCCGTGGAGCAGCACGTCGATGACGATTTCCGGAGATTGCTGTTCTTCGTCGACGCTGCCGAGAATGCTGTCGATGAATTCATCCAGCGAGACTTCGACCTGCTCCGGTAGCCGCGCCGGGTTTTGCAGGCGGCTGTAGGACAGCAGCTCCAGCACCAATTCATCGAGTTCTCGAATATGCGCCACCAGGCTTTGCAGGCGCTCGCGACTGGCCGCCGGCAAGTCGTCGGACAGCGCCAGCGCCAGGCCGAAATCCAGGCGCGTCAGCGGCGTGCGCAATTCGTGAGACACCGCATTGAGCAAGTCCCGCTGTTGGTTGAGCAAGTTCTCGATGTCGCCGGCCATGGTGTCGAACACACTGGCCAGGCTGCCGATGTTGGAACTTGGGGAGATTTGCGTGCGCTCGCCCAAGTGGCCCTTGCCAAAGCGTTCGGCGGCGCCCTTGAGGCGTTCCAGGTCACGCCAGTGCGGGCGCAACCACAGTAACAGGCACGCGAGCATGGTCGCGCCGATCAGGACGTTGATGCTCCAGTACAACAGGTTGACGTCCAGCGGGTCCGGTGGCACGACCATTTGCACCACGGTGCGCTCATTGAGCGGCGCGACCGCCAGCGTGCGCCAGCCCCAGTCGCCCACGCGCACGATGTTCTCGCCGCGGCGCAAGCGCTGCTGTTCATCAGGGGTCAGGCTGCCGTCGTCATTGCCGCTGAGCACGATGTGCAGAGGAGAGAAGTCCTTGTCCATTTCAGCGGCCAGGGCCGGCCACTGTTCGGCCGGGACCCCGTGAAACTGTTTGACGATCAGCGTTTGCAGCCCACGGGAATAATCGAGGTTGTAGGTGACAAAGCGCTCCTGGAACACCTTGACCACCAGGTCCGGCACCAGATAGATCGCCGCGCTGAACGAGACGATAGTCACCAGGTACAAACGAAAGAGGATTCTGAACATCGACTCAGCATTCCCACTCGGAACGGCTGAACAGGTAGCCCTTGCCCCACACGGTCTTGATCTTGCGCGCCTCGCCGGCGTGGTCGTCGAACTTGCGTCGCAGCTTGGAAATCGCCACGTCCACCGAACGGTCGGTGCCGTTGAATTCGATACCGCGCAGGCGTTGCAGGATCTGGTCGCGGCTCAACACTTCGCCGGCGTGCCGGGCCAGCACCACCAGCAGGTTGTACTCGCCGCTGGACAGTTCCACCAACTGCTCGCGCCAGGTCACGGTGCGCTCGGACAAGTCGATGCACAGGTTGCCCATCAGAATGCGGTCGTTGGCGGTCTGCGGTTCGCTGAGGCTGCTGCGGCGCAGCAAGGTCCGCACCCGGGCCAGCAGCACCCGCGGCTCGCAAGGTTTGGTGACGTAGTCGTCGGCCCCCATTTCCAGGCCCAGGACCTGGTCGTGGCTGTCGTCGCGGGCGGTGAGCATCAGGATCGGCAAGGTCGCCGAATCGGCGCGCAGCAGGCGACAGACTTGCAAGCCGTCGAGGCCGGGCAGCATCAGGTCGAGGATCACCAGGTCCGGCGGATTGAGCCGCGCACGTTCGCGCACATGGTCACCGCGACCGATCACGCTGACGGAATAACCGTTGCGTTCCAGGTAGCTGGCAATCAGTTCGGCGAGGGCGGTGTCGTCTTCGACCAGGAGGATGTTGGGCATGGGGTGTTTCCAGAAAGTGCTTTAGCGTCTGTTCCGGCCTCTTCGCGGGCAAGCCCGCTCCCACAGAGATTTGAGGTGAACACAAATGATATGAACACCACCGACCACTGTGGGAGCGAGCTTGCTCGCGATAGCAATCTATCAGGCGCAATAGAAATCAAGGACTGAAGGATATACGCCCTCACTCGTCCCTGAGTAAAACCCTTACACAATTTCACACAGCACCAACAAAGCTTCACCGCTACCCTCGCCTTCGCCCAGTAGGATGCTGGGTGTCTTTATTGGGGTATTACATGTCGAAAAATCTGCTTGCCAGGCTCAGCCTCATTGCACTGGCGTTGACACTGGCCGCGTGTGACAAGTCCTCGAATGCCGAGGAACAGGCGCCGCTGGCCACGGTTCGCGTCGAAACCATCGAGGCGCGGCCACTGACCATCAGCAGTGAACTGAGCGGACGGATTGCCGCGCCGCGCATGGCCGAAGTGCGTGCCCGCGTGGCTGGCGTGGTCTTGCAGCGCACCTTCCGTGAAGGCAGCGACGTGAAACAGGGCGATGTGTTGTTCCGCATCGACCCGGCGCCGTTCAAGGCCGACCTGGACAGCGCCGAAGCCGTACTGCGCAAGGCCGAGGCCAATGCGTTCCAGGCCCGGTTGCAGGAACAACGCTACGCCCAGTTGATCGATGACAAGGCCATCAGCGGTCAGGAGTATGACAACGCACGCGCCAACGCCCGGCAGACCGCCGCCGAAGTCGCCGCCAGTAAAGCCGCTGTGGAGCGGGCGAAACTGAACCTCGGCTACGCCACCGTCACCGCGCCTATCTCCGGGCGTATCGGCCGTGCATTGGTCACCGAAGGCGCGCTGGTCGGGCAGAACGAAACCACGCCGCTGGCGCTGATCCAGCAACTGAACCCGATTCATGCCGACCTGACCCAGTCCACCCGCGAACTCAACGAACTGCGCCGCGCCTTCCGTTCCGGCCAGTTGCAGCAGGTCGGCCAGGACCAGGCCAAGGTCACGTTGATTCAGGATGACGGCAGCCTCTATCCGCTGCCAGGCAAACTGCTGTTCAGCGACATCACCGTCGACCCGGGCACCGGCCAGATCATCCTGCGCAGCGAGTTCCCCAACCCCGACCTCGACTTGCTGCCCGGCAGTTTCGTGCGCGTACGCCTGGAACAAGCGGTCAACCAGCAAGGCATCAGCGTGCCGCAACGGGCCATCCAGCGCGACAGCGCCGGCATCGCCCAGGTGCTGCTGCTCGACGCCGAACAGCGGGTCGGGCAGCAATCGGTCGAACTGGGCACCGTGCAGAACGATCGCTGGATCGTCACCGGCGGCCTGAAGGCAGGCGACCGCATCGTCATCGAGGGCCTGCAGCACGCCCGCCCCGGCGAGAAAGTGCAGATCGACGACACCCCTCTTCCCCTTGCCCAGGCGACTGGTCAGTAAGCAGGACGCTTCTTTATGCCGCAGTTCTTTATCGACCGCCCGGTGTTCGCCTGGGTGGTTGCCCTGTTCATCCTGCTGGCCGGTGCGCTGGCCATTCCGCAACTGCCGGTGGCGCAATACCCGGATGTTGCGCCGCCACAAATCGAAATCTACGCCGTGTACCCGGGCGCTTCGGCGCAAACCGTGGACGAAAGCGTGGTCAGCCTGATCGAGGAAGAACTCAACGGCGCCGATCACCTGTTGTATTTCGAATCCCAGAGCAGCCTGGGCAGCGCCACCATCAAGGCCACCTTCCAGCCGGGCACCAACCCGGAACTGGCCCAGGTGGATGTGCAGAATCGCCTCAAAGCCGTGGAATCACGGCTGCCGCAAGCGGTGATCCAGCAGGGTTTGCAGGTGGAGAAAGTCTCCTCCGGCTTCTTGCTGTTGATCACCCTGACGTCCAGCGACGGCAAACTCGACGACGTGGCGCTCAGCGATTACCTGGCGCGCAACGTGATGAACGAGGTCAAGCGTCTGGATGGCGTCGGCAAGGCTCAGCTGTACGGCGCCGAGCGGGCGATGCGGATCTGGATCGACCCGCGGAAACTGCTCGCCTTCAACCTGACGCCGGCGGACGTCAACACCGCCATCGTCGCGCAAAACGCCCAGGTGTCGGCGGGCAGCATCGGCGACCTGCCGACCCGCACCACCCAGGAAATCACCGCGACCATTCTGGTCAAGGGGCAGTTGTCGACCCCCGAAGAGTTTGCCGACATCGTCCTCAAGGCCAACCCGGACGGCTCGACCGTGCGCATCAGCGATGTGGCGCGGGTCGAGATCGGCAGCCAGGAATACCAGTTTTCCACGCGCCTGAACGGCAAGCCGTCCACTGCCGTTGCCGTGCAGCTGTCGCCCGGCGCCAACGCACTGAACACCGCGACCCTGGTGCGGGCGAAGATGGATGAACTCAAGCGCTACTTCCCGGCGAACGTCGAGTATTCGATACCGTACGACACCTCGCCTTTCGTCAAGGTTTCGATCACCAAGGTGGTCTACACCCTCTTTGAGGCGATGCTGCTGGTGTTCGCGGTGATGTTCCTGTTCCTGCAGAACATCCGCTACACGCTGATTCCGACCCTGGTGGTGCCGGTGGCGTTGATGGGCACCTTTGCGACGATGCTGGCGCTCGGGTTTTCGATCAACGTGCTGACCATGTTCGGCATGGTGCTGGCCATCGGCATTCTGGTGGACGACGCCATCGTGGTGGTGGAGAACGTCGAGCGGATCATGGCCACCGAAGGCCTTTCGCCCAAGGAAGCCACGCGCAAGGCCATGCAACAGATCACCGGGGCCATCATCGGCATCACCCTGGTGCTGGTCGCGGTATTCATTCCGATGGCGTTCATGCAGGGCTCGGTCGGGGTGATCTACCAGCAGTTCTCACTGTCGATGGCCACCTCGATCCTGTTCTCGGCCTTCCTCGCCCTGACCTTGACCCCGGCCCTGTGCGCGACGTTGCTCAAGCCGATTGCCAAAGGCGAGCACCATGAAAAGACCGGGTTCTTCGGCTGGTTCAACCGTCGCTTCGAGCAACTGACCGACCGTTACCAGGGCTGGGTGGCCTACGCGTTGAAACGTACCGGGCGCTACTTGCTGATCTACGGCGTGCTGTTGATCGGTCTGGGCCTGGCCTTCAGTCGCCTGCCCTCCTCGTTCCTGCCGGTGGAAGACCAGGGTTACACCATCACCGACATCCAGCTGCCGCCGGGTGCAAGCAAGAACCGCACGGTGCAGGTCGCCGAGCAGGTTGAAGCGCACAACGCTGGCGAGCCAGGCATTCGCGACAGCGTGGTGATTCTCGGCTTCAGCTTCTCCGGCAGCGGGCAGAACGCGGCGCTGGCGTTCAGCACGCTCAAAGACTGGTCCGAGCGCGGCAGTGAAGACTCGGCGGCGTCGATTGCCGACCGGGCCAACGTTGCCCTCAGCCAGATCAAGGACGCGGTGACCTTTGCCGTACTGCCGCCGCCCGTGGATGGCCTGGGTACGTCCAGCGGATTCGAGTTCCGCCTGCAGGATCGTGGTGGTCTCGGCCATGAGAAGTTGATGGAAGCCCGCACCGAGTTACTCGCGGCGGCGCAAAAAAGCCCGATCCTGATGAACGTGCGCGAAAGCGCCCTGGCCGAGGCACCGCAGGTGCAACTGGTGGTCGACCGCAAGCAGGCCAACGCGCTGGGGGTGTCCTTCGCCGACGTCGGCAACGTGCTGTCCACGGCCGTGGGCTCGGCCTACATCAACGACTTCCCCAATCAGGGGCGGATGCAGCGCGTGGTGGTGCAGGCCGAGGGCGACCAGCGCAGCCAGGTGGAAGACCTGCTGAAGATCCACGTGCGCAACACCCACGAAAAAATGGTGCCCCTGTCGGCCTTCGTGCAGGCCAAGTGGACCCAGGGACCGGCGCAGTTGACCCGCTACAACGGCTATCCGGCGATCAGTATTTCCGGTGAACCGACCCCGGGCCACAGCACCGGTGAGGCCATGGCCGAGATCGAGCGGCTGGTGGCACAAGGCCCGGCGGGCCTGGGCCAGGAATGGACCGGGTTGTCGTTGCAGGAACGGTTGTCCGGCAGCCAGGCGCCGATCCTGCTGGGGCTGTCGTTGTTGATCGTGTTCCTGTGCCTGGCGGCGTTGTACGAGAGCTGGTCGATCCCGACCTCGGTGCTGCTGGTGGTGCCGCTGGGCGTGCTCGGTGCGGTGCTGGCGGTGACCTTGCGCGGGATGCCCAACGACGTGTTCTTCAAGGTCGGGTTGATCACCATCATCGGCCTGTCGGCGAAGAACGCGATCCTGATCATCGAATTCGCCAAGAGCCTGTACGACGAAGGCCACGACCTGATCGACGCCACCCTGCAAGCGGCACGCCTGCGGTTGCGGCCGATTGTCATGACCTCCCTGGCGTTCATCCTTGGCGTGGTGCCTTTGGCGATCGCGACCGGCGCCAGCTCGGCGAGCCAGCAGGCCATCGGCACCGGGGTGATTGGCGGGATGATCACGGCGACCCTGGCCGTGGTGTTCGTGCCGGTGTTTTTTGTGGTGGTAATGAAGTTGGTGCGCAAGCGACACAAAAACACCTGATCAACACCACTGTCCCAATGTGGGAGCGGGCTTGCTCGCGAAGAGGCCGTCACATTCAACATCCGTGTTGATTGACCGTGCGCCTTCGCGAGCAAGCCCGCTCCCACAAGGGGATCTCGGTGACTTCAAGATCGGGGTCAACTGGGCTAAGGTGATTGCACAGCCCCAACCCCTCGAGCCTCCATGATTTTCCTCGCACGCACCCACCCTCGCCTGTCCGCCGCCATCCTGCTGGGCATCGCGGCGGGCTTTCTGGCTCCAGCAGATTCGCCGATCAGCAAGATCCTCATCGGCTGGAATGCCGGCGTCTGGATCTATCTGTCGCTGATGCTTTGGCTCACCGTGCGTTCGAAAGCGCCTGACGTGAAACGCATCGCCGAAATCGAAGACGAAAACGCCGGGCTGGTGCTGGCGCTCGTAT
Organism: Pseudomonas sp. IT-P258; assembly: GCF_949767825.1. Taxonomy (NCBI): domain Bacteria; kingdom Pseudomonadati; phylum Pseudomonadota; class Gammaproteobacteria; order Pseudomonadales; family Pseudomonadaceae; genus Pseudomonas; species Pseudomonas sp. IT-P258. Next base: position 184,121 of record NZ_CATKPU010000054.1, on the reverse strand, counting down.
GCATTGCGGCGCTGGCCAGCCTGGCGACCATCACCTTCGAACTGGCCGGCAGCAAAGACCTGGAAACCACGCGCAAGCTTTTGCATTACGGCTTCACCGCCCTGACCGTCATCGGCTCATGGCTGTTGATCGGGGTCATCTTCAGCCTGCATTACGCCCGGCTGTATTACATATGGGACGGCAAGGAGCCGGCGCTGCGTTTTGCCGAAGGTCTGACGACCCCCAACTACTGGGACTTCCTGTACTTCTCGTTCACCATCGGCGTGGCGGTGCAAACCTCGGATGTCGGCGTGGCCACGCGGGGCATGCGCAAGATCGTGCTGGCGCAGTCGTTGATCGGTTTTCTGTTCAATACCGCTATTCTCGGGTTCTCGATCAACATCGCCGCCGGCCTGTTCGGTTGATGACTGCACAAACGTTCTAGGCATGGCCCTCGGTCAAGGCGTTAAATAGCCCGGCAAACCGTTTCGCAGGTGCCCCATGAGCGCTCACAACTGGATCGACCTGGCCCAGGATGCCGACACCGGCATCGAGACCCTGCGCGCGCATTTCGAAGGTCACGCCTACGACCCGCACTGGCATGACAGCTATCTGGTGGGCGTCACCGAGCAAGGGGTGCAGCAATTCAATTGCCGACGGGCCAGGCACCAGAGCACGCCGGGCAAGGTGTTTCTGCTGGAGCCCGGTGACATCCATGATGGCGACGCGCCAACCGCCGACGGCTTCACCTACCGCATGCTGTACCTCGACCCGCAGTGGTTGCAGCGCGAACTCAGCGCCGTGTTTGATCATGCCCCCGACAACAGCCAGCTGAGCTTCGCCGCCACCCTGGCCAGCGATGCGCGCCTGGCCCAGGCCACCAGCCTGGCGTTTGAGACCCTGCATCGCGGTGAACTGAAGATCGTCCGCCAGACCGCCCTCGACGGTTTGCTCGAACGCCTGACCAGCCACTTGCAATGGCGCGCCCGCGATGGCCAGGACCCGCGTTTGCCACAGGTGGCGCAGAAGGCCCGGGAATACCTGCATGCCAACGCGCAATACGACATCGGCCTCGATCAACTGGCCGCCGTCACCGGCGTCGACCGCTTCCGCCTGACCCGCGCGTTCAAGGCGGCCTATGGCATGGCGCCCCACGCCTATCTGGTGCAATTGCGCCTGGCCACGGCGCGGCGGATGCTGGCCCGTGGCGAACAACCGGCTGCGGTGGCGATGGCGCTGGGCTTTTCCGATCAGAGCCATCTGGGCCGCTGGTTCATGCGCGCCTACGGCCTGACGCCGGCGTTGTACCGCAAGCGCTGCTCAAATCTTCCAGACAGGTAATACCGGCGATGGTGAAGATCAACGTACTGATCTTCACCGGAGTCTGCCTGCGATGCTGTCCACTTTCCCGACCTTGCTGCCCTTCTTGCTGTTTGCCTTTGTCGCCTCGATTACACCGGGCCCGACCAACATTCTGGTGCTGAGCAACAGCGCACGGTTTGGCGTGGCGGCGGCCGTGCCCATCATTTTCGGCGCCTGCGCCAGCGCGGCGATCCTTGTGCTGTTGGTGGGTACCGGAGCCGGGTCAACGTTGACCGCTTGGCCGGTCTTGCAAACCGTCATGCAATGGGTCGGTGTAGGGTGGCTGAGCTATCTGGCCTGGCAGATTTTCAGCACCCCCGCCGAAGCCATCAGCACTCAGACTAGAGAAGGCCGCCTCGGAATGTGGGGCGCCGCCAGCCTGCAATGGATCAACCCGAAAACCTGGATGATGGCGCTGGCGGTGGTCAGTGTGTTCGCCGAAGGCGGCGAACAGCGTGGGTTGCGGGTGGCATTACTGTCGTTGGTGTTTTTTCTGGTGTCCCTGCCATGCCTCGGCGCATGGGCAATGCTGGGCGCCGGTTCGAGCCGCTGGCTGCGGACGCCGCGCGCCATGCAACGCTTCAATCGTTGCATGGCGCTTTTGCTGCTGGGTTCGACGTGGATAAGCGTCTGGATCTGAATGCCCCATGTGCCCCATCGGTGCATAACGAGTTTCAACCGCCATCAGGATGACGTCGCGGCTGCAGCGCCGTTGGTAAACGTCGTCGTTACAGACAAGGAACGGTTTCCTGCGGCATCTTTGGCCCTTACGTCAAAAACGTCCGAGCTCCCCAAGCCTGAAACCGGGTAACTGGTACCGCTCACCGAAATCCAGCTACCTGCGTTACGCCGCACCTCGTAGCCGGTGACCCCGACATTGTCTTGCGACGCGCTCCAGCTCAGCAGTGCATTGCCAGGCGTCGAGGGCGTCAGCTTGAGGGCCGTCACGCGAATCGGCGGCACGAAGTCATGGGTCACCACGCCAATCACAGCCGACAGGGCCGGTACGGGGCCTTCGGGCCGACGGGGCTGAACGGTGAACCGATACTCCTGTTCGGCTATCAACCCCGTGGCGAGGTATTCACGCACACTGGTGCGAACGACCGGCCGTCCCTGGCAGGTGATTTCGTAATCGATCAGATAAGAGGCGTCCTGCGGCGCATCCCAGGTCAGACTCGCCTCGTTGAACGTCCTGCCGGGATTGCTCAGGTTTCTGGGTTGTGTCCGGTCCGGGCCGATGGTGACGGTCGCATATGCCGGTGCTGAATATCCAGTCTCGTTGAAGGCTCGCACTTCGATGAAATAGGTCACATCAGGAGACAGGTACCTCAACAGCCAGGTCAGGTGCTCGGTTTCATATCGTGCGATGACTTGCGGGTACTGACTGAGCACGCCATAGGCCACCTCGTATCCAGGCTGATTGATCGTGGCCCAACTGACACGCACCGTATCAAAGGTGTCCAGCACAACCAACGGGCCTGGCTTGGGTGGCAACGGTGGGCCATCCAGTGTTCGTTGAGTGATGCGCGACGGAGAAGATTCGCCGTTGGCATTGCGGGCGCTGACTTCGACGAAATAAAGGGTATTTTTGTTGAGGTTGGTCAGCGCCTCGCGCAGTAGTCGCGTGGTCAGCGTATTGACCGCCCCACCGGGTTCGATACCGTAACGGATGACATAATCGTCGGCCGCCGTGGCGGCAAACCATTGAATCTCCAGCGTGGAGATTGTCGGCGTCGCTCGCAAGCCAACGGGCGTCGCGGGCACTTGCAAGGTCTGTCTGGTGATACGTGTCGGTGCCGAATCGCCGACATTATTGGACGAGCGCACATCGAAATAATAGTGGGTTCCGGCATTCAGGCCGCTGACCGTGTGAGCCGCCGCCACCGATGTCGCGGAGCCGATCACCGCTCCACTGGGGGCAAGCCCGTAGCTGATCTTGTAGCTCGAAGCATCGGCGGGTCCGGACCAGCTCAAGGCCATGGTGTTTTTGCTGGGTGTGGCGCTGAGATTTGTCGGGCTTGACGGAACAGCGGCCGCCGGATGGGTCTTGGCTTGCGCGTCCTTGCTGATTGGCGACACCTCGCCACCCTTGAGCCCGAAAATCTGGATGAGATATTCCGTGTTCGGATTGAGCCCGCTGACGATATAGGTCAAGGAACTGATGGGGACATCGAACTCGCCCTCCGTGGCGCCACCCGCCACTCCCCACTTCACCCGCGAACCGGTATGCCCGCCTCCGGCCAGGTAGCCCCAGATCACGCGTATGGCCGAGGTCGACTGAGCGGACGCGGTAATGGTAATCGGCGGAACCACATAAGCCGTCCCAGGCAGGGGGGATTCGTTTTCATGCCCGCTCATTCAGACGCCTCCAGCAACGGTTTGACTGCTTTCATTTAAATACCGTTTGCGGGTGCAGCACCACTGACAGAACTGATAGTGGCGATCGGCCGGTTTCTATTGTTCGCGCAATAGCAGCACTCGACCTTGAATCTGCATGGCCGCCGCCCTTTCTCCGGTGATGCGTTGGGTCAAGGCTGAACAGCGCATATCCTTCTCCCGTCGCGCGGATTCCCAGCCACAACCCTGTCTTACGTCGAGAAGCGCGCCACCGGCGTTTTCAAGCGACGAACGGGTATATCGGTGTTGATCGAAATCCGCCCCTTGCGCGGGCATTTTTCCGGTGGAGATCTGCGTAATCACTCGCCTGCGTTCAACACGCAAAATCTCGCCTAATCAAAAAATTAACGCGCATTCCTCAGGACGTCATGACTCAAAGATCCATCCTACAACCACCGAAGTCTTCGGCTGACAGCCTTTTCCATAACACTTGATTAAAGTTCCTCACCTGTAATTTCTGACAGGTTCCAAGTCGGTTGATTCGCGCTATAACGACACCTCGCCTACAGCCCTGCACCGGGCTTTGTAGGACGGCCGCGCGAACCATGCCTTTGTGAAGTAGGAGGATTCCGCCGCGCCCACGCCGTCAATGATGATGAATGGGAGATCCAAAATGCATCAGTCCGCTACCCCCTCAGTTCGCTCATCGCCAGCCTCGCTCAATTTGCCACCTGTGGAGAGTAGGCAGGCAAAAGAAATCAGGCTTACCTCCCGGGAAAAAGAAGTCTTGCAGTGGAGCGCCGCGGGCAAGTCTTCCTGGGAAATTGGCCAGATCGTCAGTTGTTCCGAGGCCGGTGTGAATTACCACTTTTGCAACATTCGCCGAAAATTCGGCGTGAGATCACGCTGGATCGCCTTGGTCATGGCGCTGGAACAGGGATTGATTCAATTGCCTTGAGCCAGTCCGTCCCCAAGGGGCCGCGTGTCATCGCGCCCTAGGGACACCCAATGATTCCGGACCAGACACTTCATGCCTTCCCCCGCCCCCGTGCCTGTGACGATACGCCCGTATCGTGCAGGCACCGCCCGGACAACGCGCTACGCATTATCCTCGCCGATGACCATCCCGTGGTGCTGACCGGGGCCAAGATGACCCTGTGCGCGCAACCCGGTTCAGCATTCAGGATTGTTGCCCTGGCACATAACGCGGATGAACTGATCGCCCATTTGCAGAACACCCCCTGTGATTTGCTGATCAGCGACTACTCGATGCCTGACGGACGCTTTCCCGATGGCCTGGCATTGATGGGTTACCTGCAGCGTCATTTCAGCCACATACCGCTGATGGTGATGACCGTGTTGCGCAACCCTTCGCTACTGCAAGCGTTGCTCAATATTGGCGTCAGGGGCCTGTTCGACAAGCGCAGCCCCATGACCGAGCTGAAATCGGCAGTGCGGACGGTGATCAAAGGCCGGCGCCACCTGTGCCCGACGATTGCAGAAATCCTGCAAGCCCGGAGCGTGCCGTCCAGCCGTACAGACATGCCGTCGATGAAACTGTCCGAGCGGGAGCTGGAGGTGGTCAGGTTGTTTGTCCAGGGCTTGTCAGGCCGGCAGATTGCGGCGCAACTGAACCGCAGTGAAAAAACCATCAGCCGACAGAAACGCACCGCCATGGACAAGTTGGGGCTTGGCCATGACGGTGGGTTGGTGGAGTTTGCGCGGGTGAGTGGATTGGGTTGACGAATAAAAATTCGTATACCCGCATGTGCGGGTAAACGAATCGACCGGCTATTCGTTATTCTTGCTCCCAATGAAAGCGACCACCAACTCGCTCTCTTTTCTTCGGTTCGCGCATTCCTTTCATGCGTGTTTGCACTCCAAAATACGGATCCTCGCCTGCGACTGCCTTTAGATTAAAAGTCTCCAAACCATTTTCCAGCTTTTTGGATACCACTACACCTGGCTCATTTTCGGCTTGGATTTTCTTGTACATATCGGGAAAGTTAATTCTATTTTGCTCATAAGCCCCTTTTCTCAATTTCGGTGGCTTCACTGCGGATACGGTCGAAGGTCTCGAGGATCGACTTACAGATGTGCTCGCTACTTCCGCTGGAGCTGTGGGTTTTATTTTTGGCGCATTGCCGGACGCAACCGCACCAACTGCTGTTGAAGGACGTGTGAACCGGGTTCTAGCGCCAAGGTCAATCAAATTACCTGTACTTGTACCTGCAGCAGAGCCAGCTACCGATCTCGGAATCTGTTTGGCTACCGTTTCTAGCACGTCATCACCCCCAACCATGAGTGCTGCAAAGAAGAGCTTAAACATCGAATGCCCCGTCGGATCCGTATAACCAATCGGATTCCCCGACACATACGCATACCCATTCATCCCCCCATCCCCAAACGGGCTCCAACTATCCGGACTGTGAAACCGCATCAACAACGGATTGAACGCCCGATACCCGTTGCCCAACAGATACCATCCGGTTTGCGCTTCCCGTCGTTCGCCGTTGTAGCCCAAATGCCCACTGAGCGCCGCGTCATCCGCACGATGGCCATACGCCGAATACGTGACTTCATTGCGCCCGTCCTGGCTCACCTCACACAACACGCTGCTCTTGTCATCGCTGACAAGGAGTAGGGACTTTGGGTCGGCACCTGCCTGATGCTCGGCGAGCACTTTGCCATCAGCTCGCAGGAAAGTACTGCTATTGGCACCCGTGATCAGATTGGCCAGATTACCGTCCTGATAAAAGCGCTGTTCATTGCCGCCAGCGGTGCCGAGTCCACTCAGGGTGTCCAGCGAGTCATAGTGATAGCCAGTCGCTTTTTCGCCTGCCTGGGCACTGACACTGATCAGACGACCCAGACTGTCATACCGCAAAATACGCCCCACTTCGTCCTGCAGCAGATTACCGTCCGCGTCATAAGTAAAATCAATTCTGGGTGGATAAAGCGGATCGTCCGGCCGCTCAGGTATCAACGTATTGGTGAGCCCGGTCAATTGACACGGGTCTTTCTCGTTGGTGTATTCGAAATAGATCGCATGACGCCCACCCTCGAAGGTCGTCTCCACGAAGTCCAGGTTGTCCTGCGCATCAAAACCGAAAACCTGACATTTGATGATTTTTCCATAAGGGTCCTCCGGCCGTTGACTGCCAGTGCATCTGTAGTCGACCAGGCGCCCACGCTCGTCATACGTATAGGTTTCGACGCGCAGCTCCTCGCTGCCTTGCATCAACGTCCGCTGGGTCAACCGGTCGACCTCATCGTAGGTCTGGCTCAGTGTCTGTTTTATCTGATTGCCCAGATCGAACGTACGCAGCACCTCCCGCCCGAAATCATCGTATTCAAGATCGATCTGCAGCCGCTGCGCTCCGTCGATGGTTTCAATCGTCTTGAGTTGCGCCAGGTCGTCATAAGTGAATGTCGAGCGCGTATCCCCCAGACGGGTTGCAGTCAGTTGCGCACGGGGGTTGTATTCATACTCCTGGGTTTGCCCGAGGACATCGGTGTAGCGCATCAAGCGTGCTTGCCGGCTGTACTCGTAATACATGATGCGCGTGACTTCGCCGGTCTGCCCGCGGCTTTCGCTTTTCAGTTCGCCAGTGCTGAAATACTCGCGTTCAAGACTGTGCGTGATGCCCGACGGATCCACCTCTTCAGTGGTCCGCAGGCGCGCATTCTGGGCGTCATAGGTATAAACCGCAGTACTCTCTAGCGCTCTGCGTTGCTCTGGATCCTCACCCAGTTCCGGCCGATAAACGTAACCGATTTCCACCCCACTGGGACGCTTGACGCTTTTCGGCTGGCTTTGACCCGGGTCGAAGGTATAGACACTTTCCCGCCCGCCAGTGGTCGAAAGGACCATGCGATCGAGCCCATCGAAGCCCTGCTTCCCCAATACAACGCCGTTGACGCTGATTTCAATCGGCAGGTCTTCGCTACTGTGCCTGGCATATTGGCGCTCGACGACGTTGCTGTCCGGCAACACGGTTTTGGTCATCCGGTCGAAACCGTCGTACTCATAACGCGTCCAATTGCCCGCCGCATCCTGTTCCTCGGCGGTACGCCCTAGCCCGTCATACTGATAAACATGCTCGCTGATCTGCCGGCCACCCAGGTCGATACGCTTGACGCTGTCGGGCTTGTCAAACAGGTTATTGACGGTGATGGTTTTACCCATGCCTTCCAGCCAATGCGTGGTTGTGCGGGCGATCGGGTCATTGACCTCGTACTCCTCGACACCATCGGGCCGCACAACGCTGCGCTGCTCGCCCCAATCGTCGTAGTTGAAAAAGCGGGTCAAGGCTACGTCTTTTGCTCGTTCCCAGTCGATATCCGTCTCGCTGGTCATCTGCTCCCGGTTGTTGTAAGTCGCACGGTAAATCTCACGGTACTGCATATCATCGCCACCGAGGGCATCGGCATCACGCCGGGTTTCCCTGATGACCCGGTTGTGCCCGTCCAGGTAGGTGATGGTTTCAACGCCCTTGACGTCCCTGGCGCTTTGCATGGCCTGCTGGCCCGATGCACTGTTCAGCGTATAGGTGTAGTTGCGGCTAGCGACATAAGGCGTGTTCGGTGCCACGGTTTCCCTGGTCACACGCCCGAGCAGGTCATACTCATATTCGATTTCAACATCGTTGTCGTCACGATTGAGCAAAGGCTCGCCATTGAGCAGCGAGTGCTGCAACGTGATGATTTTTTTCTCCCCGTCGAAGCCAGTCAATGTGCTGACGGTGTGCTGGACCGTTTCGCCGTTGCGCGCGTTGCGCGTCATGCTGTAGCTGTAGTCCGTGGTCGTGGTCAGGTCGTTGAGCGTTACCGCATCCTGCAACTTGCGCCCGTGAATGAAGGGATCTGTCGGGTCGTTGTAGTATTTGTAGGACGTCAGTTGTAATGACTGCTCCTGACCGCTACCAAGTGGCACCAGGGTCTCGTCCCTGATCGCCAGCCATGGCCCGGAACCGGTCAAACCCGGTTCAGCCGTGTAGGTGTAGCGGGTTTGCAGGGTCGGGGCCTGGCCGTAAGCGGACCGGGCGGGGGTGACCGTCTTGCTCTTGAGGGTGCGCACAAACCCTTGCGGGTCAGCCGGGCAGTCATCACCCTCGCCTTCGGCCTTGTACCACTCGCTGGTTTCGGTCACGCCATTGGCGTTGACCTGGGTCAGCAGGTTGCCGAAGTCGTCGAAGGTGGTGGTGACGATTTCCGCATGCCGGGGCAGCGTGGCGCTGGCGAGGCGCCAGGTCTGGGTGACCTTTTTCGGCAGTTGGCAGTAAGGTTTCTGGTCCTTGAAGTCCAGGGCGGAATCGATGTGGTATTCGGTGTCGGTGGTCTGCAGGGTGTTTTTCGCCGGGTCGCTGCTGTACTGGGTGGTTTGCTCCAGCGTCATCAGGTGAAAGCGATTGAACACCCGCCGGGTTTCACGGACCGCCTTGCCCGCCAAGGCGTCCCAGAGGATTTCCCGGGTTTCGTACTCGTACGCCGAGCGCACTTTGTACAGGTTGTCCAGGCCATCGTCGCTCCACGACAGGCCGCTGCCGAAGCCCAGGAAGTTATGGTCCCGGGCATCGTACTCGTAGCGGGTTTCGATGGCGGGCTGGCCAAAACCGGGGTCGCGCTTGTGGCTCGCCACCCGCGGCAGGGTGCGCCCGGCCTGGCCGGGAAAATAATGCGCGCGGCTGGCATAGGTGACGGTTTCATGGCCGCCGGTGGGGGTGTAGACGTCTTTGAGGCAGGTCAGGCCGCTCTGGGCAACGTAGTCGAAACGCCACGAGGCTTTGTCGTCGGTCGGCAGGACCAGGGTCTTGCTCTCGCCATCGATAATGCTCATCTGGAACAGCGCTTCGAAAGCACTGCCGGGGTGCAGCGTGATCTTCAACAGGTTGGTGGTGCGCGCCAGGCTGAGCAACGCGGTGCTGTCGGTAGCGTTGGTGATACGACTGAGCAGCGGTTCGGTGCCGAAGGCCACATACTCGAGCGTGACACCGTGGCCCTGGGGCGAGAACATCTGCACCGGCAGCGCGACCTCGCCCTGGCCGATCTCGAGGATCTCCACCAGCCCGGCCTTGTGCTCGACGCGATAACGCTTGTTGCCCAGGTCATGGAAATGAAAGGAGTCGATTTTCTGTTCCGGAATCACCGGGCCATTGGGCCCGCCGAGGATGACCTTGAAGGTTTCACCGGTATACAACGACAGCACGCCGTTGGTGGGGTTGAACTGCGACAGTTGCAAGTTCCAGCCCTTGCCGAAACCGCTGTCGGCGGCATTGAGCGGGTTGAAGTTCAGTTGCAGCGGAACGACCGGGCCGCACAGGTTGTTGGCTTTCAATTCAGGCAGTGAAATGGCACAGGTGTATTGCCCAGTGCGCGGATCGACCTGGCTGAGAATGAAACTCATGAAATTGAAGGCGTTGGAATGCACGGAAGTTGATGTCGACATGACTCACATCCTTAAAAAATTCAGTAACGAGTGCGATCCGCAACGGACCGCACTGTTGATCAACTGCCGGCGTTATGAGCCGATGATTTTCAGCTTATTTCGATTAGTACCATCGAAGCCGATTCGCACGCTGTGCTTGTTGCCATAAACATCGATGACAATCACATGCAGGGCTGCATCGAAATCGGCTTTGGCATAACGATCATATTGGTAATATTCACGGCGATGCAGGCTGAACAACACCTGGCCTTCAGGTACCGGATACCCTGGGTTCACAAAGGGAAGTGGACTTTGTGTCTTGTCGCCCAATCGGCGCAACAGAATATCGTCAATGTGCAGGATCTGCTGACCCTGCGCATTTTTGACATCGGGTAACGCATAGCCGGTGATGCTGTAAATATCCTCAAGCTGAGTATCACTTTCCCATTTGATCATGCTGGAATTACCGACAAACTGAATGTCTTTTATTTTTTCCTGTACACCCTTGATCATCAACTTCAAGTAATAGTAATCGGTGGTGTTCATATCATCTTCGTCTGCACCACCCTCCACACGAGTCGCCGGATTATCTCCGAATGTTAATACGACCTGACCGCCAACTCCTCCGTCCGGCGGTGCGACTGCAATGAGGTTGCGTGTCTTATGATTATGTTCTCCATCATCCTTGCTGGGATTGGAATAAAAGGTCTCTCTGGAATCACTGCGAATGGTGGCCGAGACCATCAGGTTCTCGACTTTATGGCATTGGACAAAGAACTCTTTGATGTACATATTTGCCTCGCGCGTTTGCCCTGCACCCGTTGGTTGAGCGGTGACAAGATCCGGGTGAGGCCTATAACCATTTTCAGTTTCAGTGACATACCATTTCCCCCCCTCTGGTACGCCACCCTCACCGACTTCTGGCAATGGATTTTTTTCATATGCCGAGACCAGGCGAATACTCTTGTACTCTGCATCAGACAACTCCAGCGGATCAGGCGCCCCTGTATAGTCCGTAGGACTGAATCGAACCACGACCCTGGCCTGTTGCAAACCATTGGCCCAGACCCGGGTTGGCATGGTCTCCACCGTAAAATCAAACGTGTCGACGGCGAACCAGTCCGACTGCTGGGCGTGGTTGTTCAGGTGAATGATACTGTAGCCGGAAACCACCCCGGCCAAGGTTCCTTTCACTACGCTATAAGGTTGCGTGATCACGCTTGGTGCCGTGAACTCACCTGTATCGGGATTGACCTGACCTTCTCCCGCGACCACCGACCACTTAAGCGAAGCGTCCTCGGGGCCTTTAAAAAATGCGCGGCCATTAGCCCGTACGCCGGGAACGAAGGCCGGGGTAATCGCCAGTGAAAAACTCCCATTGAGCAACAGCACCGTGGCAATGGCCTTGTCACCAGTGAGACTGTCCTCAACATCAATCAGCACTGTTTCCAGGGTGTCCGAGGGTGGCGTCTGTGGTCGTGTATAGGTCACTTCGCGCCCCTGATTGGCGCTCAAGGAGCCCTGATTGCCACGTAACGACCACTTCAGCGTGCCGGCCCCCAGGGTGGTTGCCTTCAGCGTGACCGTTGTCGCGGCACTGTCCGTCATATCAATCTGCGCCATCGAAGGCGTCACCACCACGCCGGCCAACGCTACGGTAACCAATGCCGAGGCGGTCACCTCGTTACCGGTGGCCGGGTCTGTGTAAGTGGCGGTCACCACATTGCGCGCCGCCGTGCTTTCGAGCAACTGAACCTCCGGCGCCGTGTACTCGCCACCGGCGTCGATGCTGCCCAGGGCCCGGGCACCGTCGACACTGCGTACGCTCCAGGTGACATCTGCGGCCTTGATGCCCAGTTGGCGGATGGTGAAGGTTTGTTTCTCACCGGCCTTGATCACCGGCATCAGCGGATCGAGGGTGAACGTGGTTTCTTTCGGGTCGATGTGCCCGAAAAGCGCCAGGTCACCGGGCAGTCGTGCTTCGGTCAGTTGCAAGGCGTTGCGTTCGGGGAAGAGCAGGTTGCTGATGGCCAGGACGTTGATTTCGGGGATTACTAGCTCTGCGAACGTCTCAAGCTCATCAAGAATTAATGGCGTGAGTATTTCGTCAAGACTATTCTGTACCCGTGTTGGGAAAGGATTAGTTGAAGGGTTATCACTGGGTTCCCAGATCCCATTGAACTGAAGTAAATACTCAGACTCACGCACAAAGGAAACTTTATTAGTTCTTTCTTCGAGAACAGGTGTCATGAGTACGTTTATCTTCGGCATTCCATAGGCATCATAATAAACATCCTTGTCTGGCCAAGGCCATAAAAGATTATGATGATAATGGAACGGAAGAGCATTTCTAGACACCCAGGAAATGGAGATCGATTTCCCGTCGGAACACACTTTAAGCGCTTCTTCACTATTGGAATTATACATATTCATGAAGAGAGGCCCATTATTTCTCAATACGTGCGGACCAACCCAATCAAATTGGAACCCATCAAAATTAAATGTACCTGCTATCGCTATTAAACTACGCGCAACGTGATCTGAATCAGACAGGCGTTCAAACTTCAAACCATTTCCGCCCAGCGTTTCTATGGCGTTTTGAATATACCAATCAAACACCACCCGACTGGCCAACACCAAAGCCCCCGAATAAATGGCCTTGCCCTGCGCATCCCGATCATTGGGAATCAAATAATCCAGAGCGCCTTCCGCCGGGTCATTCCCCTCTTGTGGATTCCCCTTGGTCCTGACCAACAGCACCACCGCGCCCTCACCGTAGTCGTCGGATGTGCGTAACTTTCCTTCCTCGGTGGCCATGGTGCGGATCATGAATGAACGCGGTGCCAGCAAATCGACGTCGCGCAAGTCCAGCATGCCCAAGGTGTAAACCCGGTCCTCGGGTTTCTGCTCAAGGAACAGCGCCTTGAAAAAGTCACCCAGCAACTCTTGCGATTTCTCTTCATTCACCAGGTTGCAACGGCAGTTGTACCCGTCACCTATATCGACAGTCACCTGGCCTTGTTCATTGACCGTGCCCTTACTGGCGGCGAGGTCGATGTCCATGGTGACGGTGTACCCTTGATGGGCGCTCACCACATAGCTGTAAAGAATGGCCCCCGGGACCTGGTTGCTTCCCTTGCGCACATAGGAAACCGTGCCCGACACAATATCCATGGTCGCGGTCACTCGGGAATCACGCAGCGAGGCCTTCTCGAAACTCAAGCGAGGCTGGCTCAGAATCAACCCACTCAACTCAAGTACCTCGGCACCATCCGGTGTCATCGCCGGCGCACCAAAGATTTGCTTCATGAAACTGTCCTGATTGAAGCGCGTAATGTATTGCTGCTCCATCAAGCTGTTGACTTTGACCCGATTCATGAACACCACGGCGTCCCAGCCGAGGGTGATCGATTTACCTTGCATTCTGTTTGTAAGTTCAACTAACGAATAATTTGACATAATGCACCCGACTTAATTGACAATTTAATAATTAGGCACTGCGAACGGTATGATCGACGGCTTCAATCAGTTCCGCGTATTTACTCAAGGGCAATGGAATGACGATTTGACCGTGTATCTTCATGCTGGCAGGAATAATATGTGCAGTGCCGGACAGAACAACAAACCCACCCGGATCGACCTTGTCCGGCTCGGTATATATCCCGGTAGTGGCATCGAAATCTCCATCCCCTGAAAGTTTGCTCCAGGTCAGAGCTACAACTCCAGGAGCGGGGACAATAGGTCCAGCTTCTCCCATCAACTGAAAGTGCGCCTTCCCACCCGGAAGATCGCTTGAACTGGCCAGCACCATGGGGGCCGGTGTCAGCACTTTCTCAATCATCAAGGCGATATGAGAGACAGCTCCAGTCGTTGGATCCTTGATCTCGATTTTATCGATCGGGAAAGGCGTATCGACGTCCATGTTCGTCCCGGCGGTATACAGATATTGGTTCGGATCTGTTGGGTCTATACTTACCGTCGATCCCCATTGCGGTGTCAAGATGCTCCACTGCAGTGGTTTCTGGTCCAGCGATTGCGCAGTCAGGGTCATTGTTTTGCCTGTTTCACAGCTGGCATATAACGGGTTGGCCACGATGACGCCATGCATTACCGAGACCAGAGCCGAGCTCTTGACCGGCGCACCATTGAGCGTCCCTTGGGCAGTGACCATCACCGCGACAAAACCATCGACCAGACTGCCCGCCGACGGCGCCGTGTATTCACCGGTGGTACTGATCACCCCGGGTTGAGCGATATTGCCGTCGACATCCTTTACGCTCCATTGCACGTCGCTGGGCATGGGCGACAAGGTAAATTGCAATTTACTGCCGGCCTCGATTGTCGAGTTCATTGGCGAAACAGTGGTGGTCGTGCGCAGCGGATCGATTTGACCGAAAACCGCCAGATCTCCAGGGACAAAGGCGTCGGTTAGTTGCAAGGCGTTATGCCCGGGGAACAATAAGTTCCGCACAAGGAATGTATCCAGGGTAGGAGTCGTCAGTTCTTTGAGTGGCTCATAGACATAAGGATGAAAATACGCTCTGATTTGGGGTACCAAATAGGTAGTCACGTCCCCTATATCAGGTAAATAGTCATAACCTTTCATATCCAGCAAAAATTGAGAGCTATTCGTGTTGCGATTGAAACTGACGACGCCCGTTTCCTTATTCAACACCACGTCAAATTTGACGTTGTATTTCGAGAGAAAATCGAGATCACCATAATCCCACCCTGGGTTGTTCGGCCATGCCCAATAAATAACACGACTGAATGGGAGGCTGTAGCTTTTATTCCAGGAAAACTCAATATATCCGCCCTCCCCCTTTATCGTCAGGGCCGGCCCGCCTTCATCATTATTGAAACGGGTATGTAGCGTCGTCTGAAACCTAGCACCGAAGTCATCGTCGCGAATTCTATAGTCATAAATAAACTCTTTCTCAACGCCACCGGTAGCACCTATTAAACTCCAGCCCACATCCTGCCCACCGCCATTTTCCGGCGTATACTCCAGGAAAGTAATGTCATTCCCGATATCCGATGTTGCCGGCCCCCGCATGATCCTGTCGAAAAGCACCCGGCTCGACAGCAGCATCGCCCCGGTATATTTGGTGCCGCCTTCATCCGACGGAATCAGATAGGTCGAATTGGCATTCGGAAAAGTCTCGCTGTCCTCGCCGCCCGTCAAGGTGATGAACATCATGACAGCGCCATCGCCGTAGGCCTCATCTCCCAGTACGGCCTGAGGGTCGGACTTCATGGTCCTGATTTCAAAACTTTTAGGCGTCAATACACCATTCAGATCGCCCGTCAGTCGCCCGAGCGGGAAAATCTTCTGATCATCCTTCACCTTTTCATCAAAGTACAACTTGAAACGTCTGCCTACGTCGTCCTGGGCCAAGTCGCCAACTACAAAGTTCGCCTTGAAAGTATCGGCATTCTTGATGTCAATCACGACATCACCCAGGTCACTGACGTCTCCTTTGGTTACCGGTTGATCCATCCATAACTGGGGGCCACCTACCGGAAGCACTTTGAGCATCTTCGAGACAGAAACAGCACCGCCTGTATTTTTTTTAGTACTGACAATCATCCCGCCGACCATATCCATGGTCAGTCGTGCCCGCGCAGCCAGACTGGGGTCCGAGCTTTCGAACGACAATCGTGGCGCACTCAGTTTCAAATTGAATACATGTTCTTTATAAGAACCATCCCCCCAACTCGCCTGAAAACTGACAGGCTCGATAAAACCATCGGCGGTATTGAACCGCTCAACGTAGAGTTGAAACAGCAATTCGTTAGCCTTGCGTTGATCGTATAATGTCAAGGCATCCCAACCATAGGTCATGGATTTACCCTGCATCTCGCCGACCAACTGCGTCAATGTCATCTTACTCATGTCTGAGCACCTCAAATAAATAACGCTTGTGCTCTTAAGCCAGAAGCTTCAGCGATAGCGGCCTGTTAAAATTGATGGTCGAGTGCCCACTATCAAAGCTCACGCTGACTCTCAAGGTTAATGTGTCGTTAATAGCAATATCGGCCAGGTCCGCTCTCAACAACCTGGCCTTGACGCCGCCGGCGGTTTCCTCGGGTTTTACCTCACGTGCGGCAATAATGTCGCGCCCCGTAATGCCGGGAGCGGTCAACCATAAACGCACTATTTGCTCAGTCGATATGAACATCCAGGTTTCCACGCTCAACAGGGCACCTTCCGGTGGAATATCCGACAAACTGAGCGTTGCCGGCGATCCGATCTGGGCTTTGTCACACTCAATGCCGGAATGACTGGTGATGTTTCGAATAAACAATTGCAAGGGAGGTTCGGCGTCCTGGCCTGCAACCTGGTAAGTCACTTCGACCGTTTTACCGAAGTTCGCCGGAAGCACTTCGGGTGGCACCCGAAACTTCATGGGGTTAAGTTGGCTGTGTACCGTTGTTTCATAACTGCCCGTCGCTCCAAAACCTTTCCAGTGGGCCGTGACTTCATCGCCATCGACAATGGTGGCGGCAGCCGGAATCGTGATGTAGGCACCACTGATAGCCACGCCTGGATTCAGCTCTTCACGCCCATTGGTGACCACGCTGTGATCAACCGTCGGTGTCGGCAGTACGAGAGGTTCGCGAATGCTCAGTTCCAATGCGACACCGGAACCGGCGGCGTCGGGCCGCGCATACTGATAACGCAGGCTGACGGTGCCACCACGATTGTCCAGCAGCCATTGCGCCGCGATGGGGACTTCAATCCTGCCGGTTTCGATATTGGAGAGGTCGATCTTCAAATACTGGATGGTATTTTTGTTCGGGCCACTGCCCGAGCCGGTGCGCGTGCCGTACACCAACACTTCATCACCGACACGAATACCCGGATACACCGGAACGACCACACGGATGCCATCGGGAAACTGGCCGGGATTGATCTCGCCACCGGTCAGGTCCTTGACGCTGGCCACAGGTAGTTCCGGCGCGGAAGACGGTGTCACCAGGAAGGTCCGTTCGGCCGATATCGTTTCGGCGAGCATGGACGAGGCATAGGTAATCTCGTAACGCAGCGTGATCTTGCCCCCTCGCAGCGCTGCGGCGCTGGTTCTGGGCACGGTCCAGCTCAATACCTGACCGGGGTTGTTGCTCGGGTCGGTATCGGTATCGCTCAAGGTCTTGGGGGGAATATTGACAATGGGGCCATCACTGCCATCAGCACGCTTGCCTTCCCAGATAACCCTGACCACGTCACCGTTGGACATAACGGTATAGGGGACCACCGCGATGGTCATATTGCCGTCAATCGCGTCCGGATCCAGCTGGAGGTCATGGGACTCTTTTATCTGCGGCGCGGATAACAAGCCATGCCTGCCAATACCGAAATGGATTCGCTTGGACTCTTCCCTCGGAGTTCCGTCGGCACGCTCCAGAAAAAACGAATAGAACACCTGGCCCTTGTTCAGCGCTAGCACGGTGTGATTGGGGACCGGCATCGGGAACTCGGTCTGACCCGATTGCGGGTCTACATCGATCCTGGAGTCCCCGTGATCTACCGGAGTGCCATCTTCTGCCAACCCGAGCCAGCTCTGATAAAGGCCATCACCCAGCGCGGGATTGGTATACCTGGCGAAAGTACAAAATGGGTCGCCGTTCAACGCTTCCGGATCAATTGTACCGTTGATCAAAAGTGGAATGATCGGCGCGTCTAAATCACCCGCTGCCATAGTATTACTCCTGCACAGTTCAATAACATGAATAACAAAATCGGCATTTAAAGCCGTCAGAAAACTTGAGTGTCGACCCACGTTTTACACCTGATAAACGACCCTGGGTACTAGCAGAACTGCTAGGTTGTCAAACTCGCAACCGGTGCTAAAGTCGGGAGGAAGTAGACCGTACGTGTCTTCCATGAACCTGTCGGAGTTAATCGATAATGAAGCCTTATCTATCACTATTGAGGGTGACCGCTTGTGTATGCCTTGCACTTTACGGGGCAAATTCTGTTGCCGCGGCATCAGGTGAAAACAGCCAACAATCTGAAACCAAGGCTAACTATGGCGACATTGTGTTCTTCAACTCAAAAGGCGAAAAAAAATGCACTTTGTCTGTTCCGGAGACCAAACAGGCCTTCGGTTTCGAACAGCCTGGCCAAAGTTGCGAAAACAATCTGATGGCCAGCTTTACACTCGAAAATGTCCCCTCGGCAACATACATTCAGTTCTTCGATAACGAAAGTTGTAGTGATGCACAAACCAAAGACAACTTCTTTGTAAAACTCAAGACAGTCAAACAACCCACAGACTGGAGCACCCCTCCAAACCCGCCGACACCGACAATGAACTTCAATGACTTCAAAAAAAGAAAGGAAGGCGACTTGATTGCAAAAAGATACATTCGAGTCGAAGCGCAGTGGGAAGGGAGTGACTTTGGCAACCAAGATTGGGATGAGCAAATCAGCTGCGTTTATATTGAACGTTCCCAGCCCGTTAATTAATCACCCACTGAAATAGCTCTGACTTTTTTGCATTCCCGCCAAATAACGAGGCGCCTTTCATGAGCACGTCCACCTCGATACATTCCAACGCGTTCAATTTCACGGACTTCATTCAAAGCCAGGTCGATCCGCGCACCGGGCAATACACCTGTGCCATTTCACTGCCTGAATTGAAAGCCAACAACCTGTGCGGCCCGGTCGTTCCGCTGCAACTGAACTTCAACCCGCTCAATGCCGCCGACAGCGGTTTCGGCAAGGGCTGGAACTTGCAACTGTCGCAGTTCAACCCCACCAACGGCGTGCTGTCGTTGTATACCGGTGAAACCTTCAAGGTCATCCTCGGCGGGCCCAATGGCCCGGTGATTCCGGAACAGAAAATCGATTCCTTTCATTTCCATGACCTGGGCAACAAGCGTTATCGCGTCGAGCACAAGGCCGGGCTGGTGGAGATCCTCGAGGTCGGCCAGGGCGAGGTCGCGCTGCCGGTGCAGATGTTCTCGCCCCAGGGCCACGGTGTCACGCTCGAGTATGTGCCCTTTGGCACCGAACCGCTGCTCAGTCGTATCACCAACGCTACCGACAGCACCGCGTTGCTCAGCCTGGAGCGCACCACCAACCTGTTGAAGATCACGCTGCACCCCGGCAGTGCCTTCGAAGCGCTGTTCCAGATGAGCATTATCGGTGGCGAGAGCGAGACCCTGGTCCTGCCGACCGACGACAAAGCCTGCTGGCGTTTCGACTACGTTGCCCAGAACGGCCTGACCTGCCTCAAAGACGTCTACACCCCCACCGGCGGCCATGAAACCGTCACCTATGCCAGCCGCGCGCATTATTTTCCCGGCCAGGCCGGGCGCACCCTGCCGCGGGTGGCGAGCCACAAGCGCGACCCCGGTTTTGGCCAGCCCGCCATCGAAACCCGCTACGAGTACGATGCCCGGGACCATAACTTCCTGGGCTTCGGCAGCGGCCTGTCGTGGAGCGACGATGGCCTGGACAACCTGTACAAAGTGCGCTCGGCGTACGAGTACGAAACCCGGGAAATCCTCTGGGACGCCTTGGCGGGCAAGGCGGTCCGTGAAACCAAGCGGGTGTATAACCGCTTTCACCTGATGACGCAGGAGCAAATCACCCAGTACAGCAGCGACCCTGCGAAAAACACCCTGCAGACCACCGACACCGAATACCACATCGATTCCGCCCTGGACTTCAAGGACCAGAAACCCTACTGCCAACTGCCGAAAAAGGTTACCCAGACCTGGCGCCTCGTCAGCGCCACGCTGCCCCGGCATACGGAAATCGTCACCACCACCTTCGACGACTTCGGCAACCTGCTGACCCAGGTCAACGCCAATGGCGTGACCGAAACCAGCGAGTGGTACAAGGCCGAAGGCGAGGGTGATGACTGCCCGGCTGACCCGCAAGGGTTTGTGCGCACCCTCAAGAGCAAGACGGTCACCCCCGCCCGGTCCGCTTACGGCCAGGCCCCGACCCTGCAAACCCGTTATACCTACACGGCCGAGCCAGGCCTTGGCGATTCCGGGCTATGGCTGGTACTGCGCGATGAAACGCTGCTGCACATGGTCGACGGTCGTGTAGCAACGCAGCTACGGAACATTCGCCATGACTACCTCAATACACCACAAGATCCGCTGACCCATGGCCTCATTTGCAAGATGACGCAAACGTTGCATGGCCTTGCCGAGACCTTGACCACCACCCTGTACAGCTACGGCATCACCCGCAATGCCCGCACAGGGACAATGGTCATGCGTACGGACAGTGAGTTGATTGGATGCGATGACAAACCGGACACGCCAATACGCAAAACCATCACCCAGGAGCACTCGTTGCTCAACGGTTTCAAGCTACTCACCCAGGATGACAGTGACGTAAAAGTCGCCTTCGAGTATGACCGGCTCGGGCGAGTGATCGAGGAAATCGTCGCCCCAGACTCCGAGAACTACAAGGCCAGCCGTACCTACACCTACACACTGACCAATGGCGGCGAGGGTCAACAGGCGAAACAAAGCGCCAGGGACATCAAGGGCGTAGAAACCATCACCTACCTCGACGGCTACAATCGCGTGATCAAAGTCGAACGCCAGGACGCCGATGCCCTCGGCGGAGACCCCCAGGCGTTTCGCGAAACCTACAACGCGACCTACAACAACCTTGGACAATTGATCAGCGAGACCACCACCGATTGGGAAGGCGCCGTCGACAAACCCTTGACCAGCCACCGTCAATACGACGCCTGGGGCCAGGAATGCAAAATTATCGGCGCCGATGGCGTGGCAGAGGTGACCGAAGTCGACCCCACCACACAAACCCTGCGCAGCTGGACCGAAAGTACCGTGGCCCCGATCACGGTCAGTGGTAAACGTCGCGCGACGCTCAACCTGTTTGGCAAGGAAGACAAGATCGAGGCGCTGGACGCACAGGACAAGGTCGTCAGCTCGCGTGAGTATCTGTATGACGGTTTGGGCAACTGCGTTGAGCAAATCGACGAAATGGGCGAGTCCACCCGCTTCGAGTTCGATCTGTTCGCCCGGCTGCAGTCCACGACACTGCCCGACTACACCCAAGTGCGCCGCATTTACGCCGACCACAGTGGCGATGAGCTGCCTATTGACCTTCAGGTGGTCGTCAATGCAAAACCGGTCAGCGTAGGCACCCAGACTTTTGATGGCCTGGAACGCCGGACCACGTTGAAAGTCGGGCCGCGTCTTCAGTCGTTCGAATATCGAGGTGGCGAGTCTCAGGTCAGCACGGCGATCACCGCCAGTGGCAAAAAAATCACCTACGAATACACACCGGGCCTGGTGGGCACGCCGGTTGGCAGTATTGCCCCGGACGAGCAGTCGAGCTTCAACTACGATCCGCAGAGTGCGCAACTGACCTTGTCGCAAAACACTCAGGGCGAGTTGACCTTCAACTACAACAGCAGCGGCCAGTTGCTCAAGGAGTTATGGAAAGACAAGCATTCCCGCAAACAATGGGAAAGCCTTTACACCTACACCCTGACCGGGCGCCCGCTGACCCGCCTGGATGTCGAAGGATTGACCTGCACCTACGCCTATGACGAGAAGGCCCGGCTCAAGAGCCTCACTCAAGGCTGGTTGGTCGCGACTTTCGAGTACGACAATCTGGGGCGAGTGTACAAAACCACAACCTGTAACACCCACACCGGGCAAACCATCACCACCGAACTGGCCTATGACGACCAGGGCCGGGAAGTCAGCCGCGCGATGGCGCTTGACGGTCACCCGCAGCAAACCATCACCCAGACCTACCGCGACGACGGCAAGTTGCTGGTTCGCCACTTGCAAGTGGATGACCAGTGCGAACTGCACGAGACCTTCGGTTATGACCAGCGCGGGCGCCTGACCGCCTACAACTGTGATGGCACTGCCCTGCCCCGGGATCGCTATAAAAACGCCATCAAGGAGCAGTTGTTCGATTTTGATGCGCTGGACAATGTGACCGGTGTGTACACGCTGTTTGACGACGGTACACGAGACGACGCCATCAGCTATTTTGCCGAGGACGACCCATGTCAATTGGTGGAAGTCACCCACAGCCACAGCGACTACCCGTCGAGTTGCAAATTCGACTACGACGCGGACGGTAATCTGCTGCACGACGAAAACGGCCAGACCCTGCACTACGACACCCAGGGCCGTTTGCTGCGCGTCACCGATAGCAACGGCAAGGACGTCAGCCAGTACCGCTACGACGCCCATAACCATCTTCTGGGCGTGACCCGGGGCGCACAAGCTGAAACGTTGCGTTTTTATCAGGATGATCGCCTGAGCCGCACCGAACAGGGCGACAGGAAGATTGATTACCTGTACCTCGACGACCAGCCTCTGGGTCAGCAGGAGCAAAACGACCCGGAACAAACACTGCTGCTGATGACAGACGTCAAAAACAGTGTGCTGGCGGAAGGTGGAAAGGATGGACTGCAAAAAGCGGTCTATGGCGCCTATGGCGAACGCAACCCGGACGACGACTTGAAATGCCTGCTGGGTTTCAATGGTGAAGTGCGTGACGAACTCAGTGGCTGGTACCTGCTGGGCCGGGGCTATCGGGCCTACAACCCGACGCTGATGCGCTTTCATAGCCCCGATTCGTTAAGCCCGTTCGGTGCCGGCGGGATCAACCCTTATGTGTACTGCGCGGGGGACCCGATCAACTTTGTCGATCCGACAGGGCATGCCAACCGAGGAGTTAATATAGAAGGTCTTTTGGGCACGATTTTTGCCGCTGCAGCTTTAGTGGCCAGCGCCGTGTTGATATTTGTTGCGCCTCCGGTTGGCGCGGCAGCCATCATTTCGACTGGTATAACTTTTAGCGCTACGGCTGCCCTCTCCGGCTACACCTTTTACGAAGGCGCGAGGGCCTTGAATGACAAAAAATTGCAGGTTCGCGAGAGTAGCGGGAGGACTGCCTTGATCGCGGGTTCGTTGGACCTGGGACTTACCGCCGCATTCACACAAGCGATTCGAAAAGGCCTTGGCAAATGGATTGGTAAGGCGCGTGGTCGTCCATCGGCGAGGAATGGGCGTACTGCCAGCTTGCCGGATGGACCTGATGGTGGCGCAGTTAGGGGACCTAAAGGAGATCCAGGACCTACAGGGCCTAGAGGAGATACAGGACCTAGAGGAGATACAGGGCCTAAAGGAGATGCAGGGCCTCGAGGGCCTCGTGGCGATACCGGGCCAGCGGGAATGGAAGGACGTCCTGGACAGCCGGGGGCTCCAGGTGCGAGTGCAAGTCCGCCAGCAACGACGGTCTCTCCACCTAGACGCCCCAAAACTACACAAATACCTCGCGAGGCTGATCCAGTGCCTAGTACGTCTCAGGGTCAGGGCAGAGGCAGTAACAGTCAGTGGGGATGGGAAGAACTTCATACAAAAAATACGACTCCAAGATATGATGTTAATGCGCAAGCTGACGTTAAGCCTACCATGGGAACTGACGATATCAGCACCATGGTGAATAACATTCGATCACCGAGCACATAATGAAACAACTTTAACTAAACACAAAAACCGACTGGCTCCCTCTTTCGAGAGGGGGCCTTTTTCTTTCCTCAAACACTACACACCTTAAAACACCATCTACACAATACTGAGAGTTCTCTCATATCCCCCGCCCCACCCACCCATCTAAACTCCCGCCGCCGAGACAACACCACCTTCCTCAACTCACATCATCGTGAGCAATTCCGGCACTGTCTCGCGCTACAACCGCCGGACTAACAACCTAAGGATTTTTGTTACATGAAGACATCTTTGTTCGCACTACCCCTGGCACTTGGCATGGGTCTGGCCGCCACTTCGGCCTTCGCCGCCGATGGCCGTATCAACTTCACCGGTAATATCAACAGCGCTACCTGCCCCATTGAAATCGTCAACCCTGATAGCGGCAACGTCAGCAATCTGGTGTCCCTGGGCTGGGTCGATTCCACTGACTTCAAAGGTATCAATACCGTGGCCGGTGAGCGCGCCTTCCAGATGCGCGTGACCCCAGGCTCCGCTTGCGTGCTGGACCCCGCCAAGCTCGACGCCACCATCACCTTCAACTCGGTATACGGCGGCGGTGGCAACCACTACGGCCTCAAGCCGACCGGTACCCCGGCAAAAGGCGTTGCCGTGGCCATCAAGGACGCGAGTGGCAGCTTCATTGAAAACGGTGACACCTCCGTCATCTACCAGCTGGACGAAACCAACCCGACGCTCATGGACTTTACCGCCATGTACATCGCCACCGCCGCCACCGTAATACCCGGCCCTGCCGATTCCGATGTCGAGTTCACACTCCACATCAACTGATCACACGCGCCAGTTGTAGAGCAACGGGTCTGATGGCCCGTTGTTTACAGGCAACGTTTCGATACAGGGTTCTTTTTATTATGTTTGGTTTCAATAAATATCCCGACCGGGTCAGGTGTGGGATTTTCTCCTGCGCGCTGTTTTGAGTTTTGACTACATGGGTTGCAGACAGCCACGCCGCATTAACGATCAGCAGTACCCGGGTGGTATTTGACAGCGACAAGCGCAATGTATCGCTAAACATTTCAAACCCAAGCAATAAACCGTTTGCCGTACAAACCTGGGTCAATACCGCGGCAGACGACCAATCCACTGCGGTGCCGTTTATCGCCTCCCCGCCACTGTTTCGCTTGAATGCCAACAAAGAGCAACAAGTGCAGATCAACGGGCTGCCCAATACATTGCCCAAAGACCGCGAGTCACTGTTCTACTTCAATGTCCAGGAGTTGCCGCAACTCGAGGCCGGCGATGCCAACCAGTTGAACATTGCACTTCGCACACGCATCAAGCTGTTCTATCGCCCGGTTGAAATCAAAAGCAAGCCGCTGGACCGGTTGCAGGACTTGCGCTGGTCGATCCAGCACATCGATGGCAAACCTCGCCTGCAAGTGAGCAATCCCAGCCCGTTCCATGTGTCTTTCGTGCGTATCGAACTGCGCGCCAACGGCAAGACCATCACGCTCAAGGAAACGCCCATGGCCGCCCCCATGGCGACCCAGGACTTTGAACTCGATGGCCTCAAACCCGCGCCAGGCATGCAAGTGAACTTTTCCGTGATCACCGACTACGGCGGCTACACAACCCCCATGACGCTGCCGGTCGGCCTTGATCCTTAATTTTGCGGACGCTCACCATGCCTTTCTACACACAGCGGCGCATGCCCGTGGCGCAGCGTTTGCTCCACGTTTTCGTATTTACCGGCGCAGGATCAGTGCTGCTGGGCAACAAATCGGCCCTGGCGGATGCGCCCGTGGAGTTTCAATCGACGTTCATGCGACAGCTGGACAACCATGCCAGCGATGCTGGCGCACTGGCCTTGAAAACCCTTTCCGCGAACCAGGATCTGGCACCGGGACGCTACCTTGTCAGTATCGAAGTCAATCGCAGTTTTTTCGACCAGCGAGAAATAGAGTTCACCGCCAATGCCCAGGGCGACGGGCTTTCACCTTGTCTTTCACGGCAACTACTGCTGGACATGGGTATCCGGCTCGATAGCCTGGCCGAGACTGAATCGCTGACCGATGCCTGTGTTGATCTGCCGCGCCTGGTGCCCGGCGCGTTGATCGAACTGCACGGCGGGCAACTGCTGCTTTCCCTCTCCATTCCGCAAATTGCCATGCGCCGGGATGTCGTCGGCTATGTCGACCCGCAACGCTGGGACTACGGCATCAACTCGGCGTTCATCAATTATCAGGTCTCTGCGCAACAGGGCCGCAACCCGTCAGGCCACAACAGCAGCCAGGACCTGTTCCTCAACAGTGGCTTGAACCTGGGTGCCTGGCGCTTGCGCAGTAACAATGCCTTTCGCAGCGACGCACAGGGCGAGCGAAGCTGGACCCGCGCCTATACCTATGTGCAACGTGATCTGCCGGGCATGCACTCACAATTGACCGTGGGCGAGACGTTTACGCCTTGTGACGTATTCAAGAGTGTGCCGATCAAGGGCATTCAGGTGGCTTCTGACATGAGCATGCTGCCCGACTCTCAGCAGCACTATGCACCGATTGTGCGCGGCGTTGCGCAGACCCGGGCCCGATTGGAAATTCGTCAGAACGGTTATCCGATTTATTCCAGCTACGTCAGCCCGGGTCCCTATGAAATCGATGACCTCACCATCGGCGGTGGCAGTGGTGAACTGGAAATCATCCTGACCGAAGCCGATGGTCAGGTGCGGCGATTCACCCAACCTTACGCAACGCTCAGCAACCTGTTGCGTGAAGGCGTCTGGCGCTACAGCACCAGCCTGGGCCGTTACAACGCCGCCTCGTCGTCCACCGATGATACCTCGCTGTGGCAAGGCACCCTCGCCACCGGCACGGGATGGAATTCGACGCTGTATGGCGGGTTGATGGCCAATGAATTCTATCGCGCTGGTACGTTCGGCGTCGGCAGGAACTTTGGTTCCCTCGGTGCGCTCTCGCTCGATGTCACACGCTCCTCGGCCGACATCGACTCAACGAACAGTAGCCGCAATGTCCAGGGCATGAGCTACGCCATCAAATACGGCAAGACCTTCGAGACCCGCACCAACCTGCGCTTTGCCGGCTATCGCTACTCCACCGAAGGGTATCGGGACTTCACCGAAGCGGTGCGTGAACGTAGTGCCGACCAGCGTTTTCGTGGCAGTCGACGCAGCCTGCTCGAAGCCTCGGTGTTTCAGAATATTGCTAGCGACAGCTCGCTGAGCCTGACGTTATCCCAGGAAGATTTCTGGCAATCCGATTATCAGCAACGTCAGTTCCAGTTCAACTTCAACAGTCGTTACAAGTCGATCAACTACAGCCTCTACGCTTCGCAGTCGCTGAACGATGAGCAGTCCAATGACCGGCAACTGGGCTTGAGCGTTTCCTTCCCGCTGGACTTCGGGAACTCGACGACCGCCACATTCGACCTGCGCGAAAGTCGTGGATCAATGAATGAACGGGCATCCCTGTCGGGGCGCAGCGAGGGAGATCGACTCAACTATCGGGCGTCGTTGTCCAACAACGAACAGCATCAACAGACCGCCGAACTGGCAGTGGGTTATCAGACTGCTTTCGCCAGCGTCGGCGCAGGTATCACTCAAGGCACTGACTACAACAACCTCTCGGTCAACGCCACTGGCGCACTGTTGGCCCACGCCGAGGGTATCGAATTCGGCCCCTACCTGGGTGAAACCAGCGGCCTGGCCTATGTGCCTGGTATCGCCGATGTCGGCCTGTTGAACGCTTCGAGTGCCAAGACCAACGATCGTGGTTATGCCTTGATTCCTTACTTGCAGCCTTATCGGGTCAACCGGGTGATTCTGGACACCAATCAGCTTGATCCGAATGTCGAGATCGAAAACGGCGTGACCCAGGTCGTACCCCGTCGAGGTGCTGTGGTCAAAGCGACCTTCCCTGCCCGAACCGTACAAAGGCTTTTACTGACCACACGTGACAGCCAGGGCGCACCGCTGCCGTTCGGTGCACAGGTCAGCAACGCCGCTGGCGAAGTACTCGGGGTTGTCGGCCAGGCCGGCCAAGTGCTGTTGGGCACCGTCGATGGCCAGCAAACCTTCGATGTGCGTTGGGGGAATGCGGCTACCGAGCAATGCCGGCTGCACGCTGATGTCAAGAATATGCCCCTGGACCAGGGCTATCGGGTTCAAGACCTGACGTGCCGCTGACCAAAGCCTTCGCCTACCCCTGCTCGATGCACCTCTTGGTGCAGCGGGTGGTTTTTTTGCCAGGATAAAACACCGTATGTCGATCAGAATACTTCCAGGCCTGTTGCTCGCGTTAACCGCCATTGGGCTCATGCCGCTCGAGGACGCTCACGCCGCCGGCTCCTGCAGTTGGGGCGGCAGCGCCGGGCCTATTCGCTACGTGGCCAACGTGGGTTCGCTGTACATCCCCAGAGATGCCCAGGTGGGCGACCCCATAGGCCCGGTTGACCAGCCCTTCACCGTAACCGGTGGCGGATTGTCCATCCACTGCATGACTGACGGATTGACCCGCCTGACATTCAATGCCGACTCGGCGGCTGCCCCGGTACCCGGCCCTGTGCCGATAAAAAATGGCAGACGGACATTGGGCGCCTTACTGCAAACCAACATTGCCGGGGTTGCGGCTCAAATCAGCCTTGGCAGTCCATACGACGGCATTACGCCCGGCTACTGGAAAATCAGCGGCCCCGACAGCTCGGTGCCCTTCAGTGGCTACATCGATTTCAATACGCCTTTTACTTTGCAACACACACTATTGAGAGGCGTCGTGACACTGATCAAAACCGGGCCGATCGGCAAGGGCGTACAGCCGCTGGATACCGGCCATGAATTGGTCAAGGCGTCCTTCAGCGATATCCCCGATGCTTTTAGCCTGGCGTTGAGCGGTTCGGTTACCCAGGCCGAATGCACGTTATCGGCCAACCCGGTGAGTGCCGACCCGGTGAAACTGGGGGATTGGTCGACGGCGCAGTTTACCGGCCAAGGCGACACGACCGATCCGGTGCCCTTCAGCATTGCATTGAATTCGTGTATTTCCGACCCGCTGCCGGGCGGCACGGTGACCACCGCGCACATTCGCCTGGAGCCCATGGCCGGCTCGACGACAATCGATGCGAACCTGGGCCTGTTCAGCCTCGGCAGCGGCTCAACCGCAAAGGGTGTCGGCATCCAGATACTGGGACGAGATGCCACCACGCCTGTCATGCTGAACACCGATGTGATGCAGGGCACCATTCCGGCCAGCGGCGGCATGCTGCTGGAGTTCAACGCCCTCTACTATCAGACCGGCGCAACGGCCGATGTCTCGCCGGGGTCGGCGGACGCATCGCTAGCCTTTACCATCACCTACAAATAACCCTGCTCGCCCGGCAGGTCCTGCTGCCGGGGAACGAGGGAGGTGGATGGTCACGTGACCAGCTTCATCGACATTGGCTTGAAGGTACGATAGCTATGTCCCTGGTCAAAGCTGACGCTGGCATACAGGGTAAAAGTGCCGTTGAGCGGCAACGGCGCGACGTAGTCCTTGGGTAGGGATGTGGTGAACATCCCCTTGTCATTGAGCGGTGCCGGCGCATCCTTCAGGAAATCCGTGCGAACTCCGGAAGCCATTGCCCATACGTTTATTCGATGCTGGCTTTCGTGATAAGCCCACTCCTCGATTTCGATATTGGCGCCGTCGGACGCAACCTTGCTCTTGGAGAGCGTCGCCGGCGAGCCGATCTGAGCCTCGGGGCATTCGATCGAGCCGAGCGCATCGGCGGATAACTCGCTGATGGTCAGCGTATACGTCGCTGAATGTTGGGGGTCATGACCGGCCCAGTACCAGATTTCGACCTTGCGCCCATCACCACTGACGGGGATGTTGGCGGCAACGACAGGCGCCGCAATGGCGAATTCCAGGCCACCCGACGTAGTGGGGCTTACGTCCGTCACCGAACCGATACCCTCCTCTCCACCCAGACCGATAAAGTCAACCCGCACCGCTTCCGTCGGATCGACTTCCGATGCTTCCACCACCACGGTCACCCCGGCCGTCCCCCTGAACGGGTTCAATATCCCCGTGCCTGCCGGTGTGCTGTCCGCCTGCCTGACGGTTGGAAACTTGCGCGGGATGGGTGGGCGGATATTGACATCCAGCTTTTCGTCCACGGACAGAACAGACTCGTTTCCAGCTCGGTCACTTACCCGATAAGTCGCATAAAAAACGCCATTGGCCTTGCGAAGCAAATCCCCCGCAAAGCTGACCTGCACCGGCTGCCCCACATCACTGAGCGCAAGCGTCTTCGAGCCTGCCACTTCCCGGCCGCCGGGAGACAGCTCCCAATACCAGGTGATCACGTCACCTACTTTTTTCACGGAGTAATCGGGCACGGTTGCCAGCACCTGATCCTGATGCGCAGGTCGGCCAGGTAGGCGGCGGTAATGGCGTTGGGCGGAAGTACATCGGAAGGGAAAACCAGCTTGCTGGACGTCGCGACTACAGGCGGGGTTTTATCGATGGTGATGGTGACCGGATCCGACTCATGAGGCGTTCCACTCCAGATCGTCACGATATAGCGAAGTTCGTGTACACCCGAGGGGAGCTTGTCTGCACTGATGGCAACATAAAGATCGTCGGGATGGATAGGCGCCGTCCATTCCTTGCGAGTGATTTCAACGTCGTTGAGGAGGATCTGGATTGACTCCGGATCCTTCTCGGACGGTTGCGAGTTATCCCATGGATCGAAACACACCTTGAGTGGATTGCTCGAATCACTCCAGGCCGTTCGGTGCAACAGATTGGTTTCCCCGCCTTCGATATTGCTCAAGGGCGCAGGGTCTGTGGTCGGTGGCGGCAGCGGCACAACGGTTTGCTCTGATGACATGGATATCTCCTGCGCCGGGTGACAAGCGCTGGAGACTCACAGAGTCAAAGAGCCCCGAGCGCAATCAACACTCAGCTCCGTTTTCGGGAGCGCCAAGTACCGTCATCAATGACAGCACTCGACAGTAATTGCTGGCTACTTCAGAAGTTTAATTACCAGCTGTAACGCGCACCAAGGTTGAAACCCCAAGGCTGCTCGATTTTATTGCCGTTGCTGTAATCAAAATCGGCGTGCACTGAGACCTTGCCTCTCAGGGTCATGGCGATCCCCGCTCCCAGCTCACCACGGGAGCCGGAAAGATCGGATTTGAACGGGTTGTTATTGACCTCAACATCGTTGTTCTCAGCGAACTCGTGCACATAAGCCGCCCGCAGGTACGGTTGCACGACTTTGCCTTCACCCAGGTTGAAATTGCGTCCGGCGGTGGCACCGACCTTGCCGAGCAAGGAGCGTGCGCGATCGCCCTCAGCGGACAAGCCGTTGTCCAGGGTGTAACTGGCGCCCTGAACGACTACACCCGACAGTTGGGTATAGGGCTCGATAAAGTAGTCGTCAGCCAACTTGATATGTCGGCCGAATTCGAGCGACGCACCGACACCATTGTTGTTGTAGTCACCTTTGGCTTTTGTGCCGTCGCTGAGTCGCACGTCGGATTCATTCTGGAAGCGGTTGAACTTGAGCACGCCGTCGAAATAGTACCCGCTCGGCTCATCCAGCCAGGTGGTGTAGGCGCCCAGGTAGTAGCTATCAACCGTGCCACTGGTGCCACGGGTCATGTCCAGGTCGGACTTGCTGTAACCACCCAGCAGTCCCACCAACCACTGGCCGTCACCCATCGGCAAGGGGGCATCGGCACCGAACGACAGCCCCTGCTGGGTTTGCTGGTAGGCCACACCGGAACTGGCACTGACATCGAACTTGTTGCCGTACGCCCGAATCCAGCCACCGGCCTTGCCGTTGTCCATGCGCACTTCGCCCATGCGACTGCGCAAAGTGCTGAGTTCTCCGTACCAGACAGTAGGCGCGGCATTGAACAGCGCCATCACCGATTGGGTGCCCGGGCTGATGGTTTTTGTAGCCGTATTCAGATACCAGTCGTTTTCGCCCTGCTTGATCAGGTCGTAGGAAAACGCACCGAGGTCGACGGCACCGCCGGCCAGTTTGAACGTTGCATCCCCCGAGCCGATATGAACGACGGCGGTCGATGCCGGTGCCCGCGGTTCAGTGCCGCTGCTGTCGAGCGCGATCACATGGTTGCCGCTGGCGTTGCCGGTGACTGTAAGGGTATCGATCTGGCCGGTGGTGAAGTCGTGGTGCATGTAGAACGTACCGCCCTCGCCCGACAACGTTCCCACAGAGAGCTTGAAGAATTCCCCAGGGTTGCCGAACTGTACGCCGCCGCCATTCATGGCCAGGTTTTCAACACTGCCATCGCCGACCATTATCCATCGGGCATCACTGTTGACCGCCAGGTTCTGCACGTTTTCCAGGCGTCCGGTCAGGGTTGCGAAGTTTTCCAGGGTTACATTGGCGGTGCTGCTGCCATCGGCAACGATATCGCCGACCAGATGACTGTTGCCTACACGCAGATTACCTTCAGCGCCGCTGACGACTTCCATCAGTACGCCATTGCTGCCCGTCAGGGTCGAGCCATTGAGTACAGCGATATCGGCCGATACAGTCCCGGCGTTCAGGGTATCGACAATAATGGCCGAGCCGTTGCGCCCGATGACGTGAGAGCCATTCAGATTCAGTGTGCCGGGAGCATTGATCGCCGGATCGAAATTGATTTGAACACCGTTCTTGCCACCGACAATGGTGCTGTCATTGGCATTGACCGTGCCATTGAACAAACGCAAGCCCGCTGCGCTGCCCCCCGTCACTGTACTGCCGGTCAGTGTCAGTGTGCTCATGGCATTGACCGAAGCACCGCTTTGCCCACCGGTGATGGTGCTACCACTCACTTGCACGACAGAGCCCCTGGTGTTGGCGGCATCGTGACTGAGCGCCAGGCCGACCCGCTCGGCACTGATGGCGCTGCCGGTAATGGTGGCGGTGCCTGCATCCAGATGAACGCCGTTGTTGTTTCCGGTGCCCTGCACTTGACTGCCGGTCAGGTTCAAGTTGGAACCACTGCTGACTCGAATGTCTTGTGTCCGGGCGCCGTTGGCATTCAACGTGGCGGCATTGATCAATCGATAACTGTCATACGCAGCGCTGCCATCAATATCAAGTGTTGTTGCATTGATCGTGCGAGTCGCTGATACAGCATGCTCGCCAAGCAACATCAGCGGAGCGATGGACAACAATCTCAAGATTTGAGACAGGGGGCTCAAGGTGAACAAACGCGTGCCAGCCATAACAGGCTCCATGATTTCTGGACGAAGAAAGCCCGGATCAACCCTACAGGCTATGATGACCCGACCTACAAAGACGACGCAGAATATCCAGTAACAACTGATTGAAATGCGGGAGTTCCCTTAAGATCTTGTAGGATTTTTCCCGTCAGTTTCGACGCCCATCGCCAAACCAGCGCGAGGGGTCCGTGTCCCATGACACGGACCACCGAGGGTTTGCTCCTGCCCGTTTTCAATTTACGGAATGAGACAAGTTCCCGATCCCGCCGAGAGCACCACCCGTGTGTCTGATGCTGGCGATGGGACGGCTACACCGTCGACTTCAAGGGTGTAAATCACTTCGCCCTTACCTTCCTGATCAGTGGGGCCTCCCCAGGTCGGCAGCAGATGAGTGTCATAAGGCTCGATCAACCACATCAAGCCATTCACCTCCTGATCGGCCGTGACCGGACCCAGCGTGGCTCTCTTGCCAGCGGCTGTAACCGGTACTGGAGAGGCGTATGTGGTGTAAGCCTTCCACTCGACCTCAACCATCATCCCTGCCTTGAGATAGTCGCTAGGCGGAATCCGATATTGAAAGCCCATCTTGCCGGCCTCTGTATGCAGCGAGAGACAGGTCAATCGTTTGGTGGTTGTGCCGACGAGGTTTTGTGGCTCGGCAACCGGCAAGTCCACCGTCAGGAACTCGATTTCAACCTCGGTTGGGTTCTTGGGCCCTTGAGGGTTGGCGATGGCAGGATTGGACAAGGAATACGTCACCGGCATTTTCGCATTGTTGCCTTGCCGGCGGATCACGTCCCAATCCAGTTCGATTGGAATCTCATCGCCAGCATTATCGCTGGTGGTATCAATGACGTAGGGTGCGCCAATAGGAACGCCATTCCACAGCACCTGATATTCGTCGTCATCGGCAATGGGAGCGACCAGTTCGATCACCGCTTCGATGAGCTCGTCCTCATCGCTGGCAACCAATTTGTTGGCAACGTTTGACTTACCAAACACATCCAGCGGCAGCAACAACGGGTTGCCGGGCCACGGATCGGGGTTGCCAGGACCTGTGGTTTCGAAGTTGACCATCACCGTGCCGGACTCGCCGCCCAGTTCGAGTATGCCGCGGTACAACTTGTATGCAATGGGGGTGGAAACAGCCCCTGTCGCGGCGCCGTACCGATCACGCATGTGCTCCCAGTTCACTCCGATACTGATGGTACTACCCGGGTTGGAACCGATCGGTGTGCGATAAGCCAACGCTACCCCATCCCAAATGATCTCGACCTCATCGGTACTTTTCGCATGCAGGATGCTGGGGAACTCGACGTGAACGCCCTGGAGCGCGTCGTTTCGATCGACATAACCTTTGGGGACCGCTTCCGGCACACTCGGTGCTGGATAGGGCAATGGCGGAAGGGTGCCGAGCGCGACAGGGATCAAGTCATACAACGAAATCCTGCTGCGGTTACCCGCCTTGTCGAAAATGGTATAGCCACCACAGAACCCACCGTCACCCAGTGAGCGAATGAGGGCAACCGGGAACTTCACCTTTCGGTCCGCCCCCAACTCGACCACACCAATTGGTACGATTAAATCCGGGTCTTCGGGCAACCGGTCCTTCATCCAGGCAAAGGCCACCTGGTCACCTTCCGCTGCCCCTGTCCAGGTGGGGATGGTGCCATCAACGTCCGTCAACCCGGCAAGATTGTTCTCGGTGAAGGGCGGCGTAATTGAAAATGTAATCTTGCCAGGTGCCGCTGTACCGTTAGGCGGGGTCTTGTCGATAAAGACCGGAACATCCTCCGACTCGGCAGGCGTCCCAACCCAGTTAACATGTTGATAACGGATCTTGAATGCCCCCTCGTTTTCATCTTTCAACAGAAAGTCAGCCGGGAGGGTGATCGGCAAAGGGAAAGAGGACGTACCTTCGGTGTAGTTGACACTCGCAACATCTTCGTATTCATCACTGCCGACCCGCGCAATCTGAAGTGTCACGGTTTCGGTTTCACCATCAGGTGGAAGTGTCGCCCAGGCTGTAACCTGCAACAGGATTCCGGCATCCAGTGAAGCCCGAGGGAAGAGGCCTGGCGGGTTTCCAGGCAGCGTTACGGTACTGACATCCGGTTTGACGAACTCCAATGGCCCATTGCGCCCAGGTTCGCGTTGACTCCATGCGGGTAATATTTGCTTGCTGCCGTAACTCGCCATGACATCGTTCTCCCATGAACAACACTTCGACCTTTGCGCACGCAATGGCCACCAAGCCTGTCTGGCAGATCGAGACATCGGGTAAGCGCAGCACTGTCCCTTCGCTCTGCTCGGTAACTGGACCTTGAGCGAATTAAACGGCAGTTTTTAGCAACGCGATACTGTCAAAGTTGACAGGTATCCGCACTTTTTTTGCACGGCTGGAACAGGTTCAGACGGGGTTGGATCGCACGTTCAGCGCTCAGGCCGGGGTGAAAAACCTCAGGCCCGCCGCCCCTCGAGCAAGTCCGTCACACACAAGGAAATACGTCGGCAGGCGTCCGCCAGCTTCAGTTGGTCCACCACCAGGCCGAGGCGAATATGCCCCGCCGCACTCGGCCCGAAGGCTTCGCCCGCCAGCACCGACACGCCATAGCCGTCCAGCAATCGCTCGGCAAAATGCTGGGCCGACAACCCGGTCTGACGCACGTCGACCATCACGAACATCCCGCCATCGGGGCGAATCGCCCGGATGCCAGGGCACAGATCCAGGCTGGCGCACACCAGGTCGCGACGCTGGCGATATTCCTCACGCATCAGCGCCACCTGCGGCAGGTTTTCATCCAGCGCCAACTGCGCGGCGTTCTGGATGAAATCCGGAATGCCGAACAGCATGCACAACGACAGATTCACCAAATGTTCACACAGCGTTTGCGGCCCGATCACCCACCCCACCCGCCAGCCACTCATGGCGTGGGACTTCGACAGGCTATTGATCGTCGCCGTGCGTTCGGCCATGCCCGGCAAGCTCGCGGGGCTGATGTGTTCGCCCTCGAACAGCAGTTCGCTGTAGACCTCGTCGCTGATCAACCACAGGTCATGGCGAATGCACAATTCGGCCAGTGCTTTCCAGGTCGTCAGCGGCAGGTTGGCGCCGGAGGGGTTGTTCGGGCTGTTGAGCAACATCGCGCGGGTGTTCGGCGTGATCAGTGCCGCGACATCCGCCGGATCGACTCGAAAGCCGTTCTGCGAACGCACCGGTACCGGCACCACTTTCGCCCCGCAGGCGCCGAACACGCCTTCGTAGGTCACGTACATCGGTTCGGCGACGAGCACTTCGTCCCCCGGATCGAGCAGGCATTGCACCACCGAATACACCGCGCACTGCGCCCCGGGGAAGACGATCACGTGCCTCGCATCCACTGCCTGGCCGCTGCGCTGGCGATGATGCCGGGCGATGCTGTCGCGCAAGCCCTGGCTGCCGCGCACCGCCGGGTAATGCGTGTCGCCGGCCAGCAAACTGCCAATCGCGGCCTGGACGATGGGTTGTGGGGTGTCGAAATCCGGGTCGCCGATCGACAGCAGCAAGACATCGACACCCTGCTCGCGCAGCGCCAGCGCTCGATCGTGAATCTGCCAGGCCGCCGCTCCGTCACCGGCGATTCGTTGGGTCAAGGCTGAGTAGCGCATGGCGTTCTCCTGTGGCGCGTATTCCTTGCCTCAACCCTATCTCAAATCGCGAAACAAGCCAGCCACGGGCGCCTGTTTAAAGGTGTTTAAGGTTACTTCATGCAAGCTACAAGACCTTGCGCCATTGCCTACGGTTACGCCAGAATCCGCCGGCTTGTGCGCCTGGGGGGCCATCGGTAACTTGATTCGCGTCACTGATTGTCAGTGATCGGGTTTAGCAGCCTGTGTTAACTCAGTTGTGCGTGCATCTGTCATGCAGGTCTTTTTGTTGCCTGTGCTTGATGGTAGCTGTACGCAGGGCGCTCTCGAGCGCGCCGGATTGCTGAGTTTCCGGTCTGCTAACCTGCGTGCAGTTGCCACCCTCTTCGTTTAGCAGCCGGAGGGTTGACACATCATTAGGACAACTCAGCATATGTTCAAAGTAACGCCAAACCCGCCGGACACCGATCCGACATCCCCCTATGAACCCGATTCAAAAAAACTCAACGAGGCCGCCGAACGTGCCCTCGCCTTTCACTTCCCCTCGATTGCCGACATCAAAGCCACGCCGCGTACTCCCGGTTCACTGTTCACCGTGAACCCAGAAGCCACGGCCGAAACCCTGATGGTGTATCTGGTGGAAACGCTGGCGTCAGTCGACGTGATGGTCCACCAGTTGGTGGATCATCTGGACGGTGGATCGCGCAATGCCCTGCTGGGGATTTCCAACAGCGTGATGCTGGCGGAGATCACGGCGAACCGGGTGCTGGATCAGATTGATCCACGGGGGTAGGTACATAGGATCAAAAGATCGCAGCCTTCGGCAGCTCCTACATTTGAATTGCGATTCCCTGTAGGAGCTGCCGAAGGCTGCGATCTTTTGCTTTAACGGCGAACAGCCACCCGCCAAACCCGCGCCACATCGCTCGCGCGCTCTTGCAGCAAACGCGGCGCCTGGGCACAGGCCTGCTCCAGGGTCATCGGCCCGCTCGCCAAAGCGAACGCGGCGTCGATACCATGTTCGTACAACGCCTGATAACCCTCGCCCAGCGTACCGGCAATAACGATGACCGGCACACCCTGCTGCCGGGCAATGCGCGCCACACCAAACGGCGTCTTGCCGCGCAAGGTTTGTGCGTCGAAACGCCCCTCGCCGGTGATCACCAGATCGGCGTTTTTTACCGCATCAGCCAGGCCTACCAGCTCGGCCACCACCTCGACACCGGCCTTGAATTGCGCCCCCAAAAACGCCTTCGCCCCAAACCCCAAACCGCCCGCCGCGCCACTGCCCGGCTCGTCGCGCACGTCTTTTTCCAACACGTTGGCGCAGTGTTCGGCAAAGTGTCCAAGGGCACGATCCAATTGCTCGACCTGCTCGGGCGACGCACCTTTTTGCGGACCGAAAATCGCCGAGGCGCCGTGTGGCCCACACAGTGGATTATTCACATCTGCGGCAATGTCGAAACGCACATCGGCCAAACGCGGGTCGATGTTGCTGAGGTCGATGCGTGCCAATTGCGCCAACGCCAAACCGCCCGGCGGCAGGGATTGGTTTTGGGCATCCAACAATTTCACGCCCAACGCCTGCATTGCACCGGCGCCACCATCGTTGGTCGCACTGCCGCCAATCGCCAGGATCACCCGTTGCGCACCGGCATCCAGCGCGGCGCGGATCAATTGCCCGGTCCCGAAGGTGCTGCTGATGCATGCATCACGCTGAGCCAGAGGGATCAACTGCAACCCGCTGGCTTCGGCCATTTCGATGATCGCGGTGTGGCTATCGGGCAACCAGCCCCAAGCGGCATTCACCGTAGCCCCTAAAGGCCCGCGCACCTCATTGCGGCGCAGTTCGCCATCGCACGCCGCCAGGATCGACTCGACAGTCCCTTCCCCGCCGTCGGCCATCGGGCATTTGATCAGTTGCGCATCAGGCCAGACCTGGGCCAATCCCAATGCAATGGCATCGGCCACGCCTTGGGCGCTGAGGCTGTCCTTGAACGAATCGGGGGCGATCACGATTTTCATGGGAATTCTCCAGTTCCAATGCCCACATGCTGCCAGCCGCCATGAACAATAACGCCGGGCCGCTGCACAAGCGGTGTTGAGGATTATTGTTCATTTCCACAAAGTACCGGCCTTTTGTGGGAGCGGGCTTGCTCGCGAAAGCGGTGGGTCAATCAGCATTGATGTTGGATGTGATGGCCTCTTCGCGAGCAAGCCCGCTCCCACAGGGGAATTGCGTGATTCATGGTTGGGTGTCTGTCTGGGGCAGCAGTTGCACCCCCAGATACAGCGCGAGCATCCCGTCGAGCCGCAACGGATCAACCCCGCTCAGCTCGGCAATCCGCTCCATGCGATAGCGCAGGCTGTTGCGGTGAATGCCCAGTGCATCGGCGCAGGCCTGGCTCTGGCCGTCGTGTTCACACCAGCTGCGCAGGGTTGCCAGCAACTGGCCGTTGTTGTCCTTGGCAATGACCTTGCGCAGCGGATTGAGCAGTTCGTCGAGGGCGTCGTCGTTGCGGTGGCGCCAGAGCATCACCGGCAGCCGATAGCGGTTGAGCGTCAGCAATCGCGAGCGCGGCAACACCTCGCGCCCGTAGGCCAGCAAGTCACCGACCCGGCGATAGCAGCGCCGCAAGCCCGAAAGGCCATCGGCCTGCCCGCCCACGGCAATGCGCAGGATGTTCCAGCCCAGGCCGTCGAGCTTGTCCAGCAAGCGCTCGTTCTCCACCGTCTGGCTTGCCGGCCGGCACCAGAGCAACGAGGTCTTGGCCGAGCTCACGCACCAACTGTCGGGGTGGCGGCTGGTCAACCAGGCGCTGAGGGCCTCGACGGTTTGCCCTGGCGCGTGCTCAAGTCCCAGTTCGAACAGGTACGGCACCCGGGTCATTTGGGGCTTGAGGCCCAACTGCTGCGCTTCATCGACCAGTCGCGGCGCATCCCCGGCTTCGCTGAGCAACAACGCCAGCAGATCATCGCAGCGCTGGCGCCGCCATTGTTGCTCGGCCTGCTGGTTGCGCTGGCCCACCAGCATCTCGGCGGTCATGCGCACCAGTTCGGCGTAGGTGCGCAGTTGCTCGGGTTCGCCGGTGATGCCCAATACACCGATCAGACGCTGGTCCAGCATCAGCGGCAGGTTGATGCCCGGCTGCACGCCCTTGAGATGAATCGCTGTCTGCGCATCGATCTCCACCACCCGGCCATTGGCCAAAACCAGTTGCGCGCCTTCATGCCGGGTGTTGACCCGATCCGGCTCGCCGCTGCCCAGGATCAAGCCCTGGCTGTCCATGACGTTGACGTTGTACGGCAGGATAGCCATCGCCCGGTCGACGATGTCCTGGGCCAGGTCGTGATCGAGTTCAAACATGCAAGTGATCCTTGAAGACAGTGATGGAACGGGTTGTTCACCCGCACAGGCCTTGGTTGCAAACCCTGTGCTCAGGCACAAAGACAGCCACCCTGGGGGTGGTCGAGACTCTCTGGGCGATCAACGTTACCCTTTGCATCGCAAAAAATCATAATAAAGAGAGAGCCGCCATGACCCAGAGCGCCGTAGCGTCCGACGCCATCGCTGACGACAAAAATGCCGTCTACAAGCGCATTACCCTGCGCTTGATCCCCTTCATTTTCATCTGCTACCTGTTCAACTACCTCGACCGGGTAAACGTTGGATTTGCCAAACTGCAGATGCTCGATGCGCTGAAGTTCAGCGAAACCGTGTACGGCCTCGGCGCCGGCATCTTCTTTATCGGCTATGTACTGTGCGGCGTGCCAAGCAACCTGGCGTTGACCAGATTCGGCCCACGGCGCTGGATTGCGCTGATGATGATCACCTGGGGCACCCTGTCGACCTGCCTGCTGTTCGTCACCACGCCGACCGAGTTCTATACCCTGCGCCTGTTCACCGGCGCGGCCGAAGCCGGGTTCTTCCCGGGCGTGGTGTTGTACCTCTCGCAGTGGTTCCCGACCTTCCGCCGTGGCCGCATCATGGCGCTGTTCATGTCGGCGATCCCGGTCTCCGGCCTGCTCGGCAGCCCGTTCTCCGGCTGGATTCTCAATCACTTCGGCGCAGGCCAAGGCGGTCTCGCCGGCTGGCAGTGGATGTTCCTGCTGCAAGGCATTCCCACCGTCATCCTCGGTGCGCTGGCTTACTTCCTGCTCAGCGACAGCTACGCCAACGCCAAGTGGCTGACCCCGTTCGAGCGTTCGGTACTGGAAGCCGACCACGCCGAAGATCTGGCGAACAAGCCGAAAACCACGACCGATTCGCTGCTGGCGGTGTTCAGGAACCCGGCGATCTGGGCCTTCGGCCTGATCTATTTCTGCATCCAGAGTGGCGTGTACGCGATCAACTTCTGGCTGCCGTCGATCATCAAGAACCTGGGCTTCAGCGATAACCTGGTGATCGGCTGGCTCAGTGCGATTCCGTACCTGCTGGCCGCGGTGTTCATGCTGATCGTCGGCCGTTCAGCGGACCTGCGCCAGGAACGTCGCTGGCATCTGGTGGTGCCGATGCTGATGGGCGCGCTGGGGCTGCTGATCGCGGTGAACTTCGCCGCCAACCCGGCCATCGCGATTCTCGGCCTGACCATCGCCACCATGGGCGCCCTCACCGGCCTGCCGATGTTCTGGCCGGTGCCGACCGCCCTGCTCAGTGCGGGCGCCGCGGCTGGCGGCCTGGCGCTGATCAACTCCATGGGGCAAATGGCCGGCTTCCTCAGCCCGTACCTGGTGGGTTGGGTCAAGGACAGCACCGGCTCGACCGATGCGGCGCTGTACCTGTTGGCGGGTGTGATTGTCGGCGGCAGTCTGCTGGCGTTGCGCATGACCCGTACCTTGCGCGCCTAATCAGCGAAGATCAAAAGATCGCAGCCTGCGGCAGCTCCTACACAGCAATGACATACAGCCTGTAGGAGCTGCCGCAGGCTGCGATCTTTTTCGTTTGCCATGTCCAACAATTTTGGTATCTGATTGAGCCTTTCCCACTGGTAAAAGGATTTGCTCATGAGCTACCGCACGCTGGGTCATTCAGGTCTGCAGGTGTCCACCCTGACCCTGGGCACCATGATGTTCGGCGAACAGACCAGCGCCGAAGATTCCCTGCGAATCATCGACAAGGCCTGGGACCAGGGCATCAACTTCATCGACACCGCCGACGTCTACACCAACGGCCGTTCCGAAGAAATCGTCGGCGAAGCCATCGCCAGCCGCCGCCATGAATGGGTGCTGGCCACCAAGGTCGGCTTCGGTCCCGTGGATGGCGTCCCCAACCGCAGCGGCTTGAGTCGCAAGCACCTGTTCAACGGCATCGATGCCAGCCTGACGCGCCTGGGCACCGACTACCTCGACATCTATTACCTGCACCGCGAAGACCACAATACGCCGCTGGAAGTCACGATCTCGGCCATCGGCGATTTGATTCGCCAGGGCAAAATCCGCTATTGGGGCCTGTCCAACTACCGTGGCTGGCGCATCGCCGAAGTCATCCGCGTGGCCGACAAACTGGGGGTTGACCGGCCGGTGATCAGCCAGCCGCTGTACAACATCGTCAACCGCCAGGCTGAAACCGAGCAGATCACGGCGGCGCACAACTACGGTCTGGGCGTGGTGCCCTACAGCCCGCTGGCGCGCGGAGTGCTCAGCGGCAAGTACGCGCCGGATGTGAAACCGGACGCCAACAGCCGTGCCGGACGCCAGGACAAACGCATCCTGGAAACCGAATGGCGAGTCGAGTCCTTGCACATCGCCCAGCAGATCCAGCAATACACCCGGCAGCGTGGCGTCGGCATCGTCGAGTTCGCGATTGCCTGGGTGCTGAACAACAGCGCCGTGACCTCGGCCATTGTCGGGCCGCGCACGGAGGAGCAATGGGACGCCTACACTAAGGCGCAGGCGGTGAAGATCACGGCCGAGGATGAGGCGTTCATCGATTCGCTGGTGACACCGGGGCATGCGTCGACACCGGGGTTCAATGATGTGAGCCATTTTGTGTCGGGGCGTACACCGCGCAGTACCTGAAGAAATAGAAAACCAATGTGGGAGCGGGCTTGCTCGCGAAGGCGGAGTGTC
This sequence comes from Pseudomonas sp. IT-P258, assembly GCF_949767825.1. NCBI lineage: Bacteria > Pseudomonadati > Pseudomonadota > Gammaproteobacteria > Pseudomonadales > Pseudomonadaceae > Pseudomonas > Pseudomonas sp. IT-P258. The sequence continues at coordinate 141,602 of NZ_CATKPU010000054.1, read as the reverse complement.
AGCCACATCAATGTTGTTTGACCCACCGCTTTCGCGAGCAAGTCGAATCGTCGCACCGCCGCTCCCACAGTTGGTCCGTGTTGATTGATCGGTCAATATTCGCCTGAAAAACCACGTATCCTCTGCGCCCGTTTAAATCTCACTCAAAATCACGCGAGGACAGCTTGTCTAAAGGTATCGCTCTATCGGTTTCAGCCTCGGTGCTGTTTGCCGTCATGTATTACTACACGTCGCTGCTCACCCCCTTGAGCGGCGTGGAAATCTTCGGTTGGCGCATGCTGCTGACCGTCCCGTGCATGACCGTGTTCATGGTGGTGTCCGGGGAATGGAAACGCGTGGTGGAGATCGTTCGGCGCGCCATGGCCAATCCGAAACTGATGGGTGCGTTGATCGCCTCCTCGGCCCTGCTCGGCGTGCAATTGTGGCTATTCATGTGGGCGCCGTTGAACGGCTACAGCCTTGATGTATCCCTCGGCTATTTCCTGCTGCCGCTGACCATGGTCTTGACCGGTCGCCTGGCCTACGGCGAACGCCTGTCCTATCTGCAAAAAGTTGCCGTGGTATTCGCCTGCCTGGGGGTGGTCAACGAGGTGTATCAGGTCGGTGGGTTTTCCTGGGCGACCTTGCTGGTCTGCGTGGGTTATCCGGCCTACTTCGTCCTGCGCAAACGGCTGGCGGCGGACAACCTCGGTGGCTTGTGGCTGGACATGGCATTGACCCTGCCGGTGGCGTTCTGGTTCGTCCAGAGCGGCGCGCAAGGTTTTGGTGTGTTTGAACAGCACCCATGGTTGTCGCTGTTGATCCCCATGCTCGGCGTGATCAGCGCATCGGCACTGGTGGTCTATATCATTGCCAGTCGCCTGTTGCCGTTCAGCCTGTTCGGCTTGTTGAGCTATGTCGAACCGGTGTTGCTGCTGGGTGTGGCGTTGCTGTTGGGAGAGAGCATCAAGGCTGGCGAATGGCTGACCTACATCCCGATCTGGATGGCGGTGCTGGTGCTGGTGTTCGAAGGGTTCAAGCATCTGGTACGCCAGCGCAGGCCTTAACGCAAAAGATCGCAGCCTTCGGCAGCTCCTACATGGTTTGCATTCCCTGTAGGAGCTGCCGAAGGCTGCGATCTTTTGATCAAAAAAAACCGGTCAACGACCGGTTTTTTTACATCGGCTTAGTCCGTGGACAAAACACCACGACGCACCTGGTCACGCTCGATGGATTCGAACAGCGCCTTGAAGTTGCCTTCGCCGAAACCGTCGTCGCCCTTGCGCTGGATGAACTCGAAGAACACCGGCCCCATCAGGGTTTCCGAGAAGATCTGCAGCAGCAGACGCTTGTCGCCCGAATCGGACGATCCGTCCAGCAAGATGCCTCGCGCCTGCAGTTCCCCCACCGGCTCGCCGTGGTTCGGCAAACGGCCTTCGAGCATTTCGTAGTAGGTTTCCGGCGGCGCGGTCATGAAGCGCATGCCGATGCTTTTCAGGTGGTCCCAGGTCTTGATCAGGTCATCGGACAGGAACGCAACGTGCTGGATGCCCTCGCCGTTGAACTGCATCAGGAACTCTTCGATCTGCCCGGCACCCTTGGACGACTCTTCGTTCAGCGGGATGCGGATCATGCCATCGGGTGCGGTCATGGCCTTGGAGGTCAGGCCGGTGTACTCGCCCTTGATGTCGAAGTAGCGGATTTCGCGGAAGTTGAACAGCTTCTCGTAGAAGTTGGCCCAGTAGGCCATGCGACCGCGATACACGTTGTGGGTCAGGTGATCGATGATCTTCAGGCCGGCGCCGACCGGATGGCGGTCCACACCTTCGATGAACACGAAGTCGATGTCATAGATCGAGCTGCCTTCGCCGAAACGGTCGATCAGGTACAGCGGCGCACCACCGATGCCTTTGATCGCCGGCAGGTTCAGTTCCATCGGGCCGGTTTCGATGTGGATCGGCTGGGCGCCGAGTTCCAGGGCGCGCTTGTAGGCTTTTTGCGAATCCTTGACGCGAAACGCCATGCCGCACACCGACGGACCGTGCTCGGCCGCGAAGTACGAGGCCACGCTGTGAGGTTCGTTGTTGAGGATCAGGTTGATCGCGCCCTGGCGGTACAGGTGCACGTCCTTGGAACGGTGGGTCGCCACCTTGGTGAAACCCATGATCTCGAAGATCGGCTCCAGGGTGTTCGGGGTCGGCGATGCGAGCTCGATGAATTCAAAGCCCATCAGGCCCATTGGGTTTTCGTATAAATCTGCCATGGTCGGCGCCTCATCATTTTTTATCAATTAACAAAGGTTAGTTGTAAACAATGCTGAGACCGGTGGGTGGCGCACAGGAGATGCCCCGCACACTGCGGGCGAGAAAGTCACCGTAGATCAGTTGAAACCCGAATATCTTCATTGTCGACCCAAGGCTCTTGCGGGCGAGGCTTCTGCTGCCAGAAGACGATTATTATTGTATGCGTAACCGGATTCTACACAGCGTAAATCGATTTGTCCGCCTTCTGTATCAAATCCCCTTTTTCCATGCCCGCGCAAGGGGTTTGTTGCAGAGGAAAATCCCCGCCAGTATCAACCCGCCACCCAGGCACATGGCCAGCGTCAGCGGCTCATCCAGCAGCAGCGCGCCGAGGATCACCGCCGTCAACGGGTTCAAGGCAATGAACACCCCGGAACGGGTCGCACCGATCTTGCGGATGCCGTCGTAGTAGCCGATGTACGCCAGCGCCGAACCCAGCACGCCCAGGTACAAAAGGCTCAACCATTGCTGCGCACCGAGCTGGGCGATGGCGGCGACACTCACCTCACCGCGCGCGATGCAGGTGACCCAGAGCATGCCGGTGCCCAGCAGGATCGACCAGGTCACGGTTTGTACCGGTCCCAGGCTGTGATTCAGTTCTTTGGAGAACAGCGAGTAGACACCCCAGCCAAGGACACAGCCGAAAATCAACAGATCACCGAGCCAGGCACCGGCACCGCCGGCCAGTAGTTGCGGGTCGCGACTGACGATCACCATGCTCGCGCCCGTCATGCAGATCGCGATGCCGGCGACTTTGGCCCGGTTCAAGCGCTCCTTGAACAACAGCCAGGAAGCCAGGCCGATCACCGCCGGGTTCAGCGCCACGATCAAGGACGCCCGTGAAGCGCTGATGTAATGCAGGCCATAAAAGAAGCACAGGTTGTAAAAGAAGATCCCGAAAAAGCCAAGCAAAAGCAATTGCAGCCATTGCCGGGGGCTGGGCCGGACCAGCGGTATCCGCGCCATGCGTATAAACAGCAGCAACGCCACGCTGGCCAGCAGAAACCGCAGGCTGGCCGCCAGTAGCGGACTGAGGCCGACGGCCAGATAGCGCCCGGCGACGAAGGTGCCACCCCACACCATGGTGACCGCCGCCAGTTTCAGATACACCGGCCGATCCGAGGGTTTTGACAGGCTTTGCTCACAGATCGTCATGGATTCCAGGACCGGATAGTGAAGAGATGCCGTATCATTCGGCTAATACCCAGTCATCGTAAAATGAGCAAACACTCATGACCCTCACTCAGCTGGAGATTTTCTCCCTGGTGGCCGAACTCCACGGCTTCACGGCTGCGGCCAATCGCCTGGGTATTTCCCAATCGGCGGTTTCCCATGCGTTAAAGTCCCTGGAACTGGAGTTGGGTGTCGAACTGTTGCGCCGGCATCAATCCCAGGTCGAACTGAGCGACATTGGCCAGCAGTTGTTGCTGCGCGCCCGGGCGATGCTCGGCCTGGCCAACACCCTGCGCCAGGAAGCGGCCGATGCACGGGGCATGAAACGCGGCACGCTGCGCATCGGCTCCTTCGGCCCGACCTCGTCGATCAAATTGCTGCCGTTGATTCTGCAGCAGTACCGCGCCGCCCATCCCGGCATCGAGGTGCATATCGACGAAGGCCCTGACCGCCAGGTGCTCCAGTGGCTGGAGGAACGACGGATCGACATCGGCTTTGTGGTGTTGCCCGAGGAGCGTTTCGACACGGTCCCGTTGATTGAGGACCAGATGGTCGCGCTGCTGCCCGCTGGACACCCGTTGGCGAATCACGACAGCTTGAGCCTGAAGAACCTGTGCGATTTCCCGTTCGTGTTGACCGAGGCCGGTTCTTCGGAGCTGGTTTCACGCCTGTTCACAGCGGCCCGACTGACGCCCAACATCCGTTATCGCTGCTCGCAGTTGATCAGCACCCTGGATGTCGTCGCTCGTGGCGACGGGGTAACGGTGGTTGCCGAAGGTTCATTGCCCGATCAGATTGACCGCCGCTGGGTGAAGAAACCGCTGTCGCCGGCCGTGTTGCGCCAGGTCGGCCTGGCGGTACTCGATCGACGCCAGGCATCACCCGCGACGCTGGCCTTTATCAAGCTGGCCGAAAGCCTTGACTTGCATTGAGCGGCATAACCGCCAACGGCCAACTATCATGGCCCGTACCCGAACTCTTCATGGGAGGCGTTTGCCCCGCCGTCAATTGAGAGCCTTACTTCTTCGTGACAGGACTCGCGAATGCCGTTGAAAACCAAAACCCGCAGTCGCAGAAAAAAAATTGCGATCACCCTGATCAGTGGCTTGCTCCCGGTGCTGCTGGGGGCCGCCATTCTTTACATGCAAGCAGGGCGTGCGCTCCAACAAGACACCCAGCAAACCGCCGAAGAAGCGATTCGCCAGTTCGACCTGATGCTCGACAACAATGCCCAGGCCGCTCGTGAATTGCTGCCGCTGGCGGGGCAAAGTTGCAGTGACGTCAAACTGGCCCTGCGCGAGCAGGTCACTCGCCGCCCCTTCGTGCGTTCCACCAGTCTGGTGTGGGACAACAACCTCTATTGCAGCTCTCTGTTCGGCGACTACCAGGAGACGGTCAACCCCGGTGACTACACCCAGGGCGCCTTATGGCTCATGAGCGGCAATCAGGTAACGCCCAACACCGCCTTGCTGGTGTACCGCCTGAGCGAAGGAAATAAAGGCGCGCTGACGACCCTCGATGGTTATCACTTGAGCAATATCCTGCGTTTGATCGGCCGCAAGACCTTGCTGTTGCTGCAAGTTGGCCCGAACTGGTTGTCCGCCGACGGCAAGTTTCATACCGGCGCTACGCCTGAGTTGCCCGTTGCGCAAAGTCGCCTGACCTCCGGGCACTATGCGTTTGCCGTGGAAGCCGGTTTCCCCGAAGGTGAAACCTGGCGCTACATGAGAAGCGAATATCCGCCGCTGTTCAGCCTGCTGATTTTCTTCGGCGTGATTGCCGGGGCAATCAGTCACTTCCTGCAAAAGCGCTCATCGTCACCCACCTATGAAATGCAGCGGGCACTGGAAGCTAAAGAGTTCATTCCGTATTTCCAGCCCGTGGTGCAGGGCGACAACAAAAGCTGGTCCGGCGCTGAAGTGCTGATGCGCTGGCAACATCCAAAGGAAGGCCTGGTGCGTCCGGATCTGTTCATTCCGTTTGCCGAGCACTCCGGGCTGATCGTACCGATGACCCGCTCACTGATGAGACAAACCGCCGCCCTGCTCGCACCGCTATCGGCCAGTTTCAACAAGCCGTTTCACATTGGCATCAACATCACCGCGAGCCATTGCCAGGACCTGGAACTGGTCAAGGATTGCCGCGAGTTTCTCGATGCGTTCGAACCAGGCTCGATCCATCTGGTACTGGAACTGACCGAGCGCGAATTGATCGAGCCCACGGCCATCACCCTGCAACTGTTCGAGCAACTCCGCGAACTGGGCGTGAAAATCGCCATCGACGACTTTGGCACGGGCCACTCGAGCCTTGGCTACCTAAGGCAGTTCAATGTCGATTTCCTGAAAATCGACCAGAGTTTTGTCGCCATGATCGGCATCGATACACTCACTAGCCACCTACTTGACAGCATCATCGAACTGGCGGTCAAACTCGACCTTGCCCTGGTGGCCGAAGGTGTCGAAACCCGCGAGCAGAGTGATTACCTGAGCGCTCATCAGGTCAACTTCCTGCAAGGTTATCTGTTCGGCAAACCCATGCCCGGCGCGGAATTCATTAGTGCATTAAGCGACCATTAACTCGCAGATTTAATCGCCAAAACAAACGATTAGCCGCACCATTTTGAATCAAAAGACTACTGACGTTACATGAAGAAAAAGACAGGATTTACTCTTGGCCAATTAACTACTACAATTTTTCATGCCTGCGCTAAATTGGCAGGTGAGCCACTATCACCGAGTCGCTTCAAGGCTCTTGGCTTATAGCTTTGTTTGCGGTTGGTATCAGCCAAACACACTATTGGAGTAAAGATATTGTCCAGACTCGCTGAATTTCGTGCAGCCGAAAAGGCCCTTCAAGAACAGCTCAAGCAGTTGGAATCCCTGAAGAACGATGCCGGGCTCAAGAAAGAAATCGAATTCGAAGAAAAGCTCCAGGGCTTGATGAAAACCTATGGCAAGAGCCTGCGCGACATCATCGCCATTCTCGACCCTAACCCGGCAAAATCCGGCCTGCAGCAGGCAGCACCTAAAACCCGCCGTGCCCGTGTGGTCAAGGTTTATCAGAACCCGCACACCGGCGAGCTGATTGAAACCAAGGGCGGCAACCACCGCGGCCTGAAAGCCTGGAAAGAACAGTACGGTGCAGCCACCGTTGATTCCTGGCTGCGCGGCTAACTCTCGCGGCAACAAAAAAAGCCCTGCTCGTGCAGGGCTTTTTCATGGGCCATCTAAAACCCCGGGCGGACACCGCACAATTACCTGACTGCCACCAACTTTGTGCTTAATCCATTTGGATATCTAAAATTTTCTTCATGCATCGAAAAAGCACTGTCGCTGACTAAAGTTTCAAGCTGTTACGGGCTGCGTCTATTTCATCCTGGCTCGCCTTATAAGCTTCGGCCTGCCCTGCGTAGGAAAGAACATAGGCCTTATCGGCATCCACCGCGGCCACCAATGTTTGCGAAAGCACATGCCGGCCGTTTTGCGTGATGGTGCAGGTTGTTTCCAACGCGGCCAATCGACTCAAGGTAGTGGAATGAATGCGCGTACAGACACTTTGATACCCGCCCTGAAAGAAGTCTTTTTGAACCGACTTGCGCATCTCCAGCAATACGCCCTCGAGGTTTACCTGGTGATCGCTTTGCACCGGGCTCATGGTCAACTCCATGACCATGAGCGGCGATCCATCCCGATCATTTTTCACCGCACGCTGGCGACTGACCCCCGACGCCGATTCAGGCACTTCTTCGACTTGCCAACCTTCCGGCCAGGTCACTACTGGCGCATCGGCGCGAGCAACGCCAGCCAGCGAAAACACGCTCAGCAGGATGAACAACAGGTTACGAAATCGAATCATTGCAATGGGCACTCAAGGATCAAGCGGTAAAGTCTGGGCCCAGGCCGCCTGTCAGGCAATAGCCGACTGTTTGGGTTTGGTGATGTCCGAAGCCTTGCGTATCATTGTCGCCATTCGTTAGCCCACATATTTCCCGGAGGGCCCATGAGCCTGCACGAATTGAACACCTTCCCCGGCGTCACCGCCCAACCGGACGCCGCCACGCAGAAGTTTGTTTTCAACCACACCATGCTGCGGGTCAAGGACATCACCAGATCCCTGGACTTCTACACACGCATCCTGGGTTTTACCCTGGTGGAAAAACGCGACTTCCCGGAAGCCGAGTTCAGCCTGTATTTCCTGGCGCTGGTGGATAAGAACCAGATCCCGGCCGACGCCGCCGCGCGCACCGAGTGGATGAAATCGATCCCCGGCATCCTGGAACTGACCCACAACCACGGCACCGAGCACGATGCGGAGTTCGCCTACCACAATGGCAACACCGACCCACGCGGTTTCGGCCACATCTGCATCTCGGTACCGGATATCGTCGCCGCCTGCGAGCGCTTTGAAGCACTGGGCTGCGATTTCCAGAAGCGCCTGAGCGATGGCCGCATGAAGAGCCTGGCGTTCATCAAGGACCCGGACGCCTACTGGGTCGAGATCATTCAGCCGGCTCCGCTGTAAAACAGAATCAAAAGATCGCAGCCTGCGGCAGCTCCTACAGAGATCGGTGTAGGAGCTGCCGCAGGCTGCGATCTTCTGATCCATAAAAAAACCATGATCAATCATGGTTTTTTTATTTTCAGCACCAGGCTTTATGCCGGGGCGGAAGTCCGGATCAAGTGATCGAAGGCGCTCAACGAAGCCTTGGCACCCTCACCCAGCGCAATCACGATCTGCTTGTACGGCACGGTGGTCACGTCGCCGGCGGCGAACACGCCCGGTACCGAGGTTTCACCGCGAGCGTCGACGATGATCTCACCACGGGGCGACAACTCGATGGTGCCTTTGAGCCAATCGGTGTTGGGCAACAGACCGATCTGCACAAAGATCCCTTCCAGCTCCACACTGCGCAATTCGTCGCTCTGACGATCCTTGTAGCGCAGGCCGTTGACCTTCTGGCCGTCGCCGGTGACTTCAGTGGTTTGCGCACTGGTGATCACGGTAACGTTCGGCAGGCTGTGCAACTTGCGCTGCAATACCGCATCGGCGCGCAACTGCACGTCGAACTCCAGCAGCGTGACGTGGGACACGATACCGGCCAGGTCGATGGCCGCTTCGACGCCGGAGTTGCCGCCGCCAATCACCGCCACGCGCTTGCCCTTGAACAGCGGGCCGTCACAGTGCGGGCAGTACGCAACGCCTTTGTTGCGGTATTGCTGCTCGCCCGGCACGTTCATTTCACGCCACCGTGCGCCGGTTGCGAGGATCACGGTCCTGGCCTTGAGCTTCGCGCTGCTGGCGAAGTGAACTTCGTGCAACTCACCTTCTTTGCCGGTGATTAATTTGTCTGCGCGTTGCAGGTTCATGATGTCCACGTCGTACTGCTTGACGTGCTCTTCCAGGGCCACGGCGAGTTTCGGCCCTTCGGTTTCCTGCACCGAGATAAAGTTCTCGATGGCCATGGTGTCCAGCACCTGACCACCAAAACGCTCAGCCGCGACGCCGGTACGAATGCCTTTACGGGCCGCGTAGATCGCCGCCGAAGCACCGGCCGGGCCACCGCCGACCACCAGCACATCAAAGGTTTCCTTGGCGCTGATTTTCTCGGCCTGGCGTTCGATGCCGCTGGTGTCGATTTTAGCGAGAATTTCTTCCAGGCCCATGCGGCCCTGACCGAAGTTCACACCGTTGAGGTAGATGCTGGGGACCGCCATGATCTGGCGCTCATCGACTTCAGCCTGGAACAGCGCGCCGTCGATGGCGACATGGCGAACGTTCGGGTTCAGTACCGCCATCAGGTTCAGCGCCTGGACCACGTCCGGGCAGTTCTGGCAGGACAGCGAGAAGTAAGTCTCGAAGGTGAACTCGCCCTTGAGCGAGCGGATCTGTTCGATCACTTCGACACTGGCCTTGGACGGGTGGCCGCCGACCTGCAGCAGCGCCAACACCAACGAAGTGAATTCGTGGCCCATCGGGATGCCGGCGAAACGCAGGCTGATATCGGCTCCCGGGCGATTGATCGAGAACGACGGCTTGCGTGCATCATCGCCGTTATCGAGCAAGGTAATCTGGGTGGAAAGACTGGCAACGTCTTTCAACAGTTCGAGCATTTCCCGGGATTTCGCACCGTCGTCGAGAGAAGCAACGATCTCGATCGGCTGGATGACCCGTTCCAGGTACGATTTCAACTGGGCTTTAAGATTGGTGTCCAACATACGGGCGATTTCCTTGAATTCTTGAGGCAAAAAAACGCCCGAGCGAATCTCGCCCGGGCGTTTTTATTGGGCGGTGCAGCTTGCTTAGAAGGTGCGCAAGTGCGCCCTGATGAAGCGCGTCACAGACTTAGATCTTGCCGACCAGGTCCAGGGACGGCGCCAGAGTGGCCTCGCCTTCCTTCCACTTGGCCGGGCAAACCTGGCCTGGGTGAGCGGCGACGTACTGGGCAGCCTTGATCTTGCGCAGCAGCTCGGAAGCGTCACGGCCTACACCGCCGTCGTTCAGTTCAACGATCTTGATCTGGCCTTCAGGGTTGATCACGAAGGTGCCACGATCAGCCAGGCCAGCTTCTTCGATCAGCACGTCGAAGTTGCGGGAGATGGCGTGGGTCGGGTCGCCGATCATGGTGTACTGGATCTTGCCGATGGCTGGCGAAGTGTTGTGCCAGGCGGCGTGGGCGAAATGGGTGTCGGTGGAAACGCTGTAGATCTCGACGCCCAGCTTCTGGAACGCGTCGTAGTTGTCGGCCAGGTCTTCCAGTTCGGTCGGGCAGACGAAGGTGAAGTCGGCCGGGTAGAAGAACACCACAGACCACTTGCCTTTCAGGTCAGCGTCCGAGACTTTTACGAAGTCGCCATTTTTGAATGCGTCAGCTTTGAACGGTTTAACTTGGCTGTTGATGATAGGCATCGTTGACTCTCCGTCAGGGGTTAAGAAGTTGATGGAGAGAACTTTACCCACTCGACGAACGGAAGGCTCATTGGCAAACCTGATGCCGCTGATTGGCTTTCGCTATTAGCCAGCGGTATTAATAGAAGAAAACGGTATCTAGGGGGCGTTCTCAATTAGTTTCCCCTCCGCGTTGTCGCCTTAAAGCTGGCCAGGCAAGGCGTAGGCCGCTGGGAATGGTTGTTCCCTTTCCAAGGCCTGCAACGCAGCATGGCCAGCTTTAAGGCACAACCCGAAGGGCCGGGCCTGCTGTTGTGCAGGGCTGTGTTGCTCGAAGCTGATTTGGAATGACCAAACTGCGCTTCTCGCGCCTTGCCCTGCACAACAGCAGACCCGGCGCGGAGGGGAAACTAATTGAGAACACCCCCTAGGGTGACACCGGCTTTTCCGTGATGCGCGCCATGCCGAGGAACGGACTGGCTTCGATGTAACGCATGGCCGACTTCATGTCCTTCCAGCCCACATAGCTCATCAGCGACTTCAGATCCCAGCCACTCTGATGCGCCCAGGTAGCAAAACCGCGACGCAAGGAGTGGCTGGTGTAGAGCTCGCCAGCGATACCTGCCCGCGCCAACGCCTGACGCAATAACGGAATTACACTGTTGGCGTGCAGTCCCTCCTCGCCCAGATGCCCCCAGCGGTCGATGCCACGGAACACCGGCCCGCGCACCAGTGCCGCCTCGGCAATCCAGTCGATATAAGCCTGCACCGGACACAAGCGTTGCAAGGCTGGCGCCTGATAGGTCTTGCCGAGGTTGTCGCGATCACTCTTGCTGCGCGGCAGATAGAGACTGATGCCGGAACCGGCGCTGGCCTGCACGTGTTCCACCTGAAGCCGACACAACTCATCACTGCGAAAGCCGCGCCAGAAGCCCAACAGGATCAAGGCCATGTCGCGCCGGGCCCGCAGCAACCCCGGTCGGTCGCCCTCGGCCCTGGCGACTTGCACTTCTCGCTCCAGACAACTGACCACCTGTTCCAGGTGCCGAAGCTGCAAGGGTTCGGCTTGTTTTTCCTGGGCCGGGTGCAGCGCGCGAATACCCTTGAACACCTTGCGAACCACTGGCGCCTTGGTGGGGTCGGCAAAACCCTGGCTGTTGTGCCACTGCGCCAATGCCGACAAACGCAGTTTCAGCGTATTGATCGACAACACCCCGGCATGGGCCACCAGGTAGCGCGCCACGCTGTCGCCGGTGGCTGGCAGGAAACCGCCCCACGTCACTTCGAAGTGTTCGATGGCTGCCCGATAGCTACGCCGGGTGTTGTCACGCGTTGCGGCTTGCAGGTAACGATCCAGCTCTGTCATGGGGTCAACTCTTGAATTCATACCGCTTTGACGGGTCAAAAACCGGTATTGGGTGTATCACACGGGGTAATACCAGTATATCCCGTGTCAGTTTCATTCAGCATTTAACTTTATGAATTGAATGGTACAATGTGTATTTACGTGGTACGTACCACATCATCAAAACCCGGGAGATCTCATGGCACGCGGCGGTGTAAATAAAGCGGTGGTTCAAGCCGCTCGGTTGGCGATCCTCGCCCGCGGCGAAAACCCCAGCATCGATGCCGTACGGATCGAGATGGGCAATACCGGCTCGAAAACCACGATTCATCGCTACCTCAAGGAGCTCGATGACAGGGTCGAACCCGTCGAAGCGCCGACAGAACCGATCGACGACGAACTGATGACGCTGGTGGCGCGGCTCGCACAAAGACTCAAGGAGCAGGCGCAAGAGCCCATCGACCAGGCGCGCACGCAGTACGAGGAACAACGCAAGGCGCTGGATAACCAGCTCGGCGAAGCGCAAGAGGCCAACAACGAACTGCACCAGCAATACGAATTTCAAAGCCTGGCGCTGACCCAGGAATCCGAGGCCCTGCAAGAAACCCGCGCCTTGTTGCAAACGGAGCAGACCCGCAATGCCGGGATGAACCAGGCACTGGCCGATTTCGAACTGCGCTTGAAGGACAAGGACGAGCAGATCCGCTCCCTTGAAGAAAAACACCTGCACACTCGCGATGCCCTGGAGCACTACCGCAATGCGGTCAAGGAACAACGCGAACAGGAAATGAGTCGCCACGAAGGCCAGGTGCAACAGCTGCAGATGGAACTGCGCCAGGCACAACAAAGCGCGCTGGTACGCCAGGATGAAATCACCCAGTTGCACCGCGACAACGAACGCTTGCTGACTGAAAACCGCGGCACCCTGCGCGAGCTGAGTCTGCTGCAAGAACAGCTCAAGCAAAGCAATACCCGCCAGGATCAGTTACTGGAACAGGCCACCCGCGTCGACGGCGAGCGCACCCTCCTCCAGGAACGCCTGCGCGTCGCTCTGCTGGAAAGCCAGGCACTCAAACAGAACGTCGATGAGCAGTCGCAGCTCAACAGGTCACTGGAAATGGATCTGGCCAAGACCCGGGCGGATCTGGAAGAACGCGTACGTCTGGCCGCGACCCTGGCGGCAGCGGCAGACGCCGCGAAGGACGCTTAACCGGCGACCGGTGTACGCATGGTGACGAACTCTTCGGCGGCCGTCGGGTGCACCCCGATGGTTTCGTCGAAGTCGCGCTTGGTGGCGCCAGCCTTCAAGGCAATCGCCAGGCCCTGGACGATTTCACCAGCTTCCGGGCCGACCATGTGGCATCCCAGGACCTTGTCGGTCCCGGCGTCCACCACCAGCTTCATCAGCGTGCGCTCCTGGCATTCGGTCAGGGTCAGCTTCATCGGCCGGAAGCGGCTTTCGAAGATTTGCACCTCGTGGCCGGCTTCGCGAGCCTCTTCTTCAGTCAAACCGACAGTGCCGATGTTCGGCAGGCTGAACACCGCCGTCGGGATCATCTTGTAATCCACCGGACGATATTGCTCTGGCTTGAACAGGCGTCGCGCCACCGCCATGCCTTCAGCCAGGGCCACCGGTGTCAGCTGAACACGGCCGATCACATCGCCCAGCGCCAGGATCGACGGCTCGGCGGTCTGATACAGCTCATCGACCTCGACAAAGCCTTTGCTGTCGAGTTTGACCCCGGTGTTTTCCAGGCCCAGATTGTCCAGCATCGGACGACGCCCCGTGGCGTAGAACACGCAATCGGCTTCCAGCTGGCGACCATCCTTGAGCGTGACCTTCAGGCTGCCATCGGCCTGCTTGTCGATGCGCTCGATGTCCGCATTGAACTGCAGGTCCATGCCGCGCTTGGTCAACTCTTCCTGCAAATGCTTGCGCACGGAACCGTCGAAGCCGCGCAGGAACAATTCGCCACGATACAGCAGCGTGGTCTTGGCGCCCAAGCCGTGGAAGATCCCGGCGAACTCGACCGCAATGTAGCCACCGCCCACCACCAACACACGCTTGGGCAGCTCTTTGAGGAAGAACGCCTGATTGGAACTGATGGCATGCTCGTGCCCGGCAATCTCCGGAATCTGCGGCCAGCCACCGGTAGCGATCAGGATGTTTTTGGCGCTGAAGCGCTCGCCATTGATCTCGACCTGATGCGGGTCGACGATCTTCGCGTGACCTTCATGCAGGGTCACGCCGCTGTTGACCAGCAGGTTACGATAAATGCCATTGAGGCGATTGATCTCGCGGTCCTTGTTGGCGATCAACGTCGGCCAGTCGAACTGCGCTTCATCCAGGCTCCAGCCAAAACCGGAAGCCTGCTCGAAGTCTTCGGCGAAATGCGCACCGTAGACCAGCAATTTTTTCGGCACGCAGCCGACGTTCACACAGGTCCCACCCAGGTAGCGGCTTTCGGCCACGGCCACTTTCGCGCCGAACCCGGCGGCAAACCGCGCAGCCCGCACACCACCGGAACCGGCACCAATCACATAAAGGTCAAAATCGTAGGCCATTTTCAATCTCCTCGGCAGGCCAACAGCATACCTGCGGACGGCCGCTGAGCAAGCATTGTGCTGAAATGCTCGGGCCGTGCGATGCGCGGCCCAATCTTCGTTTTCGATCAATGCTCCTCTGCAGATTGCGTTTTCGATGTCCGCAGAGTGCGCCAAGCAATCAAAATCGCCATGAGTGCCAAGCCGAACGTCACCCACGAAACCAAACCGATTCCACCTTCGAATGCCCTTCCCGCCTGCGCCATCAATTCCCTTGCTTGATCACCCGACAAGTCTGCCGCCACATGATAGGCGCCAGACAGCGTCTCACTCGCCAGCATCATCTGCACTTCGCTCAGGAACCCCGGAAGCTGCAATGCACCACGATAGTAGGCGGTGACGACTCCGCCGAGCACTGTCGTCCCCAAAACTACACCCACTTCATAGGCCGTTTCGCTAATGGCAGACGCGGCGCCCGCCTTTGCCGGTGGTGCGGCTGACAAAATCACATCATTGGACACCGTCGCGATCGCGCCCACACCAATGTTCAGCAAGGCAAAAGCCACCACTAGAACGGTCAGGCTACTGCCCATGCTGGCGACCAGCAAAAACGCCGCTCCAGCAAACGCCATCAAAATCGGTATCAGCACATGCACCTGTAATCGCTGTGCGACAGGCACGACCGCCATCCCCACTACAATCGCCATGACCTGACCAGGAATCAACGCGAGACTAGCACTCAAGGGCGACATCTGAAGAACGATCTGCAGGAACTGAGTGGTAAAGAATACGAAGCCGACGAGAAACGCGAGACTCATCAAATTGATCGCGACAGAGCCGCTAAAGGTGCCACTGCGGAACAGAGTCAGGTCCATCAGCGGCACTGGCAGACGTAACTGTCGACGCACAAACATCCAGCCCGCAACTGCGCCTACTGCAAACGCTGTCAGCGTCATCCAGTCGATACCATTACTGGCGCTGTGTTTAATGCCATAAACGATGGCACCAAGGGCAACCATCGATTGCAGGATGCTAAGCGGATCCAGCGGCCCTGAAGCATCTCGCTCGGATTCGGGCAACAACATTGGGCCCAATATCAGCAGTGGCACCAACACGGGCACCGCCAACAGGAAAATCGCCCCCCAACTGAAGAACTCCAGCAATACACCGCCCACCAAAGGACCGAGTGCCGAACCTACTGTCAATGTCGTTGCCCAGATCGCGACTGCCAACCTGCGTTCTTCTCGGTCCTCGAACACCGAACGTATCAACGCCAATGTCGAGGGCATCAGCATTGCACCGAAAACGCCCATACAAGCTCGCCCGGCAATCAGTTGCAGGGCGGTATCGGAATACGCGGTTAGCACCGACACAATCGCAAAACCCAAGGACCCGACCAGCAACAACTTACGATGACCGACTCGATCGCCCAGACTGCCCATCGACACCAGCAACCCCGCCAATACCAGCGAATAAGCATCGATCATCCACAGCTGCTGACTAGCACTCGGACGCAGGACCTCGGCAATCTTTGGCAACGCGAATCCAAGCACCGTATTGTCAATTGTTACCAGTAGTACAGGCAGCATCAGAACGCTTAAAGCCAACCACCGTTTTAGGGTCACGCTTCCTGTTAACGCCATTCACGAAACTCCATCTCCTCATAAAACCCCAGCGACTTTAAGCGCGCCCTTGGCGTGACATCAGTCACGTCGGGCAAACCGGCTCTTGAACACTTCATTTAATACAGCGGTTTTTAGCTGCAACAATCATTGTTTTCGCCGGCAATTAACAAATCAGGATTTTCTTTCGCAAGTCCTACCGATGGCTGTCAGGCGATACCTACCTTTCGCTCTCCTGCGTAACTGAGTCCGCAAAAAAAGCAAACGCCCCGAACGAAGTCGGGGCGTTTGCTTGATCCCTCACCTGTGTTTTTACACAGAACGAAGTTCGATTTCCAACACGAGCAACTCAGGCGATCAGTACGCCTTGCCCGTCTTGTAGAAGTTCTCGAAGCAGAAGTTGGTCGCGTCGATGTAGCCTTCGGCGCCGCCGCAGTCGAAACGCTTGCCCTTGAACTTGTAGGCCATCACGCAGCCGTTCTGGGCCTGTTTCATCAGGGCGTCGGTGATCTGGATTTCACCGCCCTTGCCTGGCTCGGTCTGTTCGATCAGGTCGAAGATGTCCGGGGTCAGGATGTAGCGGCCGATGATGGCCAGGTTCGACGGTGCGTCTTCCGGCTTTGGTTTTTCAACCATGCTGTGTACGCGGTAGATGTCGTCGCGGATCATCTCGCCGGCGATTACGCCGTACTTGTTGGTCTCTGACGGATCGACTTCCTGGATGGCCACGATCGAGCAGCGGAACTGCTTGTACAGCTTGACCATCTGGGTCAGTACGCCGTCGCCTTCGAGATTGACGCACAAGTCGTCCGCCAGTACCACGGCGAACGGTTCGTCGCCGATCAGTGGGCGGCCGGTCAGGATCGCGTGGCCCAGGCCTTTCATTTCGGTCTGGCGGGTGTAGGAGAACGAGCACTCGTCGAGCAGCTTGCGGATGCCGACCAGGTATTTCTCCTTGTCGGTGCCCTTGATCTGGTTTTCCAGCTCGTAGCTGATGTCGAAGTGGTCTTCCAGGGCGCGCTTGCCGCGACCGGTGACGATGGAGATTTCGGTCAAGCCGGCATCCAGTGCTTCTTCGACGCCGTACTGGATCAGTGGCTTGTTCACCACCGGCAGCATTTCTTTGGGCATGGCTTTAGTCGCTGGCAGGAAGCGAGTACCGTAACCGGCTGCTGGGAACAAGCATTTCTTGATCATATAAGTCCTTGAAAGGGCTGTGTGTACGAGTTTCGGCGCAGTCTAATCAGGCGGCGTGCACCTTACAATGCCCCCGCGCTGGCTAACCGATGCCAACATAGAGAAATATTCTTGCCGATAGTTCCCTGCGAGGGTGCGCAGGTCGCTGCGCAGCCTCTTATGCATAGCAGAGACTTGCGCAAATGCACGGTTTCTACCGCCCGGAACCCATCACCATACGCCCATCGGCACCCCTTGGGTGCGTTTGGCGGTATCATGGCGCGATTGAACCAGACAACGAGGCAAGTAGATGTCGGCAGTAAAAAGCGTCAACGGATTTCTGATCAATCAGGAGAAGGACGGCCAATGGTGGGTGGCCAGTGTCGCCGGTGAAAATATCGCCGGGCCTTTCCCTTCCGAAGCCCTGGCAATCGAAGTGGCCTCGGTGCTGGAGCTGGAGCACCCGGAACCCAAGCGACGCGCCAAGGACAAGAGCTGATCGACGCCCGTTGCGAAAGGCCCTGCCATGGCGCAGGGCTTTTTTATGAATAATGAAAAAGAAGTGGCCCTTGGCTATAACCTTTTGATACCGGCGCTGTCTCAGCCATAGCCCACCCCCCCTGACGATGATCAAGCCATGAATAAAATTTTGCCTTTGCTGACGGTATTGGCCCTGAGCGGCTGCGCAACGTCGGAACAGACCTACCTGGCCAATGGAGAGCAAGGTCTATCGATCGACTGCTCCGGGGAAGCCAACTCCTGGGCTGCGTGCTACGAAAAGGCCGATGCGTCCTGCGCGGGCACCGGCTACAAGATCGTCGGGACCGATGGCACCCCCGCGCTCAAGGAGAGCGAAAAGACCCTTGGCGCCGACGTCGGCAACTACAAGAGCCGCAACGTCGTGGTGATCTGCAAGTAAGGCGCCGCGCCCTACATGTGGATTTCGGCGAATTTGATTCCAAGCCCGCGCACGGTCTCGATCAGATCATCCAGGCGGCTGAAGGACTCGACTTCATCATTGTCATCCACCAGGAAATAGCTGCGCCCGGCACTTTTCTTGAAAAACACGATCCATTCCCCCAGCTCCGCCGGGTTCTGAATCACATGGGTGGCAGAGATCAAACCCTCTGCGTGGCGCTCCCGGACCTGCTCTCGTTTCATATTCGACTCCAGAAATAACGATGCCGCCAAAGCAGGGCTTGGGCGGCATCGGTGCTGATGGTCGACAGTCTATCAGCCGGAAATGCACTCGTTGGCAGCATTCTGTACGTCCTTTGGCCGCACCGGGACATTGGACATGCTCTCGTGCAGCTTGATACTGCTGCCGCCAGAGCGTTCTTCAATGTCAAACACGGCCGACGGCCCCGCGGAAAACTTGAGCGGCACGATCACGCGCAAGCCATCCTTGTATGGCTGGATCTGCAAGGCGCCACGGCTATCGGCCAGTTTTTCGCTCAGGCATTGCGCGTATTCATGGGGCTTCTTGCCGGAAATCACGTTCATCGTCGGCAAGGACTCGTTGATGTCCGAGACGTTCGCGCAACCACTGATCGTCAGTGCCATCGGCAACAACCACAAACCCCACTTCATACTAAACCTCCGATAAAGACCGTCGGACAGCGCAACTGCGATTTTTCTCCGAGACAAACTGCTTTATCGCTCATCAAATGTGAAATAAGCGTTTTTAATTGTCCTGGCGGCGGGATAATAAGGCGTTCGGGCTGATAAACTGCGCCAATCGCCCATGCTATCGTTTTGATTTTGTAGAAAAAGCCCTTCTGGAGGCGCCTCATGAAATTTATCCATCAGCGCGAGCACCTCAATGAAGACGACATCGTCGTCATTCAATGCTCCCAAATGTGCAACATCCGCTTGATGAACGACGCCAACTTCCGCAGCTTCAAGAATGGCGGCCGTCACACCTATCACGGTGGTGCATTCGACACGTTTCCGGCCCGCATCACGGCCCCTAGCACCGGCTTCTGGAACATCACGATCGACACCGTCAACCGCCGCGCTATCAGCGTGACGCGTAAACCCACCCTGACGCACTCGATCAAAATCATTCGCCGCTCCAGCACGAAACTGAGCTGATCGGCGAACCCGAAACACAAGACAGGCAGATACAACCGTGGCCCAAACGACCAAGTACGTCATCAAATACAAACTCAACGGTGAGCGCCGCTTCGAGTTTGCCCAGCTTGAAAAAGGCACCCCGGAAGAGGCCAAGGCAGCGCTGGATGCCATTCATGGGCAGGGCGACGTCATCAGCGACATCAGCGTCAGCAAAGCGCTGTAAAGCGGTCCGGAGCGACAATGGACGTCGCCTCCCCCTCGCAGTTCGACCGCAAGCACCGGAGTGCCAGTTTCATCCTTGCCTTGCAGACTGGCCACCTCAACGACAAGAGGCCCGGCAATGAGCGAGCAATATCTGGACCGGCTGGACTGGCCCCGGCTGGAGCAGCAACTTGATCGGGACGGTTATGCCGTCATCCCGTCACTGCTGAGCCACAAGGCTTGCGGGCAAGTCAGCACGTTATACCCTCGAACCGAACTGTTTCGCTCCCATGTAGTGATGGCTCGCCACGGGTTCGGCCAAGGCGAGTACAAGTATTTCAACTACCCGTTGCCGGATCTGGTGGCTCGCCTGCGCACCGCGCTCTACCCGCGACTGGTGCCCATCGCCAATCGCTGGCATGAACAAATGGGCTTGCCGCAGCGTTTTCCTGAAACCCATCCAGCCTTCCTCGATCGCTGCCATGCCGCTGGTCAGAACCGTCCGACACCCTTGTTGCTGCAATACGGGCCGCAGGACTACAACTGTTTGCATCAGGATCTATACGGTGAGCATGTTTTCCCGCTGCAAGTGGCGATCCTGCTGTCAGACCCGGATCAAGACTTCACCGGCGGCGAGTTTGTCCTGACTGAACAGCGCCCGCGAATGCAGTCGCGCCCCATGGTCATCGGCCTGAAGCAAGGTGACGGGGTGATCTTTGCGGTCAATCAAAGGCCGGTCAAAGGGACTCGCGGTTACTACCGCGTGACCTTGCGTCACGGCGTGAGTCGCCTGCACAGCGGCAAACGGCATACCCTTGGAATCATCTTTCACGATGCGTCATGAGCCTATGAACCCGCTGACTTTCGATCTGTTTGCCGATGCGGAGCCCGAGCAACAGCCCAGGCGCGAGCAGATCGGCGAACAATCCTACGTGCTCAGAGGCTTCGCCCTACCTTGGCTGGAGCGTTTGCTGCCGGCCCTGGAAGCAGTGCTGGCGGCCGCACCGTTTCGGCAAATGATCACACCCGGCGGTTTCACCATGTCGGTCGCCCTGAGCAGTTGTGGCACATTCGGCTGGACCACTGACCGCAGCGGTTATCGGTATACCCGCGACGATCCACAGACCGGTCGGCCCTGGCCAATGATGCCTGAAGTGTTTTTCCAACTGGCGCAAGCGGCGGCGCAGGCAGCGGGTTTCGCCGATTTTGCACCGGATTCCTGCCTGATCAACCGATACATCCCCGGGGCAAAAATGTCATTGCATCAGGACAAGGACGAACATTCCTGGGCCGCCCCCATCGTATCGGTATCCCTGGGCTTGCCGGCGATGTTCCTGTTCGGCGGCTTTGCACGTGGCGACAAAAGTCAGCGCGTTCCCCTGCTCCACGGTGACATCGTGGTCTGGGGTGGCGTGGATCGCCTGCGTTATCACGGTGTGCTGCCGATCAAGGACGGCCATCATCCGAAACTGGGCGAGCAACGTATCAACTTCACCTTCCGTACCGCCGGATAAAGACTTCGAATTTGACCGCAAGCGCCGGAGTGTGTGGGAATTGCCCCATGGTTAATGTGCAGGCAACCCCTCAATGGACGTGACGCCATGACAACCCAATCGACCAAGATCACCATCGAAAACGATCCGCGCTGGGCCGCCGTGGTCGCCCGCGACCCCAAGGCTGACGGGCAGTTTGTCTATGCCGTGAAGACCACGGGCGTCTACTGCAATCCCAGCAGCCACGCGCGCTTGCCCAAGCCCCACAATGTCGAATTCTTCGACAGCGCCGAACAGGCCCGGGCCGCGGGTTATCGTCAGAGCAAGCGCGCGACGAAGGATCAGAGCGAACTCGCCGCGCAACATGCCGCCACCGTGGCCGCCGCTTGCCGCCAGATCGAAAGCGCGCAAACGCTGCCTGCCCTGGGCGAATTGGCCGAGGCGGCGGGCCTGAGCAGCTTTCACTTCCATCGCGTATTCAAAGCCGTCACCGGCCTGACGCCCAAGGGCTACGCCGATGCCCATCGTTCACGCAAGGTACGCGAGCGCCTGGCGCACGGCGGCTCGGTGACCGATGCCCTGTATGACGCCGGCTTCAACTCCAACAGCCGGTTTTATGAAGCGGCAGACCAGTTGCTGGGAATGAAACCCGGGGACTACCGCGCCGCCGGTCAAAACAACGACATTCGTTTTGCTGTCGGCCAGTGTTCGCTGGGCGCGATTCTGGTGGCACAGAGTGAGCGCGGGGTGTGCGCGATCCTGCTGGGCGATGATCCGCATCAACTGGTCTGCGATCTGCAAGACAAATTCCGCCGCGCCAATCTGATTGGTGCCGATCATGAGTTCGAGCAATTGATTGCCAGGGTCGTCGGCTTTATCGAGGCGCCGGCCATTGGCCTTGATTTGCCGCTGGACGTACGCGGCACGGCGTTTCAGGAGCGTGTCTGGCAAGCGCTGCGGGAGATTCCCGTGGGCAGCACTGCCAGCTACGCCGATGTCGCCCAGCGTATCGGTCAACCAAAAGCCGTTCGCGCCGTGGCCCAGGCCTGCGGTGCAAACAACCTGGCGGTGGCGATCCCTTGCCATCGCGTGGTGCGCAGCGATGGCAATCTGTCGGGCTATCGCTGGGGTGTCGAGCGCAAACGGCAGTTGCTGGAGCGCGAGTTGCAGTGATCAACGATTCACATCCACCACCACGCGCCCGCGCAACTGCCCGGCCAGCAAGCGTGGCGCGGCTTCAATGGCTTCGCTCAAGCCGATTTCGTGACTGATCAGCGGCAACAGGTTGAAGTCCAGATCCCGGGCCAGGCGATTCCAGGCTGCCACACGCTTGGCTTTGGGCTGGGTCACGCTGTTGATGCCGGCCAGGGTCACGCCGCGCAAGATGAACGGCGCAACGGATGCCGGAAAGTCCATGCCCTGAGCCAGGCCGCAGGCCGCGACGGTGCCATTGGCCTTGGTGCTGGCGCATGCGTTGGCCAGGGTGTGGCTGCCGACCGAGTCGATCACGGCCACCCAGCGCTCCTTTGCCAACGGTTTGCCCGGTTCGGACAAGGTGGCGCGATCGATGATTTCGCTGGCCCCCAGTTGCTTCAGGTAGTCGTGCTCCGAGGTCCGTCCGGTGGACGCGACCACCCGGTAGCCGAGCCTGCTGAGTAAGGCGATGGCGAAACTGCCGACGCCGCCGTTGGCGCCGGTCACCAGAACTTCGCCCTGTTCGGGCGTCACGCCGTTGTGCTCAAGCGCCATGATGCACAGCATGGCCGTGTAGCCCGCCGTACCGATGGCCATCGCCTGGGCCGCGGTAAACGCCTTGGGTAGCGGGATCAGCCAGTCACCGTTGAGGCGCGCTTTCTGCGCCAATCCCCCCCAATGCCCTTCGCCCACACCCCAGCCATTGAGCAGGACCGGGTCACCAACCTTGTAGTCCGGATGCCCGCTGGCTTCGACGACACCGGCCAGGTCGATGCCCGGCACCATCGGGAATTTGCGCACCACCGGACTGCTGCCGGTGATCGCCAGGCCATCCTTGAAGTTCAACGTGCTGTAGGCAACACGCACCGTGACGTCGCCCTCGGGCAGTTGATCGTCCTGGATCTCTTGCAGTGTGGCCCGATAACCGCTGTCGTCTTTGTCGATCAAAACACCTTTGAACATTACGGCCTCTCAATGGAATCAGTCGGTTGGTGGAGCATTTCAAATAACACATGGCAATGGATTGCCGTACCCGACTTTAAGCCAATCAGGCAAACCGCCGGGCGTTTTGATTAACGGCAGCTATGCTTTTCGCAACCCTGAAGTGCCGCAACAAACTGTCTTGTCGATGGAGCTGACAATGCCTCAACTGCGTTTACTCACCGTTTTACTGATGCTCTGCATGATTCCGCTCAGCGGCGTCCAGGCCACACCAGAGCCACCCGCCCAAACTCCCGGGAATCTGGCGCCGACAGCCCCTAGCTGGCCACAGGTGCTGGCGGCCGGCGACACCAAATTGACCATCTACCAACCGCAACTGGACAGCTGGGACGGTTACACCCTGCACGCGCGGGCTGCAGTGGAGGCCACGAGCACCGATGGCAAGGCCACCTATGGCATCGTGCAGTTCAGCGCCCACACCCTGGTCGACAAGGCCACGCGCTGGGTGGCGCTCGATCAGTACACCATCACCAAGGCCGATTTCCCCGATAGCGCAACCAAGGCTGACAGCTGGGTCGCCGCGGTGAAGCAAGACGCCGGGAACCGCACGAAAACCATTTCCCTGGACCAACTCGAAGCCGCGCTCGGTGTCATCGCCGCCGAACAGAAGTCCAACAGCGAGCCGCTGGAAAATACCCCGCCGACCATTATTTCCTCCGAGGTGCCCGCGCTGCTGGTGTACATCGATGGCGAACCCGCCTATCGCCCCGTTGATGGCACCTCGCTGCAGCGAGTGATCAACACCCGGCCGTTGCTGCTCAAGGATGCACAGGGCAAGCATTACCTGCACGTGTTCGATGGCTGGATGGTAGCGGACAATCTGGATGGACAATATGCGCCACTGCCCTCGCCCTCCGCCGAGCTGGAGAAGGCCAAGAAAGCTGCGATCCAGGGCCGACAGGTAGACCTGCTGACAGGCCAGAGCGATCCGAAGGAGAAGATACCGACGCTGGCCAAGCCGCCGATTCCGCAGATCCATATCGCCACGGTGCCGACCGAGTTGATCGTCACTGACGGCGCGCCGCAATGGCAGCCGATCCAGAACACCACACTGCTGTATGTGACCAACACCACCGGGCATATTTTCAAGGAGATCGGTGACCAGGACAGCTACGTGCTGATCTCGGGTCGCTGGTTCCGTGCCAGTGACATGAAAGGCCCCTGGACCTTTGTAGGCGCAGACCAGTTGCCGGCGGACTTCGCCAACATTCCCGATGACAGCCCCAAGGAGAACGTAAAGGCCTCGGTGGCCGGAACACCGCAGGCCAAGGAAGCGGCGATTGCAGCGACCATTCCACAGACCTCGGCGATCAAGAAAAGCCAGGTCAAAATGACCAAGCCAACCTTTGACGGCGAGCCGCAACTCAAGGCCATCAAGGGCACGCCCCTGCAATACGTGGTCAACAGCCCGATGCCGATCATCATGGTCGATGCACAAAGCTGGTACGCGGTGGAGAACGGCATCTGGTTCGTGGCCACCTCGGTGCAAGGCCCCTGGACGGTCGCCTCTTCGGTACCGGCGGTGATCTATTCGATCCCGCCCAGCTCACCAATGCACTACGTCACTTACGTGAAAGTCTACGAAGCCAGTGGCGATACGGTCGTCGTCGGTTACACGCCGGGTTACCAGGGTTCGACGCTGGACCCTGACAGCGGTGTGGTGGTGTATGGCACCGGTTATCCCTATACGCCGTGGGTGGGCAGTGTCTGGTACGGCCCACCGGTGACCTATGGCTTTGGCGTGGCGATTCGCTACACACCCTGGACGGGCTGGACGTTTGGCTTCGGTTTCGGCTGGAGTTGGGGCGGCAGCACGGCCGCCGTGGGTTGGGGCTGGGGCGCCTATCCATGGTGGGGCAATTACGGTTGGGGTTACGCCTGGGGGCCGCATCTGTACCCGGCGCCAATGCCTTGGGGCGGTGCCGCTTACGGCTATCACGGTGGCGCCGTTGCCTGGGGCCCCGGTGGCTGGGCCGGCACGACCGGCAACATCTACCGCCAATGGGGCGACCGCGCTTCGGTCAGCCGCTACGGCGGCGGCTACAACGCCTGGACCGGCAATCGCTGGGCCGGCCAGGTTGGCGCCTCCTACAACTCGCGTACCGGCATCGCCGCGGCAGGCCAGCGCGGCGCGGTACACAACGTTTACAACGGCAACTATGCCGCGGGCCGCAGCGGTATGGCCGTCGGCCCGGACGGCGGAGCCATCGCCGGCCAGCATGTGACCGCCGGCAACGTTCGCACCGGCACCCAGGTCACCGCCAATCGCGGGGCCATCTACAACCCCAATACCGGCAACACCACCCAGTACGGCGGTATCCATGATCGCGACGGCGGCATGGCGCATGTCGGCGACAACGTGTACGCCGGCCGTGATGGCAACGTTTACAAAAGGACCGATAGCGGCTGGCAATCGATGGTCCAGGGCGGAGCAACCCGTCTCGATTCGGCCAACACGGCTCAGGTCCAGAATCTCAACCGGGAGTACGATGCGCGCTCCTTCGGCAATGATCGCTTCAACAGTTATCACGACTCGTCCCGGTTCATGTATCACTCCTTCGGCGGTGGCGGCTTCCACCGACGCTAACGCCTTACCCGCTGAAAAGACGACTGGCCTTGCGCCAGTCGTTGCGTTACAAATCCTGTTCTACCGCCCCTGCCCGGATTCAACGTCGGAGAACACAGCACATGAACCAATGGCCAGATACCCGCATCCTTGACCTGCTCGGGATCGAACTGCCGATCATCCAGGGGCCGATGGCCGGTGCCACAAACTCGTCCATGGTGATCGCCACCTGCAATGCCGGCGGCCTGGGCTCGATGCCGGCGGCGATGCTCAGCACCGATCAACTGCGCGAAGAGCTCAAAACCATCCGCCAACACACCCGACGCCCGATCAACGTCAACTTCTTCTGTCATCAGCCGCCTGCTGCGGATGAGCAACGCGCACAGGACTGGAAAAACCTGCTGCAACCCTACTACCAGGAACTCGGCGCCGACTTCGATGCACCGACGCCGGTGTCCAACCGGGCACCGTTCGATAACGCGGCCTGCGAAGTGGTCGAAGCGTTTCGCCCGCAAGTGGTGAGCTTTCACTTTGGCTTGCCGGAAAAATCCCTGCTCGACCGGGTCAAGGCCACGGGTGCGAAGGTGCTGTCCTCAGCCACCACAGTCGCAGAAGCCGTGTGGCTGGAGCAGCACGGTTGCGATGCAATCATTGCCATGGGCTACGAGGCCGGGGGCCATCGCGGGATGTTTCTCAGCGATGACCTGAGCAGTCAGGTGGGGACTTTCGCCCTGGTGCCCCAAGTCGTCGATGCGGTGAAAGTGCCGGTGATTGCCGCTGGCGGCATCGCTGACGCCCGAGGCGTCGCCGCTGCCTTCATGCTCGGTGCTTCGGCGGTGCAGGTGGGTACGGCGTACCTGTTCACCCCAGAGGCCAAGGTCAGCCCGTCCCATCACAAGGCGTTGCGCACCGCCAGGGAAAGCGAGACAGCCGTCACCAACGTGTTCACCGGTCGCCCGGCCCGGGGCATCCTCAATCGGGTGATGCGTGAACTGGGCCCCATGAGCGCCAAGGCCCCGGCCTTCCCCCTTGCCGGTGGCGCGCTGATGCCGTTGCGGGCCAAAGGTGAAGCGGATTTCAGCAACCTCTGGGCCGGTCAGGCATTTACCCTCGGCGTCGATTTGACCAGCGAGGCACTGACTCGAAAGCTGGCTGAAGAAGGGTTGGCGAGACTCTCAGGTCGCTTCTGAGCATCTGCTCCATTAAAATTGTATACAATTTTTCACCAGCACATTCCGTTCAAAGGCAATTCGCTATATATTTTTGTACATAACGATTAACCTGCCGCAATTGCCTTTGACGGAGCCGTTTCATGTTCATTCGTGCCTCACGTTTTGCCCCGACCTGCCTGGCGAGCCTTCTCGCCGCATTCGCCTTCGGCTCAGCCCAGGCGGACGAAGTCCAGGTGGCGGTCGCCTCCAACTTCACCGCGCCCATCCAGGCCATCGCCGCTGATTTCGAAAAAGACACCGGGCATAAACTGGTCGCCTCCTTTGGCGCCACCGGCCAGTTCTACACCCAGATCAAAAACGGTGCGCCGTTCGAAGTGTTCCTCTCGGCAGACGACAGCACCCCGAAAAAACTTGAAGCCGAAGGCGACTCCGTCAAGGGCTCGCGCTTCACCTACGCGGTCGGCACCCTGGCGCTGTGGTCGGCCAAGGAAGGCTACGTCGATGCCAAGGGCGATGTGCTGAAAAAGAACGCCTACCAACACCTGTCCATCGCCAACCCGAAAGCCGCGCCTTATGGCCTGGCGGCGACCCAGGTACTGGCAAAAGAAGGCTTGACCGACAAGGTCAAGGACAAGATCGTTGAAGGCCAGAACATCAGCCAGGCCTACCAGTTCATTTCCACCGGCAACGCCGAGCTGGGTTTTGTCGCCTTGTCGCAGATCTACAAGGACGGCAAGATCTCCAGCGGATCGGCCTGGATCGTTCCCGCCAGCCTGCACGACCCGATCAAGCAGGATGCGGTGATTCTCAACAAGGGCAAGGACAACCCGGCCGCCAAGGCACTGGTTGACTACCTCAAGGGGCCGAAAGCGGCAGCTGTCATCAAGTCCTACGGTTACGAAATCTAAATGTCGCTATCGAGTGGCGATCTTTCCGCCATCTGGCTGACCCTGAAACTGGCGTCCCTGACGACCGTCATCCTGCTGATTGTCGGCACTCCGATTGCGTTATGGCTGTCGCGCACCCGCTCCTGGTTGCGCGGCCCGGTCGGGGCGATTGTCGCCCTGCCCCTGGTGCTGCCGCCGACGGTGATTGGTTTTTACCTGTTGCTGGCTCTCGGCCCTCACGGGTTCCTTGGACAGCTCACCCAGTCACTGGGCCTTGGGACCCTCACGTTCAGTTTTGCGGGGCTGGTCATCGGTTCGGTGTTGTATTCGATGCCATTTGTGGTCCAGCCGCTGCAAAACGCTTTTTCCGCGATTGGCACGCGCCCGCTCGAAGTGGCCGCGACCTTGCGGGCCAATCCCTGGGACAGCTTTTTCAGCGTGACCCTGCCCCTGGCCCGCCCCGGTTTCATTACCGCGGCCATTCTCGGTTTCGCCCACACCGTCGGCGAGTTTGGCGTGGTGCTGATGATCGGCGGCAACATTCCCGAGAAGACCCGCGTGGTCTCGGTGCAGATCTACGACCACGTCGAAGCCATGGAGTATGCCCAGGCCCATTGGCTGGCCGGGGCGATGCTGGTGTTCTCGTTTGTCGTCCTGCTGGCGCTGTATTCCAGCCGTAAAACCAAAGCGGGCTGGAGCTGATCGATGATTCAAATGCGTCTGAAACTGCGTTA
Organism: Pseudomonas sp. IT-P258; assembly: GCF_949767825.1. NCBI lineage: Bacteria > Pseudomonadati > Pseudomonadota > Gammaproteobacteria > Pseudomonadales > Pseudomonadaceae > Pseudomonas > Pseudomonas sp. IT-P258. The sequence continues at coordinate 113,250 of NZ_CATKPU010000054.1, read as the reverse complement.
TTCGGGATTCGCCCTGGACGTCGATCTGCAACTGCCGGGCCGTGGCGTCACGGCACTTTACGGCCACTCCGGTTCAGGCAAGACCACTTGTCTACGCTGCATCGCCGGCCTGGAGCGGGCCGATCAAGGCTTTATCCAGGTCAACAATGAAGTCTGGCAAGATAGCGCCAACCGGATCTTCGTCGCGCCGCACAAGCGCGCGCTGGGCTACGTGTTCCAGGAAGCCAGCCTGTTTCCCCATCTGTCGGTGCTGGCCAATCTCGAGTTCGGCCTCAAGCGCATTCCCAAGCCACAGCGTCGGGTCGACATGGCCCACGCCACCGAATTGCTGGGCATCGGTCATTTGCTGGACCGGCACCCGCAACACCTTTCGGGCGGCGAGCGTCAGCGCGTCGGCATCGCCCGCGCCTTGCTCACCAGCCCGAAACTGCTGTTGATGGACGAACCCCTGGCGGCGCTGGATGCCCAACGCAAAGGTGAAATCCTGCCCTACTTGCAACGCCTGCACGACGAGCTCGACATCCCGGTGCTGTACGTCAGCCATTCCCAGGATGAAGTCGCGCGGCTGGCCGACCATATCGTGCTGCTCAGCACCGGCAAGGCACTGGCCAGCGGCCCGATCGGCCAGACCCTGGCGCGCCTCGACTTGCCGTTGGCAATGGGGGATGACGCCGGTGTGGTGATCGAAGGTCGCGTCAGCGCCTATGACGCCGGCTATCAATTGCTCAGCCTGCAACTGCCCGACACCGCCCTCGACATTCGTGTGCCGCATACGCCAATGGACGTGGGCCAGGCGCTGCGCTGCAAGGTCCAGGCGCGGGATGTGAGCCTGAGCCTGGACAATGTCGGGCATAGCAGCATTCTCAATCGCCTGCCGGTCACCGTGGTCAGTGAAATGAACGCCGACAACGCCGCCCACGTGCTGGTTCGCCTGGATGCCGCCGGCACGCCGCTGCTTGCGCGGATCACGCGTTATTCCCGTGACCAACTGAACATTCATCCTGGCCAGCCACTCTGGGCACAAATAAAAGCGGTCGCGGTGCTGGCGTAACTCCGAAGGCACGACTGCACCGGGGCGAGGTCAATGGCTGTAATGCTCCGTGACTCCTTGCCCAGGACGCTTGTCATGCCCGATGGACTGCCACCTGACCTGCATTATGTCGATGACACTCAGCCGGGCATTACCCGCAGGAAACTGCGCGGAAAATTCGCCTATTTCGACCCGGCCGGCCAGCGCATCACCGACCCCGACGCAATCAAGCGCCTCAACTCCCTCGCGGTGCCGCCCGCCTATACCGAGGTGTGGATCTGCGCCGATCCACGCGGGCATCTGCAGGCCACCGGGCGCGATGCCCGGGGTCGCAAGCAGTACCGTTATCACCCCCGCTGGCGAGAGGTGCGTGACGCCGACAAGTATTTGCGCCTGCGTGAATTCGGACTGGCCCTGCCGAAACTGCGCCAACGATTGCAAGCCGTGCTAACGGAACCGGGATTCAGTCGCGACAAAGTCATGGCCACTGTCATTACCCTGCTCGACTCGACGCTGATCCGCATCGGTAACAGCCAATACGCCCGGGACAACCGCTCCTATGGCCTGACGACCCTGCGCAGCCGCCATGTAGAGATCAACGGCAGTGCCATTCTGTTCCAGTTCCGCGGCAAAAGTGGCGTCGAACACCAGATCACCGTGAAAGACCGGCGCCTGGCCCGGATCATCAGGCGCTGCCAGGAAATACCCGGGCAGAACCTGTTTCAGTATCTGGATGAAAACGGTGACCGGCACACCGTCAGTTCATCCGACATCAACAGCTATTTGCAAAGGCTCAGCGGCGCCGATTTCACCGCCAAGGACTACCGCACCTGGGCCGGCAGTGTTCTGGCCCTGGCAATACTGCGCAAGCGTCGCTGGGAGCCTGAAATGGACGCCCGACGGCACCTGGTGGAGATGGTCAAGGACGTTGCCAGGCAACTGGGCAATACCCCGACGGTGTGCCGCAAGTGCTATATCCACCCGGCGGTGCTAGATGGTTTCCTTCTAGGGGCTTTGGCGCAACTGCCCAGGCCGAGAGCGCGCAAGGGGCTCTCGGCCGCGGAAGTCGGGCTGGCGAATTTTCTGGAGAGAACGCTGGCAGCGCCTGAACCGACGAATTGACCTGCCTATTTTTTGCACGATCAGCAATGACTTCTATAGTTGAACTGAACACGAATCCGCCGCGGAGACGCCATGGAAGACATTTTCGTCGTGAAGCGTTGCAACAAGATCATCATCCATGGCCGCCGTGCCGGTGAAAATGACCACCTGCCACCGGATGCCGCGGTTTGGTACCGCATCGCCGATACCCGCACCCAAGGCTTCATCGGAGATGGCTACGAGGTTGAAGAGGACGCCGCGCGTGTTTGCCGTCAGTTGAACGCTAAATCACAAGTGACAGCCCGACAAAGTTGAGGGGTGTCACCCTTTTTTAACGGGTCTATACTGAAATGGCTGAAGGATCAGTAACCCTTTCGGCAGAAAGCTCGCTCCCGGCGGGCTTTTTGCTGCCACACACAGGTTTCTTGAACGGAGGTGTCTCCCATGTCCGAAAAAGAGTCCATCACCACCCTGCTCACCTTGCTGGACTCCCGTCAGGCCCGCCTGGCCGCCGCCTGCAAGGAAATCGCCGACTGGGTCGATCATCAAGGCGGACACCCTACCGCCCTCAGAATTCGTGATCGCCTGAACGACATCGAAAAGGACACGCCGCTGATCCGGCACACGCTGTCGTCTCTCAAGCCTGTCGACCCGCCTCTGCCACGGTTCAGATGATCCGTCACGGATTCGCAGCGCGAGGACAGGCCCGATTCGGGCAGCATGATCGTTGACCGTGCGTCTGCGAATCTTTGGCTGCCTGCCGGATTTCCAGCTTTTCTCACAACCCGGCCTGGTGTCGGGATTTTTGTTGCGCAAAACCAATCGAACGTCCCCGCTCACGTGGAGTCAACCGCTCACACGTCACGAAGGAGACGTTCCAATGGTCACTCATTTCAAAGTCAGCGGGCACCTGGCCTGCGGTCACCACGGCAGCAACCTCGTATCGACCCGCGAACTCAATCGGGTTAAATGCCGAAGCTGCCGAAACACCGACGCCTACAAAGAGGCCCGCAAGGCTGAACGCAACGCTGCCCGCCGCGCAGCACGCAAAGCCAAAGCCATGCACACCGCCAATGACTGGCGTTCAGCCTGGACCGAGCGACTGACCGCGATGGCCGGCCTGCAACGACTGCCCCGCGGTTTTGGCGGTCAACCCTTCGTTTAGGGAAACTGAACCGACCGCCAGGCTTTTACGGTGAATCGATGTTCCTGCGCGCGGGCTCCATGATCTCGCGCAGGGACATACGCTTGAACGCCTCGACCAGTGCTCGTCCCTCATCGGGTGCACAAGTGACAGCCAAGCGCATGGTTGCCTCGCCCAAGTGCCAGATCAAAAACGCGGACTCCTCGACCTGTTGTTCGTCACAGTCGGGATACACGCGAAGCATCGCTTGGGACAGCAGCGCTCCGGCAACCCGACTCTCCTTCAACTCCAGCTGCAATAACTGCTTGTCGGCCTGCATGCCGGACCAGATGTCACGCATCACCGGTGTCGCCATCACGATCTCGTAATACAGATCGAGCAACTGCGAATAGGCGGCCTGCAAACCCTGGGCGTCCTCGACGGCCGCCATTGCCTCTGCAATGCAACGGCGGCTCTCAGCGTTATAGCGTTCGGCCAGCGTGCGGATCACGGAACTCTTGTCGGGAAAATATTGATAAAGGGAACCGATCGAGATCTCGGAGCGCTCGGCGATTTCACTCATCTTGAGTTGGTCGCTGCCCTTGTCCGCGATCAATTGAGTGGCCATGGCCAGAATCCGCTCCTGACGATCGCGGCTGCGCTGTTGCGTGGGGTTGCGTCGAACCGCTTCTGCAGCAGGCTGTTCGAGGTTTTCAGAGGGCTTTTTGCGCACGAGTGAATTCCCGATCAAAAACGTGACATGTGCTCACCTTAGCATCGCCACTCCCTGCGCCCAACAACAGATGCCACACGTCGGGGAATTCGATCTGATGGGTTGACGGTAAAACATGAGCATCTATCATCTTTTTTAACATGAGCATCACTCACATTAACCGATGGAGATGAACGCGATGAAAACCGCCCAACCAATCACACTGGTCCTCGGCGCCACCGGCAAAACCGGACGGCGCATCGCACAACGCCTCGAAGCCGCCGGCCTGCCCGTTCGCCGGGGCTCCCGCGACGCCAATCCTCCCTTCGACTGGGAAGATCGATCGACCTGGGACGCCGTGATCGATGGCGTTCATCGCGTCTACATTTCCTTTCAACCTGATCTTGCCGTTCCTGGCGCCGTTGAAACCATCCAGGCGTTCACTGACCTGGCGGTGAAAAGCGGCGTCCGCAAACTGGTCTTGTTATCCGGACGTGGCGAAGTGGAAGCCGAACAGGCCGAACGCGTTGTACAGGACAGCGGGATTGACTGGACAATTCTACGGGCCAGTTGGTTCTGCCAGAATTTCAGCGAGGCACACTTTCTTGAACCCATTGTGCAAGGTGAACTCGCACTCCCCATCGGCCAGGTCGCCGAGCCCTTTGTCGATGCGCAAGACATCGCCGAGTGTGCCGTCGCCGCACTGACTCAACCCGGGCACACTGGCCAGCTCTATGAATTGACCGGCCCTCGGGCGTTGACCTTTGCTCAAGCCGTGACCGAGATTGCCCGCGCCACCGGTCGCAACATCGAATTCGTGCCCGTGCCGCCGGATGCCTATCGACAGGCAATGGAACAGGAACAGCTTCCCCCGGCGTTGATCGATCTGGTGTTGTATCTCTTCACGACGGTGCTGGACGGGCGCAACACACCCGTGGCCGATGGCGTACAGCGGGCACTGGGACGCCCGGCGCGCGACTTCGGCGACTACGTACAGCGCACTGCCGCTACGGGCATCTGGGGCAATGGCAGTCCGACGTAAAGCAGTGGCGGGAACCCGCTTCGTCGACTAGGGTTTTTGGGCGTATCGAAGTGCGGCGCCTTATTGGCAGGAGCCTGATTAAGGAGGAACCCATGTCACTTAATCGTAGTGCTGAACAAACCTACCGCCAGTGGTCGACCCCGATCCTGTTGGAACTCAAGGAGCGAGAACATCAGATGAACCCGTCAGACCGCCAGGCCCTGGAAAACGTACTGCTGGAAAGAAGGCTGATCGATACCGGCAACCCGGCCGGCAGCGATCGCCGCAAGGCAGACCCGGCCCCCTGAAGCATCAGGCGACCATGATCAAGATCGAAATAATGACGCAGAAACATACAAGGGTTTGCAATGCTTTCGCTTGCAAACCCTTGGTTTAGAGCATGCCCAATCGATCGCAAACACGGCTCCAACGTCTGAATCCCCCGCCGCCGTAAATCCATTTTTGATAATTATTAATTTCCAAACACCCCCCTCTATTGGCTTTAAATGTGAGCTTAACCACCACATGGAGGGATTCCAGGATGCTGATAAAAATCGAGAAAGCGAGCAAGCCGGAAGGCTGGAATGTATGGATGAACGCGTGGTGCGTTGAATTTCGCAGCTACGCAGAAGCCCTCGCGTTCGTGAACAGACTGGAAGGCCGGATCAATGCACCTCACCCCTTGCCTGGCAGCACCAACAGACTTCTTTTGGAACTGGCTTAATCTCGCGATGCCCTCACCGAGAAGCTATCCACGACGCCATATCCATATTGATTGATCTGCTTTTGATAATTATTGATTTCGCTCGTTCCTCTCCCTCGGCTTTAAATATGCGTCGAGGGAGGTTGGCCAAGGGGTTCACAGGTGGTGCCTCTAACGGACGCTTCGAATACAGCCAGTCTGCATTTGAGGAGGCCGACCTTCCTCACCATGTGTAATACATTGCCCCGCACCTTCCCCCAGGAGGTGCGGGGATTTTTTTCGTAAATGCGTTAAAACCACCCGCTACGATCATCTTCCAACTCTTGGCGACACACTTTTAGTTGCGCGTTGTAAATCTCTGACTGCTTTTGCACTTTCTGGGCAACCTGCATCAGCCACGGTTTACTGCGATAGGAATCGCGGCTGAAGCCCCCTCGCCCCTCGTGATAAGCCAGGTACTGATTGTAGGTGTCCCATTTGGAGATCCCGAGCTGACGTTGGGTGCCCGTGGTGTACCAACCGATAAACATGATCGCGTCGTCGAAACTGTCACGCGAACCACCGTTGCCCGTATTGTCCCTGTACTCACCCCACACCGGGTCTTGAGCCTGCGCGTAACCGTAGGCCGAACTGACTCGCCCCCAGGGGATGACCCATAGCAGGTAGTCACGAGGCGGCAATGCGTCCGCCACGTAGCTGCTTTCCTGCTTCATGATCGCCATGGCCACATGCAGGGGCGTCCCATATTCGCTCTGCATTTGCAGCGAGTCCTCATACCAGTCGGGATACTCACGGTAGATACTGCAGAGATTGCCTTGGTCTTTTGGCGGCGTAGTCGTGCACCCCGTTAAAAACATCATCAACAAAGCCAACAGCAGAACTTGTCCTTGTTTCATTCAATACCCTCGAAAATAAGGGCACAGGTACCCTCCGTTTACTGCAAGGAGCCTGAGTCAGGCAGGTGCAGGCAAAAATGTCAGAAGACATCCAGCTTGACCGCGTCACCCTTTTGAGTGAATTGCCTCTGGATTTGCGCCGGCTTTCTCAAACGGCTCTTTGGACAGTCGCCCCCACTCAATCCTCAGCCTGGGACAAAGGCCTGGCCACATGTTCCAGCGCTCGACGCTCGGCAGACACCCCCCAAACCGCTTGCACCGCCGCCGCCGCACACATTAGTGCAGCGCCTGCCAGATAACCAATCAACAGACTGCCGCGCTGCTGGGTCTGAATCAGTTGGCCAAACAGCGTCGGCCCGATGATGCCGCCCAGGCCAGTGCCGAACGCGTAGAACACGGCGATGGCCAAGGCGCGGATTTCCAGCGGGAAGGTTTCTGCCACCGTCAGGTAAGCCGAACTGGCCGCTGCCGAAGCGAAAAAGAAGATCACCATCCACGCCGCGGCTTGCTGGGTGACATCCAGCCAGCCCTGCTGGAAGGCGTAGCCATTGAGCGCCAGCAACATTCCGGACGTCGCATAAGTGAAGCTGATCATCACGCGTCGGCCGACCACGTCAAACAGGCGCCCCAGCAGCAGCGGTCCGCAAAAATTGCCCAGTGCCAGGGGCAATACGTACCAACCGACCTGTTCGGCGGGCACCTGGTAAAAATCGGTGAGCACCAGCGCATAGGTGAAGAATATCGCGTTGTAAAAGAACGCCTGCGCGGTCAGCAGGGTCATCCCCACCAGCGCGCGGCGGCTGAATCTGACGAACAGGGTATGGAAGACCTCCCCCAGCGGCGTATGGTCCCGCGCGTGCAGGCGCAATGGTTTGCTGGTCACCGCCGGCAGTTCGTGGCCTTGTTCGCGCAGACTCGCTTCGATACCTTCGACGATGTGTCGCGCCTTATCGCGCTGACCATGGACCAGCAGCCAGCGCGGGCTTTCCGGCAACCACAGGCGCATCACCAGGATCACCAGGCCCAACGCGGCACCAATGCCGAAGCACAGGCGCCAGCCCAGCTCACCACCGACCACGTGCGGATCCAGCAGGACGATGGCCCCGCCGGCACCCAGTGCTGCACCTAGCCAGAATGTGCCGTTGATGCTCAGGTCGACCCAGCCGCGATAGCGTACCGGGGTAAATTCCTGGATGGTCGAATTGATCGCCGTGTATTCGCCGCCGATGCCCATGCCCGTGAGGAAGCGAAACAGCAGGAAGCTTTCCAGGCTGAACGAGAACGCCGTGGCCGCCGTGGCGCCTACATACAGCCATAAAGTTACAAAGAACAACTTGCGCCGCCCCAGGCGATCGTTCAGCCAGCCGAACAGCAAGGCACCGAGCACTGCGCCGGCGATGTAGATGCCGCCGGCCAGGCCAATATCGAAGTTGTTCATGCGCAGGACGGGGCTGTTTTTCAGCGCGCCGGACACCGAGCCCGCCAGGGTCACTTCCAGACCGTCGAGCAACCAGGTGACGCCCAGCGCGACCACCAGCAGGGAGTGAAAGCGGCCCCACGGTAAGCGGTCCAGGCGCGCTGGAAGATTGGTTTCGAATATCGCGCCGGGCTCGCGGCTATGCAGCTGTTCGTGGGTCATCGCCACATCGTTGTCGTGTACAGTGCCTTGTGAGTTAGGAGTTGGCCTCTGGATCGGGAGTTCAAAATTCCGCTTACTCAGAATTTAGTTGTGTTGCAGCCGGAGGCCGTACGCCGGGTTTCGATCTAGAGCATTTTCTCCAGGCCGATCTTGTCGCTGAGCCAGGCCTTGAAGCTACGCCATTTGCTGCCGGGCTCCTTACGCAAGGTATGCTCGCGGCCGTCATCCTCGGTGAGCCAGACGACTTCGCCGTTTTCCAGTCGGGCCTGGTAACTCATGGCCGGCGCCATGCCCTCAAGCGCCAGCTGGCGCACTTGGCCGGCCAGTTCGGGACTATCGACCAGCACTCCGACTTCAGTGTTCCAGAACACTGAACGCGGGTCGAAATTGAACGAGCCGACGAACACTTTCTGCTTGTCCAGGATCATGGCCTTGGTGTGCAGACTGGAGTCCGAGCCACCACTGAAGCCAAACGAAGAACTGCGGCCGGGATCGTCCGGCTGGCGCCGCAGCTCATAGAGCTTCACGCCATGTTCGAGCAGAGTCTTGCGATACGGTGCATAGCCGCCATGCACAGCCGGCACATCGGTGGCTTCCAGTGAGTTGGTCAGCAGGCGCACATCGACGCCGGCATCGGCACGCCCCAGCAGATAGTCCATGCCCGGCTTTTGCGGAACGAAATAGGCCGAGATCATGATCAGCTCGTTATTGACGCCATCGAGTTCAGGACGCAGCTGTGTGGCCATCAATAGCGCGCGTGCCGGCTCGCCGTCGGCCAGGACCTTGCTCGGTGCGTCCCACATCGCCTTGTTATGGGCCCAGATCAGTTGCTTGCGCCAGGTCTCGAATTGCGGCTGAGTCTGGTAGGTCATGAGATGGTTGTACAACACCTTGCTCTCGATACGTGAGGTCTGCAGCGATTGCTCCAGGCGTTGACGGCTCTCGAGCAAGTCTTGTGCTGTCGGCTTGTTGAGCAGGAAGTCACTGATCGACTGGCTCAAGGCGCTGTTCCAGTACTGATCGAAGCTGTGTCCCAACTGCTCGGCGACCGGACCGATGCACAGCAGGTCCATGTCGGTGAAGTTGAGATCGGGCTTGGCGTCGAAATACTCGTCCCCCAGGTTGCGTCCGCCGACGATGGCTGCGCTGTTGTCGGCCAGCCACAGTTTGTTGTGCATGCGTCGGTGTTGCTGGGAAAGATCAAGCAGACGCCCCATGGTTCGGGTGACCATGGTACTGCGCCCCAGATGCAAAGGATTGAAGACGCGGATATGGATGTTCGGGTGCACCGCCAGGGTCGCAATGACTTCTTCCTGGCCGTCGCTGGCCGTGTCATCGAGCAAGATGCGTATCCGTACGCCGCGATCGGCAGCCAGCAGCATTTCACGCACCAGCGCCCGGGTGCTCAGACCGTTATGCACGATGTAGTACTGCAGATCGACGGATTTCTGCGCATGGCGGATCAACTCGGCGCGCGCCCGGAATGCTTCACTGCTGTTGGGCAGCAAGCGAAAACCCGAGCGCCCCTCGTGTGCGGCGGCCTGAACCTGGATCGAACGCCCGAACGCCGAATCGCTGGCGGGTATCGCCTCGCTGAATTCGTGGGGCAAGCGCGTGGTTGCGCAGCCAACGAGCAGCAGTGCGAACAGCATGGCGCAGAGGAACCGGGACATGGGCAAGGACTGCTCCTCAACCTCGACGGTTGTAGTTTTGCACTCGGCATCCAGCCAGTACTGGCTGCCGAGAACATGCAGCCCTCGATAATCCGCACGACTTATTCCAGTAAAGCCCGTTTCAAGCAACGTGTCGAAATTTTACGGCAGCTGCGCCCTGAGTATGAAAGCGCCCTGGGACCGGGTGCAGGCCAGCCTTCCTCTATAGCGCCTGGCGCACCTTCCAGTCGCGCAACCACTGCAAGCCGGCAGACGTATTGCCACGAGGCCGATACTCGCACCCTACCCAGCCGTCATAACCCAACTGATCGATCAGCTCGAACAGATAAGGATAATTGACTTCCCCCAGGTCCGGTTCATGCCGATCCGGCACCCCGGCGATCTGGATATGGCCGATACCATCGAAGTCGCGACGCAGTTTGGTCGCCAGGTCGCCCTCGACGATTTGGCAGTGGTAGCAGTCGAACTGAACCTTCAGGTTACTGGCGCCCACTTCCTTGCAGATAGCCTGGGCCTGATCCTGGCGGTTGAGGAAAAAGCCTGGCATGTCTCGCGTATTGATCGGTTCGAGCAATACGGTGACGCCTGCCTTGGCTGCCTGGGTGGTGGCGTAGGCGAGGTTCTCCAGGTACACGCCGTGATGCCGCGGGCGATCGTTTTCCGACGGCAACAGCCCGGCCATGACATGGATGCGTAAATTGCCCAATACGCTGGCGTAGTCCAGGGCACGATCAAAACCGCTACGAAATTCACTCTCCCGGCCCGGCAACGACACCGTGCCCCGCTCCCCCGCTGCCCAATCACCGGGCGGTGCGTTGAACAGTGCCTGCACCAGGCCGTTGTCGCTCAAGCGTTGCTTGAGTTCTTCAGCACGGTAGTCGTAGGGAAACAGATATTCGACCGCTTCGAAACCGTCAGAGGCAGCGGCGGCGAAACGATCCAGAAACTCATGTTCCGGGTAGAGCATGCTGAGATTGGCAGCAAAACAAGGCATGGTAGCTCCTGAAATAAAGGGTTAGACAAAGGGCCAGATCAGCAGGGTAATACAGAAACCCAAGGTACCGAGCAAAGTGGTCATCACCGTCCAGGTGCGCAGCATGTCGGAGACCACGGCACCGATTCCGGTATCCACCAGCACCTTGCCGAATACGCCACCCGACCATGAAGCCGGCAATCGTCAACGCCAGGGGCGTGCGCCGGTTGCCAAAACGGGTGAAACGCTTGCGCCACCACCGGCTCCCTCGCCGCCAAGGCCAACGGATCAATCCGCAAATCTGGACGAACAGCTTCGAGCCAGGCCGCCACTTGCCCATTGGTGGCGATCGAAGCACTACCGGCCAACACCACTTCCCCACCGGACACCACCGGGAGTTTCGAGGCGTCGAGGTCGCGCAACTTGGCGACGCGACGGAAGTTTTCCGGCAGGCCCAGGGCCAGCCCCGAACCACCCGTCAACAACGGCAGATCGGCGCAGGCGCTACCGAGGGTGTACAGATCGCTGTCCGACAAGGCATCGGCGATGGCCATGCCGACACCTTGAGCCCTCAGTTCAGCGATTCGCGCCTGCACCTGCTCAGCGCCTTGGGCGATCGTGTCGTAGCGCAACAGGCTGACATTCAGGCGGGTCTGCGATTGCAGCACCCGAACCAGGTTGGCTTCGGTCATGGGCGTCAGTGATACCGGACAGACGATGACCACTGGCGTGGGCAGGAACAGGTTTTATGACGCGTGGGAGGAAGCCGGTAGCGAATTGCGGAAGGATTTTGATTGCGGAAAAAACTAAGGGCCTGCATGAGGTATCTCACGCAAGCCCTTGATATTCATGGTGCCCGAAGCCGGAATCGAACCGGCACGCCCTTACGAGCGGGGGATTTTAAGTCCCATGCGTCTACCAGTTTCGCCATTCGGGCGGTAGCGCGGTGAAGCGTCCAGGTTTTGCCAGATAACGATCCGGCAGTTCTGACGCTTGTGCAGCAGAGGTGGAAATATATACATCCCGCCCCAGTGAAGCAAGTTCGCAAATACCCTTTTCAAGACTAAATCTTGCAGGCTATTGCAAATAAAAAAGCTCCGTAAATCATAGATCTACGGAGCTTGTTTATTAGTGGAGGCCGAGGTCGGAATCGAACCGGCGTAGGCGGATTTGCAATCCGCTGCATAACCATTTTGCTACTCGGCCTCAAAACATTTGCTGTCAGTAGCGCGACATCAAATGCGTACAAACTTGGAGCGGGAAACGAGACTCGAACTCGCGACCCCGACCTTGGCAAGGTCGTGCTCTACCAACTGAGCTATTCCCGCGTCTTGGTGTGGCGCATTCTATAGAATCCAGAAGCCCCGTCAACCCCTTGATTCAAAAAAGTTTTATTTCTTTTCAACGTCAGTCTTCAGATGTGGCCAGGCAGCCCGCAGGTACTGGACCATCGACCACAAAGTCAGGCCAGCCGACACCATCAACAAGGTGTAGCCCAGCAAGACCCAGAAACTGAAATCCTTTGGATTGGCCAGCAGGATCACCAGCGCCAGCATTTGCGCGGCGGTTTTCCATTTGCCTAGGTTCGATACGGCGACGTGGGCACGAGCGCCCAGTTCGGCCATCCATTCGCGCAGTGCCGAGACGACAATCTCGCGACCGATGATCACGGCGGCAGGCAGCGTGAGCCACAGGTTTCCGTGTTCCTGCACCAACAGGACCAATGCAACCGCAACCATCAGCTTGTCGGCAACCGGATCGAGGAAAGCCCCGAACGGCGTGCTTTGTTCCAGGCGGCGCGCCAGGTACCCGTCCAGCCAGTCGGTCGCCGCAGCGAATGCGAAGACCGAGGCGGAGGCCATGTAGCTCCACTGGTAAGGCAGGTAGAACAGCAAAATGAAGATCGGTATGAGCAGAACGCGTAGAACGGTAATCAGATTAGGGATATTCATCGGCACAACTGGCTACGAGGTGAGGGGGCATTCTACTCGCTGTGCAGATTTGCATAAATCAACTCTGCGAGCTTTTTACTGATCCCGGGGGCTTTGGCAATTTCTTCGATGCTTGCACGAGACAGCTCCTGCAATCCACCAAAATGTTTCAACAAGTCACGCCGACGTGTGGGTCCGACGCCGGCGACGCCTTCCAGTGTAGACGTCCGACGGGTTTTTCCACGTCGGGCTCGGTGCCCGGTAATGGCAAACCGGTGGGCTTCGTCGCGAATCTGCTGGATCAGGTGCAGCGCGGGTGAATCGCCGCGCAAGGTGAACTCATGTGCAGCGTCGTTCAGGTACAGGGTTTCGAAACCGGCCTTGCGCGTCGCGCCTTTTGCCACACCCAGCAAAATCAGGTCAGGCACGGCCAGCTCATCGAGCACGTCGCGGGCCATGGACAACTGGCCTTTTCCGCCGTCCACCAGCAGGATATCCGGCAACTTGCCCTCCCCGTCCTTCAGTTTGCTGAAGCGTCGGGTCAGCGCCTGATGCATCGCCGCATAATCATCGCCGGCCGTAACGCCCTCGATGTTGTACCGGCGGTAATCGGCCTTGATCGGACCTTCGGGGCCGAAGACCACGCACGACGCCACCGTCGCCTCACCGCTGGAGTGACTGATGTCGTAGCACTCAAGTCGCTGTGGAGGCTCATCCAGCTTCAGCACCTCGGCCAGTGCATCAAAGCGCGCCGTAATGTGCTGACGATTCGCCAGGCGCGCACTCAGAGCCTGCTCGGCATTGGTCACCGCCAGTTGCTGCCAGCGCGCCCGCGTGCCCCGCACGCGATGGCTGATGGTCAGCTCCCGACCGCGTAATTCGTCGATGGCGGCGATCAGCGTGGGAAAGTCATCGTGGACCACGTTGACGATCAGCTCGCTGGGCAAGTCGCGTTCAGGGCTGCTGATGAAGTACTGGCCGAGAAACGCGGCCATGACTTCAGAAACGTCTTCTTCAATACCGACTTGAGGGAAGAAGTTCTTGCTTCCCAGTACCCGACCGCCCCGCACGCTGATCAAGTGAACACAGGCACCACCCGGGTTGACGAAGGCAGCAATCACATCGACGTCCCCGGTCCCGCCCTCCATGCTCTGTTGATCCTGGACCCGGCGCAGTAAAGCAATCTGGTCCCGCAACTCCGCGGCCCGTTCGAATTCGAGATTGATCGCCGCCTCTTCCATCCCGGCGGACAACTCGTCAGTCAGTGCATTGCTGCGCCCTTCAAGAAACATCACCGAATGGCGGACATCCTCGGCGTACACCTGCGGCTCCACCAGCCCGACACAGGGCGCCTTGCAACGCTTGATCTGGTATTGCAGGCAAGGGCGCGTGCGGTTCTTGTAATAACTGTCTTCGCATTGGCGAACGAAAAACGTCTTTTGCAGCAGGCTCAGGCTTTCGCGGATCGCGCCGGCACTCGGATAAGGCCCGAAATATTTGCCCTTGGCCTTTTTCGCGCCGCGATGAATGCTCAGGCGCGGAAACTCTCCGTCGGAGAGAAAGACGTAGGGGTAGGATTTATCGTCGCGCAGCAGGATGTTGTAGGGCGGACGCCATTCCTTGATCAGCGTCTGCTCAAGCAGCAAGGCTTCGGTTTCGTTGGCGGTGATCGTCGTCTCGACCTGGGCGATACGCGCTACCAGCGCGGCGGTCTTGGGGGCAAGCCCGGTCTTTCGAAAGTAACTCGACAGGCGACTCTTGAGATTTTTCGCCTTGCCGACGTAGAGCAACCGCGCTTCGCTGTCGAACATGCGGTACACGCCGGGGCGCCCGCTAACGGTCGACAGAAAGGCGCTCGGATCAAAGGTGTCGTTCATTTTCAGAGGCTGGCGTCGACCATGCCATGACGAACCGCCAACAGCGTCAACTCGACATCACTGCTGATCGAAAGCTTTTCGAAGATGCGGTAACGGTAGGTGTTCACGGTTTTCGGCGACAGGCACAATTTGTCGGAGATGATCTGTACTTTCTGGCAGCCGACGATCATCAGCGCGATCTGGATTTCCCGCTCCGACAGGGCATCGAAAGGCGAATCGTTGGTGGGCTGGAAGGACTTGATCGCCAGTTGCTGGGCAATTTGCGGGCTGATGTAGCGTTGCCCGGCAAACACCAGTCGAATGGCCTGGACCATTTCCGGCAAACCTGCCCCCTTGGTCAGGTAACCTGCCGCACCGGCCTGCAACAGCCGTGTAGGAAACGGGTCCTCTTCACATACAGTCACCGCGACGACCTTGATATCCGGGTGACTGCGCAATAATTTGCGAGTGGCTTCAAGACCGCCGATACCCGGCATCTTGACGTCCATCAACACCACATCGGGCTTCAGCTCGCGCGCCTTGATCAGGGATTCCTCACCCGACTCGGCCTGGCCGACTACTTGCAGGCCATCGATGTCAGCCAGCATTCGTGTAATGCCTGTACGAACGAGATCATGGTCATCGACTACTAGCACCCTAATCAAGCAGACACCTCGTGATATGGTCTTATTGGGTTGCCAGACACCTTAGCAAAAAGCTTCTGGCAGACCTAGCGGAAAGCGTCAGATTAAAAGTTTCAATTCATCTTGAAAGGCTTGTCGCAAGCGTGTTGCAGCGATCCAGCCCGGGGATATCCAGCTGCATCCTCAGGAAACATTCGTCCTTGCCCACCACCCTCAACCCCTTGCGTTCGTACAACGCTCGCGCCGGATTGTTTTCGAAAACCGTCAGGCGCAATGCCGGTCGCCGCTCCTGGCGCGCCAGAGCCGATGCCTGATCGATCACCCAGGATCCAGTGCCCTGCCCACGAAACGCGTCGACGATATGCAATTCGCGGATATACAAGGCTCTGGCATCACGACTCAGGCTGACATAGCCCAGCACTCCGTCGTCCGATGTAATCAAACGGTTGTCCCGCCCGGCCCAGGCCACGTCAAACGCTTCGTCCTGCCACAACAGTTCATGCTCAATGTAGTAACGCAGCATGTTTCTGCAGGTCAGTTCGCGGGCGAATTCCAAGTCATCCGGTGTTGCCGGGCGCCATTGGCGCTCCATCATTCCAATTCCACAGCGAGGGTCATGTGCGTCCTTGTGACGATAGGATTGTTGTTGCAGCGCAAAGTGTGTCACAACCGTGGGGGCACTCAAGCAATAGAAAGCGCCATCGTTGGCCGATAGCATTTTCTGATTGAATCTGCGTACCGGCCTCTAGTAAGCTCGGACCATCCATCGGAGACAGACCATGTTCAACGCCCTCTTACAGCTTCGTACCGCCAGCGCCCCGCGCTCGGTTGCGGCTGCCCGGGTGAACGACGGTTGTACTCCGGTCAGCTTTTATTTTGGGTATTGGTTTAGCCACTGGCGCGCCTGATACCCACATGGCGCCCACTTCAAACGGGTCGCCACCAGAGAATTCTCAACCCCCGGTCGGCCTCCCGACCGGGGGTTTTGTTTTTTCAGCCCCAACACTTTTAGCGACACACCAGACATTCAGAGGATTCAAAACATGAACTACGCCACTTATTACCGTTACGACAGTTTTACCGCCTGGCGATTTACCACCCTCCGCTCGGGACAGCCTGCCGCCTCCGATCGGTCACCCACAGGTGGCAAGCACACACACGCAGCCAATCCGGCCAATTGTCGAACACCCCAGTAGGGCCGAGCGCGCGGGCACGAACCCGCCACCAGCCCAGGAAGCCTTGAATATGAACTCGTCCGTCTCCGCACTGCCGCTGTCCACCATGAGCCCTGCCAATGAAGCGCTGACCCTGCGCCTGCCCAGCTCATTGCAACTCAAACAGCAATTGCCCCTCGGCAACGCCCTGACCCGGCAAGTCGCCGCCCACCGCCAGGCGGTTCGCGCGATCCTCAACGGTGAAGATTCCCGACTGCTGGTCATCGTCGGCCCCTGCTCGATACACGATCCAAAGTCAGCCCTCGAATACGCCGGTAATCTTGCCCGCCTCGCCGCCGAAGTCAGCGACGAAATGCTGCTGGTGATGCGTGCCTACGTGGAAAAACCCCGCACCACGGTTGGCTGGAAAGGCCTGGCCTACGACCCGCACCTCAATGGCAGCGATGACATGGCCGCCGGCCTGACGTTGTCCCGCGAGCTGATGCGCGAAATGCTCCGCCTGGGCCTGCCCGTTGCCACTGAGCTGCTGCAACCGATGGCCGCCGGCTACTTCGACGATCTGTTGAGCTGGGTGGCGATTGGCGCCCGGACCACGGAGTCGCAGATCCACCGGGAAATGGCCAGCGGCCTTGGCATGCCTGTAGGGTTCAAGAACGGGACAGACGGCGGTGTCGGTGTCGCCAGCGACGCCATGCGCTCCGCCGCTCATCCTCATCGCCATTTCGGTGTCGATAACCAGGGACATCCGGCGATCATTCAAACCCCGGGCAATGCAGACACACACCTGGTATTGCGCGGCGGCCATCGCGGGCCGAACTACGACAGCGCCAGCGTCGCCCAGGTGAACAGCGACCTGACCAAGCTCAGGATTCCGCCTCGAATCATGATCGATTGCAGTCACGCCAACAGCGGCAAAGACCCGTTGCGCCAGCCAGCCGTGTTCCAGGATGTACTTGAACAACGCCTGCAAGGTGATCGTTCGCTGATCGGCATGATGATCGAGAGCCATTTGTTCGAGGGCTGCCAGCCGTTGAGTTCACCGCTGAAGTATGGCGTGTCAGTTACGGATGGCTGCCTTGGCTGGTCCGGGACGGAAATGTTGTTGCGCGATGCAGCGGATAGATTGCGGAAACAAATTCGCACTTAACAATCGCTCTGGTGTTGAGCTCCCTTGCGCCCTCTACGGCGCAAGCTGAGTTCCTCGCTCCCCGTACAATTTGTAACGTTTAGATGCTGCATTCGTGAATGCTTTTGGACGACGATTGAAGCACAAGAGTTCTGACGAAAAAAATCTGAATGATTATGCATGGAAGCAAATCTACAGAGTAAGAAAAAAGTAACGCCAGCTCGATTCAAGCAGGCACAGCGCATTATCATCAGCAGTAACGAGGTCAAGGATGGATAAAAAATATTTCACTAAACACTTACTATTGAGCGCGCTGTACCTGATTACAGCTAGTGCTGCTTTTTATATTGATGACAACCTTTTTTACCATGACATTAAACTTGTCACACTTATGCTACTCAGCACATTGCTATACCCACTCTCTAGGTACTTTACAACCGCCAGCGCCTACAAACTGACAGGACCGGAGTTCTGGAGAAAGGATTTTTTTATCAAGGGAGACTCTACAGGAATAAATGCACTTTTTATATTTTTTTGCCTCGTCTTCGCCATCCCACTGGGCAGCACTTACTTGATATTCATGATATTAAAAAGGGGGTGAAAGCTGCCACCCCCTTTACACATCAGAGATTTATCACGTAGTCGTTGATCTTGCCCACCAGTGCATCATCAATCAATGCCCCCATCACAGCCGTTAGCAATGCAAATCCCAGAATAGTCAAGGGTGTCGCGGCCGTCAGGCCAAACATGAACGCTACCAGAGTGGTTGCACCCTTACCCACAACTAAAGACTCAACTTTTACAAAAAATGGCACCCAATCACCACTCCTAGATGATGTTTTCGCTTCAGCGAGCAAGCTGAAAAGATCAGTGATGTTACCAATAGCCTTCAGACCTTTACCGAATGCCGTCAGGTTTTTAGACATCACATCTTTATCTAGAGCGTCAAGAGCCCGAGCAATCGCTTCCCGGTCCTTGACTCCAAACTTCTTGCTCAAAACATTCTTATACTGATCAAAAGCCTTTATTGCCTCACCAGCATTACGAATCGTCTTCCCTTTGGCATTTTTCGAAAGTTCTTTCGCCAGCGCCTCGGCTCTTACACCAAATCGCTCACTCACCTCCTTATAAAAATCCATGGTAAACTTGATTGCACTCTGGATCTGTTCAGCTTCATTCGACCGCTCGGCCAAGCCGCCCAAGGCGCTTGAAGTTGAAGTCAGGTGTCTTGCAGATTCGGCCTTCAACAAGGCGTCGTGGTAGCTGAGCCACTTTGTCCCAATCGGGGTGTGGGTTTGCAGATAAACCAACTCATTGAGAGCCTCTAATTCAGGCTTGCTCAATGGCGAACTGATCTTCGGGTTCGCCGCTGTGAAATTGATGGTTACACCACCTCTTTTGAATGGAGGCGGTGCAACGACAGGTCTGATCTCTGCCATTTTGGTCGAAGCCATACGCTCTAGCGTCGCCTTGTAATGTAACAATACTTGAGTTTGGGTCATGCCAGTCAGGGAACCTGCCGCAGCAACGAGCTCTGTTTGAAGAAACTCGGGAAGTTGCTGAGCGTGAATATCCAGTTCCAAACCAATAATGCTAAGTCGCTGATTCTGCACAGCGAACCATGCGGCGCCATCTAGAGGAACAACCGACTCCGCTTGGCTTCTGCTGTTAGCCAGCTCGGCAAGTTTGCCAGCCAGAATATCCACCGAGAGCGAAAGCGCTTTGAGCTCCAATGCAGATTTATAGACGTTGTCAAACATGGAATACAGGCTCATGAGAGCTTGGGAGTCGGCGCTACCGGAGTTCAGAAATTCACGCATTTTCTGACGCGGCAGCACCCCCATCATAAAGAATGGACTCTGACCATAAAGGCCGTAGATATTTGGCGCAATGGATATGTATTGCTTCTTTTTTGAGTCAATAAATTCCAGGGTGACCTGTTGGTCTACGGCAGCAGATTCTGAGGGTGCTAAAACTTGAGCGCTTTTTG
Source organism: Pseudomonas sp. IT-P258 (assembly GCF_949767825.1). Lineage (NCBI taxonomy): Bacteria > Pseudomonadati > Pseudomonadota > Gammaproteobacteria > Pseudomonadales > Pseudomonadaceae > Pseudomonas > Pseudomonas sp. IT-P258. The sequence continues at coordinate 93,657 of NZ_CATKPU010000054.1, read as the reverse complement.
CAGCGACTTTTCTTTCCTCCAATTCACGCGCGGTATCGGTGATGAGTGTATTGAATCGTGCATTGTATTCATTATCAATCTGCTGCTGACTGTAGACTTGTTCGTTCATAAACTCGGCCATAACGTTTGGCAACGCGATATCCCGAATTCCACTTGGACCTCCCTCCCCTCTACGTGGCCCGTCCTGCAACCCCCATCCACCATTATTTCCGCTGTAACCACCGCCACCACCAGGACCGAAGGTTTGCTGACGCCCAGCAACAATGTGCGTAGGTTTAATGTAGTAAGTTTCGCCTCGAACAAATCCATCATCTGCCATGTGTAACTTCCTCCATCAATCCATTGAAAGTTCGCCATCCAACAATCGACATCGAACGAGGCCTATTGAACGTCATAAAAAAATCTTGTGATGTCAGGAGAGCACTAAGTGCTACAGGGAATATTGATATTGATGTGGTAGGAATTAGCGCTTTACAACTTTCTACCAAACGAATTACGTCGAGATATTTCGGCGAAGACCGTCCATAAATTCGAATGTACCTACTGATTTCCGTCTTCTTCAATACTCATGAAACTTTCGTATACCCCATTTCCGTCAATGGCTTTAGAGTTAGGCGTAATACCACTCACACGAATGTTTGCGAAGATGTGCGATATGCAAAGGAATGCAAACACCTGGTATTCAATACTGCTGGCCCACGACTTTTCGGCGTCGAATGAATCGGCAAGTTCGAGGTCTTTGACGACACCAGGTAGACGCGGAGGAGCGCCGGAGCAAGGGTGTCCGTTCCCTGCGTATCAGCCACTTATGACAACGAAGTACTTGATGATCAATTGCTTACGCAGATCGAGCGGGTACTGGAAAGAACTGGTGCACGCAAAGTCAACCTCATAGGACATCGCCACGGAACACTGACCACGCGGTCGCCCAGGCAAAAAGCGACCTGACCAGACTCGGGATCCGACTCGAATCATGGTCGATTGCAAGCCGTGTTCAAGGATGTATTTGAGGCACAGAACAACTGTTACTTGAAGCCGCAGACCGACTGCGAGCGTCGAACAACGCCCGATAATCACCATCCTCCGTGCGCCCTCCAGCCTTCATGGAAAGACTGGAGGGCAAATGGCAATCAATGTCCCATCAGGGACTGCACCTGAACCAGTGTCACCCCCGATTGCTGACGGGTGCCGTCAAGGCGCTCGACTGAACAGGAAACACGGATCGCAGTATCTCGATGTTCCCTCCAGAACGGGTAGGGAACGATAAACACCAATGGCTCACCCGCGATGTCCCTGGTTATTACGCGGTCGTCACAGTGATTGAATTTCTCCCCGTCGCATGTCAGGCAAATCCGTTCTCCTTTTTCAGCCTTGGGGTTTTCGATGACGACAGACACGCCATCCTGCGCATCTTGCAGATCCACCCAACCCTCGTTGGCTTCCAGCACAGTGGGTGCTCGCAGCGGCCGCCGCTCCAGGATGCCAATCATCAGTGCCGTTACTTCAGAATAACGAGGCCCCTGCCCCGCCTGCTTGACGCAATAGTCGACGGACACCGAGGAGCCCAGGTTGAGCGCAATGCACTCCGGACTGACCCAAAACGACAGTTCCTCCCCCACAGCGAAAGCCTCGACCTTGAGTGCATCACTGAAACTTGCTTCAACCGAAACACCCGCCCAGGTCAGCAACACCCAGTCGCCCGCCGCCATGCGCGCATAGGGTTTGATCGTAACGATCGCCCCTTCCTTCACCCGATCCGGATCAAGCGTTCTCCCCACCGCATCGCTCACCGTCGCGGGTAACAGGTCGCACTGCACATCACCGACACTGAGCTGCAATCGACGGGAATGCACGGGCTCGGCCAATCGGGTACTGGTGAGTGAGTAACCGATTTCCAGTGAACCACCCTCAAGCGCCTCGATATGCATGCTACCCACGGCAAAGATAATGTCCTCGCCGACCCGGTCGTCACTGACAAAACGCGCCACCTGGTGATTGCAGGCAAGGCCATCGGCATCCAGCCCCGCCCAATTCAATAGCAATTTGTCGCCGCAGGTCATGCCTGGATAAGGCCGGACCCTGATGACGGCTTTTTTTTCACAGGGATTGAGAACGCCGTTTTGCGCCTGCTCAAGGATCGGCGGTGGCAATGGTTGCTGGGCGAGATTCAAGGTGTCGGGTTCATAAACAGTCATTCATTCGCTCCATTCCCTGGAATAAACACCGGACAGGTGGCCGGCTCCGTACGGCTATTTAACCTCATGCCGAACAGTCGTGATGTCGGCCTCTCACTCCGACCTGCTCGGAAAATCGATACATGCAAAGTAGGTCTTTGATCAGCAGCAACCTGATTGCCGCGAAAAGTCCTCGATCTATTCCGACTAAGGCTTCAACTGCTCTTGAGCATTCGCACTTGTTCTATTCCGTTTTCCTCTAGTTTCGGCGGACTTTTCATACATCGCGCCAACCTCGAGTGTTTTAGAGTGAAGCGCCATGCAGTCCCAATGAACTTCTGCGTAAAGGTATGAACATGCAAAGGAATGCAAGCACTCGTTACCCAATACTGCTGGTCCACGGGCTTTTCGGCTTCGAAAAAATCGGCAAGTTCGAGCTCTTTCACGACATCAGGCAGGCACTGAGGAACGCCGGAGTCAGGGTGTTCGTTCCCCACTTGTCGGCCATCCATGACAACGAGGTACGCGGAGACCAATTGCTCGCACAGATCGAGCGGGTAATGGAAGGAACCGGTGCGCGCAAAGTCAACCTCATAGGCCATAGCCAGGGCGCACTGGCCGCACGTTATGCCGCAGCGATTGCGCCACACAGCGTGGCGTCGGTCACCTCCGTCAGCGGGCCGAACCATGGTTCGGAACTGGCCGACTTCCTGCGCAAGGCATTGACACCGGGATGCCTGCCGGAACATGTGGCCGAGACGGTGGTGACTCTGTTCGCCGACTTCCTCGCGACCTTGAGCGACAATCAGTATCAACCGCGAAACGCCATTGCCGCCCTCAATGCGCTGACCACCGAAGGCGTAGGCGCATTCAACGACAAATACCCGCAAGGGCTGCCCACCACCTGGGGTGGCAAGGGGTGCGAACAGGTCAACGGTGTTCGTTACTACTCGTGGAGCGGCGTGCTGCCAGCGAATGTTCTCGAACAAGGGCGCTATGCGCTCGATCCGCTCAATGCCTTTTGCCGGGCCCTTTCCGGTTATTTCGTCACGGAAAGCGAACAGAACGACGGTTTGGTCGGTCGCTTCAGCTCCCATCTGGGCACGGTTATCCGGTCCGACTATGCGCTGGATCACCTGGACTCCATTGGCCAACCGACCGGGCAACTGCGTAGGGGTGTCGACCCGATTGATCTGTATGTCCAGCATGCCAGGCGCTTGCGGGACGCCGGCCTTTGAGCACCCACCTGCCGTGGATCCCCCGTGGAACGGAACTTTGAGGAGAAATCGCTCACTGAATCCGGTAGGCTCAGCACTTTATCGAGTATTGAAAGGAGTATTTTCCCATGGCTAAAGCCACTGCCCGTCACATCCTTGTTGCCTCCGAAGCCAAGTGCAACGAACTCAAGGCCCAAATTGAGGCTGGCGCCGATTTCGCCGAAGTTGCCAAGGCAAACTCCACCTGCCCATCCAGCCGCCAAGGCGGTGACCTGGGTTCGTTCGGGCCGGGCCAGATGGTCAAGGAATTCGACACCGTGGTCTTCAGCGCACCACTCAACGTGGTCCAGGGCCCGGTCAAGACCCAGTTCGGTTTCCACCTGCTGGAAGTGACCAGCCGTCAGGACTGATCGACGCCTGAGTATTCACACGACGGCCCGCCTATTGGTGGGCCGTTGTGTTTGTGATGCGCAATACGGCTGGCGAGGGACGCGCCGCTAGCGTACAAATTGTCGTTAACGACTACCCGGCTCTAAGGCTGACAATGCGACTGGTTTTCCCTACCTTGCTGTTCACGGCCGTGGCCCTGCTGATGGGGGTCTCGGGTGTGAATGCGGCACCGCAACAGGCAATGACCGTGTACGGCGAACCGGCCAAATACCCCACCGGCTTCAGTCATTTCGCCTACACCAACCCGCAGGCCCCCAAGGGCGGTACGATGCGGCGTTCGGCGATCGAAATCGGTCAGTTCGACCATGTCTTGCCCTACATCGACAAAGGCATCGGCGTTACACAGGTCGACGGTTTGCTCTATTCACCGCTGGCCCAGCGCTCCCTGGACGAGCCTTACACCGTGTACGGCCTGGTGGCCGAGAAGATGGAGCGCTCCGAGGACGGCCTGTCCCTGCGCTTTTACCTCAACCCCAAGGCGCGTTTTGCCGATGGCAAACCCATTACTGCCCAAGACGTACGCTACACCTTCGACCTGCTGATGACCCAGGGCAGCCTGCGCTACCGCACCCAGTTCGCCGACGTCAAAGGCGTCGAGGTGGAATCGCCACTGACTGTGCGCTTTGATTTCAAGAACAACGAAAACCGCACCCTGCCCCTGGACATCGCGACCTTGCCGGTGTTTCCCGAACACTGGTGGAAGAGCCGCGATTTCGCAGGTGGCGGTGGTTATGAAGCGCCGTTGGGCAGCGGCCCCTATAAAGTCGGCAAGATCGATTCGGGACGCAGCATCACCTTCGAGCGCAATCCCGACTGGTGGGGCAAGGACCTGCCGGTCAGTCGCGGCCTGTACAACTTCGATCATTTCAGCATCGAGTACTTCGGCGATACCGACGTGGCGCGCCAGGTCCTGCGCGGAGGCGCCTATGACTACAATCGCGAATTTTCCGCCACCGGCTATTCCATCGGCTACGACAGCCCGGCCCTGAGCGACGGTCGCCTGCAAAAGGCCCACCTCGCCACCGAGGCGCCGCAGCCGGCCCAGGGTTTTGTGTTCAACCTGCAAAAGCCCATGTTCCAGGACCGTCGCGTGCGCCAGGCGCTGGTGATGCTGTGGGACTTCGAGTGGAGCAACCGGCAGATGATGCGCGACATGTACATCCGCCAGCAGAGCTTTTTTTCCAATACCGACCTCGCCGCCCGGCAACTGCCGGATGCCGGTGAACTGGCGATTCTCGAACCGCTGCGCGGGCAGATTCCCGACGAAGTCTTCACGCAGGTGTTCGAAGCGCCGAAGACCGACGGCAGCGGCGTGATTCGCGACAAGCAGTTGCAAGCCCTGGACTTGCTCGAAGAGGCCGGCTGGAAACCCGATGGCGACCAATTGGTCAATGCCGACGGCGAGCCGCTGACCTTCACATTCCTGGTCAGCCAGAACGGCATGGACCGCCTGCTGCTGCCCTATAAACGCACGTTGAAACAGATCGGCATCGACCTGAACATCCGCCGCATCGACTCGTCCCAGTATGTCAATCGCCTGATGAGCCGCGACTACGACATGATCGTCACCGGCTACCCGGTCACCACCTCTCCGGGGGGCGAACTGGTCAATTACTTCGGTTCGGCGGCGGCCACCGACCCTGGCTCCAACAACTACATGGTATTGAAGAACCCGGCGGTGGACACCCTGATCACCGGGCTGATCCGCGCCAATACCCAGGCCGGCATGCTGCACTACGCCCATGCCCTGGACCGGGTACTGCAATGGAATTACTACTGGATTCCCAACTATTACCCGCCGGGTACCTCGACAGTGTGGTGGAACCGCTTTGGTATCCCGAACGAGCAAGCGAGCAATGACGAAGCCATCGAAAGCTGGTGGGAGATGAGCACCACGCCATTGACCAACCAACAGATGACGGCCGAGCGTATCAGCCGTGGCAAACCCGGAGGGCCGCACTGATGTGGGCTTACATATTGCGGCGCCTGCTGCTGATCATTCCGACGCTGGTGATCATTCTCCTGGTCAACTTTGTCATCGTCCAGGCCGCGCCAGGCGGGCCGGTCGAACAGGCCATTGCGCACCTGCAAGGCATTGGTGGCGCCGCGGTTGGTGGCAGTTCCGGCGAAGCCATGAGCGGCAAGTCCCGGTCCAGCCGAGGGCTCGATCCGCAGTTGATCAAGGACATTGAAAAACAGTACGGCTTCGACAAGCCGGCACACGAACGCCTCTGGCTGATGCTCACCAGCTATGCGCGCCTGGACTTCGGCAAGAGCTTCTTCCGTGGCGCCACCGTCACCGACCTGATCCTCGAAAAAATGCCCGTGACCATCTCCCTCGGGCTCTGGGCGACGCTGATCACCTACCTGGTGTCGATTCCCCTGGGCATCCGCAAGGCCGTGCACCATGGCAGCCATTTCGACATCTGGAGCAGTACCGCGATCATCATCGGCTATGCCATGCCGGCGTTCCTGTTTGCGATGTTCCTGATCGTGGTCTTTGCCGGCGGCACTTCGCTGAACTGGTTTCCGGTTCGCGGGCTGGTCTCGGACAACTTCGAATCACTGTCGACCCTTGGCAAGGTGGCCGACTACTTCTGGCACCTGGTGTTGCCGGTAACCTCGCTGGTGATCGGCGGCTTCGCCACACTGACCATCCTGACCAAGAACTCGTTCCTCAATGAAATCACCCGCCAGTACGTGGTCACTGCCCGGGCCAAGGGCTTGAGTGAACGACGGGTGCTCTACGGGCACGTGTTCCGCAACGCCATGCTGCTGGTGGTGTCGGGCATTCCCCAGGCGTTCATCAGTGTGTTTTTTGCCGGTTCCCTGCTGATCGAGGTGATCTTCTCTCTCGACGGCCTGGGCCGCATGAGCTACGAAGCGGCGGTATCGCGGGACTATCCGGTGGTGTTCGGCTCGCTGTTCATCTTCACCCTGTTCGGCCTTCTGATAAAACTGGTCGGCGACCTCTGCTACACCCTGGTCGACCCGCGTATCGACTTCGCCGCGAGGAACGCCTGATGCTCAAGCTTTCACCGCTGGCCCGTCGTCGCTTCGAGCGTTTCAAGAAAAACCGTCGGGGCTGGTGGTCGCTCTGGCTGTTTATCGGTCTGTTCCTGATGACCCTGGGCGGCGAACTGATCGCCAACGACAAACCGCTGGTGGTCAGCTATCAGGGCCAATGGTACTTCCCGGTCTTCAAGCGCCACACCGAACAGGCGTTCGGTGGGCAGCTGCCGTTCCAGGCCGACTACCGCAGCGACTACGTGCAGAAACTGATCAAGAAGGATGGCGGCTGGTTGCTGTTTCCACCGATTCCGTTCAGTGACGACACGCCCAACTACGACCTGAACACACCTGCCCCCAGCCCGCCCTCCAGCGTCAATTGGCTGGGCACCGACGACCAGGCGCGGGACGTTCTGGCCCGGGTGATCTTCGGGGCCCGGGTGTCGATCCTGTTTGCCTTGATGCTGACCTTTGTCAGTGCCCTGATCGGCATTGCCGCCGGGGCCCTGCAAGGCTATTACGGCGGCTGGGTGGACTTGCTCGGCCAGCGTCTGCTGGAGGTGTGGTCCGGGTTGCCGGTGCTGTACCTGCTGATCATCCTGTCGGGCTTCGTCGAGCCGAATTTCTGGTGGCTGCTGGGGATCATGGCGCTGTTTTCATGGCTGGCCCTGGTGGACGTGGTGCGCGCCGAGTTCCTGCGCGGGCGCAACCTGGAATACGTCAAGGCCGCGCGCGCGCTGGGCCTGACCGACCGCAAGGTCATCGTGCGGCACATTCTGCCCAACGCCATGAACGCGACCTTGAGCTACTTGCCGTTCATTCTCACCGGGGCGATTTCCACCCTGACGGCGCTGGACTTCCTCGGCTTCGGCATGCCTGCCGGCAGCGCTTCCCTGGGCGAACTGATCGGCCAGGGCAAGCAGAACCTGCAAGCTCCGTGGCTGGGGCTGACGGCGTTCTTCACCCTGGCGCTGATTCTTTCTTTACTGGTGTTCATTGGCGAAGCCTTGCGCGACGCTTTTGATCCTCGATCTTGATTCGGAATGTAGAGATGACCAACCTGATCGAAATCCGTGACCTCAACGTGGCCTTCAGCGGCCAGACCGTGGTGCGCAATCTGTGCCTGGACATCCGCCCCGGCGAATGCCTGGCGCTGGTGGGCGAATCGGGTTCGGGCAAGTCGGTGACGGCCCACTCGATCCTGCAACTGCTGCCGCAAACCGAGTCCGAGACGACGGGCAGCATCCGCTATCGCGGCCAGGAACTGGTGGGTGCCGATGCCGGCAAGTTGCGACAACTGCGCGGCAATCGCATCGCGATGATCTTCCAGGAGCCGATGACCTCCCTCAACCCGCTGCACAGCATCGAAAAACAGATCGGTGAAACCTTGCTGGTGCACAAAGGCCTGGCGGGCAAGGCGGCGCAAGCGCGGATCCTCGAATTGCTGCACCTGGTAGGCATCCAGAAACCCGAGGAGCGCCTCAAGGCCTATCCCCATCAATTGTCCGGCGGGCAGCGCCAGCGGGTGATGATCGCCATGGCCCTGGCGTGCGAGCCGGAACTGCTGATTGCCGATGAACCGACCACCGCGCTGGATGTGACGGTGCAACGCAAGATCCTGCTGCTGCTCAAGTCCCTGCAACAGCGGCTGGGCATGTCGCTGCTGCTGATCAGTCATGACCTCAATCTGGTGCGCAGCATCGCCCAGCGCGTGTGCGTAATGAAGGCCGGGGAAATCGTCGAGCAGGCGCCTTGCGAAGTCCTTTTCACTGAGCCGAAGCACCCTTACAGCTGCGTATTGCTGCACGCCGAACCCGAGGGCGAAGCCTTGCCCCGGGACGAGCGCGAAAACGTACTGGAGGTGGACAACCTGCAGGTGCGGTTTGCCGTCGGTGGTGGCCTGTTCCAGCGCAAAACCTGGCTGCGGGCCGTCGATGGCATCAGCCTGAATATTCAGCGCGGCAAGACCCTGGGCATCGTCGGCGAATCCGGTTCGGGCAAGTCCACCCTGGGCCAGGCGATCCTGCGTTTGCTCGACTCCGAAGGCGGTATCCGCTTTCAGGGCCAGGCGCTGGATGGCCTGACGCAAAAACAGCTACGGCCATGGCGCAAGAAGATGCAGGTGGTGTTCCAGGACCCCTTTGGTAGCCTCAGCCCGCGAATGTCGGTCGCGCAGATCATCAGCGAGGGCCTGGAAGTGCACAGCCAGTTGAGCACAGAAGAATGCAACGCCGAAGTGATCCGGGCGCTGAACGAAGTCGGTCTTGACCCGCAAAGTCGCCATCGTTATCCCCACGAGTTCTCCGGTGGCCAGCGTCAACGCATCGCCATCGCCCGGGCGCTGGTGCTCAAGCCGGCGTTGATCCTGCTCGACGAACCGACCTCGGCGCTGGACCGCACGGTGCAAAAACAAGTGGTCGCCCTGCTCCGTCAGCTTCAGGAAAAATACGGGCTGACCTATCTGTTCATCAGCCATGACCTGGCTGTGGTGCGCGCCCTGGCCCACGACATGATCGTGATCAAGGACGGCAAAGTGGTGGAACGCGGCGCCAGCCATGAGGTGTTTGACTCACCGCAGCATCCGTACACCAAGGAGCTGTTGGCGGCGGCGCTGTTGGGGCAGGCATAATCCGTCGCATGAAGTTGGACCGAGGCGCGGCCTTCGTCGGAACGCCGCCCGGAGCAAGCCTGCTCCCACAGTCGATCTGTGTCGTTCACAAATCCCCTGTGGGAGCGGGCTTGCTCGCGAAGAGGCCGGCACAGGCAAAACACAATCAGGATCAATACCGATGAACACCACCGAAAGCCTCAAGGACTACCAGCGCGTTCGCCTGCTGGCGATCCGTTCGTTGTTCGAAATCATCGAGCAATCGAGTGAGGGCACGGTGATTGTCGACCGCGATGCCAACATCGTCTGGATGAATGAGCGCTACGCCCGGCGCTTCGGCCTGCAATCGGCCGAAGTCGCGATCGGCAAGCCCTGTGAAAGCGTGATCCCCGGCAGCCTGCTGCGTGAGGTGGTGCGCACCGGCCGGCCGATTCTGCTGGACATGCAAGACACCCCCAAAGAGCCGCTGGTGGTCATGCGCCTGCCGATTCACGACGATGTCGGCGTGGTGATCGGTGCCATCGGATTCGCCCTGTTCGACGAGCTGCGCAGCCTGTCGCCAATGCTCAAGCGCTACATGAACATGCAGGAAGAACTGGCCTCCACCCGCTCGCTGCTGCGGGCGCGGCAGACCAAATACAACTTCGCCCACTTCATCGGCACCAGCGCCGCCAGCCTCGAAGTCAAACGCCGTGCCCGACGCAGTGCAAGCACCGAATCGCCGGTATTGCTGCTCGGCGAAACCGGCACCGGCAAGGAACTGCTGGCCCAGGCGATCCACAATGCTTCGCCCCGCGCGCACAAGGCGTTTGTCAGTATCAACAGCGCGGCAATTCCCGAATCGCTGCTGGAGGCCGAATTCTTCGGTACCGCTCCGGGCGCGTTTACCGGTGCCGACCGCAAGGGCCGCGCCGGAAAATTGCAGATCGCCCAGGGCGGCACGCTGTTCCTCGACGAAATCGGCGACATGCCGCTGCCCCTGCAAAGCAAACTGCTGCGGGTGTTGCAGGAAAAGGAATTCGAGCCGGTGGGCTCCAACGAAGTGATCCAGAGCGATGTGCGGGTGATCGCCGCGACCTCAACGGACCTTGAGGCCGCGATCAAACGCGGCGAATTCCGCGCCGACTTGTACTACCGGCTCAACGTGCTGCCGATCCAGGTTCCGCCCCTGCGTGATCGCCTCGATGACGTGCCGGCGCTCAGTGAAGCGATTCTCGAAGAACTGCGCAGCCAGCATGAACTTCACCATGAAGCCCTGGAACTGTTGGGCCAACACGCCTGGCCGGGGAACATCCGCGAGCTGCGCAACGTGCTGGAGCGGGCCGCGTTGCTCAGTGATGACTTGCGCCTGACGACAGCAGATATCCGCGCGGCGATTGGTACGTTCACGCCGGTGGAACGCGTGGCGCCCTTGACCATCGAACCGATCGCCCATGAGACGTTCAGTGCGGCGCGAGAGCGATTTGACCGGCAACTGATTGAGTCCACCCTCGCGCAATGCGGGGGCAAGGTGGTTGATGCAGCAGCACGATTGGGCCTTGGGCGGTCGACGTTGTACAAAAAGATGGTGGCGCTGGGGATCGTGGAGTCTCAATAAAGAGACATTAATCTCCATTGTTAGATAGTCCTTCGCGAGCAAGCCCGCTCCCACAGGAGACGACGCTCTACTGATCAACTCGGTCAACTGTGGGAGCGGGCTTGCCCGCGAAGAGGCCAGCACTGCCAATGCAAGTCTCAGAACAGAGACAAATCTACTCGACAAGCCCGCCAACCTGAAAATATATCCTTATATTTCAACAACTTAACTATCTGGCACAAAACTCGCTATACGCCTCTCCTACCAGGCTTCACCCAACAAAAATAACAACCCAGGAGACACACCATGAGTGTGATCATTGCCTTGGCAGCCCTCGCGCTGCTGATGCTGGCTGCCTACCGTGGCTACAGCGTTATCCTCTTTGCCCCGATTGCCGCCCTCGGCGCTGTCCTGCTGACTGACCCGTCTGCCGTCGCCCCCGCTTTCACCGGGGTGTTCATGGAAAAAATGGTCGGCTTCATCAAACTGTATTTCCCGGTGTTCCTGCTCGGTGCGGTGTTCGGCAAGCTGATCGAACTGTCCGGTTTCTCGCGCTCCATCGTCGCGGCGGCCATTCGCTTGCTCGGCACCCGTCAGGCGATGCTGGTGATCGTGCTGGTCTGTGCCCTGCTGACCTACGGCGGCGTATCGTTGTTTGTGGTGGTGTTCGCGGTCTACCCGTTTGCCGCTGAAATGTTCCGCCAGAGCAACATCCCCAAGCGACTGATCCCGGCGACCATTGCCCTGGGCGCCTTCTCGTTCACCATGGACGCCCTGCCCGGTACGCCACAAATCCAGAACATCATCCCCAGCACCTTCTTCAACACCACCGCCTGGGCGGCGCCGTGGCTAGGTGTGATCGGCACGATCTTCGTGTTCTGCGCCGGCATGCTGTTTCTCCAGCGCCAGCGCAACAAGGCGCAGCGTGCCGGTGAAGGCTATGGTTCGGACCTGCGCAACGAGCCGGAAACCGCCGCCGACCTCAAGCTGCCCAACCCGTGGCTGGCGCTCTCGCCACTGCTGGCGGTGGGCATCATGAACCTGTTGTTCACCCACTGGATTCCCCAGGTGTACGGCAAGACCCACAGCCTGGCGCTACCGGGCATGGCCGCGCCGGTGACCACGGAAATCGCCAAGCTCACGGCGATCTGGGCGGTACAGGCAGCCTTGCTGGTCGGCATCCTCATGGTGCTGGTGTTTGGCTTCCAGGCGATTCGCAGCAAACTCGCCGAGGGCAGTAAAAGTGCGGTCAGCGGAGCATTGCTGGCGGCGATGAACACCGCCTCGGAATATGGTTTCGGTGCCGTGATCGCATCCTTGCCGGGCTTTCTGGTGCTGGCCGACTGGCTCAAGAGCATTCCCAACCCACTGGTCAACGAAGCGATTACCGTGACCCTGCTGGCCGGCATCACCGGTTCCGCCTCGGGCGGCATGAGCATCGCGCTGGCGGCGATGTCCGAACAGTTCATCAGCGCCGCCCATGCGGCGAACATTCCGCTGGAAGTGCTGCACCGGGTTGCCGCGATGGCCAGTGGCGGCATGGACACCTTGCCGCACAACGGCGCGGTGATCACCCTGCTGGCGGTCACCGGGCTGACCCACCGCGAGGCTTACAAAGACATTTTCTGTATTACGCTGATCAAGACCCTGGCGGTTTTCGTGGTGATCGGCACTTTCTACGCCACTGGCATTGTGTGAGGTATTCATGACGACTCTTTCGGGCAAGACCGCACTGGTCACCGGCTCCACCAGCGGCATCGGCCTGGGGATCGCCCTCAGCCTGGCCAAGGCCGGGGCCAACCTGATCCTCAACGGCTTTGGCGATGCCTCCCAAGTGATCGCCCAGGTGCAACAGTTCGGCGGCAAGGTCGGCCATCACCCCGCCGATGTCAGCGATCCGGCACAAATTGCCGACATGATCACCTACGCCGAACGTGAGTTTGGCGGCGTCGACATTCTGGTCAACAACGCAGGCATTCAACACGTGGCAGCGGTGGATGAGTTCCCGGTGGAGCGCTGGGATTCGATCATTGCCATCAACCTGTCGTCGGTGTTCCACAGCACCCGCTTGAGCCTGCCGGGCATGCGCGCCAAGGGCTGGGGTCGGGTGATCAACATTGCCTCGGTGCATGGCCTGGTCGGTTCGGTGGGCAAGTCAGCTTACGTCGCCGCCAAGCACGGGGTGATCGGCCTGACCAAAGTGGTCGCGCTGGAGACCGCGACCACCCAGGTCACCTGCAACGCGATCTGCCCAGGCTGGGTATTGACGCCACTGGTGCAAAAGCAGATTGATGATCGTGCCGCCAGCGGGGTTGATCCGCAGCAGGCGCAGCATGATCTGCTGGCTGAAAAGCAGCCATCGCTGGAGTTCGTGACACCGCCGCAACTGGGTGAACTGGTGTTGTTTTTGTGCAGCGAAGCCGGCAGCCAGGTACGCGGCGCGGCGTGGAATGTTGATGGTGGGTGGTTGGCGCAGTAACAACCGTTTGCTTTTGTGGCGAGGGAGCTTGCTCCCGCTGGGTGGCGAAGCCGCCCCATGAGTCTCACATGCAAAACCGGTTGCCTGGATTGCGTCTGCTACGCAGCCGAGCGGGAGCAAGCTCCCTCGCCACAAGAGCCTGCTCCACATCAACCTGTGCGAAGGCATTAAAAAAGAAGAGGCAAACCATGTCCGACATCCTCTGGCAACCCGACGCCAAACGCATTGGCAAGACCCGCATGGAGGCCTTTCGGCGCTTCATCAATCAGCGGCATCACCTCAAGATCGACGACTACCCGACCCTGCACCAATGGTCCATCGATCAACGGCCGGACTTCTGGCAGGCCATCGTCGACTTCTTCGACATCCGCTTCCACGAGCAACCCGACGCCGTGCTGCTCGAAGGCCCGCGGATGCCCAGCGCCCAGTGGTTCCCCGGCGCAACGCTGAACTTTGCCGAACACCTGCTGCAGCGTCGCGATGATGCGATTGCCGTGATAGCCGTCGGCGAAAACGGTCAGCGTGAACATTTGACCTGGGCTGAACTGGCCGAACAGGTCGCCGGCTTCCAGAATGGCTTGATCGCCTCCGGCGTCGTTGTGGGCGACCGGGTCGCCGCCTGCATGCCCAACACCTGGCAGACCCTGGTGGCCATGCTCGCCACCACCAGCCTTGGCGCCGTCTGGTCCTGCTCTTCGCCGGACTTCGGCACCCAAGGGGTGGTTGACCGTTTCGGCCAGATCGAACCGAAAGTGCTGGTGACCTGCGCCGGCTACCGCTATGCCGGCAAAGAGATCGACCAGACCGCCAAGGTCAACGAAATCCTCCAGCGCCTGCCGTCGCTGCAACAGCTGATCGTCGTGCCTTACGCACGTCCACACGCACACATCGAACAATTCCATACCCAGGCCAACGTGACGCTGTGGGACGACTTCTACACCTCCGGCGGCGAACCGGATTTCGTCCCGGTGCCTTTCGCCCATCCGCTGTACATCCTCTACTCCAGCGGCACCACCGGTGTACCCAAATGCATCATCCACAGCACCGGCGGCGTGTTGCTGCAACACGTCAAGGAACACGGTCTGCATGGCGATCTCGGCCCCGGTGAACGGCTGTTCTACTACACCACCTGCGGCTGGATGATGTGGAACTGGCTAGTGTCGGCGCTGGCGACAGGCAGCTCCGTGGTGCTGTACGACGGCTCACCGTTCCAGCCCGAACCGCAACGCCTGATCGACCTGATCGACGACGAATGCATCAGCGTCTTCGGCACCAGCCCCAAATACCTCGCGACCCTGGAAAGCAGCGGTATCAAGCCCCGGGAAAGTCATGACCTGGGCAGCCTCAAGACATTGCTCTGCACCGGCTCGGCGCTGTCGCCGCAGAGTTACGACTACGTCTATCGGGACTTTAAGGCTGATGTGTGCCTGGCCTCGATGTCCGGCGGCACCGACATCGTCTCGTGCTTCGTCAATGGCAACCCGATGTCGCCCGTGCGCCGCGGCGAAATCATGGGCAAGAGCCTGGGCATGGCCGTCGAAGTGTGGAACGACGAAGGCCACCCGGTGATTGGTGAAAAGGGCGAACTGGTCTGCACCCGGCATTTCCCGGCGATGCCCATTGGCCTGTGGAACGACCCCGATGGCGAGAAACTGCACCAATCCTATTTCAGCCTGTTCCCCGGCGTCTGGGCCCAGGGGGATTACGCCGAACAATTGCCCCATGGCGGGATGATGATCCACGGTCGCTCCGATGCCGTGCTCAACCCCGGTGGCGTACGCATCGGCACGGCGGAAATCTATCGTCAGGTGGAGAAAGTCCCCCAGGTACTCGACAGCGTGGCCATCGGTCAGCAGTGGCAGGACGACGTGCGAGTGGTGCTGTTCGTACGCTTGCGCGACGGGCTCGAGCTGGACGAAGCCCTGCGACAGCAGATCCGCGAGACGATTCGCGCCAACACCACGCCGCGCCATGTACCGGCGAAAATTGTTGCCGTGACGGACATTCCCCGGACCATCAGCGGCAAGGTCGTTGAGTTGGCGGTGCGCAATGTGGTGCATGGGCAGAAGGTGAAGAACACTGATGCACTGGCCAATCCCGAAGCGCTGGAGCAATTTCGTGACCGGCCCGAACTCAAATCTTGAAGCACCACGCAAATCCCTGTGGAATCGGTGTCTCTGAACCACTCGCGCCGACGAATCCTCCAGTTTCAACCACCTGTGCAAGAATAGACGTCAGCCAAAGCGACTCACGTGCAGGACTCTTTGATGAACGCAACACCAACCGCCAGCGATGCCCAGGCCTTGATCGCCCGAATCGACTGGGCCAGCAGCCCGCTGGGCGCTGCCAGCACTTGGCCACAAAGCCTGCGAACCGCCGTGGACATCGTCATTCACTCACCGATGCCGATGCTGTTGCTATGGGGCCCGCAACTGACGCAGATCTACAATGACGGCTTCGCCCTGCTCGCCGGGAGCAAGCATCCACACGCTTTCGGACAACCGACGCACCTGATCTGGCCAGAGTTGCAAGACTTTACCGACCCGATCTACAACGCCGTCTTGCAAGGTCAGGTGCGAACCTACAGTGAGCAGCGCTTTACCCTGCAACGCGGGGACCGGGAGTCGGACTTCTGGCTCGACCTGACCTACAGCCCGATCCGCGACGAAAGTGCCGAAGTGGCCGGGATCCTGGTCACCGCCATTGAAACCAACGAACGCCGGCGCATCGCCCTCGAACTCGAACAGCGCTCGGCGGCCAGCCTCAAGGCCCAGCGTGAAACCGAGGAACGCCTGCAACTGGCCCTTGCCGCCACCGATGCGGTCGGCACCTGGGACTGGGACATCAGCGAGGACCGTTTCATCGCCGATGCGCATTTTGCCCAGTTGCACGGCATCGACCCGGCCATGGCCAGTCAGTTGCCGATCAGTCAGTACCTGCACGGCGTACACCCCGAAGACCGTGCCCTGATCGCCCGCAGCATCAAGCATTGCATCACCCAAGGCAGCGAATACGCCGAGGAATATCGCCTGCTGCAAACCGACGGCCAGATGCGCTGGGTATTCGCCCGCGGACGCTGCTACAAGGATCACCATGGCCGGCCGATGCGTTTCCTCGGCGCGGCGCTGGACCTGACCGAGCGCAAACACACCGAACAGGCCCTGCGCCAGAGCCAGACCGAGCTGCAACTGATCATCAACGCCATGCCGATCCTGATCAGCTACGTCGACCGTGAAGAACGCTTTCGCCTGAACAATGCGGCGTACCTGGACTGGTATGGGCTGACGCCGCAAGAGCTTTACGGGCGGACCATTCTTGAAGTGATTGGCGAACAAGCCTATGCACTGCGCGCCCCGTACATCACTGAGGCACTGTCCGGCCGGCCTTGCTGCTTCAGCATCAGCACGCCGCACCGCGACGGCAGCATCCGCCAGGCCTTGATGAATTACCTGCCACGCCACGGCGCGGATGGCGCGGTGAACGGTTTCTACATCTTCGTGATCGACGAAACCGAACGCAAAAAGACCGAAGAAGCCCTGCGCAACCTCAACGAAACCCTTGAAGAACGGGTTGCCGCCCGCACCCGCCAATTGGCCGAGGCCAACGAGCGTTTGCAGAGCGAGATGTTCGAGCGCGAGCGTGCCGAAGAGGCCTTGCGCCATGCGCAGAAAATGGAAGCGGTCGGCCAGCTTACCGGCGGCATCGCCCATGACTTCAACAACATGCTCACCGGCATCATCGGCAGCCTCGACCTTATGCAACGCTACATTGCCGACGGCCGCACCAGCGAGATCGGCCGATTCACCGAAGCGGCCGTGTCCTCGGCCAACCGTGCCGCCGCCCTCACCCATCGCCTGCTGGCGTTTTCCCGACGTCAGTCGCTCAACCGCAAGCCGCTGAACCCCAACGACTTGATTCACTCGCTCGTAGACTTGTTCAGTCGTACCAAGGGCGACAACATCGAGCTCAACCTGCAACTGGCCGAGAACATCTGGCGGGTCAGCACCGATGTCAGCCAGCTGGAAAACGCCCTGCTCAACCTGGTGATCAATGCCCGGGACGCCATGCCCGATGGCGGCCAGTTGCAGATTGAAACCGCCAATGTGTACCTCGACGGCAGCGACATCACGACCCTGGAACCGGTCAAGGCCGGCGACTACGTGATGATTGCCGTCAGCGACAACGGCACCGGCATGACGCCCTCGGTGCTGGCCAAGGCATTCGACCCGTTCTTCACCACCAAGCCCATCGGCCAGGGCACCGGTCTGGGCTTGTCGATGATTTACGGTTTTGCCCAGCAAACGGGGGGCCACGTCAACCTGTTCAGCCTCCCCGGACGGGGCACCAGCGTGCGCTTGTACCTGCCGCGCCTGCATTCAACCGAACCGGAACAGGTTTTGTCGCCTGTCATCAGCGAGGCACCGGCGGCGATTGCCGGCGAAACCGTGATGCTGGTCGAGGACGATGCGGCGGTGCGCATGCTGGTGCTGGACCTGCTCAAGGAGCTCGGTTACCGCGCCCATGAAGCCGAAGATGCCAAGGGCGCCCTGCCGCTGCTGGAGTCGGACCAGCGGGTGGACCTGCTGGTGACCGACGTTGGCTTACCGGGCATGAACGGCCGCCAACTGGCGGAAATCGCCCGCCAGCATCGTCCTGAACTGAAAGTGCTGTTCATGACCGGTTACGCCGAGATCGCCGCCGAGCGCCAGGGTTTCCTCGAAGAAGGCATGGACATGGTGGCCAAGCCGTTTTCCATCGACCTGCTGGCCAACAAGATTCGCACGATGATCAGTCAACCGGACTGAGTTGAGGCATAATCGCGCGCCCCCGCTGCCACCCACATAGCCACCACCGTTGCAAGGTACCGCCAATGAAAGCTCAAGCCCGCCATATTCTGGTGAAAACCTCGGAAGAAGCCGAGCAGCTCAAACAACGTATCGCCAAGGGTGAAGCATTCGATGTGCTGGCCAAGAAGTATTCGACCTGCCCATCGGGCAAGCGCGGCGGCGATCTCGGTGAGGTGCGGCCGGGGCAGATGGTCGGCGTGATCGATGCGGTGATCTTCAAGAAGCCCCTGCGGGTGGTGCATGGGCCGATCAAGAGCAAGTTCGGGTATCACCTGGTGCAGGTGTTTTACCGGGATTGAATGGCTGGTCAGACCCCTGTGGCGAGGGAGCTTGCTCCCGCTCGGCTGCGCGGCAGTCGCAAATGTCGTGCATGCGGTGTATCAGGCAGATCATGGCTGGCAGGTTTTAGGGCCGCTTCGCGACCCAGCGGGAGCAAGCTCCCTCGCCACAGAATTTGCATCAATCCCTTGGGATCAGCGCCCCCGGCACCTGAATCACCCGGCTCGCCAGCCGATGCCCGGCCTCGGCGGCGTCCGCAGGACTCCCGCCCTTGAGCCGCGAAGCCAGATACGCCGCGCTGAACGAATCCCCCGCCGCCGTGGTGTCCACCACCCGCTCGACCTTCTGCGCCGGCACCTCGAATGACTCACCATCACAACGAATCAGGCACGCCTGGGCACCGCGCTTGAGCACGACTTCCGGCGTACCGATCTGCGCATACGCGGCAAACACCGCGTCACAATCGGCATAACCGAACAACGCCTGTTCGTCCTCCACCGTCAGCAACGCCAGGTCGACATGTGACAGCACGCAGCGATACGCCGCTTGTGCATCCTCGACCGATGCCCACAGCCGTGGCCGGTAGTTGTTGTCGAACACGATCCGCGCATCGCGCTGGCGGGCTTCGATCAGGGTTTCCAGCAGTTTTTCCCGACCTTGCTCGCCGAGTACCGCCAGGGTAATGCCGCTGAAATACAGCACGTCGTAATCCGACAGCGCCGCGAGGATCGGCGCGGCGGCCGGGGTGGTGAAGCAATCGCGGACGGCCGCTTCATTGCGCCAGTACAGAAAACGTCGCTCACCGGCGGCGTCAGTCTGGATGCAATACAAGCCCGGCAGGCGTCCGGGCAGGCGCTGAACCATGGTGAGGCCGATGTTTTCCGCCGCCCAGCTCTGGCACATCGCGTCGCTGAAACTGTCATCGCCCAGGGCGGTGACGTAGTCCACGCAGCCGTCCTCTGCCAGTTCCCGGGACAGGTACACCGCCGTATTCAAGGTGTCGCCGCCGAAACTTTGTTGCAGGCTGCCGTCGGCGCGATGCTGCAACTCGATCATGCATTCGCCGATCAGGGCGATGCGTGGAGTGTGGGGGCCCAGGGTGTTGATGGTGTTCATACGCGGATTTCTCTTTTGTCTGGTAGGGCCTCTTCGCGAGCAAGCCCGCTCCCACATTGGATCTTCGGTGTACACAAAACCCTGTGGGAGCGGCCTTGCTCGCGAAAGCCGCGCCGCGGGTTTCAGTCTTAGAAACAGGTTTCCATGGTCTCGATGACATTCAGTTGCTCATCCACCAGGCAGCCAATACGCCATTTATCGAACGTCAGGCACGGGTGCGAGGTACCAAACGAAATGATGTCGCCCACCCGCAGATCAACCCCCGGCGCCACGCTCATGAACGCATGCTGGTCCATCACCGCGGTCACTTTGCAGGCGCCCACATCATCGCCCTTGGCCGGCACGGTGCCTGCCTTGTAACGCAGCAATGGCACCGGCAAACCGGCGTCGTAGGCCACGTCGCGCTTACCCAGGGCAATCACCGCAAACCCCGGCTCCGGCAGCGACTGCACATGCGCCCACACTTCCAGCGCCGAACGCAGGCCCTCGTGCAGGTCGCTGCGACGGTCGAGCACGCAACACTGCGCTTCCTTGTAGATGCCATGGTCATGAGCCACGTAGCTGCCGGGACGCAGTACGCTGAGGAAGCGCCCGGCGGCGTTCTGTGCTTCAAAGGACTCGGCAATCAGGTCATACCAGGCCGACCCCGACGCGGTGATGATCGGCTTGGCAATGGCGAAGGCTGCGTTGTCCTGCAATTGCACCGCCAGACGCACCAGTGACTCGGCGAAATCACGAATGCCGGTCACCGCGTGATCGCCATGGATCACGCCTTCGTAGCCTTCGATCCCGGTCAGGGCCAGCGCCGGTTGTGCGCCGATGGCCTTGGCCAGATCCAGCACTTGCTGCTCGCTGCGGCAACCGCAACGACCACCCACCACGCCGTATTCGATCATGACGTTCAGGCGCATACCACGGGAGGCGAAATAAGCGCCGAGGTCGGCGACGTTGTCCGGGTGATCGACCATGCAATAGAAGTCGAACGTCGGGTCGGCCAGCAGGTCGGCGATCAATGCCATGTTCGGCGTGCCGACCAACTGGTTGGCCATCAGCACCCGGCGTACCCCATGGGCGTAGGCCGCCCGGGTTTGCGTGGCGCTGGCCAGGGTGATACCCCAGGCACCGGCGTCCAGTTGGCGACGGAACAACGCCGGGGTCATGCTGGTTTTGCCATGGGGCGCCAGTTCCGCGCCGCTGTCGCTGACGAACGCCTGCATCCAGCGAATGTTGTGTTCCAGCGCATCGCGGTGCAGTACCAGCGCAGGCAAGCTGACGTCACGCACCAGGCTGGCGCCCTTGAGCGCGGTGCCTTTTTCCACGGCGGCAGTATTGGGGACAGAAGACATGGTCGAACTCCTCGTTCACGCGGCCGCAGGTAGCCGCTGTTATTCGTTGATGCGACGGGCCAGGCTGTTGGCGCTTGCGATCAGCACCCGGCGGTAGTCGTTGTAGTTGTTCTTGGCATCGGCCCGTGGGGCGACGATGCACAGGGTCGCGATGGCCACGCCGTCGGGGTCTTTGACCGGGGCGGCGAAGCAATGGGTAAAAGTATCGGCCACGCTATCGAAGGAAAAGAAACCATCGATACCGGCCTGACGGATTTCCTTGAGAAACTGCGCAAGTTCCAGGCGATCGCCATTGGGCAGGATGAAGTCGTCGTGGTCGATCAGGTCGACGATAGCCTGGTCGCTCAGGTGCGCCAGCAACAGGCGCCCGGATGCGGTCCAGGGGATGGGCGCGTTTTCGCCGATGTCCGAGGAAATACGGAAATGCCGCTCCCCCTCCTTCATCAGCGCGACGGTGTACTTGCGCCCGTTGAGCAGGCACATCTGCGCCGTTTCACCGGTCTGGCTGACGATGTCCTGCAAGGCATGATCGGCCTCGCGGGTCAGGTCGAAATGCCGCAGGTGTGCCTGCCCGAGAAAGTACAACTGGCGACCGAGGTAGACATGACCGTCCTTGCCCACCGGTTCCAGGATCCGTCGCTCCAGCAGCGAGGCCACCAGTTCGTAGACCGTGGATTTGGGGCTGCCGATGCCGTTGGCGATGTCGTTCGGGCGCAGGGGCTGGCCGATCTCCTTGAGGAAATCGAGGATATCGAACGCCCGGTCCAGCCCGCGTGCCCGGCGCTTGATGGTGTCTTCGGTCATTTCAGTGGTTCCCATTCATAGTCGCCCGTAGGAGCTGCCGCAGGCTGCGATCTTTTGATCCGGTCTTGGCTGCACCCATCAAAAAACGCCAGAAGATCGCAGCCTTCGGCAGCTCCTACAAGAGCAACCGCGGACTCAAGCCTTCTTCTTGTACGCAATGCAGTCAATCTCGACCTTGCAGTCGACCATCATGTTCGCCTGCACGCAGGCCCGCGCTGGTGCGTGTTCGGGCTTGAAGTACTCGGAGAAAACCTTGTTGAAACTCGTGAAATCCCGTGGATCTTCCAGCCACACGCCGGCACGCACCACATCTTCCAGGCCGAAACCTGCCTCTTCGAGAATCGCGATCAGGTTCTTCATGGCCTGGTGGGTCTGCTCGACGATGCCACCGACAACGATCTCGCCATCCAGCGCCGGCACCTGGCCAGACACGTGCAGCCAGCCATCGGCTTCGACAGCGCGGGCGAATGGACGAGGCTGACCGCCAGCGGCGGTGCTGCCGGTGCCGTAACGAGTAATGCTCATGAGTGTTTCTCCTGACTGGAAGTGTTTATTCCGCTATACCGGAACTAGGTGTGCAACAACGGAATAGAGAGCAGAAAGTTTGCCACAGGATGTGGAGGGAATGTGAGGGAGATTGGAATTTGTTTTCAATCAGAGCAATGGGTATCAGGTTCTCAATTGGCTGCTCATGAACCCATTCGAAGCAAAACCCGCGACTCAGAGCAGCTTCATTGGACAACCGCCCATCCGGCTGCTTTATTCTATGTCCAGGAAATAACCGGTTTTAGCAGCCGCGACGTAATCGGCGTGCGCGGTCCCAGGAGGGTTGATGTCTTTTAAAGTCATGATGGTTTTCGGTACGCGTCCGGAGGCCATCAAGATGGCCCCATTGGCACGGGTTCTGCGCAATTGGCCGGGTATCACCCTGAACATCTGCTCCACGGGCCAGCACCGGGAAATGCTCAAGCAGGTCCTCGACTCGTTCGAACTGACGGTTGATGAGGACTTGCAGGTGATGACCCAGGGCCAGACCCTCAACGGTCTCTCCGAACAATTGCTGGGGCATCTCGACAAAGCCTACGAGCGGGTGCATCCGGATATCGTGCTGGTGCACGGCGATACCACCACCAGCTTCATTGCCGCCCTCGCCGCCTTCAATCGCCAGATACCCATCGGCCACGTCGAGGCGGGGTTGCGTACCGGCAACTTGCGCGCACCCTGGCCGGAGGAAGCCAACCGACACCTGACCGGCGTCATCGCCGACCTGCATTTCGCACCGACCCTCATCAACCAGGACAACCTGCTGCGCGAAGGTGTGTCCAAGGCCAACATCGAAGTCACCGGTAACACGGTGATCGACGCGCTGGTATGGATGCGCAAACACCAACAGGAAGTCCACTGGCACCCGGCCGCCGATTCGCCGCTGGCCGTGCTCGACGACAACCGGCGCATGGTGCTGATCACCGGGCATCGCCGGGAGAACTTCGGCGGCGGTTTTCGCAACATCTGCCAGGCCCTGGCCATCCTCGCCGAACGTTATCCCGACGTGCAATTCGTCTACCCGGTGCACCTCAATCCGCAGGTGCAAAAGGCGGTCTACAGCGTCCTCTCGGACAAACCCAATATCTATCTGGTGGCGCCGCAGGATTACCAGCACTTCGTCTGGCTGATGGACCGCGCTTATTTCATTCTCACCGACTCCGGCGGCATCCAGGAGGAAGCCCCGGCCATTGGCAAGCCGTTGTTGGTGCTGCGCGATGTCACGGAGCGGCCAACGGCGCTCGAAGGCGGAACGGTGGTGCTGGTGGGCACCGATACCGACCGCATCGTCAATGAGTCGAGCCTGCTGTTCGATGATGAGGCCACTTTCGAGCGCATGAGCCGGGTCCACAGCCCTTATGGCGACGGGCACGCCAGTGAACGCATCGCCAATCGACTCGGCGTATGGCTCAAACACCGTACAGCGGGTAAAGCCGTATGAGCCTGGTGTTTGTCGACCTCTTTGCCTATGTGTTGTTCGGACTCAAATACCTCGCGATTACGCTAGCCCTGCTGATGTTCCTGCTCGGGCTCGATGACCTGTTCATCGACCTGGTGTACTGGACCCGCAAACTGATCCGGCGCTGGCGGATCTATGAAAAATTCGATCGCGCCGATGAGCAACGGCTGTACTCCATCGGCGAAAAACCCCTGGCGATCATGGTGCCGGCGTGGAACGAAGTCGGTGTGGTCGGTGAAATGGCGCGCCTGGCCGCCTCGACCATCGACTACGAGAACTATCAGATTTTCGTCGGCACCTACCCCAACGACGCCGAGACCCAGGCCGACGTCGATGCGGTGTGCCGGCATTATCCCAATGTGCACAAAGTGGTGTGCGCACGCCCCGGCCCGACCAGCAAGGCCGACTGCCTGAACAACGTGATCGACGCCATCCTGCGCTTTGAAAACGACGCAAAGATCCAGTTCGCCGGCTTCATCCTGCACGATGCCGAGGACGTGATTTCGCCGATGGAGTTGCGCCTGTTCAACTACCTGCTGCCGGCCAAGGACCTGATCCAGATTCCGGTCTATCCCTACGCGCCGCAATGGAATGGCTTCACCGCCGGGCACTACGTCGACGAGTTCGCCGAAAACCATGGCAAGGACGTCATCGTGCGTGAAGCACTGACCGGGCAAGTGCCCAGCGCCGGGGTCGGCACCTGCTTCAGCCGTAAGGCCATCAGTGCCCTGCTCGAGGACGGTGACGGTATCGCTTTCGACGTGCAGAGCCTGACCGAAGACTACGACATCGGTTTCCGCCTCAAGCAAAAAGGCATGAAGTGCATCTTTGCCCGCTATTCGGTAACCGATCCGAAACTGGCACTGGAACAACCCTGGGTGTTCGGCATGGATCGCGCCTTTTCCCAGGTGATCTGCGTGCGCGAGCACTTTCCCCGGGACTTGCAGTACGCGATCCGGCAGAAGTCGCGCTGGATCGTCGGCATTGTGTTCCAGGGCACCAAGAATCTGGGCTGGAGCAGCAAAGGCCTGCTCAATTATTTTCTGTGGCGCGACCGCCGTGGCCTGATTGCGTACCTGTTGAGCTTCCTGGTGAACATACTGCTGGTGGTGTTGCTGGCGATGTGGCTGGTCACAGTAATCGCACCGAACGCCTGGCGGTTCCCCTCGATCCTCTCTGACAGCACGTTGTTGGCGGGCCTGCTCTGGCTCAATGGTTTCATGCTGCTCAATCGGCTATTCCAGCGCGGTTGGTTTGTCACCCGTTTTTACGGACTGGGCGAAGGACTGCTGTCGGCCCCCCGGATGGTGTGGAGCAATTTCGTCAATTTCTTCGC
Organism: Pseudomonas sp. IT-P258; assembly: GCF_949767825.1. Taxonomy (NCBI): domain Bacteria; kingdom Pseudomonadati; phylum Pseudomonadota; class Gammaproteobacteria; order Pseudomonadales; family Pseudomonadaceae; genus Pseudomonas; species Pseudomonas sp. IT-P258. Next base: position 68,414 of record NZ_CATKPU010000054.1, on the reverse strand, counting down.
CAACCTTCGGGCCTTGCGCCAGGTGATGGAAATGGGCGATTCGCGTCGCGTCGCCTGGGACAAGACCACCCATGAGTTTCCGGCCCTGGCCGAGGCCCAGCGCACCCCGCTGGGACATCGACTGGTGGAAAAAGGCCTGCTTTCTGAAGATCAACTCGAAGCCGCGATCACCAACCCGGTGCGCCGACGCCTGGGTCAGGAGTTGCTGCTGCGCGGGCACATCGACACCACGCAACTGGTGCAGGCCCTGGCCGAGCAACTGGACCTGGAATGGGCGCCACTCAATCCGTTCAAGCTCGACAAACGCCTGATCGACGCGGTGCCGCGCAAAATCGCCACACACTACGGCGTGCTGCCGGTCGGCGAGGAAAACGAAACCCTGGTACTGGCCTCCGAAGGTCCGGTGAGCCAGGTGTCCCTGGGAGCCATCAGCCGTCAACTGAAACGCAAGGTGCGTTGCCGCCTTGCACCGCAAGGCCGGGTGACACTGGGGATCCGCTATTGGTACGCCAGCCCTCGTCAAAGCGAAGAAGTACATCAGATGCTTGAGGTGCTGGAAAAAAATCAGGACGACGAAGACCTGATCGAGCGCATCAGCCATCACCAGGTGTTGCTGGGCAATCTGTTGCAAGTACGCGGCATGGTGCCGCCAACCCTGTTCAATCAGGCACTGATCGATTTCGATGCGGAAAAAATGTCTCTAGGTGAACACTTGATTGAACGCGGCATGATCACACAGGAAATTCTCGAACAGGCCTTGGTCGATCAGGCGAGTGAGCAGCACGCTGCCTACTGCATTGCCCGGGAGGCCGCATGAAGCCTGTCCATCGCCAGACCCTGATGGCCGGTAGCCTGTTGCTCTGCCTGACCACGCCGGCGTGGGTGCAAGCCGAACCCCTGACCGATTTCGATCAGTTCCGCAGTTACCCCTATATGGACCGCAGTTACCGCGAAGCGAAAAACGGCAACTGGAAGGAAGTCGAACGGCTGATGCGTCACCTGCTGGGTCAAGTACCAGGAAACGATGAAGCACGGGCGCTGCTGGTGCAATCGCTGGTCAAGCAGCAACGCTACGAAGACGCCGTGCAAGCGCTGCAGGATACCCCGGCCAACAGCGAAGCCCTGCTCAACCTGCGCCTGGCCTGGATCGAACAGGATCCGCCAGACAGAAAACAGGTGGAGCAATGGATCGCCTCCAGCAATATCGAGCATCGCGTGCGCCTGTGGCAGGCCTACAGTGCGAGCCTGGCCAAGCGCGGTGGCGCGGCCTCGGCCCATGACTGGCTGGCCCAACTGCCAGCCAAGGGTGATGAGCAAGCGCTGCAACAGGCCCGGGCCAACTGGTCCGAGCAGTTGCACGATTGGGATAGCACCATCAAGGAGCTGGCGCCCCTGGCCGCGAAACAACAACTCGATGCCCAAAGCTGGCAACGCCTGGCCAACGCCTACGTGCAACGCCTCGACGAGCAACCCTTGCAGCAACTGCTGCAAACGGCGCCAAGCGCGGAAGCCGCGCGCAAGACCCGACTGGCCATGGTCGACCGGGCGATTGCCATGGGCCAGGTCCAGCAGGCGCAGCGCTGGATGCAATCGCTGCCGCCCGCCGATCTTGCCGATCCGGCGCAACGCCAGCGCCTGTGGGAACTGGCGCGGCAAACCGGCGACAGCGCCACGGTACAACGCTTGAGTGGTGAGTTGCAGCGGCCGTGCCTGGAGACCGCCGACTGGCTGTCACGTCGTGATCCGCAAGCGGCGCTGACCCAGTTGAAAAGTTGCCAGCCTGATGAAAATCCGCAAGCATGGCTGGTCCTCGCCCAGCGCCTGCAAGCCACCGACCTGCTGCAAGCGACCCGTCTGCCGGAACCCTGGGACACGCAACGCCGCGAACAGCTGCTCGACGTCTGGCGGGATGAAGGCCGCAACGACAAAGTCATGGCCTACCTCGCCAGCCAGCCGCAGACCGCCGACGTGGTCAAGCGTCGCGCTGAACTGCTCCAGGCATCGGATCACGATACCGAAGCGGCGGCATTCTGGGAGCGGCACTACCAGCAGACCGGCAACCTCAACTCGCTGAATCAGGCGACCTACCTGGCGCTCAAAGCCGGCCAGCGGGAACATGCGCAACAGTTGCTCGAAAGCGCCTTCGACCGCCACGGCGGCAAGCTGCCGACGCCCCTGCTGCAACGATTGGCGGGGTTGTATGCCGCATCGACACCAACCGCGGCACAACAGCAACGCATCGTTTCGTTGCTCAACCGCGTCGACCCCGCCACTCGCGGGCAGCTGCTGGCGCAACTGGCGGAAAACGGCCAGTGTGGCGCGGTTCAACAGGCGATTGGCGATCACCCGCAAGTCGCAGGCGACTACCGCGCCCTCGGCCGCTGTGCAATGCCCGAGCGCCCCGGCGAAGCGGTGGTGTACTACCAGACCGCCGAAAAAATGGGTGACCCGAACACTCGCCTGCCACTCGCCTACGCCCTGGAAGCGTCCGGAGACTCGGCCGGTGCCCTGGCCATCTGGCGCAGCATTCCGGACGCCGAACTCAGCGACAATGCCCGCCTCACTGCCAGCCGCGGCGCCCTGAATATCGGCGACACGCAAACGGCCGAACGCTACTGGCAACTAAGCCGTACCCGTGGCGCCAATGAGTGGACGTTGGGCGCGGCGATTGCCGATGCCCGGGGCGATCACGCGCTCGCGCTGCAACGCCAGCGTTCCGCCCTGCAGCTGGTACCGGATGCCGAGCATTACTACGCGGCTTCGGTCACGGCGCAAAAGGCCGGCGACCTGCAGCAAAGTGCCGAATGGCTTGCCGAAGCGGTGCGCCGCGAGCCGAACAACCCCCGTTATCGTGCCGACTACGGCGTACGCCTGGCCGGTGCCGAGACCAAGGCAGCACGCGCCAGTTCCATCCCGTACCTGCAACGCGCCACCCAGGACTTCCCGGAAGACTATCGCCTCGGCGAAACACTGGCCTGGCGTTATGACGAGGTCGAAGACAGCGCCTCGGCGCGCAAGGAACTGGAACGCGTGATCGACCTGGAGCAGAACCCGGTGGCCGCCGATGACGAGGATGGCAGCATGGAAGCGCGGCGCTATCGCCAGCGTCGTGCTCACGAAAGCCTGTCCCGTCGCGACTCAGTCACCATCGCCAGTACCTGGTCGCCGGCCGGGATATCGACCAACGACTTCGTGCGCCCTGACCAGAGCACCGGCACGCAGCGACGCTCCAGTTCGCAGAACGTCCAACTGGCCATGTGGGACCACGCATTGGGCGATGAACCCAGCCGCGCCGGCAGCACGCTGTCGGTCTATGGCCGCGTGTTGCTTGGCGGCGTGGGCCGCTCGAGCTATGCCGAATCCCTGGGCACCGGCGTCGGCCTGCGCTACAAGCCCTGGGGCACCGCCAACATCAACTTCTATGGCGAGATCTACAAACAAAGCCAGTTCGATGACCAGGACAACCATGGCCTGAGCCTCGGCCAGATGCTGGTCCCCGACAAGGTATCCGATCAGGCCGAGGATCACCGCGATGATGGCCACACCACCACCGACTACCTGCTGCGGACAACGGCGTCGTTCCTTGATCAGGGTCGATTCCGCAACGATTGGCGGGTCGATGAAAGCGATTGGGAGGAGCGCTTCCTCTACCTCGACGCGGCGTGGTGGACCAAGGCCGGCGACCATCAATGGCTGTCGCGCTTCCAGCAAGGTCACACCTGGAAGCTGCCGTTCAACGGCGCACAAACGATCATGCCGTACGGTTTCCTCGAATTCGCCAGCCAGGACCCGAGCAACGACTGGCGCCAGGACCTGCGCACCGGTCTGGGCCTGCGTTGGCAATGGTGGTTCGACGATGACATTTACAACGCCTATCGCGCGCACCTGACAGTACGCACCGAGTATCAACAAGCGTTGGGCGGCAATCTGTATGACGGCGGTAACGGCGTGCTGCTGGGCGTGGAGTTGAATTTCTGATGAAGCGACTTCTTTTGGCTTTGTGCCTGCTGCTGGGCACCACGGCGACCCATGCCGACGAGCGGATTTTCTATCAACCGCTCAATGTCGATGCCAACCTGAGCCAGGCGCAATGGCAGCGGATCTGGCAGGACAGCGCCCGCGAGGGTGTGCACACGGTGATCGTGCAGTGGACGGCCTACGGCGATTCGGACTTCGGCGGCGCCGACGGCTGGCTCGCCGGCAGCCTGAAACAGGCCCAGGCCCAGGGCCTGAAACTGGTGCTGGGCCTGTACATGGACCCGGCCTATTACCAACGCATCAATGAGCTGGACAGTGCCGGGCTGGCAACGTACTGGCAGACGCAACTGGGGCAGTCGCTGGCCCGGCAGCAGAAGCTGCGCAAGGACTGGAAACTCCCGGTCAGCGGCTGGTATCTGCCCATGGAACTGGATGACCTGCACTTTCTAGCACTGGATCGCCGGCAAAGGTTGCAACGCCAGCTCAAGGACTTTTCCGCCAAGCTCGATGCGCCATTGCACATCAGTGTGTTCAACGTCGGCAAACTCGCGCCGCAAGTAAATGGCCAATGGCTAGGAGAATTGGCGAACGCCGGAATCCAGGTGTGGTGGCAGGACGGTGCCGGCACTGGACGCTTGCCACCCTTGATTCGCAATGGCTACGCCAATGCACTGCCCTGCTCCATCGGCATTGTCAGGGAAGCCTTCCGGCAAGTCAGCGCTGCCGGGCAACCCTTCCGTGCCGAAGCGATGGCCCCGCAAACCTCTTCGCCGGGTTGCCACCCGACATCGGTTTTCTCCCTGCGCTACCGCCCCTGGGGCAAGGTGATTCTCGACAACCAGCACAACGGCAAGGTCGGCGATGTACAAAACCATTGAAGAAGAAGTGCTGAAAAAATCGGCGCCGACTGAGCTCAGGGCCGAGTTTCTCCAGCATGAATTCGAACGGCTGCACACCTTTTGCGTGCTGATCTACATCGCCAGTATCGTGGTCTGGATTGCTTACGACCTGATCCTGAGTTTCATCGGCGGGCAGCCATTCACCTGGCGTTCGCTGGTGTTTTTCGGTGTCTTCGCGATTCTCCTCATCACTCTGCTGTTCATCCGCGACGCCCGGCACTTCCAGAAACTCAACCTGCTGTTTGTGCTCACCATTGCCTTCGGCACGCGGCTGCTCATCGAAGGCCTGGGCAACGACCACCAACCGGCCTGGCTGTTGCTGGCGGCCTCGACCACTCTGTTCACGGCTTCGGTGTTGCCGCTGAGCCGCTGGTCATTCTTTGCCGCGCAATGGGTGACCTGGTGGTTTCTCAACCCCTTCTACCACACCGGTATCGAACAGTTTGAACTGGGGGGCGTGATGGCCCTCAGTTACACGACATTTATCGGCGGCCTGACCATCTACAGCTTCCTGACACTGCGCAAGGCCAAGCTCTACAACTTCATCATGTCCAAGCTGCTGCTGGACCAGGCCTACATCGACACGCTCACCGAAATCCCCAATCGCCGTTCGTTCATGACACGCGCCAACCTGCAATTGAACAACGTGCCGCGGGAAACCGACCACTACCTGGCGATGATCGACATCGACAACTTCAAGAAGGTTAACGACGTCTACGGCCACGACATTGGCGATGAGGTGCTCAAGCGCATTGCGCAGGACATCAAGTCGGTGATGACCCACTACGAATATGCGCGATTGGGTGGCGAGGAGTTCGCGATTTACCTGGCCGGGGTTCGCCGCGAAGACGTCGAGACTCTGGCCGGTGAACTGTGTCGGGTGGTGCGCGAGCAACCCACTCGACACCCGGTGACCATCAGCATCGGCCTGGCCCGGGTACTCGACGGGGACACACTGAACCAGGCGCTGATCAAGGCCGATGCGGCCTTGTATGAGTCAAAACATACCGGGAAAGATCGGTATACGTTTCATCAATGAACTGATCCATCCGATTCGCGAGCAGGCTTGCTCCCTGGTCCCGACCGGGCTAGTGCTTGAATGACGTCAACACCCGCTCGGCATTTTCATCGCAGCTCATGCCTTCGGGCCGGGCCTGGATGGTGTCGATCCAGCCCAGCAACTGCGCCTTGCTATGGGCCAGGTGCCGTTGCATCTCTTCGATCTGCTCGATCTTGCGGTGCAGGCCGGCCATCAACTCATCATGCTTGAACGCGCCCGTCACATTATCCGGCAGTAATTGTCTGAGTTCTTCCAGGCTGAAACCCGCTTGCTGCGCGCACTGGATGATTTGCAGGGTTTGCAGCGCCTGTTGCGAGTAACGTCGATAACCGTTGGATGAGCGCTCGACCTGGCGGATCAACCCCTGAGACTCGTAAAAACGAATTCGCGATGCGGTCAACCCGCTCAACCGCGCCAATTCACCAATCTTCATTGCGGCCTCGTTTACCTGCTTGACATTAAAGTTAACTTTAAGCTTAGCCTCTGCTCATCACTACGAGGAGTCAAGCATGTCGCCCTTTCAAGCGTTGAATTTGCCCAACGGCCAGACCATCGGCAATCGCATTGCCAAAGCCGCGATGGAAGAGAACCTCGCCAATACCGAGCAAGTGCCCGATGAAGCGCTGTTTCGCCTGTATCAGGCCTGGGCCGAGGGCGAGGCCGGCTTGTTGCTGACCGGCAATGTGATGATCGACCGCCGCGCCATGACCGGCCCCGGTGGTGTAGCACTGGAAGACGAGCGCCACCTGGAGCGCTTCCGCCAGTGGGCTAGCGTCGGCCGGGCCGGCGGTGCGCACTTCTGGGTGCAGCTCAACCACCCTGGCCGCCAGACCATGGCCAACCTTGGCCAGCAAGCCCTGGCACCGTCGGCGGTTGCGCTGGATCTGGGCCAATTCTCGAAGATGTTCGCCGAACCCAAGCCCATGACCGAGGACGACATCCAGGAGGTGATCCGACGCTTCGCCAGCAGCGCCGCACTGGCCGAGAAAGCCGGTTTTACCGGTGTGCAGATCCACGCCGCCCACGGCTACCTGCTCAGCCAGTTCCTTTCGCCGCTCACCAATCGGCGCACCGATCAGTGGGGTGGCTCCCTGGAAAACCGTGCGCGCCTGCTGTTGTCCGTTGTCGAGGCAGTTCGCCAGGCGGTGTCGCCGCAATTTTGTGTGTCGGTAAAGCTCAACTCGGCGGATTTCCAGCGCGGAGGTTTCGATGCCGAGGATGCGCGGCAAGTGATCCAGTGGCTGAACGAACAAGCGATCGACCTGCTGGAACTCTCCGGCGGCAGTTACGAGGCACCGGCCATGCAAGGCGAAGCGCGCGACGGCCGGACCCTGGCACGGGAGGCGTACTTTCTGGAAATGGCCGGTGAACTGGCCAGCGTGGCGCGCATGCCTGTGATGGTGACTGGCGGGATCCGCCGTTTGGCGATCGTCGAACACGTGCTCGACAGCGGCCTTGCCATGGCCGGCATCGGCACCGCGCTGGCCGTTGAGCCGCACTTGGTCAAGCACTGGCGCGAAGGCCAGGACAGCCATCCGCAACTGCCGCCAATCCGCTGGAAGCGCAAGCCCCTGGTGGCGCTGGCGAGCATGGCGGTGGTCAAGTTCCAGCTGCATCGCTTGAGCCGTGGGCGCAAAACCCGACCTGAAGTCTCGGCGCTATGGGCGTTGATTCTCGACCAGTTATACATTGGCAAGCGCACCCGGCAGTATCGGCAGGCGATGGGTAAGTGATCCGAAATGGATGGTGACTGACCCACCGCTTTCGCGAGCAAGCCCGCTCCCACAGGGGAACGCATTCCAAATGTGGGAGCGGGCTTGCTCGCGAAGAGGCCAGTCCAGGCAACCCGGAATTCAGCCAGGAAGCAGCTCGTCAATGTGCCGATACTCAGCCTGCAACTGCGCCGCCAACACCCTGCTGCGCCCAAGCCGGATCGGCCCGCGCTCGATGTCAATCAACAGCCCCGGGCACTCCAGCACGGGCAACAACGACCAGTCCTTGAGCCGGCCATCGGTCACCAGCAGCAACCGCTGTTGCTCCGCCGGGAAACGCTTTTGCCGTGCGGCGAGCCATCGACCGGCTTCGCCCAATGCCGCAAGCAACGGCGTACCACCACCGGCACCAAGACCCTCGAGCCACTGGCGCAACCCGGTCGAGGCCTTCAATCCCTGCACCTGCCACTTCGGTACTGCACCGCTGGCCGTGAGCAAAGCCAGTCGGGCGCGCTGGCGATAGGCATCGTCGAACAGCTGTGCCAGCAACCCCTTGGCATCGCTCAATGCATGATGACGGCGGGTCGATGCGGAGGCATCAACGATCACCAGCCACAGTTCATGGGGCGAGCGAGTGCGCAGGTGAAACAACAGGTCTTCGCACTGACGCGGTCGGCCATTGAGCAATGTGCCAGGCCAGTTGACCGAGCCGTTGGGGGCTGCATGACGCTTGCCCTGTTTGCCGTGGTCCAGCCGCCCGGCCCGGGGTCTGGCATTCGCCCCCGCGTCGCGGCGAAGGCGAATGCCTAGGGCTTTTTTGGCCAGCTCGGCACTTCACGTCGTGCGCCGACCGCCAGCGCCTGGGCAGGCAACTCGCCCCACTGGCCCTGCCCTTCGCTCGGGTTGGTGTTCTGCGGCGCCGAGGGTTGCGCAGCCTGGGATGGCTGAGGTGCCGGCGGTGAATGCTCGCGACGACGATGGCGCAAGGCAAACTCGGCCACGGCGTCGATATCTTCCTCGGCGATGGCGTTCGCCCCACGCCAGGCGGCGTGCGCCCGGGCGGCGCGCAGCCAGACCAGGTCGGCGCGCAAACCATCGACGCCGGCGGCAAAGCAGCGCTCGGTGATGTGCGCCAGCGCCTGATCGTCGAGGGCAATGTTTGTCAGCGCGTTGCGTGCGTTCTGGCAACGTTCGCGCAAAGACGCCTGCGCGGACTCCCATTCGGCGCAGAAACCTTGCGGATCGCTGTCGAAATCCAGGCGACGGCGGATGATCTGACCGCGCTCGACCGGCGCGGTGTGGCCACCAAGGGCGACATTCAAGCCGAAACGGTCCAGCAATTGCGGACGCAGTTCACCCTCTTCCGGGTTCATGGTGCCAATCAGCACGAACTTCGCCGAATGCCGATGGGAAATACCGTCACGCTCCACCAGATTGGTGCCGCTGGCGGCCACATCGAGCAGCAGGTCGACGAGGTGATCGGGCAACAGGTTGACCTCGTCGACATAGAGCACGCCACCGTCAGCCTTGGCCAGTACACCGGGGGAAAACTGTGCGCGACCTTCGCCCAGCGCCGCGTCGAGATCGAGGGTGCCGACCAGGCGTTCCTCGGTGGCGCCCAGCGGCAAGGTGACGAACTGACCGCTGGCCAGCAGGTCCGCCAGACCACGGGCCAGGGTCGACTTGGCCATGCCCCGCGGGCCTTCGATCAGCACGCCGCCGATTTTCGGGTCGATGGCGGTCAGGTACAGGGCCAGCTTCAAATCGTCGGCGCCGACCACGGCGGAGAGCGGGAAATGCGGGGTGTCGGTCATTGTTTTATCTCGGTCATGGTCGATGATCTCACTGGCGCCCCAATCCCACAGGGTTTGCGGTGATTAGCCGTCTTCTTCTATATCCAGCAACAGATTTTCCAGCGCCTCGCGGTACTCGCCGGGCTCCTTCCACATCCCCCGTTGTTGCGCCTCAAGCATGCGCTCGGTCATGTCGCGCAAGGCATGGGGGTTGTGTTCACGGACAAAATCCCGGGTGTCCGGGTCGAGCAAGTAGGCATCGGCCAGCAACGCGTACTGGTGATCGTCGATCAACTGCGTGGTGGCATCGAAGGCGAACAGGTTGTCGACCGTCGCGGCCATCTCGAAGGCACCTTTGTAGCCGTGACGCTTGACGCCTTCGAGCCACTTCGGATTGGCCGCCCGGGAGCGGATAACCCGGTTCAGCTCTTCCTTCAGGGTGCGAATCTTCGGCAGGTCCGGCTGGCTGTGGTCGCCATGATAGCTGGCCGCCGCCTCGCCTTTCAGGCTTTCCACCGCCGCGAGCATGCCGCCCTGGAACTGGTAGTAATCGTTGGAGTCGAGCAGATCGTGCTCGCGGTTATCCTGGTTTTGCAGCACCGCCTGTACCTGGCTCAGGCGCTGGCTGAACTGTTCACGGGCGGCGGTGCCTTCGTCGGACCCGCCGTAAGCGTAGCCGCCCCAGTTGAGGTAGACCTCGGCCAGGTCCTCGCGGCTCTGCCACAGGCGACCGTCGATGGCGCCCTGCACTCCCGCGCCGTAGGCACCGGGTTTGGCCCCGAAAATCCGCCAGCCGGCCTGACGCCGCGCAGCCACTTCATCGAGCCCTGACTGCAGCAAGGCTGCGCGTTCGGCGCGTACCTTGGCCGCCAACGGGTTGAGGTCATCCGGTTCATCGAGGTCGGCCACCGCTTGCACTGCCGCGTCGAACAAGCGAATCAGATTGGCAAAGGCATCGCGGAAGAAACCGGACACGCGCAAGGTCACGTCCACCCGCGGACGGTCGAGCAAACTCAACGGCAGAATCTCGAAATCATCGACCCGCTGGCTGCCGGTGGCCCACACCGGACGCACGCCCATCAGCGCCATGGCCTGGGCGATGTCATCGCCGCCGGTGCGCATGGTCGCGGTGCCCCACACCGACAGACCGAGCTGGCGCAAATGATCGCCGTGGTCTTGCAGGTGCCGTTCGAGAATCAGGTTGGCCGACTGGAACCCGATGCGCCACGCCGTGGTGGTCGGCAGGTTGCGCACGTCCACCGAATAGAAGTTGCGACCGGTGGGCAGCACGTCCAGGCGGCCACGGCTCGGCGCGCCGCTGGGACCGGCCGGGACGAAGCGACCGCTCAGGGCATCGAGCAATCCGCGCATTTCCGCCGGACCGCAGGCGTCCAGACGCGGGGCAATGACGTCACGCAAACCATCGATGATGGCTTGTACCTCAATCCAGTTGCCCCCTTGTGGGAGCGAGCCTGCTCGCGAAGGCGGTGGGTCAATCATCAACAATGAATAGTCAAGAGCTTCGCGAGCAGGCTCGCTCCCACAGGGGCTGTTCAAAGCGTCCGAAATCAACTGTGCGGCGAACAACTCCAGGCGTTCGCGGGTATCGCCCGCCGTACGCCAGGTCTCTTCGCTGATGCCCACAAGAGCCTCGGGGCGCGGCCCTGTCCAAGGTTCGGCCAGCGCACAATCCAGTGGATCGAACCCCAGCCCGAATGCCTTGGCCAGTGCCCGCAGCAGACTCGACTGCGCGCCCCGGCCATCGCCCCGAGGAATGCGCAACAACGCCAGCAAGGTGTCGATACGCAAACGCCCGGTGGGCGATTCGCCGAACACATGCAGGCCGTCGCGGATCTGCGACTCCTTCAAGTCGCACAGGTATGTGTCGAGCCGCGGCAACCAGATCGCTGCGTCGGCATCGCTGTCGAGTTGTTCGTCCAGTTGCAGTTCACGGTCGATGTGGGTGTCGCGCACCAGTTGCAGGATGTCGCGCTGCAACTCTCGGGCACGACGCGGATCGAGCAACTGCGCTTCGTAATACTCGTCGGCCAACAGCTCAAGGTTGCGCAGCGGGCCGTAGGTTTCGGCGCGGGTCAGCGGTGGCATCAGGTGATCGATGATCACGGCCTGGGTGCGCCGCTTGGCTTGGGCGCCCTCGCCCGGGTCGTTGACGATGAACGGATAGATGTTCGGCAGCGGCCCGAGCAACGCATCTGGCCAGCAATGTTCCGACAGCCCGACGCCTTTGCCCGGCAGCCACTCAAGGTTGCCGTGCTTGCCGACGTGGATCACACCGTGGGCGCCATAGGTGTTGCGCAACCAGAAGTAGAACGCCAGGTAGCCATGGGGCGGCACCAGGTCCGGGTCGTGATACACCGCGCTCGGGTCGACCTGATAACCCCGGGCCGGCTGAATGCCGATGAAGGTCAGGCCAAAACGCAGGCCGGCGATCATCATCCGTCCGCTGCGGCACATCGGGTCGCTTTCCGGCGTGCCCCAACGTTCAAGCACCGCCGCACGGTTGGCTTCGGGCAGTGCGTTGAACATCGCCAGATAGTCATCCATTCCCAGGCTTTGCTGGCACGGACGCAGGTCGAGGGTCTCGAGATCGTTGCTGACGCCGCCCAGCAACTGCTGGATCAGCGCGGTGCCACTGTCGGGCAATTGGGCCGGCAATGGGTAACCTTCGGCATGCAGCGCCCGCAGGATATTCAGCGCCGCTGCCGGGGTGTCGAGACCGACGCCATTACCGATGCGACCATCGCGGGTCGGGTAATTGGCGAGAATCAAGGCAATGCGTTTTTCCGCATTGGGTACCCGTCCCAGATCGACCCAGCGCCGCGCCAGTTCGGCCACGAAATCCATGCGCTCCGGTTGTGGCCGGTAGCAAACCACATCCGACTGGCTGCGCTCACTGCGCCATGCCAGGTCCTTGAAACTGATCGGGCGGCTGATGATGCGTCCATCCAGCTCAGGCAACGCGATATGCATCGCCAGATCACGAGGGCCAAGTCCCTGTTCGCTGGCGCGCCAACCGGGTTCGTTGTCCTGGGCGCAAATCGCCTGGATCACCGCAATATTGCGGCGAAACGGGCGCAGATGGGGTGCTTCGGGGCTGGACTGGGCGAAACCCGTGGTGTTCAGTATCACCGAGACGCTGGCCTCATCCAGCCAGTCCTCGACCACGCCAAGGCAACAAGGCTCTTTCAGGCTGGCCAGCGCGATCGGCAACGGATTCAACCCCGCCGCCTGCAAGCGCTGGCAAAAAACATCAATGAAAGCGGTGTTCGCCGCCTGCAAATGCGATCGGTAAAACAGCACCGCCGCCACCGGTTGATCGGCGTGCCAGTCGGCTTGCCAGTCGCTCAGTGCAGCGCGGTGTTTGTGCGGATGGTAGATCGCCGTGCGCGGCAGGGTTTGCGGCTCGCCCCAGGTGTAATCACGGGCCAGCCAGCGGTTGGCCAGGCAGCGGAAGAAATCCAGGGCGTTGCCCATGCCGCCCTGGCGCAGAAACTGCCAGAGCCGGTCGCGATCCTCGGCACCGACGGTGCTCAAGTCACTGAGCTCCGGGTCCGGACGATCATCACCCGGCACCAGAATCACCTGCACACCACGCTGCGACAGTTCGACCAGGCGCTCGATGCCGTAACGCCAATAGGCGATGCCGCCATGCAGCGAAATCAGGATCACCCTGGCGTGACGCAGCACTTCATCGACGTACAAATCCACCGAGGCATGGTTCTGCACCTGCATCGGGTTGGCCAAGCGTACGCTCGGGTAATCGTCGGGCAACTGCTGCGCCGCTTCGGCGAGCAGCGCCAGGCTGGAATCGCCGCTGCACAGGACCACCAGTTCAGCGGGGGTTTGTCCAAGGTCGGCAATGTTGTCATCCGACACGAAACCGCCGGGCTGGGTCCTGAGCAGGTGCATGGCTTACACGCTGAGCGCGGCGCGCAATTGCGCTTCGAGTACAGTGGCGTCCAGTTCCTGGCCGATCAGCACCAAACGGGTGACCCGTGCTTCTTCAGCGCCCCACTGGCGGTCGAAATGCTTGTCGAAACGCGTGCCCACGCCCTGGATCAGCAGGCGCATCGGCTTGTTCGGGATCGCCGCAAAACCCTTGACCCGCAGGATGCCGTGCTGGACCACCAGTTGGGTCAGCGCGTCCAGCAGCAGGCTTTCGTCGGCTTGCGGCAGTTCGATGGAGATCGAATCGAAGGCGTCGTGATCGTGGTCATCATGATCGTCGTCGCCATCGTGATGATGGTCGTGGTGACTGTGACGGCTGTCGATGTGTTCTTCGGAGCCGGCACCCAGGCCGATCAGCACGTCCAGCGGCAGGCGACCACTGCTGGCTTCGATGACTTTCACCGCCGGCGGCAATTCCTCGGCGACTTCCAGGCGCACGCGGGCCAGGTCCGCCGGATTGATGAGGTCGGCTTTGTTGAGGATCACCAGGTCAGCGCTGGCCAGTTGGTCGGCGAACAGTTCGTGCAGCGGCGATTCGTGGTCCAGGTTCGGGTCGAGCTTGCGCTGGGCGTCGACCTGATCCGGGAACGCGGCGAAGGTGCCGGCGGCCACGGCCGGGCTGTCGACCACGGTGATCACCGCATCCACCGTGCAGGCACTGCGGATTTCCGGCCACTGGAAGGCTTGCACCAGCGGCTTGGGCAGGGCCAGACCGGACGTTTCGATGAGGATGTGGTCAAGATCGCCACGACGGGCCACCAGTTCGCGCATCACCGGGAAGAATTCTTCCTGGACGGTGCAGCACAGGCAGCCGTTGGCCAGCTCATAGACACGGCCGTTGGCTTCTTCTTCGGTGCAACCGATGGAGCACTGCTTGAGGATTTCACCGTCGATGCCCAGCTCGCCAAATTCGTTGACGATCACTGCGATGCGGCGACCCTGGGCGTTGTCGAGCATGTGCCGCAGCAGCGTGGTCTTGCCCGAGCCGAGAAAGCCGGTAACGATGGTAACGGGGAGTTTGGCCAGTGTTTTCATCGGATGCCCTATGGCTAATGTGGCGGGCATACGGGACGACGACCGGCAACGCGGACACGCGTGCCTGAAGAGTTCGCCACCGGATCACCCCGCCCGGTTGAAAGTGAGAATCTGTGACGAGGCAGGTCTCCTGGCTGACGGTGTGCCGGCCTTGAGCCTGGCATTCGCTGCGCCTTCCCGCCGGCCTCATGGATTGAGCCTGCAGTGGCGTGGCAACGAACATCACCGTTCACAGTTGCGGGGGCAGCCGCGGCATCGACCGCGTTCCCTTCTTAGCTTCGGCAAATGCCGAAGAACCTCGAAAGCGCAAGGCTACGCATGGTGGGAAGACCGGTCAATCACTGTAGGAGCTGCCGAAGGCTGCGATCCTTTGATTTCCCTTTTAAAAACAAGATCAAAAGATCGTCCGAACGCGGCCCGAGCCTTCGGCAGCTCCTACAAAGAGCCGAGCATCATTCAGTCTCAAGTGAGAACCCTTGCCAATTGACGCCCAACCCCCGCCCATGCTCTCCTACACGCCTTGTTACGGGTGCCCTTCACAGGGTGAAACGGGAAACCGGTGAATCATGTGCTTTACTCTTAAGCCATGTCAGTCCGGTGCTGCCCCCGCAACGGTAAGCGAGCGAAGCGTCAGATCCACTGTGCCACTGCGGCATGGGAAGGTGACGTTTTCAGGTTCAGGCGCAAGCCTTCGCCCCTCGTGAGCCCGGAGACCGGCCCGCAACACAAAGTGACCAGTACGGTCACTGAACCAACAAACCCGCGGTGGGCGGGCGCTGTTCGAAACCTTGCGCGCCTGGTCGCGCGGGTTTTTGCATGCGCTCTTATTCCCCGCTGACAGACCAGAGGGAAACGCCATGTCGATCATCAGCAGCGCCGAACACACAGCCGCGAGTACCACTTCAACCCTGACCCAACGTCTGACCGTTGCCGTCTGCGCGTCGATCCTGGGCGCGTGCCTTGTGTATTTTGCCGGTTTCTCGCACATCGAAGCGGTGCACAATGCCGCCCACGATACCCGCCACAGCTCCGCGTTTCCGTGCCATTGAGAGCTGTCGACATGATCAAGCGTATTGCGCAAACCGCAGGTTTCACCGGGTTGCTGGCCGCCCTGTTGCTGACGCTGCTGCAAAGCTTCTGGGTCGCCCCGCTGATTTTGCAGGCCGAGACCTACGAAAAATCCGAACCGGCCGCTGTTGAAGTGCATGAACACGCCGACGGTGCGATGGCTGCCCACACCCACGATGCACAAGCCTGGGAGCCGGAAGATGGCTGGCAGCGCGTGCTGTCGACCACCGGTGGCAACCTGGTGGTGGCCGTCGGTTTCGCCCTGATGCTGGCCGGTCTGTACACCTTGCGTGCGCCGACCAAAACCTCGCAGGGCCTGCTCTGGGGCCTGGCCGGTTACGCGACCTTCGTGCTCGCGCCGACCCTCGGCCTGCCGCCTGAATTGCCAGGCACTGCCGCGGCCGACCTGGCACAACGGCAACTGTGGTGGATCGGTACCGCCGCCTCCACCGCCGTCGGTATCGCGCTGATCGTGTTCAGCCGTCACTGGCTGATGAAAGTCCTCGGTGCGGCGATCCTCGCCGTTCCCCATGTGATTGGCGCACCGCAACCGCAAGTGCATTCGATGCTCGCTCCAGAGGCACTGGAAACCCAGTTCAAAATCGCTTCGCAACTGACCAACGTGGCGTTCTGGCTGGCCCTGGGCCTGATCAGCGCCTGGTTGTTCCGTCGCAAAAGCGATGGTCAATACCACGCATGACGGATATCAGCACAGCGCCGACCCTGGTGGTCGGCCTGGGCTGCCAGCGAGGCTGCCCTGTCAGCACGTTGCGGGCGCTGCTCGACCAGGCGTTGGCCGCGCATCAAATTCCCCTGCATGCAATCAAGGCACTGGCCAGCATCGATTTGAAGCGCGACGAACCTGCGCTGATCGAACTGGCTCAGCAGCTTGGCCTGGAACTGATGTATTTCAGCAGTGAACAACTGGCCGCTTATGAACCGCAACTCAGTCATCAATCGCAAATAGCCTTTGAACGCACCGGTTGCTACGGCGTGGCGGAAAGCGCCGCCCTGGCGCTGGCGGAACAGTTGGCCCAGGCCCCGGCAAAACTGCTGATTCCACGACAAAAATATGCCCAGGCAACCCTGGCATTGGCTGGCGCTGCGTAAAAAACCGATAATCTCCGCCTTTGATCATGAACATTCTTCATCTGAAGCCCTGTTCAGCCCCTTTTTTTCCCCACAGGAACCGACGATGACCGTCTACTTCATTGGCGCAGGTCCCGGCGACCCCGAACTGATTACCGTCAAGGGCCAGCGGCTGATTCGCAGCTGTCCGGTGATCATTTATGCCGGCTCCCTGGTGCCTGCCGCCGTGCTGGAAGGTCACTGTGCCGAACAGGTGGTCAACAGCGCCGAACTGCACTTGGAACAGATCATCGACCTGATCAAGAGCGCCCACGCCAAGGGCCAGGATGTGGCCCGGGTGCACTCCGGCGATCCGAGTCTGTATGGCGCCATTGGCGAGCAGATTCGCTATCTGCGTGAGCTGGGCATTGCGTTCGAAATCGTCCCTGGTGTGACGGCCACAGCCGCTTGCGCTGCGCTCTTGGGCGCGGAACTGACGCTGCCGGACATTTCGCAAAGCGTGATCCTGACGCGTTACGCCGACAAAACCGCCATGCCTCCCGGAGAGGAATTCTCCAGCCTGGCGCAGCACGGCGCGACCATGGCGATTCACTTGGGGGTCAATCACCTGGCGAAGATCGTTGAGGAACTGCTGCCCCATTACGGCGCCGATTGCCCGATTGCAGTGGTTCACCGCGCGAGCTGGCCGGATCAGGATTGGGTGGTGGGCACGCTTGAGGATATTGCCGGGAAAGTTGAAGCCAAGGGCTTTCGCCGTACGGCGTTGATTCTGGTGGGTCGGGTGCTGGGCAGTGACCACTTCAGCGAGTCGTCGCTGTATCGCGCGGGGCATGCGCATCTCTACCGCCCTTAAAATCAAAAGATCGCAGCCTTCGGCAGCTCCTACAACAGAATGCGTACACCTGTAGGAGCTGCCGAAGGCTGCGGTCTTTTATGCCGCAGCGAACACCTTACTTAGTAGTAGGCGTTTTCTTTCTGCGTGTGGTCGGTCACGTCGCGAACACCCTTGAGCTCAGGGATGCGCTCGAGCAAAGTGCGCTCGATGCCTTCCTTCAGCGTCACATCGGCCTGGCCGCAGCCCTGGCAACCACCGCCGAACTGCAGGACGGCGATGCCGTCTTCGACCACGTCGATCAGGCTGACCTGACCGCCGTGGCTGGCGAGCCCGGGGTTGATCTCGGTTTGCAGGTAGTAGTTGATGCGCTCGTTGACCGGGCTGTCGGCGTTGACCATCGGTACCTTGGCGTTTGGCGCCTTGATGGTCAGCTGGCCGCCCATGCGGTCGGTGGCGTAGTCGACAACGGCATCGTCCAGGAAAGCTTCGCTGAAGTGGTCGATGTACGCGGTGAAGCTTTTGAGCCCCAGCGCGGTGTCTTCGGGTTTTTCTTCGCCCGGCTTGCAGTAGGCAATGCAGGTTTCGGCGTACTGGGTGCCAGGCTGGGTGATGAAGACGCGAATGCCGATGCCCGGGGTGTTCTGCTTGGAGAGCAGATCAGCCAGGTAATCGTGGGCGGCGTCAGTGATGGTAATAGCGGTCATGGAAACTCCTCGCAGGCTTGGGCGCAGTTTACGCCAATCAACGCGCCGGACAAAGTCCTAGTATTTTTGTCGGGAAAAGATCCCGATGATCTCTCCCTGTAGGAGCTGCCGCAGGCTGCGATCTCTTGATTTGTTTTTTAGATCAAAAGATCGCAGCCTGCGGCAGCTCCTACAGGAGGGCCCAGTGGTTCAAAGGTTCTCGTAGCGGTTCATGTCCAGCACACCCTCTTCCACCGGATCGTTTTCCTGGATGTAGCGGCTCAGATCATGGAAATAGAACCAGAATTGCGGATGACTGCGACGTACTCCCCAACGTTCGACGATTTTCTCGAAGCTGTCGGTGTCCTTGGCGCTTTCCATCGCATCCACAAACGCCGGCACTTGCCCGGCCGGGATGTTGAACATGAAGTTCGGGTAGCTGCTGAGCACACCCGGGAAAATCGTCAGGGTGTCGAGCCCCGGTTGGTAACGCAGTGATTCACCGAGCAAAAACGCCACGTTGCTATGGGCACGGTTACGCAGCAGGCTGTAGACCTCACGCTTGCCGCTGCTGGTTTCGATACGCAGCATAGTGGCTTCCGGCAACAGGTCGATGACCTTCAGCCCCGCAGCCGGACGCGAAGTCAGGCGACTGAGCGCCTGCTCGGCACTTTGCAGGTCCGGGTCGATGTTCGGCCGTGAACAATAGGCGCCGTCGCAGCGATTGATCGGGTCAGGCCTGGCGTTAAGGTCGCCGTATCGGGCCAGCAGCTGATTGGCAAAGTCACGCTTGGGATCAGCCGGGTTCAGCTTCAGCGCGGTCGGCTTGTCGTCATCGATGGTCTCGTAGTCGAGCCACATCTTGAATTTGCCACTATTTTGATACCAGTCGTCCAGGTAGTCATCCCGGGAGTCGGCGGGCATCAGGCGCAGGAAATTCTGCTCGGCGCCGTTGCGGATCAGGTCGAAATACAAGCGCGTCTGGGCCTGGTGGGACAGGTTGCCGAACACATCGAAGTTCACCGCCAATTGATAGTAGGTGCGTTCCAGCAGCGGATAGTCGAACAGCCATACGGTTTGCGGCACCTCGCCGATCAGGCCCTTGGTCACCGAAGCACTGTCGAAATGGCGGAAGATACTCAGCAACGCATTGTCGTTGCCGGCCCAGAGGGTCGACCAGCTTGGCGCGGGCTCATCGGCGTAGCTGTCCCGGCGCAAGGCTTCGTATTCATTTCGCTTGTCACGGTAGTCGTGCCACAGGCTGAGGATGCTGCCGACATCATCGTTCTGCCCCGGCATGGCCAGCAACGGCGTGGCTTGCCCGCGATAGTTCGGATCGGTGACATACAGGTCGTGCTCGGGCGCCTGGAACAGCGCCCAGAAATTATCGCGGATCACGTCCGTGGCGATCTGACCGCGACACACTGGCCCACGGATAAAGGTGCGCACGAAATACTCGGCGTTATCGAGCATGAACTGATAGCGCGCCTGGGCCGGAATCGCTTCGAAGGTGGCAAACGGGTTGGCCCGGCTCTGCGGTCCATAGCCCGGCAATGCGTCGACCTGCCAGTTGCCGCTGTAGAACAGGCTCTTGACCCGCGCCAGTTTCGCCGGACTCAGCGCATAGGTGATGTGGGTCTTGTGCACGATCACGCCCTGCACCGGCCACAAGCGATAGTAGAACTGCGTGCCCGGATCATCGTTCGGGCGACGGGTGTTGATCAGGTCAATCGGCTGGCCGGTCGGGGTGCGCGAACGCACCCACTGGAAGAAATGCCCAGGCTCGCCGTCCTTGAAGTAGAGATGGGCGAGGAACCAGTGCTCGAACAGCCAGCGCCCCACCAGGCTTTCCCGGGCGCCCGGCGCATTGAGCAGGTTTTCCCATTGCACCACCTGCAAGGCTTCCCTGGCGCTGGGCGCCAGCGCCAGCTGATCGATCGGCGCGCCTGCCGCCAGCCAGCGTTGCAGCGTCTGGTACTGCTGGTCGGTCAGGCCGGTCACTGCCAGCGGCATGCCCTCTTTTGGATGCCTGGCGGCATAGCCGTCGAACTCCCCGGGCATGGCACACATGTTTTCCCGATTCAGGCCCAGGACGATGTCTTCCGGCAACTTCGCGTTGGGTTGCAACGGAGTCTTGTGGCCAAGCTCCAGCATCCGCGCCATCAGTGCAGCCTGGCTGCCCTGGGTATCGAGTACCGAATAAAAGCCCTTTTGCTGCCAGGCCTGTTTGCCGGAAGCGTCATAGAACAGTCGGGTCGGTGCAACCGCCTGACGACGGTCACCGTCGTAGACCGGGACTTTGGTTGCGCCACGTGCCGCGCCCTCACCGCTGCCCAGGTTGAGCTGACAGGCGGCGTCGTAGCAGGCGTGGCAGGCCACGCACTTTTCAGTGAAGATCGGTTGAATGTCGCGGCTATAGGAAATAGCAGGTGAAATGGCAGTGGGAATCACCAGGCCTTGCGCCAGAGCGCCCCAGCTTAAACACAACAACAATGTGCCGATGACGAAGCGATACGACATGTCCCTGGTCCTGAATCCTGAAAAAACGCCGCGATTCTACCGGTCTGTCATCCTTACCAACATGAACGATATTCATGCAAATTCGAGTCATGCTCCAAAAGCGCACAGGTTTGCTATCATCCCGGCCCTTCGTCATGGCCTTACCGAGTAGTCCAAATGTCCGATCGCAGCGTTCGCCTTCAAGCTCTCAAGCACGCCCTCAAAGAGCGCATCCTGATTCTCGATGGCGGTATGGGCACGATGATCCAGAGCTACAAGCTCGAAGAGCAGGATTACCGTGGCAAACGCTTCGCTGACTGGCCAAGCGACGTCAAAGGCAACAACGACCTGTTGGTACTGACTCGCCCGGATGTGATTGGCGGCATTGAAAAAGCCTACCTGGACGCCGGCGCCGACATTCTCGAAACCAACACCTTCAACGCCACCCAGATCTCCCTCGCCGACTACGGCATGCAAGGCCTGGCGTATGAATTAAACGTAGAAGGCGCGCGCCTGGCGCGCAAGGTCGCCGACGCCAAGACCCTGGAAACCCCGGACAAGCCGCGCTTCGTTGCCGGCGTGCTCGGTCCTACAAGTCGCACCTGCTCGTTGTCCCCGGACGTGAACAACCCCGGCTACCGCAACGTGACCTTCGATGAACTGGTGGAAAACTACACCGAGTCCACCAAGGGCCTGATCGAAGGCGGCGCCGACCTGATCCTGATCGAAACCATTTTCGACACCCTCAACGCCAAGGCGGCGATCTTCGCCGTACAAGGCGTGTTCGAGGAGTTGGGCCTTGAATTGCCGATCATGATCTCCGGCACCATCACCGACGCCTCGGGCCGTACCCTGTCGGGCCAGACCACCGAAGCGTTCTGGAACTCCGTGGCCCACGCCAAGCCGATTTCCGTCGGCCTGAACTGCGCCCTCGGCGCCCGAGAATTGCGCCCGTACCTCGAAGAGCTGTCGAACAAGGCCAACACCCACGTTTCCGCGCACCCGAACGCCGGCCTGCCGAACGAATTCGGTGAGTACGACGAACTGCCGTCGGAAACCGCCAAGGTCATCGAAGAGTTCGCCCAGAGCGGCTTCTTGAACATCGTCGGCGGCTGCTGCGGCACTACGCCGGGGCACATCGAAGCCATCGCCAAGGCCGTGGCCGGTTATGCCCCGCGCCAGATTCCGGACATCCCGAAGGCCTGCCGCCTCTCGGGCCTTGAACCGTTCACCATCGATCGCAACTCGCTGTTCGTCAACGTCGGCGAGCGCACCAACATCACCGGTTCCGCCAAGTTCGCCCGCCTGATCCGCGAAGACAACTACACCGAAGCCCTGGAAGTCGCCCTGCAGCAGGTTGAAGCCGGCGCCCAGGTGATCGACATCAACATGGACGAAGGGATGCTCGATTCGAAGAAGGCCATGGTGACCTTCCTCAATCTGATTGCCGGCGAACCGGACATCTCCCGCGTACCGATCATGATCGACTCCTCCAAGTGGGAAGTGATCGAAGCCGGTCTCAAGTGCATCCAGGGCAAGGGCATCGTCAACTCGATCAGCATGAAAGAAGGCGTCGAGCAGTTCATCCATCACGCCAAGCTGTGCAAGCGCTACGGCGCCGCCGTGGTGGTGATGGCCTTCGACGAAGCCGGCCAGGCCGACACCGAAGCGCGCAAGAAGGAAATCTGCAAACGTTCCTACGACATTCTGGTCAACGAAGTGGACTTCCCGCCGGAAGACATCATCTTCGACCCGAACATCTTTGCCGTCGCCACCGGTATCGAAGAACACAACAACTACGCCGTCGATTTCATCAATGCGTGTGCCTACATCCGTGACGAACTGCCGTATGCGCTGACCTCGGGCGGCGTGTCCAACGTGTCGTTCTCGTTCCGTGGCAACAACCCGGTGCGCGAGGCGATCCACTCGGTGTTCCTGCTGTACGCGATCCGCTCCGGGCTGACCATGGGTATCGTCAACGCCGGGCAACTGGAGATCTACGACCAGATCCCGGCGGAACTGCGTGATGCCGTGGAAGACGTGATCCTCAACCGCACCCCGGAAGGCACCGACGCCCTCCTCGCCATCGCCGACAAGTACAAGGGCGACGGCAGCGTCAAGGAAGCCGAGACCGAAGAGTGGCGCAACTGGGACGTCAACAAGCGCCTGGAGCACGCCCTGGTCAAGGGCATCACCACTCACATCGTCGAAGACACCGAAGAATCGCGCCAGTCCTTCGCCCGCCCGATCGAAGTGATCGAAGGCCCGCTGATGGCCGGCATGAACATCGTCGGCGACCTGTTCGGCGCCGGCAAAATGTTCCTGCCGCAAGTGGTGAAATCCGCCCGCGTGATGAAGCAGGCCGTGGCCCACCTGATCCCGTTCATCGAACTGGAAAAAGGCGACAAGCCTGAAGCCAAGGGCAAGATCCTCATGGCCACGGTGAAAGGCGACGTGCACGACATCGGCAAGAACATCGTTGGCGTGGTGCTGGGCTGCAACGGCTATGACATCGTCGACCTCGGCGTGATGGTGCCGGCAGAGAAAATCCTGCAAGTGGCCAAGGAACAGAAGTGCGACATCATCGGCCTGTCCGGCCTGATCACCCCGTCGCTGGACGAGATGGTCCACGTCGCCCGCGAAATGCAGCGCCAGGACTTCCACCTGCCGTTGATGATCGGTGGCGCCACCACCTCCAAGGCGCACACGGCGGTGAAGATCGAACCCAAGTACAGCAACGATGCGGTGATCTACGTCACCGACGCTTCCCGCGCCGTGGGCGTGGCGACGCAGTTGCTGTCCAAGGAGCTCAAGGCCGGTTTCGTCGAGAAAACCCGCCAGGACTACATCGAGGTTCGCGAGCGCACCGCCAACCGCAGCGCCCGCACCGAGCGTCTGAGCTATGGTGCGGCCATCGCCAAGAAGCCGCAATTCGACTGGGCGAGCTACACGCCAGTCAAACCGACCTTCACCGGTACCCGGGTGCTGGACAACATCGACCTCAACGTCCTGGCCGAATACATCGACTGGACGCCGTTCTTCATTTCCTGGGACCTGGCCGGCAAGTTCCCGCGCATCCTCCAGGACGAAGTGGTCGGTGAAGCCGCCACCTCGCTGTACAAGGATGCCCGGGAAATGCTGACCAAACTGATCGACGAGAAGCTGATCAGCGCCCGCGCGGTGTTCGGTTTCTGGCCGGCCAACCAGGTGCATGACGACGACATCGAGCTCTATGGCGATGACGGCAAGCCGATGGCCAAGCTGCATCACTTGCGCCAGCAGATCATCAAGACCGACGGCAAGCCGAACTTCTCCCTGGCCGACTTCGTCGCGCCCAAGGACAGTGAAGTGACTGACTACGTGGGTGGTTTCATCACCACTGCGGGGATCGGCGCCGAAGAAGTGGCCAAGGCCTATCAGGACGCCGGCGACGATTACAACTCAATCATGGTCAAGGCCCTGGCCGACCGCCTGGCCGAGGCCTGCGCCGAGTGGCTGCACCAGCAGGTGCGTAAAGACTACTGGGGTTATGCCAAGGATGAAGTGCTGGATAACGAAGCGCTGATCAAGGAGCAGTACAGCGGCATCCGTCCGGCACCAGGCTACCCGGCCTGCCCGGACCACACCGAGAAAGCCCAGCTGTTCGCCTTGCTCGACCCAGAGGCCCAGGAAATGCGCGCAGGTCGCAGCGGCGTGTTCCTCACCGAACACTACGCGATGTTCCCGGCGGCAGCGGTCAGCGGCTGGTACTTCGCTCACCCGCAGGCGCAATACTTTGCCGTGGGCAAGATCGACAAGGACCAGGTGCAGAGCTACACCTCGCGTAAAGGCCAGGAGTTGAGCGTGACCGAACGCTGGCTGGCGCCGAACCTGGGTTACGACAACTGAGTGACCCACTGTGGGAGCGAGCTTGCTCCCACAGTGGTTGTCCAGCGGCTGATTCAGCTGTTCCCGGCCGATGTCCCTGGTTGCGGTTCTTCACCCGCAACCTCCTTGCGGGACAACTCGATCATCTTCGCGTTGCGCGCCGCCGTCTGTTCGAACATCTGAGTCAAAAGGGCAGCGTCATCGACGTCATCCTCCTCCCCCGCCTGATTCTCCGCTTCATCAAGTGCCGTGAACTCTTCAGGGTATTTCTCCTTCAGATAGCTCACCCAATAGTCGCGCTGGATCAAGTCTTCGTAAAACCCGTCGGACTGCTCCGCATTGACGACCTCCGCGCGCGCGTCCGCCAGTTGTTGCCGCGTGACGCCCGACGCATACGTCATGTGTTTCGGCTGACCCGGCAGGATCAGGCCGTCATCCCAACCCTCCGTCAGGCCGATTCGATAACCCAGGCGCACCTCGGCCTCATCCCCACCGGATCGAACCGCGGCCTTGGTCGCCAGATCATCGATCTTGTCCAGTCGAAACAGTTGCCTGGACAGCTTCAGCAGTGCCTGCCCCTTCACACTCAGGCCTCCAGGCGCAATGTCGAGCAAGGCATTGTGGGTGAACACTTTGCTTTCCAGCCCGCTGAACGTGAGGATTCGCCCGTCGACACAGGTGCCATGAGTACTCGAACTGGCGAACAGAACCTCCCGCAGTTCGCTGTTGCTGGCCGCGGCTTCCATCACTGTCCAGACCCGTCGTGTCAAATCGGCATTGGCCACCCGAAACTCCCGGGTGTCTTGCAGTCGCTCGAGCAAATGAAAGAACGCAGCACTGTCCGGCTCGGCCGCCAGTTGATTCCAGATTTCGCTTTTAGCGGCCAGTTCCTCCGGGGGCGCATTGGCCAGCCAAGGGGCCTGTTGCGCGGAATCAGGCTCAACGTCAGGGAGTTCTTCATCCGACTCAATGCTGTCACTGTCGCCTTGGTCTTGAGCATCATCGAGTAACTCGTCGAGTTCATCGCGCGACAGGCCCAGCACGGTGTCCCGTGCTCCCGAGTCACGGTAGTCCCTCAAGCGCTCGAGACTCTCAAGCACCAGGTTGTTGTCACTCAGGTCGATGCCGATCATCAGGACGTTGTGATTGCCATCCAGCGCCTGCGCCGGAACCGATGTGATGCCGTTACCACTCAGGTTCAGGACCCGGAGGTGGGCGGCATCCAGCACACCGCCAGGCCATTGCGTCAGATTGTTATTACGCAGATCGAGTGTCACCAGCGCTTCGAAAACGTCGAGGTCGAAGGACTCCAGTTCGTTGTAGCTCAGGTCAAGCTGGTTCAGACGTTCCAGATTGCTTAACGAGTCGTACAGGTGTTCGGCATCGTCCAGCCGGTTCGAAGACAGCTCCAGGCGCTCGAGCCTATCCATGTGCTGGACAGGCTCGGGTATTGCCTCCAGCCCATTGCCATTGAGTTCCAGGGTCTTGAGCCGGGTAAAGGCGGCGAGGAACCCGTCGGAGCCTGTTCGGGTCAGTTTTACTCCGGTCAGGTCCAGCCTGCCAACGTGGTCGAATGTTCCCGGCAACGTAGGGAGATCGCCCAGTTGCAGGCCGCTCAGATCCAAAACGGCATTGGCAACCCCCTCCACGCCGGCCAGGCCCTGGCGCCAGCATTCGAGGATGCGCAAGGCGCCCAACCGGCGAATGCTTGAAGATATTATCCAGCCTGTGTCGCGTACTCCCCGTGTGAAGATCCAGCCGTTCAACTGACGCGTAAGCGCTTCGAAGGTCTGTTCCCAACCGGCAAGGCGCTCGCTGATTTGCACCTCGGTCACCCCGCGCTCGCGCATCTGTTCCAGCGCTTGCAAGGCCTCATCATCCGCCAGTGCCGGCTTTAAACGTTGCAGACGCCTTGTGAAAACCTCGGCCCCTTCTCCCGCCGGTACCTCAGGCAGCGTCAGCAAATGCTGCGCAATGGAAAACCCACTCTCGGACGGCGGAAAACCGAGCGGTATCGGCTCCAGGGCGAACCGCTGCAGGGTGCCCTCTGGAAGTACTCTGGCCGCTTCTATTCGCTGCCAGGCGGTCCGGAGCATTGCGTCAGCCTGAGGGGTCAAGGGCGAACCGCCGAGATTGGTTTTGAGCAACACCTCATTTTCCAGCACCGCCCCCGGCAGCTCGGAAATTTTGCTGTCGCGTAAATCCAGCCAGGTCAGATCCGGCAACTCCTGGGCACCTGCCGGCCACTCCCCCAGCTCTGTCGCGCGCAGGTTCAAGGCCTTGAGGTGAGTCATTGCGCTGACGTCCAGGGTGTTCAGGGGGTTGCTGCCAAGGTCCAGATATTCGAGCATCTTCAACCCATCGAGACCTTGCTGAACCCCGGAATCGATAACAATCGCGTTACTGGAGAGATCCAGTTGAGTCAATTTTCCGAGATCTTTGGGTCCGATGGGGATTTCGGTCAGGCCGCAACCACGCAATTCGAGTGTTTGAAGTTCGGAAAAACCGCTGATGAAACCGCGAATCTGTGCTGCGGGCGCTTGATTGCTTCGCAAATACAGCGTTTGCACTTCCGGGAAAGCACCGGCCGGCAACTCGGGAAAACTACTCAGCCCCAGATTAGGCAAGTCGAGAACCGAGGCATCGACTCTAGCGCCGTAGCGCTTGAATACGCCTTTGCGCCAGCAGGCTCTCAGGGAACTTGTCGCTAATATCCGGCCTGTCATTTCATTGACCGCTATCGGCATTTCACCCCAGTCATTGAGGTTGCGGTTGAGTACAGTGTTTTGCTCACTCAAGGCTTCGATCGCTCCGTACCTCGCCTCGGCGTCCGGCCACTGCTCGACAAACCGATTGAACAAGGTCTCGTGATTCTCGTTGAGGCCTTCGCCAAGGCGTCTCAACTCACCCTTGCTGTAGTCCCTGACCATTTCCTCGAGATCGACAAGGTGCGGGGGTAGGCTTTTGGCGTACTCATACGCCGGCCTGAAGTTTTCACGAAGGAAATTCGACCAGTCCAGCGACAATCCGGACCAGAGTGTTTCATGGCCGTTGAAAATGCCGTCCGGCAATGTCCTGATCCCGGTGCCCTTGAGATTCAATCGCTCAAGTCGCGGCAGTTCGAGCACCCCGGCGGGCCATTCGAACAATGAAGGTGCCAGCACTTCCAGCAGGCGCAGATTGCGCAACTGGCGGACATCCAGCGCAATCGGCGTAAACGCCGAACAATAGACATTGAGGTACTCAAGCCTGGTCAACGCGCCCAGCCTCGTCGGCATGTCGGCGGCGTAGGGAGCGGATGAGTACAGGCTCAGATCGGTGAGCTCCGGCATCGTACCGATGATTTCGGGCACATTGCTGAACTGATTGCCCGTGGCGTTGATCCGCAGTTTTCTCAACTTGGGGAAATTGCCCAGCAGTGCATCGGCATTGGCATCGGTGATGCAGCGGCCCCGGACGTACAGATCACGCACATGGGAAAAATCCGCAGGCAACGAAGGAAGCGCTTGGTCACAGGTCAGCTCAAGCAATGTGAAGCGCGCCTGCTCTGCAGCCAACGGCGAGTTGCGCCAGCTTTGCTTGAGGCTCTGCGCGACCGAGGCCTTGCCACCCAACATGAGTTCCAGGGCAGCGTTCGGCGATGGCTCGCCCACCCAATGATCGAGCGTAGCCTCAAGCGTCTCCCACTCGCGCAGGCGGGCCTGCAACAAACCGTAGATCTGCCCGTCGGTTTTCCCCGCACGCAGCTGCGCCAGGACAAATCCGTTGGCCTGCTGTTCGGTCAGCGCCGGATAGACATCCCGAACCCGACTCGCCAGCGAAGGATTGATCCCTTGCCCGCGCCCGCTGGCGTAGTACCCCACCAACCGTTCGTTGATCCGGACCGGAGGCTTGAAGTTCGCGTGCTTGCCAGTGCGTGTCTCCAGGCTTTGTGCCAGCTCGCCACGATGGGCAACGGCATGGTCGATGATTGCCTTGCGCAACTGGCTGCCCTGAGCCACATGGGGAACACCCAGCGCCTGGCGCGCTGAGTCGGGCAAGGCGTGCATGATCGACGAGTAAAAATTGTCTTCATTTCGAGGAATGCCGTTGAGCTCCTCGCCGCGCTCATCAAACGCCTGGTAAGCCGGTCCCTTCTTGACCACATATTTGCGCGTGACGGCAGTTTGACTGCCAATGCCATCGATCAGCGGCCCCTCGACGTGACCGTCGCGCACTTCCAGGCGCACGCTGTCGGACCAGCCCGGCAGTTTTTCCAGGGAATGCAGGGCGAGCCATCGGCTGTCCGCCGACGCCATACGCTCCAGATGCAACCCGGCAAAGGCCTGGTTGACGCGCCCTTGGCGTGCGTACCAGCGGCCCTCTTCAAGCATGTTCAAGGGGATCCGCCGCGTCGTTTGCCACCGCGCCAGCTCCTCGGCATTGGCATCCTGCAACACCCTGTTGGCTGCGGATTCACTCAGCCCCGGGCAAGCTCGCCGCAACATCGCCACCGGCCCCTTGCCCGCCTCGGAGCTACCGGGGGCAGCCTCGAACGCCGACAACAACTCAACCAGCCCCGGAGGCGGAGGCAGGTGATCGAGGTGCATCTTGCGCAAGGCATTGTCAGTGGCACCGCTGGCATCGGCGAGGGTGAGCAGTTGTTCGTCCGTCAGGGCCTCGGTCGCATGGCCCATGCGCCGCAACAGGGTCAAACGGTCCCACTCCAGAGGACGCTCCAGCGTATGGCGCCAGGCACCGTGGCCGTTGTGTTCGAGAATCGGCCGCCAGGCCCCGGTATCGGACGGATGCTTGATGCGCCATTTTTTCACTGATGAATCAAAGGTGATCTCATACACCTTGCCCGCCTGGCGGATGTAAGTCCTGCGGTTCGCGCGAAACTGTCCCAAGGAATTGGGGACAATGTCATCGCCCAGCTCAACGTTGCGCTCATAGGCCTTCAGGTCGGGTTTCCACAGCCGAGTCGTGCCATCGGCACGCTTGATGGCGTCCAGCCCTTCAATCACGGGCTCCGGTGCGAGTGGCACTAGCTTGCCCAGCGCCTTGCCGGCCCCGGCCATCGCCGCGATCAGCGCCAGGTTTTCCGCCACGTCGATCAGGTGCGCCTTGGCCGCGGTGCGATCCCCCTCACTCCACTCGATCGCGCCCTCGAACGACTCGTACAGCAATTGCCCGGCCATCACCGTCAGCATGATCTCGCCCAGCACCGGTACGAACATCGACACCATGTTCAAGCCCAGCATGCCGATTTCCAGCAGGTGATTGAGCTTTTTCGCCCGCACCGTTGCATCGACGTCAGCCGTGGGCACAGCATGACTGCGTGCATCGGCGATCACCTTGGCGCGGTTTTGCTCGTAGAGATAAGTCCACAGATCGGTGTTGGCGGACCAGATTCCGGCCGCGCCTTTGCGAGTGACGTCAACAGGATCGAGATAGGGATCTTCGACCCGCTCACGTTTGACCGAATGCTCAGGTGGCAACTCCTTGATGCGGGCGACGGGAGAAAGCACGGGAATGTACTGCGCGACTTTCACCCAAATGGAGTGCAATGGATCGGCGGGAGCATCCGCGGCTTTACGGGTGAATTGACTGAAATAGTAAGGCCGGTCGGCGTAAGCGACGAATTGGCTGAAATACCGCTGGTGCTCCGTCGGGCCATCACTCGACGGCGATGCGCCAAGGGCTGTGAATTGCCGCTTGAATTCCGCCCTCATCCGCTCAGGGGTATAGCGTTTGAGCGGATGTTCCGGATCATGGGGAATGTAAACGATGAAATCGCTGCTATAGCGATATTGTTCACAGATGCCGAACACGACGCAGCCTGTCATCCTGCGTTTCATCAAACTCAGGTCGCGAAACCAGACAGGCCTGTTGCCAAGACGGGGATGAACTTCGCCGTTAACCACCGAAAGAATCATTTCGTAATCGTCGGGCTCGATGTCCTTTTTCAGCAGCGCCAGTTCGGCTGCTGCCTTCAATGCCGCTTTCTGGCTGGCAACGAACTGCTCGCGCAATGCCGTTTCCTTCTGCGCATCCGCTGGCTGGAAAAACGCCTTCAGTCGGGTTTGATACTGCTCGCCGATATCCAGCTTGCGACAGAGTGAGAGGAACTGCCTGACCGACATGCTGAAGGTAGCGACCTCGAACGTGCCTGGCGTCGATGTCTCGATCACAAACCCGGACCCGCGATGAAAGGCGCCCTCCTCACACTCGGACGCTTCGAAGTTGTGCAATGCCGCTTGCAACAACGAAAGCTTCATCACCTCGAACGAGGCGATCTCTATTTCAAGGGCGCTGACTTCCAGCGCCCGCCTGAGGCACACCAGGGTTTTGTTGACGTCGACCTCAACACCAAATTGCTCCTTCAAGGCCTTGCGCAGTATCGGCTCGGCAAAGCTTTCGGCGTCCGGCAGCGACGACATCGTCTTGTCGAGCCGGGCCTGGGACACAAAACTGTCGTTGAAAAGGTCTTTCAGTGCCTGCTTTTGCTCGCGGGATGCTCGCTGGTACCACTGCGGCGGGAGCGAACCGCTCGCTTTTATGGCAGCTCGCCGCTGCGGCGTGGCATCGATCAACCAATCAGGCGTCTGTTGTTCAAGCAGTTCGCGATGAATGCTGTTTCGGCCCGGAACCAAATGTTGACGGGGCACGGATGGAGGATGGGTAGACATAGTGTCGCTCCTGAAAAATGGAACGACAGGACACCATTTCAGCGAACCGCATCTGCGGTAGATAGTTATCGCACCGCTCAAGACTGATTTCAAAATACGTCGATCCGCGGACCGGCCGCCCCACCACCGGCCGCTGGATTGTCTATGCTCTGAGGACCTACTGACAGGCGAGGGATTTATGGCCGATCCAGCCGACAACAAGCCGCCGACCTTCTGGCAAATGCTGCACAGCGTCATGGCGGCGGCATTCGGGGTGCAGAGCGGGAAGAACCGGGCCCGAGATTTCACTCACGGCAAGCCGAGTCATTTCGTGATTCTGGGGATAATGTTCACGGCGGTGTTTGCATTGACGCTGTTTGGCATCGTCAAGCTGGTGCTGCTTCTGGCCGGGGTTTGATCAGACTCAGTGCATCAGGGTTTGCAGGGTGAACGGGTAACGCCAGGACGCGGGACGTCCCTTGGCCGAGAGTTTGTGGAAATCCACGCCGAAGTCCTGCGCGGTGTCCATCGCCAGCAACCGCCTGGCCTGCGTCCGATCGATCAGCTGCAACAACGGAATCTGCCGGTCACGGCCGCCGTACTGGCTGATGTCCACACCTTCATCGTAGTCATGCAATTGCACCAGCGCCCAGCCACCGAGGGTGAAGTGCCCGCCCAGCAAGACACTCAGGCGATGGTCCAGCAGCGCTTGCAACGCGGCGGGTGAATTGTTTATCGCGCCGAACAGCACGCCCTTGCCCGGCACACCTCCCGCTTCGACATACGCCTGCATCACACCGAACACCATTTCGTCATTTGCAGCCCAGACCAGCGACGTCTGCGGGTAGCGCTTGAACAGCAACCGGGCCTGCTCGCAGGCACGTTGCCGGGTCCAGCCGCCGTACACCAATTGCCGCAAACGCACTTCGGGGTGCTCGGCCAAGGCACGCCGCATGCCCTTCTCGCGAAATTGCGCGGACGGGGTGATCTTCAATCCGGAAAAAGCCAGCAACTCAATGGTCTGGCCGGGGGCTACCGGGCCGTGCTGTCGGATCAACTCCTTGAGCATCAGGTAGCCGCCCTCCTCGTCGTTGGGCACCAGGCTGCCGAGCAAATCGGGATACTTGTCAGGCCGGGCTTCGACCAGCTTCATCTGATCCGGGGTCAGGGCATTGTTGACCATGAACAGCTTTACCCCACTGCCCTTGGCCAGCCGCAGGATTTCGGGGGCGATGTATTGCTCGTTGACGAACACCAGGTAGTCGGGACGGTGGTGGCCCTGAAGGGCTTCGCGAGCCTGGCGGAGAGTGTTTTCGGAGACACGGTCGGAATACTGGATGCGCAAGTCCATCCCCAGGTCAGTCGCCGCGGCGTGCATGAACTGCGAATAACTCACCCAAAAAGCCTCGGTGGGGGTTCCCGGATTCAGGAACAGCACTGACGCCGCCTGGGCACAAGGTCCCAAGACCATGCCCAGCGTCAGTAATACGCCACACAGAAACTTCAGCATTGGTCGTCCGAGCCCCCGGAAATTCGCCGCGCATTATAGCCAGCGAACCTCCGTAAAACGCCGATTTTTCCGGTTTTTGTCAGACAATCGTCGGAACCGGGCCCGGACGGTGTCGCTTATTGATGACTGACCCAGAATACCGCCGTCCCCACGACCAGAATGATCAGGAACAAAATTGCCCATGCATCAACGGTGCTATCGCTTTTCCGTGCTTTGGTTGGGTTGCTCATTGCATCGCCTCTTGTCGGTTTTATCGGTGATTGCATAAAGACTCGAGCAGAGTAAAGACGACGATTGCCCGCATCACAAACAGGGTCTTTGCATCAACGTTTATCATTAGGCGATTTGGTTCTTTACATATGCTCAAACATCACTTTTACGCATAACTGCAAACTGGTATCGTGCCCCGGCTCCGTAGGGAGTGCGCGGCCGTGCGCGCAGAATTGCCGAGGTTTTATCGGACGCCAGCAAGCCAAAAAAACGCCGCTGTTTCCGACCGGCCCAAGCCTGAGAACAGGACTTATATGTACGTATACGACGAATACGATCAGCGGATCATCGAGGACCGCGTCAAGCAGTTCCGTGATCAGACCCGACGCTATCTGGCAGGCGAGCTGAGCGAAGAAGAATTCCGCCCCCTGCGCCTGCAAAATGGCCTTTATATCCAGCGTTTCGCGCCTATGTTGCGAGTCGCCGTGCCATACGGCCAGCTGACTTCGCGCCAGATGCGAATGATGGCCAAAATTGCCCGTGACTACGACAAGGGCTACGCCCACATCAGTACCCGGCAGAACGTGCAGTTCAACTGGCCGGCCGTGGAAGACATTCCGGACATTCTCGCTGAACTGGCCACCGTGCAGATGCACGCGATCCAGACCAGCGGCAACTGTCTGCGCAACGTCACCACCGACCAGTTTGCCGGTGTCGCCGCCGACGAACTGATCGATCCGCGCCCATGGTGCGAGATCGTGCGCCAGTGGACCACGTTCCACCCGGAATTCGCCTATCTGCCGCGTAAATTCAAGATCGCCGTCAACGGTTCGACTTCCGACCGTGCCGCCATCGAAGTCCATGACATCGGCCTTGAGCCGGTGCACAACGCCGCTGGCGAACTGGGCTTCCGTGTGCTGGTCGGCGGTGGCCTGGGCCGTACGCCGGTGGTGGGCGCATTCATCAATGAATTCCTGCCGTGGCAAGATCTGTTGAGCTACCTCGACGCCATCCTGCGGGTCTACAACCGCTATGGCCGTCGCGACAACAAGTACAAGGCGCGGATCAAGATCCTGGTCAAGGCGCTGACGCCTGAAGTCTTCGCACAGAAAGTCGATGCGGAAATGGAGCACCTGCGCGGTGGCCAGACCACGCTGACCGAAGCCGAAGTGCAGCGCGTCGCCAAGCACTTCGTCGACCCGGACTACAAGGCACTGGACAACCAGAGCGCCGCCCTGGCCGAACTCGACCAGCAGCACCCGGGCTTCGCCCGCTGGCGCGTGCGCAACACCCTGGCCCACAAGAAGCCGGGCTATGTGGCCGTGACCTTGTCCCTGAAACCGACCGGCGTTGCGCCGGGCGACATCACCGACAAACAGCTCGACGCCGTGGCCGACCTGGCCGACCGCTACAGCTTCGGCCAACTGCGAACCTCCCACGAGCAGAACATCATCCTGGCCGACGTCGAGCAGGACAAGCTGTTCGCCATGTGGGGCGAGTTGCGCGAGCAAGGCTTCGCCACGCCGAACATCGGCCTGCTGACCGACATCATCTGCTGCCCGGGCGGCGATTTCTGCTCCCTGGCCAACGCCAAGTCGATCCCGATCGCCGAATCGATCCAGCGTCGTTTCGACGATCTGGACTATCTGTTCGACATCGGCGAACTGGATCTGAACATCTCCGGCTGCATGAACGCCTGTGGTCACCACCACGTCGGCCACATCGGCATTCTGGGGGTGGACAAGAAAGGCGAAGAGTTCTATCAGGTTTCCCTCGGCGGCAGCGCCAGCCGTGACGCCAGCCTGGGCAAGATCCTCGGCCCGTCCTTTGCCCAGGAAGCCATGCCTGACGTGATCGAAAAGCTGATCGACGTGTACATCGAACAACGTACCGAAGACGAACGCTTCATCGACACCTATCAGCGTATTGGTATCGACCTCTTCAAGGAGCGTGTCTATGCAGCGAATCATTAAGAACAACGAGGTCGTCGACGAGACCTGGCACCTGCTGCCCAAGGACTTCAACATCGACGAAATCACCAACTGCGACGACTACATCGTTCCGTTGCAGCTGTGGCGCGAACACAGCCGCATGCTCCTGGCCCGCGACGGCGGCCTGGGCATCTGGCTGGACGCCGATGAAGAAGCCGAGGAAATCGGCGAAGACGTGGCTCAGTTCCAGGTCATTGCCCTGAACTTCCCGGCATTCACCGACGGCCGCAACTACTCCAATGCCCGCCTGCTGCGTGACCGTTACGGTTTCAAGGGCGAATTGCGGGCCATTGGCGACGTGCTGCGTGACCAGTTGTTCTACATGCATCGCTGTGGTTTCGACGCGTTCGCCATTCGCGCCGACAAAGACCCGCACGAAGCCCTTGAAGGCCTCAAGGACTTCTCGGTGTCCTATCAGGCCGCTACCGACGAACCGCTACCGCTGTTCCGTCGTCGCTGACCGTCACGCCTTGAACCCCGGCCCGGGGTTCAAGGCGTTTCACCTTCCCGGCTAAAACGGTGGATAGTCGACCAGCGGCATAGGCCGCCCCATGGCGACCCAATCGCGGTACAGCCGGACTCGATCCTCCAGCACCACGAACAACCGGAACGGATTCTGCGCATCGCCCATCCGCGTTTCGACACACTGCCGCAACCAACCCCACAATTCTTCTGACGCATCCGTCTCCTGCAGCAAACGCCACACCCGCGCCTGCAGCGACCGATAGCCGACCTGGAAATCCGCGGTCAAACTCAATCCATCCATGACCCGGAGCAACGTACTGCCCGATGGCTTGACGGCCAATCGTTGCCAGATCTGTTGCCGGGCTTCGCGCACGCCTTCATCACCCTCCTGCAACCAGGGCGTCGCACTGCCGTAATCGGCACCCGGCTCACTCAGCCACAGGTTGATACCGGTGCGTTCGCGATGATCCACCAGGCGCAACAACGTCTCTTCATCCGTCAGCGGATTGCCCCACAGTTTCACCCGGTCCCGGGAGATCGCCTGAATCATTATTGCGTAGGGAACCCGACTGATCCGGTTGCCTCGCAAGTCGAGCGCGGTGAGATACGGCTGATCGGCGACGCCAATCGGGCAATGACTGATCCCGGTGTTTCTCAGGTTCAACACACGCAACTCATTCAGCCCCAATACCACGGGCGGGACAGTCAACGGGTTGTCACTCAGGTCCAGCGTTTGCAAGCTCGGCAGATCACGAAACTGCGAAGCCGTGTTCTCCTGAAGCTGAAGAAAGGTGGAACTCAGGTTGAGCGTTGTGAGTCGAGTCATTTGCCGAACCGGTGCAGGCAATATCCCCTCCAGCACATTGCCTGCATTAAGCCGGCGCAGATCGACTCGTTTCAGGTTCAGGGTGTGCAGATTGGGGAAGCTTTCGAGAAAAGCGCTCAGACTCTCGCGTTCGACAAGGTGCAAGCCCTCCATCGTTAGCTCGACGACGTCATTGAAGCGAACGTTCATTGTCGGCAAGCGATGGAAGTCCTCGTACCCCAGGTCCAGCCTGTAGCCGCTGCACACCTCGCCGGACATGACTCGATTGATCCCGGGCGGGCATTTTTGCCAAATGCTCATCAACTCCTCGCCCAGTTCATTTCGCACCTCACGCTCGGAATCGATCACGGTTTGCAGCAGTTCGGCATTGTGCGCCGCCACCTGCCGGGGATTCATGCTCGCGGCGGCGTCATCGCCCACAGCCAGAAAATCCACATCCATGTCATCGACATCCAGCACGGTCTGGTCGACCCAGTCGCGCAGATCGGCATGCAACTGCCGCACCTCGAGCGTCAGGCGATCCACCAACGCTTGCGCCCGGGCACCTGCCGTCAGAAGCAACTCGTCCACCTGGGCATCGGTGAACTCCGGATACAGATCCTTGACCTGCATGCGCATGATTTCGTGAGCCAGCGCAGCGCCCTGTGGCGTGTTTGGAAAGCCGCCGCCGCGCAACCCCCTGGCGTCGAAGGGCAACCGCGAATCCATTCGATTCAAGCCGAGTATCAGCTCGGAACGAGACAAGGCGTGCCCGCCAATGCGCAGGCGCAACTGGCTGGCCGCGTCGGGCGCGTTTAGCGCCATCGCCGCGCGTTCCTCCCCGGACAATAGTTCGACCAGCGCCGCAAACAGATCCGTACCTTCACCGTCGGCTGCGTCCACCGTGGCACACCGATAGCGATCACCGGCCTTGATCAAGCGCCGGCAATCCGCCGAATCGAGCGGGCCGCAACGGTCCAGGACCCGGCCACTGATCGACCCGTCGAGCACTTCGATGCGCAATCCTTCCGGCCAACCGGGCAGGCGTTCCAGGGAGTGCAACGCCAGGACATCGGAATCGGGGTGGCTGACCGAACGCAAGTACAACCCCTCATAGGCCCGGTTGAGTCGTACATGCTGCTGATACTCGCGTGCCTTGCTGTCCAGGCGCTTGAACAGTTGCAGCACCTCGTCAGCATCGACGGGCCGATTGATGTCGACCCCTGAACGGTCGAGGATCTGCTCCACCGCACTTTTCGGCAAACCCTTGTATTCGCGCTGAAACAGGCGAATCCAATCCTGGTCCGAGTGCTGGAGCGCCTGATAGCGGGCGTTGAACAATCCGGCCCGCGCTTGCGGATCGGCGACGGCTTCAAGTTCCTGATCGAGCTTGAAGCGAGTGATGGTGTCGGCAAGCGTCGGCGTCAGCGGGCGACCGGTCTGCATCAGGCGCAACATATCGTCGTCGACCGTGCTGATCCGGGCGATCCGTGCCAATACCTCATCACTGAAGGCAGCAAGCGGTGCGCAAACGCCACGCATCAGTTCCACACGTGTCGGCACGGGCACCTCAGACGTACCGGGCACGGGCTCGTCCGGCGCTGCGGGAAGTGGCTCGCTCCCCGGCTCCCCCGACTCGTGCAACGTCCCGGCGATTTTCTCTTCGCCCTTGAGTGCTGCCACCGCCCCGGCCAGCGGGAGCGCATTGAGCAGGCCGAACACTGTACGCGTCACCCCCTCGGAGCGCTGCCCGGGTGTTTTACCGTTGATGGCCTGATCGAGGCCGTAACCGGCGTCGATCAGGCCCGCCAGCACCAGGACGCCCTCTCCTCCCGGAATGAACAATGCCAAAGGTCCCAGCCGGTTGATCCACTGCACAAGCGGCTCCACCACCGCGCTCAGGTTGTCGCGATTGACCTGGGCATCGTTGCGAATGGTTTTGACACTGGCCATGGAAGCCAGCTTCATCGTCAGCACCAGTTGTGCGAACGGATCGGTACCGGTCGGCGCACGCTCAAGGTCGATGTAGTCCTGCGGGTCCCAGAAACCGTCATTGTTGAAGAATCCGGCGTTCTTTGTCAGCCAGTGCTCCTTCGGGTAAACCGCCATGCCCTCCAACGCCGTCGATACGCCCGCATGGAAAGTGCCGTCTTCACGATCGTCCTCGGCAAAATGCGCGACCAGCGCTTGCCGTGTGGTGGCAACCCGGCCTTGGGCCACGATCCATTGGCGCAGATGCGCCAAGTCGGCGAATTCATGCAGGGGTGAGGAGTTGCCGGGAATGTTCAACAAGACCCGACCGCTGCGACGATGGCGGTAACACCAGATATCGTCCGATGTGTAGCGATAGATCGTCAGCCGACCGACTTCGATCGGCGCGCTGATGCGGGTGGGCGCCTGCACCTGATCGATAGTCAACGTACTCCAGGCCTGCTCCGCTGGCAAACCGGCGGCCTGCATGGCCAAGGCCAGGCCCTCCTGACTCAAGCTGCCCTCCTGATGTTGCAGGCAGGCGCTCATGATAAAGGCGGCCCTGGTCGAGGTTCTCAGGTCGAAAGGCGCCGCCTGGAGGATTCGCTTATCGGAGGGCCAGGCACTATCAAGGTAAGCCTGATAGCGGGTTTGCAAATCCAGATCCCATACCCACTGCTTGAACGCCGCCGGCCTCAGGGTAATTTGCGTTGCCGGCCCATACGCCTGAGGCGTGATCCGGCGATAGATGCCTTCGTAGGTGTGGTGGTTGCCATTGCCATGGTCGGCGAATTCATCGACATGCTCCACGATACGAATGGAGGGACCGACATCGGGCGGTGTGAACAAGTCCAACAGACCTTCGGCAATACGCCCGTCCGCGACGCTCTGGTAGTTCGCCAGCAGCGCCTGCACCAGGGTTTGCGAGTTTGCCACCTGGCCTTGCTCGATACCGTCCTGCGGCGGATGCCCCCGGTAGCGATAATCCAGGGTGACCAACAGGGCGCTTTGCGGGTCGATGTCTTGTCCCCACCTTTCTTGGATCAACTGCGCACCGAACTGCTCGGGAGACTGCGGCAAAGCCGCGCTCACCACAGACTCCAGTGTTTCGCGCAGCGGCAGATGTTCGGCATGAAGCGGTGTCTGATGGTCATTCATGTGCGTTCCATGGCAATAATTCTGGAGCATCAACATAACCAGCAGCCGCGCTGCCGAAAGCAGGAATGGTCGCCTGCTGCCTACAGAGATTTCGCCGGGCCGTGGAGGACATCGGGCAGACATTCGCAGGCAAAAAAGCGGGACCCAACTCAAACGAACTGACCGGCCAGACAACCAGCGTCGCAATATTGCTTTGAAAATCCTGGTAATACATTCCGCGCAAAGTTGTTTATTTTTCGCGATAGAGTATGAAAACTCAACTACCGCAAAAAGGATTTTGCACGATGTATATCACCGACGAAGCTCGCAACTCCGCTTTCAAAATACTTTGGAATGAAAGAAACTTTAGTTATCTCGCCATTTTATACTGCGATGCCAGCGGTAATATTGTCTATGTCCCCATCAAGACTGACAGCACTCTCATCTATATTGAACACGAAGAATGGCCAAACATTGATCATGTTCGTTTCAAGAGTCTCGAGACTCTGCTTGATGCCCTTAAGTCAAATGGATTTAAACAGGTTCCAGGTAAAATGGACAGTATCGAACTGCCATGGTCTTCATACCCTGATCTACCGACTACATTAAAAGAGCAACTCAATGAACCCGGGATGTTTATACTCGACCACATGTATAGATTCCAGTTTCAGTATGAACCTTTTGGGCCAGGACCAGTGGCGTTTCCAATACGGGTTGAATACGATAGTGTTTATCCGGTAAATGAAAGCATCGACACCATGTATAAAACTCGCTTTGCCGACATTGAATCTCTGCTCCAGGCGCTGGCCACTTATGGCGATAATTGCAGGATCCTGGATTGGTATATCAATCGCGGACTAGTCCGGATTCCAAATATAACATGGCAGCTCTGAGCACCGGATAAACACTTTCGCCCTTAAGTTTTTAGTCTCCATAAAAAAGACCTTGAACATTGCCTGCATGGCATCGTTCAAGGTCCTTTAATCGTACATGGTACCAAAGCGGACAATTGCTATTAGCCCATTGAACGCAGAATTACCAGAAGCGTTGCTGGGTCAAACGGCTCCACCAGCTCAGCAGCACGCGATCGACCGAGCCGCTGGCGGCGATGCCGATGCGCTCCTGCAGGCTTTTGCGTTCGGCGTAATGCAAGTGATAGAGCTCGGATTTGCTGGCGCGTTCGGCGAGGTATTCATCGCTGGTCTTGAGTTCGTCGACCAGTTGTTTGTCCAGCGCCGCGACACCGAGCCAGATTTCGCCAGTGGCCACTTCATCGATCGCCAGTTGCGGGCGATAGCGCGACACGAAGTTCTTGAACAGTTGATGGGTGATGTCCAGGTCCTGCTGGAACTTCTCCCGGCCCTTCTCGGTGTTTTCGCCAAACACGGTCAGGGTGCGCTTGTATTCACCGGCGGTCAGCACTTCGAAGTCGATGTCGTGCTTTTTCAGCAAGCGGTTGACGTTGGGCAACTGCGCCACCACGCCAATCGAGCCGAGGATCGCGAACGGTGCACTGATGATCTTCTGGCCGATGCACGCCATCATGTAGCCACCACTGGCCGCGACCTTGTCGATGCACACGGTCAAGGGCACGCCGGCCTCACGGATACGCGCCAGTTGCGAGGAGGCCAGGCCGTAGCTGTGAACCATGCCACCGCCGCTTTCCAGGCGCAGCACCACTTCGTCCTTCGGTGTGGCCAGGGTCAGCAAGGCAGTGATTTCGTGGCGCAGGCTTTCGGTGGCCGAAGCCTTGATATCGCCATTGAAATCCAGCACGAACACCCGGGGCTTGGCCTCGGGCTTTTTCTTCTGTTTCTTGTCGGTTTTAGCCTGGGTCTTGCGCAGGGCCTTGAGCTGGTCCTTGTCGAGCAAGGTCTGCTCCAGGCGCTCGCGCAGCCCTTTGTAGAAGTCATTGAGCTTGCTGACCTGCAGCTGGCCCGACGACTTGCGCCGCCCCTTGCTGCGCAAGGCCGCGAAACTGGCCAGGACCACCAGAATGGCGATCACCAGGGTCACGGTCTTGGCCAGAAAAATGGCGTACTCGGAAAAAAACTCCACAGGGACTCCTCAAACGATGCGCGGCTTGAACGCGCGCGGGATACCTCCAGCATACCCATGCGCCGACCTTGCGACCAGTCGTGAAACCTCTGGCAACAGGCGTGTAACGAGCATTTCAAACAAGCGTATGTTTTTTCATTGACAGCACACCGCCATCCTCATAACCTCGCCAAACCTTCAACGTACCGGGAAGACGCGGACGTGGGCAGCATCTATTTGATTCGACATGGCCAGGCCTCCTTCGGTGCGGACGACTACGACGTGCTGTCGCCGACCGGCATTCGTCAGGCTGAAATCCTTGGCCGCCACCTGGCCGAACTGGGGATCAGCTTCGACCGCTGCCTGGCGGGCGACCTGCGCCGCCAGCAGCACACGGCCAACAGCGCGCTGGAGCAATTCACCGCGGCGGGCCTGTCGGTGCCGCTGCTGGAAACCGACTCCGCCTTCAACGAGTTCGACGCCGATGCGGTGATCCGCGCGCTGTTGCCGGCCATGCTGCCGGACGAACCCGAAGCCCTGGACATCCTGCGCAACGCTGCGCAAAACCGCGCTGAGTTCCAGCGTATCTTCGCCCTGATCATCGAGCGCTGGCTGGCCGGCACCTACGACACACCGGGCCTGGAAAGCTGGCTGGGGTTTGTCGAACGGGTGCAGGCCGGCTTGCATCGCATCCTCGACCAGGCCGACAACACCCAGAAAATCGCCGTGTTCACCTCCGGCGGCACCATCACTGCCCTGCTCCACCTGATTACGCAAATGCCTGCCCGGCAGGCCTTTGAGTTGAACTGGCAAATCGTCAACACCTCGCTCAACCAGCTTAAGTTTCGTGGTCGCGAGGTGTCCCTGGCTTCCTTCAACAGTCATGCGCACCTGCAACTGTTGAAGGCCCCGGAACTCATCACGTTTCGCTGAGTCCGGACTATTGTGACCCTGGCTGTAATCACCCAGCTCTTATTACCCAAGAAAGGATCGAACCATGACCTCCGTAGCTGATGCCGTACAAGCAATGAAAGCCAAGTTCAACCCAGCCGCTGCTGCCGGTCTGGACCTGGTCTTCGGTTTCCGCATCGACGACACCAAGAACTTCTCGCTGATCGTCAAGGACAGCACCTGCGAACTGCAGGAAGGCGAGAACCCGGACGCACAAGTTACCCTGGTGATGGACGGCGAAACCCTGCAAGGCATCGTCGACGGTTCGACTGACGGCATGCAAGCGTTCATGGGCGGCAAACTGCGCGCTGAAGGCGACATGATGCTGGCGATGAAACTGTCCGAACTGTTCCCGTCGTAAGCACCTGGCTCCCGAACTTCGGGAGTGTGCCTGCTGCAAACGAATCCCGCCCTTAGTGGCGGGATTCGTCGTTTTTGCCTGCCCGCCGCTGAACCTTGTGGCAAGGGGGCATACAATGCCTGAACTTCCCACACCGGCCACCCCATGGACATCGACCTCGCCCGCACCTTCCTCGAAATCGTCCGCCATGGCAGCCTGGCTGCCGCCGCGGAAAAACTCCATGTCACCCAGACCGCGATCACCGCGCGGGTGCAAAAACTCGAGAGCCAGTTGGGCAGCACCCTGTTCGTGCGCAACCGTGCCGGCGCCCGCCTGACGCCCAACGGCGAAGCGTTCGTGGTGTATGCCAATCAACTGGTGCAAACCTGGGAAGCCGCGCGGCGTGATTTGCCGTTGCCCGAGGGTTTTCACGATGTGCTGCACATCGGTGGCGAGGTGAGCCTGTGCAATCCGCTGATGCTCGGCTGGGCCGGTGAAATCCGCAAGAACATCCCCAGCCACGCCCTGCGCATGGAAATCCGTGACGGCGAAAACCTGCTGCGGCAACTGGAGTTGGGCGTTCTGGATGCCGCGCTGGTGTATCAGCCCGAGTATTGGCCGCGTTTGCAGGTTGAGCAGGTTCTCGAAGAAAAACTGATTCTCGTGCGCCAGGTCGACAAGCCCGATCCTTATGTGTACATCGATTGGGGCGCCGATTTCCGGCGCCAGCACGACGCCGCGCTGCCGGAAAAAGCCAAGGCCGCGCTGAGTTTCAATCTCGGCCCGCTGGGCTTGCAGTACCTTCTCGAAAACGGCGGCAGTGGCTACTTCCGCACCCGCGTCGTGCAGAGCTATCTGCAAAGCGGCGCCCTGGAACGGGTGCCCAAGGCACCGGAATTCAACTACCCGACCTATCTGGTCTACTCGCGCGATCGTGACTCGCCGACGCTGCAACGCGCCTTCGACCTGCTGCGCAAGGTCATCGATTCCGACGAAGACTGGTCGCAGCGCTGGGACCCGCTGACCTGAGACCGGTTTGCACCGGATCATGGCCGTTGTGTCATCAAGGTTCGCTCCGTCAAATCACCGGGATCGGCTAATCTGAAAGAGATAACAAAAACGACTGGTGATTGCAGTGAGGCAGACCACCGAAGGATTCCGCAGCCGTTACCGCGCCAACATTCATCCGCTCTACAATCCCTGGCTGCACGGCGTGTTTGTCCTGGTGTTCGGGGCAGTAGCGATCAGCGCTTTCTGGAGCAACGTACATCAGGTGCGGCCAACGGAATGGCTGGCGGTACCCGTCACACTACTGTTGTTCAACCTCGGCGTGTTCATGGTGCATCGCCACCTGGGGCATCATAAAAAGAGCTTCGCCCGGCTGTTTTATGTCCGTCACGCAGTCGACCACCACAGCTTTTTCACCCCCGGCCACATGACCTACGACAGCGCCCGCGACTGGCGGGTGATCCTGTTTCCGGCGTGGCTGATCGTGCTGCACACCCTCGCCTTCGCCCTGCCCCTCTGGTGGCTCCTCAAGCACATCAACACCAACGTCGCCGGATTGGTCGGCGGCCTTCTTGTCCTCGGTTACCTGGTTTACGAAGTGTTCCATGCCTGCGAGCACCTGCCGTCGCGCAACCTGGTCACACGATTGCCGTGGATCCGCCAGATGCGCCGGTTGCACGAACTGCATCACCGCCGCGAATTGATGCAGGAGCGTAATTTCAACATCGTTTTCCCGCTGATGGACTACCTGTTCGGCACCCTCTATTGGGAGCCGGAACCTGAGCCGCTCAACCCGACGAGAACGCCCATGACCCGCATGCAACATCAGATTGTCATTGCCGGAAACCCGGTCCAGGTACTTGCCTACGCCAGTACCGTGACCCTTTGGCCGCAATGGCATCCGTCGTCGCTGCGCAT
This sequence comes from Pseudomonas sp. IT-P258, assembly GCF_949767825.1. Classification (NCBI taxonomy): domain Bacteria; kingdom Pseudomonadati; phylum Pseudomonadota; class Gammaproteobacteria; order Pseudomonadales; family Pseudomonadaceae; genus Pseudomonas; species Pseudomonas sp. IT-P258. The sequence continues at coordinate 23,934 of NZ_CATKPU010000054.1, read as the reverse complement.
CGATGGGCCACAAGGTCCGTTGCACGCCGGTGCACGTTTCGAGGAAGACATCCGTGCCGGCGGGCGCGACGGACACTTGCGCTGGGAGGTAGCGGAATACCTGCCCGGGCGGCGCTGGAGCGCCGAGGCCCGGGGTGATCACGGCCTGTCGCTGGTGGTGACCTATGAATGCGATGCCACAGGCGAGGACACCCGCTTCGTCCGCACCCTGGAGTATCAGTTCAGCGGCCTGGCGATGCGCATTGCCAACCGGTTGCTGCTCAAGCGACGCATCGATGGGGAATCGGCGGCGTCGATGCTGGCATTGCGCGACATGGCGCAGAAGTATCTGGCGGCGACGGGGGTCGGCGCGTGAGCAGAACCTTCAAATGCCTGCTGCTTGCCATCATCGTCATCGGCGCCTTCCTGCTGCTGATGCCGACCAAGGTGCGACCAGTGGCCTGGACGCCACAACCTGCACCGTCTCTCACCAGCGGAATCTACGCCGACAACCAGCGGCTCAAGGACGTGGAACGCGTGGGTGCCGCCAACATCGATGGACCGGAAGCCTTGTTGCTGGAAAACGACGCGCTCATCACCGGCCTGCACGACGGTCGCCTGATCCGCACGAGCCTGGACGGCAACAACACTAAGATCCTGGCCGATACCGGTGGCCGACCGCTGGGCCTGGCCCGGCATCCCAATGGTCTGCTGGTGATCGCCGACGCCGTCAAAGGTCTGTTGTCCCTCGACGCCCAGGGACGCCTGGTGGCCTTGACCACAGAAGCCGACGGCGTTCCCTTCAGTTTTATCGACGATGTGGCCATCGACAAACCCGGTCACTATGCTTACTTCAGCGATGCTTCGAGCCACTTCGGCTATGGCCACGACGGTGAGGCCGTGATCGAACACGGCGGCGACGGTCGACTGCTGCGCTACGATTTCCAGACCGGCAAGACGGCGGTTGTGCTGGATAAGCTGGAATTTGCCAACGGCGTGACCCTGGGTCCGGACGATGCCTATGTACTGGTCAATGAAACCGGTGCCTACCGCATCAGCCGTTATTGGCTCACCGGTCCGAAAGCCGGCACCCATGACCTGTTCATCGACAATCTGCCGGGGCTGCCGGACAACCTGTCGTTCAATGGCCGCGACCGCTTCTGGGTAGCCCTGTATGCCCCCCGAAACCCCTTGCTCGACGCCACGGCACCGCATCCGTTGGTACGCAAGATGATCGTGCGAGCCATGACCGTATTGCCCAAGCCCGTGGAAAAACGCGGATTTGCCCTGGGCCTGGACCTTGAGGGCAAAGTGATCGCCAACCTGCAGGATGGCAGCAAAAACAACTACTCCCCCATCACCACGGTGCGCGAATATGGGGACTGGTTGTATTTCGGTTCGCTGAAAGCCCGGAACATGGTGCGATTGCCGTTAAGCAAGGCATTGCAATGAGCAAGCGCCCTGTCTCAACTCACCCAGGACCCATTGTGGGAGCGAGCTTGCTCGCGATGGCGGACGGGCAGTCACCAGTGGTGTTGACTGTGCTGACGTCTTCGCGAGCAAGCCCGCTCCCACATGGGACAGCGTTCAGTTCATCGGGATATTCGGGCTGGGTCATGAGGCACCTCGTTGAGAGCCGTAACATCGGTCTCTGGGCATTCGAGGTGCCATTTTTTTTGTGCCATTTCAACTGTTCAGCCACCGGTCGTCGGTGGCAGGCTGGTGGGTCAGGACGACGCGCCAAGTTGCTTGACGATCTTGTCCTTGACCAGCAGACGTGTCTCCTTGAGCTTCCTTACGGTGTCATCGTTGGACTTGGCCTCCTCTGCTTTCACCACTTCGGCATCCGCCTGGGAATACTTGTTAAGCAGTGAATCCAGTAACGGATCCTTGGTGCGTTTCTGCTGGATTTCTTCCTTTGAGCGTTTCAGATCCTGATAAAGGTCATGGGGCACCGGCATGGAACACCTCCGTTAGTTGATCGGCAGCGAAACGCGATCAATTGCGTTCACCAACTATCAGAATGGCCTCGGTTTGCCCGTTCTGTCGACCACCTGTCAGACCAGCGGTGTCCGTTCGTCGTCCGGTCCCACAGGCGCTAAAACCTTTGTCTGCTCAAGCGGTTTCAGCCGTTGAGCACCATGCGCACCATTTGCCTGAGCGCTTCAGGATTGTAGGGTTTGCTCAACAGGTGGGTGTCGGGGCTGAGCTGGTGGTTGCGCGAGATGATGTCGCGGGTATGCCCTGAGGTGAACAACACGGCCACCGGTGGCTCCTGCACTTTCGCCCAGGCCGCCAGATCCGAACTCTTGATCAGGCCGGGCATGACCACGTCGGTAAATATCAGGTCCACCGCCAGCCCTTCCAGCAACGTTTGCATGGCGACGTCACCGTTGGTGGCCGTAAGGACCTGATAGCCCTCTTCTCGCAACAACTCCACCGCCGCTACCCGCACGGCCTCATTGTCCTCCACCACCAGGATGCGCTCGTGCCCGCCCCGTTGCGGCACATCAGCGCCCGGCGTTTCGCTGGGTGCCGCGCGCAAGGTGCGCGGGAAGTACAACTGCACCCGGGTCCCCCGCCCCACTTCACTGGCGATTTCGATATGACCGCCACTCTGCTTGACGAAGCCAAACACCATGCTCAGGCCCAGGCCGGTACCCTGCCCGTCGGCCTTTGTGGTGAAGAACGGCTCGAACGCCTGGGCCAGTACCTGTGGCGGCATGCCGACGCCGGTATCCGTCACGGACACCCGCACATAGTCCCCGGGGGCAATGCCCTTTGCAGCGCAAAACTTGCGGTCGAGGACGATGTTTTCCGCGCACAGGTCAATCCTGCCTTCGCCTTGAAGGGCGTCACGGGCATTGATCGCCAGATTGAGAATGGCGTTTTCCAGTTGGTTGCGATCGACAAACACATTCCACGAGTCTTCGGGAGCCGTCATGTGAACCTGAAGGGTTTCACCCAGGGCTCGCAGCAACAGCTCCGCCAGGCCATCGAAAATCTGCCGCAATGTGAAGACCGCGGGCGACAACGGTTGGCGACGGGCAAATGCAAGCAGTTGCGAGGACAGCTTGGCGCCGCGCTCGACGGCAGCGATCGACGCCGAGACCCGGCGTTGCACATTGGCGTTATCCGGCTCATGGCGCGCCAGCAGGTGCAGGTTGCCGGCGATCACTTGCAACAGGTTGTTGAAGTCATGGGCCACACCGCCGGTGAGGCCACCGATGGCTTCGAGTTTCTGTGACTGGCGCAGTTGTTCTTCCGCCGCCAGCCGCGCCTCGACCTCATCGGCCACCCGCTGTTCCAGGTTGCGGGTGAACTTGAGCAGGGACTCTTCGGCGTTCTTGCGTTCGTGGATATCGATCAACACGCCGGGGAAGCGAAACGCCTCGCCCTGCTCATTGAACTCGCAACAACCACTGGCGAGTACCCAAAGGTAGCTGCCATCCGGGCGCTGGATCCGGTATTCGACGTTGTAGGGCTCGCCCGTCTCCACCGACAGTCTGACTCGCTCCTGAACCCAACTGCGGTCATCCGGATGGATCCGGCTTTCAGCGATTTCCTGGGACAGGTTTTGCAGGTCTTGCCCGGGCGGATAAGAGAACGCGCGAGCGAAGCGCTCATCACCCGTCAGTACGTTGGCCTTGATGTCCCAGACAAAGGAACCGAGCAAGGCGCCAGCGTTGAGCGCCAGGCGTACCCGTTCGTTGTCGGCGCGGTAGGCGTCTTCAGCCACTTGTCGCCGTTGCTCGGAGATCACCCGCTCCGTGGTTTCCACCACTATGGACATGACCCCGGCCGGGCGCCCGTCATCGTCGGCCACCGGGCTGTAGTAGAGGTCCATCCAGACATCTTCTGGAACCCCGTCACGCAGCAGCACCAGTTCTTTGTTGCGATAGGACAAGGTGCCGCCCGCCAGGCAGGTGTCGACCACGTGGCGATTGAATTCGGCGACTTCCGGCCAACCCAGCTCTACAGCGGAACCGAGCAGATACGGATGACGCCCACCGGCAAACTTGGAGTAAGCGTCGTTATAGATCATGTAGCCGGACTGGCCCCAGAGCATCACCATCGGCAGCGGGGACGCGAGCATCAACTGCACCGCGCTGCTCAGGCTCCTGGACCATGAATCGAGCGGGCCAAGTTCGGTCGGGCTCCAGTCGAACGCACGAATGCGCCCGGCCATTTCGCCGTTCCACCCGGAGCACCCGTGGCTTTCCTCTAGAAACTGCATCGGCTGGCTCTATCCCGGTAAGTTGCACCCGTTTGTTTCGAGCATCCTGCGCGCTATTCGTTTCATAGAGGTATAGCTGATTCTCGCGGGCCACTGGAGATCCCACTATTTGGTCCTCAGTAACCGCGAGCAGGCTCGCTCCTACAGGGAAATGCGGGGTTAGTGAAAATCCCGGCTGCGCACGCTGATGCCATCGAGCAACGGGCTCAGGTCACTCAAGCGTCCGGCAATCAGATGCCGGACCTCACCCTCCTTCTCCCAGCGCCCATCGACCTTGAGCAACTGCGAGCCGACCAACACTTGGCGCTGGCGCTCTGCCAGGTCGCGCCACACCACCACGTTGACGTTGCCGAACTCGTCCTCGAGGGTAACGAACGTCACGCCGCTGGCGGTGGCCGGGCGTTGTCGGCCGGTAACCAGTCCGGCAACGCTGACGGGCCGACCGTGCTCGACGTCCAGCAACTCCTTCGAACTGCGGCAGCGCCGCGCCTTCAACTCACCGCGCAACAGGGCCAACGGATGCGGCCCGAGGGTGGTGCCGACACTGGCGTAATCGGCTTGCAGGTCCTCGCCCACGGTGGGTCTGGGCAACGACACCGCGTTCTCTTCCTGGCTCGGCAGGCCGGCAAACAGACCCAGCTGCTTTTGTACCCCGGCCACTTCCCAGCGTGCCCGATGCCGGTCGCCGGCCAGCCCACGCAACGCGCCGGCATCGGCCAGTTGCTCCTGGGCGCGGGCATCGAGTCGCGCCCGTTCGCCCAGGTCGGCGATGTCGGCAAACGCGCCTTTGGAGCGTGCCGTCTCGATGCGCCGGGCATCGTCCTCGCGAAAACCCTTGATCATGCGTAGCCCCAAGCGAATCGCCGGTTGCGCACCGGCGATCGGCTCCAGGCTGCAATCCCAGTCACTGGCGCGCACGTCCACCGGACGAACCTGCAAATGATGACGCCGTACGTCCTGCAGAATCTGGTCCGGGCTGTAGAACCCCATCGGCCAACTGTTGATCAGCGCACAGGCGAAGGCCGCCGGCTCGTGGCATTTCAACCAGCAACTGGCGTAGGTCAGCAAGGCAAAACTGGCCGCGTGGGACTCGGGAAAACCGTAGCTGCCAAAGCCCTTGATCTGTTCGAAGATCTGCGCGGCGAATTCGGCGGTGTAGCCGTTTTTTTTCATGCCGGCGGCCAGCCGCGCCTTGTGCGGTTCGAGCCCGCCGTGGCGTTTCCACGCGGCCATGGAGCGGCGTAGCTGGTCAGCCTCGCCGGGGCTGTAGTCGGCGGCGACGATGGCGATCTGCATCACCTGTTCCTGAAACAGCGGCACGCCGAGGGTGCGCTTGAGTACCACCTCCAGTTCCGGTGACGGATAGGCCTCCGGTTCTTCCTTGTTCCGTCGCCGCAGGTACGGATGCACCATGCCGCCCTGGATCGGCCCCGGCCGAACGATGGCGACCTCGATCACCAGGTCGTAAAACGTCTTCGGCCTGAGCCTCGGCAACATCGACATCTGTGCCCGGGATTCGATCTGGAACACGCCGATGGTGTCGGCCCGACCGATCATTTCGTAGGTGGCCGCATCTTCGGACGGGATGGTCGCCAGACTCAGGTCCAGCCCCCGGTGCCGGCGCAGCAGATCGAAACATCGGCGAATCGCGCTGAGCATGCCCAGCGCCAGGATATCGACCTTGAGCAAACCGACCGCATCGAGATCATCCTTGTCCCACTGAATGATGGTGCGCTCGGCCATGGCGGCATTTTCCACCGGCACCAGACTGTCCAGCGGCTGCTCGGAAATCACGAAACCGCCGGGGTGCTGGGACAAATGCCGGGGGAAGCCGATCAACTGCCCCGTCAGGCTCAGCACCCGGTGCAACACTGGGCTTTCGGGGTCAAACCCGCCCTCGCGCAGACGTTCCACGGGAGGCGTTTCATCGCTCCAGTGCCCGCAACAATCGGCCAGGGCGTTGATCTGGTCCGGCGGCAAGCCCAAGGCCTTGGCCACATCGCGCACCGCTCCGGCGGCGTGGTAAGTGCTGACCACCGCCGTCAATGCGGCCCGGGCCCGGCCATAACGCTGGAACACGTACTGCAAGACTTCCTCGCGGCGTTCATGCTCGAAATCGACGTCGATGTCCGGCGGCTCGTTACGTTCCTTGGACAGAAAGCGCTCGAACAACAACGTGGTGCGATCCGGATCGATTTCGGTGATGCCCAGGGCGAAGCACACTGCCGAGTTGGCGGCAGAACCACGCCCCTGACAAAGAATCTGTTGCTGGCGGGCAAAGCGGACGATGTCGTGGACTGTCAGGAAGTAGCTTTCATAGCCCAGCTCCGCGATCAGTTGCAGCTCCTTGTCGATCTGCACCAGCACTTCGCTTTTCGGCCCTTTTGGCCAGCGCCACTCGATGCCTTCCTCGGTCAAATGACGCAGCCACGAGGTAGCCGAGTGTCCTTGCGGCACCAGTTCGCGGGGGTACTGGTAACGCAACTGGCCAAGATCAAAGGTGCAGCGCCGGGCGATGTTCAGCGTTTCGGCCAGCAAGTCGGGCGGATAAAGCGCTTGCAGCACGTCGAGGCTGCGCAGATGGCGCTCGCCGTTGGGGTGCAGGCGCAACCCGGCATCGGCCACCGGCAGGTGATGACGGATCGCGGTCATGGTGTCCTGCAAGGCGCGCCGGCCGCGCGCGTGCATGTGCACATCGCCACTGGCCACGGCCGCGATGCACAACTCCCTGGCCAGGCTCAGCAGATCGCCCAGGCGCCGGGCATCGTCCTGGCCGCGATGCAACTGCACCGCCAGCCACAGGCGCTCGGCGAAGACCTGTTTGAGCCAGCGCCCCTGTTCAAAGGCATCGACAGCGTCCGGCACCCACAACGCCAACAATCCCGGCAAGGGCTCGCTGAAGTCTTCATGCAGCACCTGATACTGGCCTTTCTGCGTGCGGCGCCGGGCGCGGGTGATCAATCGGCACAGCGCCTGATAGCCCTCGAGGCTCTCCACCAGCAGCACCAGTTTCGGACCGTTCTCGATGCGTATTTCACTGCCGATGATCAGCGGCAACTCCACGGACTTCGCCGCTTGCCAGGCCCGAACGATGCCCGCCAGGGTGCATTCGTCGGTGATCGCCAGGGCTTGATAACCCTGCTTTTTCGCGCGCTGGAACAGCTCGAGGGCACTGGAGGCACCGCGCTGGAAGCTGAAGTTCGACAGGCAGTGCAGTTCGGCATAGTCGCTGCTCATGCGAACCAGCCCTGCAACCACAGCGGGCCGTCCTCACCGACCGCCCGGTAGGCCCAGCCCTGTTGGCCGGCACGGGTTTCGATCAGGTAATAGTCACGGCGTACGTCGTCGCCGTCCCACCAGCCGGACTCGATACGCTCCGGCCCCATGAGGATGCGCGCCGAGCCCTGATGCACGGCCAGCGGCTCAGTCAGCAGCCAGCCCGGCCGTTTCACCGCGGCCGGCACCGCGCAAGGCTGGCTGTCGGCACGGGCCTGCCACGCGCACTCGGGGCGGTGATCGGCCTGGAAGCGCAAGCCATGCACCGCGTCATCCCCCAGCCGTGCACGCAGGCGTTCGCGCAGTTGCTCCCAGGGCAAGGACTGTTGCGGGCGATCGTCGAACAGTTCCTGATGCTGGGGCACGAAGGTCGGCAAATCCTCGGCGCGCAGGCGAAAGCCGCGCACCGGCGCCTCGACCTGGACTTGCTCCAGCCGCCCCCGGGCCAGTTCGAAGAGCATCGCCGGATCGCGCTCGGCACTGAGCAGGCCGACCTTGATGAGCGTGTCCGGCAACCCGGCGTGCTCCAGATGCAGGTCGAAACGCTGTACGCCGCTATCGCGACCGCAGAGGAACGCCGACAGGTCTCCCGTCAACCGGCGCAACGGAAACAGCAAGGCTTGATGGGACTGCACATCGAAATTGAGCTCGATACGCACATCGAAGCGGTCCGGCGGCAGGTAGAACGCCAGCGCCAACCGCCGCAAACCCAAGAGGGCATCCAGGTGCTTGAGCACCTGGGCCTCGAAGCGCCGGGCCAGGCTATGCCGGGGCAGCGCCTGCACCTGGCTCAAGGTGCGCAGGCCCATGCGCGACAAGGCCGTGGCGACCGAGGCTTCGAGGCCGACCCGGTCGACGGGCATTTGCCCCAGGTGATGCTGCAAGGCTTGATCGTCCGGCACCACCAGACCGTCATAGGCGTTGGCCAGCACCCGCGCCGCCACCGGGTTGGCCGCGGCCACGATGCGGTGGCGAAACCCCAGTTCACCGAGTTCACGGCGCAGAAGCGCTTCGAATTGCGGCCAGGCGCCGAACAGGCCGAGGCTGGATTCGATCTCGAACACCAGGGCCCGGGGGTAATGCACGCTGACCTGGGAACTGAAGCGATAGGCCCAGGCGGCGAGAAACCGCTGCCAGTGTTCGATTTCAGCAGCGTCATATTCAGCCGTGACAAAACCTTTGCTCAAGGCCTGTGCCGCGCTCATGGACTGGCCGGGACGCAAACCCAGCGCCCGCGCCGCGCCGTTGACGGCCTGCAGCACCCGGCGCTGGGCCGGACCGGTCAGCAGCGCCAGGGGTTCATCGGGATCGGCGCGCTGACGCAGTACCGCGTCCAGCGCCAATTGCGGGAAAACAATGCAGACCCAGCGCATGGCAACCTCAATGCCCCACGGCGAAGGCAATCGGCGCCGAACGGGCCAGGCCGCCGCGGCACTTGAGCACCCGCAGTTGTGCCGGACGGGCATCGATGGCAATGCGCAGGGCCGCCGGCGAAGGGTTGATCGCTTCACCGAGGGGACGATAGGCGAAGGCCAGGGTCTGGCCGGTTTCCGCCGCCACCTGCAAGCGGCGCAAGGCGCGGTCATCGGCCTTGTGCGGCCAGCACAGCACCGCGCCGCAACTGCCCGAACGCAGGCATTGCTCCGCGGCCCACAGTGCATCGCGCTCGCTGGCCTGGATGATCGACAACTGCCGCAGATCGACCCCGGCGCCCTGCCACGCCTGGGGGTACGGCACATAAGGCGGCGCCACCAGCACGATGCGCTCGCCCGCCGCCGACAGCCGTGCCAGGGTCGGCCACACCAGTTGCAACTCGCCCACGCCCTGCCCGGCCAACAGGATTTCCGTCAGCGCCGCCTCCGGCCAGCCACCGCTGGGCAACGCGGCGTCCAGCGCGGCATGCCCGGTGGGTTGCGGGCTGGCGGCCGGTGGCGCAGGCCGGCCCTTCCAGACCTGGCCGCCATTGAACAGCGTATCCAGCGCAACGACGGCGCCCATCAGCCTTGCCTCACCAGGCCACAGAACACGCCTTCGATGGCCAGGTCCCGGTCGGCCTCGACAATGATCGGCTGGTAGGCCGGGTTGCGTGGCAGCAGGCGAACCACATCGCCGACCCGCTCGAAGCGCTTGATGGTGACTTCGCCGTCGAGTCGCGCCACGACGATCTGGCCATTAACGGCCTCGGGGCTGCGGTGCACGCCCACCAGATCGCCGTCGAGGATGCCGTCCTCGATCATCGAATCACCCCGCACCCGCAACATGTAGTCCGGCACCCGCGAGAAGATCGACGGATCGAGCAGCAAGCGGCTGTGCACCTCCGCATCGGCCCCAATCGGCGCACCGGCCGCCACCCGGCCGAGCACCGGGATGTCCAGCAATTCGGGACGCGGCGGCTGCCCGAGCAGGCGAATGCCCCGGGCCTGATGCGGGTTGACCTCGATAAACCCGGCTTCGGTCAACGCCAGCACATGCTTGCGCGCCACGCTGCGGGAGGCGAAACCGAACGCCTCACTGATTTCAGCGAGGCTAGGAGGCTGACCGTGCTCGGCGATGCGATCGCGGATAAAGGTCAGGATGGCGGTACGGCGGGGAGTCAGAGTCGTCATGGAGTACATTTGTACTCTTTTGGCTTTTTCCTGGCAAGGACCGTGTAGGAGCTGTCGAGTGAAACGAGGCTGCGATCTCTTGAGACCAGAGCGAAAAGATCGCAGCCTGCGGCAGCTCCTACAGGAGGCCGGTTCAAACGTAACGTCCAGCACTCCTTACTCGAACAAAACGGACGATCAAAAAATAGGGTCTACCGTTCGTCGCCTTTCTAAAATAATTAGCATCTGAAGAAAATAAAAATCCATAAAAAAAGTACGAAACGCACATTTACTCCTACAGAAATATTCTACTTAACATAGCAAGATCATTTCTGCTTGCCGAAAACTAAAACACAGTTTCAAAAAGGAATTTCACAGTTCCACGCTAGAAACTATCCACACCAAAACAAAACCAAGCCACTAAGGTTCCTAACATCATGCAGGACGCATCTTAAAAACATGCAGGAATTCCCCTACAACACAAAACCCTCTCGCTTGCGTCCAACAGTAAAATCAACTAATCCTTGCAGCACCACTTAATACCAAGCGCCCCCACAAATAAAAGAAAAATAAAAAACAACAAGCCTGAAAAAGTGACGCTCAATGACTAAAAATATTCTGCCCAGAATTTTCTCCCTAACGTCCATATTCATAAAAGAACAACTAAAAGAACCCATCGCCTTGTTCTGGATCATGATATCACCTTGTGCGATGTTCTATTTTTTTGCAATAACCAGGCAAGACCCCAACTATTTTTCGAGCAATTACATTACGATTTCAGCATGGTTTTATGCCTACATCTCTTCAAGTGTCGCATTATTCGGATTCGCCTTTTACATAATCGGAAGAAGGGAAAGTGGATTCACCCGATCATTTATTTACTCCAAGGAATCGAAACTAATTTTTCTTTTATCGCACTTCATTGCCTACTCGCTAATATCGATATCTTATTGCGCAACCTTTTACTTAACGACCAAATTACCATTCGGAAACTACGACCTCAATGAACTACTGAATATCACACCACGCTTTTACATCTGCTTTATCATGTTTTGCGCGATCGGGGCTGTATTCTCATTATTACCGATCAACTTTCAGAACTCGAACACTTTGCTTTCCATTTTTTCGTTCTGCATGCTGATTCTCGGCGTAATGAGTGCCAGCAGATCAAACCCCATCACCGACACTTTGAACCTCGCAAACCCACTGACACTTGCAAGCCAGATAATGGAACAAGGTCTTGAATCCAACAAACTCATCACGACAGCAATAATTTTTTTATTTATTTCAGTACTGCACAAAACCTTCAAACACCTGAGAATCAATCCCGTATGGAGTCGATACTGATGAAAAAATTCACGGCGCAGAGCATTGACTTCTCCTATACGGACAAGCCCCTCTTGACCCAGGCATCTCTTGAGGTTGCTCAAGGTGACATTGTCGGCATTCTGGGGCCCAATGGATCTGGAAAAACAACTTTTTTCGATATCGTCTGCGAGCTTAAAAAAGCAAAGTCCGGCTTGATAAAAAACGACTTCAGTCAGTTTTTATACCTTTCTCAAATCATCACCACTCCCCCGCCGCTACGCATGCGTGACATTTTTAAAATGGTGACTGCGCTGTCATCAAGCGAGCCCATGACACAAGATAAAACCCTGAAAAAACTAAGCGCGTGGAGCCCTGCGATAGTTGACCGATACCAAGATATCTGGAACAAAAAATCATCGCTGTGCAGCTACGGAGAGACACGCTGGTTCTTTACTCTCACTCTTCTTTCAATTTCTGCAGACTTCGTGATTCTCGATGAGCCTACCGCCGGTGTAGACCCGGAATTTCGTCGCTATATTTGGCAATGCCTACGCGGCGCCGCCAGTGAGGGCACCGCTATTCTGGTTTCCTCGCACAATGTTGATGAGGTAATTAACCATTGTGATTATTTTTACATGATTAGCCAGAAACGCTTCAATCGCTTTGCCAATGGTAGGGAGTTCATGCATCGGTATGGAGTAAATACTGTGGACGATGCGTTTATCCGAGCCGTTACTGAGCCTGTATTCACAGCATAAGGCCGGTCGACTGCTCGCGAAAACCGTCCAGGCGTACCGATTCCTCCAACTGCATCGCTTTATCGTTCACGTCCATCGCGAGCAAGCTCGCTCCTACAGGGATCAGGTCAGGCTTGAGAGATACGCCCACGGATAAATCCCCTGCTCATGCCCATCGCTGAACACCAGTTGCAGGCCATACCCTTGCGGATTCAGTTCGATCACCTGAACCCGCCCGTCCACCATCGGCGCCATCCCCCGCAACCGAAACGCCCGGCACTGCGAGCACGGGCACTGCCGGCGCAATTCGGCATGCTCCAGCAGTTGCTCGCGGCCATCCGGCCAGTCCAGTCGCAACTGCTGTTTGCTGCGGGAGTTGCCAATCGCCACCGGGTTCATTGCAGTTGGCTCAAGGCAATGCGCACGGCCTTGCGCACTTCAGGGTCGCCGTCGTCTTGTGCGTCCTGCAATGGCGCAATGGCCCGTGGGTCGTTCAATTCGCCCAGGGCCAGCGCGGCTTCCTTGCGCAGGTTGCTGATGCGGTGGCCGAGGGTGTCGATCAGCGCTTCGAGCGCCGGTACAAAACGCAAGCGACCGAGGCTGCGGGTGGCGCGCAGGCGCACTTGCCAGTAATCGTCGCCCAGGGCGTCGACCAGGGCCGGGCCCGCGTCGGGGTGGCCGACCTTGCCCAGGGTGGTGGCGGCTTCTTCGCGCACTTGCCAGGCTGCGTCGCGCAAGGCCTGGCGCAGGGCCGGCAGCACCTGGGCGTCAGACGCCAGGCCCAATGCGCCGGTGGCGGCACGCCGCACCTCGGTGTCCGGGTCAGCGCTGGCCAGTCGCGCCAGTGCCGGCAAGGCATCGAGTTGCTTGAGCCAGCCGAGCACGCCCACCGCTTCGCGGCGCACGCTGGCGCTTTCATCAATCAGTGCCCGGGCAGCCGCATCGGCGGCATCGGGGCAACGCAACTCGCGCAACGCCCTGAATGCGGCGATGCGTACGCCGCTGTCGGCGTGCCCGGTCCACGGCAGGATGACCCGGCCCGCCGCTTCACTCTTGAGCAGGCTGAGGCTTTGCGCTGCGGCCACCTGCACCGCCGGGGATGGGTCCGTCAGGGCCTGGCACAGCGCTTCGACCACCGGTTCGTCCTCCCAGGCTTCCAGCAGGCGTGCGGCTTCGGCGCGAACGTCCGCAATCGGGTCTTCGGCCAGTCGATCGATCAGCCACAGCAGGCCGTCCGGCTCCTCGAGATCGGCCAGTTCGATCAGCGCGATCCGGCGTACACCGGGGTCGTCATCGGTCAGGCGCGGCTGCAGGGCAAGAATGTCGTCGTTATCGGTTACATCGAATAGTGAGGTCATAGGGCAAATCGCGGCAGTTTGGTTTCAGGGGGAAGTCCGAGCGGGTTCAGGCGCGGCAGTTGCCGGCCGTCTTCGTGCCGCAGGAGTTCGAGGCAATGGCGCTTGAGGTGCGAGAATTCGGGGCTTGTCACCAGTTGCGTGCTGCGTGGCCGGGGGAAGTCCAGGCGCAAGTCTTCGATGATCCGGCCGGGCCGTGGACTCATGACCAGCAGGCGATCGGCGAGGAACAGCGCTTCGTCGATGTCATGGGTGACAAACACCACGGTGGTGCGGATGCGCGTCCAGATGTCCAGCAGCAGTTCCTGCATGTTCAATCGGGTCAGGGCATCGAGGGCGCCGAAGGGTTCGTCCATCAGCAACAGGCGCGGACGGTTGACCAACACCCGGGCGATTTCCACCCGTTGCTGCATGCCGCCGGAGAGCTGATCGGGCCAGCGCCCGGCAAAGCCTTCGAGGCCCACCAGGGCGAGGATTTCATCCGCTGCCTTGTGCCGTTCGGCCTTGCCGATGCCTTGCATTTTCAAGCCGAACGCCACGTTGTCACGCACCGTGCGCCACGGAAACAGCGTGTGCTGCTGGAACACCATGCCGCGCTGGGGCGATGGGCCCGCCACCGCTGCGCCATCGACATTCAGGGTGCCGGTGCGCGGATGCAGGTGGCCGGCCAGGGCGCCGAGCAAGGTCGATTTGCCGCAACCCGACGGCCCGAGAATGCACACGAACTGCCCCGGTTCGATCTGGCAATCGAGGCCCTGCACTGCTTCGAAAGCCGTGTCGCCCTCGCCCAGGCTGATCGACAGCCCGCGAATGTCGATACGCCCTTCCAGGTGTTGAAAAACGCTCATCAGGCTTTTCCTCGTGGTCGATGCCAGGGCGTGAACAGCCCGCCCAGACGCTTGATCAACAGGCTGCTGCCCATCCCGAGCACGCCGATCAGCAACATGCCGACCACGATGTCGGCGTAGTTCTGGATGGTGTAGGACTCCCAGGTGTAATAGCCAATGCCAAACTGGCCGGAGATCATTTCCGCCGTCACCAGGCAGAACCACGAAGTGCCCATGCCGATGGCCAGGCCGGTGATGATGCTGGGCGCAGCGCCCGGCAGAACGACCTCCAGCAGGATGGCCCGGCGCCCCGCCCCGAGGCTTTTCGCCGAGGCGATCAGCCGTGGGTCGACGCCTTCGACGCCGTGCACGGTGTTGAGCAGGATCGGGAACAGTGCGCCGGTGAAGGTGATGAACACCATCGACAGCTCCGAGGAGGGAAACATCAGGATCGCCAGGGGAATCCACGCCACCGCCGGGATCGGGCGCAGCACTTCCAGGGGCGGCAACAACAGATCTTCGGCCCATTTCGAGCGGCCGATGGCCAGGCCCAGGGCCACGCCAATGATCAGCGCCGCGAGGTAACCGGCGAACACCCGGCCGAGGCTGCTGCCCAGGTGTTGACCGAGTTTGCCCGAGTCGCCGAGGCCGAGGGCAGCTTCAATGACCGCCACGGGTGTCGGGACGTTGGCGAAGGTCACCAGGCCGAGGTTCCAGTGGTGGCTGGCGGCGAGTTGCCAGAATACGAGGCAGAGCAGCAAGGATGCGGCTCTGGGGATCCAGCGTGAATATGATTGGTACACAATTATTCCTCTCAACCCTGGACCCTGTGGGAGCGGCGGTGCGGCGATCCCACAGGGGATTGCGGTGTTATGACTGTTAGCGAACCGCCACGGCCTGCGCGGTAGCATCAGTGAAGTCGAGGACCTTGCCGCCTTGCGCCGTGGCGAACTGTTGGGCCTGGCCCTTGAGCAGGAACGCGCTCAGTTGCCCTTTGCGATCGGTGGCAAACCACGCCTGATCCGCCAGCAACTTGATCCCGCTGTCGCTGGCCTGGGCGTACACCGCGCGGATGTTCCTGCCTTCCTGCTTGAGGCTGGCCAGCGCGGCAAACGCCGCTTGCGCCGAGGCGTACTGGCGGACTTTCGGCTCGCCGCGCACCCAGATTTCCGCCACGTGGCTGAAGTCGGTGATGGCTTGGCCGCTGGCGGCATCGATGGCCTTGAGCGGCGCCGGCCCGTAACTGGCCAGTTGCGCGCTGTAGTCCAGGTTCGAGGCCTTGAAGGCGGCGCGGATGTATTGGTCGTCGATGAAGGTGTTGAGATCGAGCCCGCGATCGGCCTTCTTCAACAACTTGAGGGTATCGATGGCGGTGCCCACGGCCTGACGGTATTCCGGCTTCCAGCTCAGGTCGCGGGTCTGCACACCGAGGGGGCCATGGAACAGGTAATTGACCTCGGCATCGACCCCGGTGACCCTGGCGATCAACTCGCTGTATTTCTCCGGTTCAGCCGCCAGCAACTGGTTGGCTTCGATGCTCGCCCGCAGGTAAGCGACGACGATTTCCGGGTACTTCTTCGCATAGGCCTGATCGACCAACGCACCGTGGAAGGTCGGCGCGTTGGCCTGGGCACCGTCATAAATCTTGCGCGCGAAACCGCGGCTGGGGAACAGTTCGGCGAAGGGCACGAAGTCAGCATGGGCATCGATCTTGCCGGCCTGCAACGCGGAGCCGGCGACTTCCGGCGGCTGGGCGATGATGTTCACGTCCTTGAGCGGGTCCCAGCCCTGGGCCGCGACGGCCCGCAGCAACATGCCATGGGCGGTGGAAGCGAACGGCACGGAAATGGTCTTGCCCTTGAGCTCTGCGAGCGACTGCACGCCCGATGCGCTCGGCACCACGATGCCGTTGCCACTGCCCTTGATGCTGCCCGACAGCACGCTGATGAACAGGCTGTGCTTGCCCGCCGTTTCGAACGCCACGCCGTTGAACGCGCCGGGGAAGTCGGCCATCGCGCCGAAGTCGAGCTTGCCGGCCACCATCTCATTGGTCAGGGGGGCGCCGCTGGTGAAGTTTTTCCACTGCACCTCGTATTGGGCGTCTTTGTAGGGGCCATCGTGGGGCAGGTATTTGTCCAGCAGACCGAGTTCGCGAATCAACAATCCGCCGGCGGCGCAGTTGATGGTGGTGTCCTGGGTGCCGATGGCAATGCGGATGGTTTCGGCCGAGGCCGACAGGGTGAATGAAGCCAGTACCAGACCGGCTAAAGCTGCACGCAACATCATGAGTGTTTCCCCTCGAATCATTTATTGGATGTTCGTCTCCGCCACGATCAGGGCGCGGTGGGAAACGAGGGGTGTCTTGAATCAGGCGTCCGGTGGTGCCGGATGGCGTTTTGTTGTCTGGGCTGGCCTCTTCGCGAGCAAGCCCGCTCCCACCGTTGATAGTGTTTCAGCGCAGCAGGTACGGGATCTCTACTTTCACAGCCCCTGTCGGGCAGTCCTTTTCACAGGGCATGCAGTACCAGCATTCATCGAACGCCATGTAGGCCTTTTGCGTGGCCGGGTTGATCGCCAGCAGGTCCATCGGGCAGACGTCGACGCACACGGTGCAGCCTTTGTGAGCGATGCATTTGTCCTCGTCGATGGTGACGGGGGCGTTGGAACGGAAGAAGATTTCCTGGGCTTGATAGGCCATTTCACGGTCTCTCTCTTGGGTGATGCTCAGGCGGCATCCGCGCCGACCCGCAGCCGGTCGTAGGCCTGCAACTCGTCGGCATCGAGCGGGATGATGTAAGGCTCGACGGCTTTCTTGAAACTGCTCATCAAACCGTTTTCGTCTTTCTTCAGGTGGCAATGGCAGAACCAGTCGCGGTCGTTGCGTTGCGGGTGATCGACGCGGTGGTGGTAAAGCCCCCAGCGGCTCTCGGCGCGGAACAATGAAGCCCGGGCGGCCATTTCGGCGCAGTCGCGGATCATGCTGACTTCCATGGCGCGCATCAGTTCGTGGGCGTTGTGGGCCTTGATCTGGTCGAGATCACGCTGGATGTCGCTGAAGCGTTGCAGGCCGATCTGCATCTTCCTGGTCACTTTCGGCGGTTGCAGGTAGTCATTGACGAAGCGCCGCAGCTTGTACTCGACCTGGGCCGGTGGCAGGCCGTGCTCACGATCCAGCGGTGCGTAGACCCGTTGCTTTTCGGTTTCGATCTGCCGGGTATCCAGCGCCGAAAACTCGCGCCCGGCGACAAAATCCGCCGCGTTGTGGCCAGCGAACCAGCCATAGGTGAACGCGCCGAGCATGTAGTTATGCGGCACGGCAGCCATGTCCCCCGCCGAGTACAGGCCCTTGACCGAGGTCTCGGCCTTCTCGTTGACCCACACCCCCGACGCCGAATGCCCGCTGCAAAAACCGATCTCGGAGATGTGCATCTCGATCATCTGCGTGCGGTAGTCGGTGCCGCGATTGGCGTGGAACTGGCCGCGACTCGGACGCTCGTTGCTGTGCAGGATCTCTTCGATGTTCTGGATGGTTTCCTCGGCCAGGTGATCGAGCTTGAGGAACACCGGACCATTGCCGCTTTCCAGTTCCTGATGGAACTCCCACATCATCTGCCCGCTCCAGTAGTCGCACTCGATGAAGCGTTCGCCCTTGTTGTTGGCGGTGTAGCCGCCCAAGGGGCCGGTGACGTAGGCGCAGGCCGGGCCGTTGTAATCCTTGATCAGCGGGTTGATCTGGAAGCATTCCAGGTTCGCCAGTTCGGCCCCGGCGTGGTAGGCCATCGAGTAGCCGTCGCCGGCATTGGTCGGGTTTTCGTAGGTGCCCATCAGGTAGCCGGAGGACGGTAATCCCAGGCGTCCGGCGGCACCGCAGGCGAGGATCACTGCCTTGGCCTTGATCACATGGAAGTCCGCCGTGCGGCAATCAAAGCCCATCACCCCGTTGACCGCGCCCTCTTCGTCCGTCAGCAATCGGGTGCAGACCAGGCGATTGGTGATGCTCACCCGCGCGCGCTTCAACTGCCGATAGAGGACTTTCTTGATGTCGTGCCCTTCCGGCATCGGCAACACATAAGCGCCCATGTGGTGAACCTTCTTCACCGCGTAGTCGCCGGTTTCGTCCTTCTCGAATTTCACGCCCCAGCGGTCCAGTTGCGAGAGGGTTTCAAAGCTGTGGGTGGCATAGGCGTACACCGCGGCCTGATTGACGATGCCGTCGTTGGCGATGGTGATTTCCTTGGTGTATTGCTCAGGCGTCGAGTGACCGGGAATGATCGCGTTGTTCAGGCCGTCCATGCCCATGCTGATCGCGCCGCTGCGCTTGACGTTGGCCTTGTCGATCAACAACACCCGCAGGTCGCGGTTGCGTTCCTTGGCCTTGATCGCCGCCATGGGGCCGGCGGTGCCGCCGCCTATGACAACGATGTCGTATTCCTGCTCCAACGTGCTGCGCGTCATGCCTGCTCCCCTTTTTGCCGGTCGATCCGCAGGCGGTACTGGAAAGCATCGCCACGGTAGTAAAGGTGTTCGAAGTCCAGCGGCCGACCCTCGACATCATGGGTCAGGCGCTCGATGCGCATGATCGGCGAGCCGGGTTCAACGTTCAGCGCCTGGGTCAGGTCGCTGTCGGCCAGCACCGCATCGATGGCCAGGTCGGCGTGCCCCAGGGCCAGGCCGCAGTCGTTTTCCAGGATCAGGAAAATGTCGCGGGTAACCAGGTCGGCTTTTTCCAGGCGCTCACCAACGGCCTTGGGCAGGTAGGTGATTTCCAGGGAAACCGGCTCGCGATTGATCAGGCGCACACGCTTGATCTGCGCCACGACCTCGCCTTCGGCCACCTGCAAACGCTCGGCGACGAGCTTGTCGGCGGCAATGAACTTGAAGCTGCGCAGGCGGTTGATCACCTCATAGCCGCGACCGGTCATGGACTCGGCCAGGCCTTGCAGGGTGCTGACGTTCTGGAAGGTTTTCGGCTTGGCGACGAAGGTGCCCTTGCCGTGGATCTTGAAGATCAGCCCCTCCTTTTGCAGGTCGCCCAAGGCCTGGCGCACGGTGATGCGACTGACCTTGAACAACGCGCCAAGCTCGCTTTCGGAAGGCATCTGGCTGTCTTGCGGGTATTCGCCGTCGAGGATGCGTGCGCGCAGCACGTCTCGCAGCTGGGTGTGCAACGGGACGCTGCTCAGGGATAGAACGTTATCGGTCATGGCAGATCACTTGTTATAACGAGTTATGACGTGATCTTAGAGAGGTTATGACAGGCTTGAGAAATACCGAATGCGCATAAGGTTAGAAGTGCAACACAACCAAAAACTGTAGGAGCTGCCGCAGGCTGCGATCTGTTGATTTTGTTTTTTAAGCCAGGATCAAAAGATCGCAGCCTCCGGCAGCTCCTACAGGGGATTGTGTGTGGTCTGAAGGATCAGTGGCGCTTGAGGATCTGGTCCATCACCCAATCGGTCTTCAGCGCCTGCTCGGCCACGGCCGGGTGCTGGGCCTCGCCACGAATATGCGCATTCATGCCCATTACGTGGTGCCACTGAATGTGGGCGTGATGCTCGATGGTCAGGCTGAGGTGTTCATCGGCGTGCAACTCGACCGGGTGTTCATCGAAGACTGAAAAGGTGATCCGGCCTTTGCTGCCAATCACTTCGACCCGGTCTTCGCGACGGTCCGCAACGAAGTTCCAGCAGCCCATGCCCAGAGCCCCGCTGGCAAACCGCCAGGTGGCGCTGACGGCATCTTCGGCCGCATACATACCGGCCTGGCGTGCGGTGAACCCGGCGACTTCGACGATATCGCCCAGCAGGTACTGAAACAGGTCCAGGCCATGGCTGGCCAGATCCGCAAAGTAACCACCACCGGCAATCGCCGGGTCGGTACGCCAGTTTTCACTGCCATTGCGATCCGCTGCCGACGGGGCTTTGGTGAGGGTCCAGCTCAGGTGCCGGACCTCGCCGATCCGCCCTTCCTCCAGCCATTGCCGCACTTGCCGGAAGCGTGGCAACGAACGTCGGTAATAGGACACGAACAAGTGCAACCCGGCATCGGCAAACACCTGCTGCATCTCGCGGCTTTGCCCGGCATTCAGCGCCATCGGTTTTTCCACGCAGCAATGCTTGCCGGCGGCGGCCACCTGCAAGGCATAGGCGTGATGGCTGTCGGGCGGCGTGGCGATGTACACCGCGTCGACCTCGGGATCGTTGATCAGCGCCTGCGCATCGGTGTAGACCCGCGCGATACCGTGGCGCGCGGCGTAGTCGGTAACGGCTTCCAGGCGCCGGCCCATCACCGCCACCAACGCCGATCCGGGTGCCTTGTAGAAGGCTGGCGCGCTTTTGCGTTCAGCGACACTGCCACAGCCGATCATGCCCCAGCGCACCAGGTTCATAGGCTCTCCTTGCTTATCAGCCGACGCGCAATGCGCGCAGGTCCAGTCGACCGTCCTTGAGCGGCGGGCACCAGTAGTAGCCGCCGGTGATCGGACGGCTGATGCGGTACAGACCGTCGGTGATACCGTCTTCCAGGCCACTCATGCGGCGCAGTTGGGCTTCGAAGGCATCGAGGGAAAAGCCGAAGGCCAGGAACATCAGGCCGGCGCGGTCGCCTTCGATCCACGGCATCGAGCGACGCACCACGAAGGCCTCGGGCGCAAAGCTTTCCTGGGCGGTGCGTTTGACGTGGGCGGAAACCGGCGCGTCGTCGAGCTCTTCGTTATCGCTCAAGCGGCGACCCATGATGTTGTCTTTTTCATCCGCCGACAGCCCATGGAAACCTTTCAGGTCATGCTGCCACTGCTGGATCGCGGCGAAGCTGCCACCCACCGTACCGTCCGCGCCCTCACCCACCAGGGCGGCGGCCACGGCGGCGGCGTCGTGGGGGTTCTCGGTGCCATCTTCATAGCCGGTCAGGTCGTGGCCATTCATGTGGCGGAAAGTTTCGTTCATCTGCACCAGGCGCAACGCCGGGGCCAGTGCCGCTTCGATGGCGTTGCTGCGGTTGAGCAACTCGCCACGGTCTTCACCGTGCAGCCAGCACCAGAGCGCATGTTGAGTCGACGGATTGTCGACGCCGACACCCGCCAAAGCCGGGAAAGTACGCAGGCCTTCGATCTGCCCCTCCAGTGCGTTGACCAGGGATTCGCCGAAGCCGACGACAGCCGATTTCCCGTCCACCCGTTGCATCAAGTTGTCGAGCGCAGCCGGCAGTGCCGCGGCGGATTCGAGGGCGAAGAACATATGGCGGGCTTGAGGCGGAACAGGGGTGGCGAGAATGCCCGGCTGGTAATGGCTCATATGAACTCCTTGAAAAAGAGCACAGAGTTTAACCGGAGTACGAGGGTTTGTGTGCCGTGAGAGGCCACAGAAGCCACTCGCCACAAAAGATCAAACCACGCTGGGGATTTCGTTGCGGAACGCACTCGGGCTCATGCCGGTCCAGCGCTTGAACGCCCGGCGAAAGCTGCGCACGTCGCTGTAGCCGACTTCTTCGGTGATGCGTTCAATGGACATGTCCGGGTTGGCCAGCAGGCTCATGGTGCGGGCCTGACGCACTTGTTCCAGCAGCGCTTCGAAGGTCAATGCATGTTCGGTGAGGCGGCGGCGCAAGGTGCGGCTGCTCATGTTCAGGTCGCCGGCGATTTTCTCGATGTGGCTGCCTTCGGTCAGGTCCCGGGCAATCGCCCGTTCCACGGCCTGGATCAGGTCCATTTTCTGGTGCACCTGCGCGGCTTCCAGCTCGAGCAGTTTCACGGCCTGACGCAGGGCCAGGGAATGGTGATTGGGCAAGTGAACGCCCAGCCAGTGTGCCTCGATCACCATGCGGTTTTGCAGGCAGCCGAAACGCACGTCCGGCCCCAGCAGGCGCGAATATTCGCCGAGATACTCCGGCGCGGCATGCATGAACTCCACGGCCATCGGCTTGAAATCCGCCCCGACCAGCGCCCGGCCGTACACCAGCAGGCTGGCGAAAAACTCCTCGACCGCGAACAACTGCACGTCGGCGAACGGCAAGCGGCATTCAACGTCGATAAACACCCGATCCCCCGCCTCCTCCACACTCGACACGACAATGCCGCCAGAGGTGTGTTGATGGCGAATGCCCAGTTCAAAGGCATCGCGCAGGGTCTTGCACAGCGACAACACATGCCCCAACAAACCCAGCGTACCGAGCACATTCTGCGCGCCGACCCACAGGCCCAGCCCCTGATTGGGCAAGGCCTTGAGCGCGCGCTGAATCATGGCCACGGCCTGGCGATAGGAAATGCGTTGCGCCGGGTCCTGCAGGTCTTCAAAGGTAAAACCCAAGCCTCGGCACAGGCTTTCGGGGTGGATGCCTTTTTGCTCGGCGACTTCGGCCAGGGTCTGCAGGAGAAACGGCGACACCAGCGCCAGTTCAAAGGTGGGATCGGTCACTTTCATTTGCATGGGGCTATACGTTCCGGGTCGAGCTGCATTCTTATTTTTGTAACCGGTTATGTCGAAGGAAGTTAGCACAGGGTGCAAAGGCTGTCCGCAGAAGTCCCCCTAAATGGCCGCCAATACCCTGCCTTGCAGGGCGCAGACAGCTTATTTCTATGTTGCGGCCCTCGTATGGATGCCGGACAGCCCGCTAACAATAATAATGAGAACACCCATGATCCCGACCCGCACGACACTTCCCCTACTGGTCATTGGCCTGGCCGGCGTCTGCGCCCTGCAACCGGCACTGGCCACCGAGGCTGGCGTGGACAACATCGGCACCGGCACCGACGGCTTTTTCATGTTGCCGCTTTCGCCCGACAGCCTTCCGGACAACATGGTTGCCTTCAACCTCTACTACAACCACTACAAAGCCACGAAGCTCAATATCAGCTCCCTCGGCGGCAAGGTGCCGAACGTCGAGATCGAGTCCACGGCGGTCATTCCGCGCCTGGATTACCTCAGCCCGATGCGGGTGTTTGGCGGCCGGCTGGGTGGCTACATCGCGCAGCCCTGGCTCAAGCAGGAAGTCTCGGTGTTCGGCTTGCAGGACACCCGCGAAGGCATGGGCGACACCACGGTCGCACCGATCATTCTCTGGGACATGGGCCCAGACCTGACCCTCGGCGCCGCCATCGAAATCACCGTGCCGACCGGCGAATACAGCGTTGATCGCCTGGCCAACACCAGCAACAATTTCTACACCTACAAACCCTTGTTCTCCTTCACCTGGCTGCCGACGGACAGAACCGAGGTGTCGATGAAGACCACCTACAGTTTCAACGAGAAAAACAAGGACACCGACTACAAGTCAGGGCAGATTTTCCACTTCGACTATTCCGCCAGTTTCAAGATCACCGACAACCTGATGCTCGGGTTGAACGGCTATTACCTCAAGCAGACCACCGACGACAAACAGTTCGGCCACACCGTGCAGTTCAATGGCCAGGACGTGAACGACGGGGTGCGCGGCCAGGTGTTTGCCATTGGCCCGGCGCTGCACTGGACCTTTCTCGAATACGCCAGCGCGGAGATTCGCTGGGCCAAGGAGTTCGACGTGGAAAACCGGCCTGAAGGGGAAATGCTTTGGGCCAAAGTCAGTATTCCGTATGCGTTCTGACTGAAACGACGCCTTCGCGAGCAAGCCCGCTCCCACAGGGGAATGCATTCCAAA
>NZ_CATKPU010000053.1:0-711 GCF_949767825.1 Pseudomonas sp. IT-P258 | reverse complement strand
CAGGTCACCTACACCGTGACCCTGAGCAACGCGGCGGGTCTGCCAATTAATAACCATGGCCCGTTGGAATTCACCCTCTCCGATGGCACCAAGATCACCGTCGCGGCCAATACCGCGACTGGCACGGCAACCATCGCCGCTGCCGACGACGTGTTCACCGGCGGCCAGGCGCCGATCGTCAACAAGCTCGAGAGCGTTACTGGCGCGGATAACTTCGAAAAACTGACCCTGAGTCAGACCACAGTCGACACCACCGTCACCGATGAGCCATCAGGCCAGGGCGACAAGGTCACCGTCAGCATCGAAGGCAATGGCGGCGTACAGGAAAACCTCGCGCCGACCTTCACCGTCAAGGTCGACCAGAAACTCGATCACGACCTCAAAGTCACCTTGAGCAATGGCGACACCGTCACCATCGAAGCGGGCAAATTGTCGGCCATCTACACCGCACCGGTGCAGGGCGACGACGTCTACAGCGACCCAAGTAACCTGAGCCTGACCGTCGGCTCGGCCAGCGTCGACGGCAAGGCCTTCGAAAACCTGGTGATCGACGGTACCGCGGCCAATGTGGCCATCACTGACACCGTCAGCGAAGTGATTGCGACCCTGACTGCGGACAAATCCACCGTTGCTGAAGGCGGTCAGGTCACCTACTCCGTGACCCTGACCAACGCAGCCGGTCTGCCGTTGAACAATCACGGTGAACTCACC
>NZ_CATKPU010000052.1:0-800 GCF_949767825.1 Pseudomonas sp. IT-P258 | reverse complement strand
CATCAGGCCTTGATCACATACCCATACGCCCGGGTACGACCGCCTTCCTGCTTCAGGTACACCCCTTGCAACTCCGGCGTGAAACCGGGCAAGCGGTTGATGCCCTCTTCCAGGGCCAGGAAGTACTTCAATACCGCGCCACCCCAGATCTCTCCCGGCACCACGCACAGGACACCCGGCGGATAAGGCAACGCGCCCTCGGCGGCAATGCGCCCGTCGGCCTCCGCCAGCGCCACCAGTTCGACGTTGCCGCGGATGTACTCGATTTGCGCTTGCTGCGGGTTCATGGCCTTTTTCGGGAAGTGCTCCTTGCGGAACATGTCCTTCTGCAGTTGCTGCACGTTGTGATGGCGGTACAGGTCGTGCATTTCCTGGCAGAGCTGGCGGATGGTGTAGTTGCGATAGCGCTCCTGGTGCTGCGCGTAGATGGCCGGCAGCACCCGGCTCATCGGCGCGTCATCGCTGATGAAGCGTTCGAAGCGGGCGATTTGCGCGGCCAGGTGGGTCATCTTCGCCCAGTCTTCGGCCGGCGTGAGCAGGAACAGGATCGAGTTGAGGTCGCATTTTTCCGGAACGATGCCGTTCTCGCGCAGGAAGTTGGCCAGGATGCCGGCGTGTATGCCGAAGTCGGTGTAGCTGCCGTCCACCGGGTCGATGCCCGGCGTGGTGAACAGCAACTTGCACGGGTCGATGAAGTACTGCTTCTCGGCGTAGCCGGCAAAGGCGTGCCAGCGGTCCTTGGGGTGGAACTCGAAGAAGCGGATGTCGTTGGCGATTTCTTCCGTCGGATAGTCTTCCCA
>NZ_CATKPU010000051.1:0-831 GCF_949767825.1 Pseudomonas sp. IT-P258 | reverse complement strand
CCCACCGTCGCCGAAGGCGGCCAGGTCACCTACACCGTGACCCTGAGCAACGCGGCGGGTCTGCCAATTAATAACCATGGCCCGTTGGAGTTCACCCTCTCCGATGGCACCAAGATTACCGTCGCGGCCAATACGGCGACTGGCACGGCAACCATCGCCGCTGCCGACGACGTCTTCACCGGCGGCCAGGCACCGATCGTCAACAAGCTCGAGAGCGTTACTGGCGCAGACAACTTCGAAAAACTGACCCTGAGTCAGACCACAGTCGACACCAGCGTCACCGATGAGCCATCGGGCCAGGGCGACAAGGTCACCGTCAGCATCGAAGGCAATGGCGGCGTACAGGAAAACCTCGCGCCGACCTTCACCGTCAAGGTCGACCAGAAACTCGATCACGACCTCAAGGTCACCTTGAGCAACGGCGACACCGTCACCATTGAAGCGGGCAAATTGTCGGCCATCTACACCGCACCGGTGCAGGGTGACGACGTCTACAGCGACCCAAGTAACCTGAGCCTGACCGTCGGTTCGGCCAGCGTCGACGGCAAGGCCTTCGAAAACCTGGTGATCGACGGCACCGCGGCCAATGTGGCCATCACCGACACCGTCAGCGAAGTCATTGCCACTTTGACCGCCGACAAGTCCACCGTGGCTGAAGGCGGCCAGGTCACCTACACCGTGACCCTGACCAACGCGGCCGGTCTGCCGATCAATAACCACGGCCCGTTGGAATTCACCCTCTCCGATGGCACCAAGATCACCGTCGCGGCCAATACCGCGACCGGTACGGCGACCATCGCCGCTGCCGACGACGTGTTCACCGGTGGCCAG
>NZ_CATKPU010000050.1:0-1078 GCF_949767825.1 Pseudomonas sp. IT-P258 | reverse complement strand
CAGTTTGCCGTCCCAGGCGGGTAACGGGGCGGGCGGCAGCGGGAGGATCTCGTTGATTTCGGGGACTTTGGGATTGGCGTAGGAGTAGCCCGAGAGGATTTTCCAGATTTTTTTATAGCGATCGGCGCGTTCGAGGTCTTCCTGTTGGCCCAGGTAGTACAACCGATCATCCGGCTCCGGACCACGGAAGCCCTCGCTCAAAAAAGACGCCGAAGTGCTGTCACCGGCCGCAACGCCAAGTTGGAATCCATCAAGTGCTTCTTGATAATGACCATCTGTCGACAGATCAACACCTAGGTCGGAGGCTGCATCACCGTGCCCCTGCTCGGCCGCGCAACGGCGCATTTTCCGGGCAACGTCCGGGGCAATGTTGATCGGCGCCAACTTGTCTGCGACATAGGCTTGAGCTAGCGGATTACCTTCATCGGCGGCTTTACGGTAGTAACGCAACGCTATTTCGTGATCTTTCTGCAGCCCCGCCGAACCGTTCTGCAGGAAGATGCCGACAAAGTAATATCCCGTTGCCACTCCGGCGTTGATCAGTTGCTCACTCATGCGCAAATGCTCTTCACCACGGAGTTTGAAAGTACCGCGCATGGCACCGTTCTGCAGATTGATATTGGCCTTGTAGTGGCCGTTTTCACTGGCGATGCGGTACAAGCGCTCGATCTCTACATCAACGGTCTTGTCCTGCTTGAGTTGGTTGTTCTTTTGCAACCAGCGCGCGTAATGGAACAGCACATCGACCTCGGCGGAGGCCGCAGGGATCTGCTCGTGTACACAGCTGAAGGCCAGCTTGGCCTTGACTTCAGTTAAAGGGTTCAAGGGCGTTTCCTTGGTCGAGGTAGAGGTAGGATTACTGGTATCGCAGGCGACCAGCAGCAGACATGACAGCAACAAGAGCCGGTGCATCAGTCGAGGTCCGACAGGTCGGATTCGCCGAAATAGAACTCGACGAGGGGGGCATAGGGAATCAATTGTTTGGATTGAAAATTCTTATTCCGTTTGATGATGTCTTCCCAGGCTTTGAACGCCTCCTTCGGATCATCCTGTGCACCCAAACCATTCGTGTGCATCC
>NZ_CATKPU010000049.1:0-1079 GCF_949767825.1 Pseudomonas sp. IT-P258 | reverse complement strand
GGCCTGGGCAATGACCTGCTGATTGGCGGTGCGGGTAATGACCGGATGGCCGGTGGAGCCGGCAACGACACCTACCGCGTCGATTCCGCCGGGGACCTGGTGGTCGAGACGGCGGGTGAGGGGGCCGACTCGGTACAGACCACGCTGGCCAGTTACACCCTGGGCGCCAATGTCGAGCATCTGCTCTTCACCGGAACCGGCAACTTCACCGGTACCGGCAACGCGTTGAACAACGTCATCACCGGTGGGGCGGGTAATGACAGCCTCAACGGCGCTGGCGGCAACGACACCTTGCTGGGTGGCGCCGGCAACGACGTCCTCACGGGCGGCACGGGTAATGACCGGATGGTCGGTGGAACCGGCAACGATACCTTCCGCGTCGATTCCGCCGGGGACCTGGTGGTCGAGGTGGCGGGTGAAGGTGCCGACTCCGTACAGACGACGCTGACCAGCTACACCCTGGGCGCCAATGTCGAGCATATGCTCTACACCGGTGTCGGTAACTTCGTCGGCACCGGCAACGCGTTGAATAACATCATCACCGGTGGGGTGGGTAATGACACCCTCAACGGCGCTGGCGGCAACGACACCTTGCTCGGTGGCCTGGGCAATGACGTCCTCAGTGGCGATGCGGGGGCTGACCGGATGGAAGGCGGCATCGGCAACGATACCTACCGCGTCGATTCAGCCGCGGACGCGGTTGTCGAGTTGGCGGGCAGCGGTGAGGACTCCGTACAGACCTCGCTGGCCAGTTACACACTGGGCGCCAATGCCGAGCACCTGCTCTTCACCGGAGTCGGCAACTTCGTCGGCACCGGCAACGCGTCGAACAACGTCATGACCGGTGGGGTGGGCAATGACACCCTCAACGGCGCCGGCGGCAACGACACATTGTTGGGCGGCCTGGGCAACGACAACCTCGATGGTGGTGCCGGCAACGATAGTGTTGCGGGCGGTGCGGGCAACGACACGATGAATGCCGCCAGCGGCGACGATATCTTCGTGTTCGCCGCGGGCTTCGGCAACGACCGGATCCTCGGCTTCGATACCGATGCGGCGGGAGGCCAGGATCTGCTCAA
>NZ_CATKPU010000048.1:0-1129 GCF_949767825.1 Pseudomonas sp. IT-P258 | reverse complement strand
GCGACAGCGACCCATCATCAAAAAACCGTTCTCGTCGATTATGAACTGCCGGACCGCGCCGTCGGTTTCGTGATGGGTC
Organism: Pseudomonas sp. IT-P258; assembly: GCF_949767825.1. NCBI lineage: Bacteria > Pseudomonadati > Pseudomonadota > Gammaproteobacteria > Pseudomonadales > Pseudomonadaceae > Pseudomonas > Pseudomonas sp. IT-P258. The sequence continues at coordinate 1,050 of NZ_CATKPU010000048.1, read as the reverse complement.
ATAACATGCTCGACGAGTACTGGGACACCAATGACCATTTGGCGGTGAACCGTGACAAGGACACCAAACCCGCCCCCAACAAGGGCCCGCGTGGCGATACCCCACGTCAGGACATTTCAAGCCAGGTCAGCGGGCCGATCCTGGAACACCTGTACCACAACTTCGCCAGCGCCTGGCGCAAGGAAACCGGCGAGGACTTGCTCGACCTGCGCCAAGCCAAAGAGATCGGGCCGCAACAACAATGCGCCCCGCAAGCCACCCGACAGATCGCGCAGATCCTGCGCACCCAGGCCCAGGAGGGCAAGCGCGACATCGAGAAGCTGTACCTGCAGGCGGTCAACAACGCGACCCAGTTCATCTACATCGAAAACCAGTATTTCCGCTGGCCGCCCCTGGCCGAATTGATCAAGGCCGTCGCCGCCGGCCAGACCAAGGCCGGGCGCGACCCCGCCATACACGGCCCCTTGCACCTGTTTGTAATCACCAACGCCAGCGAGGGTGGCATCGGCTCCGGCACCGTGAACACCCAGCGCATGCTCGAAAGCCTCGGGCGCGGCCATACCATGCCTGCAATCACCAAGTTACGGCGTATTGAACAGGCAAAAGCTGACGCCGCCGCACTGGAAACCAGCCTGGGCGAACGGCTGGAGCAGCATGCCCTGATCACGCTGACGAAACTCACCGACGCATTGGGCGGAACCGATCTCAGCGACAAGGCCAAGGAAGCTCAGCGGAGCAAGAATCGAGACAACGATTGGCGCAAAACCGCACTCCAGAGCCAAATCGAGGCAATCGAGAAAGAGACTTTTGCCCAACTCCCGGAACTCTCCGGCCTGAAAGTCCATGTGTGCTCACTGGTCGCCCCCGACTCGCCCGCCGGTAAGCCCTGGATGCCAGTGTACATCCACTCCAAGTTGATGATCGTCGACGATGTGTTCACCACTCACGGCTCGGCCAACATCAATACCCGCAGCATGCAGGTCGATAGCGAACTGAATATTGCGCATGAATGGGCGAGTGTGACGCAGGCGATGCGGCGGCGGTTGTGGG
>NZ_CATKPU010000047.1:0-1254 GCF_949767825.1 Pseudomonas sp. IT-P258 | reverse complement strand
TGATACCCGTAGCTTCGGTGTATGGTTTGAGCCCCGTTACATCTTCCGCGCAGGCCGACTCGACTAGTGAGCTATTACGCTTTCTTTAAAGGGTGGCTGCTTCTAAGCCAACCTCCTAGCTGTCTAAGCCTTCCCACATCGTTTCCCACTTAACCATAACTTTGGGACCTTAGCTGACGGTCTGGGTTGTTTCCCTTTTCACGACGGACGTTAGCACCCGCCGTGTGTCTCCCATGCTCGGCACTTGTAGGTATTCGGAGTTTGCATCGGTTTGGTAAGTCGGGATGACCCCCTAGCCGAAACAGTGCTCTACCCCCTACAGTGATACATGAGGCGCTACCTAAATAGCTTTCGAGGAGAACCAGCTATCTCCGAGCTTGATTAGCCTTTCACTCCGATCCACAGGTCATCCGCTAACTTTTCAACGGTAGTCGGTTCGGTCCTCCAGTCAGTGTTACCTAACCTTCAACCTGCCCATGGATAGATCGCCCGGTTTCGGGTCTATTCCCAGCGACTAGACGCCCTATTAAGACTCGCTTTCGCTACGCCTCCCCTATTCGGTTAAGCTCGCCACTGAAAATAAGTCGCTGACCCATTATACAAAAGGTACGCAGTCACCCAACAAAGTGGGCTCCCACTGCTTGTACGCATACGGTTTCAGGATCTATTTCACTCCCCTCTCCGGGGTTCTTTTCGCCTTTCCCTCACGGTACTAGTTCACTATCGGTCAGTCAGTAGTATTTAGCCTTGGAGGATGGTCCCCCCATATTCAGACAAAGTTTCTCGTGCTCCGTCCTACTCGATTTCATGACCAAGAGATTTTCGCGTACAGGGCTATCACCCACTATGGCCGCACTTTCCAGAGCGTTCCGCTAATCTCAAAGCCACTTAAGGGCTAGTCCCCGTTCGCTCGCCACTACTAAGGGAATCTCGGTTGATTTCTTTTCCTCAGGGTACTTAGATGTTTCAGTTCCCCTGGTTCGCCTCTTGCACCTATGTATTCAGTACAAGATAACCATCTTATGATGGCTGGGTTCCCCCATTCAGACATCTCCGGATCAAAGTCTGTTTGCCGACTCCCCGAAGCTTTTCGCAGGCTACCACGTCTTTCATCGCCTCTGACTGCCAAGGCATCCACCGTATGCGCTTCTTCACTTGACCATATAACCCCAAGCAATCTGGTTATACTATGAAGACGACATTCGCCGAAAATTCGATTGAGCTCCTAAGAGCAACTCACAAATTTTACCTTAG
>NZ_CATKPU010000045.1:0-1631 GCF_949767825.1 Pseudomonas sp. IT-P258 | reverse complement strand
ATATGCATACGAATGGATTGGGCGCGCAGGATGATCCGGAGGAAGCGTTCGAAGCTTGGCAGTGGATCATCGACGACAACAAAGACTTTCAGGAAGACAAGGATGTGCCTTGTGCCCCCGTCGTTGAGTTCTACTTCGGTAAATCAGACCTGTCGGACCTCGACTGATGCGACGGGTCTTGTTGTTGTCATGCCTGCTGCTGCTCACCTGCGATACCAGTAATCCTACTTCTACTTCGACCAAGGAAGCGCCCTTGAACCCTTTGACTGAAGCCAAGGCCAATATGGCCTTTACCTGTGTGCACGAGCAGATCCCCACGGCCTCCGCCGAGGCCGATGTGCTGTTCCATTACGCGCGCTGGTTGCAAAAGAACAACCAACTCAAACAGGACAAGACCGTCGATGGAGAGATCGAACGTTTATATCGCATCGCCAGTGAGAACGGCCACTACAAGGCCAATATCAACCTGCAGAACGGTGCGATGCGCGGTACTTTCAAACTCCGTGGTGAAGAGCATTTGCGCATGAGTGAACAACTGATCAACGCGGAAGTGGCAACGGGATATTACTTTGTCGGTATCTTTTTGCAGCACGGCGCAGGCGGGTTGCAGCAAGATCACGAAATGGCCTTGCGTTACTACCGCAAAGCCGCCGATCAGGGCAATGCGCAAGCTCAGGCAGTTGTAGCCGACAAGTTGGCGCCGATTGATATTGCCCCGGATGTTGCGCGGCAGATGCGCCGTTGCGCAGCTGAACAAGGTCACGGTAAATCAGCCGTCGCCCTAGGTGTCCACTTTAAGAACAAAGGAAAGTACCAAGAAGCGCTTGAGGTCTTCCAGATGGGCGTTGTAGCTGGTAGCGACGGTGCTGCCGGCCGGTTGGAAAAAGCCTTCCGTGGCCCTAAGCCAGATAACCGCTTGCTCTACCTCGGCCAACAGGAAGACCTCGAACGCGCCGAACGCTACAAAAAAATCTGGAAAATCCTCTCGGGCTACTCCTACGCCAATCCCAAGGTCCCCGAGATCAACGAAATCCTCCCGCTGCCGCCTGCCCCGTTACCCGCCTGGGACGGCAAACTGCAATGGCTCGAAAAACGCCTGGCCAATGTCCCACCAGAAAAGCCCAGCGAAGCACTGATTCACCAACTGGCCAAGGCCAAAGTCCTCGAACCCGCCACCGGCCGGCCCATGCCCGGCTCCTCGGCCTTCATACCGATCGACTACATCAAAAGACCGACCTGCATCAGCGGCCAAGCCTGCACGCATACCGGTTATTGGCTGGCGGAAAGTATCGCCGGTCAATCCTGGTGGCGCCTGGAAAAAGGCGAGCCCCGGCGCTTCGAGAAGGGCGACATCATGCCGACCCTGAACGTCAAGCATTGTCACAGCCGATTCCTGCTCGCCGACCGTGTGACGGTCGAGGAGGAAAATATCGAATGGAGACTGTTCGGTGAGGTCTGAGTATTTATGGAGCTGTTTGATACTCATCGCCTTGACCGGTTGTGGCGCCAACAGTGCCGAGCCTTTGTCGGTGGACTTTGTAAACCCGCTCACCGATATCAACGTTGATCTCGCCTTCACCTGCCAACACGAAACAATTCCGGCGCCGCCCGCTGAGGCCGATGTGCTGTTC
>NZ_CATKPU010000044.1:0-1744 GCF_949767825.1 Pseudomonas sp. IT-P258 | reverse complement strand
CAAATTGCTTGGGTGTTATATGGTCAAGCCTCACGGGCAATTAGTATTGGTTAGCTCAACGCCTCACAGCGCTTACACACCCAACCTATCAACGTCGTAGTCTTCGACGGCCCTTCAGGGGACTCAAGGTCCCAGTGAGATCTCATCTTGAGGCAAGTTTCCCGCTTAGATGCTTTCAGCGGTTATCTTTTCCGAACATAGCTACCCGGCAATGCCACTGGCGTGACAACCGGAACACCAGAGGTTCGTCCACTCCGGTCCTCTCGTACTAGGAGCAGCCCCTCTCAAATCTCAAACGTCCACGGCAGATAGGGACCGAACTGTCTCACGACGTTCTAAACCCAGCTCGCGTACCACTTTAAATGGCGAACAGCCATACCCTTGGGACCGGCTTCAGCCCCAGGATGTGATGAGCCGACATCGAGGTGCCAAACACCGCCGTCGATATGAACTCTTGGGCGGTATCAGCCTGTTATCCCCGGAGTACCTTTTATCCGTTGAGCGATGGCCCTTCCATACAGAACCACCGGATCACTAAGACCTACTTTCGTACCTGCTCGACGTGTCTGTCTCGCAGTCAAGCGCGCTTTTGCCTTTATACTCTACGACCGATTTCCGACCGGTCTGAGCGCACCTTCGTACTCCTCCGTTACTCTTTAGGAGGAGACCGCCCCAGTCAAACTACCCACCATACACTGTCCTCGATCCGGATAACGGACCTGAGTTAGAACCTCAAAGTTGCCAGGGTGGTATTTCAAGGTTGGCTCCACGCGAACTGGCGTCCACGCTTCAAAGCCTCCCACCTATCCTACACAAGCAAATTCAAAGTCCAGTGCAAAGCTATAGTAAAGGTTCACGGGGTCTTTCCGTCTAGCCGCGGATACACTGCATCTTCACAGCGATTTCAATTTCACTGAGTCTCGGGTGGAGACAGCGCCGCCATCGTTACGCCATTCGTGCAGGTCGGAACTTACCCGACAAGGAATTTCGCTACCTTAGGACCGTTATAGTTACGGCCGCCGTTTACCGGGGCTTCGATCAAGAGCTTCGCGTTAGCTAACCCCATCAATTAACCTTCCGGCACCGGGCAGGCGTCACACCCTATACGTCCACTTTCGTGTTTGCAGAGTGCTGTGTTTTTAATAAACAGTCGCAGCGGCCTGGTATCTTCGACCGGCGTGGGCTTACGGAGCAAGTCCTTCACCCTCACCGGCGCACCTTCTCCCGAAGTTACGGTGCCATTTTGCCTAGTTCCTTCACCCGAGTTCTCTCAAGCGCCTTGGTATTCTCTACCCAACCACCTGTGTCGGTTTGGGGTACGGTTCCTGGTTACCTGAAGCTTAGAAGCTTTTCTTGGAAGCATGGCATCAACCACTTCGTGTTCTAAAAGAACACTCGTCATCAGCTCTCGGCCTTGGAATCCCGGATTTACCTAAGATTCCAGCCTACCACCTTAAACTTGGACAACCAACGCCAAGCTGGCCTAGCCTTCTCCGTCCCTCCATCGCAATAACCAGAAGTACAGGAATATTAACCTGTTTTCCATCGACTACGCTTTTCAGCCTCGCCTTAGGGACCGACTAACCCTGCGTCGATTAACGTTGCGCAGGAAACCTTGGTCTTTCGGCGTGGGTGTTTTTCACACCCATTGTCGTTACTCATGTCAGCATTCGCACTTCTGATACCTCCAGCAAGCTTCTCAACTCACCTTCACAGGCTTACAGAACGCTCCTCTACCGCATCA
>NZ_CATKPU010000043.1:0-612628 GCF_949767825.1 Pseudomonas sp. IT-P258 | reverse complement strand
TCGTTTCGACTGCGCCGGAAGTGGGGCGAATTATAGGCCTCCAGAATCTGCCGTCAACAGCTATTTTCATAAAACTGTCATATAGTTCAAAAAGCCCCAGAAACGCGAAGGCCGGCCACAAGGGCCGGCCTTCTTTACCCTTCTACTTACAAGCTAGGGAACGCGAACTGCGAAGCTTCATGGCTCGCACGCTGCGGCCAGCGCTGGGTGATGGCCTTGCGGCGGGTATAGAAACGCACGCCATCCGGGCCATAGGCGTGCAGGTCGCCGAACAGCGAACGCTTCCAGCCGCCAAAGCTGTGATAAGCCACCGGCACCGGCAGCGGTACGTTGACACCGACCATGCCGACTTCGATCTCGTCGCAGAACAACCGCGCCGCTTCGCCGTCACGGGTGAAGATGCAGGTGCCGTTGCCATATTCGTGATCGTTGATCAGTTGCATGGCTTCTTCCAGGCTGTTGACCCGAACAACACACAGCACCGGCCCGAAGATCTCTTCTTGATAGATGCGCATTTCTGGCGTGACGTTGTCGAACAGGCAACCACCCAGGAAGAAGCCTTCCTCGTGACCAGCGACGGTCAGGCCACGGCCGTCCACCACCAGTGTCGCGCCGGCGGCTACGCCGTCTTCTACATAACCGCTGACTTTGTCCCGCGCCTGGCCAGTCACCAGTGGGCCCATGTCCAGGCCGCAGTTGGTACCGGCACCGATTTTCAGCGCCTTGATTTGCGGAACCAGTTTGGCCACCAATGCATCCGCGACCTGGTCACCCACACACACCGCTACCGAGATCGCCATGCAACGCTCGCCGCAGGAACCGTAGGCCGCGCCCATCAGTGCGCTGACAGCGTTATCCAGATCCGCATCCGGCATCAGCACCGCATGGTTCTTCGCACCGCCCAGGGCCTGGACGCGCTTGCCGCGCTTGGTGCCTTCGGAATAGATGTATTCGGCAATCGGCGTCGAACCAACGAAACTCAGCGCTTTGACTTCCGGCGCTTCGATCAATGCGTCCACCGCAGTCTTGTCACCATGCACCACGCTCAGCACGCCTTTCGGCAGACCAGCCTCCAGCAGCAGCTGGGCGATCAGCAACGTCGAGCTCGGGTCGCGCTCGGATGGCTTGAGGATGAAGCAGTTGCCGCAGACGATCGCCAGCGGGTACATCCACAACGGCACCATGGCCGGGAAGTTGAACGGCGTGATACCGGCAACCACGCCCAGCGGCTGGAAGTCCGACCAGGCGTCGATGTTAGGGCCGACGTTACGGCTGTATTCGCCCTTGAGGATTTCCGGAGCCGCGCAAGCGAACTCGACGTTCTCGATGCCGCGCTTGAGTTCACCGGCCGCATCTTCCAGGGTCTTGCCGTGCTCTTCGCTGATCAATTGCGAGATGCGCGCTTCGTTCTGCTCCAGCAGTTGCTTGAAGCGGAACATCACTTGGGCACGCTTGGCCGGCGGCGTGTTGCGCCAGGCCGGGAATGCAGCCTTGGCCGCGTCGATAGCGCTCTGGATGGTTTCGCGTGTCGCCAGCGGCAGCTTGTGGATAGCCTGGCCGGTAGACGGGTTGAACACATCAACCGCGCGACCGTTCTCGGTTACCAGTTCGCCATTGATCAAATGCGGAATAACGCTCATGGAAGCTCCTGAAAAGTTGTCCACAGGTGCTCGCTTCGGAGCACCTGTTGCTTGTAGGTATATAGAAGGAGAGATCAGTCGATCTTGCTCAGCACTTCGCCGACCGCGTCGAACAGACGATCCAGGTCCTGCGGCTTGCTGTTGAAGGTTGGGCCGAACTGCAGGGTGTCGCCGCCGAAGCGTACGTAGAACCCGGCTTTCCACAGCGCCATGCCGGCTTCGAACGGACGCACGATGGCATCGCCGTCACGAGGGGCGATCTGGATCGCGCCGGCCAGGCCGAAGTTGCGGATGTCGATGATGTTCTTGGTGCCCTTGAGACCGTGCAGCGCGTTTTCGAAATGCGGCGCGACTTCGGCCACGCTCTGCACCAGGTTTTCCTTTTGCAGCAGGTCGAGTGCTGCCAGGCCAGCGGCACAAGCCACCGGGTGCGCGGAATAGGTGTAGCCATGGGGGAATTCAACCGCGTATTCAGGCGTCGGCTGATTCATGAAGGTCTGGTAGATCTCGGAGCTGGCAATCACCGCGCCCATCGGGATCGCACCGTTGGTGACTTGCTTGGCGATGCACATCAGGTCCGGGGTCACACCGAAGGTGGTAGCACCGAACATGGTGCCGGTACGGCCGAAACCGGTGATCACTTCGTCGAACACCAGCAGGATATTGTGCTGGTCGCAGATTTCACGCAGACGCTTGAGGTAACCCTGAGGCGGAACCAGCACGCCAGCGGAACCGGCCAATGGCTCGACGAAGACTGCCGCGATGTTCGACGCATCGTGCAGTTCGATCAACTTCAGCAGTTCGTCAGCCAGGGCGATACCACCCTGCTCCGGCATGCCACGGGAGTAAGCGTTGCTTGCCAGCAAAGTGTGCGGCAGGTGATCGACGTCCATCATCGCCTGACCGAACAGCTTGCGGTTGCCGTTTACGCCACCGAGGCTGGTGCCGGCGATGTTCACACCGTGGTAACCACGGGCACGGCCGATCATTTTGGTCTTGGTCGACTGGCCCTTCAGGCGCCAGTAGGCACGGACCATCTTCACGGCAGTGTCAGCACACTCGGAGCCCGAGTCGGTGAAGAACACGTGGTTCAGGTTGCCCGGGGTCAGGTCGGTGATTTTTTCAGCCAGCTGGAAGGACAGCGGATGACCGTACTGGAAGGCTGGCGAGTAATCGAGGGTGCCCAGCTGCTTGGCGACCGCTTCCTGGATTTCCTTGCGGGTGTGCCCGGCGCCACAGGTCCACAGACCGGACAGCGAGTCATATACCTTGCGGCCCTTATCGTCGATCAGCCAGCTGCCTTCGGCGCCAACGATCAGCCGTGGATCGCGCTGGAAGTTGCGGTTGGCGGTGTAAGGCATCCAGTGAGCATCGAGCTTGAGCTGGCTGGCCAGGGAAGTCGGGGCGTTTTCAGGCAAGTTCATGGGCAAAACCTCGCAAGGCAATAAGCGGCGTAATGATTGAAAACCGTTGTTGCAGCTAAATTGCCACGGAGATAAAGTCTGTGAAATGCAACTCTTCTAATGTTCAGTCAGCCAATTACTAAACTTTTGAGTAACCCGCATGAGCACTCGCCGTCCCGATCCGCTGGCCCAGGTCAGCGACTTTGATATTCGCCTGCTGAGGATTTTCCGCAGCGTGGTGGAATGCGGCGGCTTCTCTGCGGCGGAAACCGTACTGGGCATCGGGCGCTCGGCAATCAGCCAGCAGATGAGCGATCTGGAGCAGCGCCTCGGTCTGCGCCTGTGCCAACGGGGACGTGCCGGGTTTTCCCTGACCGAAGAAGGCCGCGAGGTCTATCAATCGGCGTTGCAGCTGTTAAGTGCACTGGAAAGCTTCCGCACCGAGGTCAATGGCCTGCACCAACACTTGCGCGGCGAATTGATCATCGGCTTGACGGACAACCTGGTCACCCTGCCCCACATGCGCATCACCCATGCCCTTGCGCAATTGAAAGAACGCGGCCCGGACGTGCAGATCCAGATCCGCATGATCGCGCCCAATGAAGTCGAACAAGGCGTGCTCGACGGTCGCCTGCACGTCGGCGTGGTACCGCAGGCCAGCGCACTGTCGGGGCTGGAGTATCAACCGCTGTACAGCGAGCGGTCGCTGTTGTACTGCGCAGTCGGGCACCCGCTGTTTTATGTCGACGACAAGCAACTGGACGACGAACGCCTGAACAGTCAGGACGCCATCGCACCCACCTTCCGTTTGCCGGCGGAAATCCAGGCTCACTACCAGGCACTCAACTGCACCGCCAGCGCCTCGGACCGCGAAGGCATGGCGTTCCTGATCCTGACCGGGCGCTACATCGGTTACCTGCCGGATCACTACGCGAGTCTTTGGGTGCAGCAAGGCCGGTTGCGCGCATTGAAAGCCAAAACGCGTTTCTATGATCTCAGCCTTGCATCGGTCACCCGCAAGGGTCGTCGCCCGCATCTTGTGCTGGAAAGCTTTCTGGAGAGTCTGGCGGCGACGCGCTGAAAGACTTGTCTGTAGCCTGCCGGTGCGCTATCAACGCACTGGCCGCACCCACTCATCTTCTCGGAAGTGCCTATGACCTTTGAAGTCCCTGCCCACGGCGCAAAACCCGTCAGCCGCATTCGTCAGAAAAACGAAGAGACCATCATCAAGGCCGCCGAAGACGAGTTCGCCCGTCACGGGTACAAAGGCACGAGCATGAACACCATCGCCCAGAATGCCGGGCTGCCCAAGGCGAACCTGCATTACTACTTCACCAACAAGCTTGGTTTGTACGTGGCGGTGCTGAGCAACATCATCGAGCTGTGGGACAGTACCTTCAACACCCTCACCGCCGAGGACGATCCGAGCGAAGCCTTGACCCGCTACATCCGCGCGAAAATGGAGTTCTCCCGACGCCAGCCGCAAGCCTCGCGAATTTTTGCCATGGAAGTCATCAGCGGCGGCGAGTGCCTGACCGAGTACTTCAACCAGGATTATCGCGCCTGGTTCCAAGGGCGTGCGGGCGTATTCCAGGCGTGGATCGACGCCGGTAAAATGGACCCGGTCGATCCGGTACACCTGATCTTCCTGTTGTGGGGCAGCACCCAGCACTACGCCGACTTCGCCACGCAGATCTGCCGCGTCACCGGGCGCACCAGGTTGACCAAGCAAGACATGGAAGACGCCGGGGATAACCTGATCCGCATCATTCTCAAGGGCTGCGGCCTGAAACCTGCCATCTAAGCACTTATGCCATTTACCCTCAGCGGTTTTTGCGAATACCGCGAAGAGATTCGCAAGAGCCGCTTCATGACCTTCGCCGCGCCGATCTCCAGCCCGGCCGAGGCCCAGGCGTTCATTGAACAGCACAGCGACTTGAATGCCTCGCACAACTGCTGGGCCTGGAAACTCGGCGATCAGTATCGCAGCACCGATGATGGCGAGCCCGGCGGTACGGCAGGCCGGCCGATTCTGGCAGCGATCGAGGCACAGGATTGCGATCAGGTCGCGGTGCTGGTGATTCGCTGGTATGGCGGCATCCAACTGGGCACCGGGGGGCTCGCCCGAGCCTATGGCGGGGGTGCAAACAAATGCCTGCAAGCTGCGCCGAAGATCGAGCTGATCAGCCGGGTTCCGCTGCGTTGCGCGTGCGGATTTGCCGAGCTGGCCCTGGTCAAGCTGCGGGTGGCAGAGGCAGGTGGATTGGTTGTGGATGAGAGCTTCACCGCCAATGGTGTCGAGTTGCTGTTGGCCGTGGGCGATGCGCAGATCGACACCTTGCAGTCACAACTGGCCGATTTGAGTCGCGGGCGCATTCTGTTACAGCGCTGAATCACAGGCTGCGATCTTTTGGGGCACGCCGGCTTTTCACTTATTCCATATTTGCCCACATCTGCTGTGCACCCGGCTGTGGATAACCTGAGCACATACCGCTGTAACCCTTCTGTCATGCGGCTTTGCGGACTTTGCTCAATTTTCGTCCAATCTGCCATCAAGCACATCAAATTCAAATAAAAACAAACAGTTACAACGGTTTATCGCCTTTAGAAGAAAGCCACTCAGTGCTTATGCCCGTGCTCTGAGCTTGCACACAAATACTGTGGAGCAATCTGTGGATAACCCGTTCATGGCCGTCTCGGCGCCCTGCACGGTATGGCTTGTGGTTGATTGCTCATTTTTTGAGCAAAAGCACGCGAGCAAAATAGGGGCTTGATTTGCGCCATTGCCCCCATGTGGTGCCGGACTCTGCGTAGCGCATCCGAAAGCTGCGTACTCAACGCCTCTACTCGCAGGGCTTCGAGGTTTTCCTGACCTAATGGCCAGAAAATTGCTTTATCCACAGGCACAAGTCCAACAGCACTGAGCCTGTCATGCCCAATCACGCTCCAATCCCCGATACGGTTCCGCGCCTGCAACTGCGCAGAATCAGCAAACGCTACCCCGGTTGCCTGGCCAACGATGCCATCGACCTGACCATTGCCCCTGGCGAGATCCATGCCCTGCTCGGGGAAAACGGCGCGGGAAAAAGCACGCTGATGAAGATCATCTACGGCGTCACCCACGCCGATTCCGGCGAAGTGATCTGGCAAGGTCAGCGGGTGAGCCTGCGCAACCCGGCCCAGGCCCGGGGTTTGGGAATCGGCATGGTGTTCCAGCATTTCTCGCTGTTCGAGACCCTGAGCGTGGCGCAGAACATCGCCCTGGCCATGGGCGCGGCGGCAGGCACGCCCAGACAGCTTGAGCCGAAGATTCGCGAAGTGTCCCGGCGCTATGGCATGGCGCTGGAACCGGAGCGACTTGTCCACAGCCTGTCGATCGGTGAACGGCAACGGGTGGAAATCATTCGCTGCCTGATGCAGGACATCCGTCTGTTGATTCTCGATGAACCGACTTCAGTGCTGACCCCGCAGGAGGCCGATGACTTGTTCGTTACCCTGCGCCGGCTCGCCGCCGAAGGCTGCAGCATTTTGTTCATCAGCCACAAGCTCGGGGAAGTGCGCGCGTTGTGCCACAGTGCAACGGTTTTACGAGGCGGTCGGGTGGCCGGGCATTGCGTGCCGGCCGAGTGTTCGGATCAGCAACTGGCGCGCTTGATGGTCGGTGAAGCCGCGGAGTTGATCGCTGACTATCCGAAGGTTACCGGAGGTGATGCGTTCCTTGATGTCCGTGGCTTGTCCTGGCACAACCCGGACCCGTTCGGCTGCTCGCTTGCCAACATCGACCTTGAAGTGCGCCGCGGTGAAATTGTCGGCATCGCCGGTGTCGCCGGCAATGGCCAGGATGAGTTGCTGGCCTTGCTCAGCGGCGAAGAACTGTTGCCCCGCAACGCCAGCGCAACGATAAGTTTTGGCCGGGAGCCAGTCGCCCATTTGCGTCCCGATGCTCGCCGCCAACTCGGCCTGGCGTTCGTCCCCGCCGAACGCCTGGGTCATGGTGCGGTGCCGGAGCTGAGCCTGGCGGACAACGCGCTGCTGACCGCTTTCCAGCAAGGATTGGTGAGCAACGGCCTGATCCGGCGCGGCAAAGTCGAAGCACTGGCCGAGGAAATCATCCGCCGTTTCGGGGTCAAGACACCCGATAGCCAGGCGCCGGCCCGCAGCCTGTCCGGGGGCAATTTGCAGAAATTCATCCTTGGCCGGGAAATCCTTCAGCGTCCGAAACTGCTGGTCGCCGCACACCCGACCTGGGGCGTGGACGTCGGCGCCGCCGCCACCATTCACCGCGCCTTGATTGCCTTGCGCGATGCCGGCGCGGCGATCCTGGTGATCTCCGAAGACCTCGACGAACTGTTCCAGATCAGCGACCGCCTTGGCGCCCTGTGCGGCGGTCGACTGTCGGCGCTCCACGCTACCGTCGATACCCGCCTGAGCGATGTCGGCGGCTGGATGGCCGGCCAGTTCGGTGCCCCTCAATCACTCGCATCCGCCACGCGTTAACGGAGTGTCACATGCTGCTTTCTCTTGAACCCCGCGGCCAGCAATCGCGCCTGATGCTGTGGTGCTCGCCGTTGCTGGCGGCTGCACTGACCCTGGGCTGTGGATCCTTATTGTTTATCGCGCTCGGGCACGACCCGCTGTTGACCTTGCACACCTTGCTGATTGCACCGGTCAGCGACCTGTATGGCGTATCTGAACTGCTGGTCAAAGCCCTGCCGATTCTGCTCTGCGCATTGGGCCTGGCCGTCGCCTATCAGGCGCGCATCTGGAACATCGGTGCCGAAGGTCAACTGCTGCTCGGTGCGTTGGCCGGCAGTGCGCTGGCAGTGAACATCGTCGACATGCAAAGTCGCTGGGCGCTGGTGCTGATCTTGCTCACCGGCACCTTGGCCGGAGCTGCGTGGGCCGGGCTGACGGCGTGGTTGCGCACGCGCTTCAACGCCAATGAGATCCTCACCAGCATCATGCTCAATTACATCGCCCTGAACCTTTTGTTGTATTGCGTGCACGGGCCACTGAAAGATCCGGAAGGTTTCAATTTTCCGCAATCGGCGATGTTCGGCGACGCCAGCCGCTTGCCGCTGCTGATGGAAGATGGCCGGGTCCACGCCGGGGTTTACTTCGCCCTGCTCGTGTTGGTGACCGTGTGGGTGTTGTTGCAAAAAAGCTTTGTCGGTTTCCAGATCAAGGTGCTCGGGCTGGACAAGCGGGCCGCCGGTTTCGTCGGCTTTCGCCAGAAGCGTCTGATCTGGCTCGCTCTGTTGATCAGCGGCGGCCTGGCGGGGCTTGCCGGTGTTTGCGAAGTTACCGGCCCCATCGGCCAACTGGTGCCGCAGGTCTCGCCGGGCTACGGCTATGCGGCGATCACCGTGGCATTTCTCGGCCGTCTGAATCCTGTCGGCATATTGTTTTCCAGCCTGTTGATGGCGCTGCTGTACATCGGCGGCGAAAGCGCACAAATGAGCCTGAACCTGCCGCAAGCGATCACCCAATTGTTCCAGGGCATGATGCTGTTTTTCCTGCTGGCCAGTGATGTGCTGATCCTCTACCGACCGCGCTTGAACCTGCGCTGGACCCGCCGCGCACAAACCACCGCCGTACAAGCAGGAGCGCTGTGATGGATATCGATCTGCTGAGCAATATTTTCTACGCCATGGTCCGCTGCGGTACGCCGTTGCTGCTGGTGGCGCTGGGGGAACTGATCTGCGAGAAAAGCGGCGTCCTCAACCTCGGCCAGGAAGGCATGATGCTGTTTGGCGCGGTGATCGGTTTCATCGTCGCGTTCAACACCGGCCACCTGTGGCTCGGCGTGTTGCTGGCGATGCTCGCCGGGATGCTGTTGTCATCGCTGTTTGCCCTGGTGGCACTGGTGTTCAACGCCAATCAGGTGGCCACCGGCCTGGCCCTGACAATTTTCGGCGTGGGCCTGTCGACCTTCGTCGGCTCAGCGTGGGTCGGCAAACCACTGGCGGGGTTCGAGCCGATGGCGATTCCCTACCTGAGTGAAATCCCGCTGATCGGGCGGATGCTGTTTGCCCAGGACCTGTTGGTGTATCTGTCGTTCGCGCTGTTTGCGCTGGTGGCCTGGGTGATTCTGAAAAGCCGCGCCGGGCTGATCATCCAGGCGGTCGGGGAAAACCCGGATGCGGCCAGCGCCATGGGCTTGCCGGTGCTGGCTGTGCGCACGCTGGCGGTGTTGTTCGGCGGTGCGATGGCTGGGTTGGCCGGGGCATATCTGTCCCTGGCTTACACACCAATGTGGGCGGAGAACATGAGCGCCGGGCGTGGCTGGATTGCCCTGGCGCTGGTGGTGTTCGCCAGTTGGCGGGTGTGGCGCCTGCTGCTCGGCGCCTACCTGTTCGGGCTCGCCAGCATCCTGCACCTGGTGGCGCAGGGATTGGGACTGGCGATTGAGTCCAGTCTGCTGGCGATGCTGCCGTATGTCGCGACCATTGTGGTGCTGGTGCTGCTGTCACGGGATGCGCTGCGCACACGGTTGTATGCGCCAGTGTCATTGGGGCAGCCGTGGCAGGCTGGGCATTAGTGGTTGTCTGGTCTGGCCTCTTCGCGAGCAAGCCCGCTCCCACACTGGATGGGTGTGAACTCGGTCAAATGTGGGAGCGGGCTTGCTCCGGGCGGCGTTCCGACGAAGGCGTCCGAACAGGCAACACCTGAACCACGCCCCATGCCAATTCAAACACCAGAAAAACCACCAGCAGCGAACTCGCGCCCTGGATCAGGGCATAACCCTGCCAGGTCGAGAACAGAAACCTGGCCACGGCGTCATAGCGCCCATAAACCTGCTGCGGATCACGAATCCGCAGCACCGCCCATACGCAGACAATCGACCCCAGCAGATTCGCCATCAGCATGTGCACCGGTTCGAACGGTGGCAGCTCACCGGGCAAACTCAGCGCCTGGCTCACCCCTGTCAAAAGACCATGCAACGCAGCAAAACTCCACGGCGTGACGAACGCGACCGTCACGATCAGGTCATACCAGGCACTGCCTTGCACCAACCGGCGATATTGCGTTGTAGTCCACATCGACATTGCTCCATCAATCCAGGGAGCAACAAGGCTAAAGCCTGGAGTATGCTCCAGGGTCAAGCCCCCTCGAGACGTCATGATGCGCATCGGTGAATTAGCCCAGGCCAGCGCCGTCAGCCGCGACACGCTGCGCTTCTACGAGCAGCGCGGATTGATTGCGGCACAACGCAGCGCCAACGGGTATCGCGACTATCCGCCAGACGTGGTGCAACTGGTGCAATACATCAAGACCGCTCAACGACTGGGCTTTACCCTCGGCGAGATCGGCAACAGCGTCGCTACAATCTGGCAATCGCCCGATCCGGACACCGCCGTCACGCAGCTGCTGCAAGACAAACTCAAACTGATCGAAACCCGCATGGCCGAACTCGGCGCGCTGCGCGAAGAGTTGCAACAACGGCTCGGGCAACAGTGTCCATTGAATCCACAATCCTGACCTTTCAAGGAAGCCACTCATGTCCAAGGCAAAAACCGCACTCATCATTGGCGCCTCCCGGGGGCTTGGCCTCGGGCTGGTGAAAACCCTGCTGGCCGATGGGTGGCAAGTCACCGCCACCGTGCGCGACCCGCAAAAAGCCGAAGCCTTGCAGGCCCTGGGCGATGTGCGGATCGAAAAGCTCGACATGGACGATCAGCAGGCAGTGTCCGCCCTGAGCCAACAACTCAAGGCCGATGTGTTTGACCTGTTGTTCGTCAATGCCGGGGTCAAGGGGCCGGAGGTCCAGACGCCGAACGGCGGCGCGACAATGGCCGAAGTCGGCCAGCTGTTTTTCACCAACGCCGTGGCGCCAATCAACCTGGCCCAGCGTTTTGTCGACCGGATCCGCCCGGACACCGGCGTGCTGGCGTTCATGAGTTCGGTGCTGGGCAGCGTGACCATGCCCGATGCGCCGGAACTGGCCCTGTACAAGGCCAGCAAGGCGGCGCTGAATTCCATGACCAACAGCTTCGTCACTCAGTTGGGCGAAACCGGGCTCACCGTGCTGTCGCTGCACCCGGGCTGGGTGAAAACCGACATGGGGGGTGAAGGCGCGGACATTGACGTGGAAACCAGCACCCGTGGCCTGGTCGATCAGGTGAATGCGTATGTCGGCAAGGGCGGGCATCACTTCATCAATTACCGGGGCGAAACCATTCCCTGGTAATCACCGCCGCCCACAGGGGGGTGTTGTCCTGTCGGGTTGGGCTTGCCCGCCAGAGCGTTTTGATCGACACTTCGCACCTCGCCTCCCCGGCGAACCTGGATCAGCAGACAGGGCAACACTGAGCTGGCAACCCTGAACCCAACTTTCAGAGGAGCCGGCCAACATGCCTGCGACCCGTACCTGGTTAAAGAATCCCCTCGCCATTTTCACCTCCAACGGTCTCGATGCCCGTGGTGGCCTGGTGCTGCAAGACGGTTTGATCGTCGAAGTACTCGGCGCCGGTCAACAACCGTCCGCCCCGTGCAATGAAGTGTTCGATGCCCGCGAACATGTGATCCTGCCGGGCCTGATCAACACCCATCACCACTTCTATCAAACCCTGACCCGCGCCTGGGCGCCGGTGGTCAATCAGCCGCTGTTCCCGTGGCTGAAAACCCTGTACCCGGTCTGGGCACGCCTGACCCCGGAAAAACTCGCCCTCGCCACTAAGGTCGCGTTGGCTGAATTACTGCTGTCCGGTTGCACCACCGCCGCCGACCACCACTACCTGTTCCCGGAAGGTCTGGAAAACGCGATCGACGTGCAAGTCGAAAGCGTTCGCGAGCTGGGCATGCGCGCCATGCTCACCCGCGGTTCCATGAGCCTCGGCGAAAAGGACGGTGGCTTGCCGCCGCAACAGACCGTGCAGGAAGGCGAAGTGATCCTCGCCGATAGCCAGCGCCTGATCGCCGAGTACCACGAACGCGGTGACGGCGCGCAAATCCAGATCGCCCTGGCACCGTGCTCGCCGTTCTCGGTGACGCCGGAAATCATGTCGGCCAGCGCCGAACTGGCGAACAAACTCGACGTGCGCCTGCACACCCACCTGGCAGAAACCCTCGACGAAGAGGATTTCTGCCTGCAACGCTTCGGCCTGCGCACCGTGGACTATCTGGACAGTGTCGGCTGGCTCGGCCCGCGCACCTGGCTGGCCCATGGCATCCATTTCAACCCGGACGAAATCGCCCGCCTCGGCGCCGCCGGCACCGGCATTTGCCATTGCCCGAGTTCGAACATGCGCCTGGCTTCGGGCATCTGCCCGAGCATCGAATTGACCGATGCCGGTGCCTTGCTTGGTTTGGGCGTGGACGGTTCGGCGTCCAACGATGCCTCGAACATGATGCTCGAAGCGCGCCAGGCCCTGTACATCCAGCGCCTGCGCTACGGCGCCGAGAAGATCACCCCGGAGCGCGTGCTGGGCTGGGCGACCAAGGGTTCGGCAAGCCTGCTGGGCCGTACCGATATCGGCGAATTGGCGGTGGGCAAGCAGGCCGACCTGGCGATGTTCAAGCTCGATGAACTGCGCTTCTCCGGCAGTCATGATCCGGTCTCGGCGCTGCTGTTGTGTGGTGCTGATCGCGCGGATCGAGTGATGGTCGGCGGCAAGTGGCGGGTGATCGATGGGCAGGTCGAAGGGCTGGATCTGAAAGGCTTGATTGCTGACCACAGCCAGGCGGCTCGACAGTTGATTGCAGGGACCTGACAAACACCGAGTAAAACATGTGGGAGCAAGCCCGCTCCCACATTGGTTTTGTGGATTGGCGCACCAGTGGATGGCAACCGTGCAAGGACATGCACTGTTATCGGACTTCAAGGACCTGTCGCGAGCCTGCTCGCGATAGCATCACCGCGGATTCATGTTTTGTTGTCTTGTTGGTCAGCAATTTGCATTGCCCTGTGCAAGCCAGAGAGCCCAGCCAACCTCACAACAAAATGGAGTTCCAATTCATGCACAACCGTCCGTTGAAGAAGCTGCTTTGCGCCGTTGCGGCAGCCATCGGTTTGAGCGCCAGCCTGACCGCCGCAGCCGCCGATCCGCTGAAAGTCGGCTTCGTCTATATCGGTCCGATCGGTGACCACGGCTGGACGTATCAGCATGAACAGGGGCGCAAGGAACTCGCGGAAAAACTCGGCTCGCAGATCACCACCAACTACGTGGAAAACGTCGCCGAAGGCGCCGACGCCGAGCGAGTGATCCGCAACATGGCCAAGGACAAATACGACCTGATCTTCACCACCTCCTTCGGCTACATGAACCCGACCGTGAAAGTCGCCAAACAGTTTCCCAAGGTGACCTTCGAACACGCCACCGGCTACAAGCAGGACAAGAACCTCGGCACTTACCTGGCGCGGACATACGAGGGCCGCTACGTCGGTGGCTTCCTCGCGGCGAAGATGACCAAGACCAAAAAAATCGGCTACGTCGCCTCGTTCCCGATCCCGGAAGTGATCCGCGACATCAATGCCATCCAACTGGCCCTGAACAAGTACAACCCCGGCACCGAGATCAAGGTGGTGTGGGTCAACTCGTGGTTCGATCCGGGCAAGGAAGCGGACGCCGCCAACGCACTGATCGACCAGGGCGTGGACGTGGTGTTCCAGCACACCGACAGCCCCGCGCCGATCCAGGCCGCCGAACGTCGCGGCGTGTATGCCGTGGGCTACGCTTCGGACATGGCGCACTTCGGGCCGAAAGCGGTGCTGACCTCCATCGTCAACGACTGGGGCCCGCACTACGTCCAGGCAACCCAAAGCGTGATCGACCATGACTGGAAACCCCAGGACTATTGGGGCGGTTTGAAGGAAGGCACCGTTGAGCTGCCGATCAGCGACCTGGTGCCTGCGTCGGTGAAGAGCGAAGCCGAGCAGCTCATTGCCGACATCAAGAGCGGTGCGCTGCAACTGTTCACCGGGCCGATCAAGGATCAGGCCGGGGTCGAGAAAATCCCGGCGGGCGCGAGCGCGACCACGGCGGAACTGGCGTCGATGAATTACTACGTGGAAGGCATGAAGGCCGAGATTCCGAAGTAAGTTCTCAGCCACAGCACAACTCCCCTGTGGGAGCGGCGGTGCGGCGATCCGACTTGCTCGCGAAGGCGTCATCACAGTCGATATAGATGTCGCCTGATACACCGCTTTCGCGAGCAAGCCCGCTCCCACATTGGATCTTCAGCGTTCTTAAGGACTGCGCATGAACCAACTCCCCATCATCGACATTACCCCGCTCTACAGCGACGACCCATCCGCCTGGCCAGCCGTGGCCGGGCAAATCGACCTCGCCTGCCGCGAGTGGGGATTTTTCTACATCAAGGGCCACCCGATCAGCACTGCGCGAATCGACGAACTGCTTGACCATACCAAGCGCTTCTTCGCCCAACCCACCGCCGAAAAGCTCAAGATCGACATCACCCAGACCCGTCACCATCGCGGTTACGGCGCCATTGCCACCGAGCAATTGGACCCAAGCAAGCCCAGCGACCTCAAGGAAACCTTCGACATGGGCCTGCACCTGCCGGCCGGGCACCCTGACGTACTGGCGGAAAAACCCTTGCGCGGGCCCAATCGCCATCCGTCCATCCCCGGCTGGGAAGCGTTGATGGAACAGCACTACATCGACATGCAAGCCCTGGCGCAAACACTGTTGCGGGCCATGACCATCGCGCTGGGGATTGAGCGCGATTTCTTCGACACACGTTTCAATGACCCGGTCAGCGTACTGCGGATGATTCATTACCCGCCGCGCCACACCGCCAGTTCCGAAGAGCAGCAAGGTGCCGGGGCGCACACCGACTACGGTTGTATCACCCTGCTCTATCAGGACGCCGCCGGTGGCTTGCAGGTCCGCAACGTCAAAGGCGAATGGATCGACGCACCGCCGATCGAAGGTACGTTCGTGGTCAACCTCGGCGACATGATGGCGCGCTGGAGCAACGACCGTTACCTGTCGACGCCGCACCGGGTGATCAGCCCCCTCGGCGTGGATCGTTACTCGATGCCGTTTTTCGCCGAACCGCACCCGGACACCCGCATCGACTGCCTGCCCGGCTGTCAGGACGCATTGCACCCGGCGAAATATCCGGCCACCACCTGCGCCGAGTTCCTGCTCTCGCGCTTCGCCGATACTTACGCTTATCGACGGGAACTGGAAACGATGTGATGAACCGCCTGGTCAGGTTTTACCAATTGTTGCGGCAACCCTCTGTAGAATGGCGACCATTGCACCTGATGAGAAAAGAATTATGTACGACTGGCTGAACGCCCTGCCCAAGGCAGAATTGCACCTGCACCTGGAAGGCTCGCTGGAGCCCGAGCTGTTGTTTGCCCTGGCCGAGCGCAACAAGATTGCCTTGCCATGGAACGACGTCGAAACCTTGCGCAAGGCGTATGCCTTCAACAACCTGCAGGAGTTCCTCGACCTGTATTACCGGGGTGCCGATGTGCTGCGCACGTCCCAGGACTTCTATGACCTGACCTGGGCGTACCTGCTGCGCTGCAAGGAACAGAACGTGATTCACACCGAACCGTTCTTCGACCCGCAGACCCATACCGACCGTGGCATCCCGTTCGAGGTGGTGCTCAACGGCATCGCCGCCGCGCTCAAGGATGGTGAGCAGCAACTGGGCATCACCAGTGGCTTGATCCTGAGCTTCCTGCGCCATCTGAGCGAAGACGAAGCACAGAAAACCCTCGACCAGGCGCTGCCGTTCCGCGATGCGTTCGTCGCCGTGGGCCTGGACAGCTCCGAGATGGGCCACCCGCCAAGCAAGTTCCAGCGCGTGTTCGACCGTGCCCGTCACGAAGGCTTCCTGACCGTCGCCCACGCCGGTGAAGAAGGCCCGCCCGAGTACATCTGGGAAGCCATCGACCTGCTGAAAATCCAGCGAATCGACCATGGCGTGCGCGCTATCGAAGACGAACGCCTGATGCAGCGAATCATCGACGAGCAGATCCCGCTGACCGTGTGCCCGTTGTCGAACACCAAGCTTTGCGTGTTCGATCACATGTCACAGCACAACATCCTCGACATGCTGGAACGCGGCGTGAAAGTGACCGTGAACTCCGATGACCCGGCGTACTTCGGTGGCTATGTCACCGAGAACTTCCATGCACTGCACACCCATCTGGGCATGACCCAGGATCAGGCCAGGCGCCTGGCGCAGAACAGCCTCGATGCGCGGTTGGTGAAACCGTAAGGTTCGGCGCCAATGCCCCGTGGGAGTGAGTACATTCGCTCCCGCAACGGTGCACTAAAGCGCCATCTCCAACTCGGTTTCCCGGGCAAAGCGACAGATCTCGCGTTGCCCGGAAGCCGTCACCTGCAAGGCTCGGGAATCGTTGGGCAGGCTCAACCACCCCGACTGCATGAACAACTGCAACAATGCCGCGCCCAGCGAGCCACCCAAGTGCGGACGTCTTTCGCTCCAGTCAGGGCACGCGCAGGCAACCCTGCCGTTGTGATGGGTCAGCGCCTGGATGAACACTCCCCGTGCCGCCAATTCCGTCGCGCCCTTGAGGGTGACCGTGACCCGCTGATCGAAGTGCTCGATCCAGCCAGCCTCCAGCAGTCGCTGATACAGATCGGCGGACAGGGTGCCTCCCATGTGATCGTCACACAGTCGGGCACTCAACAATGGCGAACGCACCGCCCGGGGTTTGACCAGAGGCGCATTGCGCTTGAATACGTCCGGAATATCCTGGGGGGCGCTGGCGAAGGTCGCGCTGGCCAGTGCTTCGATTGCCGCCCCGACCTCGGGAGCAGCCAGGCGGAAGAAGCGTTTGCGGCCGCGGTTTTCAACCTTCAGCAGACCTCCGGCCGACAAACGCCCCAAATGTGCACTGGCCGACGACGATGACAGACCGGCCAGCAATGCCAACTCTTCGGTTGTTCGCGCCGAACCATCCATCAAGGCCCACATCATTGCGCTGCGCTTTGGGTCAGCCAGCAACGTGGCGATCTGGCTGATGCAAGGTGCATGTTCCATGTATTCACTCCCTGTTGAATCGTTTCGTCTACTGCCCAGAGAAATCTTGACCAGTAATGTGTCGTCGGCCAATCCGTGGAAACTGCCATAAGCCCGGCAACGCCTTGCTCACTCATTTGCGCTGCCTGGTCGATGCTGCGTAGGCCAGAAGGATGACGTTCAGCCGGGCCGACTCGAACGTGGACCCGCCATTGGGGATCGACGCTACTGACATGATGAGGGCGCTAGTATATGCGGGTTGGTCGGCGGATCCTTTCCTCCGCCCGGCGTAGGTGGTGATCGTTCCTGAGGGAAATTTCTCTTTTTTCGTGCGACTAATGATCGATATCCGATAAGCCCGGAAATTGACTACTCAAAAGGGCGCATCGTCCGGCAAGCATTTCACGCAACAGGTTCACCGGCTTACTCAACTGTGCGCGATGGGCGCACAACAGATTCAACGGTGCGCGCTCACAGAGCAGTTCCGGCATCAGCACCTTCAAGCGGCCGGCCAGTACATCGGCGGCCACATCGAGCCAGGACTTGTAAGCGATCCCGGCACCTGCCACGGCCCAAAGGCGCACGACATCGGCATCGTCACTGAAACGATCGCCGCTGACGGTCAGGCTGACTTCGCGCTTGCCGTCGTGAAAACTCCAGTGATCGTGGACCCGGCTGCCGAGCATGTACAACAGGCAATTGTGCTGTGCCAGTTGCTCCAGATGCCGCGGCTCGCCATGCCGGGCCAGATAGCCGGGAGCGGCGCACAACACCCGGCGGTTCTGCGGGGCGATGGGCAGCGCCACCAGGCTGGAGTCCTCTGGTTCTCCGTAACGCAGGGCAATGTCTACCGGTTGGCGGAACAGGTCGGCGATGCGGTCCCCCAGCAGCAGGCGCACGGTGAGTTTCGGATGCTCGCGTTGAAACTCGTCGAGCCAGGGCAGCAGCAGATTGCGGCCAAAGTCCGATGGCGCCGACAGTTGCAGCACCCCGCTGACCTGGTCCTGACCACTGGCCAGCAATCGCCGGCCCTCGTCGAGATTGCTCAGGGCCGCGCGGGCGTATTCGAGAAAGCCCTCGCCTTCGGCGGTCAGGCGCAGGCTGCGGGTCGAGCGGGCCAACAATCGGGCGCCGAGTTGTTGTTCGATGCGCTTGAGCGCCGCGCTGGCCACCGCCGCTGACATGTCCATGCCCCGCGCAGCGGCGGACAGACTGCCCAGGTCCGCCGCCCGGACAAACAACTGCAAGTCATCGAAACGCAGCATCAGAGCTCCGATTATCAAAAAAATATTGAAAGAGACTGCTCTTTTAGCCGGTTTTATCTTCAGTAGAAATAGCCAATCATCTGCCCCATCGAATCTCTTCTTTATCAGTGTTCCGGAGCCGCCCATGAAAGCCATTGCCTACTACGCCTCGTTGCCGATCAGTGACGACCAGGCGCTGCAAGACATCGAACTGCCGGAGCCGGTCGCCGGCCCCCGCGACTTGCTGGTGGAAGTCAAGGCCATCTCGGTCAACCCGGTGGACACCAAGGTGCGCCAGAACGTCCAGCCTGAGGGCGGCGCGGCCAAGGTGCTGGGTTGGGACGTGGCCGGTGTGGTCAAGGCCGTGGGCAGTGAAGTGACGCTGTTCAAGGTCGGCGACAAGGTGTTCTACGCCGGCTCCATCACCCGTGCGGGCGGCAACAGCGAGTTGCATGTGGTGGACGAGCGCATCGTCGGCCACATGCCGAAGACCCTCGGATTCGCCGAAGCCGCTGCCCTGCCGCTCACCGCGATCACTGCCTGGGAACTGTTGTTCGAGCGCTTGCAGGTAGCCGAAGGCAAAACCGATGAAGGCCAGAGCCTGTTGATCGTCGGCGCGGCGGGTGGCGTGGGCTCGATTCTTACGCAACTGGCTCACCAACTGACGGCCCTGAAAGTCATCGGCAGCGCTTCGCGTGCGCAAACCCAAAGCTGGGTAAAAGAGCTGGGCGCCGACCTGGTGATCGACCACAGCCAGCCACTGAGCGAAGCACTCAAGCATGCCGGTGTGGATCAGGTCACCCACGTCGCCAGCCTGACGCAAACCGACCATCACCTGGACCAACTGATCGAGGCTCTGGCACCCCAAGGCAAACTGGCGCTGATCGATGATCCCAAGTCGCTGGACGTGACCAAGCTCAAGCGCAAGAGCCTGTCACTGCACTGGGAGTTCATGTACACCCGTTCGCTGTTTGAAACCGCGGACATGATCGAGCAGCACAACCTGCTCAATCGCGTCGCCGGGTTGATCGATGCCGGGACATTGAAAACCACGGTTGGCGAACACTTCGGGACGATCAACGCGGCCAATCTGCGCCGGGCCCATGCCCTGCTGGAAAGCGGCAAGGCCAAAGGCAAGATTGTGCTGGAAGGATTCTGAAGCGCTGAAAAAAACCACCGCTGATTTCATCGCTTTCCGCTGTTTTCCGCCTGCGACCGGGCAATCCCGGTCGCAGGCAGCCTCTGTGGCCCCCTCGAAAAAGCCGCGTTTTTTTTAGTTACAAACCGTCAGTCAGACAGTTGATCCTTGTCACAATGGTGACCGTATACGGGACTACAATCGAATCTCCTGCGAGGCATTCTTTTACGAGACATCTTTTGCGAGAGGAGTTCGGCTATGAAGATCCTGATAAAAGAACTGGCAAAATCCCAATGGCAAGTTCGCTTAGACCAACATGCTGTGACGTTCCGCAGCGAAGCAGAAGCGCGCGCTTTCACGCGCACCCTTGAAGCCCGCATCCAGGCCCCTCACCAGATTCCCGTCCTCCTTGCGCAGCGTGCAGCCGGCTGACTCCGGCCTCAAACCTGGGCTTGCGCCAACGCCCGGGCATTTTGCAACCGCCGGGTGAGCACCGCTGCGCTCACCACCAGAATTCCACACAGGCTGATGACCATGGCCATCGGCACGGCGCTGCCGTCGTGCAGCACGCCCACCAGTGCGGAGGCGCCGGCAGCCACGCTGAATTGCAGGCAACCGAGCAGCGCCGACGCGCTGCCGGCCCGTGCGCCCTGCCCGTTCATCGCACAGGCCGAGGCGTTGGGCAGGATGCAGCCGAGGCTGGCAATGCAGACGAACAACGGGAGCAACACCGGCCACAGTTGAGCGGTGTGCAGGGAGCTGATCGCGAACAGCGTCAGTCCGGCCGCCAGGTAAACCCACACGGCGCGCGCCAGCAAAAACGCCGGGCCACGTTTGGCCAGCAAGCGGGCGTTGACCTGCGCCACCAGAATGAAGCCCGCCGCATTGATGCCGAACAGCCAGCCGAAATGTTCCGCCGGGACGCCATAGAGTTTGATGAACACGAACGGTGAACCGGCGATGTAGGCAAACATCCCGGCGATGGCGATGCCCCCGGTCAGGGCATGGCCAAGAAATATCGGGTCAGCCAACAACCGGCCGTACTGACGCAGCGCACCCGACAACGGTTGACGCGGCATGTGGGCCGGCATGCTTTCCGGCAATCCCGTCGCAACCGCCAGCCCCGCCAGCGCACTGAAACCGGTCAAGGCCAGGAAGATCGACTGCCAGCCTGTGGTGTTGACCAACAACCCACCCAGCAATGGCGCGAGGATGGGGGCAAGCCCCATCACCAGCATCAGCTGCGAAAAGACTTTCGCCGACCCTACAGCATCACACTTGTCGCTGACCACCGCCCGGGATATCACCATCCCCGCGCAGCCGCCCAACGCCTGGATGAAACGCGCGCCGATCAGCCATTCCAGGTTTGGTGCATAGGCACACGCCACGGATGCAGCGGTGAACAGGCCGACACCGATGAGCAACGGAATGCGTCGCCCGAAACGATCCGCCACCGGGCCATAGGCCAACTGACCGATGGACAAGCCGAGGAAGTACACCGCCAACGTCATCTGAACGTGATTTTCGTCCGTCCCGAAAGCCTGGGCCATGGCCGGGAAGGCCGGAAGGTAGAAATCGATCGCCAGCGGACCGAAAGCGCTCAAGGCGCCGAGAATCAGAATGGTACGAAAGTTCATCAGGCATCCAGTGGGGCAGAGGTCGGCAGCCCGACAGTCTAGCCGCGCATGGACGCCTTGAACATTCCGGTAGCTCGCTAACTATCAAATTCAGGCCAGTTTGACGCCGTAACCCTCTTCACTGATCGCCTCGATCACCTGTTCGGCGGTCAGCGCACTTTCGACACCGACCTCCCTGGCCGCCAGATCGACCCGCACACTGGCCGCAGGGTCTTTAGCCTGGACTGCCTGGGTAATGGCCTTGACGCAGTGACCACAAGACATGCCTTCAACGTTGAACACTTGCATGGGATGACTCCTTTTCCGAGGGTTGAGCCCAGTTTCGAGCTTGCCACCATGGCAAGGTCAAGTTCTGAAGTTAGCTGCCGGGCTGGCAATCGGCGCGACGCTCGGCCAAGCTGCGTCCATCAATGACTCGAACTCAGGAGATTCAGCCATGCGCTGGTCAGTTTTCAGCCTGTTTGGCTTTCTCAGCCTTTTCGCCGCCATGCCTTCGGTCAATGCCGCTCAGGATTATGGCGTGCTGATCATTTCCCGCGAGCGACTGGAAGTCGCGACCAGCTGCGAGATCGGTGTGTACATCCAGGATCAACTGGCGGCACGACTGTTTCAGGAACAGAGCACCTCGTTCAACCTGCCGCCGGGCATCGTCTCGCTGCGCCTCAAGTTGCTTCCGGGTCAGATGCCGGGTTGCAATCCGGGCATGCTCGCTCCGGGCTCACAGGATATCCAGCTCAAGGCCGGGGATGTGCTCAAGTACCGGATCGCGATGACGCAGGAAGGGATGTACCTCAAGCGCGCCGGTCTCGGCTACTGAGCGGCGGCTTGATCTGAATCATGGCACTTGACCTTGCCAGCATGGCAAGGTTGATCCTGTGGTCATCTACTACAGGGAGTGCGACCGATGTCCGAATCCACCACGTTCGACCTGCCGATTGCCGGCATGACCTGCGCCAGCTGCGCCGGGCGGGTCGAGCGCGCCTTGAGCAAAGTCATTGGCGCCAGTGCCGTCAGCGTCAACCTCGCCACTGAGCAGGCGCGGGTCCAGGCACCCAGCGACAGCTTGCCGGCCCTGATGGATGCCGTGGCCAAGGCCGGCTACAGCGTGCCGCAACAGAGCCTGGAACTGAGCATCGACGGCATGACCTGCGCGTCCTGCGTCGGTCGGGTCGAACGTGCGCTGGGCAAGGTGGCCGGTGTGAAAAGCGTCAGCGTCAACCTGGCCAACGAACGCGCCCACCTTGAACTGCTCGGCCAGGTCGATCCGCAGACCTTGATCGCCGCTGTGACAAAGGCTGGCTACAGCGCCAGCATCTGGGAAGCCGAACACCCGCCAACCGACAATCAGCAACAGCGCCTGCACCGCGAACGCCTGGCCTTGATCATCGCCTTTGCCCTCGCCTTGCCACTGGTATTGCCGATGCTGCTGCAGCCATTCGGTGTGCACTGGATGCTCCCGGCCTGGGCGCAATTCGCCTTGGCCACGCCGGTGCAATTTATCTTCGGAGCGCGGTTCTACGTCGCCGCCTGGAAAGCCGTGCGCGCCGGAGCCGGCAACATGGACCTGCTGGTGGCCCTGGGTACCAGCGCCGGTTATGGCTTGAGCCTGTACGAATGGGCCACCGCCGCCGGGCGCATGCCGCATCTTTATTTCGAAGCCTCGGCGGTGGTGATTGCCCTGGTGCTGCTGGGCAAGTACCTGGAAAGCCGCGCCAAGCGCCAGACCGCCAGCGCCATCCGAGCCCTCGAAGCCTTGCGCCCGGAACGGGCGATTCGGGTGACCGATGGCCACGAGCAAGACGTCGCCATCAGCGCCCTGCGCCTCAATGACCTGGTGATGGTCAAACCCGGCGAACGCTTCCCGGTGGACGGCGAAGTGGTTGAAGGCCAGAGCCACGCCGATGAGGCCCTGATCAGCGGCGAGAGCCTGCCGGTGCCTAAGCAGCCCGGCGACAAAGTCACCGGTGGCGCGATCAACGGTGAAGGCCGGTTGCTGGTGCGCACCCAGGCCCTCGGTGCGGAAACCGTACTGGCGCGGATCATCCGTCTGGTGGAAGACGCACAGGCCGCAAAAGCGCCGATCCAGAAACTGGTGGATAAAGTCAGCCAGGTATTCGTGCCCACCGTGCTGCTGATTGCCCTGGCCACCCTGATCGGCTGGTGGCTGTACGGCGCGCCGATGGAGACCGCGCTGATCAATGCCGTGGCGGTGCTGGTGATCGCCTGCCCGTGCGCCCTGGGCCTGGCCACGCCGACGGCGATCATGGCGGGAACCGGCGTGGCGGCGCGCCACGGGATTTTGATCAAAGATGCCGAAGCACTGGAGCGTGCCCATGAAGTCAGCGCGGTGGTGTTCGACAAGACCGGCACCCTGACCTCCGGCGCCCCGCGCATTGCTCATCTGAGTGCCATCGACGGGAATGAGGCGAGCCTGCTGCAATTGGCCGGCGCCCTGCAACGCGGCAGTGAGCACCCGCTGGCCAAGGCTGTTCTGGATGCCTGTGCCGAGCGTGGATTGAAGGTGGCCGATGTCAGCGACAGCCAGTCCCTGACCGGTCGTGGTATCGCCGGCAACCTCGATGGGCGTCGCCTGGCGCTGGGCAATCGGCGCCTGCTGGAAGACAGCGGCTTGCATGCAGGGCCATTGGCCGACTCGGCGACCGCGTGGGAAAGCGAAGGCCGGACCTTGTCCTGGCTGATCGAACAATCCCCCGAACCACAGGTGCTGGGCCTGTTCGCCTTCGGTGACACCCTCAAGCCCGGCGCGCTGCAAGCGGTGCAACAACTGAACGCACGGAACATCAGCAGCCACCTGCTGACCGGCGACAATCGTGGCAGCGCCAAGGCGGTCGCCGAGGCGCTGGGCATCCAGGATGTGCATGCCGAAGTGCTGCCGGCAGACAAAGCCGCCACAGTCGCCGCACTGAAACAAACCGGCGTGGTGGCAATGGTCGGCGACGGCATCAACGACGCCCCGGCACTGGCAGCGGCCGACATCGGCATCGCCATGGGGGGTGGCACCGACGTCGCCATGCACGCGGCCGGCATCACCCTGATGCGCGGCGATCCGCGACTGGTGCCGGCCGCATTGGAGATCAGCCGCAAGACCTACGCCAAGATCCGGCAGAACCTGTTCTGGGCCTTCGTCTATAACCTGATCGGCATTCCGCTGGCGGCGTTCGGCTTCCTCAATCCAGTGCTGGCCGGTGCGGCCATGGCGTTGTCGAGCGTCAGTGTGGTGAGCAATGCGCTACTGTTGAAAACCTGGAAACCCAAGGACCTGGAGGACAACCGATGAACATCGGCCAAGCGGCCCGCCACAGCGGCCTGAGTGCAAAGATGATCCGTTATTACGAATCCATCGGCCTGCTCAAGGCAGCCCATCGCACCGACAGCGGCTACCGGGTATACGGCGATGACGACCTGCACACCCTGGCGTTCATCAAGCGCTCGCGGGACCTGGGGTTTTCCCTTGAAGAAGTCGGCAAGTTGCTGACCCTCTGGCAAGACCGCCAGCGCGCCAGCGCCGATGTGAAAGCGCTGGCCCGCCAGCACATCGACGAGTTGAACCAGAAGATCCGCGAGTTGGGCCAGTTGCGCGACACCTTGCAGGACCTGGTCGAGCACTGCCATGGCGATCATCGGCCGGATTGCCCGATTCTGAAGAATCTGGAGTCGGGGTGTTGCCCCTGAAATAGGCCTATAGGTAGGAGCTGCCAGTTGGGCACAAAAAACCCGGCCGAAGCCGGGTTTTTCTTTAACCGATCACTGCATCCATGGCGGAGGCGGTTCTTCGGTCTTGCCCGGCGGAGCATCGTCCGCCGCGCGTACGGCTTGCTTGCGCTCTTCATCCAGGCGCGCGGCCTCGATCTCGCGCATGATGCCGCCCACGTCGGCCAGCTCTTGCGTTTCGGCGAACTCGCCGGTCAGGACACTGGCCGGGTGCAAGGTGCCGGCCTCGTACAAGGCCCACATTTCCTTGGCGTACCTGGTCTTCTTCAACTCCGGCGCAAACCGTCCGAAGTAGGACGCCATGTTGCCCACATCCCGCTCCAGCATGCTGAACGCGTGGTTGTTGCCCGCCGCGTCCACCGCCTGCGGCAGATCAATGATCACCGGGCCAGTCGGCGTCAGCAGGACGTTGAACTCGGACAGGTCGCCGTGCACCAGACCGGTACACAGCATCAGCACGATCTGGGAAATCAGATACGCGTGATATTCGCGGGCCTGATCCGGCTCCAGCACCACATCGTTCAGACGCGGCGCGGCATCACCATACTCGTCGGCCACCAGCTCCATGAGCAGCACGCCTTCGAGAAAGTCGAACGGCTTGGGCACCCGCACACCGGCATTGGCCAGACGGAACAGCGCCGCCACTTCGGCGTTCTGCCAGGCGTCCTCGGTTTCCTTGCGGCCAAACTTGGAGCCCTTGGCCATCGCACGGGCCTGACGGCTGTTGCGCACCTTGCGGCCTTCCTGGTACTCGGCCGCCTGACGGAAACTACGTTTATTCGCCTCCTTGTAGACCTTCGCGCAACGCAACTCGTTGCCGCAGCGCACCACATAAACAGCTGCTTCTTTACCACTCATGAGTGGGCGCAGCACCTCGTCGACCAGACCGTCCTCGATCAGGGGTTCAATGCGTTTTGGAGTCTTCATCAGCTTTTATTGTGGGTCCTTTATTACCAAACACGCGAAAGTCATTCGTTATACGGCAATCCACTCACGGGGGGGAGGGGTTGCCGACTTATGAACATTGCAGATGCACACAATGTACCGATTTCATCAGGTAAAACCGACGACCGCCATGGGTCGTTCCAGATCATAGCCGAGCCTGCGTCACTTGTTGTGCAGGGGCATTGAGGGCAATTGCGACAGAAGCTGACAACACAACTCATGCCTTCCGTAGGATTTTTCCCAACAGACCTCAATTTCCTCCGACAACGGCCGAAGCCCTAAGTGACAAAGTGATTTGTCCGACAATCGCTCCCCCAACAATAGCGATGCCGCACTCAAGGATCCGGGTTGACCAAGAACGTTTACGGCTGCCAATAAACCGCGAGTCATCTGCACTGCGTGGGCCGACAAGAAAATCTGGAGCGCGGATGAACATCAAACAGAAGTTGACCTGGGCGTTTGCAATCATCGCCTGCCTGCCCGTGGTGCTGGTCGCCACCCTCGTTGTGCTGAACCTGCGCAGTGATGCCAGGGACGAATTCGTCGACGGCAGTGCCCGCGAGATTCGTCAGGTCAGCAACGCCATGCAATTGTTCTTTGACGGCATCAGCCAGAACGTCGATTACCTGGCCAAGCAACCGCTGATCCGCAACTCCGACGACAGCCTCAAGACTTACATGGCCGCCAACGCCGAGAGCGTCCCCCAGGGCGAGGCGGACAAAAAAGTCTTCGCCCTGCTCCAGGACCTGGGCAACAGCCACCCGGCCTATGCCTATGCCATCCTCGGCACCGCGGCGGGCGGCTATGTGTCGTGGCCGGATGATCCGAAGCTCAATAACTACGACCCGCGCCAGCGCCCCTGGTACAAGGCCGCCCAGGCCAAACCGGGCAAGCCGTTCCGCACCGAGGCTTACTACTGGGCCCAGGACGACGCGACCTACGTCAGCACCGTGCGCACCATCGACAACAAACTGGGCACCAACGGTGGCGTGGTCAGCATCGACGTGACGCTCAAGCAGCTCACCGAAATCGTCAAGCAGATCAAGCTCGGTGAAACCGGCTACCTGATGCTGCTGGAAAACACCGGCATGGTCCTGGTGGACCCGAAACATCCGGAACACAACTTCAAACCGCTGAACAGCCTTGGCGACGGCTACGCGCAACTGGCCAAGGCCGGCAAGGGCCTGGTGGAAGTGGAGCTGAACGGCGAGCACTACATGGCCAACGTCTGGCCATCGGAGCAACTGGGCTGGACCTTCATCGGCCTGATCAAACAGGACGACGTGATGAGCTCCGCGACCCAGTTGACCTGGTTGATCGCCATCATCGCCGCCGTCCTGGCTGTCATCTTCGCCGTCGTCGGCGCCAGTTTCGCCAGCCTCATCGTGCGCCCGATCCGTAGCGTGGCCAGCGGCCTGGAAGGCATCGCCCAGGGCGAAGGCGACCTGACCCAGAACCTGCAAATCCGTGGCAACGATGAAACCGCGCAACTGGCCAACTGGTTCAACCAGTTCCTGACCGCGATTCGCAACCTGATCCAGAACATCGGCGGCGCGGCGGGCAAGATCCTCGCCACGTCCAAGAGTTCGACCCAGGTCTCCAGCGACATGGCCGAAGCCGCCGGACGCCAGCGTGAAGCGGTGGACATGGTCTCCACGGCGTTCCACGAAATGGTCGCCACCGCCAACGAAGTCGCGCGCTCTTGCAGCCAGGCCGCGGAGTCTGCCGACAGCGGCCAGCGCCAGGCGCGCGAAGGTCAGCAGCAGATCGACGCGGCGGTGAACAGCGTGGATCGCCTGAGCCAGGAAATCGAACAGTCGGCCCAGTCGATGCAACAGCTCGAACGCGACAGCAACGACATTCAGTCGATCCTGGGGACCATCCGTTCGATCGCCGAACAGACCAACCTGCTGGCGCTGAACGCCGCGATCGAAGCGGCCCGTGCCGGTGAACAGGGACGCGGCTTTGCCGTGGTGGCCGACGAAGTGCGGGCCTTGGCCAAGCGCACCGCCGACTCCACGGCGGAAATCGACGGACTGCTGGGCAATCTGGCCAAACGCACCAGCCAGGTGGCCCATCAGATGCACGCCAGCCTGGAAGTATCCCAGCAATCGGTGACCCGCATCGGCGAGGCACGCAACAGCTTCGGACAGATCCGCGAGTCGGTGGACGTGATCCGCGATATGAACACCCAGATCGCCACGGCGGCGGAACAACAGCATCAAGTGGCCGAAGACATCAACCGGCACATCAGCCAGATCCATGGCGATGCGCAATTGGTGGCGGAACTGGCCAACTCGGCGCGCCTGGACTCCCAGAGCCTGGCCGGGTTGTCGAATGAGCTGGACGGGTTGGTGCGCAGGTTCCGGACCTGATCAGCCGGCACACCATCAACCCTTGCTCGCGATGGCGGTATATCAGTCAACATAGATGTTGAAGCTGATGGCCCCATCGCGAGCAAGCTCGCTCCCACAAGGCTTCAGTGTCGTTCACATAATCTGAGCCTGGTAAAAAACCTGTGGAGCGGCCTCCACATTTTTTCGTGTTCAGCGTTCGAGGATGGCGGTCACGCCCTGCCCGCCCGCCGCGCAGATCGAAATCAGTCCCCGCCCCTTGCCCGCCGCATCCAGCAACTTCGCCAGGTTGGCGACGATGCGCCCGCCCGTGGCGGCAAACGGATGCCCCGCCGCCAATGAACTGCCCTTGACGTTGAGCCTGCTGCGGTCGATCGAGCCCAGCGCCGCATCGAGCCCGAGACGGGTTTTGCAGTACTCGGGATCTTCCCAGGCCTTCAAGGTGCACAGCACCTGCGCGGCGAAGGCTTCGTGGATTTCGTAGTAGTCGAAGTCCTGCAAGGTCAGGCCATTGCGCGCCAGCAACCGGGGCACGGCGTAGACCGGTGCCATCAACAAGCCCTCGGCGCCGTTGACGAAATCCACCGCCGCCGCCTCGCCGTCACGCCAGTAGGCCAGGATGGGTAAGCCGCGTGCCTTGGCCCATTCCTCGCTGCCCAACAGCACCAGTGACGCACCATCGGTCAGTGGCGTGGAGTTGCCGGCGGTCAGGGTGCCCTTGGCGCTTTTCTCGTAGGCCGGCTTGAGCGCAGCGAGCTTTTCCAGCGTGGAGTCCGGGCGCAGGTTGTTGTCGCGGGTCAGACCCAGGAAGGGTGTCATCAGGTCGTTGTGCCAGCCCTCGGCGTAGGACGCGGCCAGTTTCTGATGGCTCTCGAACGCTAATTGATCCTGTGCTTCGCGCGGGATGTCCCAGGTCTGCGCCATCAACTCGCAATGCTGTCCCATGGACAACCCGGTACGCGGCTCGCCGTTGCGCGGGAACTCGGGAAGCAGATGCTTGGGACGCAACTGCAGGAAGGTTTTCAGTTTGTCGCCGGTGGTTTTCGCGCGGTTGGCTTGCAGAAGTATTTTGCGCAGGCCTTCGCTGACGCTGATCGGCGCATCCGAGGTAGTGTCCACGCCACCGGCAATGCCACAGTCGATCTGCCCCAGGGCAATCTTGTTCGCCACCAGCAGCGCGGCCTCCAACCCGGTGCCGCACGCCTGCTGGATGTCATAGGCCGGGGTGGCGGGCGACAGTCGCGAACCCAGTACGCACTCACGTGTGAGGTTCATGTCCCGCGACAATTTGAGCACCGCCCCGGCGACCACCTCGCCGATGCGCTGGCCGTGCAGGTTGTAACGCTCGATCAGGCCTTCGAGGGCGGCGGTGAGCATCACCTGGTTACTGGCCGTGGCGTAGGGGCCATTGGAGCGGGCGAAGGGAATCCGGTTACCGCCGATGATCGCGACGCGGCGCAGTTGGGTCATGAAAAGCTCCTGATGAAATTGCCAAAATTGAAACTCCCCCTGTAGGAGCTGCCGAAGGCTGCGATCTTTTGACTTGGCTTTTTTGGAATCAAGATCAACAGATCGCAGCCTTCGGCAGCTCCTACAATGACCAAGCGTAGGCCTTATCTCGTGGATCGAACGACTGATCGCCATTCGTGGTCCACACTTTGATCCCCAGCTTTCGGAGCGCGTTCCATGTCTGACCGCTATATCGACTTCGCCAATTCGTCCATCGGCCACCGCCTGGTCGGCGCCCTGGGGTTGCCGACGCCGACCAGGCTTGAGCGCTGGCAAGCGGGCCGGTTGCGACCTGTGGAAGGCGCACTGCTGATCGGCGGCGGGCCGTTGACCGAACACGTCAACGCCTTCGCCAACCGCCTGACCGACGCGATCTACAGCTACGGCACCGAGCCTTCGATGGCCACGGCCTGGATTCCCGGCCACGGACCGAAACTCAAGGCCGTGGTATTCGACGCCAGTGACCTGCTGCACACCGATCAGCTCAAGCAACTGCGCGAGTTTTTCCAGCCGCTGATGAAGAACCTCGAACACTGTGCGCACCTGGTGATTCTCGGGCGTGACCCGCAAACCCTGCGCGACCCGTTCGCCGCCAGTGCACAGCGTGCCCTGGAAGGTTTCGGCCGTTCCCTGGCCAAGGAATTACGCAGCGGTGCCACCCTGCAATTGATCTACGTCGGCGAAGGTGCCGAGGCGCAGCTGGAAGGCCCGCTGCGGTTTTTCCTCTCGCCGAAAAGCGCCTTCGTGTCCGGGCAGGTCATTCGCTTGAATCCGTGCGCGACGCCAGTCACCGACTGGACACGCCCGCTCGCTGGGCGCAAGGCTCTGGTTACCGGCGCAGCACGCGGTATCGGTGCCGCCATCGCCGAAACCCTGGCCCGTGATGGTGCCGACGTCACCCTGCTCGACGTGCCTGCGGCCAAAACCGATCTCGAAGCGCTCGCCGCGCGCCTCGGCGGGCGCAGCATCACCCTCGACATCTGCGCCGAAGACGCCGCCGCGCAGTTGATCGAACAATTGCCCGATGGCCTCGACATCGTAGTGCACAACGCCGGCATCACCCGGGATAAAACCCTGGCCAACATGACCCCGGAATTCTGGGACGCGGTGCTGGCGGTCAACCTCAATGCGCCGCAAGTGCTGACCAAAGCCCTGCTCGACAGCGGCACCCTGCACGACAACGGCCGGGTGATCCTGCTGGCGTCCATCAGCGGCATCGCCGGCAATCGCGGGCAAACCAATTACGCGGCGAGCAAGGCCGGGTTGATCGGTATGGCACAAGCCTGGGCGCCGCTGCTCCAAGAGCGCGGCATCAGCATCAACGCCGTGGCGCCGGGGTTCATCGAAACGCAGATGACCGCACACATTCCCTTCGGCCTGCGCGAAGCCGGACGGCGCATGAGTTCGCTGGGCCAGGGCGGCCTGCCGCAGGACGTCGCCGAGGCCGTGGCCTGGCTCGCGCAACCGGGCACCGGCGCGTTCACCGGGCAAGCATTGCGCGTATGTGGGCAAAGCGTTCTGGGAGCTTAAGGATGATCACCGACTGGCACACACTCAACCGCGAACCCGGCCTGCCGGGGTTGTACGCACGAGCGGCGACGCGGCGCAAAATCACTGGCAGCCACCTGCCCGATTCGGGGTTGCGTTGCTGGGTCGAAGTCGATCCCAAGCGCCTGGCGGCCTATCGCAAGGTCTGTGGTTTCGCCGACAACGGCCTGCTGCCGCCGACCTACCCGCACATCCTCGGGTTTGCCTTGCAGATGCAACTGCTCACAGCCAGGGACTTCCCGTTCCCGCTGTTGGGTCTGATTCACCTGAGCAACCGCATTCGTGTACTGCGCCCCATGGGCGGGGTGAGTCGGGTGCGCGTCAGCGTGCAAGTGCAGAACCTGCTACCCCACGCCAAAGGCGCAACGTTCGATTTGCTGACCACACTCGACGATCAGTTGGGCCCGCTGTGGGAAGCAGAAAGCCGGATGCTCTGTCGCGGCGTCAAACTCGAGGGCGAACCGCTCGAAGAGAGCCTGGTACCGAGCCTGGCCCTGAGCGAAGTCGAGCACTGGAAAGCGCCCTCGGACATCGGCCGGCAATACGCCAAGGTGTCCGGCGACTACAACCCGATTCACCTGAGCGCGGCCAGCGCCCGACTCTTCGGCTTCCCGACCGCCATCGCCCATGGCCTGTGGAACAAGGCGCGCACCCTGGCTGCGCTGGCCGGGCATCTGCCTGTGGCGAATGTCGAGATCGAAGTGCAGTTCAAGAAGCCGGTACGGCTGCCCAGTGAAATGACGTTGCTGGCCAGTACGCCGGGGCCGAGTGGGGACTTTCAATTGGTGGGTCTCGGGGAGCTGGAGCATATGGTCGGGCATTGGCGACCGGTGGCCTGAACGGCTGATATTCATGGTGAGGAAGCGTGCTCCTGATGGGCTGCGTACACTCAGATAATCAGGTCGGCTTTCAGGCCGCCTTCGCGGGCAAGCCCGCTCCCACAGGGCCAAGGTACATCCGCC
Organism: Pseudomonas sp. IT-P258; assembly: GCF_949767825.1. Lineage (NCBI taxonomy): Bacteria > Pseudomonadati > Pseudomonadota > Gammaproteobacteria > Pseudomonadales > Pseudomonadaceae > Pseudomonas > Pseudomonas sp. IT-P258. The sequence goes on along the minus strand of NZ_CATKPU010000043.1, from coordinate 580,545 downwards.
AGGTTCAGGTCGGCCGGCAGGCAGTCTTCGCGGGCAAGTCGGATCGCCACACCGCCGCTCCCACAGAAGAGCAAAGGCAGGTCGGCGTACACCCACGCTCTTCACCACTCATCAGGCCGAGCGTTAGCTCGCCTGCAGCTCTTGATCTTGATCCACCCGCCCCCTCGGAAGGCTGAGTGGAGGTGTTTATCCGGGGATTGGCGCGCAGCGCCGTTCGACGCAGTCGAACTCATTGCATGTAGGTCGAAGCGAAGCCGACCGGAGGGCAATGCCCCCGGATGAATACCGCAGCGAAGGAACCCCGAGCCTTAGCGAGGGGCCGTACGTAAGGGGCGAGCGTTTTTTGCTTACTTTTTTAGGCGCTTGTAAAAAAGTGAGTCGCCGTAAGGGCGAAACCGCCAGCCGCCGTTACCGCAGAAATGGATATGTACTCAACCCAAACCACCAACATGGTCGGCTCAGAGGCCGCCAAGTCAACGCTTGACCAGATAAACCTGCGGCTGAGGAAACAGATTATTGAGCGTCTCCAACAACCGCACGTGATAAATCGGCTTGCGAAAAAGATCCAGCACCTGCAAGCGCAACATGTCACTGACATCATCCATGCCCGCATGCCCCGACATCACAATCACCGGCAAATGCTGGCGCGACGTATGCTCGCGCAAGCGCTTGATCAACGACATGCCGCTCTCCTCCGGCATGCGCAAATCGGTGATCACCAAAGCGATATCGGGATGCCGGGTCAGATGCTGCAGCGCGAGCTTGACCGAAGTGGCCGTAAAGCAGTTGAACCCCTCACCCTCCAGCAACTCCGCCAACTCAAGCAATGCGTCCTCTTCGTCATCCACCAGAAGCAACTGTTGGCGTGGCTGTGCGAGAGTGTTCATGAGGTAACACCTGCATTGGACGAAGCACTGACGTTAGAAACCCTGTGAGGCAACAGCAAATTGTCGACTTCCTTGTCACAATGCGGCTTGAATCGCAGTGAACGTGGTCGTGATAGCAGTCTGGACACCCGTACTGAAACCAGCGAGCACCACCGCGACCATGGCCGCAATGATCGCGTACTCAATACCGGACGCACCCTCGGTATCCTTGGCCAGGCCCTTGTAAAAAGCGATCCCGGATTTGACCTTCTCAGCAAGCTTGGAAAAAGACATGGCATTTCTCCTGGACGACGACGGGTGTTGCACGGACGCAACATGATTCCCCAGTGCCAGCACCAGCATTGTCGGCATTCCCAGGCCCAACAACTGTAAATACGCATTAATACGAAAGCATTAACCGTTTCGTTGACGTCAAAAACAGGTCGTTTTATCGCAACTTTGCACTTCCGTTAGATATTTTCCCCGCACTAATGGCATTTTGCTCTACCTGCGCTACGGTCAAATAGCGAAATAGTTCCATGTTCATAGCTGCCTGATTGCGAAGTTGTCTCGTTGGACTTGACGAGGTTTGCGCAGCAGGAAAGGGAGAGCCTTCATGAACAGCCGTGTCACTCTGGGCCTCGCCGGACTGTTTCTGGTCGGCGCCATCATTACCGGCTACTGGGGACTCTCATTGAGTCGCCAACCGGCCCCCGAGGCCGTTGCCCAATCCACCGCCAATGCACTGCTGGCCATCCCACAGGCACCTCTGTCGGCAAATGACCCGCCCCGCCATCCGGTGGTCGTGCTGGTCAACGATGTCGCGCCATATACCCCGGTCACCCCCGCCGATGTCGTCCTGGAACAGTTGCACACCGCCCCGGTCGGCAGCCTGACCAGCCTCGACCAGGCGATTGGCCGTACCCCCTGGCGCGCCCTCACCGCCGGCAGCTGGCTCAACGACGAAAGCTTCGAAGCCGGCAGCAAGCTGTCGCGGATGATCCGCCCCAATGAGCGCGCCCTCGCGGTCGCCACAGACGAAGTGGTCATAGTCGGCGGGCAACTGACGCCGGGGGACTATGTCGATGTGCTGCTGTTCCTGCGCATGGACACCCTCAATCCTCAGCCAACGGCTCAACTCGTAGTGCCGGCCTTGCGGGTGCTCGGGGTCGGCGAGCAATTGGGGTTGACCAACGACGGCCAGCCTTCCAGCCCGGCGCGCAACGCCGATGAAAAACTCAAACAGGATCAATCCCGCGCCGCGGCGCGGACCGTGTTGCTCGCCGTTCCTGAACAACTGGTGAGCCGCCTGATGCTCGCGACCCAGGCCGGCGTGCTGCGCCTGGCCGTGCGTAGCGCCGATGAAAAACGCCTGGCGCGCTACTGGGCCGGCGACAGCGGCTCTGCCGCCAACCTGGCCAATGCCAACCGCGAGTTGTTGCAATTCAGCCAACTGGCCATGACCGGGCCACCCAAACCTGTCACTACCAGTTCTGGCGCCGCGCCGCGCAAGCAGAGCGTGGAAGTCATTCGCGGTAACGAGATCACCCAACAAACACCCTGAGTCGAGCAAGGATGCCTTTCCATGCGCAGACCTTTTACGCCACTGTTCAACGGCTTGATCCGGGCCAATTTGCTCGGCGGCCTGCCGGCGAGTGCGGTATCACGTAGCGAGTTACCGCAATGAGCCAGAACCTGAGTCAAACCTTCCTCGCGATCACACGCAACAGTACCGACCTGGAATGGCTGCAAGGTGCCCTTGCGCCCTTGGGCCAGGTGGTCAGCGCCGGTGGCGGCAGCCTCGACGAACTGTTGGCACTGGTGGACGTGACCTGCGCCAGCCTGGTGTTCATCGGCCTGGACCGCGACCACGTGGTCACCCAAAGCGCGTTGATCGAAAGCGCACTGGAAGCCAAACCGATGCTGGCGATCGTCGCGCTGGGCGACGGCATGGACAACCAGCTTGTACTCAATGCGATGCGCGCCGGGGCCAGGGACTTCGTGGCCTATGGTTCACGCTCAAGTGAAGTCGCGGGGCTGGTGCGACGCCTGAGCAAACGCCTGCCCGCTGTCGCGCCGAACACGCACCTTGGCCGCCTGACCGTGCTGTATGGCGTGCAGAGCAGCGCCGACGGCGCGTTGCTGGCCACACACATGGCGCAAGTGGTGCAAAAAAGCGGTCAGCACACGCTGCTGCTGGACCTTGGATTACCCCGGGGCGATAGCCTGGCGCTGCTGGGCCTTGAAAGCTCGTTTCATTTCGGCGATGCATTGCGCCACTTGCGACGCCTGGACGCGACACTGATCGACAGCGCCTTCACCAGTTGCGAAGCCGGGCTGCGCATCCTCGCCTACGCCAGTGGCGACGAACCGCTGGAACACACCAGCGCCGCCGAGCTGTACATGTTGCTCAGTGCCCTGCGCCAACACTTCCAGCACATCGTGGTAAACCTCACCGGCCAACCCGACAGTGAGGCGCTGCGCACCTTCGTCAGCCATTGCGACAAACTGCTGTGGTACACCGACCAGAACGTGCTTGACTGCCGCCGCAACCTCACGGTGCTCAACTTGTGGCGCGAAAAAGGCATGAAGCTCGATCACGCCAGACTGCTCGTGGACCGCTACCTGCGCAGCGTCGCACCGGACTCCGACACCCTGGGCAAGACGTTCGGCCTGGAGATCATCGCCACCCTCGCCTACAGCCCGGAAGTGCGGCTCAACGCCAAGAACCAGGGCCTGACCTTGTTCGAACTGGCCCCACGCGAGGGCCTCACCCAGGGCCTGCGCGCCCTCGGCGAGCGCCTGGCCAAGCATTCCGAAGGCCTGGCCAAACCCAAGACCGGCTGGTTCAACCGCTTGAGGGGCGCACAATGAGCAGTGAAAAACTCTTCGGTTCCCCCCATCGCGGCGCAGTCGGCAACACCGACCACGAAGGCCTGAAACTGGTGCTGCACCGCTACATCATCGACGCCATCGAAGAGTCGGGGAAAAACCTGCTGGAGGGTTCGCGCCACGCGCTGTCGCAGTTCGTGATCGACAAGGTGGCCGAGTACATCGCGCGTTTGCACCTGGCGATTTCCCGCTATGAAATGGAGCGCCTGGCCGAAGAGATCGTCGACGAACTCACCGGTTTCGGTCCTCTGGAAGTACTGCTGCGCGACCCGACGGTGACCGAGATTCTGGTCAACGGGCCGCACCGGGTATTTGTCGAACGCGAAGGCTTGCTGCACTTGAGTGACCTGCGCTTTATCGATTCGCACCACGTCGAACGTGTCATGCAACGGATTCTCGCGCCCCTGGGTCGACGTCTCGATGAGTCCTCGCCCATGGTCGACGCGCGCCTGCCGGACGGCAGCAGGGTCAACGCCATCATTCCGCCGATTGCCCTCGATGGCCCGTGCCTGTCGATCCGAAAGTTCCGCCAGGACATGCTCAAAAGCTCCGACCTGATCGCGATGCAAACCATCGATCACGGGATCTTCGAATTCATTCATGAAGCCGTGGGCAAGCGCTGCAACATCCTGATCAGCGGCGGCACCGGCACCGGCAAGACCACGCTGCTGAACATTCTCAGCCAGTTGATCAACCCCCACGAACGACTGGTCACCATCGAAGACGTCGCCGAACTGCAACTGGGCCACCCTCACGTCGTGCGCCTGGAAACCCGTCCACCGAATGCCGAAGGCCATGGCGAGGTGAAAGCCAGCGACCTGATTCGCAACGCCCTGCGGATGCGCCCGGACCGGATCATCCTCGGTGAGATTCGCGGCGTCGAAGTGGTCGATGTGCTGACCGCGATGAACACCGGCCACGACGGTTCGATGAGTACCGTACACGCCAACAACGCCCAGGATGCACTGCTGCGCCTGGAAACCCTGGTGGGCTTGACCGGTCGCAGCATCGCCGAACGCACCCTGCGACAAATGATCTGCGCGGCGCTCGACGTGGTCATCCAGCTCACGCGCCTGCCCGACGGTCGCCGCTGCGTCAGTGAAGTGGTGGAAGTCGTTGGTGTGCGCGACGACGTGTATGTCACCAACACACTGTTCCGTTTCGACCGCCACACCGGATTTGGTTTCCTGCGCGAAGCCGTGAACCCGGCTGGCGACAAATTGCGCCGGGACTCGGCGCTGTCTCCCTCGGCGTACTGAGGTCACGGCATGCTCAAACCGGCGCTGCTCATCCTCGTTTGCCTGATCTTTGTCGGCCTGGCGCTGCGCCTGCTCTATAGCGGCTTGCGCCAGACCGGCAACGAACGGATTCTGGGACGCCTGAACCAGGGACAACCGCTTCGGGCCGTGCAGAAGTCATCATGGGCGGGCCTTGAGCGGGCGTTCCTGCGTGCCGGTCTCGGACGCCCCACCGAACGCCTGGGCCAATGGCTGGTGTTCTGGATACTCGGGGTGCTGCTGGGGATTGCCCTGGGTGGCTGGATCGGCGCGCTACTGGCGCTGCTGGTGCCTCCGGTGGTGCTACGACTATTCGTCAGCTGGCGTTATCAGCGTCGCCTCAGTCGCATGATCGACCAACTGCCGATGCTGCTCGACCATGCCGTACGCAGCTTGAAGTCCGGGCGAACCCTGGCCGATGCCGTGCTCGGCGCCATCGATGCGGCCGAACACCCGCTGAAAAATGCGATGGGCCGGATTCAACGCAATGTGCAACTGGGGGTCAGCCTGGCAGACGCCGCTTCGGACTTCGCCGAACTGTACGAAAAAGACGAACTACGCCTGCTCGCACTCGGCTTGAAGGTCAACCACCACTACGGCGGCAATGCCAGTGAGCTGTTGGAAAACCTGATCAAGATGATCCGCGAGCGCGAGCAAGCGGCTCGCCAGTTGAAGGCCATGACCGGCGAAACCCGCATCACCGCCGTGGTCCTGGCCCTGCTGCCGGCCTCGGTCGCTGGCTACTTTCTACTCACCAATCCAACCTACCTGCTTTCCATGTGGCACGACAGCTCGGGGCAAATCATGCTGGCGAGTGCCTTCGGATTTCAGGTATTCGGTTGCCTGGCGCTTTGGCGCATGTTGCGTAGCCTATGAATATGACGATGCTCTTGCTGGTGAGCGCACTGCTGCTTTTCGGGGCTGCGCTGTTGTTGCTCAGCGCCTTGCTGGACCAAAGCCGACGGGCACGCCAAGTGGCCCAGCGCCTGGATGGCAAGGCGCCCGGTGATAGCCACCTCACCCAACTGCTGCATGCCCTGGGTGCCAGTCGGCTGGGGCAGCAGTCGGTCAAAATGGACAACGAAACCCAGGCCCTGCTCAACCGCCTGGGCTGGCGCAGCGTACGCCAACGCTCGCTGTTCGCCGCCTTGCAGGTGGGTGTGCCGATGTTGGCGCTGTCCTTGTGCCTGCTGATCCAGGGGCTGTTCTTCCCGAATGTGGAGAACCACTGGATCGCCCCGATGCTCGCCACCAGCGCCGGCTATCTGTTGCCCAAGCGCTGGCTGGCCGCCGCCGCACAGCGTCGGCAAAAACAACTGGCCACCGAAACCTCGACCTTCATTGCACTGCTGCGCACCCTGTTCGAATCCGGCATGGCGGTGGAGCAATCCCTGCGTGTGCTGAGCCAGGAGGGCAGGCAGTTGCTGCCCGTCCTGACCCATGAACTGCGCCTGATTCTGACCCGCGTCGACTCCGGCCTGGAACTGGGCGAAGAGTTGAGCAAGACCACCCGCTTGCTTGCGGTAGACGAGTTCACCGACACCTGCGTGATCCTTCAACAATTGATCCATCAGGGTGGCGGCGCGATGAAATCCCTGCTGGCGCTCAAACAGTTGCTCGACGACCGACGCCTGACGCGCCTGCAGGAATACATCTCCAAAATGTCCGCCAAAATGTCCGTGGTGATGATGCTGTTTCTCTTCCCGGCGTTATTGATCGTCCTGGCCGGCCCGGGCTTTACGGCCCTGGCCAGGTCCTTTGGCCACTAATCCTGCGGATCGAGATGATCCAGCGCCCGATTCACCGCCAGCTCACCCAGCATGATCACCTGCGCAATCCCCAGCATCGTATTGCGCTGCGAGCCCTGCAGAAACCCAGCGAAATCACTCGCCATCACACTCGCCGACGCCAGTGACTCACAGGCGTGGGCCAGCAAGGTTTCGGTGTCGATATTCGGGGCGATGACAAACATCGTGCCTGGCTTGTGGGTGACAGGTTTTGGGGGATTTGGGGTGGGTTTGATCATGGTGAAGCTCCAAGTATGAGATGGAGCTGCCACTGATCGCCGCGACAGCAATCAAGGGTGGCAGCTGTACGCGGGGTCGCGGACCGAGCTACTTGGAAACCCGGCATACCCGAAGGTATCCCGCGCACAGCCACCATTACATCAAACGACAAGCACCGAAGCGCTCCGGTTTGAGCCGGTGGATTATGCACCAAGTAGACTAAAAGGCCGCGACAGCCCGGTCACTGATTTTGCAGCGACCGACAAAGGCTAGAGATCGCGCTTCCGACGGACAACCTGAAAAGCGTGTCGGAGATTTCCCAGGGGTTTGAGGAGAACTACACAGGAATGTGTTGGCTGAAAGGACGTCATCGCGGGCAAGCCCGCTCCCACAGAAAGGCAAAGACAGGTCGGCGTACACCGCGTCGCTCTTCACCACTCATCAGGCCGAGCGTTAGCTCGCCTGCAGCTCTTGATCTTGATCCACCCGCCCCCTCGGAAGGCTGAGTGGAGGTGTTTATCCGGGGATTGGCGCGCAGCGCCGTTCGACGCAGTCGAACTCATTGCATGTAGGTCGAAGCGAAGCCGACCGGAGGGCAATGCCCCCGGATGAATACCGCAGCGAAGGAACCCCGAGCCTTAGCGAGGGGCCGTACGTAAGGGGCGAGCGTTTTTTGCTTACTTTTTTAGGCGTTTGTAAAAAAGTGAGTCGCCGTAAGGGCGAAACCGCCAGCCGCCGTTACCAAAGAAACGGATATGTACACAACCCAAACCACCAGCATGGTCGGCCCAGAGGCCGCCAAGCCTCAGTGCGCCGTAACCCGCTGCCGCCCCACGGTCCCACTGGGCGACAAGGCCAACGCCAACTGCGTCCGATTATGCATATGCGTCAACCGCAACACCTGCGACACATACAACTTCACCGTGTTCTCGGTAATCCCCAACTCACAGGCAATCTGATAATTGGTCTGCCCCTTGCCCACCAACCGCGCCACGTCCAGTTGCCGCGGTGACAGCTGATTGAAAATCGCCGGAACCTCCACCGCATCACCATCAGCGACACCCGCGTCAGCCGCATGCGGCCCACGCCGAACCTTGTCCAGATCCTGGTACAGATCATCGATCGACTCGGACAGATACTGCAGCTTCTGATTCAAATGCCCCAACTGCAGGTTCTTGTGCCTCTCCTGCAAGGCCACTTCCTGCCGCTGCAAACCCTCGAACAACTCATCCAGATCGATCGGCTTCTGATAATAGTCGGCAACGCCAGCGCGCAGGGCCTTGATCACATCCTGCTTGTCGGCACACCCGGTGAGCATGATCGCCTCGAACGCCCGGTGCTTGCCCGATAGCCGCTGCAACTCCTGCATCAGTTCAATACCGTCCATGCCGGGCATGTGAAGGTCCAGTAGCACCAGGCCGATATCGAGGTCTTCGTTGAAACGCTCGATCGCCTGATAGCCCGATTCGCAGGGAACACAACGGTAACCTTTGCCCTCCAGAAATTCGCAAAGCTCTTCAACGATCAATGGCGCATCGTCGACCACAAGGACTTTTACTGCCGAAGTAAACTTGCTCACGAGTAACTCCCTGTCAGGTCAAAGGTTGACCCGTCCCTCAGCGACAGCCAGCGGCTGTACAACTTCTGTCTGAAAAGTAGACGTAGTTTGCGGCTATGTACACAAAAGGGTCGGCTAGCGGAACCAGGCAAATGTCAGAATCAGCCCCACCAGCACGAAGGGTGCAAATGGCTGCTTCCTTGACAGTTCAGGTGCCATGTAAAAAAGATGGGTTCTAAGCCCTTGACCCATATGAAGCCAGACTCTTGGCGCCAGCAGCAGCCAGAAAACGCTGGCCAATCCGGCGCCAATAAACGTGCCGAGCACGTGCATACCGTCCGTCGCAAGAGCCAGGGCGGCCATGAGTTTCACGTCGGCGCCACCCATTCGCTTCATGGCATAGCCCGGTAGCGTGAAGCCCAGGGCCAACAAAAAGGCCCAGCCACCCTGTTGTGCCTCGGCACCCAGCCAGGTCGTGCCGCTCCACAGCAACCATGCCAGGGCCAGGGCACCGCCGCCCAGGGTGAGGCCGTTGGCGATGTGCCGTTGCCGGGCATCCTGTGCGGCGCACAGCGCCAGCCAGATCAGTAGGACAAAGCTCTGCATTCGGTAAAAAACGTCCGTTTTGGCTGAATGATTCTATGCTGACATTACTCAGTGTTGGTCAGGGTAGACGCACTCATGAAAGCCAGCCTCCCCCACAAACAAAAAGGTGCCGCCGCAATTGAATTCGCCTTGGTGTTCATCATTTTTTTTGGCGTGTTCTACGGCATCATCAGCTACAGCCTGCCGCTGCTGTTGATGCAGTCATTCAACCAGTCGACCGCCGAAGCCGTACGCCGCAGCGTGGCGCTGGACCCGGCCACCCCGGGTTACAGTGCCGCGCTGATCGCCCGCGCCAAGACGGAGCTGACCACGCAAACGGCCTGGATTGCGCCGGCCCTGAACTTCAATGTCGCCACTGATGCCACCGTCACTTATGTGGGCGGCTTGCTGACAGTGCGCATCAGTTACCCCACCAATAAAATCAGCGCCGTCATCCCGTTCCTGAACCTGCCCGGTATCGGTCAGGTACCCAATCTGCCGGCGACCCTCACGGCCAGTGCGAGCCTGCAATTTTGAGTGCCGGGGACAAATTGTTCGGGCGCCTGCTCCACCGACACCCGCCGCCGCCACCGGAGCCGCCGGAGGCAATGCAGGTGCACAGCTTCGGATTGCAGATGCAGCTCAATGCCGAGGGGCGTGTCGTTCAATTGAGCGGTCCGCTGCGGCACTTGCTGGCCCAGCATCCCCCCAGCGCACAGGCACCGCACCTGCTCGACTTCCTGTTGCCCCACAGCAGCCTCGTCATCGAAGGCTCGCCAGCGGACTGGCAGGGACAAACCCTGGACCTGGACTTCTGCAGCCTCAACGGTCCGCCGCTACATTTGCGCGGCTGGGTGCAACCCTTGGCCGATGCCTGGCTGTTGCAGATGCTGGACATCGGTGACTTGCTGCTCGAACGCCGGCAATCGCGCAACCGCGAACAATGCCAGGTGCTGGCGCTGCAAATCGCCGGACAGTTGCGCCTGTGTAGCCTGACTCGCCTGCCCGAGATGCTGGCCGAACAACTGCAAAGCCTGGCCCAGCGCTTTCAGATCCCGTGCATTGCCCTGGCCTTGCTCGATGAGCAGGAACAGGGTTGGCAAATTTACCAGCACTACGCGGCCCTCGATGCAGCGCAACTTTGGCAAAACGGTCAACGCCTGGGCACGGGGCTGGACAGTCTGAGCGGCTCCGCACCGCAGCACCTGACCCCGCGCGAACACCCGCGCCTGCAGGGCACGTTCGGCAATACCGATGGCTTCGCCGTGCCTTATCACGATGCGCAAGGGGTGGTTGCCTGGTTGCTGTGCGGTTTCTTCACGGCGCAACAACGCGCCCCCGATGTCACGGAACGCGACTGGCTGCAAATCACCGCCGCGCTCGCCAGCCCCTTGCTCGGGCGCCTGCGCGAGCATCGGCATCATCTGCAACTGGAACGCCTGGAGTCGCTGCAAGCCTTGCTGGGAACAGGCTGGTGGGAAGTCTTCAGCGACAGCGACGAGGTTCAGTTGGCGCCTTCGCTGGTCACCACCCTGAACCTTGGAACATCGCGTTTATCCGTGCAGGACTGGCTCGAACAGGTGTATCCCGTCGACCGTGAAGAGCTGCGCATGCGCCTGAAAGACTTGCAGACGCAGGGCATTCCCCTGCTGCTGTGTGTGCGCCTGTATCGCCCCTACAATGCGCCCGAACCCATCTGGTATCGCCTGCAAGGCCAGGCCTTGGGCGCGGGGAAAAACCGTCGGCTGGTGGGTTTCATGCTCGACATCAGCGACATAAAGAACCAGGAGCAGATCGCCGCCGCCGCCCGCGCACGCCTGGACAATCTGATCGCCAGCTCTCCGGCGGTGATTTACGTACAGCGCTATGTCGAAGGTGTGTTGCAACCGGTGTTCTTCAGCGACAGCCTGTTGCCACTGCTCGGCTGGACCCTCGCCGACTGTGCGCCCGGGGCGTTGGTTGAACGGGTACATCCCGACGACCGCCAGCAGTATTTCGAGCGCACGCGGCTGTTGCTGCGTGAAGGCTCGGTGCGCGCCCGCTATCGGTTGCGCGACAGTCGCGGCGACTATCACTGGCTGCTGGACGAAGCGAAGTTGTTGCGCAACGACCTCGGCTTGCCGGTGGAAGCCGTGGGCCTGTGGCTGGACATCACCGAAGCGACCCTGGCCACTGAACAGGTCAGGCAGAGTGAAGAACGCTACCGGATTCTGGTGGAAGACTCGCCGGCGATGATCTGCCGCTACCAGCCGGATCTGACGCTGACCTTCGGCAACCGCCCGTTGGCCACCTACCTGGAATTGGCGCCCGAGCAATTGCCGGGGATGAATCTGGGCAACTGGATGTCCAGGGAACAGCGCGAGGCATTCACTCGACGGCTGGACCAGTTGAGCCCCGAGTTTCCGGTCAGTACCGCCGAGATCAACCTGCAACTGCCCGGCCGCGAACACGCCTGGTGGGTCTGGTCCGATCGCGGGGTGTTCGATGAACAGGGCCGGTTGCTCGAGGTCCAGGCCGTGGGGCGCGACAACACCGAGGTGCGGCGCTCGCAGCAGCAGCTCACACAAAGCGCGAAAATGGCCACCCTCGGTGAAATGGCCACTGGCCTGGCCCATGAGATCAACCAGCCGCTGAACGTCATGCGCATGGCCATCGTCAACGTACTCAAGCGCCTCAATAACGGTGATGTACAGGTCGATTACCTGATCGACAAGCTCACTCGCATCGACACCCAGGTGCAGCGCGCCGCGCGGGTGGTGGACCACATGCGGGTGTTCGGCCGCCGTTCGGAAATCGAGCAGCAGCCATTCAACCCGGCCAAGGCCATCGAAGGCACGCTGGCGCTGTTGTCCGAAGGAATGCGCGGCAAAGGCGTCGACCTGCGCATTAGCGAGACCGGTTTTGAAGTGCTGGTGCGCGGCTACGTCGATCAGCTTGAGCAGGTGCTGATCAACCTGATGGTCAACGCCCGTGATGCATTGCTCGGCAAGCGCGAGGCCAACCCCGATTTCAAACCGTGGATTTCGCTGTATACCGAACGGGATACGCACTCGGTACGCCTGTGGGTCGAGGACAACGGCGGCGGTATCGACCCGCGTTTGCTGGAGCGGATTTTCGAGCCGTTCTTCACCACCAAACCGGTGGGTGTCGGCACCGGTCTGGGGCTCTCGGTAAGCTACGGCATCGTCGAGCACATGGGCGGAAAACTGAGCGTGCAAAACACCAGCGAAGGTGCGCGTTTCTGCATCGAACTGCCGATTGTGACGCCGGACTAGATCACCAGCGCCGCTCGACCCGAATGACAACTGAGGTTGGCACCCACTTCGACTTTGTTCAGGTCGATCCCCAGGCTCGCCAGCAACGTATTGATCAGCGTATCCAGTAACGGGCTGAGTACCGTATTGATCGCATTGACCAACGCAGTCGTGACCTCACTCAAAATACTGCCCAAGCCTCCCACGATGCTGCCCGACGGCCCATACATGTTCACACCAAGGTTACTCACAGTGGTGTTCAGGCTGTTGACGATGTTGGTCGTGGTAAAGGCGTAGTAAAACGGTGGCTGATTGATCTCCGGCAGGTTGGCAGCCGCCGGTGCGGAATAGACGTGGGGGATGTTGGCATTTTGGGCAACCGCGGTGTTGACCATGAGATCGATGCTGCCGCCAACACCGGGCTGATGGTTGTAGCAGGTCAGGGACAGGATCAGCAGCCGCTTGCAGGTCTGCACGCCGATGTCGATGACCTTCAGGGGATTGACGTGGTTGCTGGGTGGAACAGTGGGTGAGCCAAACACATCGGCGGGATTGATCTGCCCGATCTTCAAACCGATCAGCGTGGTGGTGGTGCTGGTCGTCAGGCTTTTGTTCGTCGTACTCACACAACTGTAAGCCGTGACATAACTCCAGGCACCGGCCGCCTCCAGGGCCACGTCGATGCGTATCGGAGGTGGCAACAGCTTGATTTCCGGCGTGTCGCACGGCACGAGCACCGCGCAGGTCAATTCGTTGACAACGCCCACCAGGTCCCAATCAAACAATGAGTTCAGGATATTGGCCAGGGGTGAAGCGAGATCGATGACAGCGTTGACCAGAGGCGTGATGGCGTCCAGCACGGGCAGGTTGATCGACAACAACGTCTTGACCTGAGCCGTGCGTACATAGATGCGGTTGGGGCCCAAAGGGGCCAATGCCGCGTTTTTCGGATTGCCGATGGCCGACAGTTGCGGGGGCTCCATCACCTGCACCCGTGCCGTGATCTGCGCCAGGCCAGCGATGTTGATCGGCAAGGTCGCGACCGCGGCATTCTTCTTGTTGGCCAGTTGTACAAACCCTTCAATCAGATCGAAGGCTTTGAGGTTCACGGCGAGGGTCGAAATGTCGGTGCCGCTTTCAACATGCAACATGTTACCCAGCACAACGGACGTCGTACCCGCTGCCACCTTCAACGCTTGCAGGCTGACAATGGTTGCAGATGCTCCAAGTGTGCCGTTGGGGTCCAGTACGTTGATGGCGGTCTGGATCAACTGGCTGACATTGATCGTATTACCCAGTACCTGATCGTAGCCACCCGCAGTCAGGCCGAGATCGATTTTCAACCGGTTGAGGTAGCCGAGCAGGCTGATGTCGGTATTGACCAACCCGTTCCAGCCCGCCGCACTGATACTGACGTTGCCTCCCAGCAACCCTCCGAAAAGCAGACTGGTAATGGCGGCCTTGCTGGTATCAAAGGTCAGGACCGCACTGCGGATCGTCAATGAAGCCAGGGGAGGCGGCAACGCAGCGACCGCCGTAGCGCTCAGCGTCAGCGTTGAGCCCGCCGGTGCGCCGCCGGCCAACGCGCCGATGCCGCCGGCAATACTCTGTTGCACGACATGGCTGGCAATAACCCGGATAGCTTCGCTTTTGCTTGGGTCGGCAGCGAATACCCGAAGGTTGTTGGCATCCAGGGTCAGCGCACCACACGCCACAGCCAGTACGCGTCCAGTGGAGGGAATGGCGAAACCATTTCGTTGCGCGCTGGCCGTGGCATAGGTGTTAGCGGTTGAGCCGCCGGAACAGTCTCCCCCCCTGGTGGCAGCCTCAAGGGCGGCCATGTCTGCCACGCGCTGCAAACTGCGTTTTTCCAGATACAGCCTGCCGGTATCGACCACCAACAACATGAATGCCAACGCCAGAGTCAGGGTCAATGCAGCCATCAAGCCGATCGCCCCCCGTTGCCGGGCCGGGCCGCAAAACTGCAGGCGGGGAGACATGGCGCACTCCTTTGCCGGCGCACGGCCGGGCGCAACCTCCGTTGGTGAAAAGCAGTGTAGACAAGGGCGGCCGAGACTGCTGGCAACTTGCCATTTCAGGCAATAAAAAACCCCTGTGAGGCACAGGGGTTCAGGGGCTGACTGATTCTAGGATGCGTGCGGTGGGTAGTTGGCCAATATCCGCGTGACCGTTTCCCAGATGGCATCGCGACGATCGGTCGGGTTCGGCGTGCGGCTGAGTATCTGTTCGTCACTGCCACGCCACACCAGCTTGCCGTCCTTGCCATCGAGCAGGTCGATCTGGATGGTCGCCACTTTGTAGCTGACGTTGCGGGTTTCGTTATACATGGGGGCGCCGTAGTAGCCATACCACGGGTTACCCCAGCCGCCGCCGTAATTGGTGGTCACCTGTTGTTGCCGCTCTTCGACAATCAGGTAGGTCTGTACATTCAAATCGCCCTTGGCGCCTGCGGCGGCCGGGCGCAGACCGCGCTGATCCAGTTGATCGGCAACCGCCTGACGGACGCGCTGTTCGGTCAGGTCGCTCTTGATCCGTGGATCATCGGGACGGTATTGCAGGGCGGGTTCTTTCCAGGTCCAGCTGCGATAGGCAGCAAAGTCGCGGCTGGCGTCGAAGTCATGATTGACCTGGTTGGCGGCGCAGGCACTGAGTAGCGCGGCCACTGCCAGTAAAACAAAACGGCGGAACATGATGAGTCTCCGGTTGAAGGCATGATCCTGCGAAATGCTTCTTATTCGATAAGAAGCTAACTGGGAGGATACGCCGACATTGCCTTTTCCACAGCCTGCCGTATGGCATCGGCCCGCTCACTTTCGCTGCCCCGGTTGCCGGTTTCAGCGCTGGCGCTCCACACCGGCTGGCCGCTCCTGGCGTCATACATATCCACCTGAACCACTACGACTTGCTCCTGATAGGTACGAACGACCGGTACAGTGGCGTACCCGCCATATCCAGGGCCATAGCCGTTGTAGCCACCATAACCGCCGCCGTAATAGTCGTCCTGAACCTGGCGCAAGCGGGTTTCCATCCGCAGGTCGGCGCTGACAAACAGGTCGGCCGGTCGATTATCGTGCAGCGGGCGCAAGCCGCGTTGATCCAGCGCATTGCTGACCGCTTCGGCGATCTGCGCCGAATCGGCCCAGGCGGTGCCCGGTGGCAAATGCCCGTCGAGCCACGCCCAACTGCGGTAGCGCCCATAGTCACGGGGGGCTGCCGGGTAAGCGCTGCGGTCAAAGGTCTTGGCGGCCTGGGGCGGCGCCGGTGGCAATGGGTTGGACGTGGCGACATAGGGGTTGCTGCCCTGACAGGCCGCCAGCCCCAGGCAGAACACCAGCACACCTGAATGACTTTTCATTGCGTGCTCCGATCAGACAGGCCGACAGATCCAGTGCAAATATCGCCCAAGCCCGGCAAAGCCCGGATGACGACGGTGGGCCAGTTCCATTTCCAGCAGGTCCGCCAGCTCGGCGCGGGCCTGGAACTCCACTGGCATGTAATCGTGGAAAACCCGCACGCCACTCATGGTTTCGACCTTCCACAGACCTTCAAGTTGCGCCGCCAGCTCGCGCGGATCAAGGGGCTGTTGCGGGGTCAGGCTCTGCTTTTCGCCGGCCATGTCGTTCTTGCGCATCTTGCGGAAATGGCCCTTGAGCAAGTTGCGATAAATCAGCGCGTCGCGGTTGTAGAACGCCAGGGACAGCCAGCCGTCGGCCTTGGTCAGTTGATGCAGCACCGGCAGGATGGCGTGGGGTTCGGCCAGCCATTCCAGCACGGCGTGGCACAGCACCAGGTCGTAGGGTTCGGTGAGCTGCCCGAGCAGCTCCTGCCACGGCGCCTGAATGAACGTGGCGCTCTGCCCGGCTTCGGCAAAGCGCTGGCGGGCGCCTTCAAGCATCGGTTCGGCAGGCTCGGCGAGGGTCACCTGATGGCCGCGCTGGGCCAGCCACAACGACATGTGGCCAAGGCCGGCGCCGATGTCCAGCACGCGCAGCGGCCGGTCGGGCAGGATTTCGGTCAGGTCGGCCTGCAACACCGCGAGACGGATCGCGCCTTTGGCACCACCGTAGATTTTTTCGGCGAAACGGGTCGCCAGTTGATCGAAATGACGGTCGCTCATCAGCTGAACCTCCGTTCGCTGTCCGCCAGTTTGCTGCGCACTACGGCTTCCATGTCCAGGCCCAGCTCGCTGCACAACAGCAACAGATAAAGCACGATATCACCGACTTCCTGCCCGGCGTGGGCGAGTTTGTCCGCCGGTAACTGGCGTGACTGGTCTTCGGTCAGCCACTGGAAAATTTCCACCAGCTCGGACATTTCCACGCTCGCGGCCATGGCCAGGTTTTTCGGGCTGTGAAATTGCCGCCAGTCATTGCGGTCACGGATGGCGTGCAGGCGTTCGGTCAGTTCAACAAGGTTCATCGGGCTCTCCTGAAGGCGTATAGCTTCGGGGGGATCACAGGTGAAGGCAAGGGGCAGAAGGTGCACGCTCTGCGTGCAACCCTCTATGCTTGTGGGAACTCGGCAGCATGATCGACAGCCCAAGACTCAATTCTCTTTAATCAGGACGTTCACTCCATGCAGGTAGAAGGTTTTTCCGAATGGCTCGGCCAGGTACTCGGCTCGATCATCCGCTTCATCGTTGATGCCCTCAGCGGGCTGTTCAATCTGTTGAGCAACGCCAGCAGCAATTTTGTCGAAGGCCTGTCCCAGGCGCTGGGCATGGATACCTCGGTCATCAGCATCGTGACCTTGATCCTCGGGCTGATACTGCTGTGGTCGGCGATCCGCGCCTTTCTCAATGCATCGTTCATCATGGGGATCATCTGGTTGGTGCTGGGGCTTTGGTTGCTCAGCTGGATCATCCACTGACACCACTGGACACCTGTGGGAGCAAACCCGCTCCCACATTTGATCGCGGTTTGCTCTCGATGTGCCGCTACAATGCCCGCTCCTCCAAGGAGCCTGCATGTCCAACCTGACCGCCGACTGGCGCGACCGCCCTACCCATCGCCGGGTCTGGGCGCTCGCTGCGCCGATGATTCTTTCAAACATTTCCGTACCGCTGGTGGCATTGGTCGACAGCACCGTCATCGGTCACCTGCCTCATGCCCACCAACTCGGCGCCGTCGCGGTCGGGGCCAGTCTGTACACATTCCTCGCCTGGGCCATGGGCTTTCTGCGCATGGGCTCCACCGGGTTCGCCGCGCAGGCGGCCGGGCGCGGGGATGGCGCGGCCTTGCGGCAGATTCTCTTGCAGGGCCTGCTGCTCGCCATTGGCCTGGCCGTGGTCCTGGGGGCGGTGGGCGTGCCTTTGAGCGGGGTCGCGTTGCACTTCATGCAACCGTCGGCGGAGCTCGATCAACTGACCCGCGAGTTCTTCCACACCCGCCTGTTCGGCCTGCCGGCAGCGCTCGCCAGTTATGCACTGGTCGGCTGGTTTCTCGGCACCCAGAACGCCCGGGCGCCCCTGGCGATTCTGCTGAGCACCAACCTGGTCAACATTGCCCTGAACCTGTGGTTCGTCCTCGGCCTGGAATGGGGCGTGGTCGGTGCGGCCAGGGCCTCGGTGATTGCCGAATGGACCGGTGCACTGATTGGCTTGCTGATGACCCGCAAAGCCCTGCGCGCCTACCCCGGCCATATCGTCTGGGCAGCATTGGCGCTGTGGCAGAGTTGGCGGCCACTGCTGGCGGTCAACCGCGACATCTTCATCCGCAGCCTGGCGCTGCAATCGGTGTTCTTCCTGATCACGGTGCAAGGCGCACGACTGGGCGACGCCACGGTCGCGGCCAACGCTCTTTTGCTCAATGGTCTGCTGCTGACCGCCCACGCCCTCGATGGCCTGGCCCACGCCGTCGAAGCCCTGTGCGGACATGCGCTTGGCGCCCGTGACCGCGATGCCCTGCGCCGTTCATTGGTGGTGGCCGTTGGCTGGTCGTTGCTGGCAAGCCTGGGCTTTGCCGCGCTGTTTCTGTTCGCCGGGCATCTGTTCATCGAGATACAGACCGACATTCAAAGTGTGCGCGACACCGCCTTCATCTATCTGCCCTACCTCGCCGTACTGCCGCTGATTGCCGTCTGGAGTTACCTGCTCGACGGCCTGTTCATCGGCGCCACCCGCGCCCGGGAAATGCGCAACGGCATGCTGCTCACCGTGGCGCTGGTAGTGCCCTTCGGCTGGGCACTGCAAGGCGGAGGCAACCATGGCCTGTGGATAACCTTTCTGTTGTTCATGCTGTTGCGCAGCCTGACCCTCGGCGTGATCGCCTGGCGCCTGCGCCGAAACGATGGCTGGTTCGCCGGCGGCATTCACTGATCGGGCGCGGCCCCGGCAATCAATTTCGGCCCTCACGGCCAGGGTGGATCGTTCTGCCACAGCCGACGCAGGCTATCGAGTCGCTCCTGTTGAGTCCCGCCCGGCAGCGGCTGCACGGGCACGGCATCGGGATGCTGCAGGCGTAGCCATATCCAGCCATCAAGTACCGGGCGCTCGCTGAAAGCCAGCGCCAGCCCTTCCTGCACATAGGTCCACAGACGAAGGAAATCGACACCGGTGGATCGGCTCCAGCGCCAGGCATGCTGTTCGAGCAGGCAGGTTTGCAGTTTTTCCTGCTGCCCGGCGCTTAGACTTTCCTCGACGGCCAACGGGCTGACCGCCAACCCCGGGTTGGACAAGCGCTGCCAGCCCTGACATCCCATCGCGCGGTCGCCCCAACTACCGCCGAACCAGCGTAACTGGTGGATAGGCCCTAGCCAGCGACTCAGCTCAACGGCATCGCAGGCATCGAAAAAATAGCTGGCCGTGATTGGGTTGTAGTAATTCAAAAGGGCCCGGTGCAGACCAAGCGTGACCGTGAGCATGCGTCGCAAATGCGCCAGCAACAACGCAGTGCCGGCTTCACTGTGCATCAGCAATCCGGGCCAGCGTTGTCCGTCGACGAAGCATAAATCGGCCAGTGCCGGGCAGGTGTGCAGATCGACCAGGACCGGCCCCTGTTCATGCAGCGCATGCCACTCCGTACCTTCGAACAACCCGAAGCATCGGGCCTGGGCAAACATCTGCCGAAGTGTGACACCCGCCTGCGGCGTGCCCGGCACATCCAGCAACAGCCACTGCGGGGGCGCCTCGGGCGTGCATGTGGCGATCATGCTCCAGAGCTCTGGCCAAGCTGCGTCGCCAGACGACAGGTACACAAAGCCTGTGCGCAATGGTTGAAACTGCCGCCACCGGGTAGCAGGCACAACATCAGCAACGGCTCCCCCGAACGCAACCATTGCTCCACGCCCTCATGATGGGTGCAGCCCGGCTCGGGGGTGACAGCGTCCACAGCTTCAACCGTTGCCGGCGCATGCAGCACCCCGGTTATCTGCGGTTGATCGGGATCGCCCTCGAAAAAACTCACGACCAGCTCAGTTCCTTCCCGCAACGGCGATAACGTCGAGGCCTGCAACTGCCTGGCCAGGGGCAGCCAGCAATGACTGGGCGCCGCACCTTCGCCCTGATAAAGCCAGTCGAATTGCACCGGTACCGGCCTTGCCGGGTCGGGGCCGGGCTCATCGACCTCGACCACCCACGCCCGTTGCGGGCCATGCATCCTTGGTTGGACCGTCGAACAGGGCGGCTCGATGGGTGCCGGCCACTGCAGGGTACGGGCCTGATTGTAGTAGGGCGTCGTCGTATCCTGGCTGCCCCAATGCTCAACGTGGGTCAGCAACCAGAGCCGATTGCAATCGGCAGCCGGGTGACCGGACAACGGCATCAACCGACCGCTGCGCAAGGTCGTCAGGTCCGTCCGGCATTCGGCACTCTGCAGCGCTGTTCCACCGCGGCGCTGGCGTTCGAACTGCCGCACCGCCGGCCGTTCGCCTTCGCCGCGCAATACCGCAGGTTCGCCGGTTGGGAAATGCTGCCGGTCATCACCAAACACCACACAGTGCCCGCGAGCCCCGTGTTCGAAGTGGTAGTGAAGCCCTTCCCGGGCGCACAGTCGCTGGAGAAATTGCAGGTCTGACTCTCGATATTGCGTGCAAAAATCCCGGGGTGGGTATTCGCCGCTTAGTTCCAGGCGTCGATCCATGCCGGTAATGCCGTGCTCCTTGAGCACCTGGTCGAGGATTTGTGGCACTGAACGGGCGCTGAAGATTCGTTGGCTGAAACGCTGGGCCAGGCAAGCCAGTCTTGGCCCCAGGCGCACCTGACAGAGCCGGGGTGCCGAGGCGTGATCGCGCTGGACGATTTCATGCAATTGTCCATGCACGTGACTTTCGGCTGGCCCGAAATGCAGGGAGGCCGGGCGGTACAGCAAACTGGCAAGGTCAAGCTCCGGGTCATCGATCAGCAGATTCAGGTCGAACACGAACGGCTCGCTGATGGCTTCTCTGCCGGTAAAGGCCAGGACCTCTAAGGAGTCGGGCAGACCTGCTACATCCAGACGAAATGAAGGTTCGCTGACTGGATTGAACATCGGCGTTTCTCTACAGGAGGGGCGGCCGGGGATTCTCGCTGAGAGACATGGCCGAGTAGAGTGCCGAAATACAAATTAGGAAATAACCTACGCGAAAAGAAGACCAAATGCGCTGGGTTGTCGAAGATGCTGGAAATTTCGTCTGGAACAGAAGAATTGCCGCACCAGGTCATCTGAAATTTCCGCAGCGAACGGAAAATTTTCAGACAACCTGATGAGCGTGCCCCTTACCTCAGGAAGACAGGTAAGACGAACGGGTCAGCCCCAGACGCAAGGCATCGAGGAACTGCGTGCGCTCGGTGGCGCTGATGCGGGCACTGGCGCACTTGTCGCGGTAGTGGGTCATCAGTTCTTCCGGGGACAAGTGCACGTAACGCAGCATGTCTTCGATGGTGTCGTGGGTTTCGATACCGGCGTGGTACACGCTGCCGTCGGCGTTCTGGTAGATGTTCACCGAGTCGGTGTCACCGAACAGGTTGTGCATGTCGCCAAGAATTTCCTGGTAGGCACCGACCAGGAACACACCCAACAGGTAGTCCTCGCCTTCCTTCAGGGCATGCACCGGCAAACTGGTCTCGATGCTCTGCTCGTCGACGTACTGGTTGATCTTGCCGTCGGAGTCACAGGTCAGGTCTTGCAGCACCGCGCGACGCAACGGCTCTTCGTCGAGACGGTGCAGCGGGATGATCGGCAGGACCTGGTCGATGGCCCAGGTGTCCGGCAGGCTCTGGAACACCGAGAAGTTGCAGATGTACTTGTCGGCCAGCTTGTCGTTGAGTTCGTCCAGCACCTGGCGGTGCGAACGCTGACGCGCCTTCAACGAGTTGTGCAGGCGACGGCAAACAGCGAAGTAGCACTGCTCGGCCAGGGCTTTCTCGGCCAGGGTCAGCTTTCCGTCGGCGTACTGGGAGGCAACATCACTCATGTAGTGCGTGGCGCGCCAGTAGGTTTCGGTAACCATTTCGATGTCGGTGGGACCCAGCAGGTCCACCAGCCACTGCACGGTTTCCGGCAGCGCTTCCTTGTTCTCGATCTGCGGCACGTCGTCGTTGTGTTTCTCGACGTCGGTCACCTGGATCACCAGCATGGCGTGGTGCGCGGTCAGGGAACGGCCGCTTTCGGAGAAGATATTCGGGTGCGGCAGGCTCTGCGCATCGCAGAATTCCTTGAGCATCCCGACCACGACACCGGCGTAGTCGTCCATGTCGTAGTTGATCGAACTGGCGTTACGCGAGTGCGTACCGTCGTAGTCAACGCCCAGGCCACCGCCGACGTCGATGTGGTCCACCGGCAGGCCAAGGTTGCGCAACTCGCCGTAGTAACGGATCGCTTCCTTGAAGCCGTGCTGGTAGTCCGCCAGGTTGGCGATCTGCGAACCCATGTGGAAGTGCAGCAGGCGAATGCCCTGGTCCAGGCCGGCCGCACGGAAACGCTCGACCACCGACAGCAGTTGCGCCGCCGACAGACCGAACTTGGATTTCTCGCCGCCGGTGTCCGCCCACTTGCTCGAGGCCAGGGATGACAGGCGCACGCGCAGGCCGACTTGAGGCTTGACCTTGAGCGAGTTGGCTTCTTCGATCACCAGGCCGACTTCGGATTCTTTCTCGATCACGATGAACACGTTGTGGCCGAGCTTCTGGCCCATCAACGCCAGGCGAATGAATTCGCGGTCCTTGTAGCCGTTGCAGACAATGGTGCCGCCCTTCGGCGCCAATGCCAGCACTGCCAGCAGCTCAGGCTTGGATCCGGCTTCCAGGCCGATGGAAACGTTCTGGGTAGCGATGATGTTCTCGATCACCGCTTCCTGCTGGTTCACCTTGATTGGGTACAGCGCGGTGTATTTGCTCTGGTATTCCAGACGCTCGATGTTCGAATCGAACGCGCCGGTCAGCTGACGCACGCGGTCTTGCAGGATGTCCGGGAAACGGACCAGCAACGGCAAGGACAGGCCGCTTTTGCGCAGCTGGTCGACTTGTTCGTACAGGTCGATAGGCGAGCTGCTCGGACCGTTCGGACGAACTTCGACGCGACCGGCGTCATTGATCGCGAAATACCCGGCCCCCCAATGGCGAATCCCGTAAACACTGCGGCTGTCCGCAACTGTCCATTGGCTGCCATCGTCTTTGCGTGTGCGTCGTACGGACATCGAAGTCCCCTATAAAGAAGTCATAGTGCGTCGCCTGGGTTCAGGCCGGCGCAGTCTAAAGAATGAAAATGACGGTTCGTCAACGAGGCAATAGACCCCGCCGACCGCAGTGAGTTTAGATACCGGTCATGAACAGGCTCTGTGAAAACCATGTAGACGATGCCGGACCTGAATGTCATCAGGACCGGATCAAGCCGCAGGTGGTTTTCACAGAGGCTGCTAGCCGCCGGACTTCTTCGCCTTGAAACCGAGCTTGATCAGTTCTGCCAAGAGTAGCTCGACATGATCGCCCTGGATTTCGATGACACCGTCTTTCAGCGCCCCACCGGTACCGCAACGTTTCTTCAACGTCGTGGCCAGGTCCTTGAGCGCGTCTTCAGCCAACGGCACGCCGGTGATGGTGGTCACCGTCTTGCCGCCACGGCCCTTGCTTTCGCGACGCACGCGAGCGATGCCGTCGCCGGCCGGGATAACGGTCTGTTTGCAGATGCAGGCGTCCACCGGTTTACTGCATTCCGGGCAATGACGACCTGCGTCGGTGGAAAATACCAGGCCGCCCAAGGCGGCGAAGGATGCGGCTTTTTTGGCCACCGGCAATCCTCTTCGGAGGACAAAGACTGGTCGCAGCACTTGGGAAGGCTATCGACCGCGAAGCCCCACTCAGGCAGGGGCAGCGCTACTGAAACAGTACGACTCTTTGTAGGAGCTGACGAGTGCAACGAGGCTGCGATCTTTTGATTTCGACGCGAAAGCAAAGTCAAAAGATCGCAGCCTGCGGCAGCTCCTACAACGGGCAATGCCGGTTCAGCTTGAAAAGGTCGCGCAGTGTAACGGCAAAAACGCCGATTGCTAAGAGCCAATCGGCGCCAATTTATAGCTGTTTTGCGACGTCGATCCGGCGTGAGCGCAAATAGCGCTTCAACGCTGCCAGAGAGTCCGGGCAATAAGGCTTTTGCTCGATTTCCAGCATGACCTGATCGACGGGGATAAAGCGCGCTTCGAGCACCTCTTCGGGTTGCAGGATCAACGGTCCGTCCCATACCGCTGAAAACGCCGAACACCACAGGCGATTGCCGGTGTCCTCGAAGAAAAAGTGGTCATGGGCAGTCAGCTCCACGCCACTTACGCCCAGCTCTTCCTCCAGCTCCCTTGCCGCCGACTCGGCGTAGGTTTCACTGGCGAGCACCATGCCCCCCGCCGCCACGTCCCAGTAACCGGGATAGATCGCCTTGCTCAGGGTGCGTCGGTGTACGCACAGCTCGCCAGCGGAGTTGAACAACATAATGTAGGTGCCGCGCCCGATCAGCCCGCGCTCGCGCAAATCGGAACGGACCAGGGCGCCGAGCAGGTTGTCCTGTTCGTCGACCCAGGCGATCTGTTCGGCATCGGAGGCCGCACGGTGCGCGGCTTCCCTGGCGTTATCGACCATGACTCAGCCCTGATTGAGCAATTGGCGCAAATCGATCACCGCGGCGTTGGCCCGGGAAATGTAGTTGGCCATGACCAGCGAGTGGTTGGCCAATACGCCGAAGCCGCTGCCGTTGAGGATCATCGGGCTCCACACCGGCTCCTGCGACGCTTCCAGTTCACGAATGATCTGGCGCACGCTGACCGTGGCGTTCTTCTTGGCCAGCACATCGGCGAAGTCGACTTCGATGGCGCGCAACAAGTGCGACAAGGCCCAGGCCTGGCCGCGAGCTTCGTAGAACACGTTGTCGATCTGCAGCCATGGGGTTTCGACGATTTCCTCATCGACTTGCGGCGCCACACCCGGCGTCACCACCTCGGTTTTCAGCGCAGTGTTGAGCTTGACCCGGCCCACACTGGCCGACAGCCGTTGCGACAGCGAGCCCAGACGGGTACCGACGTCACCCAGCCAGTTGTTCAGGTTGTCGGCGCGGGCATAGAACAATGCGCTCTTCTGGTTTGGATCGGACAGGCGCGCCTGATAGCGGCTCAGGGAATTGATGCCTTCCTGGTACTCGGACTCACTGGATGGCAGCACCCAACTCTTGTTGTCGAAGTTGAAACGCGGCTCGGCCTTGGCCAGGTCAGCGTCTTCAGCGGACTGCGACTGCGAACGGGCGAAGTCTTTACGCAGTGCCCGGCTCAGGTCACGGACCTGCACCAGCACGCCATATTCCCAGCTCGGCATGTTGTCCATCCACAGGCCTGGCGGGAATCGGTCGTTGGAAATATAGCCGCCTGGCTTGGTCAGCAAGGTGCCGGCGACGGTCTTGAGGGTTTCCACCGTGGTGTAGCCGACGACCATCTGCTTGCCTTCTTTCTCGGCCGCCAGTTGCGCGGTTTGCTGGACCGGGAACAGCGCCGGCTCCTGGCTCCAGTACCAGCCCAGGACACTCGCCACCAACAGGTAGATGCCCAGCAGAGTGGCCAGCGCCCGGCTGAACAACAGACCACCCAGATAACTGCGGGTCTCCGACTTCGGTTCAGCGGCACGTTCAGGCGCACTGTCTGTGCGGTTCTTCCAGTCCAGCATGGCGATTTCCTTTCAAGCTCTTGAGTTCAACGGTTCGACCACAACCATACAACAACGTGCCTTGGCCCGGCACCCGCCATCGCACCGATGCGAAAAATTACCGGGCTTGCAGATCAAAGGAGTACCTGTGCAGCCGACGACGTCGCGACCATCGAAATCCCCCCCTAATGGTTTGGATTGCCACCCTAAGGGAATCCCCGACCCTCTGAAATCCAAAAAACCGGACCGATCAGCACCGGTAAAAAATCATCAATGGCCAGTTGTCAGCTGCTCGCCCATTTCCGCCCCGCACCCGCCAAGTGCCCTGATTCAAGCACTACGCCCCTTGCGAACCGCGACTTGAAAGACTCGAACAAGACCGATCAGTCACAAACTGAATGAAGTCACATTGCAGATTATTGACGTACAGCACTCATGCAATGGACAAGTGGTGCTAGCATAGAGCCACCACTCGACCTCAGTGTGCACCCTAACTAGTAGTCAGGATATGACCGAGCCAGAAGATCCCAGCCGCGAGCGCCTCAAGCACCACTTTGCCCAGAGGGTAATTCATCAGGCTCGTCAGATTCTTGAGATATGGCAGCGCCTGCAACGCAGTGAGTGGTCCACCGCCGACCTTTTGGAACTGAGCGAGGCCAATCTGCGCCTGCTGCGTTTCGCCGAGCGCTTCGAACAACCGGAACACACGCAACTGGCACGCCACATCGGTCAGTCCCTGGAGGCGGTCGACGCCAATCGCGGACGCCTGAGCAGCGGCCTGATCACCGATCTCAATCGCTTGATGCAGCGCCTGTCACGCACCGGCCTGCGCCATGGCGACCAACTCGATCAAACCTTCCTGCCGCCGCTGCGCAAGCCCATTTACGTGATGCTGCAGGATCACGATCGCGCCGAGCGCCTGGCCAAGCAACTGGAATTCTTCGGCCTCAGCGCCCAGTCCCTGGACAGCGTAGACGCGTTTCGCTCATCGATGGTCGAGCGCCTGCCGGCGGCGATTGTCATGGACGTGGACTTTAGTGGCACCGGCGTCGGCCTGAAACTGGCCGCCGAAGCCCAGGAAGGCCTCGATCATCAACTGCCGCTGCTGTTCTTCAGCCTGCACGAAACCGACACTCCGACCCGCCTGGCAGCCGTGCGCGCCGGCGGCCAGGAATTCCTCACCGGCACCCTCGAAGCGTCGAGCCTGCTGGAGAAGATCGAGGTCCTGACCTGCGTCGCCCAGTACGAGCCTTATAAAGTACTGATCATCGACGACTCCCGCGCCCAGGCCTTGCACACCGAGCGCTTGCTCAACAGCGCAGGGATCGTCACCCGCACCTTGATCGAGCCAATCCAGGCGATGGCCGAACTGGCGGATTTCCAGCCGGACCTGATCATCCTCGACATGTACATGCCGGCCTGCACCGGTACGGAACTGGCCAAGGTCATTCGCCATAACGACCGTTACGTCAGCGTGCCGATCATTTACCTGTCAGCCGAAGACGACCTGGACAAACAACTCGACGCCATGAGCGAAGGCGGCGATGACTTCCTGACCAAACCGATCAAGCCCCGGCACCTGATCACCACCGTGCGCAATCGTGCGGCCCGGGCACGCAACCTCAAGGCACGGATGGTCCGCGACAGCCTCACCGGGTTGTACAACCACACGCACATCCTGCAATTGCTCGAAGACTGCTCGTTCCGCGCCCGCCGCGAAAGCAAGCCGCTGAGCTTTGCCATGCTCGACATCGACCACTTCAAACGGGTCAACGACAGCCACGGCCACCCCATGGGCGACCGGGTGATCAAGAGCCTGGCGCTGTTTCTCAAGCAACGCCTGCGCAAAACCGACTTCATCGGCCGCTACGGTGGCGAAGAATTCGCCATCGTCATGCCGGACACCGATATCGAAGCGGCCTATAACGTGCTCGATGAAATCCGTCAGCGCTTTGCCGAGATTCACTACCCCGCGCAACCCGAGGATCTGTGGTGCACCTTCAGCGCCGGAGTGGTTGAGCTTTGCGAAAGCTCCGACAGCCTGATGATGGCCAGCCAGGCGGACGAAGCGCTGTACCGCGCCAAACACGGCGGACGCAATCGCGTCCAGGCGGCCCGGACATCAAAGCAAAGTGCCACTTTTTTATCGGAATCGACCGATACGGTCATAAGCCTGTAACAGAAACGCAATAACTTCAGGCGCTTACCATTTCTGCCGTTGGTAGTCCGTGATGCGCCTGAAGCTGCTGACCAATCTCAATACCCTCCTTCTGGTGGCCGTGTGCGTGGCCCTCGGCGCTACGCTGTGGTGGTCGCAGAAAGCCCTTGAGCGTCCGTATCTATTAATGGAGCGCTACCTGGGCCTGTCGCAGCAATTTCAGAATGACGTCGTCCGCAGTGTCGAGGATTACCTGGGCAGCGGCGACGCGTTGCGCCTGAGCACTGCCGCCCAAGGCATCGACAGCCTGCAAAAAGAACTCGGCGAATTGCCACCGGCCCTGGCCGAGGCGTTACGCCCAAGCCTTTGGACCCTTGAAGAATTCAGCAAGACCGACCTGCTGGCCGCCGGCAAGCTGGCAGGCGATCCGCAGGCCTTGCTGCTGCAGGCCGAGCGGGAACTGGGTGCCAGTCTCGATCAACTCAGCCAGTACGCCAGCGGCAATGCGGCTTACCTGACGCCGCTGCTCACCGCATCGCAACACCTGGGCAAATTGTCCCTGGCCCGTGACAAACTGGTCAGCAGCGGCCGCAGTGAACTGGCCGCCGATGTCGAACGCGAAGTGACCAACATCCGCACCCAGGCTGAAAAACTGGACGCCCTGCCTTTGCTCGGCGTAGCCACCAGAGGCGAGTCGAACACCGACGATTTCGCCTCGATGATGGGCCTTGAGAACACTGAAAAAACCGTTGCCGAAGATGCCGGCGTGGGCCTCAAGCGTGAGCTCAACAGCCTGCTCACCCGCTACCCGGCCGAGCTTTCGCGCACCCGCGATCAAATCCAGAAGCGCGCCGACCTCAGCGCGGCGACCCACCTGAAAATCGCCGACGTGCAACAGGCCATTGCCGGGCTGGAACCGGTAGTACGCGCCCAGCACGGGCAGATCCAGGGTGAAGTGCGGGTGATGCAAGGCGTGATGATCGGCTTGATTCTGTTGATCGCCCTGCTGATCGACACCCTGCAGCGCAAACTCGCCCGAACCCTGACCAACCTCGCCCCGGCCCTCTCGACCTGGGCCGAAGGCGACTTCAGCCGCGACATTCAACTGGGCAGCACCAACCGCGAATTGCATGACATTGAAGCCTCCCTCAACCGCTTGCGCGCCTATCTGGTGGACCTGGTGGGGACCATTCGCCGCAACGCCGAGCAGGTGGCCGACAGCAGCCGCACCCTGGCCGACCTGAGCAACGACCTGCACGACGGTGCCGAGCATCAGGCCGGTGACACGGCACTGATCCGCGACTCCCTCAGCGAACTGGAAGCGACCATTCAACAAGTCGCCGGCGATGCCAGCCAGGCCGCCGACGCCAGCCGCCACGCCGGCCTGGCCGTGGAGCACGGACAGAAAGTCATCGGCCTGAGCCTCACGGGTCTGCATGCGCTGGTGGATGAAGTGCAAGGCAATGCGCAAATGATTGAACACCTGGCTGAAGAGTCGGCCACCATCGGCGGCGTGCTGACGGTGATCCGCTCGATTGCCGACCAGACCAACCTGCTGGCCTTGAACGCCGCCATCGAGGCGGCCCGGGCCGGGGAAATGGGCCGAGGCTTTGCAGTGGTGGCCGAAGAGGTGCGCTCACTGGCGCAACGTACCGCCGGGGCCACGGCAGAAATCCAGACGCTGATCGCAGGACTGCAAACCGCCGCGCGGCAATCGGTGGAAGGCATGCGCGCCCAGGTCGCACACGCCGAAGCGACCGCCGGCCAGGCCCAGGCCGCGGATGGGGCACTGGATAAGATCGTGGGGGCGATCCAGACCATTTCCGCCACGGCGGTACGCATTGCTGATGTCACCGCCCAGCAAAGCGGCGCTGTCAGCGAAATCCGGGACCACAGTGAGCGGATTCACCAGCTGGGCGGGGATAACCTGCTGCGCATTGGCCAAGGGCGTGAGCAAGGGGAGAATTTGCTGGTGCTGGGTGGGCGATTGCATACGGCCGTTCAGGCCTTCCGCGTCTGATAAATCGCTTTCACTGTAGGAGCTGCCGAAGGCTCGGGCCGCGTTCGGACGATCTTTTGACTTTGCCTCTCAAGAGCAAGATCAAAAGATCGCAGCCTTCGGCAGCTCCTACGCAGTTCGATGTGACCATGCTCTCTCAGCTATCATCCCCCCAATTCCGATACGCGAGATCGTCATGCGCCGTTTGCTTTGCCTGCTGTTTTTAGTGTTCGCCCTGCCGGCCAGCGCCACTGGCTTGCTGGAGAACCGACCCAGCTCCAGCCTGGGCTCGATCAACAACAGCGCCGACTTCCTGCCGGTGCGCGAAGCTTTCCGGCTGAGCCTGGTAGAGAGCACGCCGCAATCGATAAAGCTGCGTTTCGTCGCCACCGAAGGTTATTACCTCTACCGCCACCGCTTTCAATTTCGCGCCGATCCGGCCGATGTCGCCCTCGGAGCGGCGAAACTGCCCGACGGTCAGAAAAAGCACGATGAATACTTCGGCGATGTCGAGGTCTATCACGGCATTCTCGACGTCGAGTTGCCGCGCACCGACCAACGCGCCTTCACCCTGGTCGTGACCTATCAGGGATGCGCCGACAAAGGCTTGTGCTATCCACCGGAAACCGAGCGCCTGAGTATCGACGGCAGCGGCGCTCCGGCGACGGTTTATCCATGGAGCTGGCGCGAACTGGCGCTGTTTTTCCTCGCGGGCCTGGGCCTGACGTTCACGCCATGCGTGCTGCCCATGCTGCCGATCCTGTCCGGCGTGGTACTGCGCGGTCAGGTCGGTGGCTGGCGCGGCTTCAATCTGTCGCTGGCCTATGTGCTGCCAATGGCCGCCTGCTTTGCCCTGCTCGGAGCCCTGATGGGCCTGTTCGGTGCCCAACTCAATCTGCAGGCGCGACTGCAGTCGGCCTGGGTGCTGGTGCCGTTCGCGATGTTTTTCGCTGTGTTTGCCCTGGCGATGTTCGGCGTGTTCGAACTCAAGTTGCCGCACGCCATCCGCAGTCGCCTGGACCGCATCGCCGGCCGCACCGAAGGCGGGTCATTGTGGGGCGCCGCAGTGTTGGGCGTGGTCTCCAGCTTGCTGGTCTCACCCTGTGTTTCGGCGCCATTGGCCGGCGCGCTGCTGTACATCAGCGCCAGTGGCGATGCGCTGGGCGGCGGCTTGAAACTGTTCATGCTCGGCCTCGGCATGGGCGCGCCGCTGTTGCTGGTGGCCACCGGTGGCGCAGCCTGGCTGCCGAAAAGCGGTCCGTGGCTGGTTTACGTGAAAAACGCGATTGGCGTGTTGTTGCTCGGGTTGGCCGTCGGCCTGCTCAGCCGCGTCTTGCCGGGTCAGGTCACCTTGTTGCTCATCGGTTTGCTGGCCGGCGGCGTCGGCCTGTTCATGGGAGCGCTGGAGTTCGTCTATAAACCACCGCGCAAACGCCTGGGCCAATTGCTCGGCATGTTCCTGCTGTTTTACGCACTGGCCTGCTGGTACGGCGCCTTCAGCGGCCAGACCGACCCGCTCAACCCGATCGGCCAGCCCCGTATCGTTGCCAACAACGGCCCCGCGCAAAACGCCAGCACCTGGCAAACCGTCAGCACGCCGGCCGATCTGGACCGAGCACTCGCCGACGCACGCGCATCCGGCACACCGCTGCTGCTCGACTGGTACGCCGACTGGTGCATAAGCTGCAAAGTCATCGAGCGTGAGGTGCTGGACGACCCTGTCGTCATCGAACGCCTCAAGGGCTACCGGCTTATTCGCTTCGACATCACCGCCAGCAACGCCGAGCAACGCGCCCTGCTCGACCGTTACCAGTTGTTCGGGCCACCGGCCCTGATGTTTTTTGGCAAGGACGGTGTCGAACGCGCCGATGTTCGGGTGATCGGCGAGATCAACGCCAGGGACTTCGCCGAACGTGTTGCCAGGGCGAATGACCAAATTTAATCAAGCAGTCATATATTTCGCGCAAACATCGGTCATCGTGCGGGCTATTGCAGAGAACTGGACAGTCACAAAGGCTTTGCGGCATAGTCGCCGGGTTCTGACAATTGCTCACAGATAACATAGGAACCGCCGATGGCGACGTTACTCGTTCTGCACGGACCCAACCTGAACCTGCTCGGCACTCGTGAACCGGGCACCTATGGCGCCACGACGCTGGCTCAGATCAACCAGGACCTGGAACGCCGTGCCCGCGAAGGCGGTCACCATTTGCTGCACCTGCAAAGCAACGCCGAGTACGAATTGATCGACCGCATCCACGCTGCCCGCAGCGAAGGCGTGGACTTCATTCTGATCAACCCAGCAGCTTTTACACATACAAGTGTCGCATTACGTGACGCGCTGCTGGCGGTGAGCATCCCATTCATCGAAGTGCATTTGTCTAACGTGCACAAACGCGAACCTTTCCGCCATCACTCTTACTTCTCCGACGTAGCGGTGGGAGTGATCTGCGGCCTTGGCGCCAGCGGTTATCGACTGGCCCTGGAGGCCGCCCTAGAGCAGCTTCAAATACAGGCAACAGCTTGAACAACAAGCGTTAAACGCCCCTGACCGACCCTTGGGAGTTGATGATTCATGGATATCCGTAAAGTTAAGAAACTGATCGAATTGCTGGAAGAGTCCGGCATCGACGAGCTCGAGATCAAGGAAGGCGAAGAGTCCGTACGCATCAGCCGTCATAGCAAGACCCCGGCTCAGCAGTACTACGCGCCAGCTCCAATGCACGCTCCGGCCCCCGCGCCTGTCGCTGCCGCCGCTCCGGCTGCCGCTGCCGCACCTGTTGCCGCCGCCGCGCCAGCACTGAACGGCACTGTTGCCCGTTCGCCGATGGTCGGTACTTTCTATCGCAAGTCTTCGCCAACCTCGCCGTCCTTCGTCGAAGTCGGCCAGACCGTGAAGAAAGGCGACACCCTCTGCATCGTTGAAGCCATGAAGATGATGAACCACATCGAAGCTGAAACCAGCGGTGTGATCGAATCCATCCTCGTCGAAGACGGCCAGCCGGTTGAGTACGACCAACCGCTGTTCACCATCGTTTGAACCGCGGAGAGCCTTTGATGACTGCGAAGTTGGAAAAAGTTCTGATCGCCAACCGCGGTGAGATCGCCCTGCGGATCCTGCGCGCCTGCAAAGAGATGGGCATCAAGACCGTCGCCGTTTACTCCAAGGCCGACAAGGAACTGATGCACCTGGGCCTGGCAGACGAATCCGTCTGCATCGGTCCGGCATCGGCCGCCCACTCCTACCTGCACATTCCGGCAATCATTGCCGCGGCCGAAGTGACTGGCGCTACCGCCATTCACCCGGGCTACGGCTTCCTTGCGGAAAACGCCGACTTCGCCGAGCAGGTCGAGAACTCCGGCTTCGCGTTCATTGGCCCGAAAGCCGAAACCATTCGCCTGATGGGCGACAAGGTATCGGCCAAGCACGCCATGATCGCTGCCGGCGTTCCGACTGTTCCGGGCTCTGACGGCCCGCTGCCGGAAGACGAAGAAACCGCTCTGCGCATTGGTCGCGAAGTCGGTTACCCGGTGATCATCAAGGCCGCTGGCGGCGGCGGTGGTCGCGGCATGCGCGTTGTGCATAAAGAAGAAGACCTGATCTCCTTCGCGAAACTGACCCGTACCGAAGCTGGCGCGGCGTTCGGCAACCCGATGGTCTATCTGGAAAAATTCCTGACCAACCCGCGTCACGTGGAAGTCCAGGTCCTTTCCGATGGCCAGGGCCAGGCTATCCATCTGGGCGACCGCGACTGCTCGCTGCAACGCCGTCACCAGAAGGTTCTCGAAGAAGCGCCAGCACCGGGCATCGACGAAAACGCACGTGAGGAAGTACTCGCACGCTGCGTCAAGGCTTGCATCGACATCGGCTACCGGGGCGCTGGCACTTTCGAGTTCCTGTACGAAAACGGTCGCTTCTACTTCATCGAGATGAACACTCGTGTCCAGGTAGAGCACCCGGTTTCGGAAATGGTCACCGGCATCGACATCGTCAAGGAGATGCTGAGCATCGCCGCCGGCAACAAGCTGTCGTTCACCCAGGATGACGTGGTCATCCGCGGTCACGCGCTGGAATGCCGGATCAACGCCGAAGACCCGAAAACCTTCATGCCGAGCCCGGGCACGGTCAAGCATTTCCACGCCCCAGGCGGCAACGGCGTTCGCGTCGACTCGCACCTGTACAGTGGTTATGCCGTTCCGCCGAACTACGACTCGTTGATCGGCAAGCTGATCACCTACGGGGCAACCCGTGACGAAGCCATGGCGCGCATGCGCAATGCGCTGGACGAGATCGTGGTCGACGGGATCAAGACCAACATCCCGCTGCACCGCGACCTGACCCGCGACGAAGGCTTCTGCAAAGGGGGCGTGAACATTCACTACCTCGAGCACAAGCTGGCTGGCGAGAAGCACTAAGCTTCGACCCCATCGACAAAGCCGCCTTCGGGCGGCTTTGTTGTTTAAGTTCAAAAGATCGCAGCCTTCGGCAGCTCCTACATTTGAAATGCGCTCCCCTGTAGGAGCTGCCGCAGGCTGCGATCTTTTTGCTTCACCCCTATAGTCGTCTTCTGCCCCGCGCTCGCGTAAACTTGCGTCCTTCTCGCAGCCCACCAGGCTGCAATCAATATTTTTCAAAGGTGCCCGCCATGCCTTGGCTGCAAGTACGTCTCGCCATCAGCCCAGAACAAGCCGAAACCTATGAAGACGCTTTCCTTGAAGTGGGCGCCGTGTCGGTGACCTTCATGGACGCCGAAGATCAGCCGATCTTCGAGCCGGAACTCAACACCACGCCGCTGTGGTCGCACACGCACCTGCTGGCCCTGTTCGAAGGTGGCACCGAGCCAGGCCCGGTATTGGCTCATCTGGAGTTGCTGACCGGCAGCCCGCTACCCGAGCACCACAGCGAAGTGATCGAAGACCAGGACTGGGAACGCAGCTGGATGGATGGTTTCCAGCCAATGCGTTTCGGCCAGCGCCTGTGGATCGTGCCGAGTTGGCATGCCGCACCAGAACCTGACGCCGTGAATTTGCTGCTGGACCCGGGCCTGGCGTTCGGCACCGGCACCCACCCGACCACCGCACTATGCCTGGAATGGCTCGACGGTCAGGACCTGAAAGACTGCAACGTGCTGGACTTCGGTTGCGGCTCGGGGATTCTGGCGATTGCCGCACTGTTGCTGGGCGCCAGGGAAGCCGTCGGCACCGATATCGACGTGCAGGCGCTGGAAGCCTCCCGCGACAACGCCGGGCGCAACAACATCGCCGACCACCTGTTCCCGCTGTATCTGCCGCAAGACCTGCCGCAGGTGCAGGCCGACGTGCTGGTGGCCAACATTCTCGCCGGTCCGCTGGTGTCCCTGGCGCCACAGCTGTCGGGCCTGGTCAAGTCGGGCGGTCGCCTGGCGCTGTCGGGCATCCTCGCCGAACAGGGCGATGAAGTCGCTGCCGCCTACACCAAGGACTTCGATCTGGACCCGATCGCCAATCGCGATGGCTGGGTGCGCATCACTGGCCGTCGGCGCTAGAATGAGCGTCTGCATAATCCGGATCGCCGCATGACCGACAGCTTCGTCACCCAGTGCCCGCATTGCCAAACCAGCTTCCGCGTCAGCCATGCCCAGTTGAGCGTGGCTCGCGGGGTGGTTCGTTGCGGCTCCTGCCTGCAGGTGTTCAATGCCGCCAGGCAATTGCTTGAGCAGGCGAGCAAGGAATCACCGGTCACGACGCCCGTGCAGCCTGAGGAGCCCCTTGAGCCATCACCACCGCGCGCCATCAGCCAAAAGCAATGGAGCGCGACCGAACTGGACCTGGACAGTCTCGACCTCGACGAAGAGCTCGCCCGGCTCGAGCAGCGGGAAATCCAGCCGACCACCGAACTCGGCCGCCATCGCGACGACTCGCTGAGTGCCCGTCGCGACAGCACCGGGCAGGATGACGAGGAGCCGTGGTCCGACAGCCTGTTCAGTGAGTCGGCGGCCGATCGTGCGCAACTCGACGAACCGCTCGACAGCCTTGAAACGCCAGAGCCGACGGTCGAACCGAGCAAAGCCTCGCGCACCGAACCTTCGCTGTCCCTGGAACCGGTTGATCTCGACGAAGAATCGCAGCCACCTCATTTGCGACTGCACGACCCTCTCGATGCACCGCTGAACCACGAACGCCTGTCGGCCGCCGACGAGAGGGAAATCGACGACAACCTGCCTTCGATCGAACCGCTGCGCAAGCGACGCGAACGCAGCGAACCGGGCGTGCGTGCCGAAGTGCTGCAAGACCTGACCGACGACCCGCTGCAACTGGACTGGCAAAAACGCCGCTCGCCCTGGGGCCGACGCCTGTTCTGGCTGCTGCTGGTGCTGATTGCCGCTGGCGCCCTCGCCGGCCAGTACGTTGCCTACCATTTCGACGAACTGGCGCGACAGGATCAATATCGCCCGTGGTTCCAGCAACTGTGCCCGCAAATCGGCTGCACCGTGCCTTCCAAAGTCGACATCGCGAAGATCAAGAGCAGCAACCTGGTGGTACGTAGCCATCCCGAGTTCAATGGCGCCCTGGTGGTCGATGCGATCATCTATAACCGCGCGCCCTTCTCCCAGCCCTTCCCGTTGCTGGAGCTGCGCTTCGCCGACCTCAATGGCCATCTTATCGCCAGTCGTCGCTTCAAGCCTGGCGAGTACCTCAATGGCGATCTCGAAGGCATGGCGGAAATGCCTCCGCAAACGCCGATCCACATCGCCCTGGACATTCTCGACCCAGGTGCCAAGGCCGTGAACTACAGTCTGAGCTTTCACTCTCCGGAGTGAAACGCTTCATTGCTCCCGGATTCACGCCGGCTTTCTGACTGCCCCAGGCGAACCAAACCACGGGTAATAACAGAATAACTGTTCAGAATTTGTTCAATTCAGCCTTTATCCAGTCATCGAGAGCGGGTATCATGCCAACCCTTTTTCGAACTCTCATGATCCGGCCCCACAACAGGGAAGTCCTATGTCGGCGGTACGCATCGGCCCATACACATTACATAACAGCTTGATTCTCGCCCCCATGGCGGGAGTCACCGACCAGCCCTTTCGTCAGCTGTGCAAGCGCTTGGGCGCGGGACTGGTCGTCTCGGAAATGGTCACCAGCGACATGAGTTTGTGGAACACCCGCAAGTCGCGCATGCGCATGATCCACGAAGGTGATCCCGAGCCTCGCTCGGTACAGATCGCCGGTGGGGACGCGCAGATGCTGGCGGACGCCGCCCGTGCCAACGTTGAAATGGGTGCGCAGATCATTGATATCAACATGGGCTGTCCGGCAAAAAAAGTCTGTAACAAGGCGGCCGGTTCCGCGCTGTTGAAGGATGAACCCCTGGTAACCGAGATCCTGCAGGCCGTCGTGGCTGCGGTCGATGTGCCGGTTACCCTGAAGATCCGGACCGGTTGGGACCGGGACAACAAGAACGGCCTGACGGTGGCAAAGATCGCCGAACAGGCAGGCATTACGGCGCTGGCAGTGCATGGCCGCACCCGTGCCGACCTGTACACAGGTGAAGCCGAGTACGACACCATTGCCGCGATCAAGCAGGCGGTGTCGATTCCGGTCTTCGCCAATGGCGATATCGATTCGCCGGAAAAAGCCCGGTACGTGCTCGACGCGACCGGTGCCGATGGCCTGTTGATTGGCCGGGCTGCCCAGGGGCGGCCATGGATTTTTCGCGAGATCGACCATTTCCTGCGCACCGGCGAGAAGCTCCCGGCGCTGGAACTGATCGAGGTGGAACGCATTCTGCTAGAGCATCTGGCTGCCCTGCACGCCTTCTATGGTGATGTCATGGGCGTGCGCATTGCTCGAAAGCATGTGGGCTGGTATCTCGCAACCCTGCCGGGCGCCAGGGAGTTTCGCGCCCACTTCAATCGTTTGGATGGTACGGATGCACAATGCGCCAACGTTCGGGGATTTTTCGCCGAGCGTTACAAGAGCCTGACAGGGGACGGAGAGTGGGTGGCCGCATGACGATGATGACCGAGACTTTAGTGAGTGGAACAACACCCGTGAGCGACAACGTGAATTTGAAACAGCACCTCAATACGCCAAGCGAAGAAGGCCAGACCCTTCGCGGGAGTGTCGAGAAGGCGCTGCACAATTATTTCGCCCACCTTGAGGGCGCTGCCGTCACGGATGTGTACAACCTGGTGCTCTCCGAAGTCGAGGCTCCCCTGCTCGAGTGCGTGATGAACTACGTCAAGGGCAACCAGACCAAGGCCAGCGAGATGCTCGGGCTTAACCGGGGCACGCTGCGCAAGAAACTCAAGCAGTACGATTTGTTGTAAGCATTCAATCAAACCAGAAAGGCGCCCGCGTAAAACCGGTCGCCTTTTTTGCTGACTTCCTTTGCTTTTGATGGAAATTGAGATGACCGACCAGACTACCCGCCTGCCGATCCGCCGCGCCTTGATCAGCGTTTCCGACAAGACCGGGATCCTCGAATTCGCCAGGGAGCTTGAAGCCCTGGGCGTCGAGATCCTCTCCACCGGCGGGACGTTCAAGCTGCTGCAGGACAACGGCGTTGCCGCAGTGGAAGTCGCGGACTACACAGGTTTTGCCGAAATGATGGACGGCCGGGTGAAGACCCTGCACCCGAAAATCCACGGCGGGATCCTCGGTCGTCGCGGCATCGACGACGCCATCATGAACGAGCATGGCATCAAGCCGATCGACCTGGTTGCGGTCAACCTGTACCCGTTCGAAGCCACCATCAACAAGCCAGGCTGCGACCTGCCGACCGCCATCGAGAACATCGACATCGGCGGCCCGACCATGGTCCGTTCGGCAGCAAAAAACCATAAAGACGTGGCCATCGTGGTCAATGCCGGCGACTACGCCAGCGTCCTGGAAAACCTCAAGGCCGGCGGCCTGACCTACGCTCAGCGTTTCGACCTGATGCTCAAGGCATTCGAGCACACCGCCGCCTACGACGGCATGATCGCCAACTACATGGGCACCGTGAACCAGGCGGCTGAAACCCTCTCGACCTCCGGTCGCAGCGAGTTCCCGCGCACCTTCAACAGCCAGTTCATCAAGGCCCAGGAAATGCGCTACGGCGAGAACCCGCACCAGAGCGCGGCGTTCTACGTTGAAGCCAAACCTGCCGAAGTGGGCATCGCCACCGCGACCCAACTGCAAGGCAAGGAACTGTCGTACAACAACGTGGCCGACACCGACGCTGCGCTGGAATGCGTGAAGAGCTTCGTCAAGCCGGCCTGCGTGATCGTCAAGCACGCCAACCCGTGCGGCGTGGCTGTCAGCCCTGATGCCGAAGGCGGCATCCGCAAGGCCTACGACCTGGCCTACGCTACCGACACCGAATCCGCGTTCGGCGGCATCATCGCCTTCAACCGCGAGCTCGACGCCGAGACCGCCAAGGCCATCGTCGAGCGTCAGTTCGTCGAAGTGATCATTGCCCCAAGCGTCAGCGAAGAGGCCCGCGCCATCGTCGCCGCCAAAGCCAACGTGCGCCTGCTGGCCTGCGGCGAGTGGTCGGCTGACCGCGCTGCTGCCTGGGACTACAAGCGCGTCAACGGTGGCCTGCTGGTACAGAGCCGCGACATCGGCATGATCGGCGCCGACGACCTGAAAGTCGTGACCAGGCGCGCCCCGACCGAGCAAGAGATCCACGACCTGATCTTCGCCTGGAAAGTCGCCAAGTACGTTAAGTCCAACGCCATCGTCTACGCCAAGAATCGCCAGACCATCGGTGTCGGCGCCGGTCAGATGAGCCGTGTGAACTCCGCGCGTATTGCTGCCATCAAGGCTGAGCACGCTGGCTTGCAGGTAGCCGGTTCGGTGATGGCTTCCGACGCTTTCTTCCCGTTCCGCGACGGTCTCGACAACGCGGCCAAGGTCGGCATCACTGCGGTGATCCAGCCAGGCGGCTCGATGCGTGATGCTGAGGTGATTGCCGCTGCCGACGAAGCCGGCATCGCCATGGTGTTCACCGGCATGCGCCACTTCCGTCACTAAGCACTCCGCTCCCCCTGTGTAGGAGCTCTGTAGGAGCTGTCGAGTGAAACGAGGCGGCGATCTTTTGATCTTGTTTTTAAGAGCAAGATCAAAAAATCGCAGCCTCCGGCAGCTCCTACAGCGTGTGTACAAAGGGGTTTGCAGCGACCCATAGAATTTGAGGTTTTTGAAATGAATGTTTTGATCATTGGCAGCGGTGGCCGTGAACACGCCCTGGCCTGGAAAGTGGCTCAGGATCCGCGCGTGCAGAAAGTTTTCGTGGCCCCGGGCAATGCCGGCACCGCCATCGAAGCCAAGTGCGAGAACGTCGCCATCGACGTGCTGGCCCTTGAGCAGCTTGCAGACTTCGCCGAGAAAAACGTTTCCCTGACCATCGTTGGCCCGGAAGTGCCACTGGTCGCCGGCGTCGTTGACCTGTTCCGCTCCCGCGGCCTGGATTGCTTCGGTCCGACCGCTGGCGCTGCGCAGCTGGAAGGTTCGAAAGCCTTCACCAAGGACTTCCTGGCGCGCCACAAGATCCCGACTGCCGACTACCAGAACTTCACCGAGATCGAGCCGGCCCTGGCTTACCTGCGTGAAAAAGGCGCTCCGATCGTGATCAAGGCCGATGGCCTGGCCGCCGGTAAAGGCGTGATCGTCGCCATGACCCTGGCCGAAGCCGAAGACGCCGTGCGCGACATGCTGGCCGGCAATGCCTTTGGCGATGCGGGTTCGCGCGTGGTCATCGAAGAGTTCCTGGACGGCGAAGAAGCCAGTTTCATCGTGATGGTCGACGGCAAGAACGTGCTGCCGATGGCCACCAGCCAGGACCACAAACGCGTCGGCGACGGCGACACCGGTCCAAACACTGGTGGCATGGGTGCTTACTCCCCGGCGCCGGTGGTTACCGCCGAAGTGCACAAGCGCGTCATGGACCTGGTGATCTGGCCGACCGTGCGCGGCATGGCCGAGGAGGGCAACGTCTACACTGGTTTCCTGTACGCCGGTCTGATGATCGACAAGGCTGGTAACCCAAAAGTCATCGAATTCAACTGCCGCTTCGGCGACCCTGAGACCCAACCGGTGATGCTGCGCCTGCAGTCGAGCCTGGTGCTGCTGGTCGAGGCCGCTCTGGCCCAGGCGCTGGACAAGGTCGAAGCACAATGGGATCCACGCCCGAGCGTCGGCATCGTGCTGGCCGCCGGCGGCTATCCTGGCGACTACGCCAAAGGCGCGGCCATCAATGGCCTGGACGCAGCGGCAGCACTGGAAGGCAAAGTCTTCCACGCCGGTACTGCGCTCAAGGACGGTCAAGTCGTAACGGCCGGTGGTCGGGTGCTTTGCGCCACGGCCATGGGTGCCAGCGTCGATGCTGCACAGCAGCAGGCCTACAAGCTGGCGGCTTCGATTGACTGGGAAGGCTGCTTCTATCGCAAGGACATTGGCTACCGCGCCATTGCCCGCGAGCGTGGCGAAAATCAGGAATAAGGTATGCACCGCGCCAGGCAATGAACACCGTTTATTGCCTGGCTATTCCAGCGCCGCGCATCGTTATATTCTGGCATCAACCTAACGAAGGGATTTCGCCGTGCGCTGGCTCAGGATTGCCATAAGCTTGACCGTCACTTTGCTGACCTTGCTCTGCATGCTTCCGGCCCAGGCCGCGCAAGGCAGTGGCTGGGCGGTATTGCTCGACGAACAGGGCGACCTGCAACTGAGCGACATCCGTTCCGCACGCTACACCAATCAATTCAGCCCTATCGAACTCGACCGCCTTACCGCAGCCGAACCCGATGGCGCGCTATGGTTGCGATTCAGGCTTGCACCGGGCAAACACGAACAGTTGCTGCGCGTGTTCGCGCCTGACCTGCGCCAGTTCAACATGTACGTTCTGGACGGCGACAAGCTGATCGATCAATCCAGCACGGGCAACGAACGCCCCCAATCCGAGCGACCATTGCCCAGCAGCGACTTCATGCTGGCCCTGCCGCAAAGCGACAACCCCCTAGACGTGTACCTGCGACTGGCCTCCGACCACCAGTTACGGCCCTATATCACCCTGCAATCGGCGATCCTCTCGGCCGCCAACCAGAACCAGACCCTGATCTATGGCCTGTTGTTCGGTTGCATCGCCATGCTGATCCTGCACAACCTCATCCGCTACACCTACACCCGCTCGCGCAGCGCCCTCTGGTTGGCGACGTGCGAAGGGTTATTGATGCTCAGCCTGCTGTTGTTGCTGAACCTGGCCGGTCCCTGGCTGCCGGACTGGCATGCACTGCAAACGCCGGGGGCTTACCTGGCATTGATAATGACTGCGCCCTGCGGCCTGATGCTTGCCTATCGTTTCTTCGCCCCGCTCGGGCCGCATCCGCTGAACCGGTTACTGCTTGGCGAGATCCTGCTCATCACCGCCTGCGGCCTGATGCTGCTGTTCGTCAATACCTTGCCACTGAACTTCATTACCTACGGCCTGGTAGCGCTGGCAGGCCTGAGCATGCTGTTCATCAGCGCCTATCACTGGCAAAAAGGTTATCGCCCGGCTCGCCTCTTCGTGGCAGCCATGGTGGTGTTCAACCTCGGGACACTGGTCATCCTGCCCGCCCTGTTGGGGTTGACCCTGGTCGAACCCCATGGCCTGATCACCATCTTGCTGGTGTTCATCTGCATCAGTGGCCTGTTGATGAGCATTGCGTTGAGCGAGCGCCAGCGCCGCATCACCGAAGACCGCTTCAGCATCAGTCGTGACCTGGCAGCCAGCAACGCCGAGATCAACGCCAAGGCCGAGTTCCTGGCGAAGATCAGCCATGAGATCCGCACTCCGATGAACGGCGTCCTCGGCATGACCGAGCTACTGCTGGGCACACCGCTATCGGTCAAGCAACGCGACTATGTGCAGACGATCCACAGCGCTGGCAACGAGCTGCTGACACTGATCAACGAAATTCTCGACATCTCCAAACTCGAGTCCGGACAGATCGAACTGGACGATGTGCAGTTCGACCTCAATGCACTGATCGAGGATTGCCTGAGCATCTTCCGCGCCAAGGCCGAGCAGCAAAACGTCGAGTTGATCAGCTTCATCCAGCCGCAAGTGCCCCGGGTGATCAGCGGTGACCCGACACGCTTGCGCCAGACGCTGTTGAGCCTGCTTGAAAACGCCCTGAAAAAAACCGATGAAGGCGAAATCCTGATCGTCGTTGCGCTCGACGAGCGCAACACCAAACCACGCCTGCGTATCGCCGTGCAGGACAGCGGCGAGCCCATGGACGCCGAAGAACGCGACGCCCTGATGCACGCCGAACTGCACAGTCGGCATTTTCTTTCGGCCACCCAGTTGGGCGGCAACCTGGGGCTGGTGATTGCCCGCCAGCTGATCCGCTTGATGCAGGGGGAATTCGGGATCAAGAGCGGCAACAACCAGGGCAGCACCCTGTGGCTGACCCTGCCGCTGGACCCGGATCGTCTCGAGCACCCGACCTCCGACCTCGACGGCCCGCTGCAGGGTGCGCGGGTATTGGTGGTGGACGACAATGACACCTGCCGCAAGGTGCTGGTGCAGCAGTGCAGCGCCTGGGGCCTGAACGTCAGCGCCGCGTCTTCCGGCAAGGAGGCGCTGGCCCTTCTGCGCACCAAGGCTCACTTGCGCGATTACTTCGATGTGGTCCTGCTGGACCAGAACATGCCCGGCATGACCGGCATGCAACTGGCGGCCAAGATCAAGGAAGACCCGAGCCTGAACCATGACATCCTGTTGATCATGCTCACCGGCATCAGCAATGCGCCGAGCAAAATCATCGCGCGCAACTCCGGGATCAAGCGCATCCTCGCCAAACCGGTGGCCGGCTACACCCTCAAGACCACCCTGGCCGACGAGCTGACCCAACGCAACAAAGGCCTGGTCGTCACGCAACCACTGCCAAACGGCCCGGCACTACCGGTCAAGGTCCCCAGCGACTTCCGCATCCTGGTGGCCGAAGACAACAGCATCTCGACCAAGGTGATCCGCGGCATGCTGAGCAAGCTCAACCTGCAACCGGATACCGCCTGCAACGGCGAAGAGGCCCTACAGGCAATGAAGGCCCAACGTTACGACCTGGTGCTGATGGACTGTGAAATGCCGATCCTCGACGGCTTCTCGGCCACCCAGCAATTGCGTGCCTGGGAAGTCGGCAATCAGCGGGTCCGTACCCCCGTGGTGGCATTGACTGCCCATATCCTGGCCGAACACAAAGAGCGTGCACGCCAGGCCGGCATGGACGGACATATGGCCAAGCCGGTGGAACTGTCGCAGCTGCGTGAATTGATCGAGCACTGGGTCGCCCAGCGTGAC
This sequence comes from Pseudomonas sp. IT-P258, assembly GCF_949767825.1. NCBI lineage: Bacteria > Pseudomonadati > Pseudomonadota > Gammaproteobacteria > Pseudomonadales > Pseudomonadaceae > Pseudomonas > Pseudomonas sp. IT-P258. Next base: position 536,525 of record NZ_CATKPU010000043.1, on the reverse strand, counting down.
CAGCACAATCGCGCAACAACCCAAACGTCCTGAGCCGACAGACTGCGCAACCCCTGATAGACTCCCCCTCGACTTCCCTCGCCAGTGAGCCCGGCACCATGCTCCATGTGTTGTTCAGTGTTTACCTGAAGATGCTGGTGCTCTACAGCCCATTCTTCGTGTTGTCCTGCTTCATCAGCCTGACCCGTGGTTACTCGCGCAAGGAACAGCGTCGGCTGGCCTGGAAAGTAGCGGTCGCCACGCTGGTCTCCAGTGTGCTGCTGTATTTGTTCGGCCGGGTGATTTTCAGTGTTTTCGGCATTACCGTGGATGCCTTTCGTATCGGCGCAGGCAGCGTGCTGTTCATCTCGGCACTCGGGATGGCACAAGGCAAGTCGGCGGTACAGACCGACAACGTGCAACAGGATGTGACCATCGTCCCGCTGACCATTCCGCTGACCGTCGGCCCCGGTACCATCGGTGCCTTGCTGGTAATGGGCGTGAGCCAGCCGCACTGGGACGACAAGCTCACGGCCATTGTCAGTATTGCCCTGGCCAGTTTTACCGTGGGGGTGGTGCTTTATCTGTCCAGCCGCATCGAACGCATACTCGGCGACCAGGGCTTGCAGATTGTCAGCCGGTTGATGGGATTGTTTGTGTGTGCGCTGGCGGCACAGATTATCTTCACTGGGGTGAAGGGGTATCTGGTTCCCTGACGCTTCAACCGGTTTTAACGACGCCGGCTGAAACGCTTGACCAGCACCTCTTTGCGATGCTCGCCAAGGTACTCTTCCATGTCTGTCTTGATGACCGCATAGCGGGCAGGGTTAAACGTGACGAAGGCCTTCCCGTGAAAAATATCGAGACTCGAGACTTTCCAGTCGACAAACAGGATGCCGTCATTGCGGCCACCGCCCTTATGGTCGACTGCGGCCAATGCGACCAGGATGAGGCCATTCGGCATTTGCTCGCAGGGTATCGTCGATAACCGCACGCCTTCGGCTTTTTTCGACTCCAGGTTCAACAGCTGGATGGCCTCCGGCTCCGACTTCAACGCGGTCAGCGTGGAGTTCGTTACCGCACTGAGCACCGACGCACCTGGAACAGCGGCCTTCGCGGCTTCCACGGCAGCCTCGACAATATCGACCAGAACATTATCAATGGTAATATTCAGCGAACTCGACGCGTACTTGGAAAATCCTTTGTCAGGAACAAAACACCCGAGATCTTCCATGCATTTGGTAAAGGCGTGATACCAGGCTTTTGGATCGTTACCACCCGGCACTTCATAGTTCGCCTCTATTCTGGACATGGTGATTATATTTTCAATAATCGCCATGTTCTCAAGACTGATCTGATCGCCATAACCAATCAGACTATTGCCCAGTACCAACGCATCCAACTCCTTGTTCGGGCGGGATGCCTCGGCCAACACGTGCCTTTTAACACGGGCCTTGGCGACCACTGCAGGTTGGCGTTTTTGAATACACCCCCTGACAAAATCAGCACTATGCTCTGGACTAACAGAGCTTTGATAAATATCCATATACATCATTCCTTTGTTAGTTATTACTCCCTCACTGGGGAGTACGCCAAAACTAACGCAGCAAAATAAATCCCACAAGCGCAGTAAAATACATAGTATGTAGGAATAACCATGTTTTTCGATTAATAGAGATCAGTCACACCAATAAACGCCTTGATCATGAACAGCGACTCATGATCAAGGCGTTTATATAGTAAAAAGTAACTTACTGAGGAATTGGAGTAAGTTTATCGCCATAACTGCGAGGCGTATAAACCCAGGAGCGGCCGTCCGTGCGAGGGAATACCCGGGTGGTAGACGATCCCACCAGCACCATGGTGCGCATATCGACCTGCTCGGGAGTCAACTGACCGAGCGTTGTTACGCGCAAGGTCTGGCCTGGACGACCAATATCGCGTCCCAGCACCACCGGCGTTTCAGGCACACGATGCCGGGCGACAATATCCAACGCCAGGCCCAACTGCCACGGCCGCGAACGCGAAATCGGGTTGTAGAACGCCAGCGCCAGATCGGCTTGCGCGGCCAGGTCCAGGCGTTTTTCGATGATCGACCAAGGCTTGAGGTTGTCCGACAGCGACAACACGCAGAAGTCATGCCCCAACGGCGCACCGGCCTGCGCAGCCGTCGCCAGTGAGGCCGAGACTCCCGGCAGCATCTCCAGATCGACGTTGTGCCAACTGGCATCGGTAGATTCGTGAAGCGCTTCCAGCACCGCCGCTGCCATGGCGAAGACGCCCGGATCGCCCGACGACACCACCACCACCGAGCGCCCCTGGGCCGCCAGTTCGAAGGCGTGGCGGGCGCGTTGCATTTCTTCGCGGTTGTCCGTGCAATGCTGCACCTGATCGGCACGGAACGGACCGGCCATGCGCACGTAGGTTTCGTAACCCAGCACGTCGGTTGCGCGGGCCAGTTCGGCCTTCACCGCCGGCACCATCAGTTCGGCAGCGCCCGGCCCGAGGCCGATCACCGCCAGACGCCCACGCGGGCGGCCGATCTGTAACGGGTCCAGCGGCTGCTCTGCCACTGCGATGGCAACGGTGTCATCGCCAAGGATGGAAACGGGTTGGTCGATGGCCGTGCGCAGACATTCGCCAACCACGCTCTCTGCGCGGGTAAAGCGCAATGGCACACCGAGTTCCAGCGCTGATTCATGTAACGCCGGGTCGGCCATTTCGGTGTCGGCGGCCAGCAGGCAGGCCAGCGATTGCGTGGCGATTTTTTCTTGATGCAACGCCTCGCGAACCGTCGTCGCGACGTTGCTCACCCCAGCACTGACAGCCACCACCACGTTGCGCGGATAAATCAGCAATTCATTGGCAGCGGGCTCGCGCTCGGCATGACTGACATGCACCGCCAGTCGGGCCTGCACATCTTCAGGCAATTGCGCCTGCGGCAGCCACGGCGCCTCGCCTTCGATACGCACGGTTTCGCCGGCGAGCAAATCGGAAACGAAACGCTTGCCCAGTTCCAGGTCGCCAAGGGCATAACCACTGGGCGGGTTGAGCAGGCACGTGCCGAAACGCAACTCGCCGCTGGTGGTGATCGCCGCCGCGACTTCCAGCGTGGCGGCAATCTCCCGCGCCATCACGTTTACTCCGCCAAGACCACCCAACAGTGGAACCACGGCGCTGCCGTCTTCGGCCACTGCCAATACCGGTGGTTCGGCGCCTTTTTCCAGCAGCAAGGGCGCCAGCGTGCGGATCACGATCCCGGCCGCGCACAGGGCAATGATCGGTTCACCCTGTTGATAGAGCTCGCGCAGGGTCGCACCGAATTCGTGATAGACCCGATCCGCGCCTTCGACCCGTTCGGCCAGGCCGTGGATCAGGGCGTCGGGATACACCTGCTGAATGCTGCGTGCGGTAGCGAGGCTGCCATTGCCGAGAATGACAATTGCCGGAACTGGACGGGTCATCAGCCTTGCCACCTTTCGCCGGGAACGATGATCAACGAGAAATACGGCGAAGACATCGGCTCGACCTGATCCAGCGGCACGATCTTCTGATTGGCCATGGTCGCGCGCTCGACGTACAACGCGCGCTCGGCCAGACCGAGTTCTTCCAGCACCTGGCGAACCTTGGGAAAATTGCGCCCCAGCTTCATGATCACCGCGGCATCGGCATCGGCCAGGCGACGCTTGAGTTCATCGTGCGGCAATACACCGGACAACACCGACAGGCTCTGATTGCGATACACCAGCGGCGCACCGAGCACTGAGGCTCCGCCGAGCATCGAGCATACGCCGGGCACGACTTCGGCCTGATAGCGCTGGGCGAGCCGGTCGTGCAGGTACATGTAGGAGCCGTAGAAGAACGGATCGCCCTCGCAGATCACCGCCACGTCGCGGCCCGCATCGAGATGCGCGGCCAGTTCTGTGGCCGCGTCATCGTAGAAGTCGCTGATCACTTGCTCATAGGACAGCGGCGCCGGCAAGGCTTCGGTGGTCACCGGGTACACCAGTGGCAGCAGATTCTGTGCTTCCTGCAGATGCGCCTCGATGATGCCGAAGGCGTTGCCCTTCTTGCCCTTGGCCACGAAGTACGCCACTACCGGCGACTCGCGCAGCAAGCGCAGGGCCTTGACGGTAATCAGTTCCGGATCACCAGGGCCGACGCCGAGGCCGATCAAACGTCCAGGTTGCTGCATTATTCGATCTCCGTGGCGAGGGCATTGACAGCGGCGGCGGCCATGGCGCTTCCGCCCAGGCGACCTTGCATGATGACAAAAGGCACGCCACGGCTGTCGGCCGCCAGCGCAGCCTTGGATTCGGCGGCGCCAACGAAGCCTACTGGAAAACCTAGGATCAACGCCGGTTTCGGCGCGCCGGCGTCGAGCATTTCCAGCAGATAGAACAGCGCCGTCGGTGCGTTGCCAATCACTACCACGCTGCCTTCGAGATGCGGACGCCATAGCTCCAGTGCAGCGGCTGAGCGGGTATTGCCCAATTCACGGGCAAGCTCTGGAACGCTCTCATCGCGCAAGGTGCAGATCACCGCATTGTTCGCCGGCAACCGCGCGCGGGTAACGCCTTCGGAGACCATCCGCGCATCGCATAGAATCGGCGCGCCGGCCGCCAGCGCATCACGCCCGGCCTTGCCTGCCCCTTCGGAAAACTGCAAGCCGTCGATGGCATCGACCATGCCGCAGGCGTGAATCACACGGACCGCGAGTTTCTCCAGATCGGCCGGGATTCGGTCGAGGTTGGCCTCGGCGCGAATGATCGCGAAGGAGTTGCGATAGATCTCCTGACCGTCGCGGATGTAATCAAGCATCAAGGGGGCTCCGTGAGCGGGCGTCGAGCAAGGTCGCGACCGCTTCAATAGTAAGGTTGCGTGCGTGCAGCGCGCCGAAACCCGGCTGCGCTGCATCGCGAAAATAGAGATCGTAGTGGCCGGGGGCGACGGCCAGCAACGTGACAGGTGCGATATGTGCGGCGGCGCAGGAACGCGGGCAACCGCTCAGGTGTATGTTCAGTGCCGGTCCATGGCGGTGCAGCAGCGCCGCCAGTTGCAGGGCATCGCCCTTGGTCTCGGCCAGACCTTTAGCGCAACCGTTTGAGCCGGTGCAGGCGATCAGTCGGGACAATGGCTGATCGGCTTCGCACTGCAAGCCAAGAGACTGCAATTGCCGAATGACCTCGGCGGCATTTTCCGTGCGGACATTGGGCACCAGCAGACTTTGCCAGGGAGTGAAGCGCAAGCTTGAATCACCGAGCTCGCATGCCACTTGTGCCACACCGCGCAGCATCGTCGGGTCGAGCCGCCCCAATGGCGGGACGGCCCCTACGTAGACGACACCGGACTCGGCCTGGGGATGTGCGCCAATGTGCAAATCACTGCCACGCGAAATCCGCTGCCAATCGACAACCGTCTGCATCGATACACGCTCGTCCAGCTGAAGCATAAAGTGCTCGAGCGAATACTCGGTCAGCAAATGACGCATCCGCGTCTGCTCGGGGCGTGCCAATTCGAGGAACAACTCAAGCACCGCGACGACCAGGTCATGGCCATCGTCGAGCGCAACCGATCCTGCCGGTGAGTCAGTCGGGCATCCGGCCAGACCAAACGCCAGGCGTCGCTCACCGTTTTGCTCAAAGGCCGCGAGCCACAGGTCGTGGGGATGTTCAAGCATCGCCAAGGCCTCGCCGCCATCGAGTTGCACGGCGAACTTGGCACTGAGATCGTGAAAGCGTTCGTGCTCTTGCACCGTGGCCAAAATCCGCTCGGCCAACGCACGGGTATCGAACAGCATCAACCGATCGAACCCGGCAGCGGGGCTGAGCATCAGATTGCGCACATCGTCGCCCGCCGCATTGCTCGGCCCCAATCCTGCGGCTAGCAGGCAGTCGATCACGGCTGCCTGTTCGCTGCCGATTCCACGGATCTGCAAGTTGGCGCGGTTGGTCGCTTCGATCACGCCACCGGCATATCGCTCGGCTGCATCGGCCACCGCGACGGCCTGCTGTGCACGGATGGAACCACTGTTGAGTTTGATTCGGCAAATACCGCCGTCCAACGCCTGGACGATACGCAGCAATCCGGGACAGGCCGAAGGGCGTAAGGGCTTGGATTGCTGACGAGAATTCACTGGATGACCGGAACGAGACGAAGGGCAGCATTATGCCTGCTTTGCATGGCAGGATGAAAAGTCCGGGCAGCTGGACGACGAAAAGCGCTTGGACCCGGCGGCGGATTTTTCGTCTGACGCGGGAGGCGAACTTGCTCGTGCCTGACACAGAACACTAACAACAAGAATCAACTTCACAACCCACTCTTATTTCAACCGCCTATCGACTCCTGTACTTTTTAACTTTCAAGTAACGACAACAAATATGCGTTACAGCCAAATATCAGGAGCAACATATGGCCACAAACAAAACAGCCGGAATGCTAACTGGAAACAGCCTTACTTCACATATAGGTGAATTCTCACTACAAGATTACGAAAACCTGAGCCAGTGCACGCAGATAGCCACAAAGTCCGCGGACATGCTTTGCAGCCGCTTTGCTGATCCTTCAAAGTGGCTAAATGAATATGTAAATACGTTGGACTTCATAGGTTGGTCTGTCTTTGAAGACGCGATTTTCACCCGCACTCGCAGCGTCATTTCCCACAGCATTGCGGACTTCCTGGTCCAAAGTGCTCAAGGCATGAAGGACTCCCGACAAGGGAATGCCATGATTGACACGCTCGACGCGCTGAAGCCCGACAAACCGGCAATGTTTTCACTGGATGAAGAAAGCCTTATGGGAGAAAGCTTTCAGGTAATACCTGCACGGTACAATTCGAGGGGGGTTCTCGAGATAGCTGTCTTTAATCTTGAATTGGTAACGCACACAAGAGAAAGCAGTTTCCTGTTCTGGGACTGGGAAGACCAGGATGCACAAATCATCCAGCGACGGGCTAGCCTTAAACTGGACAAACACAAACTCGACAGTAAAAGATCGCTGATTGAAAAAAAGCTTCATGAGATCACCATGAAGAGATTCGACCTGCGAAAACGATCATCCGTTTGAGTATCCTGACACTTGAAACTGCCATCAATGTAAAAAGCGCGCTTTCACCCAATGACAACAGGCGAATGCCGCACCGCGGTATGATGCGCAACCGCCCGCCCGTCACAGACCGGCACCGCGAGTTGGCTTCGATTGAGAGATGAGGAACAGCATGACCCCCTGGCTGACAGTAGTAGGCATCGGAGAGGACGGCTTCAAGGGGCTTGGAAAAAATGCCCGGCATGCCCTGCTGAACGCTTCGCGAATCATAGGCGGTCAACGGCAGCTGGATCTGCTGCCAGCCTGCATCCGTGGGGAACGGCAATTGTGGCCAAGCCCTTTTACCCTTGAAGCGGTTTTGACCAGGCGTGGCGAGCCCGTCTGCGTGCTGGCCAGTGGTGACCCGATGTTCTTCGGCGTCGGCGCCAGCCTCGCCCGGCAACTTCCCTCGGCCGAAATGCTAACGCTTCCCGCGCCGTCCTCCTGCTCGCTGGCTGCGGCGCGAATGGGTTGGCCCTTGCAGGAAGTGGTCACGTTGTCGGTGGTTGCCCGCCCCGTCGCCGCACTCAACGCGCAACTGTTCAGCGGCGTGCGCTTGCTGGTGTTGAGTAACGACGGCGGCAGCCCCACCGCCATCGCCGCACTGCTGCGTGAACGTGGTTTCGGTCCGAGCCGGATAACCGTGCTCGAACATTTGGGCGGTGAAGCCGAGCGGCGTGTCGACGGTATCGCCAATGACTGGAGCGATCCTTTGATCGCCGACCTGAACCTGATCGCCATCGAGTGCATCGCCGAGCCGAACACACTGCGCCTGTCGCGACTGGCCGGCCTGCCGGACTCTGCCTTCAAACACGACGGCCAACTGACCAAGCGCGATGTACGCGCCATCACCCTCGCGCGCCTGGCGCCCATCCCCGGCGAATTGTTGTGGGATGTTGGCGCCGGCAGTGGCTCGATCGGCATCGAATGGATGCGCGCCCACCCCGCTTGCCGCGCACTGGCCATCGAGGCCGATGAAGGCCGACAAGGGTTGATCGAACACAACCGCGATGCCCTCGGTGTTCCCGGCCTGCAACTGGTTCGCGGCAATGCGCCACAGGCCTTGGCCGGCCTGGAGCGACCGGATGCGATTTTCATTGGGGGCGGCGTCACCCGAGAAGGCGTGCTTGATACCTGCTGGGCCGAACTCAAACCCGGAGGCCGGTTGATTGCCAACGCTGTCACCCTGCAAAGTGAAATGACCCTGATGGCCTGGCGCGAGCAACACGGCGGGGAGTTGACCCGCATTCATATCGCGCAAGCACAACCTCTGGGTGACTTCGACACTTGGCGCCAGGCCTTGCCGATTACCTTGCTGGATGTGACGAAACCCTTCGATGCGTGACGAAACAGCCGAACAACCCGCCCCCCTGCGCAGTGGCCTGACCACCGGCAGCTGCGCCACGGCCACCAGCCTCGCCGCCGCGCGCCTGCTGCTGGCTGGCACAGAGGCCGATGCGGTGGAAATCGTATTGCCCAAAGGCAAGCAGGTTCAGATGCGCCTGGAGTTCTGCCGCCTCACCGAGGACGGCGCCGAAGCGGGAACTCTCAAGGATGCTGGTGACGATCCGGACGTGACCCACGGTGCCCTGCTCTACTCCCAGGTGCGCCTGAGCGCCGAACCGGGGACACGCTTCAAGGCCGGTCGCGGCGTCGGCACCGTGACCCGGCCCGGGCTGGTGCTGGGTGTCGGCGAGCCCGCGATCAACCCGGTGCCACGAAAAATGATCAGCGAACACCTGGTCCGACTGGCCGACGAACTCGGCTATAGCGGTGGTTTCGAGGTCACGGTCAATGTCGAGAACGGCGAAGCACTGGCACTGAAAACCATGAACCCGCGCCTTGGCATTCTTGGCGGCCTGTCGATCCTCGGCACCAGCGGCATCGTCCGGCCGTTTTCCTGCGCGGCCTACATCGCCTCGATCCATCAGGGCATCGACGTGGCGAAAACCAACGGTTACCTGCATATTGCCGCCTGCACCGGCAATGCAAGCGAAGACACCATGCGCCGGGTCTACAACCTTCCGGAAATCGCTTTGATCGAAATGGGCGACTTCGTCGGTGCCGTGCTCAAGCACCTGCGCAAAGTACCGGTGGATAAACTCAGCCTGTGCGGTGGTTTCGGCAAGATCAGCAAACTGGCGGCCGGGCACATGGATCTGCACAGCCGTCATTCGAGCATCGACCTGCCGCAACTGGCGTTATGGGCAGCACAGGTCGGCGCCGATGCGGCGTTGCAGCAAAACATCCGCGAGGCCAATACCAGCCAGCAGGCGCTGGCCATGGCCGCCGCAGCCGGGGTCGCCCTGGGTGATGCAGTCTGTCAGCACGCCCTGGACTTTGCCCGTAGCGTCGTGCCGGCGCAGGTTCAGGTGGAAGTCTTCGCCATCGATCGCCAGGGCGGGATCGTTGGCCATGCCGGAGCATTTCAATGAAACGCATCCTGTTGCTCGGCGGCGTGACCGAAGCCATGGCGATTGCCCGCACGCTGGGACCGCAGCATATCTACAGCCTGGCCGGTGTCGGTCGGGTGCCGACCGATCTGCAATGCCAGGTGCGCGTCGGCGGCTACGGCGGTGCCGAAGGCCTGGCGCAATTCATTCGCGATGAAGGCATCGATCTGCTGCTCGACGCCACTCACCCCTACGCCGCCAGTATCAGCCAGAACGCCGCGACCGCCGCGCGCTTGAGCGGCATTCCCTGCTGGGCGCTGCGCCGTCCGGCCTGGCAAGCCCAGGCGAGTGATGACTGGCGGGAAGTCAGCGATTGGGCCGGACTGATCGATGCCCTGAAGCCCTTCCGTCGACCGCTGTTCACCCTCGGTCGCGAGCCCCTGCAACACCTGAACGAAATTCCTGCGGAGCAATTCTGGACCCTGCGCGCACTGGACGTGTACCCGGGCAACGAGCGCTGCGAAGTGATCGGCGCACGTGGGCCCTTCCTGATCGACGATGAACGTGAGTTATTCGAACGGCGAAACATCGACGTGCTGATCAGCAAGAACAGCGGCAGCACGGCGACCGAGCCGAAGCTGGAAGTGGCGCGTGAGCGTGGGGTACCGGTGATTGTCTTGAAGCGGCCGGTGTTGCCGGGAGTTGATCGGGAGTTTGAGGGTGTGACAGAAATCCTGACGACCCTGTCGCTCTTCGACGGCTCCTGATCCCCCGTCCGCCGGGACTTTTCCTACGACACCTTCGGAGTACACGGATTATCTACTCCAGGTCTCCACCCTATAGTCCGGCGGATTCTGAACAAAGCTCCAGCACTACTGACGCTTTGAAATTCACGACTATTATGAAGGCTACGAAAGGATGGCTCTGCGACACCAAACCGCACGTCGCCTTTTTACTTATCGGCCCTGATCAGGCTAAATAGCCCGCGCCTGATCGCCCACCCAAACGGATTTTGTCCCATGTCCCGACAACGGCTCGCAATTGCCTGGATAGCCTGCTTCGCAGTGCTGTTCAACATGCTCGCCATGCCGATGTCCGGAGCGATGGCAAAAACGGCTAATTCACCTGCCGAGCAGTTGTTGTGGGGCAGTTTCTGCAGCTCCAGCGGCGCCAGGATGGTGGCGATTTCCATCGGTGACCTTGAACAGAAAGCCCCGCAAAACGACGATCATTCCAACATGCAGCATTGCTGGTGTTGCTCCGGTTCTGCGCCATTGGTGGCGTTGCCGGGGCATTCGCCGCAGCTGTATTTCGCGCACTTCGAATCCAACCGAAGCCTGCCCGCCACCGCCCTCGACAGCCCGTCACCGCGCCAGCAATGGCCGAGTCTCAACCCCCGCGCGTCCCCTCTGGTGTGATTTTTTCTCGCAATTGACTGCGTTTTAAATCGTTCCGGAGAACTGCCATGTTGAACAAACTCATCGTTCTGGCTGCGTTACTGCTGCCTGCCTGTTTTGCCAATGCACACGAATACAAGGTCGGCGAACTGGAAATCGCGCATCCGTGGTCCCAGGAGTTGCCACCCAATGCGCCCACCGTTGCGGCGTATTTCGTGATCGACAATCAAGGCCAGACCGCCGACCGCCTGCTCAGCGTCGACACCCCCATTGCGGGCGAAGCGCAACTGCATGAGCACGTGATGCAAGGCGACATGATGAAAATGCAGCACGTACCGAGCGTGGAAGTGCCCGCCGGTGGCGAGGTCACCTTCGCACCAATGGCCTATCACGTGATGTTGCTGAACCTCAAGGACCGCAGCCTGCTCACTGACGGCAAGCGCTTCCCCATGACGCTGCACTTCGAAAAGTCCGGTGACGTGACAGTCGAAGTCGCGGTGCAGAAACAGGCGCCGGACGCCATGCAAGAACACAAGCACGCGCAATAACCACCCGCGCTGAATACGCCCATGCGCCCGCTTAGCGCCAGGTCATCCAGGTCACGCAATCAGGCATTGAGCCTGACACGCGGCAGCTGGATCAGCCTGTTCGCCATGTTGATGATCTTTATCGGTCCACTGATTTCCCAGTCGATGCCGATGGATTCGCGCGCCATGTCGATGACCATGCCTGCGGGTATGAGCATGGACATGCCGATGGACATGTCGGCAATGGAGCATGCCGACCATGCCACGCAAGCCAACGCCGAGCATTGCCCGCCAGCCCCCGGGCACCATGTGCTGTGGGAAAAGTGCGGCTATTGCAGCCTGCTGTTCAATTGCCCGGCACTGACCGGTGGCGTGTCTTTCGCCAACTTCGTCATCCCGCCCGTCAACACCTTCACTACACCCTCTGTGCGCCTGGGCCATGCCCGGCAAACCTTCTTCCCCGGCGCCCGCACCCGCGCCCCGCCCATCGTCGCGTAAACACTCACTTCTGATTTCACACGGCCCGCAAGACAGCCAACGCAACCTGTGGGAGCGGGCTTGCTCGCGAAGAGGGAGTGTCAGTCAACGTTGATGTTGTCTGGCGCACCGCTTTCGTCGGAACGCCGCCCGGAGCAAGCCCGCTCCCACAGGGACAGCTTCAGGCTGCCGGCCGTGTCGTTTACGACTGTTCGATGGAAATTGTCATGTCCAGGTTTTCCGCTGTCCCGTGCTTGAGCCCTGCCCAAGCCTCTTATGCCCTGAACGAATCCGGCGTTCGTTTCAGGCACGCCACCGCCATCCTGTGCGGTGCTTTGCTGGCGCCTTCTGCGCTGGCCAATGATCACGCCGGTCATAGTGAAGAGTTGAGCCCGACGGTGATTACCGCCGTGGCGCCCAGCTCGCCCTTGACCATCGTCACCAACCCCAAGGACCCGCGCCAACCGGTGCCGGCCAGCGACGGCGCCGATTACCTGAAGACCATCCCCGGCTTTGCCATGGTGCGCAATGGCGGCACCAATGGTGACCCGGTGCTGCGCGGCATGTTCGGCTCGCGGCTGAACATCCTCACCAACGGCAGCATGATGCTCGGCGCCTGCCCGGGCCGGATGGACGCTCCGACTTCCTACATCTCGCCGGAAACCTACGACAGACTCACCGTGATCAAAGGCCCGCAAACCGTGCTGTGGGGGCCGGGTTCTTCGGCCGGGACCATCCTGTTCGATCGCGAGCCGGAGCACTTCGGCGAACTCGGCACGCGGGTCAACGCCAGCGTGTTGGCCGGCTCCTACGGTCGCTTCGACAAACTGGTGGACGCCGCAGCCGGAGGTCAGTCGGGTTATGTGCGGGTCATCGGCAACACCGCGCACTCCGACGACTACCAGGACGGCAACAACGACACCGTGGCGTCGCGCTATGACAAATGGAACGGCGACGTGGCCATCGGCTGGACGCCGAATACCGACACTTTGCTGGAACTGACCGCCGGCCGTGGCGATGGTGAAGCCCGCTACGCCGGGCGCGGCATGGACGGCTCGCAGTTCCTGCGCGAGAGCCTCGGATTGCGCTTCGAGCAGTCCAACATCGGCGAGGTTCTGGACAAGGTCGAGGCGCAGATCTACTACAACTACGCCGACCACGTGATGGACAACTACACCCTGCGCACGCCGTCCGGTACCGGAATGATGTCCGGGCCCATGGCCTCCAACGTCGACCGCCGCACCCTCGGCGCACGGGTCAAGGGCACCTGGCGCTGGGCCGATGTACAACTGATCAGCGGCATCGACGCGCAGACCAACGAGCATCGCCAGCGCGGCGCCATGGGTGTCGACACCTACAAGGACCTGCCGTACACCAAGGATGCCGACTTCCATAACTACGGCGTGTTCGGCGAACTGACCTGGTACGCCGCCGACCGTGACCGCCTGATCAGCGGCGCACGCCTGGACCGTGCCTCGGCCAAGGATTTTCGGCAGACCATCGGCTCGGGCATGATGACCCGCCCGAATCCGACCGCCGACGACACCCGCGCCGATACCCTGCCCAGCGGTTTCATCCGCTACGAGCATGACCTGGCCGACAGCCCGACCACCTTGTATGCCGGCCTCGGTCACACCCAGCGATTCCCGGATTACTGGGAGCTGTTTTCACCCAAGTCCGGCCCCGCCGGTTCGGTCAATGCCTTCGATTCGATCAAGCCGGAAAAAACCACCCAGCTCGATTTCGGCCTGCAATACAAGACCGAAGACCTCGAAGCCTGGGCATCGGCTTATGTCGGGCAGGTGCGCGATTACATCCTGTTCAACTACACCCCGACGATGATGGGTACGACCTCGCAAGCCGAAAACATCGACGCGCGAATCATGGGCGGTGAACTGGGCGCCGCCTACAACCTCACCGACAACTGGAAAGCCGACGCGACCCTGGCCTACGCCTGGGGCAAGAACAGCAGCGATGGCAGTGCATTGCCACAAATGCCGCCGCTGGATGCCCGTTTCGGCCTGACCTACAGCGAAGACAACTGGAGCGCCGGCGCACTGTGGAGAGTGGTTGCCGCGCAAAACCGCATCGACCAGAACAAGGGCAACGTGGTCGGCAAGGACTTCGGCAAAACGCCGGGCTTCGGCGTGTTCTCCCTCAACGGTGCCTATCGGATCAACAGCAACTGGAAGGTCAGCAGCGGCGTCGACAACCTGTTCGGCAAGGCTTACGCCGAGCACTTGAATCTGGCCGGCAACGCCGGTTTCGGCTATCCGGCCAATGACCCGCAAGCCATCAAGGAGCCGGGGCGAACGCTCTGGACCAAGGTGGATATGAGTTTCTAAAAGCTTCGCGAGCAAGCTCGCTCCTACAGGGGAACGAGCCTGCTCGCGATCGGTTGCACAGCAACCGCAAAACAAACAACTAAAAAAGATCCAGCCAAGCGGAGCACACGTGATGAAACAGCCCAAAGTGAATTTCTACAACCTGGCCTGGCGCTGGCATTTCTATGCCGGATTATTCGTTGCGCCATTCATGGTGATGCTGGCCCTGACCGGCACCGTCTACCTGTTCAAACCGCAGCTCGACTCGCTGATGTACAGCAGCCTGCTCAAGGTTCCGGCCGGTCATCACACCGTCTCGGCCGACGACCTGCTGACACGGGTGAAAATGGCTTATCCACAAGGCCAGGTCACCCAATACCTGCCGCCGGTCAACGCCGAGCGCAGCGCGCAGTTTGTCGTACTCAACGATGACAAGGAGCTGAACGTTTTCGTCGATCCGTACCACGGTGACATCCTCGGCGAACAAGACGCCAAGAAGAACCTGCAAGCCATTGCCCGGTCGATTCACGGTGAGCTGATGATCGGCACCGTTGGCGACCGACTGATCGAACTGGCCGCCGGTTGGGGCGTGGTGCTGGTGGTGTCCGGCATTTTCCTGTGGTGGCCGCGCGGTCAGGCGGCAGGCATTTTGTGGCCGCGCCTGAACAGTCGTGGTCGCATATTGTGGCGTGACCTGCACGCGGTCACCGGATTCTGGGGCGCGTCCCTGCTGCTGGTGATGTTGCTCAGCGGCATGACCTGGACCGGCTTCTGGGGCAAGCAGTACGCCGAAGTGTGGAACGTGTTCCCGGCAGCCATGTGGGATGACGTGCCGAAGTCCGACGTCGAGGCGCGCAGCCTCAACACCGCCACCCGCCAGACCGTGCCGTGGGCCATGGAAAACACGCCGATGCCGATGTCCGGCGACCATGCCGGGCACATGGCCCACGACAGCGCAGCGGCCGGTCCGGCATCGCCGACCATCCGCCTGCAGGACGTACAAAACATTGCCAGCGAGCGCAAGGTCGAACCGGGCTACAGCATCACCCTGCCGACCACTGCAACCGGCGTGTTCACCATCGCCGTATTCGCCGACGACCCGCGCAATGACGCCACGCTGCACATCGATCAGTACACCGGCAAGGTCCTGGCCGATGTACGTTTCGAGCAATACGGCAGCGTCGCCCGCGCCACGGAAATCGGCGTGATGTTGCACGAAGGCAAGATGTTCGGCGTGTTCAACCAGATCGTCGTGTTGCTGATCTGTTTGATGATTTTGCTCAGCGCGGTCAGCGGCGTGGTGATCTGGTGGAAGCGCCGCCCGCAAGGAAAACTCGGCGTGCCGCCGCTACGCCACGACCTGCCGAAATGGAAAACCGCGATGGTGATCATGTTCGCCCTGGCGGTAGCCTTCCCGATGGTGGGCGCTTCGCTGGTGGTGGTATGGGTGTTCGATCGCGTGCTGCTGTCACGTTTCACCCGGCAGACTGAGAGCGCCTCATCTTCATCATGAAACAGGCGAGATGCGCGGGGCGAAAGGCACTGTAAACTCCCCGCGCATCACCTCAGCCCCATCGCGAGCAAGCTCGCTCCCACAGGATTTGCGCAATACCTGTGGGAGCGGGCTTGCCCGCGAAGGGGCCATCAGCATCACCTCAAGAGCCACTGCATGACCTCGCTGAACCTCACAAACCTCACCTGGTCCCCTCTGGGTCACGGCCATTGCCACCATCAATTCCAGCTGCGTGATGCCTCGCTACACGTGGCCGCCGGTGAGTTCGTCGGGCTGATCGGCCCCAACGGCAGTGGCAAGACCAGCCTGTTGCGGTGTGCCTGGCGCTTCAGTAAACCGGAAAGCGGCGAAGTCAGGCTCGATCACCAGAACGTCTGGAAACAATCCTCACGCTGGTGCGCGCAACGCATCGCCGTAGTGCTGCAGGAGTTCCCTGATGCGTTCGGCCTCACCGTCGAGGAAGTGGTCGCCATGGGCCGCACGCCGCACAAAAGCTTGTTTGATGGCGATACCCTTGAAGACCGCGACCTGATCAATCAGGCCCTGGAGTCCGTCGGCCTCAATGGCTTCGAAGACCACGGGTTCGCCACCCTCTCCGGAGGTGAAAAGCAGCGGGTCATCCTCGCCCGCGCCCTGGCCCAGCAACCACAACTGCTGATCCTTGACGAGCCGACCAACCACCTCGATCCGCGTTATCAGCTTGAGCTGCTGCAGTTGGTCAAACGCCTGAATATCGGCACCCTGGCGAGCATCCACGACCTCAATCTGGCGGCGGCTTTTTGTGATCGGCTGTACGTGATCAACCATGGTCGTATCGTCGCCAGCGGCACACCGAAAGACGTCCTGACGGTTGCGTTGCTGCGCAATGTGTTCGGCGTCCAAGCGCTGATCGATGAACATCCACTGCACGGCTACCCACGAATCACCTGGATAACCCAACCATGACTTTGCGTTCCCTGCTGCGCTCCTGCCTCCCACTCGTGATGCTGCTGGGCAGCGCCCAGGCATTGGCCGAAGCCACCCGTTACCCGCTGACAATCAAAAGCTGCAACCGCGAGGTGACCTTCAAGCAGGCACCGCAACACGCCCTGAGCCACGACATCAACATGACCCAGATGATGCTCGCCCTCGGCCTCAAGTCGCAGATGGCCGGTTACAGCGGCATCAGTGGCTGGAAGGCCGTGACGCCCGAGATGCAGGGCATTCTCGAAGGCCTGCCGGAACTGGCGGCCAAGTACCCGTCAGTGGAAACCCTGCTCAATGCCAACGTCGATTTCTTCTTCGCCGGCTGGGACTACGGCATGCGCATCGGCGGCGACCTCACGCCACAAACCCTGCAACCGCTGGGCATCAATGTGTATGAGCTGAGCGAATCCTGTGCCTTCGTGATGAAGCGCCCGCCGGCCAGCCTCGAAGACACCTACAACGACCTGCGCAACCTCGGCAGAATCTTCGACGTGCAGGACCGCGCCAATGCCCTGATCGCGAACATGCAGGCGCAAGTCGCGAATATTCGCAAAGACCTGCCCGCGCAAACACCGCGGGTGTTCCTGTACGACAGCGGCGAAGACCGGGCCATGACCTCGGGGCGACTGGGCATGCCACAAGCGCTGATCGATGCCGCTGGCGGGCGCAATATCCTGGAGGATGTCGAAGCGAGCTGGACCCGGGTCAATTGGGAAACCGTGGTCGAACGCAACCCGCAGGTGATCGTGATCGTCGACTACAGCGAAGTCACTGCCGAGCAGAAGATTCAATTCCTGCTGGGCAACAAGGCCCTGCAATCGGTGGACGCGATCAAGCACCGGCGCTTCATCGTCATCCCTTACGTGCAGGCCACGCCCGGGATCGATAACGTACTGGCGGTCGCCACCCTGGCCAAGGGTTTCCACGGCGAATGATTAACCGTCGCTACGCCCTGTTGCTGATTGCCCTCGGCACCCTGTTGCTGGTGTCGTGCGTGGTGTCCCTGGGTTTCGGCCCGGCGCGGGTGCCGCTGGATGTGGTGTGGCGCATCCTGTTGCACAAGCTGCTCGGTGTCGGTGTGCCGGACTGGAACCCCGGACAGGAACATATCGTCTGGCTGATTCGTGTGCCGCGCATGCTGCTCGGCGCGCTGGTGGGCGCCGGCCTGGCGCTGATCGGCGCGGTGCTGCAAGCGGTCACACGCAACCCTTTGGCCGACCCGCACCTGCTCGGCGTCACGTCCGGCGCGACCTTGGGCGCAGTCATCGTGGTGTTGCATGTGGGCGAAATCGTTGGCCTGCTGACCTTGCCGATCGCGGCATTCATCGGTGCATTACTGAGCATGCTGGTGGTGCTGATGATCGCCAGTCGTCATGGTCGCCTCGACAGTGACCGCTTGCTGCTGTGTGGCGTGGCGGTATCGTTCGTGATGATGGCGATTGCCAATCTGCTGTTGTTCTTGGGCGACCATCGAGCCAGTTCGGCGGTGATGTTCTGGATGCTCGGCGGGCTCGGGTTGGCTCGCTGGGAGCTGCTGGCGGTACCGACCGCCAGTGTGTTGCTTGGGTTGATGTTATTGCTGGGCATGGCGCGACCACTGAATGCGCTGATGGCCGGCGAGCAAACGGCGGTGACCCTGGGCCTGAATGCGCGCACCGTGCGCCTGCGAGTGTTTCTGATTGCGTCATTGATGACCGGGGTGCTGGTGTCGATCAGCGGCTCGATCGGTTTTGTCGGGCTGATGGTGCCGCACATTGCGCGGCGCCTGGTCGGGGCTGAACACCGAAGATTGCTGCCGGTGTGCGTGTTGCTCGGCAGCGTGTTTCTGGTTTGGGTCGACGTTGCCGCCCGGACACTGATCGCCCCCGAAGACTTGCCTATCGGTATTGCCACCGCAGCAATTGGCGGGTTGTTCTTCATCGGCCTGATGCGACGTCGTTAACGTCATGGTTAATTAAAAAATTTCAGAACTGCATTTACGCTTGGAAAAAACTCGTATTGAGTTAACACTTAACAAGTACACCATCATGTTCATACTCCGCACTCGCGAGCTCCCCCATAAAACGCTCGCGCACTTCAATGACGATTATTCCTACAACTTAATCGCCACAATTCTTACAAGAGCGGAAAGAGGTAAACATGTTCAAGAAGTTCATCGCATCCATTGCACTTGTTTCAGCGCCCGCATGGGCAGTGCAGCCACCCTTTACTGGCGTTGACTACAGCGGTCGGTATCAATGCACCGGAATGGACAGTCATATCGGTGCGTTTGAAGGTGTTGTCGAGATGAAGCTCAATGCCGAACAAAGTACCGGCGAACACGGTGCCTACGGTTTTACGCTGACGTTGCTCGACAACTCCCGATATGAAGGATTTGCTGCCGCCAACTTGAGTTCCCTGGCGATTTACTTTGCCCATACGGATCCGTCGCTCAAGGATTACGGCGTCGGGATTGCGAAACTCGCTACAACCCCTGACGGAAAAGCTTCATTCACCAAGTACTACTACGGTCCGGAGTACGAGGGTGGCGGGCATGGCTTTGAAACTTGCATTAAAAGCTGACGGTCCCCGTTTACGACGCTGATACGCCATCGTTGAGTCCTGTGGGAGCGGGCCACTCGCGATGGCGTCTGTTTTTTATCGATTTGATGCGCCGTCGATGATCTGCCCTTAGACTGCGAGTCCGCATAATCTCAGGATGAGTTCCATGTTGAAATCGTTTGTTCTCTCGTTGTTGGCTTTCGGCACCGGCACCGTGCTGGCTGACACCACGGTCGATGTTTCGAAAATTTACGGCAAGATTCAGTTCGTCAATTCTTACCCTGACTACAAGGTGAAAATTGACGACAGCTGGCCTGATCTGAAAGTCCAGAAGGTCACTCAGTGGCCCGACTCCGTCGGTAAATGGGAGATTGTCGACCAGTACCCCGACTACAAGATCCAGATCGTTGACTCCTACCCTGACTTCACCATCAAGTATGTGGATTCCTGGCCCGGCGTGAACTGACCACCATTGTCCCGCAACTGCCGCCATGCGGCAGCACCACAATGACGCACCTCCTCGCACCACGGCCCCGACCTCGTTCCTTCATGGTGCGCCCTCAAACCGCGCAACCGCTCTAAAACGACATTCCCCTGCCTTTTGCCGACCGGGCACAGCCCTTGCAAAACACACCTTCAGTAGTCCGCATCTGCCAACCAAGAAAACTCATAAGTTCATGGAGATCGCACAATGAAGCGTCGCAGTTTGATCAAGGCTTTCACACTCTCGGCATCCATTGCCGCGATGGGCATGACCTGGACTGTCCAGGCGGCCGAGACCATCAAGGTCGGTATTCTGCATTCGTTGTCCGGAACCATGGCGATCTCCGAAACGTCGCTCAAAGACATGGCGCTGATGACCATCGACGAGATCAACGCCAAGGGCGGCGTGAACGGCAAGATGCTCGAGCCGGTGGTGGTCGACCCTGCATCGAACTGGCCGCTGTTCGCCGAGAAGGGTCGTCAGTTGCTGACCCAGGACAAGGTCGCCGTGGTGTTTGGTTGCTGGACTTCCGTGTCGCGCAAATCGGTACTGCCGGTGTTCGAAGAACTCAACGGCTTGTTGTTCTACCCGGTGCAATACGAAGGCGAAGAAATGTCGCCGAACGTCTTCTACACCGGCGCAGCGCCGAACCAGCAGGCGATCCCCGCCGTTGAATACCTGATGAGCGAAGAAGGCGGCAGCGCCAAGCGCTACTTCCTGCTCGGCACCGACTACGTCTACCCGCGCACCACCAACAAGATCCTGCGTTCGTTCCTGCACTCCAAAGGCGTGGCCGACAAGGACATCGAAGAGGTCTACACCCCGTTCGGTCACAGCGACTACCAGACCATCGTCGCCAACATCAAGAAGTTCTCGGCGGGCGGCAAGACGGCGGTTATCTCCACCGTCAACGGTGACTCCAACGTGCCGTTCTATAAAGAGCTGGCCAACCAGGGCCTGAAGGCCACCGACGTTCCGGTCGTGGCGTTCTCGGTTGGCGAAGAAGAACTGCGCGGCATCGACACCAAGCCACTGGTGGGCAACCTGGCGGCGTGGAACTACTTCGAATCGGTCGAGAACCCGGTGAACAAGAAGTTCGTCGATGACTGGAAAGCCTATGCGAAGAAACACAACCTGCCGGGCGCCGACAAGGCGGTGACCAACGACCCGATGGAAGCCACCTACGTCGGCATCCACATGTGGGCGCAAGCGGCGGAAAAAGCCAAGTCCACCGACGTCGACAAAGTCCGCGAAGCCCTGGCCGGCCAGACCTTTGCCGCGCCGTCCGGCTACACCCTGACCATGGACAAGACCAATCACCACCTGCACAAGCCGGTGATGATCGGCGAGATCCAGTCTGACGGTCAGTTCAACGTGGTGTGGCAGACCGAAGGGCCGATCCGCGCCCAGCCGTGGAGCCCGTTCATCCCGGGCAACGACAAGAAGCCGGAGTATGCGGTGAAGAGTAACTAAGCCACTGGGCCTGACGGTAGTTCAGGCCCAACACAACTCCCTGTGGGAGCGGGCTTGCTCGCGAAGACGGCGGCACATCCAACATTTATGTGACTGACACACCGCTTTCGCGAGCAAGCCCGCTCCCACATTTAGTCCGAGCAAGGCGACTCTCTATGCCCACTGCCCTGTACCGATTTCTTCTGGCGATCGCGCTCTTGCTGCCGATGGCCACCCACGCCGGTGACGCCGAAGACTTCGTCGCCGCCAATCCCGTGCAGCAAGCCCGGCTGCTGGAAATCTGGGCCGCGCAACCCGATCCGGCCCGTATCGAACTGATCAACGCCCTGCAACTCGGCGAATTGACCGTCGACGGCCAGCCAAAAAACCTGCGCCTGAACAACCGCCTGCGGGGTCTCATCGACACAGCCCTGGCCAGTCATCAGTTGCTCGCCGCCGACGCCAAACTCCGTCTGGCCGCCGCGCGGCAATTGCAAAAAAGCGCCAAGCCGGCGCAATTGAAATTCCTCGATCAGCAACTGGCGGGCGAAAAGGACGAGAGCGTTCATGCCGCCCTCAGCCTGGCCCTGGCCAATCTGCAACTGGTCGACAGCGATCCGGCCGTGCGCCTCGCCGCTGTGCGCTTGCTCGGCGAAACCGGTGATCCGCTAGCCCGCACACGCCTCGAAGGCTTGCTCGATCCTGGCGTTGAGGCTGATGCCGATGTACGCACTGCGGCCGAAACCAGCCTCGCTCAAGTCAAACGCAAACTGCTGGTCGGCGAGATGCTCGGCCAGGCCTTCAGCGGCATGTCCCTTGGCTCGATCCTGCTGCTCGCGGCATTGGGGCTTGCGATCACCTTCGGCCTGCTCGGCGTGATCAACATGGCCCACGGCGAGATGCTGATGCTCGGCGCCTACTCGACCTATGTGGTGCAACTGATGTTCCAGCGCTTCGCGCCGCAGGCCATCGAGTTCTATCCACTGATCGCGCTGCCGGTGGCGTTTTTCGTCACCGCGGCCATCGGCATGGCGCTGGAGCGCACGGTGATTCGCCACCTCTACGGCCGTCCGCTGGAAACCCTGCTCGCCACCTGGGGCATCAGCCTGATGCTGATTCAACTGGTTCGCCTGGTGTTCGGCGCGCAGAACGTCGAAGTGGCCAACCCGGCCTGGTTGTCGGGCGGCATTCAAGTGCTGCCGAACCTTGTGCTGCCGTACAACCGCATCGTCATCATTGCCTTTGCGTTGTTTGTGGTGGTGCTGACCTGGCTGCTGCTGAACAAGACTCGCCTCGGCCTGAATGTTCGCGCCGTCACCCAGAACCGCAACATGGCCGCCTGCTGCGGAGTACCGACCGGGCGCGTGGACATGCTCGCCTTCGGCCTCGGCTCGGGCATCGCCGGTCTCGGTGGCGTGGCCCTGAGCCAGATCGGCAACGTCGGCCCGGACCTCGGCCAGAGCTACATCATCGACTCGTTCCTGGTGGTGGTGCTCGGCGGTGTCGGGCAGTTGGCCGGTAGTGTTTTTGCTGCGTTCGGCCTGGGCATCGCCAACAAGATTCTGGAACCGCAGATCGGTGCCGTGCTCGGCAAGATCCTCATCCTCGCGCTGATCATTCTGTTCATCCAGAAACGTCCGCAAGGCCTCTTCGCACTCAAAGGACGGGTGATCGACTGATGAACCAGCCCCTGATGCTCAAGGCTACACAAAAGGCCGGCCCCAAAGTCACGATTGCCATCGGCGCGGTGATCCTCGTTTTGCTGCTGGCGTTACCACTGCTGTCGTTGTTAACGCCGGACAGTACGCTGCATGTTTCCGCCTATACGCTGACGCTGGTGGGCAAGATCCTTTGCTACGCCATCGTCGCCCTGGCGCTCGATCTGGTGTGGGGATACGCAGGCCTGCTGTCCTTGGGCCACGGCCTGTTCTTCGCCCTCGGCGGCTATGCCATGGGCATGTACCTGATGCGCCAGGCCTCGGGCGATGGTTTGCCGGCGTTCATGACCTTCCTGTCGTGGACCGAAATGCCATGGTTCTGGACCGGCACCAGCAGCTTCCTCTGGACCCTGTGCCTGGTGGTATTGGCGCCGGGGCTGCTGGCGTTGGTGTTCGGCTTCTTCGCCTTCCGCTCGCGGATCAAGGGCGTGTATTTCTCGATCATGACCCAGGCCCTGACCTTCGCCGGCATGTTGTTGTTCTTCCGCAACGAAACCGGCTTCGGCGGCAACAACGGCTTCACCAACTTCCGCACCATTCTTGGCTTCGGCATCACCGAACCGGGTACCCGCGCCGTGTTGTTTTTCGCCACGGTGCTGTTGCTGGTGGCGAGCCTGTACATCGGCTGGCGCCTGGCGCAAAGCAAGTTCGGTCGGGTACTGACCGCGCTGCGCGATGCGGAAAATCGCCTGATGTTCTGCGGCTACGATCCGCGTGGCTTTAAGTTGTTCGTGTGGGTGTTGAGCGCAGTGTTGTGCGGCCTGGCCGGTGCGCTGTACGTGCCGCAAGTGGGGATCATCAACCCGAGTGAAATGTCGCCCACCAACTCGATCGAAGCGGCCGTCTGGGTGGCACTGGGTGGGCGTGGCACCTTGATTGGTCCGTTGCTCGGTGCCGGCGTGGTCAACGGTATGAAGAGCTGGTTCACCGTGGCGTTTCCCGAGTACTGGCTGTTCTTCCTCGGCGCGCTGTTCATCGTCGTGACCCTGTACTTGCCCAAGGGCGTAATCGGTCTGTTGAAGAAAAGAGGTGAGCAATGAGAGTCACTGCAACCGCTGAATTCATGCTCGAACCGGCGTTCTTTCCACCCCTGGAACCCAACCGCGACGCCGGCAGCAGCCGCGATGCCATCGGTCTTGGTCAGCGTGCCGGTAAAGGCCTGAATACGCGCCACGGCACCATCCTGACCCTGGAAGACATCAGTGTCAGCTTCGACGGCTTCCGCGCCCTGAACAATCTGAACCTGTACATCGGCGTCGGCGAACTGCGTTGCATCATCGGCCCCAACGGCGCAGGCAAGACCACCCTGATGGACGTGATCACTGGCAAGACCCGGCCCAGCCACGGCAAGGCCTGGTTCGGCGAAACCCTGGACCTGACGCAAATGAGCGAAGTGCAGATCGCACAGGCCGGCATTGGTCGCAAGTTCCAGAAACCGACGGTGTTCGAAGCGCTGAGCGTGTTTGAAAACCTGGAGCTGGCGCAGAAAACCGACAAGTCGGTGTGGGCCAGCCTGCGGGCACATTTGAGTGGCCAGCAAAAAGACCGCATTGCCGAAGTACTCGAGACCATTCGCCTGACCCCATCGGTCAACCGCCCCGCCGGTTTACTGTCCCACGGTCAGAAGCAGTTCCTGGAGATCGGCATGTTGCTGATGCAGGACCCGCAATTGCTGCTGCTCGATGAGCCGGTGGCGGGCATGACCGACGCCGAAACCGAGTTCACCGCCGAGCTGTTCAAGAGCCTGGCCGGCAAGCACTCACTGATGGTGGTGGAGCACGACATGAGCTTCGTCGGTTCGATTGCCGATCACGTCACCGTGTTGCATCAAGGCGGCGTGTTGGCCGAAGGGTCGCTGGAACAAGTGCAGGATAACGAGCGGGTGATCGAGGTTTATCTCGGTCGATAGACATGTGAACACCGCTCCCACAGGGGGGGCTGAGGAGAATCTGGAAATGTTGCAAGTCGAAAAACTGCACCAGTACTACGGCGGAAGCCACATCCTGCGCGGCCTGACGTTTGATGTGAAGGTCGGCGAAGTCACCTGCCTGCTCGGCCGAAACGGCGTGGGCAAGACCACCCTGCTCAAATGCCTGATGGGCCTGCTGCCAGCCAAGGAAGGCGCAGTGAACTGGGAAGGCAAACCGATTACCGCCTTCAAGCCGCACCAGCGTGTGCATGCCGGCATCGCCTACGTACCGCAAGGCCGGGAGATCTTCGGCCGCCTGACCGTGGAAGAAAACCTGTTGATGGGCCTGTCGCGCTTTCCCGGCGGCGAAGCGAAGGAAGTCCCGGCGTTCATCTACGAGCTGTTCCCGGTGCTGCTGCAAATGAAGCAACGCCGGGGGGGGGACCTGTCCGGCGGCCAGCAACAACAACTGGCTATCGGCCGTGCGCTGGCCAGCCGCCCTCGCCTGCTGATCCTCGACGAACCCACCGAAGGCATACAGCCGTCTGTGATCAAGGAGATCGGTGCCGTGATCAAAAAGCTCGCGGCCCGGGGCGACATGGCAATCCTGCTGGTCGAGCAGTTCTACGATTTCGCCGCCGAACTGGCCGACCAATACCTGGTGATGTCCCGGGGCGAAATCGTGCAACAGGGTCGCGGGGAAAACATGGAGGCCGAGGGCGTGCGTGGGCTAGTCACGATCTGAGCCAATGGTCACGATCCTCTTGATTCGACTTTCGGGCGTGGAACCCAGCCCGAATCCAGGATTGCCGGATGCGTTTTGTGGATTGATGGAGTAGGCCACCAAAGAACCATCGTGACTTGAGGTGTAATTGTTCTTGAAGACATCGACATGCCTGAAAGCTGTCGCGAGATCGACTGTCAAAGGCAACGCCTGATGCAACTTGATCTGATCTGCGCTGTAGCGGGGGTGAGACCGGGCAGTCTGTTCTGCATACTCCGGTATGTCTAAAAAGGGACAATGCACCAATTTGGTTCTCTACATTTCAGGAGTCTCCCCCTATTGGTGCGTTCAATCCGGCAATAACCGCCTCCTGCTGCGATACCTTGCGGCACAGCCTTTGCAACCATCGTGATGTCCTCACGATAAGCACTGACTATGACTCTTCCCGCTTCTGGTGCCTTGTTTACCCCCAGCTGGCACGCCGAGCTGGAGCTGGGTTACGCCCGATTCGACGACAGCACGCGCCCGGTCCAGCGTCGACACCAAGGTCCGTTGCGGGTGCAAAAACACCTGTATGCCGAAGGGCCGGAAGTCTGCCAGCACATCATCGTCCACCCGCCCGGTGGAATTGCCGGCGGTGATCGGCTGGACATCTCGGCCAGCGTCGAGCGCGATGCCTGGGCACAAATCACCAGCCCCGGCGCGGCCAAGTGGTATCGCGCCGCCGGCCCCGCCTATCAGCAGCTGAAGTTGAAGGTGGCGGCCGGTGCGACACTGGAATGGCTGCCCCAGGAGACGATCATTTTCAGCGCGGCCCAGGCTGAACTCAGCACTTGCATCAACCTTGAAGGCGATGCGCGACTGTTCTACTGGGACGTCGTGGCCCTGGGGCGTCCGGCCAGTGGCGAGCGCTTCGATCTCGGGTACTTCCAGGCGCAACTGGATATCCGCCGCGACGGCCAGTTGCTCTGGCACGAACGCCAGCGCATTGTCGGGGCGGACGGCTTGCTGGATTCGCCCATCGGGCTCGATGGGCGACCGGTATTTGCGACGTTGCTGGTGACCGGGGAAATCGATAGCGACTTGCTGGAAACCTGCCGCTCGCTGCCCAACGACGTGCGCGGGGATCTTTCGCAGTTGCCGGGATTGCTGGTTGCACGGTGCCTGGCCAGTGAAGCGTTGTTGGCGCGGGGATGGTTGATTGATTTGTGGCGCTTATTGCGTCCGACGCTACTGGGACGCGAAGCCATGCCACCACGAATTTGGAACACTTGAAATGCGATTCAATGTGGGATTGTGTTCTCAGATTGAATGACCTTCTAACTGCCGAATACGGATTGCAACAATGGACCTGACCCCACGTGAAAAAGACAAGCTGCTGATCTTCACCGCCGGCCTGGTGGCCGAGCGGCGATTGGCTCGCGGCGTGAAACTCAATTACCCGGAGGCCATGGCCTACATCTCCGCAGCCCTGCTTGAAGGCGCCCGCGATGGCCAGACCGTGGCCGACCTGATGCACTTGGGCACCACCCTGCTGACCCGCGAACAAGTGATGGATGGCATCCCGGAAATGATCCCGGAAATCCAGGTCGAGGCCACTTTCCCCGACGGCACTAAACTGGTCACCGTCCACCAACCCATCGCCTGAGGCCGCGCCATGACTTACCACATCCGCGATGCCGAGCATGCCGACCTGCCAGCCATTCGCGACATCTACAACGACGCGGTGCTCAACACCACGGCGATCTGGAACGAACAGGCGGTCGACCTCGGCAATCGACAGGCCTGGTTCAACGCCCGGCATTCCCAGGCTTATCCGGTCCTGGTGATTGTCGATGCCGACAATACGGTGCTCGGGTACGCCTCGTTCGGCGACTGGCGACCCTTCGACGGTTTTCGCCACACCGTCGAGCACTCGGTCTATGTGCGCAGCGACCAGCGCGGCAACGGCCTCGGTCCACAACTGATGGATGCGCTGATCGAGCGCGCCAAAGGCTGCGGCAAGCACGTGATGGTTGCTGCCATCGAAAGCGGTAACGCCGCCTCCATTCGCTTGCATGAGCGCATCGGCTTTATCACCACCGGGCAAATGCCTCAGGTCGGCACCAAGTTCGGCCGCTGGCTGGACCTGACCTTCATGCAACTGACCCTCAATCCTGGCGCGCAACCACCCGCCGCCAACAAGGAGTGATCGCCCATGAACCCCGCCCAACTGCGACGAGTCAACGTTGAAAGCTTTGCGCATTATCGCCAGGGCCTGATCGATCTGCTGCTCGATGCCGTCGGTTATGGCGCCAGTGTCGGCTTCATGGCTGACCTCGATGCGACCCAGGCCCATGCCTATTTTGATGAAGTCCAGGACAACCTGAACAAGGGCAATGTGTTGCTGTGGGTGGTGGTCAAGGACGAACAGGTGCAGGCCAGCGTACAGCTGAGTCTGTGCCAGAAAGCCAACGGTCTGAACCGTGGCGAAGTGCAGAAACTGCTGGTTCGCGAACATGCGCGGCGTCGTGGTCTGGGCCAGCAACTGATGAGCGCCCTGGAGGCCGCTGCCCTGCAGCACAGGCGCGGCATGCTTTACCTCGACACCGAAGCCGGTTCGCCCGCCGAAGCTTTCTACCAATCGCTGGGTTATACCCGCGCCGGTGAAATCCCCGACTACGCCTGCGACCCGAGCGGCCGCTACAAGCCGACCGCCCTGTACTACAAGATTCTCCAAGGAGCCCATTGATGATTCCCGGTGAATACCAGATCCAGCCCGGCGAGATCGAACTCAACGCCGGCCGGCGCACGATCAGCCTGAAAGTGGCCAACAGTGGCGATCGGCCGATCCAGGTCGGCTCGCACTACCACTTTTTCGAAACCAACGACGCCCTGACGTTCGACCGTTCCGCCAGCCGTGGCATGCGCTTGAACATCCCTGCCGGCACCGCCGTGCGTTTCGAACCGGGGCAGAGCCGCGAGGTGGAGTTGGTGGATCTGGCGGGGCATCGTCGGGTGTTCGGCTTTGCCGGCAGGATCATGGGTGATCTCGACTGACAAATGCGGTGCTCCCAAAAGATCGCAGCCTCGCTTCGCTCGACAGCCCCAACAGAGACCGGGCGCGCGAATGCAGTGTGAACACCCGTAGGAGCTGCCGAGCGCAGCGAGGCTGCGATAGCGAGTAATGCGAGCGGTCTCAAAATCAATTGAATTCCAAGGCGAACACATGAAGATTTCCCGTCAAGCCTACGCCGACATGTTCGGTCCCACTGTCGGTGACAAGGTCCGCCTGGCCGATACCGAGTTGTGGATCGAAGTGGAACAGGACTTCACCACCTACGGCGAAGAAGTGAAATTCGGTGGCGGTAAAGTCATCCGTGACGGCCAGGGTCAGAGCCAGTTGCTGGCCGCCGAGGTGGTCGACACCCTGATCACCAACGCGCTGATCATCGACCACTGGGGCATCGTCAAGGCCGACGTCGGTCTCAAGGACGGGCGCATCGCGGCGATCGGCAAGGCCGGCAATCCGGACATCCAGCCCAACGTCAACATCGCCATTGGCGCCAGCACCGAAGTCATCGCTGGCGAAGGCATGATCCTCACCGCTGGCGGCATCGACACCCACATCCACTTCATCTGCCCGCAGCAGATCGAAGAAGCGTTGATGAGCGGCGTCACTACCATGATCGGTGGCGGCACCGGACCGGCCACCGGCACCAACGCCACCACCTGCACCTCCGGGCCGTGGCACCTGGCGCGCATGCTCCAGGCCGCCGACGCGTTCCCGATGAACATCGGCCTCACCGGCAAGGGCAACGCCAGCCTGCCGGAACCGTTGATCGAGCAGGTCAAGGCCGGCGCCATCGGCCTCAAGTTGCACGAAGACTGGGGCACCACCCCGGCGAGCATCGACAACTGCCTGAGCGTCGCCGACCAGTACGACGTCCAGGTGGCGATCCACACCGACACGCTCAACGAATCCGGCTTCGTCGAAACCACCCTCGCCGCCTTCAAGGGCCGCACCATTCACACCTATCACACCGAAGGTGCCGGTGGCGGTCATGCGCCGGACATCATCAAGGCCTGCGGCTTTGCCAACGTGTTGCCGAGCTCGACCAACCCGACCCGGCCGTTCACCCGCAATACCATCGACGAACACCTCGACATGCTGATGGTCTGCCATCACCTGGACCCGAGCATTGCCGAAGACGTAGCGTTCGCCGAAAGCCGCATCCGCCGCGAGACGATTGCCGCCGAAGACATCCTCCACGACCTCGGTGCGTTCTCGATGATCAGCTCCGACAGCCAGGCCATGGGCCGCGTCGGCGAAGTCATCACCCGCACCTGGCAAACCGCCGACAAGATGAAAAAGCAGCGCGGCCCGTTGCCCGGTGATGGCGAGGGCAACGACAACTTCCGCGCCAAACGCTACATCGCCAAGTACACCATCAACCCGGCGATCACCCACGGCATCAGCCATGAAGTGGGCTCGGTCGAAGTGGGAAAATGGGCCGACCTGGTGCTGTGGCGCCCGGCGTTTTTTGGCGTGAAACCGACGCTGATTCTCAAGGGCGGTGCCATTGCGGCCAGCCTGATGGGTGACGCCAATGCCTCGATCCCGACGCCACAACCGGTGCACTACCGCCCGATGTTCGCCAGCTTCGGCGGCTCACTGCATGCCACCAGCATGACCTTCATCAGCCAGGCCGCGCAGGAGGCGGGCTTGCCCGAAGCCCTGGGCTTGAAGAAGAAAATCGCCGTGGTCAAAGGCTGCCGTGACGTGCAGAAAACCGACCTGATTCACAACGACTACCTACCGGACATCGACGTTGATCCGCAGACTTACCAGGTCAAGGCCGACGGCGTGTTGTTGTGGTGTGAGCCGGCGCAAACCTTGCCGATGGCCCAGCGTTACTTCCTGTTCTGACCCGGCAACCACGACACAAGCAAAGGCCTCGCACACCCTGTGGCGAGGCTTTTGTTTTTTCCGTGGTTACTGGGCGGTTTCAATCCGCAGCCGATCCAGCTTGGCCCGAATCATCGCTTCGCGTGTCAGTTTTTTCAGCAACTGCGTAATCTGCAGATCGATGTCTTCCAAGGCTTGAACATATTGCTCGTCAGTCATCAGCTCGCCATCGGCAAAGTCAGCTTCACTTTTGCCCAATTCACTGCACAGCCCTTTGATTTCCACCTCCACCGCAGCCTTTTCCTCGGAGGTCAGCCCCGTGCCTTCGGCCCTGCGCTGCAACGCATCCTGCAAATCGATGGTCGCGTCGATCCGGCGCTTCAAGCCATTCAATTCCTCGCGGTAAGTCGACTCCAGCCAGGTTCGCCAGAGCGGTTGTTCAACGATTCGATCAATCAGCAACTCGCCCTCCTCCAGCGCCTTGATCCGCTGGAACGCTGCCTCGATCATCTCCTTGCTCACCTTGGCGATCTTGCGAAACTGCATGCCCCGTGCCTGCCACGGCAGATCCAGGCGTTCCGCCAGTTCGGTCATGTAGGCCAGGTGCACTTCCACTTCATCGATAGTGCCGGTCACTTCGCCATCGGCGTCGTAGCGGCGGTACCGCTCTCCCTTCGCCCACCGTTCAGAAACACGCGTACGGGCAATGGCACCGAGTTCATCGAGCCGGGACTTGCCCAGGGCCAGCTCCAGCAATTGCGTTTCGATCAGGTCCGCACGCTCCAGGGCGTAAGCTTCGTGGACCAACACCTGCACGCCCATGGCATTGAACAACTGTGTACCGCCATCCACGCACTCGGTGGGGGTTGCCGCCTCGCTGAACAGCCTGATGCGCAGTTCACTGTCGCTGGCCATGGCTTCGAGCATGCGCCAGACCTTGTCGGTCAGTTCTGACCGATAGGTCCCGCCGGCCTTGAAGTCGGCGGATTCGGTGAGCCTGCGGATTTCATTGAAGAACGGCACTGAATCGAATTCATCCTCGACCGCATCCCAGACTTCCTGTTTTATCTGCCATTGCCGCTCGGTCATGCCCGACTTCCAGTTCTTGCTATCCATTACGCTGCGAGGCGGATAGGGACGTTCCGGATCCATGCCAACCGACTCGATGTAAGACTTGAGGATCTCGAGATCCTCCGGCGAGATCCAGCGCGGGGAACGACTGATCACGGTACGCGCCAATAGCTCTGCGCGAAATGAACCGGGCGCGACCTCGGGTATCCGGCTGATCGGGTTACCGCTCAGATCAAGATAAATACTGCGCGGCCGCGATTGAGAAAACAAACCGACAGGCCAGCTGTCCAGCCCTGTTTCGCCCAGCAACAGCACCTGCAAATACGGCATTCGGCTGATGTTCGGAATGAGCTTCAGCGGGTTGCCGTGCATGTGCAGGAACATCATGCGCGTCAAGTTCTTCAGGCGGTCTACCGCCAATGCATCCAGTTCAATGTTATTGCCACCAAGATACAGGCAAGTGAGATGGGGCATGTCCTCCACCGCCTGCGGCAGCTCTGTCAGCAGATTTTCTTGCAGATTGAGATAGCGCACCTGGTGAAACGAGTCGAGGAATGACATGTGCTCGCCGCGCAACCGGCCCCCGCTCAGGCTCAACTCGGTGACATGATCGAAGTTGGCCTCCAGTTTCGGCAGGGTATCCAGAAGCTCGCTCAACTTTGGAATATTGTCGAACCTCAAGGACTGCGGATGCAGCACACCCACCGCTTCCATACCTTCGGGCCCGGTGCGCTGCCAGCATTGCCTGAGTACTTTGTAGATATTGTTTCGCGCACGCCACTCCGCCATGCCCGCCGGGCTAAAACGAAAGGACTTCGTCGGCGAGTCCAACCAGCGTTGCAGGGCGCGGTTCAACTGGTTGAACTCGGCCTCGAGCACGGCCAGTCGTTCATGCGCCGTACCTTCGCCCTGGCGGACCTCCGCCAGCAGCGTCTCGACCTCCTCCGAGGTAAAACCCGGATACAGCGCACGAGCCCGTCGCCGCAACCCCATGCCATTCGGTGCTTGTCGAGCATAGCCACGCATGCCGCCGCGCAGGCGCATGACGGTCGGATCGTAAGTCGGCTTGAAGTTCGGGTTGTCCCGCAGAATCGGCTCAAATACCTGACGATCCAGCGGATGTGCCTTTATCGTTTGCTCCAGCCGCGCGGCCTCGTTGATGCCGAAGCCCAGGGCCGTTCGTTGCGAATCCGGCAACGCATGCAGCACCGCGGCATACACATTGTCCGCGCCGTGCAGGTGTTGGTCGCTGTCGTCGCGCGCTTCGTATTTGCCATCCTCACCCAGAATCAGCACTTTGCGGATCGGCGCGTCGACGGGGCCGAGACTGTCGGTCAACGTTCCCTCGAATGAATTCTCACGAACCTCCAGACGCACATCCGCCGGCCAGTCTGGCAAGGCCGCCAGGGAGTGCAACTCCAGGCGCGCGGTATCAGCGTTATGCAAGGCATCGAGGTAAAGGCCTTCATAGGCCCGTGTCATCCGCAATTGCTCGGCGTCCTTGCGGGCTTGTTCCGCCAGGCGCAAGGGCACGCGTTTTTTTTCGTTCAGGTGTCGTACGTCCGAAGGATGCGCCTCACCCAGCAACTCTTGCGCCTGGCTGAGCGAGATTTCGGCAAAATCCCCCTTGAGCAGATTCACCAAGGGATCGTCCGAACGGGTCCGACGACTGTACAGAAGGTCGAACAACTTGCGCTTGCGCTGCCCCACCCGTGTTGCCCATTGTTCGCGCAACGCTTCGGTACGCTTCTGCGAGTCACCGGATAACCATTCGCCGAGCAGTTCACGAAGCGCCTGTTCATCAAGGAACCCCACCACGCGCTCGGGCAGCGCCCCCGCCAGCAGGTCGGACCAGCTCATCTGCAACGTATTGGCCGGTAACGCCTGGGCATAACCGTCCTTGATCGCCTTCCCGGTCAGTCCCGGCCCCTGGAAGACTTCAATGGCCTTGTCATCGGGCCAGCCCCTCATTTCGGTCATGATTCGCACGGCGTAATCGGCCCATTCCTCGCCGATCCGGTTGGCCAGAATCTGCTCCGCGCAGGCTTGCGCATCGGTATGGGCCTTGAAGCGCTTGAGGGTATCGGCCAACAGTGCGGGAGGGGTCTGCTGTTCGACGTGAAGCCGGCGCAGCAGATTTTCGTGCACGCCACTGGCGGTCAGAATCTGCTCCAGGGTTTCATCGGAAAGTCCATCCACCGAAGCGCCCAGACGCCTGAGTATCTGCCTCCTGTCCCATTCGAGCGGTTGGTCGAGCTCCGTCTTCCAACTGCCGGCACCGTTGTGCTCCACCAGCGGCTGATAGGCATCGGCGCGAGTCGGGTGTTGAAGTCGATGCCGGCCGGTGGCCGGGTCTTGTTTGACTGCGTAACATTTGTCATCGCGGCGCAGCAGGTCCTGATCCTGATGACGGTACAGCCCTGTGTCACTGGCCTTCGCTCCATCGGGCAACACGATCGGCTGTTCATAGGGACCGAGGTCAGGGCTCCACAAACGCTCCTTGCCGCCGACTTCCACGGGTTTGAGGCCCTCGACAAACGGCGACACTTTGATCGGCGTGACGCCGGTGCCGGGCAGTACATGCCCGGCACCCATGAGTGCCAATTGCGCGAAGTTGATCAAGACCCCATTGAAGTAGGCAGAGGCTTGCTCCTTGTCGCCCTTGCTCCAGTCCTCGATGCCTTCTGCGACCTCGGCGAGCATCTGCGCGACCATGATACCGAGCATGGCTTCGCCCAGTCCGGGCACCAGCATTGCGGCAAAATTGAATACGTTCCAGCCGATCGACAGGTAACTGGTCAAGCGTTTGAAGCGTGCATTGGCATCCTCGTCGTCAGTCGGCACGGCAATGAGCCTGGCATCGGCGATGGCCTTGTCGCGGCGCTCCAGAAACAGCGCCACCCACAGTTCACCCGTAATCTGGTTGGTGATGGGCTCCGCATCGGGGTTTTCAACCGCGGTTTCACGCCACCACGGCCCCATGTCGAGCGGCTCGCGCTCGTGCCAGGCGTAGGTCGTGAGTCGTTCGTTGACCCGGGAGAAAAAAAGTCCTTTGTCCTTCTGAGCTACAAAACGGCTGAAAAAGGCTTGGTAATCGGCATTTCTCAACTGACCGAGCAGCGTTTTCATGAACGCTGTCAGCGACGGATACTCCCTGAAGGGATGCTCCGGATCATCCGGGACATAGGCGATCAACGAACCGGTCAAACGACTTTGTTGATAAATATCCTCGCGGCGCAACAGTTCATCGCTCAGCCCCTGCGGTCCATTGGCAAAGAAGGCTTGCAACAGTTTGAATTGATCATATGCCTGGCCCGGCAGTACCGAGAGGCGGCGCGACCAGTCTATCCAGAAACTCAACAGCTCCGGCGTCAACGCTTCAACTTCGCGTTTTACTTGCGATGGCTCAATGACTGCGCTGAACAGCACGATGCCAGTCATTCGAAAGCCCATCAGCGACAACCGATGACAAAGCAATGGCTGGTTATACAGTTCGATGTTTGCCTGGCCCTCACGCACCTTGTTCAATGTTCCGAAGGCATGGTCACTGATATCCCCCCTCAATCGGGCAATCAGCGCCGCCACATGAAAAGCCGACTTTTCACTGGCCACCGAATCCCGCTGCAAGGTCCTTTGTGCCTGTGGGGTACTGGGTAACAGGACGGACTTGATGTGTCGTCGGTATTGCCCGCCGATATCCAGGCTTCGGCACAAGGCTGCAAACGCCGGGAGGGTGATGGCCGGTTCAAGGCTGAGACTGCCCCGACTGTCCCTGCGGTAAACACCGGAACTGTTGCGCAACGCGTCAGGTGCCGTTTCGTCTTGTTCGAAGTTGTGCAGCGCAGCTTCCAGCAACGTGGATTCGCGCACACGACTGGCCCCGGTATCGATGCCGATAATGAACTTGCTCGGCACCTCGAGCTGTACGGTGAGCTCGTTGAAGTTCTCGACCGTGGTGAATTTCGATTGCAAAGCCGTTTTGAGCAGCGGTTCGGCGAAGGCGTTGATGTCATGCTTCAACTCGCCCCGGGTCTGGTCCAGTACGTCTTGTAAACGCCAACGTTCATCAATCAACCGCTTGAGATATTGACGGTCGACTTCCCGCGCGCCGCTATACCACTCGGGCATTTGCGGCTCGAGCGCAAGCAGGGACTTCAACCTCTCTACCGGCGCATTTTTGATGGCTCCCGGTATCACGTCATTTGCACGACGGTAATGTATCCCGTGACTATCGATGGACACTCCGTCCGGTATTTTCTGTGAGTTGCTTCCATGCAAGTCAGACACTTTTGAATCACCTTGATGACAGGAAAAGAACCACCAGCTTATTCACCTGCACCTGAAACAAAAGTCCAAATAACTGCTTGGCCGCCCCCCCGAAATGGCTCCGGGGGATCGAAATTCAGGGAGCCAAAAACATATATCTACCGCCATCGGCACGTCCGCCTGTGCCACTGCATGAGCGGTCGTGTTTTTTCCGGCAAAGGGACTACTATTCGACTCGCCGCCCCCGATTCATGAACAGGTAACCGCCATGCGTCTTTCCGAATTCATCGTGTTACACGTTGATCGCATCGTCGATGAGTGGGAGCTGTTCGCCAAAACCATCACCCCGGCCGCCGAAAACATGGATAGCGCCGCCTTGCGCGACCATGCCCGGTCGATCCTGCTGGCCGCGGCCCGGGACATGTGCAAACCCCAGACACCTGCCGAACAGGCGGCCAAGGCGCGCGGCGAAGGACCGGAGAAAACCCCCAGCCTCGACGAGGCCGGCGCCAGCCACGGCGAACTGCGTCACACCGTGGGTTTTGATCTGGTGCAGATGACCAGCGAATTCCGTCACCTGCGCGCCTGTGTCATCCGCCTGTGGGTCAACAGCCTGCAATCGCCTGACCTGGCCTACTTCCAGGACATGATCCGTTTCAACGAAGCCATCGACGAAGCCCTCGCCGAATCCACGGCCACATATGCCGAGCAGGTCAATCGTTCACGGGACATTTTTCTGGCGATCCTCGGCCATGACCTGCGCGCGCCCCTGCAGGCGGTGAGCATGTCCACTGAACTGCTGCTGCGCAAAGCCGCGCTCGACGGTGATGCGCTCAAGTGCGCGGTCAATATCCTGCGCAGTACCGGGCACCTGGCGGTGATGGTCGGGGACTTGCTGGAACTGGTGCGCAGCCGCCTGGGCAAGCGCCTGCCGATCGAGCTGGCGCCCATGGACCTGGCCGAAGCCGCGCGCGAAGCGATTGCCCGGGCCTGTGCCAGTCAACCGGAATGCAATCCGACCCTGGATGTGCAGGGCGACACCCGCGGCACCTGGGACCCGCGCCGGCTCGATCAGATGCTGCAAAACCTGATCGGCAATGCCTTGCAGCACGGCTCAAGCAAACGCGAAGTGACGCTGCGCCTCAGGGGCGAGGCTGACAGCGTCCGACTGACGGTGCACAACGACGGAGCCCCGATCCCCTGCGATGCGATCCCGACGATTTTCGACCCGCTGGTGCGCAGTGCCAGCGAAGAACTCGGCGAGCCTACGACCAGCCTTGGGTTGGGGTTGTTTATCGTCAAGGAAGTGGTTGATGCCCATCAGGGAGCGATTGAAGTCAGTTCCCGTGAGATAGATGGCACGACGTTTACCGTGGTGTTGCCGAGGAAGGTCTAGACGTTTGCCGAGGGGAGGCTTTTGTGGCGAGGGAGCTTGCTCCCGCTCGAGCGCGAAGCGGTCGCAAGCCCTGCAATTGCGCTGAACCTGTTGAAATGTGCTGACTGGATGTTTTTGGGGCTGCTTCGCAGCCCAACGGGACGGTGCGGCGATCCGACAAGCTCCCTCGCCACAGGTTGGGTGCCACTCTTTGAGTTACTCCACCACCAACCGCCCCAACCTCTGCTTGAGCATGCGGTTCTCGGCCCGCAGTTGCTGGACTTCTTCGAGCAGGTCCAGCGCCAGGGCGACGCCTTCCCATTCCAGGTCAAGGTCGCGCCGCAGCTTGGCGGCGCGCTTGGCCAGGGTCAGCTCGTAGTCGTTGAAAACCCAGTCCTTGGGCTGGGCGCCCTGAGGTTCGAGGATGCCGTGCTCGACGATTTCGATCACGTAGACGTCCGACAGCCCGGCCGCCTCACAGAATTCTGCCATGTCCAGTTGAACGATCAGGGGACTGCTCATAGTCAGTGACTCCTTGGTTCCATGGGATCAAAAATGCTCTCGCGGGTCGAACGCGGCTTTTTTCGCCAGCTCCTGCCACAGGGCCTTGATGTCCTCGTCGGATTTCTTCGGCATCACGGCTTTCAGTTGCACGAACAGATAACCGCGCTCACCGGCCTTGTTCATCAGGCCATGGCCCTTGGCACGCATGCGCTGGCCATTCTGGCTGCCCGCCGGTACCTTGAGGTTGATCTTGCCGGTCAGGGTCGGCACGGCGACTTCAGCGCCCAACGCCAGCTCCCACGGTGCCAGTGGCAAGGTGATGATCAGGTTCTCGCCTTCGACGTCGAATTTCGGGTGCGGCGCAAAACGGATCGTCAGGTACAGGTCGCCATTGGCCCCGCCACCCACGCCCGGAGCGCCCTGCCCCTTGAGGCGAATGCGCTCGCCGTCGCTCACACCGGCCGGAATCTTCACGTTCAGGCTCTTGCTGGTGTTGCTCACATGCTGGCCGGCCGCATTGTACTGCGGCACCTGGAAGGTGACCTTCTTCGACTCGGTCGACAGCGTTTCTTCGAGAAAAACCCCAAGCTCCATTTCCACGTCCTGCCCTCGACGTCCGGTACTGCGACGCGACTGTCCACCACCACTGAAACCAGGCCCACGGTTGCCGAAGATCGAACTGAAG
The DNA here is from genome assembly GCF_949767825.1 of Pseudomonas sp. IT-P258. Lineage (NCBI taxonomy): Bacteria > Pseudomonadati > Pseudomonadota > Gammaproteobacteria > Pseudomonadales > Pseudomonadaceae > Pseudomonas > Pseudomonas sp. IT-P258. Next base: position 498,249 of record NZ_CATKPU010000043.1, on the reverse strand, counting down.
AAGTCCGAGAAATCGCCCGTGTCCTGGCCACCGCCACCGAAACCGCCACGGCTTTGCCAGCCTGGTGGTCCCTGGAACGGTTGGCCGTGCTGGCCATAGCGGCGCAAATCATCGTATTCGGCGCGTTTGTCGGCGCTTTTCAGCGCTTCATAAGCTTCCGAGGCGTCCTTGAACCTGGACTCGGCGTCCTTTTCCTTGCTGACGTCGGGGTGGTATTTGCGCGCCAGCTTGCGATAGGCGGCCTTGATCGCCTTATCGTCTGCGGTCGGCTCCACACCGAGAATCTTGTAATAGTCTTTGAAGTCCATCGAGGGAATCACCATCCGTTATCAGAATCGCGCCACAGGCCACAGCATGCGCTTGTTTGCAGCCATTGGTTTGACCGATCTCAAGTTTGTGACCGGGCGGCGCGGCAGAAGTTTATCGGCAGCAGGCGGGGCTTCTTGCGAGCACTCCCGCGGCTGTCCGGTTGATGCAGGGTAGTTTGGGGGGGATCACCCATCTTTCAAGGCATTGTCCGCGAAGAATTAGCAGATAACCGGCCTTCGAATCTGGCGCGCTCTGACATACACTGCGCGGCCGTTTTTTAACCGGAACCTGAAAGACATGAACAACGCATCTCCAGCCCGTGCCTTGGGTATCGACTTTGGCACGTCCAACTCCACCGTCGGCTGGCTGCGCCCCGGCGTGGAAACGCTGATCGCGCTGGAGGACGACAAGATCACCCTGCCGTCAGTGGTCTTCTTCAATATCGAAGAACGTCGCCCGGTGTACGGCCGGCTGGCATTGCACGAGTACCTGGAAGGCTACGAAGGCCGCCTGATGCGCTCGCTCAAGAGCCTGTTGGGTTCCAAGCTGATCAAGCACGACACCAGCGTCCTGGGCACGGCGATGCCGTTCAAGGACCTGCTCGGGCTGTTCATCGGCCAGCTCAAGAGCCGCGCCGAAGCGTCCGCCGGTCGGGAATTCGAAGAAGTGGTGCTGGGTCGCCCGGTGTTTTTTGTCGACGATGACCCGATGGCCGACAAGGAAGCCGAAGACACTCTGGTCGACGTGGCGCGCAAGATCGGCTTCAAGGAGGTCTCGTTCCAGTACGAGCCGATTGCCGCCGCGTTCGACTACGAGTCGACCATCGAGAAAGAAGAGCTGGTGCTGATCGTCGACATCGGCGGTGGTACCTCCGACTTCTCCCTGGTGCGCCTGTCGCCGGAGCGTCGGGGTGTGGATAACCGCCACGAAGACATCCTCGCCACCGGAGGTGTGCACATCGGCGGAACCGACTTCGACAAACAGCTCAGCCTGCAAGGCCTGATGCCACTGTTCGGCTACGGCAGCCGCATGAAGAGCGGCGCCTACATGCCCACCAGCCACCACATGAACCTGGCGACCTGGCACACCATCAACTCGGTGTACTCGCAAAAATCGCAACTGGCCCTGGGCAGCATGCGCTACGACATCGAAGACACCGGCGGTATCGACCGCCTGTTCAAGCTGATCGAACAGCGTGCCGGACACTGGCTGGCCATGGAAGTGGAAGAAACCAAGATCCAGCTGACCCACGCCGACAATCGCCACGTGCCACTGGACCGCATTGAAGCGGGCCTGAGCGTGGACCTGAGCCGGGCGCTGTTCGAGTCGGCCATCGACAGCCTGCTGGAGCGGGTGCGCAACAGCGTCACCCAACTGCTGGCGGACGCCGATGTGCGGGTCGACCAGGTCGATACCGTGTTCTTCACCGGTGGTTCGAGCGGGATTCCGGCGCTGCGCAACAGTGTTTCGGCGATGTTGCCGAAGGCGCGGCATGTGGAAGGGAACATCTTTGGCAGTATCGGTAGCGGTCTGGCGATTGAAGCGGCCAAGCGCTACGGCTCTATGGACTGACCACAATCTCTGTGGCGAGGGAGCTTGCTCCCGTAGGACTGCGCAGCAGTTCCCTTCTTTTCAGGGATAAGGGGGCCGCTGCGTGACCCAGCGGGAGCAAGCTCCCTCGCCACAATTTGATCAACTGCTAGATCCGAAGCAGATCAAACCATCCCCACCTGCTTCAACTCACTCTTCAGATACGCGTAGTAAATCGGCCCCGCCACTACCCCCGGCAGGCCGAACGCGGCCTCGAACACCAGCATCGCCAGCAGCAACTCCCACGACTTGGCACTGATCTGCCCGCCGACGATGCGCGCGTTGAGGAAGTATTCGAGCTTGTGGATAACAATCAGGTAACCCAGCGCCGCCACAGCGACCCAGATCGACAACGACAAACCGACGATGGTGATCAAAGTGTTCGACATCAGGTTGCCGATCACCGGCAGCAGGCCGAGCAGGAAGGTCAGCACGATTAGGGTTTTGGTCAGCGGCAGCTTGATCCCGAACATCGGCAGGATCACCGCCAGGAAAATCCCGGTGAAGACAGTGTTGAGCAGGGAAATCTTGATCTGGGCGAACACGATGTTGCGAAACGCCTGGACCAGCAGGTGCAGGCGTTCGAACAGCGCCGCAGCCAGCGGCTTGCGCTTGGTCAGGTCCGGCACACGCTGCAAGGCAATGATCGCACCCAGCACCATGCCGATCAGCAAGGTCACGAACATGTGCGCCGCATCCTTGCCCACCAATTGCAAATCGCTGAGGTGTTTGCTGACCCACTCGCCAATCGCCACGCGGAACTCCGCGGCACTGGCCGGCAGGTAGGCGTCGATGAACGGCGGCAGTTGCCCGCGCGCGCGGTCGACCACTCCCATGAACTTGTCGAGGGAGGCACCGGGGTTTTCCGCCTCGTGCAGCAGGAAGCTGAAGGCACCGGCAAAGATCAGCGATAGCACGCTGACAATCAGAGTCCCCAACAATGCCACCGCCAGCCAGCGCGCACGCCGGCCTTCGATCAGCCGTTGCAGTTGCGGGGTGAGCATGTTGACCAGTTCGAACACCAGCAATCCGGCGAGCAGGCTGGGCAGCAACCGCAGCGGCAGGACCAGCAGCAGCCCGCCAAAAATGATGACCCAGCTGATGACCAGCAAGACTTGACGCTGAGAAAACGTTGGCATACAGCCTCAAAAACGAACGGCGTAAAAAGGATTGGCAGTCTGCCAGCGATCCGGTGCGAGCACTAGGGATTGTGTGGGGCGACCTTAGTGGGGGCCCTGGATGTTTGCAGTGCCTCGACTGGCCTGCTCGCGATGGGGCCCTCACAGCTCCAAAAATTTTCAGCCCTAGTTTATTTTTTCTTCAGGCAATCGCTCATGAACACCTTGCGCTCATCCCCCTTGAGGGCTTTGGTGGCGGCGTCGGCATTGCAGGTCTTCATCTTCTCTTGCTGTGGGGTCAAGGTCTTACCAGCATCGTTTGCCGGCGCAGTCGCCTTCAGACAGGTGCTCATGAAAGCTTTGCGCTCGTCGCCCTTGAGGCTTTTGGCCGTAGCGTCGGCGTTGCAGGTAGTCATCTTCTCTTGCTGGGCCGTATTGGCGGCAAAGCCCTGGGAGCACAGCAGCAAACCGATCATCAACAAAGGGACACGCATCATCTTCATGGAGTTTTCTCCTGGTCGCCACACCGAGGGGCGTGGCCTTGCACTGGAGTGTAGACAACCCCTGTTACACCTTCCTGTTCTCCAGATGGCTGCGCCGATACTGCTCCGGCGTACATCCGGCCTGGCGCTGGAACATCGCGATAAACGCCGAGCCGGTGCTGTAGCCCATGTCGAAGGCGATTTCCTGAATGCTGCGCGGGCTGTCCAGCGCTTCGATCGCCGCCAGAAAACGCAGGCGCTGGCGCCACTCGCCGAAACTCATGCCCAGTTCCCGCACGAACTGCCGCGCCAGGGTGCGCTCGCTGACATGGATGCGTGCGGCCCATTCCGACAGCGGCCGATTGTCCCCCGGCTCGGCCTGCAGCGCTTCCAGGATCCCGAGCAATCCGGGGCTGCTGGCATAGGGCAGGTAGCACTCGTGCACCGGGGCCTGTTGCAACTGGTCCACCAATACCTGGGCCAGACGCTGGTCGGCGGCCTGTTCGGGGATTTTCACGTCCCGGGCGGCGAAGTCCTTGAGGATCGCCTTGAGGATGTCGCTGATGGCCAGGGTGCAGGCTCGCGGCGGCAGGTCGGCGCAGACCTTGGGTGCCAGGCACACCGCGCGGTAGTTGACCGGTTGGTGGCTGTAGAAGCTGTGCTCGATCTGCGGCGGCACCCACACCGCGTATTGCGGTGGCGACATGAAGCGGCTGCCCTCGACGTCCATGTGCAGCACGCCGTGGGCGGCATATTCCAGCGTCCCCCAGGGATGTCGATGGGGCGCGGCGTATTCGTGGGCGTCGAAATCGGCGTAGCGGAAGTACACCGCCGACGGCAGTTCGCTGAAATCCAGCAGGTCGATGTGTTTACTGCTCATGCTGTCCGTCATCAGGGGCCGGTTGTCTGGATCGAAGTATAGGCTTGCATCCAGACAAGAGGATAATTGCCCTTCATTAACGCTCTGGTTTTTCCCGATGCAATACGCTTATCCCCTGCTGGCCATTTTTATCTGGGCCGGCAACACCGTGATCACCAAAATGTCGGCCGGGGCGATCTTCCCCGCCGAGATCGGTTTCTACCGCTGGCTGCTGGCCGGGTTGCTGTTCACGCCCTTCATGCTCAAACCGGTGCTCGCCCATTGGCCACTGATCCGCCCGAAGCTGGGCAAGATCTTTGTCCTCGGTGTTCTCGGCATGGCGGTCTATCAAAGCCTGGCGTACTTCGCCGCGAGCCTGACCTCGGCCACCAACATGGGCATCATCCTGTCGCTGATGCCGCTGATGTCGCTCGCCATGGCGATCATCAGTCTCGGCCAGCGCCTGACCATGGGCGCCCTGGCCGGTGCGGTACTGTCGTTTGCCGGTGTCCTGGTGGTGGTGTCGTCCGGAAGCCTTGGCACATTGCTGGAACACGGGGTCAACCTGGGCGACGCGATGATGCTGATCGCCACCCTGGCCTATGCGGTCTACAGCACCCTGTTGAAAAAATGGCAACTGAAACTACCGCCGCTGGTGCTCTTGTATCTGCAGGTGCTGGTGGCCGTGGTGGTGCTGTTTCCATTGTTCATCGCCTCACCGAAAGTTGGCCCGACCCTGCAGAACATTCCGCTGGTGCTGTACGCCTGCCTGCTGGCATCGATGGTCGCGCCGCTGGCGTGGATGCAGGCCGTGGTGCGTTTGGGACCGAGCCGGACCACGCAGTTTTTCAATTTGCTGCCGCTGATTACCGCCCTGATTGCGGCGGTGGTGCTGCATGAACAACTGGCGCTGTATCACCTGGTGGGCGGGGTATTGACCTTGGGTGGAGTGATTGTTTCCGAGCGATGGACAACGGTGTTGGGTCGCGCCTAGCTTTTTGTGGCGAGGGAGCTTGTCGGATCGCCGCACCGTCCCGTTGGGCTGCGCAGCAGCCCCTATTCATTCACCCAAGACTCAATGATCGATTTGCGACCGCTGCGCCGTCGAACGGGAGCAAGCTCCCTCGCCACAGGCGGTCTAGACGCCTGCCGCCGCCAGCCGCGCCGCATGCTCGACAAACAGCCGGATCGGTTCGGCCCCCTTGCCCACCAGCCCCAGCGACTGGTTGACGATATCGAAGTGATCCAGCGGATACTCATCGCCAATCACCATGCCCAGGTGCGAGCTGTAGCGCCCGACCATGCCGTCGCAATGCCCGGCTTCGCGGACGAAGGTTTTAGCGAATAGCCGGCAAGTGCGGTTGGTGCCGTCCAACAGATTGCGCCCGCGATCGGTAATGCCCGGTTGCAAGGTGCCGGACCAGGAGTAATAACGCACACCGTTGACCTGCTCCGGCCCCTGACCACCCCAGGTGTCAGGCAAGCCCTGTGGATAACGCTGGTTGAACAGCGCCACGCCAGCACTGGTGAGGGAGTGATGAGACGCATGGATATCCACCGGCAGCTTCGGCCCGCGGTAACCGGTATCCAGCCAGCCCATCAGCACCCCGATCATCCGTAGCAAAACGCTCAGCAGACGACCACGGACGCTGTCATGGGGATAATGCTCGTGCAGGTAATCGGCGAGCTCCGAACCGTGGTTCGGCCCCGCCACCGAGGTCACCGAAGCGATCAGGTCCGGGCGTTTGGCCGCTGCATAACGGGCGGTCAGCGAGCCCTGGCTATGGCCGATCAGGTTAACCTTGGCGGCTCCGGTTTCCCGCAGGATTTCGTCGATACGCACCAGCAATTGCTCGCCGCGCACTTCGTTCGAATTGAGCGGCGAGACCTGCACCGCGAACACCACCGCACCACCACGGCGCAACGCCTCGACGATCCCGTACCAGTACGGATAAAGCACCAACCGTATGAACCCGAGCATTCCCGGGACCAACACCAGCGGGTAGCGCGGGGCAGAACCTTGCGACATGGGTGGACATCCTTGTGGTCGGGTGTTGATGCAAGGCGGGATGCAAGACATCCGCCAAGCTAAGCCTGCGAAGATGACAACTCGACGACAAGTCTATGTCATCGGCCCTACTTCAACCCCACCACGCCCGCCACGATCAGCCCGACCGAGACCAGCTTGATCACGCTCAGGCTTTCACCCAGCAGCGCGAAACCGAGAAACACCGTGCCCAGCGAACCGATGGCGGTCCAGATCGGGTACGCGATGCTCACCGGCAACTCGCGCATGGCCAGGGTCAGGAAGTAGATTCCGCCCACAGCGGCCACCACGGTGACCAGTGAAGGCCAGAGCCGGGTGAAGCCCTCGGCGTACTTCATGCCCATGGCGAAGGTGACTTCGAACCCGGCGGCGACCAGCAGAAACAGCCAGGCCATCTAGAACTCCCCGGCCAGCGCCAACAAGCGCTGCTCAGCCTCGGCGGCAGAGATTTCAAAGCTGCGCTCGGCGGACTCTTCGCCCTCGGCAGCCACCACGGTGACGTCGGTGATGCCGATGAATCCGAGCACCGTGCGCAGTAGCGGGTCGGCATGGTTCATGGCTTCCAGTTCGCCGCCCGGGCCAAAACCGAAGCCGCCACGGCTGGTGATGATCAGGGCCTTTTTACCCTGTACCAACGGCTCGTACTGGGCCACGCCATTGTCCAGGCTGTGATCGAAGGTCACCCCGACGCGCACGATCTGATCGATCCAGGCCTTGAGGCCGCTGGGTACGCTGAAGTTGTGCATCGGCGTGGAAATCAGCAACACATCGTGGCCAAGCAGTTCGCCAACCAGTTCGTCACTGAGTGCCAGGTCGGCCTGCATCGACAGCGGCCGAGCGGCAGGCTCGGGGTAAAACGCGGCGGCCACGAATGCTTCGTTGACCGGCGGTATCAGCGCTCGCCCGACTTCGCGTCGGGTCAACTGCGAGTGTGGATGGCGGGCCTGCCAGGCCGACAGAAACACTTCGGCCAAACGCCGGGAGTGCGAACGGTCACCACGTGGGCTGGCGTGAACAGCAAGAATTCTACTCATCTGTCTCTCCTCAGGGCTAAACTCAAACGGCTTTTGGCTTGCAGCTTGAAGCTCACCACCGTCCTCGTTCAAATGAGCAGAAATCAGTCTGGATGAATCCATTTCATCCATGGAGTGTTGAATGTTTGCCTCGTTGCCGTTGACCGCCCTGCGGGCCTTCGAATCCGCCTCACGCCTGTTGAGCTTCAAGGCTGCCGCCGAAGAACTGTCCGTCACCCCGACGGCGGTGTCACACCAGATCCGCTCCCTGGAAAGCTGGCTCGGTGTGCCGTTGTTCGAGCGCCTGCCACGCCAGGTACGCCTGACCGAATGCGGCGAACGGCTGTTCCAGAGCCTGCACGGGGCTTTTCTGGAAGTGGCGCAAAGTGTCGATACCCTGCGCCCACAACGCAGCGGCGCCAACCTGACAGTTTCCACCACCGCCGCCTTCGCCGCCCTGTGGCTGGTGCCACGGCTTGGACGCTTCTACGCCCGTCACCCGAACATCAACGTGCGCCTCGATACCCACTGCGAGGTCATCGATCTGCATCAGGACGCCAGTGTCGATCTGGTGCTGCGCTACAGCCTCGATGATTACCCCAACCTGTACGGCCAGTGCCTGTTCGATGAGTCCTTCGGTGTCTACGGCTCGCCAGAACAGGTGGCCCTGGCGTCGAGTCGCCCCCCCACGCTGATCAGCGTGCGCTGGCACAACTCCAAGCTCTATGCCCACGGCTGGGAGGCCTGGTGTGCGCGATCCGGTGAAACATGGTTGAACGGCCAGCCCGCCGTGCGTGAATACGACGAAGAACACTACGCCCTGCAAGCGGCGATTGCCGGGCAAGGTCTGGTGCTGGCGAGCAATATTCTGGTGTCGGAAAGCGTGGCCAGTGGGTTGTTGGTCGCTTATCGAGGCGAAATTCAGGTCGACGGTGCCGGCTACAGCGCGTTGTGCGTGCCGGGGCGTGAGCGACACCCGCCGGTTCGGGCGTTTTTTCAATGGCTCGCAGAAGAGGCGCGTTTGTCAGGGCATCCCTTGCAATGAGTGCTGCCCCGCAGGGACCACTGCCAAACGTGGGCAACACTTGCAAACAGGCCGCACGCAGCAGACCCTGCCGGATTTTCCAGTGACTGGCTATCGGCATCAAATACGTTGTGAAGTAATGTCAAAAACATACTTGTCCGTTGAATCAGGGAGTTTACTCAGTATCTGGTCCAGCATCCGGTCTTTTTCATATCCCGCCTTGTTCAGCAGTTGCTTCGAGACGTCAATACTGACCTTACCGACAATATGCTCGCCCACAAATCGCTGATTGATAAAATCAACCTCAACGTCTTCAATCGTTCCAAAATGAACAAACGCCGAATAAACAGCCGGCCCCGCCCCTACAAAACTCAACTGCAACGCAATAGTTGAAATAACTGAATCTTTCTCTCCCGGCGCACTCACCACCGCACGCTGCCTAAGTTTCGCACCCACCACTTCCGTATTGAGCGAATCTTCAACAGAAGCCATCAAGCGCTCAAACTGCGGAGCTTGACTCAAGCCAAAGAGACTGCCAAGTCTTGCACCAACCAAATCTTGCAGCACAACAACCGCGCCAACCTCCGGCTCAAAGCTATAACTCTTATATGCTTCACGCCCCCACTTAACTTTCTCCATTGCATTTGAAAAATCTTTATACCACTGATCAGGAGCAACAAACCTGTCAACCTTCGAATTCGCATACAGGCGAGACCAAAGCAACGAATTCAGAGCCTCCTTCCTCCAAAAAGCTGGAATATCGGTTGAAATAGACAACGGATCCCCCGCGACCAAAAAAACAATATCCTTATTCATTAACAACCTCCGTAGAGCAGTAAGCCGACGCGGGTTGCCTTTTCAGTAACCCGCGTGCAGCCTTTCACTTATCCAAGCTTGGCGCCCGCAAAGAAATCTTCCGAGCTCTTATCAAGCCCCGCATATATGAGATCTCTATTGCGCTCATGCACCCGCATATTGAGTTCAACCATGGTAGCTACTTTCTTCATTTTTAATTCCGAAAGCTTCCACTTCCAAAACCAGGCGCCGCCCTGCTGCGTCTTGAGCTCACAATCGACAGCTAGGTAAGCGGTGATAGCGGTACCGCCCTCGGATTGCAAGCAGGGTACAATTCTGAACTCCGCGTTTTTTCCGCTCTTGCTATTATTATCAAACAAAGTGATCAGTTGCTCTTCATCTTTCACCTTGCCCAGGACTCCATCCAGCAATTTCAGCATCGCTGGTGCATTCCTTCCGGCAACAGTTTTTATAATGTCCATGACAATAACGTCCATCGTAACATTAACCTGCTTACTGACATGATCTTCATACTTATTATTGATCAATGTCCAACCACAATGCTTCATGGCCTCACGATATTTCTCATGCCAGTCAATTGGCGTCAACTTAATATCTGAATTGCCGTCAGCATAGCGCTCCGCATAATGAATACTGTCTGCCGCTGCTTGTTTTTTATCTTCATCGAGATTATCTGTAAATCCGATAATCGTAGGGCTTTCTTTGCCGACCAGTACATCTTGCTCTTTTACGCCCACTTCCTCCGACTGAGTAATGACCTGAGCACGAGCAAATCTAACACTTTGTGTTGCAAGCTTTGCCCCTTCAAAAAACGCCTGACTCTCTTCAAAGCTCGGCAATATAATACTCATATAAATCTCCATATTTAAAAATAAATATCACTTGCAAGACCAGCCTTGTGACTGGCGATCAAAACTTAATAAAATTGAGGAATAATAGCCACCAAACAAACATAACACTTCATTACCCACCCCAAGATAAAAATATGAAAATCAAACGCACCAGAAAAAACACAGCTGATCATCCGAGACTAATTCAAATAGTCCGCAACCAAGTTTCCAGCATTTACCGCCAGATCATCTCTCTACACTCTTCGGCGCCTTGCCCGCCTTCATCTGCTCCAGCAATGGCGCGCATTGATTCGCCTCCCCCCCACTCGGCGCCACCAGCGCCAGCAACCCTGCCGCCGGTGCGGCGATCACGCCCAGCGCCACCATCCCGGCTCCGCGCAACATCAACGGCACGGCCTTGACCCCGGCATCGGGCTTGATGAACTTGCCGCGCACGTACAGCGGCGAGCGCAATGAAATCAGGCGCCAGCCCTTGGATTCCGGGGTGATGGTCAGGTCCAGTTGTTCGGTCGCCATGTTCGCCGTGCCATCGATGTAAACAATGGCGTTCTCGGTGTCGAACACAAACAGGCGGGTACTCGCCAGGCCGGACTGGATGCCAAAGTCGGCGGCGGCGCAGTTGATCTTCACTTCCTTGTCGCCAAAGATTTTGCCGACCACGTAGTTGCCGACGTTCAGGCCCGCCAGCTCCATCAACTCGCGACTGATGGCGCCATCGTTGATCAGCATTTTCAGATTACCATTGGCGCTGCCCAGCAGTTTGGCCACCGAATTGCCGTGCCCGCTGATATCAGCATCGCCGTTGAGTTCGCCGAAACTGGTTTTCATCGGTTCAAAGCCGGGGAACAACTGCTTGAGCTTGAAGCCTCGGGCCGTGAGTTGGGCATGACCCTCCAGTGGATCGGCGTGGCCGTTCAGGCGAATCTGCGCATCCAGCTTGCCGCCGGCCACGCCGAAACGCAGCGGTTCGAGGCTGAGTACGCCATCGGTGAGTACCAGGTGGGTATAGAGGTCGTTGAACGGCAGCTTTTCGCTGTGCACGATGCGCTTGCCGGTGAACTCGACATCAGCATCCATATCGCGCCAACGATCGGTCTTGAACTCTTCGACCGGCAGCACTTTGTCCGCCGGCTGTTTGCTGTCACCGCCCCGGGCCTTCTGTTCGGCGTTGGAGTCGGCACCAATCAGCGGCGCCAGGTCAGCGAATAGCAATTGATTGGACAGCAGCGAGCCGCTGAGTTTTGGCCGTGGCTGGCTGGCCACATAGGTCAGATTGCCGTGGATGTCGCTTTCACCGATCTTGCCGTTGAATTGTTCATAGCGGAACACCGCACCACCTGCCTCGTGCAACTTGGCGATCAGGTGGCCATCGGTGGCATAAGGTGGCGTGTCCGGCAGGATCACGCCGGTCAGCGGGTAGAGGTTGCCCAGGCTGGTGCCGGCCAGTTTCAGGCGCAAGTCCAGGGCACCCAGGTTCAGTGGATCGGTCAGGGTGCCGGCCAGTTCAACGCTGGAATCGGCGATCTTTACCTGTGCCTGAAGCGGAAACGGCCGTGCCGCGTCCTGCAACGCCAACAGCCCGCCAATCTTGCCCTGGCCCGCGAGTTTCTGGCCGTGGTACTGGCCGTTGACCTTGAGGGCGAACGCATAATCCTGGGGTGACGAGCCCTTTTCCTGCGCGGCTTTCGCCGCCTTGTCGCCGACGATATCGCTGAACGGGATCGGTTTGCCCAATGGATCGATCAGCACGTCGAGCTGGGTCTTCAGGTTCTGGTCATCGAGGGTGACATGGCCCTTGTCGAAGCCAATCGCACCGATATCCACCACCCAGCTCGAAGGCTCGGCGTCCGGGTCTTTCGGGTCGAATTTGAAGGTCCAATTGGCGCGCCCGTCAGCCAGGCGTTGCAGTTGGGCATTGGGTTCGGTGAGATCGATACGCGGGATCACCACCCGCTGCGCCAGCAATGCCAGGGGTGAAATACGCAGCTCCACCCGCTTGAGGGTGACCATCTGCGGTTGTTTCGACCAATCAGGATTGCCCAGGCTCAAGTCTTCGGCCACCACATGAGGCCACGGCACCCAGGCGCGCCAGCCGCTTTCATCGGGCTCGGGCTGCCAGACCACCGACAGATTGCCGTTGATGGCGAAGGCGCGGTGCAGCTCTTCGGAAACCTTGGCGTTGAGCGGCGGTTTGATCCGGTTCCAGTCAAAAAACACGATGATCAGCACCAGCACCATCAACAAGCTAAGGAAAGTGGAAAGGGTCCAGACCAACGTCTTTTGAGTGCGCGTCATTGCACAGGGCTCCTGATACGACTGAGCGCCCCGACTGCGACGCACATGTGAAACGGTGAGCCGCAAACGGCTCGCCATGAGAGTTACGACTGATAAAAACCCGGCAGGTTTAATCGAAAGACCGATTTCGCTGAATTCACCCAGTCAAAAGCTGACCAATCAGTCATTCAGCGTTACCGCCCCCGCACTACTGCCTGTCGAAGATGAGTCGAAAATACCCATTTCGGGGCAGGACAACTCGCCTGAAACGCCTGGTTTAGAGCCTTCGCAGTAAACAATCAATTCCATTGATTATTACCATTGCGTTTATGAACTTTCATATCGATTTATCGAGAGTAGCATTGCTCTCGTACCCAATTTTTCGCACCCCCGAGGAGCACAACGATCATGAAACGCCAATTACTGCTTAGCCTTACACTCTCGATGCTGGCCAGCACTGCCTTTGCCCTGCCAGCCGCTGACCAGGCCACCCCACAAGTGAAACAAGACCACTCGGCGTTCAGCCAGACCGTTGCCGCCGATGGCTCCGACCGTACTCCACAAGGCCAGACCCTTGCCGAAGGCGGCAATGATCGCCTGAAAGAAAAAGGCCTGATCACTCAGGATGGCTCGGACCGTACTCCTCAGGGCCAAACCCTGGCAGCCGATGGTACCGATCGTACCCCACAAGGCCAGACCCTTGCCGCTGATGGTTCGGATCGCACTCCACAAGGTCAGACTCTCGCTGCTGATGGCTCCGACCGTACTCCACAAGGTCAAACCCTCGCTGAAGGTGGTGGTGACCGTGTGATCGAACGCAACAGCGCCGTGAGCTAAGCCCCATGGCCGCCCTGAAAAAAAGCCCAATCCCCGGATTGGGCTTTTGCCTTTTCAGCGGTCCGCTTGATAGATGCGGCACTTCTCCCGCTTGATCCTCCACAGTCGTTCGACGCCGGCAAAGCCGATTTGCTAGAGTGCGCCGCGTCCCTGTCCAGAAAACGCCCTTGCGATGCTGCCCCGCGCCGAACAGAAACAACAAACCCGTAATGCCCTGATGGACGCTGCCAGGCGCCTGATGGATGGCGGCCGAGGATTCGGCAGCCTGAGCCTGCGCGAAGTCGCGAAAACCGCCGGGATCGTACCGACCGGTTTCTATCGGCATTTTGCCGATATGGATGAATTGGGCCTGGTGCTGGTCAGCGAAGTCGGCCAGACATTCCGCGAAACCATTCGCCTGGTACGACACAACGAATTCGTGATGGGCGGCATCATCGATGCCTCGGTGCGGATCTTTCTCGACGTAGTCAGCGCCAACCGATCGCAGTTCCTGTTTCTCGCACGCGAGCAATACGGCGGTTCGCTACCGGTGCGCCAGGCCATCGGCCGTTTGCGTGAAAACATCAGCTCGGACCTGGCGGCGGATTTGTCACTGATGCCGAAACTGCAGCATCTGGGCATCGCCGACCTCAGCGTCATGGCGGACCTGATCGTCAAGAGCGTGTTCGCTACTCTGCCAGACATCATCGACCCGCCAACCGAGGCCTTGCCCGAGCACCTGACGCCCCAGGCAAAAATCACCCAGCAGTTGCGATTCATCTTTATCGGCCTCAAGCATTGGCAAGGGCTTGGAAGTACTGAGTAACGCCCCTCGTTTCAGAATGCTCCAAAACCCACATTGAGCTTGATCGCTTCAACCTGGTGCAAAAATCAAAAACAACGCACCAACTTCAACCAAAAAACTCACCCCATCGTCGCGCATCCCACATCTCCGTCAGTCATTTCCTACGCATCATGTCGATTGGCAAGCCCCTTGCTCTAGCCTGAGCATTGTCCATTGCTGGAAGCCTTCCGATGCTGGTGATTCATCGCAGAATAGACCCTCAACCCGCCTGGGCTGCCGAACTGCACCTGACGTTCGAAGCCCGCAGCAAAAGCCGTTTGCGCTGTTTCAGTGCCGAAGGCGAAGACGTCGGGTTGTTTTTGGAGCGCGGCCAGCCGCCATTGCATGATGGCGAATGCCTGCAAGCCGAAGACGGGCGAATCGTGCGCGTTTGCGCCCGCCCCGAACAACTGCTGCACGTCACCTGCGCCAATGCCTTCGAATTGACCCGGGCGGCCTATCACCTGGGCAATCGCCATGTCGCCCTGCAGGTCGGCGACGGCTGGTTGCGCCTGCTCGACGATTACGTGCTCAAGGCCATGCTCGAACAACTCGGTGCCGTTGCCGTGAACATCGAGGCGCCGTTCCAGCCGGAACATGGCGCCTACGGCGGTGGTCATCATCATTCTCGCCACGGCGATGAAGACTTCAACTACGCGCCGAAACTGCACCAGTTCGGCGTACGCACATGAACCCGGCCTGGGCGCTGCTGCGCCTGGCCAGTCCACAACTGCCGATTGGCGGCTACAGCTACTCCCAAGGGCTGGAAATGGCTGTGGATAACGGCCGTGTTCACGACGCCGACAGTGCGCGACGCTGGATCAGCGATCAGTTGCTGCTGAATCTGGCGCGCTTCGAAGCGCCGCTGTTGCTCGCCCATTGCGTGGCCGCCAGCGAGGAAAACTGGGACGAGTTGCTGCAGAACTGTGAAGCGCATCGCGCCAGTCGCGAAACTCGCGAGCTGCATCAGGAGAGTCGGCAGATGGGCTACTCGTTGCAGCAATTGCTCAATGGCTTGCCGGAACTCGACGCGCCGGCCCGTGCCTTCCTCGATCAACGCAGCGAGCCGCATCTGGCCCTGGGTTGGGCCTTGGCCGCACGCGCCTGGCGGATCAGCCCGCAGGACGCCCTGGCCGCATGGCTCTGGAGCTGGCTGGAAAATCAGTTGGCCGTGCTGATGAAGACCCTGCCCCTGGGTCAGCAGGCCGCCCAACGCCTGACCAGCGAACTGTTGCCACTGCTTCAACAAGCGCAACAGAACGCCACCCGAATCGATCCCGATCACTACGGCAGCGCCGCTTTCGGCCTGTCCCTGGCGTGTATGGCACACGAGCGCCAGTACAGCCGTCTGTTCCGTTCCTAGGGCCCCTATTTTGGAGAATCACATGAACACACAACCCCTGCGCGTCGGCATCGGCGGTCCGGTCGGCTCCGGCAAAACCGCCCTGACCCTGGCCCTGTGCCTGGCCCTGCGCGAGCGTTACAACCTGGCCGTCGTGACCAACGACATCTACACCCGCGAAGACGCCGACTTTCTGGTGCGCAACGAAGCCCTGGCGCCGGAACGCATCATTGGCGTGGAAACCGGCGGCTGCCCGCACACGGCCATCCGCGAAGACGCCTCAATCAACCTCGAAGCCGTGGATCAGCTCAACCGACGTTTTCCGGGGCTGGACCTGATTCTCGTGGAGTCTGGGGGCGACAACCTCTCCGCGACCTTTAGCCCGGAACTGTCGGACCTGACCATCTACGTGATCGACGTCTCGGCCGGCGACAAGCTGCCGCGCAAGGGCGGGCCGGGAATCTGCAAATCCGACCTGCTGGTGATCAACAAGATCGACCTGGCGCCGCTGGTCGGTGCTTCGCTGGAGATGATGAACAGCGACACCCAGCGCATGCGCAACGGCAAGCCGTTCGTGTTCAGCAATCAGAAAACCGGTTTGGGCCTGGAAGAAATCATCGCCTTCATCGAACGCCAGGGTTTGCTGACCGCGGCCTGAGCAAGACTTATCAACAAGGAAGCTTATCCATGACACTCAAACGCATTCTCGGCGCCCTGGCCCTGCTGCTGGCCCCGACCCTCGCCTTCGCCCATCCGGGGCATGGCGACAACGGCTTGATCGCCGGCATCAGCCATCCGCTTGGCGGCCTCGATCACTTGCTGGCGATGCTCGCCGTCGGCCTGTGGGCGGCACAGCAGCAAGGTGCTGCGCGTTGGGCGCTGCCGTGCGCCTTTGTTGGCACTATGTTGATTGGCGGGCTGTTGGGTTTTGAAGGATTGAACCTGCCGGGACTGGAAGGCGCGATTGCCGCTTCCGTGTTGGCTTTGGGGTTGGCGGTTGCCTTGGCGGTGCGTCCACCGTTGGTGATGGCGGTGGGTGCGACTGCGTTGTTTGCGCTGTTCCATGGCGTGGCCCATGGTCTTGAGCTACCGGACATGTCGAGTCCCTGGACCTACGCCGCAGGTTTTGTCGCAGCGACGGCGGTGTTGCATGCGGCGGGTTATGCAGTCGTGCGGGTGTTGCCACAAGCAGCTGCGCCACTGGTTCGACTGGCAGGCGCGGCTTCGGCGGCGACCGGGGTGTGGTTGCTGGCGGGCTAACCCCCTCCCTGTAGGAGCTGCCGCAGGCTGCGATCTTTTGATCTTGCATTCAAAATCCACATCAAAAGATCGCAGCCTGCGGCAGCTCCTACGAGGATCGCATCCGTCGAGTCAGCCTCTCTGCTAACATGTCGCGCAATCGCCCCTGCCGTGACGACGCCAGCCAATGCCGCCTGTTTCCCGCTCCGCCTCTCAGCCCGAATTGACCGCCCTGTTCGCCTCGGTGCAACAGCACTTCCTGAACGTCATCGTGCCGCTCTGGCAAGGTCCGGGCTGGAACGCCGACATGGCGTTGCCCTACGAGGCGCTGGATGCCGAACACCAACCGCTGCCAGCGCAACGCTACCGAGCCATGGCCTGTGCGCGGCAGTTGTATCTGTTTGCCGGCCTGATCGGTCAGGTGCCGGGTGCCGAAGAGCGTGCCGCCGCGTTGTTCCGCTCGATGCAGCGGCACTTTCACGATGCCGAGCACGGAGGTTGGTTCTATAGCGTCGATGCACAAGGTGCGCCGCTGGATCAGCGCAAGGACCTCTACACCCACGCCTTCATCCTGTTCGCTTGCGCCCATTATTGGGACAAGGTCCGCGAGCCGCTGGTGGAGTCGGTGCTCAACGCCTCGCTGGAAGTGGTCGCGCAGCGCTTCGCCACGGACGACGGCCTGTACGAAGCCACGCTCGAGCGCGACTGGTCGTCGCTGGACAGCGGCCCATTGCAAAACCCGCTGATGCACCTGGCCGAAGCTTTCCTCGCCACCCTGTCGGTGCGCGAAGACCCCGACGTGCAACAGGCGCTCGTCGAGTTATGCACAGCCATGCACGCGCGCTTCATCGATCCGCAGCACGGCGTGTTGATGGAGAAGCCGCTGGGGACTGTGGATAACTGGTTTGAACCGGGGCATCAGTTCGAGTGGTATTTCCTGCTGGAATCCTCGGCGCTGTTGCGCAGTTCGACGCTGCATGCCGATCTGGAGCGGGCTTTTGCCTTTACCGAGCAAGCGGGCGTCGATCAGCAGACGGGTGCCGTGCGGGCGATGCTCGACTTCGCAGCGCAGGGCGGCGTGCGGGATGCCACGCAGCGTATCTGGGCCCAGGCCGAGTACTTGCGCGCATTGACGCTGCGTCCGGACAGCGAAGTGGCTGTACTGCGTCAATTGCAAGCCTTGCAGCAGCGCTCGCTGCATGCCGGCGGCTGGTACGAATGCCGTGACGAGCACGGTGAAGTCAGCCGCCGCGACATGCCTTCTACCACGCCCTATCACCTGGCGACCTGTTATCGCGGGCTGGCGCAATATCTCGGCTGACTTTGTGACGAGGGGGCGTCCAATCACTCAATCCACTTGCGATCGCCGGTAAAGCTGATGGTCAGCCATCGCGCGGCATCCGGCTCGCCAAGCTTCGCGGAAATTTCCTCGCGCAAACTGTCCAGTTGCCCCACACCGTCGAGCCAGTAATCCTTCGGCAATACGATGTGAATCTCGATAAAACAGGCCCTGCCGTGTTTCTGCACGTAGGAAATGTAATCGTCGAAACCATGCTCGACCTTCGCCACCTCCATCACCTGACGCACCTTGTCGTCCAGTTGATCCGGGACGATCCCCAGCACATCGCGCAAGGCCGGTCCGAGGATTTTGAACGCCGGGGGGAGCATGCCCAGGGCCAGCAGGATCAGGATCATCGGGTCGACATACACCGCCCACTTGTCATAACCCTGAGTCTTGAGCAGCAGCGCGATGAGAAAACTCACCAGCAGGCCCGCCGACAGCATCGCGTCCACCAGCCAACTGATGTTGTCGAACTGGATCAGCGATGAGTTGAGTGTGCGATTGCGTTGGCGGACGTAGAAAAAATAAATGAGCTCAACGACAGTGAAGAACGCCGCGTAGAAAATCACCAGCCCCAGTTCGACCTCGCGGCCACCACTGATGATGCCGAACACACCGTTGAGAAAGGCATAAACGGCGACCAGGAAAATGAAGCTGCCCTCGATCACCAGCACCATGGGCTCCAGGTGCCAGGATCCGAACTGGAAGCGCTGGTTGCTTTCCTTGGCGATCAGCCGGGCGGTAATCAGCATCAGGACCTTGATGAAGGCCGCGATCAACGAAAAGAAGCCATCGAACAGGATGGATTGGGCGCCCGAAACAAACCCGGTGATGATCCCGGCGAATGTCACGGCAAGCATCAGGAAGGTCGATTGTTTGAGCAGCGACTGCTCGCCTCGATTACTCACTTGATCTCCTCTAATACCTCTAGACCGCCGGGTGTGGCGGAGTTGTTGGGTGAGGAGTCTAGCTGATGTCTTGCACTGCCAGTTCCGCCCCCTTCGTCGGAGCGCCGCCCGGAGCAAGCCCGCGAAGGGCCGTTACGCGGTCTTAAGACTTACGCTCGATTGCAAACCCGGCCCAGGTCTGGCTGACCGGCATCAGTTCCAGGCTGTTGATGTTGATGTGCGCCGGGGCATTGAGCACCCAGAAGATGGTCTCGGCGATGTCCTGCGGCTGAATCGGCTCGGCACCGGCGTAAGTGGCGTTATAGCGCTCCTGGTCACCGGCAAAACGCACCAGCGAGAACTCGCTCTCGCACAGGCCTGGTTCGATGTTGCTGACCCGTACGCCCGTGCCTTGCAGGTCGCAGCGCAAGTTCACGGAGAACTGCTTGACGAAAGCCTTGGTCGCGCCATAAACGTGGCTGCCCGGGTACGGGTAGTTGCCGGCAATGGACCCCAGGTTGACGATACCGGCACCACGACCATGGGCAATCAGGCGCGGCAACAGCAGACGGGTGCTGTACATCAGGCCTTTGACGTTGGTATCGACCATGGTGTCCCAGTCGTCCAGGTCGCACTTGGGCGCCGGATCAACCCCCAGGGCCAGCCCGGCATTGTTGATCAACCCGCGCAGTTTGGCAAAGGATGGCGGCAGATTGGCAATCGCCTCCTCCATGGCCTTGCGATCGCGCACATCAAGCACCAGGCCATGGACTTCGGTCTGCTTCGACAGCTCGGCGCACAGTGCATTGAGGCGCTCTTCACGACGGCCAGTCAGCACCAGTTTCCAGCCGGCCTCGGCAAAACGACGGGCACAGGCTTCACCAAAACCGGAGGTCGCGCCGGTAATAAACAGGGTGTTGGACATCGTGTTCTCCTTGCTTCGGCTGATCGCCAGCCATTGGAATAGAAAATCAGCAGGCAGCATGCCCGACCTTGTTCACAGCGGCAACCACCGTTCAATCTGTTCAAAAAACGCTCAATCCCGGCAAGCCCTTGACCAGCGCGGCCTACAGCCATGTGCGCGCACGTTATCCACAGGCCGGTCCACAGTCTTTGGGGGCAAGTGGAAAAGCTGCAAGCCGCTATCCACAAGGCTTTGCGCGGCGTTTTGAAACTTTTTCGCTTGACCCTCGACCGCCTGCTGTGTAGCCCTTGGCCATTTTCATGACTGATGGGTCAAACCGACGATGGCGCCAAGCCAGTAACCACGGCCTTCAGCCGAGTCTTTCCAGAGTTTAGTCACAGACTTATCCACAGGCTTGTCCACCCCGATTTCACGCTCTTGCGCCCTGAACAAAAAGGTTGACAAAGCGGCCTTCAAGCTGCGCAAAAACACTTGATCAAAAAACAACCACCCCTCTGCAAGCCACGGTTTAAAAGGCCTCCAGCCAGCTACTCCCACGTTATTCACAGCCGGTTCCACAGTAAACGGGGACAAGTCAAAACTGTGACAAAACAACTATTTGCAGCGGCTTTATGTCGCGGTTTCGGAGCTTGGGAATATTGTTTTCCACAATTTTACTTTACGTCACATCGCCGCTCTTGTGGGAGCTGCCGAAGGCTGCGATCTTTTGATCTTGACCTTTCAAAACAAGATCAAAAGATCGCAGCCTCGTTTCACTCGACAGCTCCTACCACGGCCTTTACAGAGCGGGCATAAAAAACGCCCTGACACTGAGAGCGGCAGGGCGTTTTTTAACGCTGAGGATCAATGCCCGCCGAGATAGGCGTTACGCACATCCTCGTTGACCAACAACTCCTTGCCGGTGCCGGTCATGCGGATTTCGCCGTTGACCATCACATACGCCCGGTCCGACAACCGCAGGGCGTGGTTGGCGTTCTGCTCCACCAGGAAGATGGTCATACCGGTCTTGGCCAGTTCCCGTAGCGTTGCAAAGATCTGCTTCACCACGATCGGCGCCAGGCCCAGGCTCGGCTCATCGAGCAGCAACAACTTGGGCCGGCTCATCAGGGCCCGGGCGATGGCGAGCATTTGCTGCTCGCCGCCGGACATGGTCATCGCCCGCTGGGTACGCCGCTCTTCGAGCCTGGGGAACAGCTCGAACATGCGCTGCATGTCCTCCTTGGCATACTTGTCACCGATAGGGATGGTGCCCATCAGCAGGTTTTCCTCGACGGTCATGTCGGGGAACACCCGCCGCCCTTCCGGCGACTGCGCGATGCCGTTGGAGGCGATGTAGTGGGACGACTTGTGGGTAATGTCCACGCCCTGATAGAGGATCTGCCCGTCGGCTGCCCGTGGCTGGCCGAAGATCGACATCAGCAGAGTCGACTTGCCGGCGCCGTTGGAGCCGATCAGGCTGACGGTTTCCCCTTCGTTGATGTGCAGCGAGACGCCTTTAAGGGCCTGGATCGGCCCGTAGAACACGTCCAGTTCCTTGAGTTCGAGGATGGGTTGGCTCATAGCACCACTTCCTCTTCATCGGCGCCCAGGTAGGCCGCAATCACTTTCGGATCGTTACGAATCGCATCGGGTCCGCCCTCGGCGATGACGATGCCGTGGTCCAGCACCACGATATGATCGGAGATACTCATTACCATGCCCATGTCGTGTTCGATCAGCACCACCGTCAGATCATGCTCGTCGCGCAGCAGCCGGATCATCGCGCTCAGCGCTTCGGTTTCCTGAGGGTTGAGGCCGGCGGCCGGTTCGTCGAGGCAGATGATCTGCGGTCGGGTGCACATGGCACGGGCGATTTCCAGGCGGCGCTGCTGGCCGTAGGACAGTTCACCGGCCAGGCGGTTGGCACAGTCCACCAGGTCCACCACTTCCAGCCAGTAGAACGCGTGGTCCAGTGCATCGCTTTCGGCCTTGCGATAGCCCTTGGTGTTGAGGATGCCGGCCAGCATGTTGCGGTTGACCCACATGTGCTGGGCCACCAGCAGGTTTTCCAGAACGGACATTTCCTTGAACAGGCGAATGTTCTGGAAGGTCCGCGCCAGGCCAGCACGGTTCACCAGGTGGGTGCCGCCGAATGCCTTGTAGAACAGCCGACTGGCGAAGGATTTCGGCGAAACGAAATCCGTTGGTTTGAACGGCTCGCCCAGCAACTTGATGACGTTGGTCTGTTGCCCACGAATGTTGAGTTCGATCTTGCCGCCGGAAGCTTTGTAGAAACCGGTCAGGCAGTTGAACACCGTGGTCTTGCCGGCGCCGTTTGGGCCGATCAGGGCGAAGATCGAGTTGCGGTGCACTTTCAGGCTGACATCGCTCAACGCCTTGATGCCGCCGAAGTGCATCATCAGCTTTTCTACACTGAGTACGACTTCGCTCATGGCGCTACTCCTTTACGCGGGGTCACACCGGTACGGCTGATCCGAATCAGGCCGCGCGGTCGCCAGATCATCATCAACACCATCAGGATGCCGAACAGCAGCACTCGGTACTCGGCAAAGCCACGCAGCAGCTCAGGGGCGACGGTCAGCACGAAGGCGGCAATCACCACGCCTATGGTCGACCCCATGCCACCCAGTACCACGATGGCGAGGATCAGGGCCGATTCGAAGAAGGTGAACGAGGTCGGGTTGACGAAGCCCTGGTAGGTGGCGAAGAACACCCCGGCCAGACCGGCCGTCGAGGCACCAATGGTGAACGCCGAGAGCTTGACCAGCACGTGGTTCAGGCCCATGGAGCGGCAGGCGATTTCGTCTTCGCGCAGGGCTTCCCAGGCGCGGCCGACCGGCATGCGGGTCAGGCGATGCTTGATGTACAGCACGGCCAGCACCACCAGGAACAGCACCGCGTAGATGAAGTAGTACTTCACGTCCGGGTTGTAGGCGATGCCAAAGAACTCATGGAACGGCACGCCGCCATCCTTGGCCCGCTTGCCGAATTCCAGGCCGAAGAAGGTCGGCAGCGGTGCCGGCATGCCGTTCGGGCCGCCAGTCAGCGACAACCAGTTGTTGAGGATCAGGCGAATGATTTCGCCGAAGCCCAGGGTCACGATCGCCAGATAGTCACCGTGCAGGCGCAGCACCGGGAAGCCGAGAATGCAGCCTGCCAACCCCGCGGTAATCGCCGCCAGCGGCAACACCGTCCAGAAACCCAAACCAAGGTATTGATAACCGAGCGCCAGGCCGTAGGCACCGATGGCGTAGAACGCCACATAACCGAGGTCGAGCAGGCCGGCCAGGCCGACCACGATGTTCAGCCCCAGCCCCAGCAGCACGTAGATCAGCCCGAGGATGACCACGCCCAGCAGGTAGGAGTTGGAGAAAAACGGCAGCACCACGGCGATGACGATCATCAGCGGGATGATCCAGCGCAACCGCGACTTGTAGTCCGGCGCGAGCACATGCACCCCGGAGCCTGTCGTTTCAAAGCCTTCGAGGATTTTCAGGCCCTTGGATGTCTGCAGGAACATGCTCAGGGCAAAGCGGCCGGCCATGACGATCGCCACGATCCACGCCACCCGGGTGGTTTCCAGGTTGAAGCCATAGCCATCGAGAACGACGCCGACAATCGGCCCGAACACAATCAGGGCAATGAGGCCGGCAAGAATCGCGTCAACCAGACTTTTTTTGATATCAATGGTTTTTTTAGTGGTTGAAGACATCGCTTACACCTTCGACACAAGAGGACGGCCGAGCAGGCCTTGAGGCCGAAAGACCAGAACGAGGACCAGCAGCGAGAAGCTGAAAACGTCTTTGTAGTCCGAGTTCACCAGACCGGAAAACAGCGACTCGGAAATCCCGAGAATGATCCCCCCGAGCATCGCGCCGGGCAGTGAGCCAATCCCGCCGAGCACCGCGGCGGTGAACGCCTTGATCCCGATGATGAAGCCGGCATAGAAGTCGAATGTGCCGTAGTTCATGGTGATCAGCACACCGGCCAGGGCCGCCATCGCTGCACCAATGATGAACACGTAGGAAATCACCCGATCGGTGTTGATCCCCAGGATCGAAGCCATCTTGCGGTCTTGCTGGGTTGCACGGCACATGCGGCCGAGCTTGGTGTACTTGATGATGTAGGTCAGCGCGGCCATCCCGACGAACGCTGCGACCAGAATGAAGACCTTGGTGTAGGTCAACTGAACGAAACCGGTACCGATATCAACGCGCCAGGCACCCGAGAGCAGAGTCGGAACGCCTTGTTGCTTCGCGCCCTGGGAGATCTGTGCGTAGTTTTGCAGGATCAGGGAGATACCGATCGCACTGATCAGCGGTGCGAGTCGGGTAGAGTTACGCAGGGGTTTATAGGCGACGCGCTCGATGACCCAGCCATACACCGCCGTGACGACGATGGTGAAGATCAGTGTGCCAAGCATCAGCAGCGGGAAAGATTCGATACCGAAGTAAGCCAGCAGAGCCAGACTGATTGCCGCGAGGTAAGCGGAAATCATGTAAACCTCGCCGTGGGCGAAGTTGATCATGCCGATGATGCCATAGACCATTGTGTAGCCGATGGCGATCAGGCCATAGACCGACCCGAGGGTCAGGCCGTTGACCAGTTGCTGCAGGAAAATACCATCCATAACGCAATCTCACGCAATGAGAACCTGCACATGTGGCTGTGCGGTTCTTCTAAGGAAAATACAGATTTACGTCGGAGCAATGTCAGCCACGATCAGTCGACACACACCCCCCTGTAGGAGTGAGCCTGTTCGCGATTGCGGTTTAACATTCAACGAATGTGTTGCCTGTCAGTCCGTCATCGTCGGAACGCCGCCCGGAGCAAGCTCGCTCCCACAGGAGAACTGTGGGTCAGTTGATCGAGTCAGCCCTTACTTCTGTTTTTCCAGCTGGTGGTATTTGCCATCCTTGTCCCACTGGTAAACCACGTAGTCGGAGATTTTCAGGTCGCCCTTGCTGTCCCAGGTCTTCTCGCCCATGACGGTCTTGACCGGGTTCTTCTTCAGCCATGCAGCCGCTTCTTCGCCCTTGTTGGACTTGGCGCCGTTGAAGGCTGCTGCCAGGGCCTGGACCGAAGCGTAGGCGTACAGGGTGTAGCCTTCAGGCTCGGTACCGGCCTTGCGGAAGGCGTCTACCACGGTCTTGCTGTCTGGCAGCAGGCGTGGGTCGGCGCCAAAGGTCATCAGCACCCCGTCAACGAATTGCGGACCGCCAGCGGTGGTCACCAGTTCGTCGGTCACGATGCCGTCGTCGGACATGAACTTGACGTCTTTCAGACCCTGCTCACGCAGTTGACGCACCAGAGGACCGGCTTCCGGGTGCAGGCCACCGAAGTAGACGACGTCAGCGCCGGCGCCGCGAATCTTGGTCACGATGGTGCTGAAATCTTTCTCGCCACGGGTCAGGCCTTCATACAGCACAGGCGTTACGCCGCGCTTGACCAACTGAGCCTTGGTGGCATCCGCCAGGCCCTGGCCGTAGGTGTCCTTGTCGTGCAGCACGACCACTTTCTTGCCCTTGAGCACGTCGACGATGTAGTCGCCGGCCACGATGCCTTGCTGGTCGTCACGCCCGCACATACGGAACATGGCGCTCAGGCCGCGTTCGGTAACGGCGGGGTTGGTGGAGCCTGGAGTGATTGCGATGATGCCCGCTTCGTCGTAGATCTCGGAGGCCGGGATGGTCGACGAGGAGCAGAAGTGACCGACCACGCCGGCGACTTTCTGGTTGGTCAGGTCTTTGGCGACCGTCACAGCCTGTTTCGGTTCGCAGGCGTCATCGCCCTTGACCAGTACGATTTTTTCCCCGTTGACCCCGCCCGCCGCGTTGACCGCATCGGCCGCGGCCTGTGCACCCTTCATGTACTGTTCGCCAAATGCCGCGTTGGCGCCAGTCATGGGTCCCGCTACGCCGATCTTGATGTCAGCCTGAGCAAACGCAGAAACACCCAGCGCAGTTGCCACTGCGAGGGCCAGAAAACCTTTCTTGTAAAACGTCTGGGACATGAGGTGGTGCTCCATGGTTTTTTTAATTGGCACTGCGACTTCACTGAATGCTCAGAGCAAGGGCCGTGCCATCGGTTTTTTATTCTGAAAAAAGTCGCTGCTTTCTTGTTATTTCGACTGTTTCGATCCCATTTTCATTGGGCGTGCAACCGTCTAAACCGCTGAAGGTAGTACCATTATTTTTTTGAGGCGCAACCCGACTGCGCCATCATTGCAACCGCGGCTTTAAACGACGTGCAACCAGCCTGTAACAACGTGCGTCACCGAAGTGCACACTGCTGGTGCGAGACTGCTACAACCCGCACCACTACAGGCTAGCCGCAGATCGAAAAAGCGCCGCTCCCCACTGCAAAAAACAAC
Organism: Pseudomonas sp. IT-P258; assembly: GCF_949767825.1. Taxonomy (NCBI): domain Bacteria; kingdom Pseudomonadati; phylum Pseudomonadota; class Gammaproteobacteria; order Pseudomonadales; family Pseudomonadaceae; genus Pseudomonas; species Pseudomonas sp. IT-P258. The sequence goes on along the minus strand of NZ_CATKPU010000043.1, from coordinate 472,098 downwards.
CTTCAGATCACGATCCGCAGGCACTGGCCTGCGTGATACAGCGAGAATCCCGCCTCATACAGACAGCTGCGCAACCCTACCCCGGCCAATGGCTGCATGGGCGCGAAAGGAATCGGAAGCGCTTGAGGATTTCCGTTACACAGGTAATCGGCAAAGGCCTTGCCGACCACTGTTCCCGTGGTCACGCCCCGGCCGTTGTAACCGGTGACTGCCACTAAACCGGGCGCCGGTTCGAACAGGCGCATCAAATGATCGGGGGTAAAAGCGATGCAACCGGTCCAGGTGCACTCCCATTCCACCGGTTTCAGGTAAGGGAAGTAATGTTGCTGCACCCGGTCGGCCCAGGCCTTGAGGAACCAGGCCGGTTTCTGATTGCCATTACCCAGGCTGCCAAGCAGCAGGCGACCGTCCTTGTCTCGACGGATACTGCTGAGCACCTGTCGGGTGTCCCAGGAACCCTGTCCTCCGGGCAGAATTTGCCGGGCGGCCTCTTCGGTCAGCGGGGCCGAGGCCACCTGATAGTAATAACCGGGGAAGAAATTGCGCCGCAGTTCCGTCCAGTCGCCCTCGGTGTAGGCATTGGAGGCAATCACCACTTTCTCGGCCATGACCGAGCCTTGGGCGGTTTGCACAGACCAGCGTTGGCCCTGACGCTCGAGTCGGGTGACCGGGGAATGATCGAATAATTGACCGCCCAGGCCGATGGCCGCCTTGGCCAGCCCCGTGGTGTAGGCCATCGGGTTGAGCGTGCCGGCGCGGCGATCGAGCAGCGCGGCGGCGATCTTTTTCGTGCCGGTGGCTTGTTCGCAGGCCTGGCCGGTGAGCAATTCCACCGGCGCACCGCGTCGTTTCCATTGTTCTTCACGACTGCGCAAGTCGGCTTCGCCACGGGCGTTGTGCGCCATGTGCAGCGTGCCTTCGCGGCGCAACTGGCAATCGATGTTGTACTTGTCCACAAGGCTGAACACCAGGGAAGGCGCCGCCCCCAGCATGCGGTTGAGCTGGCTGCCGACCGCCTCGCCAAACCCGGCTTCGATCTCGTCCGGGGGAATCCACATCCCGGCATTGACCAGCCCGACGTTGCGCCCCGAACCACCATGGCCGGCACGATGGGCCTCCAGCACACAAACGGACTTGCCCTGCTCCAGCAGATGCACCGCCGCCGACAAACCGGTAAATCCGGCGCCGATGACGCAGACATCTACCGAAACCTCACCCTTGAGGGGCGAATTGTCCGGCCTTTGCGGCGTCAGTTTTTCCCACAGACACTCTTCGCGTAACGGCATTGCCAGACTCCAACAGAAACCTAACCCACCTCGTTGTCGCCGCCAAAAGATCGCAGCCTGCGGCAGCTCCTACAAAATCGCAGCCAGCCACAGTCCCGTAGGAGCTGCCGAAGGCTGCGATCTTTCCAGCTTCACAATCAATACTTAATCGAAGGTGATGCCCTGCGCCAACGGCAACTCCAGCGAGTAGTTCACGGTGTTGGTCTGGCGGCGCATGTAGCCGCGCCATGCATCGGAGCCGGACTCACGACCGCCGCCGGTTTCTTTCTCGCCACCGAACGCGCCGCCGACTTCCGCGCCGCTCGGGCCGATGTTGACGTTGGCAATGCCGCAGTCACTGCCCACCGCCGACATGAACTGCTCGGCTTCACGCACGTCGGTGGTGAAGATGCACGAGGACAGGCCTTGTGGCACGGCGTTGTTCAGGCGCAGGGCTTCCTGGAAGTCGCTGTAACCGACCACGTACAGGATCGGGGCGAAGGTTTCGTGGCACACCACATCGCTCTGCTCGGGCATTTCGACGATGGCCGGTGAAACGTAGTAGGCATTCGGGAACTTGTCTTGCAGCTGACGCTCACCGCCAAACACCCGGCCGCCTTCGCTCAAGGCCTGCTCCAGCGCATCCTGCATGTTGTCGAAACTTTGCTTGTCGATCAGCGGGCCGATCAGGTTTCCTTCCAGCGGATGGCCGATACGCACTTTCGAGTACGCCGCTTTCAGGCGGGTGACGATTTCCTCTTTCACCGACTCATGGGCGATCAGGCGACGCAGGGTGGTGCAGCGCTGACCGGCGGTGCCGACGGCGCTGAACAGGATCGCGCGAACGGCCATGTCCAGGTCGGCGCTTGGACCGAGGATCATTGCGTTGTTGCCGCCCAGTTCCAGGATGCTGCGGGCGAAACGTGCGGCGATTTTCGGTGCCACTTCACGGCCCATGCGGGTGCTGCCGGTGGCGCTGACCAGCGCGACACGCGGATCATCGACCAGGGCTTCGCCGGCATCGCGACCGCCAATGATCACTTGGCTCAGGTACGGTGGGGCATCGCTGAAGTTCTTCAGCACGCGATCGAACAGCGCCTGGCAAGCCAGTGCGGTCAGCGGGGTCTTTTCCGACGGTTTCCAGATCACCGGGTTGCCGCAGACCAGCGCCAGCGTGGCGTTCCAGGCCCATACCGCGACCGGGAAGTTGAATGCACTGATCACCCCGACAACGCCCAGCGGATGCCAGGTTTCGCGCATGTGGTGGCCAGGACGCTCGGAGGCGATGGTCAAACCGTACAACTGGCGTGACAGGCCGACGGCGAAGTCGCAGATGTCGATCATTTCCTGAACTTCACCCAGGCCTTCCTGGGTGATCTTGCCGGCTTCCCAGGACACCAGCTCGCCGAGGTCGGCCTTGTATTCGCGCAGGATGTCACCCAGTTGCCGTACCAGCTCGCCACGGCGCGGCGCCGGGACCTTGCGCCACAGTTCGAACGCATGATCCGCGCGACTGATGTGCTGCTCGACTTCAGCAGCGCCCTCCCAGTTCACGGCGGCAATCGTGCTGCCATCGATCGGCGAATGCACCGGCACTTTGCCGTTCTGGTACAGGGCCGGGTTCACACCTAGACGATCAAGCAATGCGGCAACCATGGGTCACTCCTCAAGCAAAAGACAGAACACGTGCAGCCGGAAATTCACGGCTGATCAGACCTGTAGTTTTAGCTGCCCGGAGGTTACTCAACAAACGACCATTAAGAGAGATATCATTCCGTTTATTCATGCTGTGCATTGCTGGCAATAAAGAGACAAGAACCAAGGACCGCCCATGCTGAATAAACGCTACTTGCCATCGATCGCTGCGTTGCAGTGCTTCGAGGCCGTCACCCGGCATTTGAGCTTCACCCGGGCCGCCGAAGAGTTGAACCTGACCCAGAGCGCCGTGAGCAAACAGGTCGCACAACTCGAAGAGCTGTTGCAGCACCTGCTGTTTCGCCGGGTGCGCCGACGCCTGCAGATGACGCCGGCTGGCGACCTGTACCTGGTTGAGGTGCGAAAAATCCTCACGCAGGTCGAGATGTCGACCCATTACCTGCGTTCCTACGGCGGCGAGACTGAAGTCCTGCGCGTCTCGACACCGCCGACCTTCGGCGCACGCTGGCTGGTGCCGCGCCTGAAAGGCTGGCGCCTGCGGCATCCGTCGATCCACCTGGACCTGTGCAGCGAACAGGAAGCCGACGACTTGCTGCAAGGTCGCAGCGACCTGGCGTTCTATTTCGGCCAGGGTTCGCGGCCGGGTTCCGAATGCCTGAAGCTGTTCGGCGAAGAGCTGGTGCCGGTGTGCGCCCCTGGCAGCCTGCCGGACACACCGTTTACCGATCCGACGCAACTGACGGACCTGGTCCTGCTGCAAAACGCTTCCCGCCCCCAGGCCTGGCATGACTGGTTCGACCATCAGGGCTACCACACCGAGCACAGCTACCACGGCCCGCGCTTCGAAACCTTTTATATGTGCATCCGCGCCGCCCAGGTCGGTTGCGGCGTAGCGTTGTTGCCGCGTTTTCTGGTGGAGGAAGAACTGGCTGACGGCAAGCTGGTCATTCCCTGGCAGCATGCAATGCCCAGCACCGACGCCTATTACCTTGCATACCCGGAGCACTCGGCGGAAGTGCCCAAGGTGCGGGACTTTGTGAAGTGGATGCTGGAGCAGATCGATAGCCCGGAGATGTCGCAAATTTAGGGTTGCACGCCGTACCTGTGGGAGCGGGCTTGCTCGCGAAGGCGTAATACCGGTCAATATTGATTTTGAATGTGCCGGCCTCTTCGCGGGCAAGCCCGCTCCCACAGGGATCTGGAGTGATCCAAGAAATCGCTGGCATTCCAACCCAGTGATATGCGCCACTAGCGCCACCGATCAATACCGCTGCAACGCTGGAGATTCCCGTTATGAGCGAGAGTGTGTTTGCCGATCGCATCGTGCAGAACCTGCTCGACACCGACTTCTACAAACTGACGATGATGCAGGCGGTGCTGCACAACTACCCGAACGTCGAAGTCGAATGGGAGTTTCGGTGCCGTAACGGCGAGGACTTGCGCCCGTATCTGGCGGAAATCCGCTTCCAGATCGAGCGCCTGTCCGAACTGAGCCTGAGCGCCGACCAATTGAGCTTTCTGGAGCGCATCAGCTTCCTGAAGCCGGACTTCCTGCGTTTTCTCGGTTTGTTTCGCTTCAACCTGCGCTACATCCACACCGGCATCGAAAACGGTGAGCTGTTTATCCGCCTGCGTGGCCCCTGGCTGCATGTGATCCTGTTCGAAGTGCCGCTGCTGGCCCTGGTCAGCGAGGTGCGCAACCGCTATCGCTACCGCGAAGTCGTGCTGGAGCAGGCCCGCGAGCAGCTCTACCGCAAGTTCGACTGGCTGAGTGCTAACGCCAGCAGTGATGAATTGTCGGAATTGCAGGTGGCCGATTTCGGCACCCGCCGTCGCTTCTCGTATCGGGTGCAGGAAGAAGTGGTGAACGTGCTCAAGCACGATTTCCCCGGACGCTTCGTCGGCACCAGCAATGTGCACCTGTCCCGGGAACTGGACATGAAACCCTTGGGCACCATGGCCCACGAATGGATCATGGCGCACCAACAACTCGGCCCGCGGCTGATCGACAGCCAGATCGCCGCCCTCGATTGCTGGGTCCGCGAATACCGTGGCCTGCTGGGGATTGCCCTGACCGACTGCATCACCATGGATGCCTTCCTCGGCGATTTCGATCTGTTTTTCGCCAAGCTTTTCGACGGTTTGCGCCACGATTCAGGCGATCCGGTGGTCTGGGCGGAAAAAGCCATCGCCCACTATCACAAGCTCGGCATCGACCCGATGAGCAAGACGCTGACCTTCTCCGACAGCCTGACATTGCCCAAGTGCCTGGAAATATTCCGGGCGCTGCGCGGTCGGATCAATGTCAGCTTCGGCATCGGCACCAACCTGACCTGTGATATTGCGGGTGTCGAACCGATGAGCATCGTGCTTAAAATGGCCGCCTGCAACGGCCAGCCGGTGGCGAAGATCTCCGACGAGCCAGGCAAGACGCACTGCAAAGACCCGAATTTCGTCGCTTACTTGCGACACGTTTTCCAGGTTCCTGCCACCCTTTCAAGTACATCAAGCAAGGAGTGAATTCATGCAAGCCGTACAGCGTGAGATTGCTGAACAGCTCAAGGTCCAGCCGCCATTCGCCGACGAAGCCGCCCTTGAGGCCGAAGTCGCCCGGCGGGTGACCTTCATTCAGGACTGCCTGGTCAACTCCGGGCTCAAGACCCTGGTACTGGGCATCAGTGGTGGTGTCGACTCCCTGACCGCTGGCCTGCTGGCCCAAAGGGCCGTCCGTGAACTGCGCCAGCGCAGCGGTGATGCCGCCTACAAGTTCATCGCCGTGCGCCTGCCCTACGAAACCCAGTTCGATGAGCACGACGCCCAGGCTTCGGTGGATTTCATCAAGCCGGACGAGCGCCACACCGTGAACATCGGCGCGGCGGTCAAATCCCTGGCCAATGAAGTGGCGGCCTTCGAAGGCAAACATGCGGTGTCGGTGGACTTCGTGCTCGGCAACACCAAGGCGCGCATGCGCATGGTCGCCCAGTACACCATCGCCGGCGCGGCCCATGGCCTGGTGATCGGCACCGATCACGCGGCGGAAGCGGTGATGGGTTTCTTCACCAAGTTCGGTGACGGCGCCTGCGATCTGGCGCCACTGAGTGGCCTGGTGAAAAACCAGGTCCGCGCCATCGCCCGCAGCTTCGGCGCGCCGGAGTCGCTAGTGGAGAAAGTCCCGACCGCCGACCTTGAAGACCTGTCGCCGGGCAAACCGGACGAAGCCTCCCACGGCGTGACCTACACCGAGATCGACGCCTTCCTGCACGGCGAACCGGTGCGTGAAGAGGCGTTCAAGATCATTGTTGATACGTACAACAAGACTCATCACAAGCGGGTGATGCCGTTTGCGCCGTAACGCCTGCGCGCAGGAGCGTGTAGGAGCTGTCGAGTAAAACGAGGCTGCGATCTTTTGATGTTCAAGATCAAAAGATCGCAGCCTGCGGCAGCTCCTACAAGTGCAAAAAAAGCGTCCACTAAGGACGCTTTTTTTATGACTGCGATTCGATTACTTCAGGGTAACCGTACCTTTCATCATCGAGATGTGGCCCGGGAACGAGCAGAAGAAACCGTACTTTTGAGCCGCATCCAGCTTGGACACATCGAAGGTCACCGAGTCTGTCTCGCCAGCGCCGATGACCTTGGTGTGGGCAATCACGCGGGCGTCGCCTTCCTTCAGGTAGTTCTTGTCGATGCCGGCGCTCAGGCCGTCGGTGGCGATCGGCTGCATGTCGGCTTCTTTACTCAGCACCCAGTTATGGCCCATGACGTTCTTCGGCAAGCTGCCGGAGTGCTTGAGTTCCACGGTAAACGTCTTGCAGCTCTTGTCGATTTCAATGGCCTTCGTGTCGAAAGACATCTGGTCGGTGGAGTCGACAGTGACTTTGCACTCTGCAGCCATCAATTGGCTGCTAGCCAGTGTCAACAGGGATACCGCAACAAGTTTGGCAAACATGGTGAATCTCCAAGGCAGGGTTAACGAAATCGCGAATAAACAGAAGACTGCCTGAAAACCTCGCAAGTTCATATGACTTGAATCAAAAATTGTATACAACTTTCGCGCTATGACACCGATGCGAAATATCTACCGGCCAAGCGTCTGGCCCGGGCCTATCATCAGACCGTCCCCCTTCAAATGGAACGTCTGTCATGTCAATCAACAGCCTGTTGTGCAGTTTGCTCGCCGCCTATGCCTGCGGCGCCAGCGGTACGTACGAAACTTCGGAACAACAAGTCTAGCCCTTGGAGTGCCGTGCGCCTGCCTTTACTCTGTGGCCCTGATCGACCATGGAGCAAGGCATGTCTTTAACATCCGTTTGTGTATTTTGTGGTGCCAGCACCGGCACCAACCCGGCTTACCGCGAAGCAGCCGTGGCCCTTGGCCGGGCGTTGGCCGAGCGCAAGCTGACCCTGGTGTATGGCGGTGGCGCCGTGGGCCTGATGGGCATCGTCGCCGATGCGGCCCTGGCGGCCGGTGGTGAAGTGATCGGCATCATCCCGCAAAGCCTCAAGGACAAGGAAATCGGCCACAGCGGCCTGACTCGCCTGGAAGTCGTCGATGGCATGCACGCGCGCAAGGCCCGGATGGCCGAGCTAAGCGATGCCTTTATCGCGCTGCCCGGTGGCCTTGGCACCCTCGAAGAACTGTTCGAAGTCTGGACCTGGGGCCAGCTCGGCTACCACGGAAAACCGCTGGGTTTGCTGGAAGTGAACGGTTTCTACAGCAAATTGACGTCTTTTCTTGATCACATCGTCGGCGAAGGCTTCGTTCGCGGGCAGCACCGTGACATGCTGCAAGTGAGCGAATCGCCGCAAACCCTGCTCGATGCTCTGGATGCCTGGCAACCGTCCGTAGCGCCAAAATGGGCCGAGCAAAAACCCAGCTAACGGCTCGGCACCGATACAAGGCAGAATATGCGCCGCTCAACCTCACCTTCGACCCCAGAGGATCGCCCATGGCTAAACCTAATTATTCCTTCGCCAAACGTCAGAGAGACTTGGCCAAGGAGCAGAAGAAAGAGGAAAAGCTTCAGCGCAAGAAAGCTACAGCTGAAGAAGCGGCACTGAACCCTGAGGGTGAAGTGGCGGCAGAAGACGATGTTGATGCACCGAAAGACTCGGCGCCTGACGCCTGAGAACCTCCGGGCCCGATAACCTGATCAGGCCCACCGGATCTGTGTCCAAGGTTGGCAGCTTTGCTGTCGACCCTCACAGGCCAGTCTGAAATACCCCTTTCCAGAAACCACTGCACATCCCCTGTGGGAGCGGGCTTGCTCGCGAAAGCGCAGTGTCAGGCAACATCCTTGTTGAATATGAAATTGCTTTCGCGAGCAAGCCCGCTCCCACATTTTGACCTGCGTTAATCCAGTGGCATTACGGTCACACGCACTTCCGGATCATGGTTGCCCCCACCCAGAATCACCCCCCGCAACGGCGACACATCGGAAAAATCCCGGCCCCAGGCCAGGGTGATGTGCTCCAGTGCCGGTTGCACATTGTTGGTCGGATCGAAATCCACCCACCCCAGCACCGGACAAAACACCGAGACCCAGGCGTGGGACGCATCGGCGCCGATAAGCCGAGGCTGGCCCGGGGGTGGCTGAGTCAGCAAGTAGCCGCTGATGTAGCGCGCCGCCAACCCTCTGGAACGTACGCAAGCGAGCATCAGGTGGGCAAAGTCCTGACAGACCCCGCGCCGACGCTCCAGCACCTCCACCAGCGGCGTCGCCACCTGGGTCGCCTCGGCATCGAAGGTGAACTCGCTGAAGATTTTCTCCATCAGCGCCTGCACGCCGAGCAATAACGCTCGACCGGGCGGAAAACAGCTTTGCGAGAACTCGACGAAGTTTTTCTTCAAATGCACATACGGCGATTCGAAGCGGTATCGGCAGGCTTCAAGCAGCTCGGGCGACAGCGGCTGGCTGCTGTAGGTCAGCGCGCTACGGGTCTGTTCCCACGCGGGTGACCGATTGAAGTCCAACGCAGGCCGGGGCAGCACTTCAATGGTCAGGCTGGCGTTGACCAGCAATTCATCATGAGGACGCTCGAACGCCAGCCGGGTCAGCGGATTACCGAACACATCCAGTTCATCCCGACGCGAGGTCGGCTCGGGGCTGATCTGCAATTGCCGGTCGGTGCAGCGCTGCCAGGCACAAGGCCGCGGCCACAAATGCGCCAGTTGCTGGGCCAGGGACACCGGGCTGTCGTAGTGGTAATGGGTGTCGTGGAAAATCTGGTAATGAGCACTCATCAGACGGACACCGTGCGTTGGCTGACATCATCGACATGGGCGAAATGCCGCAGCGCCAGGCGATCGGAAACCTGCCCGCTGGCGTCGGCGATCTCTTGCAGCAGCGCGGCCAGCCCCTCGATGGCGGCGCGAACACTGGCGTCGCCGAACAGCGGGTTTTCCAGGCAGCCCAGATCGAATCGCGCCAGACGCTCGACCAATTGTGGCAGCGCGGCTTCACGCGGCACGCCAAAGTCATCGTTGAGACGCTTGAGGGTGCGGGTCACCAGTTTCAACTGGAACAACACGGCATGAGGGTTCTGCTCGTCGAGCAAAAGCAGGTCGAGCACCGGGATCAACTGTGCCACCGCCAGGTATCGAGAACGGTAGGTGATGCTGCTGTTGCCCAGTTCCAGCAGCCATTCCAGCCCGGCCTGGTCAAAAGCCCCGGCGCCCCGAAGGAACGCCGCCAGGCTGCCGCTGAGAAATTGCAGGCGCTCGATCCGTCGGCCAATCATCAGGAAACGCCAGCCTTCGTCCCGGGTCATGTCGTCCAGTGCAAAGCCGGACAGCGCCGCCAGGGACATCACCAGACGGTTGAGGAAATCCAGCAGCTCGCCGAAATCCGGCTCTTCGGTTTCCAGCTCCATGGCTTCGCGCTGCAACTCCACCAGCGCCTGCCAGTTTTCCCGCGAGAGCTTGCCGCGCACCTGCGAAGCAGCCCACTGCAAGCGCTGCAGGTTGGAACGCAGGCTGAACGGCCAGTCATCACCGAGCAACGCCGCCAACAGGCGCTCCTGCAACTCGCCCTCCTCGGGCAGCAATATCAGCCGTTCGCCGAGGTCCACAGCGGCCTGCAGGGCTTGCGGGTCGTCGCCGTCGACATAGCGCGCCAGCATGATGCGCAGCAAACGGGCACTGTCGTCGCAACGCTCGCAGTAACGACCGAACCAGAACAGGTTTTCCACGACTCGCGACGGCAGGTACGGATCGCGCCGCACCAGATCGTGAACGCCGATGTTGCGCTGGGCCTTCCATTGTTCGCCACTGGGCGCACGCTCGCCCAACACCCAGGTGTCCTTGCTGGCGCCACCGCGCTGCATCGACACCACTTCGGCATCGGCTTGGGCGGCGACCCGGGTCAAGCCACCGGGCAATACCCGATATCCCTCGCGACTGGCCACCGCATACACGCGCATGCCGATGGCGCGGGGTTGCAATTGACCGTCTTCGGCTTGCCAGATCGGCGCCTGGGACAACTGCGCGAGTTCTTGCGCCACATAGGCGTAGGGCCGAGCCTGCATGCGCTCGGCGAGTTCCTGGCGCTGTTTTTCACTCAAATCCCGGCCAAATACCGGAGCAAAGCTCTGGGACGGAAACGCCGGCTTGATCAGCAGTTCCGGCAGTTTCTCCAGGGCCTGGGCCAGAACCGGCGCTTCGCCACACCACCAGGTGGCGATGGACGGCAGGATCAGTTCTTCGCCAAACAGGAATTGATTGATCTTCGGCAGGAAGCCCAACAAACCGGGCGACTCCAGCACTCCGCTGCCGAGGGCGTTGGCCACCAGCACCCGCCCCTGCCGCACGGCTTCCAGCAGGCCCGGCACGCCGAGGGCTGAGTCGGTACGCAGTTCCAGCGGGTCGCAGAAATCGTCATCAAGCCGACGCATGATCGCGTGAACCCGACGCAGGCCACTCAGTGTTTTCAAGTAGACCGTGGCGTCGCGCACCGTCAGGTCGCCGCCCTCCACCAGCGGATAACCGAGCTGGCGAGCCAGATACAAATGTTCAAAATAGCTTTCGTTGAAACGCCCCGGTGTCAGCAGTACCACCAACGGCGCGTCCCCGTCACTCGGGGCCTGACGGGCAAGGGTTTCCTGCAAGGTGCGGAAGAACCCGGCCAGGTGCTGCACTTTCAAATCGCGGTACAACTCGGGAAAGGCCCGGGACACAATCGTGCGGTTTTCCAGCGCATACCCGGCTCCCGAAGGCGCCTGGGTACGATCCGCCGTCACCCACCAGCGACCATCGGGTGTGCGCGCCAGATCCACGGCATACAGATGCAGAAAGGCCCCGTCGGGCGGGCTGATACCCTGGCAGGGCCAAAGGAAGTTGTTGTGACCGAACACCAGCTCGGCGGGCAGCAGACCTTCGGCAATCAGCCGTTGCGGACCGTAAAGGTCAGCCAGCACGGCATTGAGCAAGCGCGCCCGCTGAGCGATGCCCGCCGACAACTGTTGCCACTCATCAGCTGCGATGACATGGGGCAGCAGGTCCAGCTCCCACGGCCGGTCCGCGCCCTTGGGATCGGCATAGACGTTATAGGTAACGCCGTTTTCCTGAATCTGCCGGGTCAGCAGGGCCTGACGCTGCACCAGCTGCGCCGGCGTGCTGCGTTGCAACTGCTCGAACAGCCGGCACCAGTGCGGGCGCACGGCGCCACTGTCGTCGAGCAGTTCGTGATAGGTGCCCGCCGTCAGCGGGTAGCGGTCTAGCAGGTCAGGCATGGAAAGCTCGGCAGACAGCAATGAACGGTCAGACTAACGCAGGCTCGTGACGCCCGGATATACGAAAAATCCGAGCGTCGCGTACGGTTTAGAAACGTCGCAAATCGAGTGTCATAGGTAGCTCGTCATTAATTTCCACATTGGGTACAGGAAGTTTTCCCGGCGTGTGTCCGATGCGGAAGAACCGCGCCATTCGCCGGCTCTCCGCTTCATTGGCATTGACCGGCAAGCTGTCGTAATTGCGCCCGCCCGGATGGGCCACGTGGTACTGGCAACCGCCCAGCGAGCGCTGCATCCAGGTGTCGAGCAGGTCGAACACCAGCGGCGCGTGCACCGGGATGGTCGGTTGCAGGCAGTTGGCCGGTTGCCAGGCGCGAAATCTCACGCCCGCGACGAATTCGCCTACACGTCCGGTGGGCTGCAAGGGCACCGGAATGCCGTTGCAGGTCAGCAGATAACGCTGGGGCGGCAAGCCGCTGAGCTTGACCTGCAAGCGCTCCAGCGACGAATCCACGTAACGCACCGTACCGCCCATGGCGCCCTCTTCGCCCAGCACGTGCCAGGGTTCGAGCGCCTGGCGCAGTTCCAATGCAATGCCGCTGACGGCGTAGTCGCCAACCTTGGGGAAACGGAACTCCAGATGCGCGGCGAACCATTCCGCCCGCACCGGATAACCGGCGGCGTTGAGGTCGACGATGACATCGGCGAAGTCTTGCTCGATAAAGTGCGGCAACAGGAAGCGATCGTGCAGCTCCGTTCCCCAGCGCGCCAGTTTCGGCGGTGCATAGGGCTCGCGCCAGAACCGCGCGACCAGCGCCCGCAGCAACAGCTGTTGCGCCAGGCTCATTCGGGCATGGGGCGGCATCTCGAACGCACGCAGCTCCAGCAACCCCAGGCGCCCGGTGGCACCGTCCGGCGAATAGAGTTTGTCGATGCAGAACTCGGCACGGTGGGTATTGCCGGTCACATCGATCAGCAGATTGCGCAGCAGCCGGTCCACCAACCATGGCGGACATTCTTCACCCGGTTCAGGCATCTGTGCGAAGGCAATTTCCAACTCGTACAAGGCATCGTTGCGCGCTTCGTCGACACGGGGCGCCTGGGATGTCGGGCCGATGAACAATCCGGAAAACAGGTAGGACAGCGACGGATGGTTGTGCCAGTAGCTGATCAGGCTGCGCAGCAGATCCGGGCGACGCAAAAACGGCGAGTCCCCCGGCGTCGCGCCACCCAGCACGAAGTGGTTACCGCCGCCCGTGCCGGTGTGTCGGCCGTCGATCATGAATTTCTCGGTGGTCAGCCGGGTCTGGCGCGCTTCTTCGTAGAGGAATTCTGTGCGCTCGACCAACTCATCCCAGGTCGCGGACGGCTGCACGTTGACCTCGATCACCCCCGGATCCGGGGTGATGCGGAAATTGCTCAGGCGTGGATCGCTCGGCGGCTCGTAGCCTTCCAGCAACACCGGGCACATCAGCTCTTCGGCGGTGGCTTCGATGGCAGCGACCAGTTCGAGATAGTCCTCGACCCGTTCCAGCGGCGGCATGAACAGGTACAACCGACCCGCCCGCGCCTCGGCGCAGAAGGCGGTACGGGTCAGCCAGTCGGCGGACTCGTCGATCTTCGGTGCGCGTTCCTGCACCTCGGCAGCTTCGCTTTGGCTTTGCAGTTGCGTGGTGTCGGGCAGCGGCGGGAAGTCTTGATTCGGGTCTTGCGGATGAATGAACGGATATTCCGCCGCTTTCACCCAGGGTTGCGAACCCAGCGGCAAGCGATAGCCCAGCGGCGAGTCCCCCGGCACCAGTCGGCAGTGCTCGTCGCGCAAATACCAGCGGCCGCTCTGCCATTGATCGCCCTTGGCAGTGCGCGCCAATGGAAGGACCTGGCCAATCACCTTGTCCAGGCCTTGGCTGAACACTTTGCGCAGGCGCGCACGCTCCAGAGGTTCTTCCAGGCGCGAGTCTTCGGCGCTGACGTTTTGCGGCAGCATCCCTTCGCGCCAGAGGTAATAGAAATTGTCTTCGTAGGCCGCAAACACAAAGCGTGTCGGAATTTTCAGGCGTTCGGCGACACTCGCCAGAAAACGCCCGGCCAGTGCTCCGTCGGCGCCGTAGTCTTCCTGCTCGTCGGCGATCAGCGCGCTGTTGTGCCAGATCGGCACGCCGTCACGGCGCCAGTAGCAATTGAGCGACCAGCGCGGCAGTTGCTCGCCGGGGTACCACTTGCCCTGCCCGAAATGCACCAGCCCCTGGGGCGCGTAGTGTTTACGCATGCGTTGGAACAGTTCGGAGGACAACCGTCGTTTATCCGGCCCCAATGCCGCGGTATTCCATTCGGCGCCATCCGGGTCATCGATGGACACAAAGGTCGGCTCGCCGCCCATGGTCAGGCGTACATCACCCTCCAGCAGGTCGGCATCGATCTGCCGGCCCAGGGCCTGGATCGCCAGCCACTGGTCGTCGGTGTAGGGCTTGGTGACCCGTGGTGCCTCCCAAATTCGCTCCACGGACATTTCGTGGCTGAATTCGCACTCGCAGGGTTCCACCAGGCCACTGATCGGCGCCGCTGAGGACGGATCGGGACTACAGGCCAACGGAATATGTCCTTCACCGGCAAACAGCCCGGAAGTCGCATCCAGGCCGATCCAGCCAGCACCGGGCAAGTACACCTCGCACCAGGCGTGCAGGTCGGTGAAATCCACTTCGGTGCCGGACGGCCCGTCGAGACTTTTGACGTCGGCGGTCAGCTGGATCAGGTAACCCGACACAAAACGCGCCGCCAGCCCCAGGTTGCGCAGCAATTGCACCAGCAACCACGCGGAGTCGCGGCACGAACCGGAGGCCTGGTCGAGAGTGTGCTCAGGTGTTTGTACGCCGGGTTCCATGCGGATCAGGTAGTCGATGTCTTCGCTCAGGCGCTGGTTGAGCGCGACGAGAAAGTCCACGGCAGGCAACGGAGTGCGGTCGATGCCGTCCAGGTAGGCCTTGAACTTCGGCGTCAGGGGCAGGGTTTCCAGGTACGGCGCCAGCTCCTTGCACTCATCCGCGGCATAGGTGAAGGGGATTTTTTCCGCGTAGGGTTCGAGGAAGAAGTCGAACGGATTGAAGATCGCCATTTCGGCCAGCAGATCGACTTCGATTCGCAATTCTTCGGTTTTTTCCGGGAACACCAGCCGCGCCAGGTAATTGCCCTGAGGGTCCTGCTGCCAGTTGATGAAGTGCTGTTCGGGGGAGACTTTCAGCGCATAGGACAGAATCCGCGTGCGGCTGTGGGCAGCGGGACGCAGGCGAACAATCTGCGGGCCGAGCTCGACAGCGCGGTCATAGCGGTAATGCGTGACGTGGTGCAATGCGACATGAATCGACACGGCGTGCCTCCTGCGAGCCTTGAGCGTATGGGAAAGCGCGCAAGACTTATGCCATCCAGCAGCACTGGCGCTTTCTTCGGTTGCCTGAGGCAGTACAGCACCAAAATCGGGCGATGCAGGGAAATGGTTTGTATCGATTGCACGTAAATGTGGCGAAGATAAAGGATCGCAGCCTTCGGCAGCTCCTACATTGGAATGGCTTACACCTGTAGGAGCTGCCGAAGGCTGCGATCTTTTGATTTTGGAATTAAATGCAAAACGCCAACCCGAAGGTTGGCGTTCTGTTCAGCTCAAGCGAGGTTTAGCGCGGCACGACCGGCTTGCGGGTCGGCTTTGGCCCCTTGCCCTTGGCCGCGTCCTTGCGCTCCTTGGCCGCCTGCTGGTTGCGGGCGAACGCCGCGGCCTTGGCCTGTTCGCGCTTGTCCCACGGGTTGCCGCCATCGCTGGCACGTGGTGGCAGGCCGGTGTGCTGGGTCAGGATCTTGGTGGTCTTTTCCCCTGCAACCTTGTGGCTGCCGGCCGGCGTCGAGTTCTTGCGCCGGGCGCTCTGGTAGCTGTCGGTCGACGGCTGGTGCAAAGGAATCAACTGGTTCTTGCCCGGCCCGATCAGGTCGGCGCGCCCCATGCGGGTCAGTGCTTCACGCAGCATCGGCCAGCCTTTCGGGTCGTGATAACGCAAGAACGCCTTGTGCAGACGACGCTGCTCTTCGCTCTTGACGATGGTTACCGCGTCACTCTTGTAGGTGACCTTGCGCAGCGGGTTCTTGCCCGAGTGGTACATCGCGGTGGCGGTGGCCATCGGCGACGGGTAGAACGCCTGCACCTGGTCGGCACGGAAGCCGTTGCCCTTGAGCCACAGGGCAAGGTTCATCATGTCTTCATCGGTGGTGCCCGGGTGGGCCGCGATGAAGTACGGAATCAGGTACTGCTCCTTGCCCGCTTCCTTGGAGTACTTCTCGAACATGCGCTTGAACTTGTCATAGCTGCCGATGCCCGGTTTCATCATCTGGTTGAGCGGACCTTCCTCGGTGTGTTCCGGGGCGATCTTCAGGTAGCCACCGACGTGGTGGGTCACCAGTTCCTTGACGTACTCCGGCGACTCGACCGCGAGGTCGTAACGCAGGCCGGAAGCGATCAGGATTTTCTTCACACCCGGCAACTCACGGGCACTGCGGTACAGCTGGATCAGCGCCGAGTGGTCGGTGTTCAGGTTCGGGCAGATACCTGGGAACACGCACGATGGCTTGCGGCACGCGGATTCGATTTCCGGGCTCTTGCAGGCGATGCGGTACATGTTCGCGGTGGGGCCGCCGAGGTCGGAGATCACGCCGGTAAAACCCGGGACTTTGTCACGAATTTCTTCGATTTCGCGAATGATCGACTCGTGGGAACGGTTCTGGATGATCCGGCCTTCGTGCTCGGTGATCGAGCAGAAGGTGCAGCCGCCGAAGCAGCCGCGCATGATGTTCACCGAGAAACGGATCATGTCGTAGGCCGGGATCTTCTCCTTGCCGTACGCCGGGTGCGGAATGCGCGCATAAGGCATGCCGAACACGTAGTCCATTTCTTCGGTGGTCATCGGAATCGGTGGCGGGTTGAACCAGACGTCGACTTCGCCATGCTTCTGTACCAGCGCACGTGCGTTGCCCGGGTTGGTTTCCAGGTGCAGCACCCGGTTGGCGTGGGCGTAGAGCACCGCGTCGTTACGGACCTTTTCCACCGACGGCAGACGAATCACGGTCTTGTCACGGGTCATGCGCGGGCTGGCCAGGATCTGCACGACCTTGGCTTCCTGCGGATCCTCGACCGAACCTTTTTCCTGCTCGATGGCGCAGGCCTGGGTGTCCTGGGTGTTCACGTACGGGTTGATGATCTTGTCGATCTTGCCCGGACGGTCGATACGCGTGGAGTCCACTTCGTACCAGCCCTGCGGCGTGTCGCGACGGATGAACGCGGTGCCGCGCACATCGGTGATGTCTTCGATCTTGTGGCCGTAGGACAGGCGCTGGGCGACTTCGACAATCGCACGCTCAGCGTTGCCGTAAAGCAGGATATCGGCGCTGGCGTCGATCAGGATCGAGTTACGCACACGGTCC
This sequence comes from Pseudomonas sp. IT-P258, assembly GCF_949767825.1. NCBI lineage: Bacteria > Pseudomonadati > Pseudomonadota > Gammaproteobacteria > Pseudomonadales > Pseudomonadaceae > Pseudomonas > Pseudomonas sp. IT-P258. The sequence goes on along the minus strand of NZ_CATKPU010000043.1, from coordinate 454,987 downwards.
TGCCAATAGTCGTAGTGGGCGATGCGGCGCAGGGACGCTTCGATGCCGCCGAGCACGATCGGCACGTGCTTGTAGGCTTCCTTGCAGCGCTGGCTGTAGACCAGGCTGGCGCGGTCCGGACGCTTGCCGGCCAGGCCACCTGGCGTGTAGGCATCGTCGGAACGGATTTTCTTGTCGGCGGTGTAGCGGTTGATCATCGAGTCCATGTTGCCGGCCGCGACACCGAAGAACAGGTTCGGCTCGCCGAGCTTCATGAAGTCGTCTTTGGACTGCCAGTTCGGTTGGGCAATGATCCCGACGCGGAAACCCTGGGACTCCAGCAGCCGGCCGATGATCGCCATGCCGAACGACGGGTGATCGACGTAGGCGTCACCGGTGACGATGATGATGTCGCAGGAATCCCAGCCGAGCTGATCCATCTCCTCCCTGCTCATGGGCAGGAACGGCGCTGGCCCGAAACATTCGGCCCAGTACTTGGGATAGTCAAATAACGGCTTGGCTGCTTGCATGTCGATAACCGGTGTTGGCTTTCATTGAATTTCGCGGGCGCGGAATATAGCACAAATTTTGACCAATTCCGACGGCTGTGGTCGGAAATTGCGCGTTACTCATGTGGGAGCGGGCTTGCTCGCGAAGGCGGTGCGTCAGTCAACATTGATGTTATCTGACGCACCGCCTTCGCGAGCAAGCCCGCTCCCACAGGTTACTCGTCGTCGTCGAAGTTATAGCTACCCGGCGCCAGGTTTTCGAATCGCGTGTACTTACCGATAAAGGCCAGGCGAATAAAGCCGATCGGCCCGTTCCGCTGCTTGCCGATGATGATTTCGGCAATGCCCTTGTGCTCGGTCTCGGGGTGATACACCTCGTCGCGATACACGAACATGATCACGTCGGCGTCCTGCTCGATCGCTCCGGATTCCCGCAAGTCGGAGTTCACCGGGCGCTTGTTCGGGCGCTGTTCCAGGGAACGGTTGAGCTGGGAAAGTGCCACCACCGGGCAGTTGAATTCCTTGGCCAGGGCTTTCAGGGATCGGGAGATCTCGGAAATCTCGTTGGTCCGGTTGTCACCGCTGGAACCCGGGATCTGCATCAATTGCAGGTAGTCGATCATGATCAGGCCGACTTCGCCGTGTTCACGTACCAGGCGGCGGGTCCGCGCGCGCATTTCCGACGGGCTGATGCCGGCGGTATCGTCGATGAACAGCTTGCGGTCGTTGAGCAGGTTGACCGCCGAGGTCAGGCGCGGCCAGTCGTCGTCTTCAAGCTGACCGGAGCGGACCTTGGTCTGGTCGATACGGCCCAGGGAGGACAGCATACGCATGATCAGCGATTCGCCTGGCATCTCGAGGGAGTAAACCAGGACGGCCTTCTCGCTGCGCAACACGGCGTTTTCCACCAGGTTCATCGCAAAGGTGGTTTTACCCATCGATGGACGGCCGGCGACGATGATCAGGTCGGACGGTTGCAGGCCGCTGGTTTTCTCGTCGAGGTCGGTGTAACCCGTGGACAGGCCGGTAATGGCGTTGTCGGTGTTGAACAAGGTATCGATGCGGTCGATGGCCTTGGTCAGCAGGTCGTTGACGCCCACCGGGCCACCGGTTTTTGGCCGGGCCTCGGCGATCTGGAAGATCTGCCGTTCGGCTTCGTCAAGAATCTCGGCGGCGGTGCGACCTTCAGGGTTGAACGCACTGTCGGCGATTTCGGTACTGATACCAATCAGTTGGCGCAACGTCGCCCGCTCGCGAACGATCTGCGCATAGGCCTTGATGTTGGCGACGGACGGGGTGTTTTTCGCCAGTTCGCCCAAGTAACCGAGGCCGCCGACCTGAGAAGTCTGACCTTCCTTGTCCAGTTGCTCGGACAGGGTCACGACGTCGATCGGCATGTTCTGATCGGCCAGCTTGGCGATCGCACGGAAAATCAGGCGGTGGTCATGTCGATAGAAATCGCCGTCGGAGACTTGATCGAGCACACGCTCCCAGGCGTTGTTGTCCAGCATCAGACCACCGAGCACAGCCTGTTCGGCTTCGATGGAATGCGGCGGCACTTTCAGCGCGGCGGTTTGCAGATCGTATTGCTCAGGAGCGGAGATATCGTTCATGGCCACTTGAAATTGGAGGAATCAGAAAGACAAAGGGCACGACCTGTAAACAGGATCGTGCCCGATGTTACCGGCAAGCACCCGAGGGTGCCAGCCGACAAGTGCTGCTTAAGCTGCTACCACGACAACGCGTACGGTGGCTTCAACTTCGGCGTGCAGGTGCACGGCTACGTCGAATTCGCCTACGTTGCGGATGGTGCCGTTCGGCAGACGAACTTCGCTCTTCTGCACTTCAACGCCGGAGGCGGTCAGTGCGTCAGCGATGTCGTGAGTACCGATCGAACCGAACAGCTTGCCTTCGTCGCCAGCGGTGGCAGTGATGGTCACTTCCAGCTCGGCCAGTTGGGCAGCGCGGCTTTCAGCCGATGCTTTGCGATCTGCTGCAGCTTTTTCCAGCTCAGCGCGACGCTCTTCGAACGCAGCCAGGTTGGCTGGGGTCGCAGCGGTAGCTTTGCCGTAAGGCAGCAGGTAGTTACGACCGTAACCAGCCTTAACGTTCACTTTGTCACCCAGGTTGCCCAGGTTGGTGACTTTTTCCAGAAGGATCAGTTGCATGTGAAAATCCTCTTAACTTTTAACCTTCACCGTTCGCGTTATCGGCATCTTTCGGTGCCGAACGACCGCGAAAATCAATCAGGCTGTCGACGATGGCCAGGACCACCAGCAACGGATAGATCAGCTGCATGAACAGCAACAGCGTCACGTACAACCCCACCAGCCAGAACCTGGCCAGTCGCTTCTGCGCCACCAGCCCATGAATCAGGGCCAGCCCGGCGAACACCAGCGGTACGCTGCACAACGGCGTCAACATGGCCATCTGTGAACCGAGATTCGGCCCCAAAAGCATGCACGCCAGCAGCAACATCGCTGGCAACAGCGGGATGCGGATGGCGCGAAACTCGCGACCAAAACCGCCCGGGTTGTACAACAACGCCTGCCAGTAACGCCCGACAAGCAGGCTCAGCAAGCTGACGATTTGCAACAACGCCGCAATCAGGCCGGTCAGGACCGGTGCAATCAGGGACGCGAAACGCGCTTGTTCGTCTACCGACAACTTCTGGTAGACATCGCCGAGTAGCGACGGCATGACTTTGATCAAAGCCTGCGCCAGCATCTCGATCTGGGGAGCAAAAGCTGTCCCCAACACCACTGAAAACACCACTCCCATCGCTATGCTGACCAGCAGCACGCGGTTCCAGGACTCGCTTGCGCGCAAAACCAACGCAAGGCTCGCAGACCCCAGCAGCACCAGAAGTGCCCGTGGGTCGTCGGAGTAAAGCCACCAGGCCAATGCCGGCAGCAGTCCCAGAGCAAGAACGCCCAAGGCGTCCCTCAATCCGCGCCGCAGGAGCACAAGGCATCCGGCGGCAGCACCCAACCAATACAACAACGGCAATGCCGCGCATCCAGCCACTACCAGAGTGGCCTGCATACGGCCGCGCATGATGAACTCAGCTATGGCCCGCATGCATTCAATCCTTTGCTACGTGTCGACTGCCCGGTCTCAGCGGCCGTGGCTGTCGGTGTAGGCCAGCAGGGCCAGGAAGCGGGCGCGCTTGATAGCGGTGGCCAGCTGACGCTGATAACGAGCTTTGGTACCGGTGATGCGGCTTGGAACGATTTTGCCGGTCTCGGATACGTAGGCTTTCAGAGTGTTGAGATCTTTGTAATCGATCTCTTTCACGTCTTCAGCGGTGAAGCGGCAGAATTTACGACGACGGAAGAAACGTGCCATGTAATTGGCTCCTTAAAAGGTCCGTGGATTACTCGTCAGCGTTATCGCTGTTGTCGCTGTCATCACTATCAGCGCTTTCAGCGCCTTCGTGCTCAGGACGGTCGCGACGCTCACGGCGCTCACTGCGGTTTTCTTCAGCCTTGAGCATCTCGGACTGGCCGGTAACGGCTTCGTCGCGACGGATGACCAGGTTACGGATCACTGCATCGTTGTAGCGGAAGTTGTCTTCCAGCTCGGCCAGGGCCTTGCCAGTGCACTCAACGTTCAGCATCACGTAGTGAGCCTTGTGAACATTGTTGATTGCGTAGGCCAGTTGACGACGGCCCCAATCTTCCAGACGGTGGATTTTGCCGCCGTCTTCTTCGATCAGCTTGGTGTAACGCTCAACCATGCCGCCGACTTGCTCGCTTTGATCCGGGTGGACCAAAAAGATGATTTCGTAATGACGCATGAATGCTCCTTACGGGTTGTAGCCTGCCGCTCAAAAGCGGTCAGACAAGGAGTGAATGACACTTATGGACTTGCGGACGCTAGACACGTTGGTGCCTGCCATCACAGCAAGGGGCGCAATTGTAGAGAAGGGGCGAGGGAGGCGCAAGGTAATTGGTGATTATTTGAACAGCCAACATTCATGCCACACCACAAAACACTGTGGGAGCGAGCTTGCTCGCGAATGCGGCAGCACATCCAACATTTTTGCTGAATGTTACTCCGCTTTCGCGAGCAAGCCCGCTCCCACATTTTGATTGCGCCGAGCTTAGGACTTCTTGGCAGCAGCCTTGGCTTTGACACTGCGCTGGCGCTGTGCCTCGAACAGACAAACGCCGGTCGCCACGGAAACGTTGAGGCTGCTGACGCTGCCGGCCATCGGCAGGTTCACCAGGTAGTCGCAATGCTCGCGGGTCAGGCGACGCATGCCCTTGCCTTCAGCGCCCATGATCAGGATGGTCGGGCCGGTCAGATCCTGATCATACAGGCTGACCTCAGCTTCACCGGCCGTACCGACAACCCACAAGCCGCGCTGCTGGAGTTTTTCCAGAGCGCGCGCCAGGTTGGTCACGGCAACCAGCGGAATCACTTCCGCCGCGCCGCAGGCGATTTTTCGTACAACCGGAGTCAGGGTCGCCGACTTGTCCTTCGGCACGATCACCGCCAGCGCACCCGCCGCATCGGCGGAACGCAGGCAGGCGCCGAGGTTGTGCGGATCGGTCACGCCGTCGAGCACCAGCAACAACGGCGCGCCGTCGGTGCGATCGAGCAACTCGTCGAGCATCGCCTCGCCCCAGACCTGGCTCGGACTCACGTCCGCGACCACACCCTGGTGCACGCCTTCAACCCAGGCGTCCATTTCACGGCGCTCGGCCTGGCCGACCTGGACCCGGTTTTCGTTGGCCAGTTCGATCAGCGTCTGGACCCGAGGGTCATTGCGACCTTCGGCCAACCAGATCTGCTTCACGCGTTTCGGGTGGTGACGCAACAACGCTTCTACAGCATGTACGCCGTAGATCTTTTCCAACTGACTCATGGCTTGGCCTTAGGTTTACGCGCCCCGCCACTCTTGGCTGGAGCCGAGCCCGCTTTTGGCGGACCTTTACGATGTTTGCTCGGTTTGGCTGGCTTGCCGCCGACGGCCTTGTCAGGCGTCGACCGACTGGTCTTTCCCCCAGACGCCGCTTTACCGCCGCTTTTCGCACCGGCCAGCAACGCCTGCTTCATTTCACGGCTTTTGCGCACTTCGGCGTTTTTCGCCGCCGCATCGCTCGGGCGATAGGCTTCTACAGCCTTTTCCTTGGCAGGACGACGACCGGTTTTTGCCGGGGCCGGTTCTGCTTCGACTTTCGCTGCGGGTGCGGTGCTTTCGGTGCCACGCTTCTTGCGGCCGATCGGTGCGCTAATGGTTTTCTCGGCCATCTCGAAGTCGATCTTGCGTTCGTCGAGGTCGACCCGCATGACCCGCACTTCCACGGTATCGCCCAGGCGGAAGCTGCGACCGGTACGCTCACCGGCCAGGCGGTGGTGCACAGGATCGAAGTGGTAGTAATCGCCCGGCAGCGCGGTGACGTGCACCAGGCCTTCGACATAAATGTCTGTAAGCTCGACGAACAGACCAAAACCGGTCACGGCGGTGATCACACCCGGGAACGATTCGCCCACGCGGTCTTTCATGAACTCGCACTTGAGCCAGTTCACTACGTCGCGGGTCGCCTCGTCTGCACGGCGCTCGCTCATCGAGCACTGCTCGCCGAGTTGCTCCAGGGCCGCTTCGTCGTACGGATAGATGCGCGCTTTCGGAATGGTCATCGCACCGGCACGGCGAACGTGCGGGGTGTTCTGTTTCGAATGGATCACGCTGCGAATCGCCCGGTGCGTGAGCAAGTCAGGGTAGCGGCGGATCGGCGAAGTGAAGTGGGTGTACGCCTCGTAATTCAGGCCGAAGTGGCCCTGGTTATCGGCGCTGTACACCGCCTGGCTCAACGAACGCAGCATGACGGTCTGGATCAGGTGGAAATCCGGACGATCCTTGATACCGGCCAGCAATGCCTGGTAATCCTTCGGCGACGGACCGTCCTTGCCTTTGTGCAGGGACAGGCCGAGCTCGCCGAGGAAGGCGCGCAGCTTTTCCAGACGCTCCGGTGGCGGACCATCGTGGACACGATACAGCGCCGGGATTTCGTGCTTTTTAAGGAACTCGGCGGTGGCCACGTTGGCCGCCAGCATGCATTCCTCGATCAGCTTGTGCGCATCGTTGCGCACGGTCGGACGGATTTCGGCGATCTTGCGCTCGGAACCGAAGATGATCCGGGTTTCCTGGGTTTCGAAATCGATCGCGCCACGTACGTGACGGGCCGCCAGCAACACCTTGTACAGCGAGTACAGCTGCTTGAGGTACGGCACAACGTCGGTGTACTCACCGCGCAGCTTGCGCCCTTCGGTGGCTTTCGGCGTTTCCAGCATGGCGCTGACCTTGTTGTAGGTCAGACGGGCATGGGAGTGGATCACTGCTTCGTAGAAGCAGTAGTCGGTCATTTCGCCGGATTTGGAGATGGTCATCTCGCAAACCATGGCCAGACGATCGACTTGCGGGTTCAGCGAGCACAAACCGTTGGACAGCTGCTCAGGCAGCATCGGGATCACGCGCTCGGGGAAATACACCGAGTTGCCGCGAACCTGCGCTTCGGCATCCAGCGCCGAACCGAGCTTCACGTAACTGGATACGTCGGCAATCGCCACGTACAGCTTCCAGCCACCCGAGAACAGGCGCAGCTTGCCCGGACGAGCTTCGCAATAGACCGCATCATCGAAGTCGCGGGCATCTTCGCCGTCGATGGTGACGAACGGCAGATGGCGCAGGTCGATGCGCTTCTCTTTGTCTTTCTCTTCGACTTCCGGCTTGAGCTTGCCGGCTTCCTTGAGCACGGCGTCAGGCCAGACGTGAGGAATGTCGTAGGTGCGCAGGGCGACATCGATTTCCATGCCCGGCGCCATGTAGTTGCCCACGACTTCAACCACGTCGCCTTGCGGCTGGAAGCGTGGTGTCGGCCAGTGAGTGATCTTCACTTCGACGAACTGACCGATCTGCGCGTTAGCGTTACGACCTGGCGTCACCAGCACTTCCTGCTGGATCTTCGGATTGTCGGCAACCACGAAGCCGATGCCGCCCTCTTCGAAGTAGCGGCCGACGATGGTTTCGTGAGCGCGGGACACCACTTCGACGATCATGCCTTCGCGGCGACCGCGACGGTCCAGGCCAGATACACGGGCCAGGGCACGGTCACCATCGAACACCAGACGCATCTGCGCCGGGCTCATGAACAGGTCATCGCTGCCGTCGTCCGGCACCAGGAAGCCGAAGCCGTCGCGGTGACCGCTGATGCGACCCAGGATCAGATCAAGCTTGTCCACCGGCGCATAAGTGCCGCGACGGGTATAGATGAGTTGAGCGTCGCGCTCCATGGCGCGCAGACGGCGGCGCAGGGCTTCGATCTGGTCTTCTGTGGTCAGACCAAACTCTTCGACCAGTTGCTCGCGGTTAGCAGGCGAACCTCGATCAGCAAGATGCTGAAGGATCAATTCGCGGCTAGGAATAGGGTTTTCATATTTTTCCGCTTCACGAGCGGCCTCGGGATCGAGGGACTGCCAATCGGCCATTAGAGAGTTTTCACCTTGTCTATATGCGGGTTAGTTTGGCATAGGCGTAATGAAACGGGAAATTTCAGGCTAAGACGACCCATCTAAAGCCCTGTATCGACACCGCAAAGCAGTTTTGTAGACCACTGGCGAAATTTTCCAGGTTTTTTTGACCTCGGGGGTTTACAGTTAAAAAGACGCTCCGTATAGTGCGCGCCATCGACGACGGACAACGTTGCCGATACTGCCCAGATGGTGAAATTGGTAGACACGCCAGCTTCAGGTGCTGGTGACCGCAAGGTCGTGGAAGTTCGAGTCTTCTTCTGGGCACCAATTTCGAGCTTGAGATTAGTTCAATTTCAAGGCTCACACAAAAACCCGCGAAAGCGGGTTTTTGCATTTTTGACCACTGGTTTATTATTTTTAGAATCAGGGGTTTACAGATCAAAATGCTCTCCGTATAGTGCGCCACATCAACAGCGGCAACGCTGAAGATGAATGCCCAGATGGTGAAATTGGTAGACACGCCAGCTTCAGGTGCTGGTGACCGCAAGGTCGTGGAAGTTCGAGTCTTCTTCTGGGCACCAATTCAAATCCAAGGTCAAGACCTTGGATTTCACAGAAACCCGCGAAAGCGGGTTTTTGCGTTTCTGGCATTTGAAAACCACACACGCCCCCTGTAGGAGCTCACCTCACAAAGCGCATTTGAGAAGCAATATCGTTTATCATTGTTACAAGTTTTTGCAATGTGACAGTGAGGAACCCTGCGAATGATGTTTCGAAATACCCTGCGCCGCGGCCTGATCACCACCCTCCTCGGCCTGGCACTCGCCACTCCCCTCACCCAAGCCGCCGACCCGGTTGCCCTGACCCTCTACAACGGCCAGCACAAAGAAGTCGGCGACGCGGTCGCCAAAGCCTTCGAAGCCAAGACCGGGATCCACGTCAATGTGCGCAAAGGCAGTAGCAACCAGCTCGCCAGCCAGATCGTCGAAGAAGGCGATCGCTCCCCCGCCGACGTGATCTACACCGAAGAGTCGCCGCCACTGAACAAACTCGGCGAACAAGGCCTGCTGGCCAAGACGGATGACGCCACGCTGGCCGTTCTGCCAAAGGAATACGTCGCTGGCAACGGCACCTGGATTGGCGTGACCGCCCGGGTGCGCGTCGTTGCGTTCAACCCCAAGCTGATCGATGAAAAAGACCTGCCGACCTCGGTGATGGAGTTCTCCGATCCGAAATGGCAAGGCAAGGTCGGTTTCGTTCCTACCAGCGGCGCTTTCCAGGAACAAGCGGTGGCGATCATCAAGGTCCACGGCATGGACGCAGCCGAAGAGTGGCTGACTGGTCTGCGCGCATTCGGCAAGACCTACAGCAACAACATGGTTGCATTGAAAGCGGTGGAAAATGGCGAAGTCGCCACCGTGCTGGTGAACAATTACTACTGGTTCGCCCTGCAGCGTGAAAAAGGCCAACTCGATTCGAAGCTGCATTACTTCACTGGCGGCGATGTCGGTGGGCTGATCACCGTTTCCAGCGCTGCCGTCCTGAAATCCAGCAAACATCCAAAAGAAGCCCAGCAATTGCTCGCCTACATGGCCAGTGAAGAAGGCCAGCGCGTGATCACCCAGACCACCGCCGAATACCCGCTGCACAAAGGCATGGAATCAGATCGCGGGCTCAAGCCATTCAGCGAACTGGAAGCACCAAAAGTCACGCCTGCCGACCTCGGCAACGCCGAAGAAGCGCTGGACCTGGAACGCGATGTTGGCCTGAATTGATGGGTGCCTCACTGTCCGCGCATCACGCCTGCGCACCACGGCGCAAGCGGCCGTCTTTCTGGCTGATATTGCCTGTGTTGCTGCTGGTGGCGCTCAGTCTCCTGCCTCTGCTGTATGTCGGCCTGAAAGCCTGGCAGGCGGGCTGGGCACAAGCGCTGCATTTGCTTTGGCGACCTTATGTGTTCGGCTTGCTGCGCAACACACTCGCACTGATGATTGGGGTCACCGCTGTTTGCGGGGTAATCGGCCTGTCGCTGGCCTGGTTGCTGGAGCGCAGTAATCTGCCGGGCCGACGATTGTGGGGCGTGATCCTCTGCCTGCCGTTCGCCGTTCCAGCCTTTGTCAGCAGCTTCACCTGGGTTTCCCTCAGCGCTCATTTCGAGGGACTTGGCGGGGCTATCCTGGTAATGAGCCTGTCCAAGTACCCGCTGATTTTCCTGCCCGTGGCGGCAACACTGCGCAACCTTGACCCATCCCTCGAAGAGTCCGCGCGCACGCTGGGGCAGAATCGTTGGGGCGTATTTTTCAAGGTCACCCTGCCCCTGCTCTGGCCTTCGCTGCTGGCGGGTTCGCTGCTGATTGCCCTGCACATGCTGGTGGAGTTTGGCGCCTTGTCGATCATCGGCCTGCAAACCTTCACCACGGCGATCTATCAACAGTTCGAACTGGAGTTCAGCAATGCCAACGCGGCAATGCTCTCCGCCGTACTGCTGATGTTGTGCCTGGCACTGCTGTGGCTGGAGTTGCGCGTGCGCGGCAAGGGTCGACACGTACGCACCGGCCAGGGTGCTGCGCGACGCGCGGAACAGGTTCAACTGGGCCCATGGGCCATGGCGGGACAGTTTTACTGCCTGCTGCTGGCAATCATTGGCAGCGGGATTCCGCTGGGCATGCTGGCCTATTGGCTTGCGGTGGGATCATCGGCAGCCTTTCCCGCGACGGCAATTGGCGAAGCATTGCTGTCATCCCTAGCACTGTCGCTGGGTGGCGCGGCGCTGTGCCTGGTGCTGGCGGTTCCAGTCGGCCTGTTGGTCGTGCGCCACAAAGGCCGGCTGGCGATCTGGGCCGAGCGTCTGCCGTATCTGCTGCATGCGCTGCCGGGACTGGTCATTGCCCTGACTCTGGTGTATTTCGCCCTGCACTACGTGCCGATGCTTTACCAGACTTCGGCATTGCTGCTGATCGCCTATGCCCTGCTGTTTCTGCCACTGGCCCAGGCGCCGATCCGCACCGCCCTGAACAAGGCGTCGCCACAACTTGAGGAGGCGGCACGCACATTGGGCGCCTCGTCATTCAGTGCTTTCTGCCGAGTGACACTGCCGATTATTTTCCCGGCGCTGGGGGCGGCTTTTGCCCTGGTGTTCCTGGATGCGATGAAGGAACTGACGGCGACCTTGCTGTTGAGTCCAACCGGACTCAACACGCTGGCGACGGAAGTCTGGGCGCATACCGCGAACGTGGAGTTTGCGGCGGCGGCGCCCTATGCGGCGTTGTTGATAGTGGTGTCGGGGTTGCCGGTCTATCTGCTGACGACCCGGATGTATCTGAGCCGCTGAGACCGCCATCGCGAGCAAGCTCGCTCCCACAGTAGTCCTCTGTCGAACACAAATATGATGTTCACGAAGAGCCAATGTGGGAGCGGGCTTGCTCGCGAAGGGGCCGGCACAGACAATAGATCAAGCCCTGAACTGCCCCAGACTCGCCTTCAACTGCGCCGCCAGACCATCGAGCACCTTACCGCTCGCCGTGGTCTCCACCACTGCCTGCGCCGCCTTCTCGGCCTGGGCGTGAATGGTCTGGACCCGCCCCCGCACTGCTTGCGCGCCCTGCGCCTGATGCGCCGCCGCCTGGGTGGCCAGACCGATCGCCGCATGGACCTGCTCGACCGATGCCTGCACCGACTGCTGCAACCGCGCACTGTCGCGCAGCACCAGCAAACCCTCATTGGCCTGGCGCCCGGCCTGACCAATCGCCGCCACCGCTTCACGCGCGCCTTGCTGCAACGCGACGATGTGCGCCTGAATATCGCCGGTGGAGCTTTGTGTCTTGCTCGCCAGCGCCCGTACCTCATCGGCCACCACGGCAAACCCGCGCCCGGTCTCGCCGGCACGCGCCGCTTCAATCGCCGCGTTCAGCGCCAGCAGGTTGGTTTGCTCGGCGATACCGTGAATCACTGTCAGCACCACCTCAATCTGCTCACTTTGCTGCGCCAGACGCTCGATCACCTGGGCGCCAGTGTTGACCTGACCCGCCAGCTCCTCGATCAGGCTGCCGACTTTCGCCGAGGTCCGGGTGTTTTCGTCAGTCGCCTGACGAATATCCACCACCTGTTTCAGCGCCGCCTGCATCGCGTGGCTTTCCGACTGGGCCTCATCAGCCATTTGCGACAAGGCGCGCAAACTTTCCGCCACCTCATCACGCTGCATGCCAGCCGCCGCATCCGCACCGGCGTTGCGCAAGGTCATGGCACCGATTTCCACACCGGTACGTTGGGCTACATCACCGGCCTCGCGCACGATGGGCTGCAACTTATCCACAAAGCGATTGACCGCCGAGGCCATGTCGCCGATTTCATCCTTGCTGTTGATCTGCACACGCTTGGTCAGATCACCCTCGCCCGCCGCCAGGTCATCCATGGCAACGATCAGCATTTTCAGGCGATTGACCACTCGGCGACCGAGTACCACCGCCAACAACAGCAGGACACCAAAACCCACCACCGCCAGACACACGCCGATGCGCCAGCGCAATGTCGTAGCGGCTTCCTGCACGGTGCTGGTGGTATTGGCCTTCATTTCAGCCGCCGTGGACTGCGCCGACTGCAGGCGCGAGCGCATGGCCGTGGCGCTGTCGGCGGCCGCGCCCTTGAGGCTGTCGCCCACCAGTTGATCGCTGCTGGCGATCAAGGCCGAGAAGCGCTTGTCGAGGGCCGCCAAGTCAGTCTCCACCGAAGCGGTCGAGACCCCCATCAGGACTTTGCCGATTTCTACGCCGTTAGGATTGATCGGGGCCTCGATGTAGAACACCGAAGGATCGTTCTTCGCCGCATCCAGCACCTTGTCCAGCGCACGCTCGCCCTGGCCTTTTTCCAGCAACGCCTTGTTGATCGGGTTTTCCCGGTTGAGGTAGCGCGTCAGGTGCTGGCCGGTGGCGTCGTCATACACCACAAACAGCACGTTGGGATTGCGCTGGGCGCGGCGAGCGAACTCGGAAAGTGTCGGAACGTCGTTGTCCCACATGGCGCGGGGCGCGACGGAAGCCAGAAGCTGCGCCATGTCGCTGGCGGAGTCCTTCAGGTCTTTTTCCAGCGTTGCGCGCAACTGCGCCTGCTCGTCCTTCAGTCGCGAGGACAAACCGGCTGTCAGGCGCTGGCGGGTACTGGTGGAGAGACTGTCGAGGCTCGACGTGACTTCGCGCCCCGCCTGCTCAAGCTCAGCGGAAAGCTTTTGGCTGTCTGCACCCAGGCGCATGCCCAGATCGGCCTCCAGCGCGGTCACCGTGCTCCGGGTCAGAGCGACAGCTACCAGCACCTGCACCAAAAGGGCGATACCAAGGGTAACGAACACGGGCCGCAACAAACGGCTTTGTAACAATGAGAGAACGGCCGACACTTGATATCCCTCTGCAAAAGCGCCATTAAATTGATGGCACGCCAAAAGTGACGTTTTAGGCAAAGCTAATAGCAAAGGTCATGCCGTCCAACAGGCATAAACGACAAAGGCCCCAATTAAGGGGCCTTTGTGTTTTACATCAACAACTTATCAAGCAAACGGATGGCGCAGGACGATGGTTTCGTTGCGGTCCGGGCCCGTCGAAATAATGTCGATCGGCGCGCCGATCAGCTCTTCGACGCGCTTGATGTAAGCACGAGCGTTAGCTGGCAGCTCTTCCAGGGTTTTGGCGCCCACGGTCGATTCGGTCCAGCCCGGCACTTCTTCGTACACAGGCTGCAGGCCCACGTAGCTGTCAGCATCAGTCGGGGCAACGGCCTTGCCTTCTGCATCTTTGTAGCCGACGCAGATGTTGATGGTTTCCAGACCGTCGAGCACGTCCAGCTTGGTCAGGCAGATGCCCGAGATGCTGTTCACATCGATAGCGCGACGCAGGATAACAGCGTCGAACCAGCCACAACGACGAGCACGGCCGGTAGTGGCGCCGAACTCGTGACCTTGTTTAGCCAGGTGCGCGCCGACTTCGTCGAACAGCTCCGTCGGGAATGGACCCGAACCTACACGCGTGGTGTAAGCCTTGGTGATGCCCAGGATGTAGTCCAGGAACATGGGGCCAACACCCGAACCGGTAGCAACGCCGCCAGCGGTGGTGTTAGAGCTGGTCACGTACGGGTAGGTGCCGTGGTCGATGTCCAGCAACGAACCCTGGGCGCCTTCGAACATGATGTCCTTGCCAGCGCGACGCAGGTCGTGCAACTCGGCAGTCACGTCCAGCATCAGCGGCTTGAGCAGCTCAGCGTATTCTTTGCATTCGGCCAGGGTCTTGTCGAATTCGATGGCTGGCTCTTTGTAGTAACCCACCAGCATGAAGTTGTGGTAATCCACCAGTTCACGCAGCTTGTCTTCAAAGCGCGGCATGTTGAGCAGGTCGCCCACACGCAGGCCACGACGTGCAACCTTGTCTTCGTAGGCCGGGCCGATGCCGCGACCGGTGGTACCGATCTTCAGCTCGCCACGGGCCTTTTCACGAGCCTGGTCCAGCGCTACGTGGAAGGACAGGATCAGCGGGCAGGACGGGCTGATACGCAGGCGCTCGCGCACCGGCACACCTTTTTCTTCCAGCTTGGTGATCTCGCGCAGCAGGGCGTCAGGTGCAACCACCACGCCGTTGCCGATCAGGCACTGCACGCCTTCGCGCAGCACGCCCGACGGGATCAGGTGCAAGACGGTCTTCTCGCCGTCGATCACCAGAGTGTGGCCAGCGTTGTGGCCACCTTGGTAACGCACTACGGCGGCAGCATGTTCGGTCAGCAGATCAACGATCTTGCCTTTGCCCTCATCACCCCATTGGGTGCCCAGGACTACGACATTCTTACCCATAACACTTGTCCTCATTCGCGCAAACTTGGTGCCGGCAGCAGCCGGCAGGAAAACTCAAGAAGCCAGTGGCGATACTTGCCAAAGCCCGTTCTGCTGAATCAATTGCCGGTCGCAGTCCGCTTCACGGGCGGCGGCCAAAGGTTGTCCAGGCAAGGCCTGAACGACACGCTGACCCTCACTGCGCAACTGGCAAACCTGCTGCCAGAGTGCCGCATCCGTACTGTCAGGCATCCAGATACCGCCAGACGGTAGCTCGATCTCAGCACGCCCCAGGGTCACCAGGGTTTTCAAATCGGTGGAGAAGCCGGTTGCCGGACGGGCGCGACCGAAGTCGGCGCCGATGTCGTCGTAGCGACCGCCCTGGGCAATGGACTGGCCAACACCCGGCACGAACACGGCGAACACCACACCAGTGTGGTAGTGGTAGCCACGCAGCTCGCCCAGGTCGAAATACAGCGGCAGCTCAGGGAAACGCACGGACAGCCGCTCGGCAATCGCCAGCAAGTCGTCCAGCGCGGCCAGAACAGGTGCCGGCGCCTTGGCCAGACGCTCGCGGGCTGCAGCCAGCACTTCACGACCGCCACACAGGTCGACCAGCGCCCGCAGCATGCCCGACAGATCGGCAGGCAAGCCTTCGGTCAAGGTAATGACCTCATCGATGGCCTTACGTTGCAGGGCATCGAACAACTGCTGCTCGACTTCACCGGACAAACCGGCGGCGCGGGCCAGGCCACGGTAGATACCGACATGGCCGAGGTCCATGTGCACATCCGGCACATCGGCCAGTTGCAGCATGGCCAGCATCAGGCTGATGACTTCGACGTCGCTGCTCGGACTGCCGTCGCCGTACAACTCGGCACCCAGTTGAATCGGGCTGCGCGAGGACGACAAGGCGCGAGGCTGAGCGTGCAGGACACTACCGGCATAGCATAGGCGGCTTGGGCCTTCACGACGCAGGGTATGCGCATCGATGCGCGCCACTTGCGGCGTGATGTCGGCACGGAAACCCATCTGACGGCCCGATTGCGGGTCGATGACCTTGAAGGTGCGCAGATCCAGGTCCTGGCCCGCGCCGGTCAGCAGGGATTCCAGGTACTCGATATGGGGAGTCACGACAAACTCGTAACCCCAGCCCTGGAACAGATCCAACACCTGACGACGCGCGACTTCAATGCGCGCAGCTTCCGGTGGCAGTACTTCTTCGATGCCATCTGGCAGAAGCCAGCGGTCTACCGTTGCCATTACGCCTTCCCCTATCTCCGGGCGACCAGCCTGTCGGCGAGCCTTGAGTGAAGCAGAAAATGATCGGCTTGCGCACAAACCACGCGCATGAGCGACGGAGCGAAAAGCCCTTCTACCGGCTTCGCCAACCACTTTCCTCGAAAAACTGTCGAGCCAATCGGCCCGGCATCTGCTTTAAAACAGCAATCAAACATGCAGACGCAAAAAAGCCGGGAATTTCCCGGCTGCCGCATCATACACACGTTTTCCCAAAGGATCACCCCGCCAGAGGTTTTAGCCGCCCGGCGGGGGATAAATCAGGTCAACGCCGTATCAAGGCTTGGCTTTTTCCAGGTAGTGGAAGAAGTCGCTGCTTGGGTCGAGGACCAATACGTCGGATTTGTTCGCGAAGCTTTCACGGTAGGCTCGCAGGCTACGGTAGAACGCGTAGAACTCCTGATCCTGACCGTAGGCCTTGGAGTAGATCGCAGCTGCCTGGGCATCGCCGTCACCGCGAACCTCTTCGGATTCACGATAGGCTTCAGCCAGTAGCACGCGACGTTGACGATCGGCGTCGGCACGAATGCCTTCGGCCAGCTCGTTACCCTTGGCGCGGTGCTCGCGAGCTTCACGCTCACGCTCGGTGCTCATACGTTCGAACACGCTGCGGTTCACTTCTTTGGGCAGGTCGATGGTCTTGACCCGAACATCGACCACTTCGATGCCCAACTCTTTCTCGGCCATCTTGTTCAGCGAAGCCGTGATATCCGCCATCAGCGCATCACGCTCACCCGACACCACTTCGTGCAGGGTGCGCTTACCGAACTGGTCACGCAGGCCCGATTCCAGACGACGGGACAGACGCTCGTCGGCGATCTGCTTGAGACCGGAAGTCGCGGTGTAGTAACGCTCTGCGTCCTTCACGCGCCACTTGGCGTAGGCATCGACCATCACGGCTTTCTTTTCCAGCGTCAGGAAGCGTTGTGTCGGTGCATCCAGCGTCATCAGGCGTGCGTCGAATTTACGCACCTGGTTAACGTAAGGCACTTTCACATGCAAGCCTGGCTGAACATCGGTCTGGACCACGCGACCGAACTGCAGCAACACCGCACGCTCGGTCTGAGCCACGATGTAGAAGCAGTTCCAGGCAGCGATCGCCACGACGACGCCGACAATAAGGGCGATCAGCGATTTATTGCTCATCAGCGACTCTCCCTGGTACGTGCTTGCTGTTGCTGCAGATCAGCTGCCGCACGCGCATTCGCTTCATTGCTGGTGGCTGCCGCACTGGTCACCGGAGTGCTGGTGCTGCGACCACTTTCGACCATCTTGTCCAGCGGCAAGTACAGCAGGTTGTTCTGGCCGTTCTTGTTGCCGGTCACGAGAACCTTGCTGGTGTTGGTGAAGACTTCCTGCATGGTGTCCAGGTACAGACGCTGGCGGGTGACTTCAGGGGCCTTGCGGTACTCGGCGACCAGCTTGGTGAAGCGATCGGCCTCACCCTTGGCGCGCGAGACAGTCTCGTCACGGTAACCGTTGGCATCCTCAAGGATACGCTGGGCCTGACCACGAGCTTCCGGCACGACGCCGTTGGCATAGGTTTCGGCCTGGTTGCGCGAACGCTGCTCGTCTTCACGGGCACGGATCACGTCATCGAAGGCTTCCTGGACTTCACGCGGTGCCGCTGCGCTCTGTACGTTGACCTGAGTAACGGTGATACCGGTGCGATAGGTGTCCATGAAGCGTTGCAGACGCTCCTTGATCTCGCTGGCCATCAACTCACGACCCTCGGTCAGGACCTGGTCCATCGCGGTGGAACCCACCACATGGCGCAAGGCGCTGTCGGTCGCGTGCTGCAGGCTGATTTCCGGCTGATCGACGCTCAGCACGAAGTCCTGCAGGTTGCTGATCTTGTACTGCACGGTCAGCGGCACTTCGACGATGTTCTCGTCTTCAGTCAGCATCTGGCCCTGCTTGGTGTAGGCACGCTCACGCGTGACGTTTTCCATGTACTTCTTGTCGATCGGCGGGAAGTAGATATTCAGGCCCGGCCCCACGGTTTCGTAGTACTTGCCGAAGCGCAGCACTACAGCCTGCTCCTGCTCGTCGACGACATAAACCGCGCTGTACAGCCAAACGACGGCCAACACGACCAGGCCGATGCCGAGCAGGCCGCCAAAGCCGCCACTCTTGCCCGGACCACCACCATCGTCACCACCACGTTTCTTACCGCCACCGAACAAACCGTTCAGGCTTTCCTGCAGCTTTCGGAAGGCCTCGTCGAGATCCGGTGGCCCCTTGCGATCGCCGTTGTTACGACGCTTGCCACCCCAAGGATCCTGATTATTCGAGTTGCCACCCGGCTCATTCCAAGCCATAGCGCTCTCCATCTGATAAAGCAAAGACGCACCCACGGCGCGCCGACCAATGCTACAGAATGCCTGTCACCACGGCACAACCGCTTTCTCAGGCTTTTATTGCAAAGTGTGTTGCTCGATGAATTCCATCGGCTGCAATCCCTCGCGGCTTACCAGTCGATTCAACTCGACCCGGGGCAAACGAACGGCCAGCAAACTGATGCCTTCTTCGTCGTGTTCTTCTTTCTGCACCGCACCGAGTTCGAAGAACTGCGCACGCAGTCGAGCGAATCGTTGCGGCAAGCGCAAGGTACCGACAAACAAATCACTGCCCAGTAACTCGGCAATGGCTTGCTCAAGCAATTCCAGACCACTGCCATCACGCGCCGACAGCCAGACCCGTTGGGGCTTGCCGTTTTCGTCGCGCTGGATTTGTGGCTCAACGCCTTCAAGCAAATCGAGTTTGTTATAGACCTCGAGGATCGGCAAGTCCTGAGCACCAATCTCGCCGAGCACCACCATTACCTGCTCGATCTGCAACATGCGATCCGGTTCGGCCGCATCGATCACGTGCAACAACAGATCGGAGTTGCTCGACTCTTCGAGGGTAGACCGAAATGCTTCGACCAGCTTGTGGGGCAAGTGGCGAATGAAACCCACAGTGTCCGCCAGGACAATCGGCCCCAGGTCGTCTATATCCAGACGACGCAGGGTCGGGTCCAACGTGGCAAACAATTGGTCAGCTGCGTAGACGTCGGATTTCGTCACGTTGTTGAAGAGCGTGGACTTACCGGCGTTGGTGTACCCCACCAGCGACACGGTAGGAATATCCGCACGCGATCGGCCACGGCGCGACTGTTCGCGCTGGCTGCGCACTTTCTCCAGCCGCCCCTTGATCTGCCGCAGGCGAACCCGTAGCAAACGGCGGTCGGTTTCCAGCTGGGTTTCACCCGGGCCACGCATACCGATACCGCCACCTTGGCGCTCAAGGTGAGTCCAGCCACGAACCAGCCGGGTGCTCATGTGGTCAAGCTGGGCCAGTTCGACCTGGAGCTTGCCTTCATGGGTACGGGCGCGCTGGGCGAAAATATCGAGAATCAGACCGGTACGGTCGATCACGCGACACTCGAAAACACGTTCGAGGTTACGTTCCTGACTGGGTGTGAGGATGTGATTGAAAATCACCAGATCGGCCTGCTCGGCTTTGACCAGGTCGCGCAGTTCCTCGACCTTGCCACTGCCAATCAGGGTCTTGGCGGTTGGCCGATGACGCGGCACGTTAAAAAACGCAACGGTCTCGGCACCCGCCGAATTAGCCAGTTCCTGAAACTCCTGCGGATCTTCGCGCGCCTCAGGGTCCTGTCCATCCAAGTGAACGAGGATGACTCGCTCACCACCACCGTGGCGCTCAAAGAACAAAGGAGACTCCTATCAGGCGTTACCTGGCTCAGCGTCACCTGCATCGGATTCGGTTGCGCTAGGCAGACGAATTGGACGAACCGGCACCACTGTAGAGATAGCGTGTTTGTAGACCATCTGGCTTACGGTGTTTTTCAGCAGGATAACGAACTGGTCGAAAGACTCGATCGTGCCTTGCAGCTTGATACCGTTGACCAGGTAGATGGACACCCCAACTTTCTCTTTACGTAAAGTATTCAAGTAAGGGTCTTGTAGCGAATGCCCTTTTGACATGTGCCGCACTCCTTTAAGGATTCAATATAAAAAATAGGTAATCAGATGGCTTTGGCCGCCACACCCCCAAGGATAGACGGCAATTGCAAGGACTCAGCTCAATATGGAGATGGTCCCAAGGTATTTCAAGGCGCGCGGCAGATTGTCGCAATCCAGACTGTCCAGCCAATGCAGATCAGTCCAACTGCGCAGCCAGGTGAACTGGCGTTTCGCCAATTGGCGCGTGGCAATGATTCCACGCTCCTGCATCTCGGCTGACGTCAGCTTGCCATCCAGGTAGTCCCAGACCTGGCGGTAGCCTACTGCACGTATAGACGGCATCCCGGAATGCAGGTCACCTCTATTACGCAGGGCTACGACCTCGTCAATGAATCCCTGTTCCAACATTAAAGTGAATCTTTGTTTAATTCGCTCGTGAAGTACCTGACGATTTGCCGGAGCAATGGCCAAGTTCGCGACAGTATAGGGCAATTGTTGGTGTCCCGAAGCGGCTGCTTCAGTACTTTGCGCACTTTGTTGCAAACGCAGGGCAGTCATGCTCTGACCGCTGACACGATAAACTTCCAGTGCTCGACTCAAACGCTGAGGATCGTTCGGATGAATCCGCGCCGCGGAAACCGGGTCAATGACCGCCAACTGGTCGTGCAAGGCTTGCCAGCCAAGGCGCGCAGCCTCTTCTTCGATTTGCGCGCGGACCTCGGGATCGGCGGCCGGCATATCCGCCAGACCTTCAACCAAAGCCTTGTAATAGAGCATGGTACCGCCCACCAGCAGCGGAATTTTTCCGCGCGCGGTGATATCGGCCATGGCTTCCAGAGCGTCACGGCGGAAATCCGCGGCCGAATAGCTCTCGGCCGGGTCGAGAATGTCGATCAGACGATGCGGGTATTGCGCCAGCAGCTCTTTGGAGGGCTTGGCGGTGCCGATGTCCATGCCACGGTAGACCAGCGCCGAATCGACGCTGATCAACTCGCAAGGCAGGACCTTTGTGAGCTCGATGGCCAGGTCAGTCTTGCCGGCGGCGGTCGGGCCCATCAGGAAAATCGCAGGTGGGAACTGGCTCATCAACGACCGCGCAAGAACAGTTTGTCCAGATCGTCCAGGCCCAGTTGGGTCCAGGTCGGTCGGCCATGGTTGCATTGACCGCTGCGTTCGGTGTTTTCCATGTCACGCAGCAGACCGTTCATTTCCGGCAGGGCCAGGCGCCGATTCGCACGAACCGCGCCGTGGCAGGCCATGGTCCCGAGCAATTCGTTCAGGTGCGCCTGAATGCGGTCACTGGTGCCGAATTCCATCAGATCAGCCAGGACGTCGGCGACCAGCCGGTTGGCCTCGGCCTGCTTGAGCAGTGCCGGGATCTGCCGGATCGCCAGGGTTTCCGGGCCCAGGCGCTGCAATTCAAAGCCCAGGCGCTGGAACCAGGCGACATGTTCCTCGGCGCAATCGGCTTCACGCTGACTGACAGCCAGGGACTCCGGCACCAGCAACGGTTGGCCGCTCAGGCCCTCACTGGCCATCGCCACCTTCAAACGCTCATACATAATCCGCTCGTGGGCGGCATGCATGTCCACCAGCACCAGTCCCTGGGCGTTTTCCGAAAGAATGTAGATGCCCTTGAGTTGGGCCAGTGCATAACCCAGCGGCGGGATGTCGTCCTGCCCCTCCGGGAGCGCGACGGCATTGGCCTCGGGCAGCGGCGCAAAAAATTCGCGATAGGCAGCCTGCGCTTCGGCGACCGGCACACCGGACTGCGGTCGCGGCGTGTATTGATACTGATAACCCGCGCCCGAACCCGAGCCCGCCGGCGTATTGAACGACGGCTGAGCCTGGGGCTGTTCCAGCAGCGCATTGGCGGCCAGGCGCATTTCGCCCTGGGGCCCGAATTCACCGGCTTCAAGGCCGGTAGGCCGGACGATGGCCGTGGCAACCGGCGCTGCCAGTTGATCGTCGGGGCGCACATCGCCCAAGGCGCGGTGCAGGGTGCCGTAGAGGAAATCGTGAACCATGCGCCCTTCACGGAAGCGCACTTCGTGCTTGGTCGGGTGCACGTTGACGTCGACGCCGGTCGGATCGACCTCGAAAAACAGCACAAACGTCGGATGCCGACCGTTGAACAGCACGTCGCGATAGGCCTGGCGTACCGCGTGGGCCACCAGCTTGTCGCGCACCGCACGGCCATTGACGAAGAAATACTGCAGGTCGGCCTGGCTGCGGTTGAAGGTCGGCAAACCAACCCAGCCCCACAGATGCAGGCCGTTGCGCTCGATTTCGATCGGCAGTGCCTGCTCCAGGAAACCCGGACCGCAGATCGCCGCCACGCGCCGGGCACGGGCCGCATCATCATGGGCCTCGTGCAGGCTGAGGATGGTCTTGCCGTTGTGGCGCAGATGGAACGCCACATCGAAGCGCGCCAGGGCCAGGCGCCTGATCACTTCTTGCAGGTGATCGAATTCGGTTTTTTCGGTCTTGAGAAACTTGCGCCGCGCTGGCGTGTTGAAGAACAGGTCGCGCACTTCAACCGAAGTGCCCACCGGGTGGGCCGCTGGCTGCACACGGGGCGCCATGTCCCGCCCCTCGGTTTCGACCTGCCAGGCCTGATCGGCGTCGCGGGTGCGGGAAGTCAGGGTCAGGCGCGCAACGGAGCTGATCGATGCCAGGGCCTCGCCGCGAAACCCCAGGCTCATGACCTGTTCGAGGTCTTCCAGGTTGCGAATCTTGCTGGTGGCGTGACGGGCCAGGGCCAGCGGCAGGTCATCGGCGGAAATGCCGCTGCCATCGTCGCGCACCCGCAGCAGCTTGACGCCGCCCTGCTCCACATCGACGTCGATGCGCTTGGCGCCGGAATCCAGGCTGTTTTCCAGCAGCTCCTTGATCACCGAAGCCGGCCGCTCGACCACCTCACCCGCGGCAATCTGGTTCGCCAGTCGCGGGCTGAGGAGCTCGATTCGCGCGCCGTTGTTCACGACCTGATTCATTCTTTGGCCGCCAGTTCAGTGCCCGGAATGGTCAGGTGCTGACCGATCTTGAGCTCATCGTTCGACAGGTTGTTGGCGCTGCGCAGGGTCGCGGGCGAAACCTGATAGCGCACGGCGATCATCGCCAGGGTCTCGCCCGGGTTGACGCGGTGATCACGCGGCCCCTGCACAATCTTGCCGGAGTCGCGCAGCCAGGCAATATAAGTGCCCGGTGGCGGGTTCTGCTGGAAGAACTGGCGCACGCCGCTGCTGATTGAACGCGCCAGCGCCTGCTGGTGGCTCGACGCGGCAAGCTTGGAGGCTTCGTTGGCGTTGGAGATAAACCCGGTTTCCACCAGGATCGACGGAATGTCCGGCGATTTCAGCACCATGAACCCGGCCTGTTCGACCCGTTGCTTGTGCAGCGGTGTCACCCGGCCGATGTTGCTCAGCACCTTCTGGCCAACGTTCAGGCTGGAGGTCAGGGATGCCGTCATCGACAAATCGAGCAGTACGCCGGCGAGCATGCGGTCCTTGTCATCGAGGCTGACGTTGCCGGCGCCACCGATCAGGTCGGAGCGGTTTTCGCTGTCGGCGAGCCAACGGGCGGTCTCGGAAGTCGCGCCGCGATCAGACAGGGCAAACACCGAGGCACCGAAAGCGGCGGCAGAAGGCGCGGCGTCGGCGTGGATCGAGACGAACAGGTCTGCGCCTTTCTTGCGGGCAATTTCGGTACGGCCGCGCAGTGGAATGAAGTAGTCGCCGGTCCGGGTCAGTTCGGCGCGGAAGCCTTTCATGCCGTTGACCTGGCGTTGGGTTTCGCGGGCGATCTGCAGCACCACGTCTTTCTCGCGCTGGCCTCGGGAGCCGGAAGCCCCCGGATCTTCGCCACCGTGACCGGCATCGATCACCACAATGATGTCGCGTTTGCCGGCCGGGGCTGGCGGCAATTTGATAGCAGGCTCCGTCGGCGTGACCGGTACGGCAGGCACAGTGGCGACCGACGGTGTCGGCGCTGGAGGAGGCGCGGCGTCTGCGGCGTTATCGAACAGATCGACCACCAACCGGTTGCCGTACTGGGCGTTCGGTGCCAGGGAGAAGCTTTTCGGCGTCACGGCCTTTTTCAGGTCGATGACCACCCGCAGGTCGGTCGGCGTGCGCTGGGCCGAGCGCATGGCGGTAATCGGGGTGTTCGAGGTATTGACGTTGAGCGGCGCACCGAGGGTCGCGCCATTGATGTCGATGACCAGGCGATCCGGAGCCGTCAGGGTAAAAACGCTGTGCTGCACCGGGCCGGTCAGGTCAAACACCAGTCGCGTGTTGTCCGGTGCCCGCCACAGACGAACACTGTTGACCTTCGAATCGGCCACAGCGTCGACGGTCACCGCCAAAAACAACACCCCTACGGCAGCCACCAACGCGCGAAAGCGCATACCTAACCCCATCATCTATTTGGATTCCAATGCCAAAGCGGCACACCAGGCCTCGCCACGCGAGCCTTGGGATAAAATTTTCAGCGAACGCCCGCTGTCTTGCGGGCTAATGGTAATGGTCAGGTCAGGCTTTGGCAAAAAGCCTGCACCTTTATCGGGCCATTCGATCAGACACAGGGCATCGTCTTCGAAGTAGTCGCGGATACCGAGGAACTCTAGCTCTTCCGGATCGACCAGACGGTACAAATCGAAATGGAAGGCGCGAATGTCGCCGATCTCGTAGGGCTCAACCAGGGTAAAGGTCGGGCTTTTGACTGACCCGACATGCCCCAGACCGCGGATGATGCCTCGGGACAACGTGGTTTTGCCCATCCCCAGGTTACCCTCAAGGAAGATCAGGCCATGGCCTTGGGTGATTCGGGCAATGCGTGCGCCAAAGTCGCTCATGGCCAGCTCATCGGCCAGATACAGGGTTACTTCAGACACGGTGCTTGCTCCTCCAACAATTGACGAATGGCTGGGATCAGATCACTGGCCGCCAGCCCACGGCCCGATTTTCCTTGTTGTGCCCCGGCATTGGCGTGCAGCCAGACCGCCAGGCAGGCTGCGTCGAATGGCTCCATGCCCTGGGCCAGCAATGCGCCGACCAGACCGGCCAGCACATCGCCCAAACCGGCGGTGGCCATGGCCGGGTGCCCCTGATGACACAGCGCCAGACGCCCATCGGGATGGACGATCAGGCTGCCGGCACCTTTCAGGATGACGACAGCTGTATATTTTTTGCTCAAGGCATGGGCTGCGGCGGGACGGTCAGACTGAACGTCGGCAGTGCTCACCCCAAGCAAGCGTGCCGCTTCGCCCGGATGCGGAGTGATCACGCAATTACCGGGCAAACTCACACGCTCCCCGGCCAACATGTTCAGCGCATCGGCGTCCCAGACTTGCGGCAGCGGTGCATTGGCAGCGGCCGACAACAAGCTGCGCCCCCATCCAGCCTGGCCCAGCCCCGGACCGACAACCAATACAGAAATTTTTTGAAGCAAACCCATCAATTGATTGGCCGACGAAGTGCCCAGCACCATCGCCTCGGGGATCCGCGCCAGCGCGGCGGACACGTGTTCGCTACGGGTCGCCACCGACACCATGCCCGCTCCGCTGCGCAGCGCACTTTGCGCGCTCAGCAGGATCGCGCCACCCAACCCACGGTCGCCACCGATCAGCAACACATGGCCGAACTTACCTTTGTGGGAAGCCTGTGCCCGCGCCATTGGACGCGGCAGATTAGCAGCGGTCAGGCGACGGGCGGAGAAAGCAGCGCCTTCTATCAGCTGTGGGTCCGCGTGCAAGTCGTTGAACACCAGCTCACCGACCACATTGGCCGCCTCGCCGGTGAACAACCCCACCTTCAAGCCAATGAACGTGACCGTCAGGTCGGCATGCACGGCATGACCAAGGATGCGCCCCGTATCCGCACACAACCCTGACGGAATATCCACCGCCGCAACCGGCAGCCCGCTGGCATTGATCGCGACGATGGCGCTGGCATAGGGATCACGCACGTCACCGCTCAGACCGGTGCCAAGCAAAGCATCCAGCACGATGCCGCGCAATCCGGATTGTGCCGTCCAGGGCTCGATGAGCACGTTTTCGGACACCGCCTCGGCATGGGCCAACGCCGCATCACCCTGCAAGCGCTGCGGATCCCCCACCGCCAGCACCCGCACCGACCAACCGGCACGCTGGGCCAACACAGCCACCAGGTAGCCGTCGCCTGCGTTATTGCCATGCCCGGCCAGCACGCTCAGTTCGTTCGCGGTCGGCCATTGCCGCACCAGCGCCCGCCACGTCGCCCGCGCCGCGCGCTGCATCAATTCGAAGCCCGCTGTGCCGGCGGCGATCAGGCTCGCGTCGAGCGCTCGCACCTGGGCGGCACTGTACAGCGCGTCGGGTAATTCATCTTTAGTGTGCGGCATGCGTCTTCGGGCTCCGATGTCTGGCAGAATTATACGCACCTCAGCTCCGGTTTCTCTCGTCTCATGCCCGCTATTACCACAGACCTGCCCGCCCTCGCCCAATCCATCAAGGACTGGGGCCGCGAGCTTGGCTTTCAGCAAGTCGGCATCAGCGGCCTCGACCTGGCCGAGCATGAGCAGCACCTGGAACGCTGGCTCGAAGCTGGCTACCACGGCGAAATGGACTATATGGGCGCCCACGGCAGCAAACGCTCGCACCCCGAAGAGCTGGTGCCGGGTACGTTGCGCGTGGTATCCCTGCGCATGGACTACCTGTCCGGCGACACGCAGATGGCAAAAATGCTCGCCCAACCGGAAAAAGCCTACGTCTCCCGTTATGCCCTGGGTCGCGATTACCACAAGCTGATCCGCAAACGCGTTCAGCAACTGGCAGAAAAGATTCAGGCCGAGATTGGACCATTTGGCTTCCGCGCTTTTGTCGACAGTGCCCCGGTGCTGGAAAAAGCCATCGCCGAACAGGCGGGTCTTGGATGGATCGGCAAAAACACCCTGGTCTTGAATCGCAAGGCCGGCAGTTACTTTTTTCTCGCCGAACTGTTCGTCGACCTGCCACTACCGGTCGACCCGCCCCACGCCACCGAACATTGCGGGCGGTGCAGCGCCTGCCTCGACATTTGTCCGACCAACGCCTTCGTCGGCCCCTATGTGCTGGATGCCCGACGCTGCATTTCCTACCTGACCATCGAACTCAAAGGCGCGATCCCTGAAGATTTGCGACCGTTGATCGGCAACCGGGTGTTCGGTTGCGATGACTGTCAGATCGTCTGTCCGTGGAACCGCTTCGCCCGCCCGTCCGGTGAAGGCGACTTCAAGCCGCGGCACAATCTGGACAATGCCGGACTGGCGGAACTGTTCATGTGGGATGAGGACAAATTCCTGAGCAGCACCGAAGGCTCGCCGCTACGCCGGACCGGTTACGAAAACTGGTTGCGCAACCTGGCGGTGGGGCTGGGGAATGCGCCTTCAACGATTCCGGTGCTGGAGGCGCTTAAGGCTCGTCGGGAGCACCCTTCGGAACTGGTGCGTGAGCATGTCGAGTGGGCATTGCGGCAACACGCTGAACGTCAGGCTTCGTCGTTGTAGACGAACTTCGGCATTTCCCAATGAAAACGGATCGCCAGCAAGCGCAGCAAAAAGCCGCCGAACAAGGTGATCAGAATCGATTGCCCATCGGGTAATTGCAGGTAGATACACAGCATGTAACACCACGCCGCCGCAAACGAAACGCTGGCATAGAGCTCACGCCGGAAGATCAGCGGAATATCGTTGCAGAAAATGTCCCGCAGGATGCCACCGAAAACGCCGGTGATCACGCCACTGACGGAGGCGACCAACATGCCATGGCCCATTTCCAGGGCGGTGATGCAGCCGATCAGGGTGAAGGCTACGAGCCCCATGGCATCGAGCACCAGGAAAAGTGAACGCAGATGGCGCATCCAGCGCGCCGTGAACACCGTGATCATGGCGGCAGCCGTGGTCAGCACCAGGTATTCAGGGTGTTTGACCCAGGTCAGCGGATAGTGCCCGAGCAGCACATCACGTACCGAACCGCCCCCCAACGCCGTGACGCAAGCGATCAGCACCACACCGAACCAGTCCATGCCGCGACGGCCGGCAGAGAGGGCGCCGGTCATGGCTTCGGTGGTGATGGCGATCAGGTAGAGCATCAGCAGCATGTTGGCGATCCTTGCAAAAAGGCGCGCAGTCTACTCACTTCACCAAAGCCTACAACCCCCCCCTGTAGGAGCTGCCGCAGGCTGCGATCTTTTGACTTTGGTGTTCAAGATCAAAAGATCGCAGCCTGCGGCAGCTCCTACATAAGGACCGTGGGCCGTATCAGAACTTGATGAAATGCTTGCGGTAGTGCTGCAACTCGGCAATCGATTCGCGGATGTCGTCCAGCGCCAGGTGGGTGCTGCCCTTCTTGAAGCTGTCACGCACATCCGGTGCCCAGCGCGCAGCCAGTTCTTTGAGCGTGGAAACGTCGAGGTTGCGGTAGTGGAAATAGCTTTCCAGAGATTTCATGTGGGTATAAAGAAAGCGACGGTCCTGGCAGATGCTGTTGCCGCAGATCGGCGACTTGCCCTTCGGCACCCACTTCTCCAGGAAGGCGATGGTTTCGGCTTCGGCTTGGGCCATGCTGATGCGGCTGTCGCGAACCCGCTGGGTCAGCCCGGAACCGCCGTGCTGACGAGTATTCCACTCGTCCATGCCAGCGAGGATTTCGTCGCTGTGGTGAATGGCGATCACCGGGCCTTCGGCCAGGGTGTTCAGGTCACTGTCGGTGACGATGGTGGCCATTTCGATGATGACGTCCGTGTCCGGGTTCAGACCGGTCATCTCCAAGTCGATCCAGATCAGGTTCTGTGGGTTTTGCATGTGTCGGCTCCTAGGCAATGCTGCGCAGTTTAGCCTAGGCCGGTGGCCGGGCGTGCTAAACTCGCGGCCGTTTTACCTAATCGCTGCATTCTTGATACGGAACACCCATGGCCAAACGCCAACTCAATCGTCGTCAAAACTGGCGCATCGAAAAGATTCAGGGCGAACGCGCTGCCCGCGCCGCCAAACGCGAGTCCTCGGCCGTCGAGGCGCTTGAGGGCGGCGATCTGGGCCCGGAACAGCACGGTCTGGTGATCGCGCACTTCGGTGTGCAGGTCGAAGTCGAGGCCCGTGATGGCGAACTGGCCGGCCAGGTGTTCCGTTGCCACCTGCGCGCCAACCTGCCGGCGCTGGTGACCGGCGATCAGGTGGTCTGGCGTGCCGGCAACCAGGGCATCGGCGTGATCGTGGCGCAACTGCCGCGCAACACCGAGCTATGTCGCCCGGACAGCCGTGGTCAGCTCAAGCCGGTTGCGGCCAACGTCGACATGATCGTCATCGTGTTTGCACCGCTGCCCGAGCCCCATGCCAACCTGATCGACCGTTACCTGGTGGCGGCCGAACATGCAGGCATCAAGCCACTGTTGCTGCTGAACAAATTCGACCTGATCGACGAAAACAACGCTCCTGCACTGAACGCCTTGCTCGCCGTATACCGCACCCTCGGCTACCCGGTGCTGGAAGTGTCGGCGCACCACGGCAACGGCATGGAGCAATTGCAGACGCAGCTGGACGGACGCATCAGCGTGTTCGTCGGCCAGTCCGGTGTCGGCAAGTCATCGCTGGTCAACAGCCTGCTGCCGGAAGTCGAAACCCGCGTCGGTCCGCTGTCCGAGCTGTCTGGCCAGGGTACACACACCACCACCACCGCGCGGTTGTTCCACTTCCCCGGCGGCGGTGAGTTGATCGACTCCCCGGGTATCCGCGAATTCGGTCTGGGCCACGTCAGCCGTGCCGACGTCGAAGCCGGCTTCATCGAGTTCAACGACCTCCTCGGCACCTGCCGCTTCCGTGACTGCAAGCATGACCGCGAACCGGGTTGCGCCCTGCTCAAAGCCCTGGAAGACGGCCGCGTGCAGCAGCAACGGATGAACAGCTACCGCTCGATCATCGCCAGCCTGCCGGAAAACGGCTACTAAACAGACGTGCCGACCGCCCTGCCTTCAGCGGGGCGGCCGACGGCTGGATCTTCCCCCCCTCTTAAACATCAGACCTTTCTGTAAGACGTACGCACGCTCGCTTGTAGGGCATTTCTCTTTCCGCGCCGACACCTTGTGGCCGCCCTGCATTCGCCTAAGTTCAAACCCTCTTCGCACTCCAGCGACTCCGAGGGACACCCATGCAAACCTACCACCTGTTCATCAGCCACTCGTGGAACTACTCCGACGCCCACGACAATCTCGTGCGCCTGCTCAACGCCAAGCCCGGTTTCACATACAAGAATTTTTCGGTACCGCCGGACAACCCGATCGTCGGCGCGAAAACCGACAAACAACTTGAGGAGGCCATCGAAAACAAGATCCGCCCGTGTTCGGCGGTATTGATCATGGCCGGGATGTATTCCACCTACAGCAAGTGGATCAACAAGGAAATCGAGATCGCCAAGCGCATGGGCAAGGTGATCATTGCGATCAAGCCGTTCGGTGCCGAGCGCATTTCCACGGTGGTACGTGACGCGGCACATGCCGAATGTGCGTGGAACACCAACAGCATCATCGATGCGATTCGCCAGCATACGGCGGTGTAACCATGCGCAAGGGACTGTTTATCGGCATCAACGACTACTCCCATGTGTCACGCCTGAGCGGCTGCAGCAATGACGCCATGGCCATGGCCTCCGTGCTCAAGACCGACGCCAATGGCGATCCGAACTTCAAGAACATCGTACTGACCTCCGCCGAGGACTATCTGAGTCGGGAAAAACTCGAAGACCAGATCCGTGAGCTGTTTGCCGGCGACTGCAATGTCGCGCTGCTGTATTTCGCCGGCCACGGCTGCTTCGACACTGACACCGACGAAGGCATGTTGATCCCGCAGGATTACAAGAGTGCCAAGGACGGGATTCGCCTCAGCGACATTCTCAACTGGGCGAGCAAGGCCACGAAGATCAAGAACAAAGTGATCATTCTCGACTGTTGCCAGAGCGGCTCGGCCGGCGAACTGCGCGCCTTGCGCAGTGAGGGCAGCGTGGTCGGCGAAGGCATGACCATCCTGACCGCCTGCAAAAAGGAAGAACCGGCGATGGAGGGCGTGCAGCACGGTGTGTTCACCGGATTGTTGCTCCAGGCCCTGCACGGTGGCGCAGCGAACATCCTGGGCAAGATCACTCCCGGCAGCCTTTATTCATTTGTCGACAACGCCCTCGATGCCTGGGAACAGCGTCCGGTGTTCAAGACCAACGTGTCGCAGTTCATCTCCCTGCGCGAAGTGTCGCCGCTGATCCCCAAGGAGATCCTGCGCAAACTCCCCGAATGGTTTGCCGAAGCGGAGTCGGTGTACCCCCTCGCCCCCAGCTTTGAGCCCACCGAACCCGAGTTCAACCCGGAACAGGGCGAGGTCTTCGCCCAACTGCAAAAGTGCAACCGCCACAGCCTGGTCGAACCGGTGGACGCCGAACACATGTACTACGCCGCCATCCACGCCACCGGCTGCCGCCTCACCGCCCTCGGCGCCTATTACCGCGAACTCGCGATCAAGGGACATTTCTGATGCCAGTGTTTATCAGCTACCGCCACATGGACCGCGCCCACGCGGTTCACATCAACACACGCCTGATCCAGGCCAACATCAAGACCTACCTCGACGTGCTGGATGCCGAATCCCAGACCACCGACGACATCACCGGGGTGATCACCCGCAACATCAGCGAATGCACGCACCTGCTGGCAGTGGTATCGGAGAAAACCGCGCTGTCCTGGTGGGTGCCGTTCGAAATCGGTGAGGCGACGATCACTAATCGGCGTATCTGCTCGTTCAAGACCGGCCCGACAGAGCTGCCGTTGTACCTAGATAAATGGCCGAAGCTGATCAGCGACCGGGACATCGACTTCTTTATCGATGCCTATCGCAACGAGTCGACGCTCAAGCGTTCGATGTCACTGGATTCGGTGACCGGTAGCGAGTCGGTGCGCAGCGTCAACAAATCCAATGCGGATCGCTTTCACGCCGACCTCAAGTCCCGAGTCATCCGCGGCTTTTAACGTAGAAAACGCCGACAAAAAAGCCGACATCGCTGTCGGCTTTTTTATCGGTCACTGTTTGGGCGGTTCAGCCGGTTTGGCTGGCTCGCCCGGTTTCGGTGCCGGGTCGTCGAACAGGTTCAGACGCTCACGCAGTTCATGAGCCGGCAGAGGCTCCTTGTCCGCCGGCAACGCGTTCGGATCGACCGGCTTAGCCGGTACGGCTCCCGGAGCGGCCGAACCCTGCGGTGCATCAGGAGCAGGCTCCGCCCCTTGCGAACCTTCGATCGCTCGCTGGGCTTTTTTCGTCAGTACGACGATGTCGATACGGCGGTTCACCGGGTTGAACGGATGCTCGCGATCGAACAGGGCCGACGAGGCATAGCCGACCACCCGTGCCACCTGAGCATCCGGATAGCTGCCCGCCACTAGCGCACGCCGTGCGGCGTTGGCACGATTGGCCGAAAGCTCCCAGTTACCGAAATCACCGGTGCCGGTGTATGGCTTGGCATCGGTGTGGCCGCTGATGCTGATCTTGTTCGGCACCGCCTTGATGGTGTCGGCCATGGCCAGCAGGATGTCTTCGAAATACGGCTTCAAGCGAGCTGAGCCTGAGTCGAACATCGGGCGGTTTTCCGCGTCCATGATCTGGATGCGCAGGCCGTCCTGAGTGATCTCGAACAGGATCTGGTCCTTGAACTTCTGCATCTGCGGGTTTTCTTCGACCTTGTTCTGCAATTCTTGCAGCAACAGTTCGAGGCGCTCTTTTTCGACCTGCTCGGCCATGCCTTCGACCTGATCGGTATCGATGGTGACCTTGTCCGGTTGTGGTTGGGACTTCACCTCCGGGTTGAGAGTGTTTTCCGGCGCCAGGGTCGGTGTGCCGCCCAGATCGATGATGTAGGGCGTGCCGCTTTCGGAAAAGCCGATCGGGTCCTTGAAGTAACCGGCGATGGCAATCTTCTGTTCCGGCGTGGCGGTGGACAGCAGCCACAACACCAGGAAGAACGCCATCATCGCCGTGGCGAAGTCGGCGAAGGCGATTTTCCAGGCGCCCCCGTGATGCCCGCCGGCGATGCGCTTGACGCGCTTGATGATTATCGGCTGGTTATTTTCCATGGAGAGTGCTCTGTCTCACAAATACTGTTCCTTTTTGACGGTGCCTGTTGTCGCCATACTGCGTTGCCGCTCCTCGCCATAGCGGGCTATGACTCGTCGCGGCGCCTTGTCTGGCAACAACAGTCACTCGCCAAAAAGGAGCGTATTTGCGAAACAAAGCACTAACGACCGCGAACCGCTTGTTCCAGCTCGGCGAAGCTTGGACGGTGCGCCGGGTACAGGACCTTGCGCCCGAACTCCACGGCCAGCGATGGCGGCATGCCGGAAGCCGAAGCCACCAGCGAGGCCTTGATGGCTTCGTAGACGTTCAGTTCTTCCTTGGCATCGTGGGCCAGGGAATGGGCCAGCGGGCCGAAGAAGCCGTAGGCGGCGAGAATACCGAAGAAGGTACCCACCAATGCCGCACCCACGTGCAGGCCGATGGACTTCTGGTCGCCCTCACCCAACGAAGCCATGGTCACCACGATCCCCAGTACCGCCGCGACGATACCGAAACCAGGCATGGCATCGGCGATGCCGTTGACGGCGTGGGATGGATGCTCAAGGTCTTCCTTGAGGCTGAACAGCTCCATGTCGAACAAGCCTTCCAGCTCGTGGGGAGCCATGTTGCCGGAGGACATGATGCGCAGGTAATCGCAGATGAACGCGGTCATGCGCTCGTCCTTCAGCACCGTCGGGTACTTGGCGAAGATCGGGCTCGCGGCGGCATCTTCGATGTCGCCTTCGATGGCCATCATGCCTTCGCGGCGGCTCTTGTTGAGGATCTCGTAGATCAGGCCCAGCACTTCCAGGTAGAAGGCGTGGTTGAAACGCGAACTGAACATGCTCAGGGACTTCTTGAGCACGTGCATCGTCATATAGCCGGGGTTGGCCTGCAAGAAGGCGCCGAGGGCCGCGCCGCCGATGATCATGACCTCGAAAGGCTGGATCAGGGCGGCAATCTTGCCGTGGGAAAGCACGTATCCGCCGAGCACGCTCGCGAATACGACGATGATGCCGATAATTTTAGCCATAGGTTAGGAGAGCACTTACTGAGTCGGGTTCAAGGTCATATTCGGAAGTTAAAAAATCTCTTCTTCTACTTATCGGCAAAACTGCGCCAGACTATAGCCAGTTCAGGCGAAAAGCTAATTTGACCCCTTGCGGGCACAGGTACTGTTGACGATGATCGCCTCCCACCATGGTTAACGAAACGAACGCCCCAACCCCGAAACCGACCACTCTCGAAGGCTGGGTCAAGCTTCTCGATGGCGTGCGCCTGCCGGTTCCGCAAGCCAGCCACGACCGGGTCTGCAAGGCCATCCGCGACAATCGCAGCTCGTTGCGCGATATCGCCGACCTCATGCAAGGCAGCCCGGCCCTGGCCTTGAGCGTGATTCGCGAAGCCAACCGGCATACCCACGGCGGCATGACCGAGCCTGCGGAAAACCTTGAAGTTGCGATCAATCGCCTCGGCCTGAAACGCACCGAAGAACTGCTCGCGCGCCTGCCCGCCGAACCCCAGTCCGAGATTCCCAAAGCCCTGCGTCAGTTGCAGATGATCAGCCAGCACGCCACGCAACAGGCCAATGGCTTTTTTGCCAGTCGCCTGGCGCGCCTGTGGCAGGACATCCACTGGGGCAGCCTGCTGTTTCTTTCGCCCCTGTGGCCGCTGGCGCTGACCCATCCGAAACTGCTCGAAGACTGGGAGCTGCGGGTCATCCATAAAGGTGAATCGGCACGCAAAGTCGAACAGCAACTGTTTGGCGTACGCCTGCTGGAGATTGGCCAGGCACTGGTGGAGGTCTGGCACCTGCCGATCTGGGTGCAGCAAGGCTATCGACTGCTGCTCACCGAGCAGCGGGAACTGGTGAAGGTCCTGCGTATTGCCCGTGACAGCGAGCATCCACTGCGCCAGCAGAACCGCCTCGATGACGATCCGACCCTGCGCCGCTGGCTCAATCAACCGGCCAATACCGTGCTGCTGGCCAACGGGCTGGCGCTGTCGGCGCAACACGCCTGGGACAGCCCCCACAGTGAGCGCTGGCAGTACCTGACCAGCCTTTACCTGCAAATGCCGATGGACGAGCTGCAGCAACAACTGCACCAGCAAGCCGCCAACAGCGCACGCCAACACGCCATGCCCGACCTCTGGCACCCCGCCGAGTCGCTGATCTGGCCGTGGGGCATGAACCGTGTCCACGCAGGCTTGCTGCCGGCAGCGGCACCCACCGCCGAAGACCTGGCGAAGTGGCGCAAGCAATGCGCCGAACTGCTGGTCGAGCCGAGTCGTTTCACCAATGCCATGCACTTGACCATCGCCGCCCGGGACGCCCTCGTGGCCTGCGGCATGCGCCGGGTGATGATCCTGATGGCCGACCGCACCCACGCCAATCTGCGCGTGCACCAAACGGCCGGCCTGCCGAAGGAGGCTGCCGGGTTGAATTTCGTGGTCAGCCAGAGCA
Organism: Pseudomonas sp. IT-P258; assembly: GCF_949767825.1. Taxonomy (NCBI): domain Bacteria; kingdom Pseudomonadati; phylum Pseudomonadota; class Gammaproteobacteria; order Pseudomonadales; family Pseudomonadaceae; genus Pseudomonas; species Pseudomonas sp. IT-P258. The sequence goes on along the minus strand of NZ_CATKPU010000043.1, from coordinate 419,380 downwards.
ACGTGTTGCAACGCCTGCTCGCGCAACAGGCCCAGGTGCGACTGACGCCAACCAACAACGCGCAATTCTCGGCCCTGCTGCCCAACAGCCTGCGTTCGCAGTTCAATGGTGAACACTTGCTGCTGCGCTCGCTGGTCAACAATGGCCGGGTGATCATGATCGTCGTGGCGGATCAAGGCGGCGGGCCGTTTTCGGAAATTTCCGTACAGGCCTTCGGCAAAACCGCGCAGTGCATCGAAAAAGCCCTGCACAGCTTTAGCCACCGTGGCCAATAAGCTGCGTTACAATCCTCCCTTTTGTGCTCTGGAGACCTCACATGTCTGACTTCTCTGGCTTGCCGCTGGTGATCGAGCCGAGCGACTTGCTCCCTCGCCTCGACGCCCGCGAACTGATTCTGGTGGACTTGACCAGTCCCGCCCGCTACGCCGAAGGGCACATTCCCGGCGCACGCTTTGTCGATCCGAAACGCACACAGCTCGGCCAGGCCCCCGCCCCGGGGCTGATGCCCCCGCAGGCAGCACTCGAAGCGCTGTTTGGTGAACTGGGACACAACCCCGACGCGATCTACGTGGTGTATGACGACGAAGGCGGCGGTTGGGCCGGGCGCTTCATTTGGCTGCTGGATGTCATCGGCCACAGCAAGTACCACTATGTCGACGGCGGCCTGACGGCCTGGCTGGCGGAAGGCTTGCCCATGTCGATCCAGATCCCGCCACCGGTGGGCGGCCCGGTTTCACTGACCTTGCACGACGAACCCACCGCCACCCGCGAATACCTGCAAAGCCGCCTCGGCGCCGCCGACCTGGCAATCTGGGATGCACGCGGGCCGCAGGAGTACTCCGGCGAGAAAGTCCTGGCAGCCAAGGGCGGGCACATTCCCGGCGCGGTCAATTTCGAATGGACCGCGGGCATGGATCGGGCACGCCAGTTGCGCATCCGCACCGACATGCCGCAGATCCTCGAACAACTCGGGATCAGCAAAGACAAAGAAGTGATTACCCACTGCCAGACTCACCATCGTTCTGGCTTCACCTATCTGGTGGCCAAATCCCTCGGTTATCCGCGGGTCAAAGGCTACGCCGGCTCCTGGGGCGAATGGGGCAACCATCCCGATACCCCGGTAGAAATTTAAGATTTTTAAGGACCGTTAATGAACAAGCGTCTGTTTCTCCTCGGCCAGTACCTGCTGCCCCACAACCTGCTCTCGCGACTGGCCGGCTGCATCGCCGAATGCCGCGTTCGCTGGTTCAAGAATGCCTTTACCGCCTGGTTCGCCAAGCGTTATCAGGTGGACATGTCCCAGGCGCTGGTCGAAGACCTGACCGCCTACGAGCACTTCAACGCGTTCTTCACCCGTGCATTGAAAGACGGTGCCCGTCCATTGGACGAAACCCCGGGCGCGATCCTCAGCCCCGCCGACGGTGCGATCAGCCAGCTCGGCCCGATCGAGCACGGCCGCGTGTTCCAGGCCAAGGGCCACAGCTTCAGCGTGCTGGAACTGTTGGGTGGCGATGCGGCAAATGCTGCGCCGTTCATGGGGGGCGACTTCGCGACCATCTACCTGTCGCCGAAGGACTACCACCGCGTGCACATGCCGCTGGCCGGCACCCTGCGCGAAATGGTCTACATCCCGGGCCGCCTGTTCTCGGTCAACCAGACCACCGCTGAAAACGTTCCGGAACTGTTCGCCCGCAACGAGCGCGTGGCGTGCATTTTCGACACCGAGCGCGGGCCTATGGCCGTGGTGCTGGTGGGCGCGATGATCGTGGCGTCGATTGAAACGGTGTGGGCCGGCCTGGTCACGCCGCCGAAGCGCGAGCTGAAAACCTTCCGCTATGACGAAGCCGCGCGCGCGCCGATCCACCTGGAAAAAGGTGCGGAGCTGGGACGCTTCAAACTGGGTTCGACCGCTGTCGTGCTGTTCGGGCCGGATCAGGTGAAGTGGGCTGAAGAAATGACCGCCGGTACTGCGGTGCAGATGGGTCAGGGCATGGGCTCGCCAAAAGCTTAAAGACCGAGCTGCATCCCTGTGGGAGCGCCGCACCGCCGCTCCCACATTTATTTCGGGTGTATCAGAGCTGTCCGTCGCGATCGCGGAAGCCCAGCAGATACAGCACGCCGTCCAGGCCCAGAGTCGAAATCGCCTGCTTGGCCGACTGCTTCACCAGCGGCTTGGCACGGAACGCCACGCCCAACCCGGCAATCGCCAGCATCGGCAAGTCATTGGCACCGTCGCCAACCGCAATGGTCTGCTCCAGGCGCAAGCCTTCCTTGTGTGCCAGTTCCTTCAGCAAATCCGCCTTGCGCTGCGCATCGACAATCGGCTCGACCGCCACGCCGGTGACTTTGCCGTCGACCACTTCCAGTTCGTTGGCGAACACGTAGTCGATACCCAGCCTGGCCTGCAATTGCTTGGCGAAGTAGGTGAAGCCACCTGACAGAATCGCGGTCTTGTAGCCCAGGCGCTTGAGTTCGGCGAACAGGGTTTCAGCACCTTCGGTCAGGCGCAGCGAGGCGCCAATGGAGTCCAGCACACCGACGTCCAGCCCCTTGAGCAAGGCCAGGCGTTCCTTGAAGCTGGCGCGAAAATCCAGTTCGCCGGCCATCGCCCGCTCGGTGATTTCCGACACTTTGTCGCCGACGCCCGCAGCCTTGGCCAGTTCATCGATCACTTCGGCTTCGATGAGCGTTGAATCCATGTCGAACACAGCCAGGCGACGGTTGCGACGGAACAGCGAATCTTCCTGGAAGGCAATATCGACGTTCAGTTCCTGGGCAACGCTGAGGAATTCGGCACGCAGCGCCTGCGGATCAGCCGCTTCGCCACGCACGGAAAACTCGATGCAGCCCTTGCCCTTGTCGGCCGGCGTGTCCAGCGGCATGCGCCCGGACAGACGATCGATGTGGTCGATGTTCAGGCCATATTTGGCGGTGATCGAACTCACGGCCTGCAACTGCCCGGCCGTTACCTTGCGGGTCAACAGGGTCACGATGTGGCGTTTTTTGCCCTGGTTGCCGACCCACTGCTGGTAATCCTCTTCGGACACCGGCGTGAAACGCACCTGTTGATCGAGCTCATAGCCCTTGAACAGGATGTCCTTGAGCACGGACCTGCCTTGTTCGGTGTCGGGAATTTCAACCAGGATACCGAACGACAAGGTGTCATGGATCACCGCCTGACCGATGTCGAGAATGTTCACACCACCCTGGGCCAGAACGCCGGTAATGGCCGCAGTCAGACCCGGACGGTCGACTCCCGTGATGTTTATCAGGACGATTTCGCGCAAGGCGCACCCCCGCAGGTGGAAAAAAACCGCATTCTACCCACTTTCAGTGACCATCGGGCACCGTGAGCGCTTTGACGGTCTAGGGCCTGTCGCTATACTGCGCGTCAACTCCACGGACAAAAGAGCCGAGCTCAAGTGAACCGGCCTACGCCAGTAAAAACCGACAACTTCTTCCTGCTGATCTTCCGGGCACTGCGTCACCGCCGTGTACCGATTGCATTGCGCATCGCCAGCCATAACGTGATCCTGGTCGCCCTGGCCCTGGTCATCTATGCCGGTGTGATGGGCCTGCAGTTCAAGCAGGCCATGCACGAGCAGGCGGATGCGCTGGGCGAAAGCCTGACCACGCAGACGGCCACCTCGGCCACCGAGCTGTTGGTGTCCAATGACATCCTCAGCCTCAATGTGCTGCTCAATAACCTGACCAAGAACAAGCTGGTGGCCCACGCCGCCATCTACAGCCCGGACAACCGCATCCTCGCCGAATCCGGCCAGCGTCCCAAGCATAGCCTGCTGGGCGAAGCCGAGGGCATGTACCAGAGCAAGATCACCTTCCAGGACGTGACTGCCGGGCAATTGCGCATCAGCCTGGACATGGACCAGTTCCAGCAGCCGATGACCATCAGCCTGCAAAGCATGGGCATTCTGAGCGCCATCCTGCTGGCTTTGTCCCTGGCCCTGAGCCTGCGCATGGGGCGTTATCTCTCAACGCCACTGCTGCAATTGCGGGTATGGCTGCGCAATATCGACGAATACACCCCGGCCACCGACCGCCAGGACGAAATCGGCGACCTGGCGCGCCAGCTGCACGCCAACTTCGCCCCGGAGCCCGCCCCTGTGCCGGAACCGGAGCCGGAATTCGACGACATGGATGACGAGGCCGACCCGGCCTTCGAAGTCCGCAACCTGCGCGACCCGAGTTTCGACGAGAGCCGTCCGGTAGCGGCGCTCAAACCAGCGCCACGGCAGATCGTCAGCACCGTCGAAGACGACGATGATGAAGACCCGTTCGCCGATCTGCGCGACGAGTCGCTCGACAGCGCCCCACAACCGGTGGTTCGCAAGCCCACGCCGAGCGTGCCGCAACACAGCGCGGTGCTGGCGGTGCAACTGGGCTCCCAGGAGCAACTGCGTCGCCTGCCGCGGGCACGCCTTGAAGAACTGCTCGAACGCTATCGCGATTGCCTCGACCAGGCCGCCTCGCTGTATCAGGGCGAAGTAGAGACCTTGAACGATGGCAGCACGTTGATGCTGTTCCACACAGAAGACAGCGGCGACGATTACCTGACCAACGCCATCTGCTGTGGCGAACTGCTGCGGGCCCTGGGCCACCAGTTGCAGATCGAAGTCGCGGACAGCGGCATCACCCTGCAATTGCAACTGGGCCTGACCCTGGGCGACGAACTGTTCGGCCTGAGCCAGATCGACCTGCTGCTGACCGATCCCGCCCAGGACGCCCTGGCCCTGTCGCAACACAGCCGCAACCTGCTGCTGGTGGAACGCAGGATCAGTGACGACGCGTTGATCCGCCAGCGCGCACGGATCCGCCCGATTGCCAGCCCTGAGGGGGCTTGCTGCGTGGAGCGGTTGATGGAGCCGTATCCATCGATGCTGGAGCGGCAATTGGCGCGGATGCACGAGCGCCGCGCGTAGGAGCTGCCGAAGGCTGCGATCTTTTAGCCTTTAAACCTGCAAGCCCGCAGATGAGTGATCGTCTGCGGGCTTTTTTGTGGCCTGCCCTGGCCTCTTCGTCGGAACTGACGCCAGATATCTCCATCCTGCAGAAACAACAAAGCCCGCATCTATGCGGGCTTTGTTTCAAATCCATCCAGCCTTAGAAGCGGAACACTTCCATATCCGTACGAATCGGCGCGGCCATCGGGATCTTCGGCTGCTTTTCCTGTTCTACCGCAGGTGCTGGCGCCTTGGCTGCCGGCTTGCGCGGGGCTTCGGCGATCGGCGGCTGATTGGCCAGGGGCTTGAGCGCCACCGACAATTGCTCGGCCAGGCGTTGCAACAACACGCCCTGTGCCTGGACCTGAGCCGCCGTGGTACCGGCATGCTGTTCCTGCAAATGGATGATGCGGTTGTCACGGACCTGCCCGCGACGGTCGATCAGGCGCCATTGCGCGTCGAGGATCGCCGGCTGTTTTTCACCCGAATCCAGGCGCGTGATAGTCAGCAGGACCTGGACGTCCGGGGTAAAGCCCAGTGTTGCCGGGGCCAGCACTACGCGCTGGCTGTCCAGGCGACCTGCGACCTGACGCAGTAGCAGTTGATCGATATCCGACGAAAGGCTGCCAGCCCAACGACCGTCGGTCGAGGCTTGCAGGCTGCCATCGGGCTGGCGCTGCAACAGGGTTTCGCGTTGCAGGTAGTCGGCCACGGTCACAGGCCCCAACAATACCGCCATGCCCGCGTTCTGTGCGGGCTGAACCGGACTACCCGCGTCCAGCTGATACAACGACACCGGTTGGTGAACGCTGCAACCCGCCAGGCCAAGAACGCCGGCGAGCAAAAGAATAAAAGGAAGGCGCAGAGCAGTCATCGTCCCATCCAGGTGGTCGCAAAAAGGCTGACCACAGTGAAAATACTCAATAAATATGAAGAACGCGCGGCAATGCCGGCGCTTGAAAGGCCATATCATCCGTGAATATGCGTTCCGACTCCAGCGCAAAGCGCCGAACTACGGGTTAAATCGTAGATCGGCGCCTCAAACTCGCGTTCTTCGGTCAACTGAACGCAGTAGCGCTCAGTTGACCGGGCTTTCGACGAGTAGCGCATCTACCCGCTGGAAGCCCCGCGGCAACTTATTGCCACGACGACCACGTTCACCCTTGTAGTGTTCGAGATCGTCCGCTTTCAGTGACAAGGTACGTTTCCCGGCCTGCAACACCAGTGTTGCACCGTCCGGCAATACGGCGATGTCCGTCACATACTCTTCACGACTGGCCACTCGTTCACCGGGGATCCCGATGATCTTGTTGCCTTTGCCCTTACCTAATTGTGGCAGGTCGCTGATCTTGAATATCAGCAGGCGACCTTCGGTCGTCACCGACGCCAGCCAGTTCTGCTCACGATCGGCCACAGGGCGCGGCAGCATGACCTTGGCGTTGTTCGGCAGGCTCAACAGGGCCTTGCCCGCCTTGTTCTTGGCTTGCAGGTCTTCACCCTTGACCACGAAACCGTAGCCGGCGTCGGAGGCAATCACGTACAACGCGTCGTCTTCGGGCATCAACACGCATTCGAAACTCGCCCCTGGCGGCGGCGTCAGGCGACCGGTCAGCGGTTCGCCCTGGCCACGAGCCGACGGCAAGGTGTGGGCGGCCACCGAATAACTGCGGCCGGTGGAGTCGATAAACACGGCAAACTGGTTGGAGCGCCCGGCTGCCAGAGCCTTGAAACCGTCCCCGGCCTTGTAGGAAAGCCCGGTGGCGTCGATTTCGTGGCCTTTGGCGGAGCGAATCCAGCCTTTTTCCGACAGCACCACCGTCACTTTCTCGTTCGGCAGCAGATCGTGCTCGGTCAGGGCCTTGGCTTCGGCGCGCTCGACGATAGGCGACCGACGGTCATCGCCGTAGGTTTCAGCGTCCTTGATCAGCTCGCTGCGCACCAGTTTTTTCAACTTGGTTTCGCTGCTGAGCAGGGCTTGCAGCTTGGCTTGTTCCTTGAGCAGTTCATCCTGCTCGGCACGCAGCTTCATCTCTTCCAGTCGCGCCAACTGACGCAGACGGGTGTCGAGGATGTAGTCAGCCTGGATTTCGCTGAGGGCGAAACGTTCGATCAGCGCGGCTTTCGGGTGTTCCTCGGTACGGATGATGTGGATCACTTCATCCAGGTTGAGGTAGGCAATCAACAAACCGTCCAACAGGTGCAGGCGACGCTCGACCTTGTCGAGGCGGAATTGCAGGCGACGACGCACGGTCTGCACCCGGAACTCCAGCCATTCGACCAGCAGCGCCCGCAGGTTCTTCAGCTGCGGCTTACCGTCCAGGCCGATGATATTGATGTTGACCCGGTAGCTCGACTCCAGCTCGGTGCTGGCGAACAGGTGCTGCATCAGGGCATCGTGGTCGAAGTTTTTTCGCGCGCCCGGAATGATCACGATCCGGCACGGGTTTTCGTGGTCGGATTCGTCACGCAGGTCGGCGATTTGCGGTGCCTTGGACGGCTTGGCCTGCATCATCGCGGCGATCTGTTCCAGCACCTTGGCGCCCGAGACCTGATGTGGCAGCGCGGTGACGATGATGTCGCCGTCTTCGATGTGATACACGGCGCGCATGCGCACCGAACCGCGACCGGTTTCGTAGATTTTCAGCAGGTCGGCGCGCGGGGTGATGATTTCCGCTTCGGTCGGGTAGTCCGGGCCCTGGATGTGTTCACAGAGCTGTTCGACCGTGGCCTTGGGCTCGTCGAGCAAACGCACGCACGCCGTGGCGACTTCCCGCAGGTTGTGCGGCGGAACGTCGGTGGCCATGCCCACGGCGATACCGGTGGTGCCGTTGAGCAGGATATTCGGCAAACGTGCCGGCAACACCAGCGGTTCGTCGAGGGTACCGTCGAAGTTCGGGCCCCAGTCCGCCGTGCCCTGGCCCAGCTCGCTGAGCAGCACTTCGGAATAACGCGACAGCCGCGCTTCGGTGTAACGCATGGCGGCGAAGGACTTGGGATCATCCGGCGCACCCCAGTTGCCCTGGCCGTCGACCAGCGTGTATCGATAGCTGAACGGCTGGGCCATCAGCACCATGGCTTCGTAGCAGGCCGAGTCGCCGTGGGGGTGGAACTTACCGAGCACGTCACCGACGGTACGCGCCGATTTCTTGTGCTTGGAATCGGCGTCCAGCCCCAACTCGCTCATCGCATAAATAATGCGGCGCTGTACCGGTTTCAGACCGTCGCCGATATGCGGCAAGGCACGGTCCATGATCACGTACATGGAGTAGTTGAGGTAGGCATTTTCGGTGAAGTCAGCCAGTGACCGGCGTTCTACACCGTCCAGGCTGAGATCAAGGGAGTCGCTCATGCGGGCCTCATCGGTTCGTTGTCTGGCGCAGCAGCATGGTGCCACCGCGCTGGGTAAATTCAAGTTTGTTCAGTGCGCTCATGCCGAGCAACACCTGATCGCCGTGCAGCCCCGGGGCCACCAGTGCGCGTACATCCCGTAGCACGATGTCGCCCAGTTGCAGGCGCTCGATACGGGTGCGATAGCCCTGGCTCAGGCCGTTGGCCGTGCTCAGGGTCACGCCGAATCCTTCTTCGAGCTTCAAGCGCTTGGCCAGGCCCGCCGGAATCGACACATCGGTCGCCCCGGTATCGAGCATGAAGTCCACCGGCTGGCCGTTGATCTGGCCGCTGGCGACGAAATGCCCCTGCACATTGCTCACCAGTTTCACCTCGATGAAACCTTCGCCCTGCTCCGAACTGACCACCACATTCGGATTTTGCTGACGCGCTTCCCACTGGGCGAAAAACCGCGTGGCCAGAAACAGCGCCGCACACCAGGCCAGCACCATGAACACCCGGCCGATACGCTGCCCCGGGCTTTGTTGTCTCATGGCCTGGCACTCCAGCCACCTTCCGGTGCGGCGAAACGCCAGACCACCGGGCGGACTTCACCATCGGCGCGCGCGCCGAAGTTATTGTCGACACCGATCCAGGCGCCATCGGCATCCACGATCAACGCTTCTTCCAGCCCGTAGTTCTGTGAATAACGACGGCTCTCCTCCAACAACTCGGCGGCGTACGACCAGCAGCGCTCGACCTTGGCCGTCTGCGCATCCCGGCGACAGATCTGGAAGGCATTGCGGTCAAGGGTGAACAGCTTGCCGTTGAACAGCGACAGGTCAGAAAAATCCCGCGGGACAGGCTTGGCACGGGGAAACTGCTCGGGCTGCATTTCCATGCCCGCCTCGCTCAGCAGCACGCAACCACCGTCGCAATCCCACAACGTCTGCTGGCGCTTGATCATCAGTAACCCCCGGCCTTGACGCTCGGCGGCGAGCCACATCCGATCCCCCGCCGGATTGATCACCAGCCCTTCGAACAGCGCATTGAATTGCAACAGCAGGCCTCTGGCCCGTGCCTCGCGAACCATCATCGGCGAAATTTTAAGCCAGGTGGCAGGCCCCGTTGGCGGCACTTGCAAGACAGCGGCATGGCCTTCGCTGACGATGTAGCGATTGCCGGCGCTGTCACAGGTGATGCCTTCGAAGTCCAGATCGCCGCCACGCACGAACGAAGCCCCCCAGACGCGAGACTTCAGCCCCCAGGGCAAACCGCTGTCCGGCACCGTCGGTACGTCGATGTGCACAGTTTGTGCCTGCCACACGGATTCGCGGGTATCGAGGCGGTAGATCTGGCCATCGTCGCGGTCGGAAACCGCCCACAGGTCATTGCCGCACTGCGCCAGCCCGGACAGGTTGCCGCCGCGCATGCCGTCGATGACATGCCCGGACAACACGCGCAGCTGTGGCGCCGGCTCGGCGGATACCGTAATCGACGTCAGCAGCAACCCACAGGCCAGGGCAAAGCCCAGACGCATCAGCCCAGCACCTCGGCCAGGTTGCCCTTGGACTCCAGCCAGGTCTTGCGGTCACCGGCGCGTTTCTTCGCCAGCAGCATATCCATCATTTCCGAGGTGGCCTCGAAATCTTCCAGGGTCAACTGCACCAGGCGCCGGGTGTTCGGGTCCATGGTGGTTTCGCGCAGCTGTGGCGGGTTCATTTCGCCCAGACCCTTGAATCGGGTGACCTGCGGCTTGCCGCGCTTCTTCTCGGCCACCAGGCGATCGAGGATGCCATCGCGTTCGGCTTCATCGAGGGCGTAGTAGATCTCTTTGCCCAGGTCGATGCGGTACAACGGCGGCATCGCGACATAGACGTGACCGGCATCCACCAACGGGCGGAAATGCTGGACGAACAAGGCGCAGAGCAAGGTCGCGATGTGCAGACCGTCGGAGTCGGCGTCGGCGAGGATGCAGATCTTGCCGTAGCGCAGCTGGCTCATGTCCGCCGCGCCCGGGTCGACGCCGATGGCCACGGCGATGTTGTGCACTTCCTGGCTGGCCAGCACTTCGCTGCCGTCGACTTCCCAGGTGTTGAGGATCTTGCCCCGCAACGGCAGGATCGCCTGGAATTCCTTGTCCCGTGCCTGCTTGGCGGAACCGCCGGCGGAATCACCTTCCACCAGGAACAGCTCGGAACGCATCGGGTCCTGCCCGGCACAGTCGGCCAGCTTGCCCGGCAGCGCCGGGCCTTGGGTAATGCGTTTGCGCTCGACCTTCTTGCTGGCCTTGAGGCGACGGCCGGCATTGTTGATCGCCAGTTCCGCCAGCAGCATGCCGGTTTCCGGGTTGGCATTGAGCCACAGGCTGAACGCATCCTTGACCACACCGGAGACGAACGCCGCCGCTTCACGGGACGACAGGCGCTCCTTGGTCTGGCCGGAGAATTGCGGTTCCTGCATCTTCATCGACAGCACGAAGGCGATGCGCTCCCAGACGTCTTCCGGCGCCAGCTTCACGCCGCGCGGCAACAGGCTGCGGAACTCGCAGAACTCACGCATGGCGTCGAGCAGACCTTGGCGCAAGCCGTTGACGTGGGTACCGCCCTGGGCCGTCGGGATCAGGTTGACGTAGCTTTCCTGGACCGCGTCGCCACCTTCGGGCAGCCACAACAGCGCCCAATCCACCGCTTCTTTATTACCCGCCAGGCTGCCGCAGAACGGCTCGTCCGGCAGGCGCTCGAATTCGCTGACCGCATCCACCAGGTAGGAACGCAGGCCGTCTTCGTAATGCCATTCGATTTTCTCGCCGGTGGCCTTGTCTTCAAAGCTGACCAGCAACCCCGGGCACAACACGGCCTTGGCCTTGAGCACGTGCTTGAGGCGGCTGATGGAGAATTTCGGGGAGTCGAAGTATTTCGGATCCGGCGCAAAGAACACGCTGGTGCCGGTGTTGCGCTTGCCGACCGTACCGACGATTTCCAGCTCGGTGGCCTTGTAGCCATCCTTGAAGGTCATCTGGTATTCGTTGCCGTCACGCTTTACCCGCACCCGCACTTCGGTGGACAAGGCGTTGACCACGGAAATACCCACCCCGTGCAGACCGCCGGAGAACTGGTAGTTCTTGTTGGAAAACTTGCCACCGGCATGCAGCTTGGTGAGGATCAGCTCGACACCCGAAACACCTTCCTCGGGGTGAATGTCCACCGGCATGCCACGGCCGTCGTCGCTGACTTCCAGGGAATGGTCGGCATGCAGGATCACCTGCACCGATGAGGCATGCCCGGCCAAGGCTTCGTCGACACTGTTGTCGATGACTTCCTGGGCAAGGTGGTTCGGCCGACTGGTGTCGGTGTACATGCCGGGGCGTTTGCGCACCGGGTCGAGGCCCGAGAGGACTTCGATGGCGTCTGCGTTATAAGAGCTAGCGCTGGGAGTGGCCATGGGGTCTCGTCGTCAGTGTTCGGTGAAAAAAGAATTCATGGGGCTATCGCTCACAATGCGGTGAAATCGATTGCCTGATACAAATCGGCGCCAATGCCGGCAAAACTCAACATGGCCGGCAGTTGCGTGGCAAAACCCTGGAAACCGTGATCGCCGCCGGCCTGGATACGCAAGGCGCATGCCCGGTAATACTGCTGGGCGAGGCGATAGTCCAGTGTTTCGTCAGCTGTCTGCAACCATACCTGATAACGCTGTGGATCCTGGGGCGCCGGCACTTCCAGTTCGGCCAGGGCCGTCACGTGGTCGTGGGTCATTTCCCAGGTCTCTTCGGTATACAGGTTTTTCTGCGTCCCCAGAAAGCCGTCGAACATCCGGTGCGGGCTGACGGCAGGGTTGATCAACAGGGCTTTCAAGCCAAGGCGCTCGGCCAGGTGAGTGGCATAGTAGCCGCCGAGCGAGCTGCCGACCAGCAGTGGCCGCCCCAGCTCGGCAATCGCCTGTTCCAGCTGCTCGATAGCCTGACGCGGATGGTGGTGCAACGCCGGAACGCGCAAGTGTTCGCTCAGGCCCAGACGCTCCATCAGCTCGACCAACTGACAGGCCTTCTTCGACAACGGCGAGCTGTTGAAGCCGTGGATATAAAGGATCGAACCGGACATTTGAGCTCCCTGTGCGTCGGCTAAAAAGCCGCAGTTTACTGTAGGAGCTGTCGAGTGCAACGAGGCTGCGATCTTTTGACTTTGTTTCTTGAAAGCAAGATCAAAAGATCGCAGCCTCGTTGCACTCGACAGCTCCTACAAGGGATTTATCAGTAGCCGTTGGAGCCGTAATCCACAGTGAAATCAAACCCGGTCACCCGCTCCACCCCGGTTTCCAGCCGCCCGTCGGGAAGCAACCGCAGCCAGCGATAGCCCGGCGCCTGTTCCCCGACCTTGAAATCCTCGCTGCCGGGTTCGAACTGGATGCAGGTCGACGGCGAGGCGATCAGACGTACGCCGTTACGTAATTGATCGATTTCCTGGTGCACATGCCCCCACAGCACGGCACGCACCTGTGGAAAACGATCCAGCACTTCAAAAAACGCCTCGGGATTGCGCAGACCGATAGGCTCCATCCAGGCGCAACCAATCGAAACCGGGTGATGGTGCAAGCACACCAGATGATGACGTTCCGGCGCTTCGCTCAACGAGCGGGCGAGCAACTGCAGCTGTTCATCCTGCAAATATCCCGGCACCGAGCCTGGCACCGCCGAATCGAGCAAGGTGACCCGCCAGTTGCCGATATCCACCACAGGTTCCAGCAAAGCGCTCTGCACCGCCGCCTCGGCCATGATCCGTGGCTCGTCGTGATTGCCGGGAATCCAGCGCGCCGGTGCATCGAGCTGACGCGTCATGTCGCGAAATTGTTGGTAAGACTCCAGCGTCCCGTCCTGGGACAGATCACCCGTGGCCAGGATCAAGTCAATCCGTGGCTGTTGCGCGCGCACCAGCTCGATGACCTTTTGCAGGCTGTCGCGGGTGTTCATGCCCAGCAACGCGCCGTCCGCTTCGGCAAACAGGTGGCTGTCGGAGAGTTGCACCAGCAACGCCGGATCGGCGGTGGTCAATGTGGATACGCTCGGCAAGGCGTTCTCCCAGGGCGTGATCACGGGGATGGGTAAGTGCCGCAATTATGCTGGGGGACGATCGAAAGAGGAAATCTGTGATCCTGACGCAGTTCACAACTGCGCTTCACAACTAACGTACGACTTCGTACTCATGCCCCAGCGCCAGGCAATGGCTCAGCCATTCGCCCAGAAACATGTTCAGCTGGGCCTTTTCGTCCGGCTGGTGCATCGAGGCATTCGGGTAAGGATAGATGCCGCGAAAGCGTCGTGCATGTTCGGCGCTGACCACTTCGGCCATGCGCGCGTCGTGATAGACCTGCACTTCCAGTTGCGGCACCGGCAGCCAGGGCAGGCTGTGCTCCTGACGCACTTGCAGGGTCGTGGTGTAAGGACAGGTCAGCAGGACTTCCAGGGCCAGCACACCGAGCATCTGATCGCCATGGGTCACGGCGATGCGCCGCGCGGCGGGCTCGCTGCGCATGTCCGGCAGCAGTCGCATCAAGCGCGCGTAGTTCGCCTCGCAGGACGCTTGCAGCCCCACCAGGTCCACCCGATAGCGATCGCGCAGCTTGTTTACGACCATAACCCCCTCACTTCAACGCGGTTCAAAGCCAGCCATTGCAAGGCAATGATGCTCGCCGCGTTGGCAATACGCCCGTCGCGCACGGCTTGCAGGGCATCTTCGAAAGCCCAGACCGTGACGCGGATGTCTTCTGCCTCTTCCTCCAGCCCATGCAGGCCGCCAACCCCGGTAGTGTCGCAACGCCCCAGGTACAGATGCACGAATTCGTTGCTGCCGCCCGGCGATGGAAAGTATTTGGTGATCGGCCAGAGCGCCCCGATTTCAAGCCCAGCTTCCTCCTGCGCCTCGCGGTGAGCAACTGCTTCCGGCACTTCATCCTTGTCGATCAGACCAGCGACCAGTTCGATCAGCCACGGGTTGTCGGTCTTGTCCATGGCGCCGACGCGAAACTGCTCGATCAGCACCACTTCATCGCGCTGCGGATCGTAAGGCAGCATGCACACTGCGTCATGGCGAACGAACACTTCGCGATTGATCTCGCGGCTCATGCCCCCGGCGAACAATTCGTGGCGCAAGTGCACGCGTTCGAGTTTGTAGAAGCCCTCGTAGCACTTTTCGCGCCGCACGATATCAACGGCGGTCGGAATGGCGTTGGCAAAATCCGTCATGACTATCCTCTTTTACTGCAAGTCCTGTTCGAGGTGCTTTTTTCCTGGGCCTCGACTTCGCGCCATCCTAACGCGCCCGTGACGTTTGATGCAGCCCCTTTCCTGTCAGCGGGATGGACGGTGAGGGCGAAACCCACTCTAATTAGCTTAGTGGCGAACTGACTGCTTTGTTGAGAGTCGAAGCCGGTAACTTTTTGCCTTCCCCTGTTTCAGAAAGGACGCTCATGTCGCTTTTCAAAATCGCCTCCGTGGCCGCTATCGCCCTGACCCTGGGCGCTTGCGCGAGCCTGTTCCAGCCCAACTACCGGACGCCGCTGGAGACCACCCGCGACGCCTCCGAGCAACTCAAGCCCGGTTGCAGCAATCCGGATTGCCCGCTGGTCAACATCGACACCCTGCACTTCCCGGACGAGCCTGCGCTGGACGGGATCATCGAAAAGCGCCTGCTGCAAATGACCCGCACCTCGCCCGACGCGCCGGTTGCCCCGACCCTGGCGGCCTATCGCGAAGAGTTTTTGCGCACCGCCGGCCCGCGCTTCAGCAGCTATCTGCAGGCAAAGGTACGTGAGCAGCATGACGGCTTGGTGATCGTCGAATTGTCCAGCTACCTGGACACCGGCGGCGCCCACGGCACCCCAGGTCGAGGTTTCATCAACTATTCACGCCAACAGCATAAAGTGCTGACACTGTCGGACATGCTGGTGCCAGGGCAGGAAGACGCATTCTGGAAAGCCGCGCAAGTGGCACACAACAGCTGGCTGATCAGCACCAAGCTCGATCAGGAACCGGAGTTCGTGAAGAGCTGGCCGTTCCAGAAAACCCAGAACGTGGCGCTGACCTACGGCGGGGTGATCCTCAAGTACGAAACCAGCACCATCGCGCCTTACGCGCTGGGCCATGTCGAACTGAAGATCCCCTACCCTCGCCTGAACGGCATCATCAAGCCCGAGCTGTTTCCCGGCCGTAACTGAAGGCCCGGCCCAGCACTAGCTGGAGCAACCCTGCCACGACCAGTGCCGGCAGGGTCGCGCCGATATCCGGATACAGGTTGGCCAACAAGTGATAGGTGCTGACCCCGCCCAGCCAGGCAAGCAGCGCCGGCCAGCGCAGTGCGGCCGAGGCCACCTGGGCGCTGCGCTTGCGCAGGATGAAGTGGTCAACCAGCACCACGCCGAACAACGGCGCAAACACCGAGCCGATCAGCAGCAGGAAGTTCTGGTACTGGGCTAACGGCGCCAGCAGGGCAATCAGCGTGCAGATAACGCCGATGGCCAGGGCCAGGTGCTCGACCTTGGCGCGCAACAGAATCCCGCTGGACACCGCCGCCGAGTGAATATCGGCAAAGGCGTTTTCCGATTCATCCAGAAGAATCAGCAGCAGTGGAATCCCCAGGCCGGCACCGGCCAGCGCCAGCAGCAAGGCATTGACTTCACCGCTCGGCGCGAACGCCAGGGTATAGGCCACGCCCAGGCTCATCAGCCAGAAATTACCGATGAAGAAACCGATGGCGGTGCCACCGAAGACGTTTTTCGCCCGCTTGCCGAAGCGCGAGTAGTCGGCGATCAGCGGCAACCACGACAGCGGCATGGCAATGGCGATGTCGAAACCCACGGCGAACGGCATCGAACCGTCACCGGCCTGGGCCCACAATGCGGCCAGATCAGCCTTGGCGAACAGGTTCCAGGTCAACCAGGTGCACGCGGCCAGCAGCAGCCAGATGCCCCATTTGCGCAGGATCTGCCGGACGAACGTCAACGGGCCGCTGACAGCCAACAGGGTCGCCAGCGCACCGAAGAACAGCGTCCACATTATCGGATTGGACAGCCAGCTACCGTCGCTGAACGCCTTTGCGCCCAACAGACTGGCGGCGTCGCGCATGACGATGATTTCGAACGAACCCCAGCCGATCAATTGCAGCAGGTTCAGCACCGCCGGCAGGCTCGCGCCTTTGGCGCCGAGGCTGAGCTTGAGCGCGGCCATCGACGACAGGCCAGTGTCACTGCCAATCACGCCAACCGCGGCCAGCAGCAAAACGCCGACCAGGGTGCCGAGGAAAATCGCCAGCAACGAACCGGACAGGCCCAGGCCTGGCGCGAGCAATGCGCCGGTCTGCAACACCATCAGGCCGATGCCGAGGGAGAACCACAGGGAAAACAGGTCGCGACCGCCGAACACACGATTGTCGGTCGGCACCGCGATATCGGGAGAATAAGTGCTGGGTTGAATGCTCAAGGGTGTTATCTCAGAGGGACACATTTTGTTATTCGGATCTTCGCTGACTGGTCTGACGCCATCGCGAGCAAGCTCGCGATGGCGGCGGTGAAAACACCGCCGACCTCAGCTCAGATCAAACTTTCTGATACAGCTGACTGCCTTCCTGCTTGAAGCGCTCGGCCTGTTCGGCCATGCCCTGGGCAACGTCCACGTCGACCGCTTCGATCCGTTGGTTGGCCGCATACTCGCGGACTTCCTGGGTGATCTTCATCGAGCAGAATTTCGGCCCGCACATCGAGCAGAAATGCGCGACCTTGGCCGAATCCTTCGGCAGGGTTTCATCGTGATACGAACGCGCGGTGTCCGGATCCAGGCCCAGGTTGAACTGGTCTTCCCAGCGGAATTCGAAACGCGCCTTGCTCAAGGCATTGTCGCGGATCTGTGCGCCCGGGTGCCCCTTCGCCAGATCGGCGGCATGCGCGGCGATCTTGTAGGTGATGATCCCGGTCTTCACGTCATCCTTGTTCGGCAGGCCCAGGTGTTCCTTCGGTGTCACGTAGCAGAGCATGGCGCAACCGAACCAGCCGATCATCGCCGCACCGATGCCGGAGGTGATGTGGTCGTAGCCCGGTGCGATGTCGGTGGTCAGCGGGCCGAGGGTGTAGAACGGCGCCTCGTCGCAGCACTCCAGCTGCTTGTCCATATTCTCTTTGATCAACTGCATCGGCACGTGGCCCGGGCCTTCGATCATGCACTGCACGTCGTGCTTCCAGGCAATCTTGGTCAGCTCGCCGAGGGTCTCCAGTTCGCCGAACTGCGCTTCGTCGTTAGCGTCGGCAATCGACCCCGGACGCAGGCCATCGCCGAGCGAGAAGCTGACGTCGTAGGCCTTCATGATTTCGCAGATGTCTTCGAAATGGGTGTAGAGGAAGTTCTCTTTGTGATGCGCCAGGCACCACTTGGCCATGATCGAACCGCCACGGGAGACGATGCCGGTCACGCGCTTGGCGGTCATCGGCACGTAGCGCAACAGCACGCCGGCGTGGATGGTGAAGTAGTCGACGCCCTGCTCGGCCTGTTCGATCAGCGTGTCGCGGAACAGCTCCCAGGTCAGGTCTTCGGCCACGCCGCCGACTTTTTCCAGGGCCTGGTAGATCGGCACCGTACCGATCGGCACCGGCGAGTTACGGATGATCCACTCGCGGGTTTCGTGGATGTGCTTGCCGGTGGACAGGTCCATGACCGTGTCCGAACCCCAGCGAATGCCCCAGGTCAGTTTCGCCACTTCTTCTTCGATGGACGAACCCAGGGCGCTGTTGCCGATGTTGCCGTTGATCTTCACCAGGAAGTTACGGCCGATGATCATCGGTTCCAGTTCGGTGTGGTTGATGTTGGCCGGAATGATCGCGCGGCCACGGGCGATTTCGTCACGGACGAATTCGGGGGTGATGATTTTCGGCACGCTGGCGCCGAAGCTGTGGCCGGCGTGTTGCTGGTCCAGCAGGCCGGCGGCGCGGGCCACTTCCAGCTTCATGTTTTCGCGGATGGCGACGTATTCCATCTCGGCGGTGATGATGCCTTGGCGCGCGTAGTGCATCTGGCTGACGTTGGCGCCCGGCTTGGCGCGACGCGGGTTGTTGACGTGGGCGAAGCGCAGCTTTGTCAGCTCAGGATCGGCAAGGCGTTCCTGGCCGAAATTCGAACTCAGGCCGCTCAGGCGCTCGGTGTCGCCACGGGATTCGATCCACGGCGAACGCACGTCGGCCAGGCCTTTGCGCACGTCGATGATGACGTTGGGGTCGGTGTACGGGCCCGAGGTGTCGTACACCACGACCGGTGCATTGATCTCGCCGCCGAAGTCGGTCGGCGTCACATCAAGGCTGATTTCGCGCATCGGCACGAGGATGTCCGGGCGAGTGCCCTGGACATAGATTTTTTGCGAGCGGGTAAACGGCTGAACCGATTGCTGATCGACCTTGGCCGAGTCACTCAGGTTGGTGGCGATTTTTGATTTTGTAGTCATCACGGGCTCTCCAGACACACATCCAGGCAGTGGATTTTTTGTCGGAGCGAACCTGTAAACGAATGGACGCACGGGCGCTGGAGAAACCAGCTGTGCTGTGCTCAGTGCTCGAGGGGTGTTCGATTGTCGAACAACATCCCGGACGAAGCACAAGAGGACTCGCCGGGTGACGAGAAATCTTGTTCCCTACGCAGGCGCTAACCTGATCAGGTTCAACGGGATCCGAAATTATTCGATCTCAGCCTCATAGCAAGGCACCCCGACAAGAACCCGGCCAGTCTAGACACAACTGGCAAAGAACGCCAATCCCACTGCAATTACCGTGATGAATGGCGTAATTACACGCAGTATCAGGATTGTTGCGGCCCCAATGCACAACTACACTCGCTACGCTGAGCCGCTCATTGACGCTGTCAAACCATGGCCTTAGCCTTGGCGCTCAAATTACCTCTGTAATATCAATTCTAGGGATCGTCTATGCTGCGCAAACTCTCACTGGCCCTCGCCGTGTCTTGTGCGTCCAACGGAATGGCCTGGGCAGCAGATGCGCCCTTATCGGCCAAGACGGACCTGGTCAGCGTTTATCAGGAAGCCGTCAACAACAACGCCGACCTGGCGGCTGCCATCGCCCAATACGGCGCGCAGAAAGAAGTCGTGCCCCAGGCCCGCGCCGGGCTGCTGCCGAACCTCTCGGGCGGCGCCAATGTTGCCGAGGTGCGTACGTCGCTCGATCAACCTTCGGGCACGACCAACCGCGATGCTCATTCCTACCAGGCCACTTTGGCGCAACCTTTGTTCCGCGCCGATCGCTGGTTCCAGTTCCAGGCCGCCAAGGAAGTCAACGAACAGGCTGCCCTGCAACTCTCGGCGACCGAGCAAAACCTGATCCTGCAAACCGCTGACAGCTATTTCAACGTGCTGCGCAGCCAGGACAACCTGGCCTCGACCAAGGCCGAAGAAGCGGCGTTCAAACGCCAGCTCGATCAATCCAACGAGCGTTTCGATGTCGGCCTCTCGGACAAGACCGACGTATTGAACTCACAGGCCAGCTACGACACCGCACGCGCCAACCGCATCGTTGCGCAGCGCCAGGTGGACGACGCCTTTGAAGCATTGATCACCCTGACCAACCGCCAGTACAACTCGATCTGGGGCATCAGCCATAACCTGCCGATCCTGCCGCCAGTACCGAACGACGCCAAGGCCTGGGTCGAAACCGCGGGCAGGCAGAACCTCAATCTGTTGGCCAGCAACTATGCCGTCAGCGCCGCCGAACAAACTGTCAAGCAGCGCAGGTCCGGGCACTTGCCAACGGTTGACGCGGTCGCCAAGTACGAGAAAGGCGACAACGATGCGCTGGGCTTCAGCAATCCGGTTCCCTTGGGCCAACCCTACGGCGGCAACGTCGAGCAAACGACCGTGGGCCTGCAACTGAATATCCCGATCTACAGCGGCGGCCTGATCAACTCCCAGGTGCGTCAGTCCTATGCACAACTGGACCAGACCGAGCAGCAACGCGAATCCCTGCGCCGCAGCATCGTGGAAAACACCCGCGACCTGCACCGCGCGGTGAACACCGATGTCGAGCAGGTACAGGCGCGCAAGCAATCGATCATCTCCAACCAGAGCGCTGTGGAAGCGACTGAAATCGGCTATCAGGTGGGTACGCGAAACATCGTCGACGTGCTGGATGCGCAGCGTCAGCTCTACACCTCGGTACGCGACTACAACAACACCCGCTACGACTACATCCTCGACAACCTGCGCTTGAAGCAACAGGCCGGCACGTTGAATCCGGGGGATCTGCAAGTCCTGGCACGCTGGCTCAATCCGAACTACAACCCGGACAAAGACTTCCTGCCACCGGATCTGGCCAAGGCGGCAGAGGAGCAGTTGAAAGCGCGACCTGATCAGTAAAAACCAAAGATCGCAGCCTGCGGCAGCTCCTACAGGATGAATATCAATCCCGTGCAGGAGCTGCCGCAGGCTGCGATCCTTTTCTGTCCGACGACTCGGTCTATTGGCCGATCAACCGCCCCAACCCGTCCAGCAAGCGCTGCAATGCGCCCTGATTGGTGCGCATCACTTTCAACCCGGCCTCTGCCATTCGCTGCGCATCTCGCGGCAGTTCGAACAGCCGCTGCACCGCCACCGCCAGCCCTTCGGCATCCTCCACTTCCTGCAACGCCCCGGCACTGCGCAACTGCGCGGCAATTTCGAGGAAGTTGAAAAGATGCGGACCGCTCAATACCGGTTTAGCCAAGGCTGCTGGCTCCAGCAAATTATGCCCGCCATTCGGCACCAGGCTGCCGCCGACGAATGCGCTGTCAGCCAGGGCGTAGAGAAACAGCAACTCGCCCATGGTGTCGCCCAGCAGCACTGAAGTATTTGCGCTGACCGCATCGCCACTGGAACGGCGGACCGTGGCAAACCCCTGTTGCTGGCACAACCCGAACACCGAATTGAAGCGCTCCGGATGACGCGGTACCAGAATCAGCAGGGCATCGGGGTGACTGGCCAACAACTGACGATGAGCCGCCAGCACCACCTCGTCTTCGCCGTCATGGGTACTGGCCGCGATCCACACCGGTCGTTCCAGTGCCCGCCATTGCCCGCGCAGTTCAACAGCGCGTTCCAGCAGTTGCGGGTCGATGGTCAGGTCGAACTTGATCGAACCGGTCACTTCGACGGTTTCGTTCCGGGCGCCCAGGTTGCGCAAGCGTTGCGCCTCGGCTTCGGTCTGCACCGCGAACAGGCTCATCTCGGCCAGCATCGGCTGGGTCAGCCTGGGGAACCGGCCATAGCCCCTGGCCGAACGCTCGGACAGCCGCGCATTGGCCAGTGCCACGGGGATCCCGCGCTTGGCGCATTGATGGATATGGTTGGGCCACAGTTCGGTTTCCATGATCACCGCCAGTTTCGGCTGGACCCGATCGAGGAAGCGCCGGGCAGCGCAAGGCAGGTCGTAAGGCAGATAACAGTGCTGGATGCGCGGCTCATTGGCGAACAGTGCATGGATGCGTTCCGAACCGGTCGGCGTCATGCAGGTCACGGTGATCGGCAGATCCGGATAACGCGCCAGCAAGGCGCGGATCATCGGCGCGGCCGCAATGCTTTCGCCCACCGACACGGCGTGCACCCAGATGCCGCCCGGTTTCATCGCCGGCATTCCGTAGGAAAAGCGCTCGCCGATACGCCTGGCATAAGCCGGCGCCTTGCGCGCGCGCAGCCAAAGCCGAATCGCTACCAATGGCAGCCCCAGATAAAACAGCGCGGTGTAGAGAGTTCTATTCATGGCGGCGGAGTTTATCGGCTTTTTTCGCCTATCGCCTGCAAGTGCACGGCAAAACGTTCGGCGAGCCAGCGCGCGGCCGGACCGAGCGGTTCATCCCGGCGCCATACCAGTTCCACCACCAGGGCCGGCGGGGTCCACTCGCTGACCAGCTCGACCATCTGGTTCTGATAGGTCGGGTACTGAACTACGTGGCGCGGCAACCAGGCCCAGCCGAGGCCGCGCACCAGCCATTCGGCCATCACATAGAAACTGTCGGCACGCCAGACCTGCGGGCTGGCCGGATCACTGCCGGGATAAATGCTCGACTCCGTGGACATCAGCAACTGCCGATGTTGCGCCAGCTGCTGGCCGTCCACTGCACCTTTGCGCGCCAACGGATGATCCTTGCCGCACACCGTAACCATTTCCACGCTGCCCAGCACCCGCCGCTCAAGCGCCTCGGGAATCTGATCATGAAAGAACAGCAACCCCAAGTCGGCGCGCCGCTCCACTAGTTTGCGCGCCACATCGCCTTGGGCGGCGCTGGTCAACTGCACTTCAAGGCTGGGGAATTTTTCCGCCAGGGCCTCGAAGCTTTCGATGATCGGCTGATAAGGCATCGCCTCATCCTGCGCCACACGCAGTCGCGCTTCCTGCCCGCGCATCATCGCCAGCGCCCGGCCATTGAGTCGTTCGCACTGGCGCAATACTTCCCGCGCTTCGTCCAGCAAAGCGGTACCGGCTTCAGTGAGTTTCGGCTGACGACCGCTGCTGCGGTCGAACAGGCTGACGCCCAGGTCTTCTTCCAGCAACGCTATCGAACTGCTGACCGCCGACTGCGCCTTGCGCTGATCCCGCGCCACGGCAGAAAACGAACGCTGCTCCGCTACGCTGACAAACAACCGCAGCTGCTCCAGATTCCATTGCATGCTCATGGCCCAACCCATCTTATAAACAGATAGGTAATGACTTTACCGCATCTGGCGAATCTCTAGAATGCCGACCTCAGAGAGCAACACTTCACACGAGGATTGACCCATGACCGCTTACTACTACCTGGCCATTGCCATCTGCGCCGAAGTGATTGCCACTGTTTCGATGAAAGCGGTCAAAGGCTTCAGCACCCCGCTGCCACTGGTGCTGGTCATCGTCGGTTACGGGATCGCCTTCTGGATGTTGACCCTGGTGGTGCGCAGCGTTCCGGTGGGCGTGGCGTACGCCGTGTGGGCCGGCATGGGGATCGTGATGGTCAGCGTCGCCGCGCTGTTTATCTATGGGCAGAAACTGGACGTGCCGGCGATGCTGGGGATGGCGTTGATTGTGCTGGGCGTCGTGGTTATCCAGCTGTTCTCCAAGACTGCCGGGCATTGATAAAAAGATCGCAGCCTGCGGCAGCTCCTACAAAGGCAGACCGGACCCACCCGTAGGAGCTGCCGCAGGCTGCGATCCTTTTCCCGTCTCAGCTCCAATCCATGAATCTGTATACTGCGCCCTCGTCTTGAACACTGAGGTCGCCGAATGCCATCCGTTATTTCCACCGACGTGCTGATTGTCGGCGCTGGTGTCGCCGGCCTCTGGCTGAATGCGCGCCTGCGTCGCCAGGGTTTTTCGACCGTGCTGGTGGAAAGCGCCAGCCTCGGCGGCGGGCAGAGCGTGAAGTCCCAGGGCATCATCCATGGCGGCGCCAAATACGCGCTGCATGGCGCCCTGACCGGTGCCTCGGAAGCCATCGCCGACATGCCACGTCGCTGGCGTGAAGCCCTGGCCGGTAACGGAGAGCTGGACCTGTCCGGCGTACGCCTGCTGTCCGAAGCCCATTACCTCTGGTCCCCCGGCACCCTCGCCGGCAACCTCACCAGTTTCTTTGCCAGCAAAGCCGTGCGCGGTCGCGTCGATCAGGTCAAGGGCGAGCAATTGCCGCCAGCCCTGCAAGACAAGCGCTTCAAGGGCAAGGTCTATCGCCTGGCGGAACTGGTGGTCGATGTGCCGAGCCTGATCCAGCGCCTGGCCGACCTGGCCGGCGATGGCTTGCTCGCCGGCCAGACGATCGAGCCGCTGCTCGAAGGCGGCGTGCTGGTCGGCCTGAAGGTGGACGAGCGCGAGATCCGTGCCCAGCGCATCGTCCTGAGCGCCGGCGCCGGAACCGCGGCATTGCTCGAAACGCTGGGCCTGAGCCAGCCCGCCATGCAGCGCCGCCCGTTGCACATGATCATCGCCAAGGGGCCAAGCCTCAAACCGCTGTACGCCCACTGCCTGGGTGGTGGCACCAAACCGCGCATCACCGTGACCACGCACCCGGCGGCGGATGGCCAATGGGTCTGGTACCTGGGCGGCGATATCGCGGAATCCGAAGGCGTGACCCGTGAGCCCGCCGAGCAGATCGCCACCGCACAGAAAGAACTCGGCCAATTGCTGCCATGGATCGACCTGAGCACGGTGCAATGGGCGACCTTGCGCGTGGATCGCGCCGAACCGCTGCAATCAGGCCTGACCCGTCCCGACAACGCCTTTGTGGCCGAGGAAGGTCGACTGCTGGTGGGCTGGCCGACCAAGCTCGCCCTGGCACCGGACTTCGCCGACCGCGTCATCGCCAGCCTGACCCGCGACGGTATCCGGCCAAGCCACCCGGTAGCGCTGCCTGAACTGCCGAAGCCGCCGATGGGCGTACCCGCCTGGGAGCAACTGCTGCCATGAGCCAACTGACCCTGCACGACTTGCATCGCCCGCTGGGCAGCACCGGCCTGCTGGTTTCCCCCCTGGGCCTGGGCACGGTGAAACTGGGCCGCGACCAAGGGGTGAAGTACCCCAACGGCTTCCAGATTCCCGATGACGACGAAGCACGCATGCTGCTCAAACTCGCCCGCGACCTGGGCATCAACCTGATCGATACCGCCCCGGCCTACGGTCGCAGCGAAGAACGCCTGGGCCCGTTGCTGCGCGGCCAGCGCCAGGATTGGGTGATTGTCAGCAAGGTCGGCGAAGAGTTTGCCGACGGCCAGTCCCGTCACGATTTCAGCGCCGCACACACACGTATGTCGGTGGAGCGCAGCCTGCAACGCCTGGAAACAGACTTCATCGACCTGGTGCTGGTGCACTCCGATGGTAATGACCTGGCGATCCTCAATGACTGCGAAGTCTATGACACCCTCGCCGAGCTCAAGGCCGAAGGCAAGATTCTCGGTTTCGGCTTTTCCGGCAAAACCGTCGACGGCGGCCTGAAAGCGCTCGAGCAAGGCGACTGCGCGATGGTCACCTACAATCTCAACGAACAAAACGAGAAGGCCGTCATTGACTATGCTGCTGCACACGGCAAAGCCATTCTGGTCAAGAAAGCCCTCGCCAGTGGTCATGTCTGCCTGAGTCCGGGCGTGGATCCGGTGCGCGCCAGTTTCGAGTTGTTGTTTGAACATCCGGGTGTTGCCAGTGCTATTGTCGGGACCATCAATCCGCTGCACCTCGCCCACAATGTCGCGACCGTTGCCCAGGTCCTACGTAGCCACTGACGCCGCCCACGCGGCCTTAAGCAGGAGCCGACATGTCGCGTACGCTCATCAGAAAGAACCCGAGCAACTTCAAGACCCTGCCGTTATTCGTCGAAGCGACCCCCGAAGGCCTGGCTTACCAGAGCGTCGGCAGGCCGCTGAATTTCTCCCAGACCCTGCAACGTCGTCGGCCGGTGACGGTTGGCGACAGCGAACGGTTTGCCCTGGAACTGGCCAACCTCGGGGTTTCGGTGCGCCTGACCCTGCATTGGCAGAATCGCGACTATTGGGTGCTGGTGCGCCAACGCCGGCAGGACCGCGGCGATGTGGTGCTCAAGCTGATCTCCGGGTACGTGCCGGCCCATGAACTGAACCTGCCCTTGCACACGGCGATCCAGGAGATAGCCGAAGAGTGCCTGTTGGAAACCCCGGAAGGCTGGCTCGGTGGGCGCTTCAATGACACCTGGCTGCCGACGCCCTACTCGGCCGCCCTGCATTACCGCGAAGCCCTGCCGTTTCGCTTGTCGCCACTGTCCGGCTCGGCGCGGCCGGTACGTTGCGCCAACCTGATGCTGATAGAGCGCCCGCGGGCTTACGTGCATTTGCCAACAGCCTCGCTGCAACTGATCTACGACTTGCGCCTGGACGTTCCCAAGGATGCCAAATCCCTGAGCCTGTTCCATGTCGACGAACGACTGGAAGGTGATCAACTCGTCGCCCGCCTCGACCGCAAGCGCCCCGATCTGTACTTGATGCCCTTGCAGGACGGCCACCCGATGGCTGAGCTCTACACCTTGAAAAAGGATCAGCTGTACCCTGCCAGCACGCGCGGACTGTACCTGGCCGAGAGTTTTGCCCGACAGGAGGGCTGGCTGGTTCGCGACGAACGAATTCGCTGGAAGGACTGGGTGAGGCAGCAGGGTCTGACCCCGCCGGGGAAGGATTCGGGCCTGGCGCGATTGCGCGGCAAGGCCAAGCAATTGCTAAAGAAAATTGTGCCGCGCAAGGCGGCACGATAGCAAGAACCAGGAGCGGGGCTTTTGTGGCGAGGGAGCTTGCTCCCGCTCGGCTGCGCAGCAGTCGTGAAACCACCAGACGCGGTCCGCCTGAAAAACCGCGGTGCATGGCTTTGGGGCCGCTGCGCGACCCAGCGGGAGCAAGCTCCCTCGCCACAATCAAGACTTGCGGATCTTCTCGACAATGGCAGTGGTCGAGCTGTTTTCCACCAGCCCCAGCACTTTCACGGTACCGCCGTAGGCCGTCACAATGTCCGCGCCGACCACCTGGTCGATCCCGTAGTCGCCGCCCTTGACCAACACGTCCGGCTTGACCGCGCTCAGCAGGTTTTCCGGAGTGCCTTCCGAGAAGCTGATCACCCAGTCAACCGCCCCCAGGCCGGCCAGTACGGCCATGCGCCGGTCGACACTGTTGATCGGACGGCCCGGCCCTTTCAGGCGGCTGACCGATGCATCGTCGTTGATCGCCACGATCAGGCGATCGCCCTGGGCCCGAGCCTGTTCCAGATAGGTCACGTGACCGGCGTGCAGGATGTCGAAGCAACCGTTGGTGAACACGATCCGCTCGTTGTGCGCGCGGGCGTCATCGACCGCCAGCAACAGCTGTTCAAGGCCCAGCACTCCACGCTCGGAACCCTCCTCGCGCTGAATCGCACGACGCAGTTCCGGTGCACTGATGGCTGCCGTACCGAGTTTGCCGACCACGATACCCGCCGCCAGGTTAGCCAGGGCCACCGCATGGGGCAGTTCTTCGCCAGCGGCAATCGCGGCCGCCAGGGTGGAAATCACTGTGTCACCGGCACCGGTCACGTCGAACACTTCACGGGCCCGGGCCGGCAGGTGCAGCGCCGGATGATCCGGGCGCAGCAAGGTCATGCCGTGCTCGCCACGGGTCACCAGCAAGGCACCGAGGTCCAGGTCGTGCATCAACTGCGCGCCCTTGCTCACCAATTCGTGCTCGTCGGCGCAACCACCGACGATGGTTTCGAATTCGTTGAGGTTTGGCGTGATCAGGCTCGCCCCGCGGTAGATCGAGAAATCCTTGCCCTTGGGATCGGCCAGCACCGGGATGCCACGGGCACGGGCGGCCTGGATCAGCGCCTGATGGTTTTTCAGCGCGCCTTTGCCGTAGTCGGACAGCACCAGCACCTTGATGCCTTCGAGCAACTCGTCGACCTGCGCGGCCAGCGCCAGCGCGTCGGTGGCGAAGGGTTCTTCGAAGTCGATACGCAGCAGTTGCTGGTGGCGGCTCATGACCCGCAGCTTGACGATGGTCGGCTGGTGCGCGATGCGCTGGAAGATGGCCCGCACGCCGGCGCCCTTGAGGCTGTTGACCAGGCTGTTGGCGGCTTCATCGTCGCCGGTTACACCGACCAGCGAGGCCGGAGCGCCCAGGGCGGCAATGTTCAAGGCAACGTTGGCAGCACCGCCCGGGCGGTCTTCGATGTGATCGACCTTGACCACCGGCACCGGCGCCTCAGGAGAAATCCGTGAGGTACCACCATGCCAGTAACGGTCGAGCATGACATCGCCGACTACCAAGACAGGGGCTTGATCGAATCGCGGCATGGACAACTTCATGGTGCAACCCACATACAGAATGAACAGGGGCGCGATATTAACACAGGGTTGGTGTCGGCTAGTGCGGTGGCTGCAACCGGATGATTCGCCTGGGTTTATTGCTCATTTTTTGAGCAAAAAAAAATCCGCCAGACGACAGCACGTTGCCGAGATTTATTCCGGCTTGGTCAAGAAGCGTAATGGTCTGGATACAAATCACCGGACGCGTTGCACGCCAGGAGTGCGAAAGGGCGAGCCAGGCTCGCCCTTTCGGGGTCAGGCGATATCTTCGGCCGGGGCGTCGAGGCCCATCGCGTTGAGGCGCGAGTAGTAGCCGTTTTGCGCCAGCAGTTGTTCATGGGTGCCGCGCTCGACGATTTTCCCCTGATCCATGACCAGGATCAGGTCGGCCTTCTCGATGGTCGACAGGCGGTGAGCGATCACCAGCGTGGTGCGACCTTTCATGACATGATCCAGGGCTGCCTGAATATGCCGCTCGGACTCGGTATCGAGTGCCGAAGTCGCCTCATCGAGAATCAGCAGCGGAGCATTCTTCAACAGTGCCCGGGCAATCGCCAGGCGCTGGCGCTGGCCACCGGACAGCAGCACGCCGTTTTCCCCGACCTGGGTGTCCAGGCCTTCGGGCAATTGGGCAATGAAGTCCATCGCGTAGGCATCCTTGGCCGCTTTCTCGATGTCTTCACGGGGTGCGCCAGCCAGGTCGCCATAAGCGATGTTGTTGGCCACGGTGTCGCTGAACAGGGTCACGTGCTGAGTCACCTGGGCGATATGCCGACGCAGGTTCAACAGCTTGTACTGTTCCACTTCGACGCCATCGATGAGGATTTCGCCCTTGTCGTGGTGATAGAAACGCGGAATCAGATTGGCCAGGGTCGACTTGCCGCTGCCCGAACGCCCCACCAGCGCCACCATTTGCCCGGGCTCGACCGAGAAACTGATGTCATTGAGCACCTGACGCTCGGTATCAGGGTAGGTAAAGCTGAGGTTGCGCACGTCCAGGCGACCGCTGACGACATCACGCTCGACGGTGCCGGTATCGACTTCAGGCTCGACATCCAGTTGCTCGAAGATACTTTCGGCACCGGCCACGCCCTTCTGGATGGTCGAGCTGACTTCGGACAGCTGGCGAATCGGCTTGGGCAGCAGGCCAGCAAGGGTGATGTAGGCCACCATGTCGCCAGCGGACGCATCGCCCCGCAGGAACAGCACCAGGAACATCAGCACGGCCATGGCGGTGTAGATCACCAGTTGCAGCAACGGCGTGTAGATGGCGCCGGTGCGGGTCATGCGCAATTGCTTGTCGGTGTTGCCCTGGCTGGCATCGAAGAAGCGTTTCTCTTCGTACTTTTCACCGCCAAAGCTGCGCACCACGCGATAGCCCTGGATCGTTTCGGACGCCACATGCGTCACGTCCCCCATGGCCAGCTGGATTTTCTTGCTCTGCTTGCGGAATTTCTTGCTGGCCGTGCGCACCATGAGGGCGATCAGCGGCAGGATGGCGACCATGACCAGCGTCAGGCGCCAGTTCATGTACAACAGCGAGGCAAACAGGAAGATCACCGTCATGCCTTCACGGATTACGACCTTGATCGCATCTGTTGCCGCCCCCGTGACCATGGTCACGTTGAAGGTGATACGGGAAATCAGGTGCCCCGAGTTATGCTTGTCGAAATACCGGTTTGGCAACACCAGCAGGTTGTTGAACAACTGGACCCGCAAGTCATGGACCAGGCCCAGGGAAACCTTGGCCAGGAAATAGTTGCCCAGGTACGATCCCAACCCCTGCCACGCGGCGATCAGGATGATCAACAACGGCACCGCCTGTAGCAGTTGCAGATCCCGCAGGTAGGGCACGGTTGGAAACAGCACCGCTTCAGGATTGGATAGACCGTCGACGAAGTACTTCAGGATGTAGCCCAGCATTGGCTGCGTCGAAGCGAAAATCAGAAAACCGACGATGCTGATCAGGAACAGGCTGATATACGGCCGGACATAGCCGAGCAGGCGGAAGTAGATTTTCAAGCTCGATGGGCTTGCGCAGAGACTGGAGTCGGTCATATCACGCGAATGTCGATGAAAAGGACGCTGACTTTACCACAGCTTCCCCAGGGTTCTGGCAATCGCATACAGTCTGTGTATTGTGGCGCGTCAAATAGCCACCAGATGTCCCTGCCTTGGTATGGTCGCTCAATTCAGGAATAAGTTACCCAGCATGCAATTAAACGCTTTGAACAGCACGTCCAACAGAATCTTCGATTTCATTTGTCTGTGGATCCTTCCGCTCGGTTATTTATTGCTGCTTTGTGCGCTGTTTTTCCTGCCGGGACGCAGTGTGCATCACAAGCTTTACTATGGCCTGTTCAGCATACCGGCACTGATTGCGCTGTGCCTGCGACCGCGGCTCAGCAAAGAACTGCTGCACGAACCGATCGTCATCGCAGCCCTGTTGTTTGTGGTGTGGGCAGTGCTCAGCCTGTGCTGGGGGCCAGGCAACGAAATCGGGTTTGGTCAGTTCAAACCGCCATTGCATACCCTGTTTCTGTTCGTTGGCTGCTACCTGTTGCTGCGCTATCGCAGCGAAATCATTCAGCCCCTGGTGTTCTGCGCCGCGACGGTTGCGCTGATTGCCTCCGTCTACAACCTGTACCGGTTCGGCCAGATCTACCAACCGGAAATGCGCTTGATCGGTGTAGGCGCGTTCGACAATCCACTACTGAGCTCCCACGTTTTCGGCTTTTTCTGTACTTACTGGCTGAGCCTGAGCATGACCTGCAAGCGACGCCAGATACTCTGGTTGAGCATACCGGCGATGGTGATCATGTTCGCCACAGTGCTGGCCACCGGTTCCAGAACCCCACTGGTTGCACTGACGCTCGCAGCGCTGTGGCTGTGTTTCATCTGCTGGAATCGACGCTCGGTCTTCATACTGGGCTCCATGTTCATCGCCGGAACGGCGACGTTCGTACTGTTTACACACAAAATCATCGAAAGAGGCAGCTCCTTCCGTCTCGAGATCTGGCAAATGACCCTGGACAAGATCGCAGATCATCCATGGATCGGGCACGGCTACAACGCCGAACTGGCCCTGGACCCAGGCGTCGGCTACAGCCTTCAGGAGCCCCATAGCTTTGCCCTGGGCGTGCTCTTCTACGTCGGCATTATCGGCCTGCTGCCATGGCTGTTCTTCCTTGCGTGGGGTTTCATCAGTAGCTGGCGCCATCGCGTGCAACCGCTGTTTATCATTGCCTCAGCCTGGCTGGCCTTCGGTATCGGCGCGGGCCTGACTGAAGGTGGCGGGATCATCTCTCGCCCCAAGGAGCACTGGTTCCTGCTGTGGATCCCCTTGGCGCTGATTGCCGCATTGAGCATCAATCAACGGGCCCGGCGCCTGCTGGACATGCCAATCAGGACCGCTACACCAGGCACCCTGCAACAGCTGACTGCCGATGCCCGGATCATCGAAGAGGATGGTCTTGGCCCCAAGGTCCTGCGCCTGAGTGATGGCAGTTTTCTCAAGCTGTTCCGCCGCCGCCGCTGGTATACCTCGGGTAGTTTCACGCCCTACTCCGACCGTTTTGCCGTCAATAGCGTGCAACTGCGCAGCATGGGCATTCCGACACCGCACATCCTCGATCTTTACCGGTTCGAAGACGGCAGCACCGCTGTGCATTACTCCCCGTTGCCGGGCAACACGCTGCGCCAGATCCTGCAAGGCATCACCGCCCCGGCGGTGCGCCAGGCACTGGTGGAGCGCTTCGGTAAATTCATGGCTCAACTGCACCAGCAGGGGGTCTACTTCCGCTCCCTGCACTTGGGCAATGTGCTGGTGCTGGAGGACGGCGAGTTCGGCCTGATCGACCTGGCCGACCTGCGAATTTACCCCTCGGCATTGAGCCCTTCCCTTCGTCGGCGTAATCTGCGCCACATGCAGCGCTACGCATCAGATCGGCATTGGTTGTTCGAGGATCACTTCGAAGCGCTGCTGCTGGGATACGCCGCGACGGCTTCGAAAGCCGACGTGGATAATTTGCACAGGCACGTGCTGGCCGGGAGTCCTCCAGCCCAGGCTCACTGATGATAGAAACCAACCCGCTGATCGCGATGACGGCTTACCTGCTCGCCATCGCGACCGCTGCGCTATTGTTGCGTAGCGTGCCGAGATTCACCCGACAGCTGGAGCACTCCGGCGAAAGCCGCTTTGCCGGCATCGACGGCTTACGCGGGTATCTGGCCTTCGGCGTGTTCGTCCATCACTCGATCATTACCTGGATTTTTCTGCAAACCGGTGTGATCGATTTTCCGCCGAGCAACTTCTACTCGCAGCTCGGCCAGGGCAGCGTCGCCCTCTTTTTCATGATCACCGGCTTTCTGTTCTGGGACCGCCTGCTCACCCACGGGAGGCAACACGACTGGCTGGCATTTGCGGTATCCCGACTGTTTCGCCTCTACCCGCTCTACCTGCCGCTGATGTTGACCGTGTTTGCCTGTGTGTTCTATTTGCAGGACTGGGAACTCAAGGACTCCGGCAC
This sequence comes from Pseudomonas sp. IT-P258, assembly GCF_949767825.1. Classification (NCBI taxonomy): domain Bacteria; kingdom Pseudomonadati; phylum Pseudomonadota; class Gammaproteobacteria; order Pseudomonadales; family Pseudomonadaceae; genus Pseudomonas; species Pseudomonas sp. IT-P258. The sequence goes on along the minus strand of NZ_CATKPU010000043.1, from coordinate 386,732 downwards.
CCAACTCATTGGCCAGACCCTGGCCTGGCTGATCTTCGACCGGCCAGACGTCAACCAGTACCAGCAGACCGGCATGCTGATCTCCAACGTCACCTGGACGCTGGGGTACGAGGTGTTTTTCTACCTGGCCCTGCCACTGGCCGCCATGGTGTTCATCTATCGCGGCGGCTGGATGCAGACAGTGCTGTGCCTGATCGGCATTTACACCCTGTACCAGGTGGTCGGCTGGGAACACTCGCTGAAAAAGCACTTCCTGGCCAGCTTCCTCGGAGGCATCGCTGCGGCGTACTGGATTCGCCGTCCACAATGGGTCGCCTGGAGCCTGTCTCCGCCGGCGGGCATCATCGCCCTGCTCGCCTTGGCGATCGCCTTTACAGCATTCAACCGGGCATTCAACCTGGGAGCGTTGTTGCTGCTTTCACTGTTCTTTGTGATCGTGGCCTCCGGCAACACCTTGTTCGGCGCCCTGAGACCACGCAGCATCCGCTGGCTGGGGGAAATCAGCTACAGCACGTATTTGCTGCACGGCTTCGTGCTCTGGGTATTGGTGCAGCGACTACCGCCGATATTGCACCTTGACGCCCGGCAAGCCTGGGTCTTCCTGCCGTTGATGGCCGCGTGCAGTTGCCTGCTGATCATCATCGGCAGCCTGACTTACCTGTTCATCGAAAAGCCCGGCATCAATGCCGGCAAGAAAACCCTGCACTGGTTGCGCCAGAACAGGAAACCGGGGAAAGAACTTCCCGAGGAGACGGCTCAACAACGTTGAGCAATGGTCGCGGCATATCACGCCCCCTTGAATCCAGCCTTTGGCTCAGTCTTTCTCCACCCGTGAGAAATACATACGGCCCAACCCACGCCAGGTTTTCTTGTTCCAGGCCTTGAACGGAATCTGCGCCAGCAACTCCCGCGCCAGCTTGCGATCACGGTTGGCGGTCTTGAGGAACATGGAATTGAGAAACTTGTAGCGCACCTCGTCATACAGCGGGTGATCGCTGAAGAGCGCGTAGGTGCGCAGGATGCTGTCGATCATGAAGCGGTGGTTCTTGTAGGAGTTGGTGGCATGTTTGCGATAGCGCGCCATCAACACATTCAGACCATCGATGAAGTAGCCGGCATGGGTCACCTTCAACTCGATCAGCAAGTCTTCCAGGCGAATGGTCGGGTCGAAACCGCCCACCTTGTCCAGCGCTTCGCGACGGATCATCAGGGTGGGTGCCGGAGGATAGGGCTTGCGCTCCAGGAACATGTCATCGAAGTCCAGGCGACGGAACGGCACATCCCGGCGCTGGCGCTTCTCGGGGTAAAGATTGCCGTCGGCATCGATCAGTTCGATATTACCGGCGCAAATGCCGACCTCTGGCTTGCCGTCCATATGCGCGACCTGGGTGGCGATTCGCTCCGGCAGCATGATGTCATCCGAACCGAACGGCACGATCAGGCTGCCCTTTGCCCGGGCAATCGCACCGTTGAGGGTATTGGTCAGCCCCTGGTTTTCCTGAACCCGGAAGTCGAAACCATGAACAGCCTGCAACGCCTTGATCCGCTCGACGCTGTCATCCTTCGAGCCATCGTCGACCACCAGCAACTCGATGTTCTGGTAGGTCTGGTTGAGGACGCTGAGAATGCTTTCCTCGATGTAAGGGGCGTGGTTGTACGACGCGATAATGACCGTGACTATGGGTTGCGCGTCGTTCATGGCTGTTCCTTGCGGGCCTGTTCCAGGCCGGAGTCGATCAGGTTGAGGTATTCGCGACGGAACTCCTCGATGTCATGGTGTTGTTGCAAATAACGAAAAGCCTGCTCGCCCTTGGCCTTGAGCTCGTCATCCGAAAGGCCAAGGTAAGTGTCCAGCGCCGCCTGCAACGTAGGCACATCCTTCGGCGTAATCGCCAGGCCACCGGCCCCCTCGATGAGCGGCAACATGGCCGGCACGTTCGAGGCAATCACCGGCAAATGCCCACTCATGCCTTCAAGCAGCGCTAGCCCGAGGCCTTCGGCCAAAGAAGGCATGGTCCAGATATCGAAAGCGCGGATGTACTGCAGGGCAATTTCCTTGAACCCCAGCAAATGGGCGCGGCCACTTAGGCCGAGGCGGTCGATTTCCGCGGCCAGGCGCGACTCTTCGCGGCCGGCGCCGATGATCGCCAGCTGGGTATTGGGGTATTTGTCCTTGAGTGCGGCAAAGGCCTGCAGCAAATAGACATGCCCCTTGACCGGCACCAGTCGCCCCAATGCACCGATCAGCCGCACCGACGGATCGATGCCCAACATTTCACGGGCCTTTTCACGGCTGTGTTGCAGGCCTTCGGCTTGCTCGATGTCGATGGCATTGGTGATGGCGTAGGTATTCTGGTCGGTGAAGCCGCAGTCACAGTCCAGAAGATACTGTTTCACCGCAGGCGACACGCCGACGAAGCGCCAGTGACGATCGATCAGGCGCTGGGTCTGGCGGCGCCGGTAAAAACGGTCGTACTCGCCAAAGCCGTGGGAAATGCCGATGCACAACGGCACTTTCAACCAGCGGTTGAGCGCCAGCATCATGTTCACCGGCTTGAAGCGGTTGCAGATCACCACATCGAATTTTTCCCGGCGGCAGAACTTGTACAGCTGCCACATGGCCCGCAGGCGCATGCCCTTGAGGGACTTGTCGGAAAACTCGAAGTACACCGAACGATCAGCCCGGCTCACCGCTTCGCCCGGCCCGGGCTTGCCGCGCAGAAACGCAGCCGTCACCTCATAGCGATCACTGGGCAGGGCCTTGACGATTTGCTCCGCGAGGTCGGCGAAATCATGGGCTTTGACGTTGTAGTCAGGCTGCAGTTGCAGGACCTTTGACCGCTGACTCATAACTCTCCCCGCTGAGAAACGTTGCCTGGTGTGTGCTTGACGGACCACAAAAGCTCGTGGCGCCGGACGGCCTTGCGAAAGAATTCGTTCTCGCCATAAGTGGGCGGCAACCGGCCGGCCAACAAACGTTGTATCAACCGACGCAAGCGACGCTTGAACGGCATCGCCGGCTGCAGGTCGTGCATCATGCCCAACGCCATGGCCTTGTCGCGCTGTTGCTCCAGCGGCAAGGGCAGGCAATAAGGCTGCATCGGTTGGGCCGGATCGAAAGCAGGCGGCAAGGCGATGCCATCACCGGTATCGCCCATCGGCCAGCGGTCGTTGTCGTGCAGGTGGTTGGCATAACCCAATAGCGTGGACGGCTGCCAGTCCAGGCCTTGCAAGGCTTCGAGGACTGCAGCCTGGGCGCAGATATGATCGGGATGCGGATCGAGGGTCGGATGCGGCAAAACGATGACCTCGGGACGGGCCCGCAGCAGCAACTCACGCAGATCCGCCAGCAGATTGTTCCAGGTCGGCGCGCCATCGGCATCGCCGGGCAGCGTGAAAGGATTCAACTGACGGAACAGCCGGGTATCGCTCAGGTCCGCTTCCCGCGACCCTGCCGCCACCGCAGGCGCGGCCTGCATGCTCGCCAGTTGCAGACAGAAATAACCCAGTTGTACGCAGCGGGCCTCGGGCACACCGGCCCAACGTGGCACGGCGATGCTGTCCCAGGTGCGCAGACGGCCTTTCAAGCGGGCCGCATCGACCTTGTTCAGCCCCATCTGCCGGTAGTGTCCGGCTTCGATTTCACCCGCTGTCAGTGTGACGATCCAGGTTTCGTCGGCCTGGCTGTACAAACCGTAGGCCGCCAGTTCGGCGTCATCGGCGTGGGGCGCGATGACCATAACCCGCTGGCGCCGGTAATCCGGGTGCTCCAGCGCCCAGAGCACAGGCTCACCGAACACGCGACAGAAACGCCCGCGCAAGCGCAGGTCACCACGGGACAGCGCCTGAGCCTGACCGCTGAGATTGAGGTAACGCAGGCCGTTTACGCCCCGTTCGAAGGTTTGCCGGTCAGGGTTTTCACCCCCCGCCAACTCGACCAGCGGATCGAAAAAACGACCCAGCCAGGTGCTTTTTACCCGCAGGGCCAGCACCAGCGTCGCGTCGTCGACCAGCATCACGCCCTCGTCCAGCCGCAAATGTTCACCGTTGAGGTGCACCTTGGGCTGGGGCGTGTAGGGGGGAAAGCTGTACTGATAATCGTCTTTCGGTGAGTAGAACAGATGGTCGGCAAACCAGGCTTCGTGGGCAATCCAGCCCAGAACCGCCAGCACCAGCGGCAACCACCAGGCCACCAGCACGCCAATGACGATCAACAGCACCAGCGCAATCAGCAGGCCGATACGTTTATTGCGCCGATGGCGCTTGAGCAGTTGCTGTTTGCGACTCATGGTTTGGCTCATACGGTGAACACCGGCACGGGGTTGCACCAGCGATCCTTGTATTCACGGTCGGCGCGACCGAAGGAAAAGCGCAACGGCTTGTCCTGGGCCCGGGCATGTTCCCAGGCGCTTTGGGTATTGAGGAAACTCAACACACTGCCGGGGCTGAACTCGCGAGTCTCGGGATCGACCCCGCCATTGATGTATTCGACGCTGATCCACTGCGGGGTTTCGACGCGGTACACCAGTTGAATCGCAATCGGCGCATCGTTGAGGAAAATCACCGAGCCGATCAGCAACTCGCGCAGCAACTCGATGACCTCGGCCATGCGCTCGGCACCCGTCGCCGGGAAACCCCAGCGGCGCTGGAACAAGTCGCAGTAAATCGCCGCCAACTCAGCACTGGAAAATTCGGACACCGGCCGCACCACGCCACCGGCCTCTTCCAGCAAGCGCAATTCGCGGCGCTGGTTATAGCGAAATTTTTTCGACAGCTCTTCGGGCGTGCGGGCCATGGCCAGTTGTTCGGCTTGCAACTTGATGCCAGTGAAACGGCCTTCGTTCAGCGCCGACAGATACCGCGCGCGATGACGCAAAGGCGCCTGGGTATCGGCGGCGGCCGGCAGGATGATCTCGGCGTTGCCGAGGTCGAACAGACCCTTCTTGCCGCGACGCTTGAGCACGTCCTTGGACAAGGCCAGGTCGCGACCCCAGGTCGGGATCGCCGCCTTGACATCGTCGCCCTGCACCCAGGCCAGGTAACGCACCGGAATGTCAGCCAGTTGCGCCAGCCGCTCGACCACCATGGGATGAGTCGCGACGCTGCCGCCATAACGCTGCCAGGTTTCGGCGTAAGTCGAGGCGTCGACTACCGCCCAGCCACGCTCGCGCCAGCCTTGAAATCGGTTGAGCATCAGCCCCTCTGTGCCAGTTCGGTAACGTGCGGCAAGTGCCAGAAAGCATCGCGCACTGCGCGATCGGAGAAGCGTTCGCGCAAGCGCTCGAGCATCAACCCGGCACACTGCCGACGCTGCTGATCATCCATACCGTGCAGATGTTGCAGCCCTTGGGCCAGACGCCCGGCATCGCCCAACGGGAACAGGATGCCCACGCCTTCGACCACCTCTTTCGCTCCGCCGCACGCCGTGGCGAGCAAAGGAACGCCAGCGGCCATGGCCTCCAGCAGCACCATGCCGAACGGTTCGTGATCGGAACTCAGGGCGAACACATCGAAGGCCCGGAAGTAGTTACGCGCATCCGGCACCTGACCGAGAAACAGAACCCGGTCACCGATACCCAGTTCCCGGGCCTGGTCCTTGAGGTCCTCCTCCAGGCGCCCTTTGCCGAGAATCACCAGCTGGCTGTTGGCGGGCAACCCCGGCAACGCCTCGGCGAATCCCTGCAGCAGCGTGGCCTGGTCCTTGTCCGGATGCAGCCGTCCTACGTTGCCGACGATCCACGCATCCGCCGACAAACCGAGGGTTTCCCGGGCCTCGCGAGCCGACACCTGGGTCGCCTGCAAGGCGTCCACATCGATACGGTTGTACAAGGTCTGGATCCGCGAAGCCGGCCACTTCGGCAGGCATTGGCGCATGTCGTCGCGCACGGCGTCGGACACACCGAGCAGACTCAAACGCTTGCGGAAAATATGCGCGAACAGTTTGCGGCTGCCACGTTTGTAATCGTCAAAAGCGTGGTGCACGCCAATCACCGGCAACGACGTGCCGAGCAAGGCGATATAGATCGGCTTGAAGCGGTGGGCGATGCAGAAACTGAAGTTGCGTGATGCGGCGATCTTGCGCAGATCGCCGATGGCCCCCAGCTTGAGGCCACGAATGGCCTTGGAGCTGTACTCCATGAACAGCACTTCGTCGGAGGCGCAGCCCGCGGCGACTTCGGCATCGGCAACCCCGGTGAGAAACACCGTGGTCACTCGATAACCGGTCCCCGCGAACAGGCTGGCGTACTGCCGTGCGCAGTCCAGGAACGGCCCGTCATAGCCGTGGCAAAACTGCAGCACATGGCGTTCAGCCGAACGTGTCATAGGCGTTCGCGCCCTCTTTGACCACCAGGATGTCTTCCATGATCAGATACTGTAGATCCGAACCGAAGAACATGTTCAGGGCGTCAGTCGGCGAGCAGATCATCGGTTCGCCGCGACGGTTGAGCGAGGTGTTCAGCGACACACCGTTGCCGGTCAGCACTTCCAGCGCTTTCATCATGTCGTAGTAGCGCGGGTTGTATTCGCGCTTGAGCACCTGGGCTCGGGAGGTACCGTCTTCGTGGACAACTTCGGGCACGCGGGTCTTCCACTCTTCAGCCACTTCGAAGGTGAAGGTCATGAACGGGGCCGGGTGATCGATCTTGATCATCTGTGGCGCCACGGTGTCGAGCATCGACGGGCAGAAAGGCCTCCAGCGCTCGCGGAACTTGATCTGGTGGTTGATGCGGTCAGCCACGCCCGCAATGCTCGGGCAACCGATGATCGAACGACCGCCCAAGGCGCGCGGACCAAACTCCATGCGGCCCTGGAACCAGGCCACCGGGTTGCCATCGACCATGATTTTGGCGATCTGCTCGGGCATGTTGTCGAGCTTGCGCCAGGTCGGCTTGTTCTCATGACGGGCGCATGCGGCAATCACGTCCTCGTTGCTGTACGACGGGCCGAGGTAGACGTGTTCCATCTTCTCGACCGGCACGCCACGGGCGTGGGACACATAGGCCGCGGCACCGACTGCTGTGCCGGCATCGCCGGATGCAGGCTGTACGAACAGCTCTTTGACGTCGTCGCGGGCGATGATTTTCTGGTTCAGCTTGACGTTCAACGCACAGCCGCCAGCGTAGGCCAGCTTGCCGGTTTCCTTGAGCACGTCGCCCAGGTAATGGTCGATCATCTGCAGCGCAATTTTTTCGAACAGCGCTTGAATACTGGCGGCGTAGTGGATGTACGGCTCGTCGGCGATGTCGCCTTCACGCTTGGGACCCAGCCACTCGATCAGCTTCGGCGAGAAGTAGTAACCCTTGCCCTTCTCTTTGTAGCGACGCAGGCCGATGACGTTGGCGTAGTCGGTGTTGATCACCAGTTCGCCATTTTCGAACGAAGCCAGGCGCGAAAAATCGTATTTGCTGGCGTCGCCGTACGGCGCCATGCCCATGACCTTGAACTCACCGTCGAGCATATCGAAACCGAGGAACTCGGTGATCGCGCCATACAGGCCGCCGAGGGAGTCCGGATCGAAGAATTCCTTGATCTTGTGGATCTTGCCGTTTTCGCCATAACCGAAGAAGGTCGTGGCGTACTCGCCCTTGCCGTCGATACCCAGGATCGCGGTTTTCTCTTTGAAACCGGAGCAGTGATAAGCGCTGGAGGCGTGGGCCAGGTGGTGTTCGACCGGCTCGATCTTGATCTTCTTCGGATCAAAACCCAATTGCTCCAGGCACCAGACGATCTTGTTGCGATAGCGCTTGTAGCGACGGTTACCCATCAGGATCGCGTCGAGGGCGCGGTCCGGGGCGTACCAGTAACGCTTGGCGTACTGCCAGCGGGCCTTGCCGAACAGGCTGATCGGGGCGAATGGAATCGCGACCACGTCAACGTCGGACGGCTTGATGCCGGCCTGTTCCAGGCAGAATTTCGCCGATTCGTAGGGCATGCGGTTCTTTGCATGTTTATCGCGTACGAAGCGCTCCTCTTCAGCCGCCGCGACCAGCTTGCCGTCGATATACAGGGCTGCGGAAGGATCATGGCTAAGGGCGCCGGACAGGCCAAGAATCGTCAATGCCACAGGGGTCTAGCCTCTTTAGTCTGCATGCAGGCGCAAGCGCCTCAAAAATTAATGTGCCCTCGCAAGGGGCGAGAGACAGCTAAAGGGCGGGATTATAGCGTAAAAGCGACGGCAAACCTCTAGCCGCAAGCGGCATGCAACTACGGCCGGGGCCTCGCGGCTTCTTTTTATCCGCGTGCAGGTCGCCAATAGATGGAAATATTGCCGTCCACGCTTTGCCGGTAAATCGTGTACGGCAAGACAACGGTGTCCAGCGCGCCGGACACGGCCAGGTCCACCAATACGAGCGGTACAAGGATGCCCGTAGGGTCTGGCGGCGCATTCAATACACAGAAGTCGTAGGCCAGGCCGCTGTAGACCCGGGGAATGGATTGGCAATAGGTCTTTTGCCGGCGCAGCCCCTGCGCGGCCTGGGCTTCATCCAGCAGGACGGTGGCGGCGGTCCCGCAGCCCGTTAGCGACACTGATAAAACACCCGCTGAAACTGCCATTTTGATCGTCACTGCCTGCCCTCCGAGAACGTCGGGCAAACTAGCATCGGGGCAATTTTGGCCACAGTTCATGACTTCCCAAGATCGCGTAGGACGGTTCACAAGAACTTGTCTGCTTTCTTGGTTGGCAGTTCCGGCCTCATCGTCGGAACGCCGCCCGGAGCAAGCTCGCTCCCACATTTGAACTGAGGTGTTCACAGGTTTTGTGTTCACCACCAATCCCTGTGGGAGCGAGCTTGCTCGCGATAGCGGCTTAAGCAGCGCCTGAGATGTCCTTGGGAAGACGCTGATCGATGACCTGGTAAAGGGTACTACCTTCAGGCCAATTGCGCATGAACCGCGCGCGATCCCTGGCATACGCCGGGGCGAAGCTGCCGAGGGAGCCGTGCTGGCACATCGAGTCGAGGTCGATCAACGCCCAGCGATCCTGCTGCCAGAACAGGTTATGCCCCTTGAAGTCGCCATGGCTGATGCGCAGGCGAATCAATTCGGCGAACAGATGATCCAGTGCCGCCAGTTCGGCTTCCGGTGCATCGCCACGTTCCACATACGGCGCAAAACGCTCGATGATGTCCGGCCCCGGCAGGTACTCGGTGATCAGGTAAGCCCGGCTGCGCAGCCACATGAAACGCTTTTCCAGCAACGCCAGCGGCTTGGGCGTGGCAATCCCGAGGAATGCCAGGCGGTTGCCTTCGCGCCAGGAATGCCAGGCCCGGCTCGGGCGCCAGAAACGCTTGAGCCAGTGAGCAAAACCCTTGATGTTGTAGCGCTTGATCACCAGCGTGCGGCCATCCACCTCGACCTTGCCGACACTCGCCGCACCGCCGGTCTTGTACAGATGCCCCTGATCGAGCAAGGCATCGGCCTGCTCCAGCACCGGCACCATCGACGGCACTTCCTCTCGGCGAATCGCCTGTAGTCCGAAGGCCCCGCGCTGGACGCTGAACAGCGTGCACTCGCGGCCGACCTTGATCAGGAAGTCCTTGAGGCGCCAGCTGCGGACCTTGTCGATCTGCTTCTGCAACGCTTCCATGGGCAAGGCGTGTTCGCCGTTGCTGAGCAGGTAATACACCAGCAACTCTTCAATGAAGGGCTCGATCGACTTCGGCAACTGGGCGAAGAACACCCCGAGGTTTTCCAGGACCTTCTGCCGGGACAGCGGCTGGCCAGGCGTCTCGCAGCAGATGCCCGCGCCATCGATCAGGTACAGGCGCCCGCCCTGGCGCAGCAGGTTGTCCAGATGCAGGTCTTCTTGCCACAGCCCCTTGCGATGCATCTGACCGATCGCGCCCAACGCCTCGGCCAGCACCGCGCCTTGCCCATCGGACAGTACGGGCTGCTGCTCAACCTGCTTCCAGGTGTCGCCCAGGCTTTCGGCATGCTCAAGGAAATCAAACAGCAGCCAGCCACCCTCGCCGTCCTTCAGGCCATCGGCCAACAACTGCGGCGTGGTCAGCCCCTGGGCAGACAGTAGGCGCACGCCGTCCAGTTCACGCTGAAAATGCCGTGCAGCCTTGCTGCCGACCAGCAATTTGGCCAGCACCGGCCGGCCACGCCAGACGCCGGCACCGACATAACGCTGCCCCGGCAACACCCGCAACAGGCTCAGCAATTGCAACTCGGCGGGGCCGGCGGCGTCGGCCAGCGAAACGCTCAGCGGCAAGCCTGGGGTACGGCCGGCAGACTTCAGTTCGGACAATCGCATCAGCGTGGCCTCTTCTGGCTGCGCCGCGCGGTCAACCGCTGCAGCCAGCTGTCGATCAGCGAGCTGTCCTGCGGCTGATCCAGATAGGCGGCCAGCAATTGCCGCAGTTGCGACTCGCCCCACTCGGGCGCGCGACGCGTCAGCGGTTCCAGATCCTTGATTCGGTCACGCTGCCCGTACAGCAGCGGCCGGGTCTTTTCCAGGTCAATCAATTGAGCCTGATAGCCGTTGCCGGTGGCGCGCATGAAAATGTGCTTGGGATAAAAGCACCCATGCACCTGGCGTGCGGCGTGCAGCTGCCGGGCCAGTTCGCCACTGGCCTTGAGGATTTCCGAGTGCTGCTCAGGGCTCAATTGAGCCCAGCGCTGCAACAGCGAGTCGAGGTCGTCCCAACCGTCCAGGGCGCGGGTCATCAGGATCGCGCGGACTTCGCCATTGACCTTGCGCTCCCCGTAAAACACCGCGTCCAGCGCCGGAATGCCCATCTTCCGGTAACGGGAGATGTTGCGAAACTCGCGAGCGAAACTCGGCTCGCCGAACGGTGCGCGCAAGGTGCGGGTCAGGTAGTTGCTTTGACGCTTGAGGTAAAAACCATGACCTTCCAGATCCAGCCGAAACACGCTGCTCCAGCCACCGCGACCGGTGTTGGGTTCGTCCACCGCATCGAGCTGCTTGGCCCAGAGCGCCTCGAACGTGCCGAGGCCATGGCGCTCAAGCAGCGCACGGTCCTCAGCGGCCAGAAAATCAGTCATTCGCGTCCCTCGAAAAATCTCACCACATGCCGGATGCGTTTTTTGTCCGCAGCGTTGAGCCGGGTCCGGTTGCGGTATTGCAGGTAAAAGCGCAGGCGCTGGGTAGCCGACAATTGATACTTGGCGACCTTGTCCAGGCACGCCAGATCCTTGGTAATACGGTACTTGAGCCAGAAACCGCGCCAGAAATCGCCGTTGGGGCAGTCGATCAGAAACACTCGAGCCTCATCGTCGATCAGCAGGTTGCGCCACTTCAGATCATTATGGGTGAAGCGGTGGTCGTGCATGGTCCGGGTGTATTGGGCCAACTGGCGACTGACGGTATCGACCCAGGCGCGATCCGACAGCTTCGGGTCGCGGCGCTCGGCCAGTGCCGACAAGTCTTCGGTGCGCGGCAGTTCCCGGGTAATCATCGCGCCGCGAGCGTAGGCCGCACCGCGCCGCTCCAGCCCCCAGGCCACTACTTCGGCAGTGGGAATGCCCCACTTGGCGAAGCGCTTGAGGTTCTGCCATTCCATCTTCACCCGAGGCTTGCCCAGGTAACGCCGCAAGCCTTTGCCGGCACCCACATACCGTTTGACGTAATAGTTGACGCCATTGCGCTCGACACGGATGACCTCCGAGAGCACGTCACTGGTCAAACGCTCGCCTTGCAGTGCAAACACAGCCTCGAGGCTGCCAAAGTCATCGGCCAGCTCGCTGTAGGCCGGATCCAGTTTCCAACCCGACATCAGAGCGCATCCCCGTATCGCTGTTTACGCTCATAGAGCTTGTTGGCCTTGCCGTCGAGCCAGGCCAGCAAAGACGCCTCTTCACTCAGGATCTGGCGCAGCGGCTGCTGGAAATAGCCCTTGAGGAAGCGCAGCTTGTCGCGGCGGGTCAGACCGATGTCCAGCGCGGAAAAGTACAGCGCGGCCAGGTCCTTGTTGCGCCAGCGCGAGGTGATCGCCGGGCGGGTCTGGGCACGGTGCAGGTCGATCACCGAGAGCTTGAAGTCATCAAAGGTCACCGGCTTGTCGGTGTGCAGCAGGAAATGGCAGATGTAGCAGTCGCGGTGATTGACCCCGGCGCGGTGCATCATGCCAGTCATGCGTGCGACTTCGGCGATCAGCGCGCGCTTGAGTTTTGGCTCGGGCGGCTGCTTGACCCAGTTGATACTGAAGTCTTCCAGGCTGACCGTCGGCGCCAGCTCTTCGGTCACGATGAACGAGTGCTGGTCGGCCGGGTTGCTACCCTTCTCGCCATACGCAACGGCGGTCATGGTCGGCACGCCGACTTCCTGCAGGCGCTGAATGGCCTGCCACTCCTGACCGGCACCCAGTACAGGGAGTTTGGCGGTGAGCAGGTTCTTGAAGATTTCGCCCCAGCCGATGCCACGGTGGATTTTCACGAAAAACCCGTTGCCGTCGACTTCCGTGCGTAATGTCCTGCGTGCTTCCAGCTCGCGGTACACCTCACCCTTGAGCCCCTCGACTTCGGCGAACGGGTCGCGTCCGGCCCAAAGGCTCTTGAACGGTTCAGCCAGCATCAACTTCATTTAAGCGCGCTCCGCCAGAATCACATCGGCCGCGTGCTGCGGCATGCTGTAGAGGTCGGCCGTTTCGGCGAAGGCCAGACCGTTGCGGCTCCAGGCCGCCCTTGCTTGAGCGTCGTTCAACATGCCGGTCAGGTACTGCGTCAGCTGCGCCTGATCGAACGGTTCGTCCAGCACCAGGCCCGCATCGGCCTCGGCGATGTAATGGGCGTAACCGCACACCGCACTCACCAGCACCGGCAGGCCGGCCACCAGGGCTTCGAGCAGCACAGTGCCGGTATTTTCGTTGTACGCCGGGTGAATCAACAGATCGGCACCCAGCAGGAAACGCGGGATATCGCTACGCCCCTTGAGGAAGGTGACGTTGTCGCCCAACCCCAATGTCGCACTCTGCATCTGGAATAATTTGGGGTCATCCTGGCCAATTACAAACAGCCGGGTGCGCTTCTTCAGATCAGCGGGCAATGCCGCCAGGGCCTTGAGGCTGCGGTCCACCCCCTTGGTCTTGAACCCGGAACCGATCTGCACCAGCAGCAGTTCGTCGTCCTTGAGATTGAACTCAGCACGGAACCCAGCGCGAATTTCATCGGCATCCGCCGGTCGGCGACGGTCCTGGGCGATACCCGGTGGCAGCAGGTGGAAGCGCTCCAGCGGAGTGTCGTAATGCTTGATGAACAGCGGCTGCTGGACCTCGGAAATCATCAGTACTTCGGTCTTCGCCTCTTTGGCGAACACCGCCCGCTCGTATTCGGCGAAATGGCGATAGCGGCCCCAACGGCGATACAGCGAGTTACGCAGGTTCTGCGCCTTGTCTTCGAAGCAGCCGTCGGCGGCATAGTAGACGTCCAGGCCCGGCATCTTGTTGAAGCCGATCAGGCGGTCGACCGGGCGCTTGGCCAGGTCCGCTTCCATCCATTCGCTGAGCTTTTCGTTGCGCCGATGGTTGAAGAACGCCTTGACCGGCGCCACCAGCACTTCGAAACCCGGAGGGACGTCGCCTTCCCAGATCAGCGTGTAGACGCGAATCTGATGGCCGCGTTTCTGGCACTCCAGGGCGATTCGCATGAAGTCGCGCTGCAAACCGCCAAAGGGAAAATATTTGTACAAGACAAATGCCAATTGCATCAGCGCAGCTCCTCAGCCATTAACAACGTGCTCAGTCGGCTGGCGACACGCTCGGGATTCAGACGCGTGAAGCACAACGGCCACTCGCGTTTCAGGTCAAATTGACGGGCATCTTCAGCCGTCGGTTGATAAGTGCATTTCTTTTGCAGGCACGGAGCACAAGGGAAATCGCTGGCCAGGTGAATCTGCACCTTGCCATAGGCGCCGGTCAGGCCCGGATTGGTCGGGCCGAACAGCGACAGCGTCGGCACATCCAGCGCGGCGGCCAGATGGCCCAGGCCGGTGTCTACCGCCACGCAGGCTTGCGCGCCCGCCAGTACCTTGCCGACACCGGCCAGATTCAGTTTGGGCAACACTTCGGCGTGTTTGAAACCGGCAGCGATACGCTCGGCGCGGGCCTTTTCCACGGCATTGCCCCAAGGCAGTTTCACCCCGACCCCAAGGTAGCCGACCCGTTCGGTCAGCTCGCGCCAATAGGCTTCTGGCCAGTGTTTGGTGTCCCAGGTGGTGCCGTGCAGAAACACCACGTACGGATTCTTGCGCGGCAATTCCACCAGGCGCTCGATATTCAAGCCGTAGTCGCCCAGGCCTTTGGGCAAGTCATAGCCCAACGCGATGGCGAACAACTGACGCACTCGCTCCACCGCGTGCTGCCCGCGGGCAACGGCCAGGCGTCGATTGTAGAAGCGCGCGGCGATGGGCTCACGCGCCGAGCTTTTATCGAGGCCGGCCACCGGGGCATTGACGTAACGGGTCAGCCAGGCGCTTTTCAGCAAGCCCTGGGCGTCGATCACCAAGTCATATTTCGTGGCGCGAACGCTTTGCTTGAAGCGCTTCCACTCACCGCTCTTGATGGTCTGCCAGATGTTTTTGCGCCAGCGACGGATCGCCACCGGAATCACCTTGTCCACCGCTGGATGCCAGGTCGGGATCTCGGCAAAGCCTTCTTCCACCACCCAGTCGAATTTGATGCCGGGAATCGCCCGTGCAGCGTCGGTCAACGCCGGCAACGCATGAATGACGTCGCCCAACGATGACGTCTTGATCAACAGAACCCGCAAGCTATTTGACCTCGACCGGAGTGCCTTGCAACCGCTGCAGGGCTTCGTTCACCGCTTGCGGCATGAGTTGGCGCAGGCAGTTGTAATGGCCGAAACGGCAAGTGCGGTCGAAGCATGGGCTGCATTCGATACCCAGGCGAACGACTTCGACGTGCTCGGCCAGCGGTGGCGTGAAACCTGGCGACGTCGAGCCGTAGACCGCGACCAGCGGGCGGTTCAGCGCGGCGGCAACGTGCATCAATCCGGAGTCGTTGGACACCACCGCATCGGCGCAGGACATCAGGTCGATGGCTTCAGCCAGCGAGGTGCCGCCGCTGAGGTTGACCGATTCTTCACGCAGGCCGGGAATCAGCCGCGCGCGGATGTCTTCGCCCACGGCGTGATCGTTTTTCGAACCGAACAGCCAGACTTGCCAGCCTTCGCGGATCTTCGCTTCGGCAACCGCGGCGTAATGCTCGGACGGCCAGCGCTTGGATTCACCGAACTCGGCACCAGGGCACAGGACCAACACCGGGCGGTCGAGGGTCAGGCCGAATTTGGCCAGTGCCGCTTCGCGGGTAACCGGGTCGATCTGCAGTGTCGGGCGCGGATAGGGTTTTGGCAGTTCAACGCCAGGCTCGTAAGCCAGGGCCATGAAGCGCTCGATCATCAGCGGATAACGATCCTTGTCCAGCGTGCACACGTCGTTGAGCAGGCCATAGCGGAACTCGCCACGCCAGCCGGTGCGTTTCGGGATGCCGGCAAAGAACGGCACCAGTGCCGACTTCAGGGAATTGGGTAGCAGGATCGCCTGGTCGTACTGGCCAGCCAGGGATTTGCCGATGCGCCGACGCGTTGCCAGCTCCAGGACACCGTGACCGAGCGGAAAGCTCAAGGCCTGGCGAACTTCGGGCATGCGCTCAAGAATCGGCCGGCTCCACTCGGGGGCCAGCACGTCGATTTCGCATTGCGGGTGGCGTTGTTTCAGACACTGGAAAAGTGTCTGCGCCATCACCATGTCACCGACCCAACTGGGCCCAACGATCAGAATTTTCATGTGGTTTCCATAAACGAACCGGGGAGGCCTACGCCTCCCCGCCTCGAGAATCTCTGCGGGAGCACGGCGGCTTGCGATGGGTCATCACCTTCAACATTGCTGTCGAGTGTCACTCCGCTATCGCGAGCAGGCTCGCTCCCACATTGGGTATTGGTGTACCTCGATCCGCATGACACTGCAGATCTACTGTGGGAGCGGGCTTGCTCGCGAAGGGGCCGTCACATCCAACATCACTATTGACTGACACTCCGCCTTCGCGAGCAAGCCCGCTCCCACAGGGGATATTGGGCGTATCAAATATCCCGTTTCAGCTTAGCCCCAGCTCACGCCAGATCCGCATGACCTGCCGCCGTTCGTCCGCGAACTGGTCGCCCGGAATCACCCCCGGGTCCTTCTGCAAGGCCTGCCGGTGGGCGGCGGAACGGTACGCTTTATACGCTTCACGCAACAGGCTGGCATCTTCGACCGGCATCAGCCCTTCATGCTCCAGCTCTTCCAGAATGCGGATATTGTCTGTCCAGCGCAGCAATGGCGGGTGTGTTTCGGACCACGCCAGGGCCGCGTATTGCACCATAAATTCAATATCGACGATACCACCGGCGTCCTGCTTGATATCGAACGGCGCCGTGGCTTCGAAGGCATTTGCCCCGGTGCCGGCCGCGGTGCTCTTGCTGCCCAGGTTATCGCGCATCTTGGCGCGCATCTCACTGACCTCCTGGCGCAGGGTCGGTAGATCACGGGTTTTGCCCAATATCGCGGCGCGGACTTTCTCGAAGGCCTGACCGACATCCTGACTGCCCACCAACACCCGCGCCCGCACCAGCGCCTGGTGTTCCCAGGTCCAGGCTTCGTTCTCCTGATAGCGGGCAAACGCCCCCAAGGAGCTCACCAACAAGCCCGACGCACCGGATGGCCGCAGACGCATGTCCACTTCATACAACTGCCCGGAGTTGGTCTGCGCCGTCAGCAAGTGAATGATCCGCTGCCCCAGCCGGGTAAAGAATTGCGCGCCATCGATGGGTTTCACGCCATCGGTTTCAGCCTGCGGATCGCCGTCGTGGATGAACACCAGGTCCAGGTCCGAACCATGCCCGAGTTCCAGGCCGCCGACTTTCCCATAACCGACAATGATGAAGCCGGGATCGCACAAGGTGCCATCGGTGCGCAGCGGCGTGCCGTACTTGGCCACGGTCTGGCGCCAGGCCAGGGCCAGCACTTGCTCCAGGATCGCCTCGGCGAGCCAGGTCAGGTAATCGCTGACTTTCATCAGCGGCAGGCTGCCGGCGATTTCCGAAGCAGCCACCCGCAAGCGGTGCGCCAGCTTGAAGTGGCGCAGGGCTTCCATTTGCTGTTCGAGGTCGTCCTCGGGAATCCGTGTCAGGCGCTCGCGTAATTCGGCCGCCAGTTCTGGCGCCAGTGGCGGCTTGAACAGCCGGCCTTCGTTGAGCAATTCGTCGAGCAGCAGCG
Source organism: Pseudomonas sp. IT-P258 (assembly GCF_949767825.1). Lineage (NCBI taxonomy): Bacteria > Pseudomonadati > Pseudomonadota > Gammaproteobacteria > Pseudomonadales > Pseudomonadaceae > Pseudomonas > Pseudomonas sp. IT-P258. The sequence continues at coordinate 369,496 of NZ_CATKPU010000043.1, read as the reverse complement.
GGAAGCGGGTGATTTGCTCGGCGATCCACGGGCTCGCCGCGCACAGCGTCAGCAAACGCCGCAATGCACTGGGGTTCTCGGTCAACAGCACCAGGTACGCGGAACGACGGGCCACGGCTTCGACCAGCGGCAGCACCCGCTCCAGTACCAGGTCCGGATTGTCATGTTCCACGGCCTGTGCCAGCAACCGCGGAATAAAAGCATCGAGACGCTCGCGCCCCAGACGCTGCATCGCCCTCAATTGCGGGCTACCGCGCAAGCCGGCCAAGGCTTTCAAGGCTTTTGGGGCATCCTTGAAACCACCCTCTTCCAGTTGGCGGCAGGCAGCCTCATCGTCCTGGGCCTCTTCCCACAGCGGCAACCACTCACCGCCGACCACCACTTCGCTTTCGGCGCCCTGCTCTTCATCGGGATCGGCAATCACCTGCCCGAAGTGCCAGGCAATACGGCCGCGCCAGTACATCAGTTGTTCGTGGAACGCCGTCCAGTTGGCGAAACCGAGCATAAAGGCAATGCGCGCCTGATCCTGCTCGCCATTAGGCAACATTTGCGTCTGGCGATCGGCAATCGCCTGAATCGCGTGTTCGGTATAACGCAGGAATTCGTAGCCTTCACGCAGCTCGCTGATCACGGCCGGCGGCAGATAACCCTGGCCTTCCAGCGTGCCCAGTACCTTTAATAGTGGGCGCTGCTGCAAGCTCAGGTCCCGCCCCCCGTGGATCAGCTGGAATGCCTGGGCAATGAACTCGACTTCGCGAATACCGCCGGAACCGAGCTTGATGTTGTCGGCCATGCCCTTGCGCCGCACTTCCTGCTGGATCAGCTGCTTCATGGTGCGCAGCGCTTCAATGGCCGAGAAGTCCAGGTAACGCCGGTAAACGAATGGCCGCAGCATCTCCTGCAGTTGCGCGCCGGCGACTTGATCCCCGGCCACTACCCGCGACTTGATCATCGCGTAGCGCTCCCAGTCGCGACCCTGATCCTGGTAATACTGCTCCAGCGCGTTGAAGCTCAGCACCAGTGCGCCCGCCGAACCGTAGGGACGCAAGCGCATGTCGACGCGAAATACAAAGCCGTCGACAGTCATCGGGTCCAGGGCCTTGATCAGCCGCTGGCCCAGACGGATGAAGAACTCCTGGTTATCCAGCGGGCGTTTGACGCCGACGGTTTCGCCACCCTCGGGGTAGGCGAAAATCAGGTCGATGTCCGACGACAGGTTCAACTCCACGGCACCGAGCTTGCCCATGCCAAGAACGACCATCTGCTGCGGCTCGCCGCTGCGCCGCCCGGTCGGCACGCCGAACTGCTGACAATGCCGCGTGTACAACCATTGATAGGCCTGATCGATGCTCGCATCGGCCATGTCCGAAAGGTCGCGGCAGGTCTGGATCAAGTCGGCCTGGCGTGTCAGGTCGCGCCAGATGATCCGCACCTGATGGCGTGCACGCTGGCGGCGCAAGACGCGGCCAAGCAGATCGTCGGTCTCGGCCGCGCTTACGGCGGCCGCGATCTGCCCGCATAACTCACCGGGAGCGAAGCTGCGGTCCAGCTCACCGGACTGCACCAGCTCCAGCAACATCAAAGGGTCACGAACACACTGTTCAATCACAAAATCGCTGGCGGCGGTGACGCGGGCAAATTGCGCCCAGCGTTCCGGCGTCCAGGCAGACAGCCCGTGACCATCGTCCAGGGCGGCCACAGCAGCCCGGAACGACTGCTCGGCGCGAGTGACAAACGGCAGGAGAATGGCGGGCAGTTCGGCAAGCGAGGGGAGGCTCATGATCTATCCTTGATCGGCGTACAACGGACTGCATGTAGTGGTTTTCGAAAACCCACTACCTGATGGAGTGTCGAACAAAAGTTAGAAATAGCTGAAATTTCTTTAATTTTGGCAGCCAGCATCAAGCTTTTACCTTTTGTAGTTGGAAAAAGACCAACCTTAACGATTATTCTCACAACGCAGCCGGGGGCCACAAGCCGCTCATCTGTAGTTTTACTACTCGTATATACATTAGCCGGGCTGAAATGCCGGAAGATTTGTAGTAAAACTACACGCCGCCGGAACAACCTATCGGCAATCCAAGAATTTATATCGTCTGCCCACAAGGCCAGTCGCAAACTCAGGCAACCGATTCTGGAAGCCTTTCCGCCCTGGAGCAAGCCATGCAAGACCTCGATCCCGTCGAAACCCAGGAATGGCTGGACGCCCTGGAATCGGTTCTCGACAAAGAAGGCGAAGACCGTGCTCACTATCTGATGACCCGTATGGGTGAACTGGCGACCCGCAGCGGTTCGCAGTTGCCTTACGCCATCACCACGCCTTACCGCAACACCATCCCGGTAACCCACGAAGCACGCATGCCTGGCGACCTGTTCATGGAACGCCGCATTCGCTCGCTGGTACGCTGGAACGCGATGGCCATGGTAATGCGTACGAACCTGAAGGATTCTGACCTCGGCGGTCACATCTCCAGCTTCGCTTCCAGTGCGACCCTGTATGACATCGGCTTCAACTACTTCTTCCAGGCCCCGACCGAAGAACACGGCGGCGACCTGATCTACTTCCAGGGCCACACCTCGCCAGGCGTTTACGCCCGCGCATTCATGGAAGGCCGCATCACCGAAGACCAGATGAACAACTTCCGTCAGGAAGTCGATGGTCAAGGCCTGTCGTCCTACCCGCACCCTTGGCTGATGCCTGACTTCTGGCAGTTCCCGACCGTATCCATGGGTCTGGGCCCGATCCAGGCGATCTACCAGGCACGCTTCATGAAGTACCTGGAACACCGTGGCTTCATCCAGCCAGGCAAACAGAAAGTCTGGTGCTTCCTGGGCGACGGCGAGTGCGACGAGCCGGAATCCCTGGGCGCGATCTCCCTGGCCGGCCGCGAGAAGCTGGACAACCTGATCTTCGTCATCAACTGCAACCTGCAGCGCCTCGACGGCCCGGTTCGCGGCAACGGCAAGATCATCCAGGAACTCGAAGGCGTGTTCCGTGGTGCCCAGTGGAACGTGACCAAAGTCATCTGGGGCCGTTTCTGGGACCCACTGCTGGCCAAGGACGTCGACGGCATCCTGCAACGCCGCATGGACGAAGTCATCGACGGCGAATACCAGAACTACAAAGCCAAAGACGGCGCGTTCGTACGTGAACACTTCTTCAACACGCCAGAACTCAAGGCAATGGTCGAAGACCTGTCCGACGACGAGATCTGGAAGCTCAACCGTGGCGGCCACGACCCGTACAAGGTCTACGCGGCGTACCACGAAGCGGTCAACCACAAAGAACAACCGACCGTCATCCTGGCCAAGACCATCAAGGGTTATGGCACCGGTGCCGGCGAAGCGAAAAACACTGCGCACAACACCAAGAAGGTCGATGTCGAAAGCCTGAAGTTGTTCCGCGACCGCTTCGACATCCCGGTCAAGGACGATGAACTGGAAAACCTGCCGTTCTTCAAACCGGAAGAAGGCAGCGCCGAAGCCCGTTACCTGAGCGAGCGCCGTACCGCACTGGGCGGCTTCGTACCTCAGCGTCGCGCCAAGAGCTTCAACATCCCGACTCCGCCACTGGACACCCTCAAGGCGATCCTGGACGGCTCGGGCGACCGCGAAATCTCCACCACCATGGCCTTCGTGCGAATCCTCGCGCAACTGGTCAAGGACAAGGAAATCGGCCCGCGCATCGTACCGATCATCCCGGACGAAGCCCGTACCTTCGGTATGGAAGGCATGTTCCGCCAGCTGGGCATCTACTCCTCCGTCGGCCAGCTCTACGAGCCAGTCGATAAAGACCAGGTGATGTTCTACAAGGAAGACCAGAAGGGCCAGATCCTCGAAGAAGGCATCAACGAAGCGGGCGCCATGAGCTCCTTCATCGCTGCCGGTACTTCGTACTCCAGCCACAACCAGCCGATGCTGCCGTTCTACATCTTCTACTCGATGTTCGGCTTCCAGCGTATCGGCGACCTGGCATGGGCCGCTGGCGACAGCCGCACCCGTGGCTTCCTGATCGGCGGCACCGCCGGCCGTACCACCCTGAACGGTGAAGGCCTGCAACACGAAGACGGTCACAGCCACCTGCTGGCCGCGACCATCCCGAACTGCCGCACCTACGATCCAACCTACGGCTACGAGCTGGCGGTGATCATTCAGGACGGCATGAAGAAGATGACCGAAGAGCAACAGGACGTCTTCTACTACATCACCGTGATGAACGAGTCGTACCAGCAGCCAGCCATGCCGGCCGGTGCCGAAGAAGGCATCAAGAAAGGCATGTACCTGCTCGAAGAAGACAACCGCGAAGCGGCGCACCACGTTCAGCTGATGGGCTCCGGCACCATCCTGCGTGAAGTCCGTGAAGCAGCGAAGATCCTGCGCGAAGAGTTCAACGTCGGCGCCGACGTGTGGAGCGTTACCAGCTTCAACGAACTGCGTCGCGACGGCCTGGCCGTTGAGCGCACCAACCGTCTGCACCCGGGCCAGAAGCCTAAGCTGAGCTACGTCGAAGAGTGCCTGAACGGCCGTAAAGGTCCGGTCATCGCCTCTACCGACTACATGAAACTGTTCGCCGAGCAGATCCGTCAGTGGGTACCGTCCAAGGAATTCAAAGTCCTGGGCACCGACGGTTTCGGCCGCAGCGACAGCCGCAAGAAACTGCGTCATTTCTTCGAAGTCGACCGTCATTTCGTGGTGTTGGCAGCCCTGGAAGCACTGGCTGACCGTGGTGACATCGAACCTAAGGTTGTGGCTGAAGCCATCGCCAAGTTCGGTATCAACCCGGAAAAACGCAACCCACTGGACTGCTGAGGAGAGATTCTGTGAGCGAACTCATTCGCGTACCTGACATCGGCAGCGGTGAAGGTGAAGTAATTGAACTGTTTGTAAAGGTCGGCGACCGTATCGAAGCCGACCAGAGCATCCTGACACTTGAGTCGGACAAGGCGAGCATGGAAGTGCCTGCGCCGAAGGCCGGTATCATCAAGAGCCTGAAAGTTAAGCTGGGCGATCGCCTGAAAGAAGGCGACGAACTGCTGGAACTGGAAGTCGAAGGTGCCGCGCAAGCGGCCCCTGCGGCTGCCCCTGCACCGGCTGCCAAGGCTGAGGCCAAACCGGCTGCGGCACCTGCCGCCGCGCCTGCCCCTGCTGCGCCGGCTGCCGCCAGCGTTCAGCAAGTGCACGTGCCGGACATCGGTTCGTCGGGCAAGGCCCAGATCATCGAGATCCAGGTCAAGGTCGGCGACACCGTCGCGGCTGATCAATCGTTGATCACCCTGGAGTCCGACAAGGCGAGCATGGAAATCCCGTCACCAGCCGCTGGCGTGGTCAAGGCCATCAGCGTCAAGCTCAACGACGAAGTCGGCACCGGCGACCTGATCCTGGATCTGGAAGTGGCGGGTGCTGCGGCACCGGCTGCTGCTCCGGCCCAGGCTGCCGCTCCAGCTGCCGCCGCTGCGCCTGCTCCTGCAGCAGCTCCGGCTGCACCGGTTGCCGACAGCGTTCAGGACATCCACGTTCCGGACATCGGTTCGGCGGGCAAGGCCAAGATCATCGAAGTCCTGGTCAAGGCCGGCGACACCGTTGTGGCCGACCAGTCGCTGATCACCCTGGAATCCGACAAGGCGAGCATGGAAATTCCATCGCCTGCCGCTGGCGTGGTGGAAAGCGTTTCCATCAAGCTCGATGACGAAGTCGGTACCGGCGACCTGATCCTGAAACTGAAAGTCAAAGGCGCCGCTCCGGCCGCCGCACCGGCACCTGCCGCTGCTGCTGCTGCCGCTCCGAGCGCACCTGCTCCAGCTGCTGCTCCTGCCGCCGCCGCTGCACCTGCTGCTGCGCCGGCCGCCGCGCCAGCCAGGCCGGGTGCAAAAGTTCACGCCGGCCCTGCCGTGCGTCAACTGGCCCGCGAATTCGGTGTCGAGCTGAGTGCCGTTGGCGCCAGCGGTCCGCACGGTCGCATCCTGAAGGAAGACGTGCAGGTTTACGTCAAGGCCATGATGCAGAAGGCCAAGGAAGCGCCGGCCGCTGCTGCCGGTGCAACCGGTGGCGCGGGCATCCCGCCGATTCCGGTCGTGGACTTCAGCCGCTTCGGTGAAGTCGAAGAAGTGCCGATGACCCGCCTGATGCAGGTCGGCGCAGCCAACCTGCACCGCAGCTGGCTGAACGTGCCGCACGTGACGCAATTCGACTCGGCGGATATCACCGAGCTCGAAGCGTTCCGCGTTGCCCAGAAAGCCGTTGCAGAGAAGGCCGGCGTCAAGCTGACCATCCTGCCGTTGCTGCTCAAGACCTGTGCGCACCTGCTCAAGGAACTGCCGGACTTCAACAGCTCGCTGGCGCCAAGCGGCAAAGCGATCATCCGCAAGAAATACGTGAACATCGGCTTCGCCGTCGACACTCCGGATGGCCTGCTGGTACCGGTCATCAAGAACGTCGACCAGAAGAGCCTGCTGCAACTGGCCGCCGAAGCTGCTTCCCTGGCTGAAAAAGCCCGGACCAAGAAGCTTTCGTCGGACGAGATGCAAGGCGCCTGCTTCACCATTTCCAGCCTCGGCCACATTGGCGGCACCGGCTTCACGCCGATCGTCAACGCGCCGGAAGTGGCGATCCTCGGTGTTTCCAAGGCAACCATCCAGCCAGTCTGGGACGGCAAAGCCTTCCAGCCGAAACTGATGCTGCCACTGTCGCTGTCCTACGATCACCGTGTGATCAACGGCGCCGCTGCTGCACGCTTCACCAAGCGTCTGAGCGATCTGCTGGGCGACATCCGCACCATGCTCCTGTAACACCGACCGGCCCTCCTTCACCGGAGGGCCAGTTGCGTTCCACGTTTCCGAGCGCCACGCTCGTACCTCAACCCCGCCAATTTGGCGGGGCTTTTTTTGCCTGAAACTTTTACTTAAAACGTCTTCCTACATTTGTGGCTGATATCGCCCACAAATCGAATCCATTTCTGCCAGATATTTATTCAGGCCAAATAACTAGTCTTGGCTGAATACCCTCCATTACATCCGAAACAACCAACTATCCATTAACTGGCAGCGAATGGACTCAAGCATGTTCAAACCAACTATTGGGCCAATTATTGGCCACACTACAACTAATCATGCACGTATATTTGTGCGTGGCGCAGCACAAAAGAATGCACCCGTATTTGCCGGCATCCGTTATCGCCGATCCGGGCATGAACAATGGATCGAAACAATCTTTGCAAAGCTGACAAGTCTGCAAGATATGTCCGATGTCCTGGTTCTCGATAACCTGGCGCCCGATACCGAATATGAATACCAGGCCGGCTGGTTCAGTACCAGGAGTGCCGGGCACACCGCGGATTCACTGCAGGAACTACCGCTGCGATGGCCGAAGGAGCTCTATCACTTGCGTACGCGTTCCGGCTCGTTCGCCACGCCACGTGGCTATTTCGTCGGCTCATGTCGCTACCTGAGAATGACCGCCGGCGTTGCGTCGGCGCCAGAGTGGGGCGACCGGATATTTGCCTCGATTGCTCAGCTGGCACAGCAAGCCGACCCGCCGGTCAGCGCGATGTTGATGACTGGCGATCAGATCTATGTCGACGATTTGAATTTTTTCGCGCCTGATCGCGAATATCAGCAAATACTTGCGAAATACCGTGCGGCGTTCTCTCAGCCACATATTTCCAGATTAATGGCCAATATATCGACTTACATGATCCTCGACGATCACGAAATTGAAGATAACTGGCCAGACAAGAAAAAATCAGGCGATGATATTTTATATAACAACGCCATAAGTGCTTATGAGATATATCAAGCCAGCCACAGCCCGGTATTTGAATTATTTGACGATGGCCGGATCAGCCGACTGGCGAAGCACTATTGGTATCAGTTCAGCGATGGCGATATCGAATGGTTTGTCACCGATGGTCGCACCCGGCGCAATCTATCCGCCAATGATCGGCGCCTGCTTGATAACGAACAAGAATATGCCTTGTGCCAATGGCTGATCCACAGCCCTGCGCGGGTCAAACTGGTGGTCACCAGTGTGATGTTCTTCCCCGATGCCAGGCAAAACGGAAATGATGCCTGGGCCGGATTTCCCGCGCAACGGCTGCGGTTGCTGGAGACCATTCGTTTGTACCGGCTGAAGAATGTCATATTCGTTGCCGGTGACGTCCACGCCTCCATGACCAGCCGACTGACCCACAGCGAAGACCCGGGCTTCGAAGTGCACACCATCGTCTCGTCGCCCCTGTGCAACTCCAGGCTGCTGCCCTATGCCAGTCAATCCGGCTTTATCCTCGACCGTCCGCTGGCACGGACCGCCGCAGGCGAATATCGGCAGGAACTGACCGGTAAAGTCATCAGTCAGGATAACTTCGCGCATCTGGTTATCGACGCAAAACGCATCCGGGTCAATTACCACGATCGCGATGGCGAGCTATTGCAATCGACAGCCATTGAATTGCGTTGACGGCAAAAAATCACGGCCTTCGAGACGACTCCGAAGGCTGCGACCTGATCAATAGCAATACTTTTCACTGGAAACTTCAGAAATCTTCGCACCTGCCGACATATTCTTATAGCACTTGGCCTTCATCTCTCTTGTCAGTCGGTGTCGCAATGATGCAACCTTGCCGCAGGCAACAGTAAAGAGGGCGAGAGCCCGGCGCGTTCAGCATATTCGAAGCGAGTTTCCCTCCATGAAAAGCCAACCCGATGCCGCCAGCCGTATGGTGGCCGAGGTAGTGACGCAGTTGCCTGTGCCCTCGCGGCTCGGCATGCTGCGTTTCGAACGGCTTAATGAACCCAGCTGGGCACTGCTGTTTCTCGACCCCAATTGCGAACGCCAGTTCGGCCTCCCCGCCGTTGAGCTGTGTGCGCTGGTGGGCTCGCCCTACGCCAGCCTGATGGAACCGCAAGCGCGCTATCAACTGCACGACGCGATCCAGCAGCAACTGAGCGAAAGCACGCATTACCTGATCCGCTACACCCTGCACACCACCTCTGGCTCCCTGACCCTGCTTGAACTGGGCGAAGCCTTCAAACAACACAATCGACACCTGCTGCGCGGCTACCTGCTGGTCATCGACGGCCTGTTCGAGGATGACCCGCTGCAAGCGGCCCTGGATCTGGAAACCCAGAACTCGCGCCTGCAAATCGCCCTGGAGCTCAATCAGCGTGCCCAGCAGGAACAACTGCTGCACCTGGAGCGGGTGCGTGCCCAGCAGGACCTGATCCTGCTGCTCACCCGACAACGCTACAGCAGCAACAACTCCTTGCGCGAAGCCGCCGAGCTGATCACCCGCAGCGCCTGCAACATCTACGAAATCGACAGTGCCAGCCTGTGGCACCTCGAAGGCTCGATGCTGGTGCCGATCTCGGCCTATCACCGCACGAATCAGCAATACCTGCTGCCGCAACCGATCGATGTCAGCGTTTTCCCCGACTACCTCGACGCCCTGCACACCGGCCGTGCCATCGACGCCCATAACGCCATGCGCGACCCGCGTACCCGGGAAATGGCTGAAAGCCTGCGCCCGCGCGATGTCAACGCAATGCTCGACGCCAGTATCCGCGTCGATGGCCAAGTGGTCGGCGTTTTGTGCCTGGAGCAGACCGGGGCGACCCGCGACTGGCAGTCGGATGAAATTGCCTTCGCCGGAGAACTGGCGGACCAGTTTGCCCAGGTCATCAGCAACCACAATCGGCGAACAGCCACCAGCGCCCTGCACCTGTTCCAGCGCGCAGTCGAACAAAGTGCCAACGCCTTCTTGCTGGTCAACTGCGATGGTGTGGTGGAATACGTCAACCCGAGCTTCACCGCGATCACCCAATATTCCACCGAAGAAGTGCACGGTCAGCGCCTGTCAGAACTGCCGGCCCTGGAAAACCTCAGCGAGCTGCTGTTCGATGCGCCTTCGGCGCTGGCCAAGAGCAACAGTTGGCAGGGCGAATTCAAGAGCCGCCGGAAAAACCTCGAACCCTACTGGGGCCAGTTGTCGATCTCCAAGGTTTACGGCGACAACCGCGAGCTGACCCACTACATCGGCATCTACGAAGACATCACCCAGACCAAGCTTGCCCAGCAGCGTATCGAGCGCCTGGCCTACACCGACAACCTGACCAACCTAGGCAACCGCCCGGCGTTCATCCGCAACCTCGATGAACGCTTCGCCCGTGACAGCGATGCGCCGATCAGCCTGTTGCTGGTGGACATCGACAACTTCAAGCGGATCAACGACAGCCTCGGCCACCAGACCGGCGACAAACTGCTGATCAGCCTGGCCCGACGCCTGCGCAACAGCCTGATCCCGAGCGGCAGCCTGGCGCGATTCGCCAGTAACGAATTCGCCGTGTTGCTGGACAACAGCGACCTCACGGTAGGCCAGCAAGTAGCCAACCAGTTGCTGGCGACCCTCGACAAACCGATGTTCGTCGACAACCAGTTGATCAGCGTCACTGGCTCCGTGGGTCTGGCCTGCGCGCCGCTGCACGGGCGCGACCCGCAAACCCTGATGCGCAACGCCGGGCTAGCGCTGCACAAGGCCAAGGCCAACGGCAAACACCAGGTGCAAGTGTTCACCGAAGCGCTGAACGCCGAGGCCAGCTACAAGCTGTTCGTCGAAAACAACCTGCGCCGCGCCCTGACCCAGAACGAACTCGACGTGTTCTACCAGCCCAAGCTGTGCCTGCGCAGCGGTCGCCTGCTGGGTATGGAAGCGCTGCTGCGCTGGGACCATCCGGAAAAGGGCATGATCCGCCCGGACCAGTTCATCAGCGTCGCCGAAGAAACCGGGCTGATCATTCCGATCGGCAAATGGATCGCCCGCCAGGCCTGCCGCATGAGCAAAGCGCTGACCGCCGCCGGCCTGGGCAACCTGCAAGTGGCGATCAACCTGTCGCCCAAGCAGTTCTCCGATCCGGACCTGGTGGCCTCCATTGCCAACATCCTCAAGGAAGAAGCCCTGCCGGCTCATTTGCTGGAGCTGGAGCTGACCGAAGGCCTGCTGCTGGAAGCCACCGAAGACACCCACCTGCAACTCGACCAGCTCAAGCGCCTGGGCCTGACCTTGGCCATGGACGACTTCGGCACCGGTTACTCGTCGCTCAGCTACTTGAAAAAATTCCCCATCGACATCATCAAGATCGATCGAAGCTTCATCCACGAAATCCCGGACAACCAGGACGACATGGAAATCACCTCCGCGGTGATCGCCATGGCCCACAACCTGAAGCTCAAGGTCGTGGCTGAAGGCATCGAAACCGCCGAGCAGTTGTCGTTCCTGCGCCGTCACCGCTGCGACGTCGGCCAGGGCTACCTGTTCGACCGTCCGATCCCGGGCAATGAGCTGGTCGACAAGCTCAAACGCTACCCCCGTGGCCCAATCGCCTGACAGACACAGAACCTGTGGATGACAAAAAACCTGTGGGAGCGGGCTTGCTCGCGAATGCGGTGTGTCAGAGCCGTGGTTACTGACTGACTCAACGCCTTCGCGAGCAAGCCCGCTCCCACAAGGTAGTGCGTATCGGGCAGGTATTGGGCACACTGACGGCCTGTTTATTTACAACCCAACCTGACTGAGAGGACTGATCATGGTTCTGCGCTCGGAAATTCTGGTGAACAAAAACGTGCTCCCGACTAAAGAACAAGCTCTGCCCGGTCGCGAAACCGCGATGACCCTGCCTGAAAAGCACTTTGTGTTTAAAGACACCCCCTTGCTCGGCCCGTTCTTCGAAGACGTCGACTTCGCGATCTTCGGCCTCGGCTGCTTCTGGGGCGCGGAACGCCGCTTCTGGCAGCGTGAAGGCGTGGTCAGCACCGTGGTCGGGTACGCCGGCGGTTTCACGCCGAACCCGACCTACGAAGAAGTCTGCTCGGGCCTGACCGGTCACACCGAAGTGGTGCTGGTGGTGTATGACAAGGCCAAGGTCAGCTACGAAGAACTGCTGGCGATGTTCTGGGAACTGCACAACCCGACGCAGGGCATGCGCCAGGGCAATGACATCGGCACCCAGTACCGTTCGGCGATCTACGCCACCAGCCAGGAACAACTGGACGCGGCGCTCAAGAGCAAGGAAACCTACCAGGCCGAGCTGTCCAAGGCCGGCCTCGGTGAAATCAGCACCGAAATCGACCAGGCCCCGACCGTCTACTTTGCCGAGACGTATCACCAGCAGTACCTGGCGAAAAACCCGGAAGGTTATTGCGGCATTGGTGGTACCGGCGTGACCTGCCCGATCTGATCGCCAAAACAAAAGATCGCAGCCTTCGGCAGCTCCTACGGGTGTACGCATAGCCCTGTAGGAGCTGCCGCAGGCTGCGATCTTTTGATCATGCAGCTACTACTCGGCAATCAACCAATCCATCTGCCACCCACCCTGGGTTTGCCCCAGCTTCCGGGACAACCACGGCAGCAGTTCACGCAACTCTTCCTCCAGCCCCCAAGGCGGATTGGCAATCGCCAGCCCGGAACCGTTCAGGCTGTTCGGCGTATCCAGCGGATGCACCAGCAACTCCACCCGCAACAACTTCGGCGCACCAGTACCGGCCAGGTCCTGATAGAAGCGGCGCAGGGCACGCTGATCCTTCACCGGGTACCAGATCGCCGCCACGGTCTGGCGCATCCGGCCAATCGCCTCCTTCAACGACGCAGCACAACGCTGCATCTCGTCGAGCTGCTCGAACGGCGGATCGATCAGCATCACCGCACGCTTCTCCGGCACCGGCAGCAAGGCCCGGGGCACATGCCAGCCCTCGCCCAAGTGCACCTTGACCCGGCGATCACCGGCCATGTTGTCCTTGAGCAGCAGGCCGTCTTCCGGGTGCTTCTCGTTGAGCAACACACGGTCCTGCGGGCGAGTCAGGCGTCGCGCCAGCTCCGGCGAGCCCGGGTAATAGCGCAACTGGCCATCCGGGTTCATCTCGTGCAGCACCTGCATGTAATCAGCGGTCAGGATCGGCAGATCCGGCTGATCCCACAAACGCGCAATGCCTTCCAGGTACTCGCCGGTACGATTGGCCTGGTCACCCTGAAGGTCATACAGACCGATGCCGGCGTGGGTATCGAGATAGGCAAACGGCTGCTCCTTGCGCGACATCAGGGCGATGAGGCGGGTCAAGGTCAGGTGTTTGAACACATCGGCGTGATTGCCGGCATGGAAGGCGTGACGATAATTCATGGCTGCTCCTGCGAAGGCCGGGAAGTTTACCTTTTACCGGCCGGCAAGTCAGGGGTTGGCGGCTGAGCGGACACTTCGAGCATTCATAGCGGCAACAAGCACGCACCATCGATCGACAAATTCAGAAACGCCTCACAACAGGAAGATTCCCGAACCTGCAAACCGGCGTGATAGCGTTCTTTGTCGAAAAAAGCAAAGGACGCACAAATGACCATTCGCTACGCAAAGATTGCAATGACCCTGGCGCTCGCCGCATTCGCCTTCATGACCGTGTTCAACAACATCACCGACTACAGTTCCAACTTCAACTTCGTCCGGCATGTGCTGAGCATGGATACCACCTTCCCTGACAACGCCGCCCGGTATCGCGCAATTGATCTGCCTTGGGTGTGGCATGGAGCTTACTGGCTGATCATCCTTGGCGAAGCCATTACCTGTGGACTTCTTGGCTACGGCGCACTACAGCTCTGGCGCTCGCGGTCAGCCGGTGGGCATGAGTTCAGACTGGCCAGGAAGTGGGCCGTAGCGGGTTTGACGACAGGGTTTTTCGTGTGGTTTTTCGGCTTCATGGTTGTTGGAGGCGAGTGGTTTCTGATGTGGCAATCCGATATTTGGAATGGTCAGGACGCAGCCTTCAGGTTCTACATGGCAATACTGGGTGTGCTGATCTTTCTGAATCAGCCCGATGCCGATCTTGACTGATCCCCAATAAAAAACGGCCCGCATCCATCGGATGCGTGCCGTCTTCTTCAATCAGGAAGCTAATGCCTCGCTGAAAACCTCATTTGCTCAGCATGAAGTCCTTTCCGCCGCGGCGAATCGCTGCAGCGTGCCCGCAGACGGTGCGCCCAATTTACTGACGATATAGATCTTCAGGCTGGCGAAGATGAAGCCCAGGATCTTTTGATCTTATGCCGCCGCTGTAGGCCCCGCCCGCAACCGCCGCCCAACCACATCCAGCACATCACAGCCATCGCGCAACGCAATGGCGCAGAGTAAGGCGAAATCGCTGAGGATGAAGGATTCGCACTCGATCGAACCGCGCATGGACAAGTTCTCAAGCACTTGGGTGACTGCGCGGATTCTGTAGTTGGCGGCGTCGGTAAGGATGTCGAGTGGCGCATGGGTGTCGACGAACAGGGTGGGCATATCGGTGCAGTTGCCGGTCAATGCCATGAAGCGGTTGTCGGGATGGGGGATTGGTTTTTCGTAGGGTGGGTCGGGATGTATTGATTTCATTTTTAATGCTCTAAGGAAGAAATGGACCTGCCATTAGCCTTCCTACGGGCTAGGGTGGCAGCTATGCACGGGGTAGGAATATCGAGACCCTTAGAGCAAAACTCGACCACGCCGAAGCGTGCCCGCGCATAGCCGCCGCAACTGATCTTACGGCCGCATGCAAACGGCCGCAAAACAGGCTGTGACGCCAAAGTAGCTCTAACGGTCTTGAGAGGTTCCTACACCCCGCCACTGAATTGTCAGTGACCGCCAAAGACTATCGATGGATCTCACATCGCACCAGTTCATGAAAACCGTTAGGTTTTGAAGGAAAAGTCCTAGGACCCTGCCCGGAAAAACCGCAACAGCTCCAATCCACCAAATAAATTTGAGACTGAATGGCACAAAGGAAGAGCCTTGTCGATGGACCTTCCCCTCTAATGCCAAACAGCTCATGTGCCTCATTCAAAGCGCTGCTGAGACTTGCGAGGCGCTTGTAAATCGCCAACTGCTAGCTTCCTAATTATTTCCGAAAAAAATATCGAAATAAAATACAAAATCCAACCCGCGTAAAAGCTATTCTTTATTATTTTTTTATAGATTTTCTCGCTAGAGCGCCGATGATAATTTGAAATAATTAAAGACAAAAAGCTTATTGAGAACATCGTTAATGAAAATACCGGCATTAGTACTCCAAGCCCTGAAAACTCTACCATAAATGGTTGGCTGCGAGCGCCTCCAGGCAAAAGGAGATGCTGATGATAAATTGCGTACACTGAAAGCATTATAAAAACCAAAGAAACCCCACCGAGTATGACTTTTAATCGCAGCGGCGCCTCCTTCAACATATTAAAGCTTCCTGCCTCGTATATTTTTAATTGACATGAAAGACAGTGCCGACCTTCTATTAGCGATAAGCCCTCTCTATCCAGCACTCCACATTTTTTGCATTTCTTTACTCGGGGCTTCATTTGTTTTCGATCCATCTGTTCAGGCCGAGCAGCGAACGGGTGTAAATAATGGGCACACCACCAGGTCGGCTGCCCACTTTTCGACTAATGGAGGAGATCCGCTTTCCCTATTATGACCAGCAATACCATTGCAACGATAAGTCCGATAAAACTCCATTGCAGCATTACAAGCTGACGCTTAAGTGAGAGCGGGAAGCTATCTATGTCCTCAGCACTGGCTAGACCTCGCTTAAGGAAAAACCTAGGAAATGTAAGAATACTAGAGATGTTTCCTATCAACTGCATCCTGCCATAAAGGCTTGAACGTTTATATATGCCGAGAGTCAGGAGGGATGAGCTGCTTTTGAAGTGCGATGACATCAAGTCACCCTTAGTGTGACTCAGATACAAAGCTGCCCCAATGCACAGGAATTGGCCAATAATAACGAGACCACACACACTAATGAATATTACATCAGCGATAGTCATTTCATAGAGTCGTAAATTTTATCGCCAACCATTTCACCGAATGCACCGCCCAACTCTCCTCCAGCGTATGAACCGACTCCAACCACCAAAATACCGCATGCCAATGGCGCAAGGCCGGCTGTAGGTACACTTAGCCCGATGCAGAGAACTCCTACTAACGGAGCAGTTATCCCGCCTGCCAATGCACCGCCCCCAATCCCACCCGCAAAACTCCCCGCTTCCGTAAACCTGATTCGTTCGCAAGCTTCGGCACTCCCCGCCGTACACACTTCCTGTACCTTCATAGCCGACGCCCCTCCACCAATGGCCGTGCCGACCCAACCACCATACTTGAGGTACTTGGAAGCCCCGGCCACACCCTCAAGGTGAGTAGCGTATCCCGGCATCTGCCCTACACCACCGGCTTCAGTCCAGCGATGAACCAAGCTGGGAGGCGAGAGGAACATTGCACGATTCAAATTGGGGTGGTCGGGGAAACCGATACCTTTGCGCGCCAGGCTTGTCAGGTGGATATCGAGTTGAGCGAGCAGCTTTTGGCGCTCTGCCAGAAACGTTGGTGAACTCAAGTGGCCATCGCGCAGAAATGAATGCTGATGCAACGCTTCGATTTTTCTCAGGGTGTCGCTGACGTTATCCAGATTGTTTTTGAGAATACTCGCGCCAACGCCTATTGCGGTCGAGCCATGGCCCAGGAAGGTCTGGATGGCATCACGGTGCTGCACCATGAAATCCGCCTCTTCCGGGCTGAGCGTTTCAAGCACTTGGTTGGTCCTGGCTGCCACGTCCATGAGCAGGGCTTCTTCACGGGTGCACTGGTAGTTATTGGGGTCGCTCAGCACGATCATCGAGCCGGCCTTGACGTCGCCCAGGTTGGGATTGAGCAGCTTGAATTTACCCATCACCGACGGGTCGCGCAGGGTGAACAGCGAGGCTTCAAGCTCTTCGCGCGTGGTGCTCTTCGGAACGATGTAAAAGCCTGGCTCTGCTGCTTGCGCGCTGTTGTCACGCATCGGCACGGGAGAGCTTGATGCAGGCGCGTAGCTGGATGATCGTGACACGACCGGAGCGCCGGTTGCAGCGGGCGAAGCCTGCCCTGTGGCGGCCCGCATGGTGTGTGTTTCCGCGCTGCGGTTGGACTCGTACTTCGCCGTGGACTGCGATGGGATAAGCCCGGCGTTGCAAGGACAACTACTGAAGCTATCCAGCGATCCCGCCACCATCCTGCCGTTGCTTTTGATGTATGAAACACCGCCAGTGATCACGTAGATTTTATTGTCTTTTCCGCAGGAAACCCGATCACCGTCGCGCGCATGGGCGAAGCCAAACATCATGATATGAGTATCGCCCTCCAAAACTTTGCCACCGCAAGTGGTCTCGTCACCTTCGCGAATGAAGTATCCCTTGGCCATTGCTGTTCTCCCTTTCTACGGCGCCTCAGTTATGAGAACGCGCCACGGTTAACGATGGATATCGCCGACTCGGGATGAGCGGCCTAACGCAAAGTACGTGGACGGAAAGGAAACTCAAGACAGCCGAGAAAATCAGGAAATTTCTCACGACCAATACTGAAAAGGACCACGGATATTGGAGGGCCAATGCTTGTTTTTTGGACTTGGCTAGCAAAAAAAACGGCCCGCAACATAAAGCTGCGAGCCGTTCTTTTATCAGGATATGGGTAGAGTTCAACCCACCTCTCATCACTTGTTCAGGCGGTAATCACTCTCTGCAGCAGCAAAACGCTGGAACATGCCGGCAGTCGGCGTGCCCATTTTGCTGACGAAGTAGATCGCCAGGCTGGCGAAGATGAAACCAGGGATGATTTCGTACAGGCCCAGCAGTTCGAAGTGTTTCCACACGATCACGGTGATCGCGCCGACCAGGATACCGGCCAGTGCGCCGTTGCGAGTCATGTCTTTCCAGATTACGGAGATCAGCACGACCGGACCGAATGCGGCACCGAAACCGGCCCAGGCGTAGCTCACCAGACCCAGTACACGGTTTTCCGGGTTGGCCGCCAGTGCGATAGCAATCAGGGCAACCAACAGCACCATGGCACGGCCGACCCATACCAGCTCAACCTGGGAAGCGGATTTACGCAGGAAGGTCTTGTAGAAGTCTTCGGTCAGGGCGCTCGAGCACACCAGCAACTGGCAGCTCAGGGTACTCATCACCGCAGCCAGGATGGCCGACAGCAGGATACCCGCGATCCATGGGTTGAAGAGGATCTTGGCCAGTTCGATGAACACACGCTCGTGGTTCTCGGAGACTGCGCCAGCCATGTCCGGGTGCGCCGAGAAGTAGGCGATACCGAAGAAGCCGACAGCCACGGTGCCGCCCAGGCACAGGATCATCCAGGTCATGGAGATGCGACGGGCCTTGGCGATCGACTTAACCGAATCGGCAGCCATGAAACGCGCCAGGATGTGCGGCTGGCCGAAGTAGCCCAGACCCCAGCCCATCAGCGAGATGATGCCGATGAAAGTGGTGCCCTTGAGCATGTCGAAGTTGCTTGGATCTTGCGCTTCGATGGCCAGGAAAGTGGTGTCGACGCCGCCGGTGGCCAGCAGCACGATAACCGGCGTCAGGATCAACGCGAAGATCATCAGGGTGGCTTGTACGGTATCGGTCCAGCTTACAGCCAGGAATCCGCCGATAAAGGTGTAGGCAATCGTCGCCGCGGCACCGGCCCACAGCGCCGTCTCGTAGGACATGCCGAAGGTGCTTTCGAACAGACGGGCACCGGCCACGATGCCGGAAGCACAATAGATGGTGAAGAACACCAGGATCACGACCGCGGAGATGATCCGCAGCAGGCCGCTTTTGTCTTCGAAACGGCTGGCGAAGTAGTCCGGCAGGGTCAGTGCATCACCGTTGTGCTCGGTCTGCACACGCAGACGGCCGGCGACGAACAGCCAGTTCAGGTAGGCGCCGACGATCAGGCCGATGGCGATCCAGCTTTCGGAAAGACCGGACATGTAGATCGCGCCGGGCAAGCCCATCAACAACCAGCCGCTCATGTCGGAGGCACCGGCGGACAGTGCGGTCACAACGCTGCCCAGGCTGCGGCCGCCCAGAATGTAGTCGGAAAGGTTGTTGGTGGAGCGATAGGCCATCAAGCCGATCAGCACCATTGCTGCGATGTAGATCACGAACGTGATCAGGGTTGGATTGCTTACGCTCATTAAGTTACGCCCTGGCTTTGTTTTTATGTAGCGGCGGCTGGTGAACCGCTCGCAAACGCATACGTTTGACAGACGATCCGGATTCCCGCGCATTTATGACTGATGTTTCCCCAGGAAAGCCATCAGCCGGAGCACCCGGTTTTTTCCGGGTTGCACCTTGGGCGCGAATGCTATTCAACAAAGCAAATAAGGTGCAACCAGTTTCTCGAGAATAAGTTGCACCCAGTCGGAAATAAATTTCAAACCCGGTTTTTTGCTCCTTTTCGGAGCAAGAACGGAGGCTGACCAACCTAAAAAGCACCAAGCAGAGGCGGGACCGTGGTACCAGAATTTATTTCCTGACGAGCTGCGTAATATTCCGACAAAAAAAGGGTTGCACCCGGTTGCACCTCAACAGTCGCACGGCTAATCTTGCCGCCAGCTGATGCCACGCAGTCGTGGCAAACATGAGGATAAAAACATGGCTACCACCACCCTTGGGGTCAAACTTGACGACCCGACCCGCGAACGCCTCAAGGCCGCCGCGACCTCGATTGATCGCACGCCGCACTGGCTGATCAAGCAGGCAATCTTCAATTACCTGGAAAAACTCGAGGGTGGTGCAACCCTGTCCGAGCTGAACGGTTTGACCAAGGATTCCGACGACAGCGTCGATGCGCCTCTGGATCACGCCCACCAGTGCTTCCTCGAATTCGCCGAAAGCATCCTGCCGCAATCGGTACTGCGCGCCTCGATTACCGCCGCCTACCGTCGCCCTGAGCCGGAAGTCGTGCCGATGCTGATCGAGCAGGCTCGCCTGCCGGCACCGATGGCCGAGGCCACCAACAAACTCGCCGCCTCGATTGCTGAAAAACTGCGCAACCAGAAGAGCGCCGGCGGCCGTGCCGGCATCGTTCAGGGCCTGCTGCAGGAATTCTCCCTGTCGTCCCAGGAAGGTGTGGCGCTGATGTGCCTGGCCGAAGCGCTGCTGCGCATCCCGGACAAAGGCACCCGCGACGCCCTGATCCGCGACAAGATCAGCACCGGTAACTGGCACCCGCACCTGGGCAACAGCCCGTCGCTGTTCGTCAACGCCGCCACCTGGGGCCTGCTGCTGACCGGCAAGCTTGTGTCCACGCACAACGAAGCGGGCTTGACGTCGTCCCTGAGCCGCATCATCGGCAAGAGCGGCGAGCCGATGATCCGCAAGGGCGTCGACATGGCCATGCGCCTGATGGGCGAACAGTTCGTGACCGGCGAAACCATCGCCGAAGCCCTGGCCAACGCCAGCAAGTTCGAAGCCAAGGGCTTCCGCTATTCCTACGACATGCTGGGTGAAGCCGCACTCACCGAGCACGACGCGCAGAAATACCTGGCCTCGTACGAACAAGCCATCCACTCGATCGGCAAAGCCTCCCACGGTCGCGGGATTTATGAAGGCCCGGGCATTTCGATCAAGCTGTCCGCCCTGCACCCACGCTACAGCCGCGCCCAGTACGAGCGCGTGATGGACGAGCTGTACCCGCGCCTGCTGTCGCTGACCCTGCTGGCCAAGCAATACGACATCGGCCTGAACATCGATGCCGAAGAAGCCGACCGCCTCGAACTGTCGCTGGATCTGCTCGAGCGCCTGTGCTTCGAGCCGCAACTGACTGGCTGGAACGGCATCGGCTTCGTGATCCAGGCTTACCAGAAGCGTTGCCCGTACGTAATCGACTACGTGATCGACCTGGCTCGCCGCAGCCGTCATCGCCTGATGATCCGCCTGGTAAAAGGCGCGTACTGGGACAGCGAAATCAAGCGCGCCCAGGTCGAAGGCCTGGAAGGCTACCCGGTCTACACCCGCAAGGTGTACACCGATGTTTCCTATATCGCTTGCGCGCGCAAACTGCTGTCGGTACCGGAAGTCATCTACCCGCAGTTCGCCACGCACAACGCCCACACCCTGTCGGCCATCTATCACATCGCCGGTCAGAACTATTACCCGGGCCAGTATGAGTTCCAGTGCCTGCACGGCATGGGTGAACCGCTGTACGAACAGGTTGTAGGCAAAGTCTCCGAAGGCAAGCTGAACCGTCCGTGCCGCGTGTACGCTCCGGTCGGCACCCACGAAACCCTGCTGGCGTACCTGGTACGTCGTCTGCTGGAAAACGGCGCGAACACCTCGTTCGTCAACCGTATTGCCGACCAGTCGATTTCGATCCAGGAACTGGTGGCCGATCCGGTAGCCAGCATCGAGCAGATGGCGACCGTGGAAGGTGGTTTCGGCCTGCCGCACCCGCGCATTCCGCTGCCACGTGACCTGTACGGCTCCGAGCGCGCCAACTCCAGCGGCATCGACATGGCCAACGAACATCGTTTGGCGTCCCTGTCCTGCGCCCTGCTCGCCACCGCGCACAACCACTGGAAAGCCGCGCCGATGCTCGGTTGCGCCTCCAGCAGCGAAGCGCCGGCACCGGTCTTGAACCCGTCCGATCTGCGCGATGTGGTCGGCCATGTGCAGGAAGCGACCGTCGAAGACGTCGACAACGCGATCCAGTGCGCCCTCAACGCTGCGCCGATCTGGCAGGCCACCCCGCCAGCCGAACGCGCCGCGATCCTGGAACGCGCCGCCGACTTGATGGAAGCCGAGATCCAGCCACTGATGGGCCTGTTGGCTCGCGAAGCTGGCAAGACCTTCGCCAACGCCATCGCCGAAGTGCGTGAAGCCGTGGACTTCCTGCGTTATTACGCGGTACAGGCACGCAACGACTTCACCAACGACGCCCACCGTCCGCTGGGTCCAGTGGTGTGCATCAGCCCGTGGAACTTCCCGCTGGCAATCTTCAGTGGCCAAGTGGCTGCTGCGCTGGCCGCCGGGAACCCTGTATTGGCCAAGCCTGCGGAACAGACTCCGCTGGTCGCGGCTCAGGCCGTGCGCCTGCTGCTCGAAGCCGGCATTCCGGAAGGCGTGCTGCAACTGCTGCCGGGTCGCGGTGAAACCGTCGGTGCCGGCCTGGTCGGCGACGATCGCGTCAAAGGCGTGATGTTCACCGGTTCCACCGAAGTCGCTCGCCTGCTGCAACGCAACATTGCCGGCCGCCTGGACAGCCAGGGCCGTCCGATCCCGCTGATCGCCGAAACCGGCGGCCAGAACGCAATGATTGTCGACTCCTCGGCGCTGACCGAACAAGTCGTGATCGACGTGGTGTCTTCGGCCTTCGACAGCGCCGGCCAGCGATGCTCGGCCCTGCGCGTCCTGTGCTTGCAGGAAGATTCCGCTGACCGTGTCATCGAAATGCTCAAGGGTGCGATGGCCGAAAGCCGTCTCGGCAACCCTGAGCGCCTGTCCGTGGACATCGGCCCGGTCATCGACGCCGAAGCCAAGGCTGGCATCGAGAAGCACATCCAGGCCATGCGCGACAAAGGTCGCAGCGTGTACCAGGTGGCCATCGCCGACGCTGAAGAGGTCAAACGCGGCACCTTCGTGATGCCGACCCTGATCGAACTGGAAAGCTTCGACGAGTTGCAGCGGGAGATCTTCGGCCCGGTGCTGCACGTGGTGCGCTACAAGCGCAAGGACATCGATCAACTGATCGGCCAGATCAACGCTTCCGGCTACGGCCTGACCCTGGGTGTGCACACCCGCATCGACGAGACCATCGCCAAGGTGATCGACAACGTCAACGCCGGTAACGTCTACGTCAACCGCAACATCGTCGGTGCAGTGGTCGGCGTGCAGCCATTCGGCGGCGAAGGCCTGTCGGGTACTGGCCCGAAAGCCGGTGGTCCTCTGTATCTGTACCGACTGTTGTCGACCCGTCCTGCGGATGCGATCGAACAATCCTTCGCTCGTGGCGATGCTGCCGCAGCACCGGACGTTCGCCTGCGCGACACCATGAGCAAACCGCTGAACGCCCTGAAAGCCTGGGCCGACAGCCACAAGTTCGCCGACCTGAGCACCCTGTGCGTGCAGTTCGCCGCGCAATCGCAAAGCGGCATCACCCGCGTTCTGGCAGGCCCGACCGGTGAGCGCAATAGCTATGCGATCTTGCCGCGCGAGCACGTACTTTGCCTGGCGGAAGTGGAAGGCGATCTGCTGACTCAACTGGCGGCGGTCCTGGCTGTCGGTGGTTCGGCGGTATGGCCGGAAGCCGACATGACCAAAGCCTTGTTCGCACGTCTGCCGAAGGATATTCAGGCGCGCATCAAGCTGGTTTCCGACTGGAACAAGGACGAAGTGGTGTTTGATGCGGTTGTGCATCACGGCCACTCCGACCAGTTGCGTGCGGTGTGCCAGCAGGTTGCCAAGCGTGCTGGCGCCATCGTTGGTGTGCAGGGTCTGTCGCAGGGCGAAACCAACATTGCGCTGGAGCGTTTGGTGATCGAGCGGGCGTTGAGCGTTAACACGGCTGCGGCGGGTGGTAATGCCAGTTTGATGACGATCGGCTAAACCGCAACACGACCGGGCAGTTACGGCTGCCCGAGTTTTAAAAGCAAGATCAAAAGATCGCAGCCTTCGGCAGCTCCTACAGGGGATCGCATTCCAATGTAGGAGCTGCCGAAGGCTGCGATCTTTTGCTTCTGTATCACGCACATCAATCATCCTGTTCAGTCTTTATTCCCACGCCTAGACTCGGCCCATTCCAATAAAAGGTAGGTCGCCATGTCCGAGACGTTGCTCAGTTCCCGCAATCTGGCTTTCGAGCTGTATGAAGTCCTCGATGCCGAGGGCCTGACCCAGCGTGAGCGTTTCGCCGAGCACAATCGCGAGACCTTCGATGCGGCCATTGGCACCGCCCGCAGCATTGCCGAGAAGTTCTTCGCCCCGCACAACCGCAAGGGCGACGAGAACGAGCCGCGCTATGAGAACGGTCAGGCGATTCTGATTCCAGAGGTGAAACCGGCGGTGGATGCCTTCCTCGAAGCCGGTTTCCTCAACGCCGCGCGCAGTTTCGACGCTGGTGGCATGCAACTGCCTACCTTGCTGTCCCAAGCCTGTTTTTCGCACTTCCAGTCCGCCAACGCGGCTTCGACCTCTTATCCGTTCCTGACCATGGGCGCGGCCAACCTGATCGAAAGCTTCGGCACTGACGAACAGAAGCAGCGCTTCCTGCAACCGATGATCGACGGGCGCTTTTTCGGCACCATGGCCCTGACCGAACCCCACGCCGGCTCGTCATTGTCGGATATTCGTACCCGCGCGGAACCTGCGTCCGACGGCACTTATCGCCTCAAGGGCAACAAGATCTTCATTTCCGGTGGCGATCACCCGCTGTCGGAAAACATCGTGCACATGGTGCTGGCCAAGCTGCCGGACGCACCAGCCGGGGTGAAGGGCATTTCGCTGTTCATTGTGCCGAAATTCCTGGTCAACGATGACGGCAGCCTCGGCAAACGCAACGACGTGCTGCTCGCCGGTCTGTTCCACAAGATGGGCTGGCGCGGCACCACCTCTACCGCGCTGAATTTCGGCGATAACGGAGAATGTGTCGGCTATCTGGTGGGCAAGCCGCACCAGGGCTTGAGCTATATGTTCCAGATGATGAACGAGGCGCGCATCGGCGTCGGCATGGGCGCGGTGATGCTTGGCTACGCGGGCTATCTGTATTCGCTGGAATACGCCCGCGAGCGTCCGCAGGGTCGCGTGCCGGACAGCAAGGACCCGAACACCGCGCCGGTGGCGATCATCAATCACGCCGACGTCAAGCGCATGCTGCTGACACAAAAGGCCTACGTCGAAGGCTCGTTCGACCTCGGCCTGTACGCAGCGCGGCTGTTCGATGACACCACGACCCTTGCGACCGAAACCGAACGCAAACAGGCCCATGAACTGCTGGACCTGCTGACGCCGATCGTCAAATCCTGGCCGTCGGAGTTCTGCCTGAAGGCCAACGAACTGGCGATCCAGATCCTCGGCGGCCACGGCTACACCCGCGAATACCCGGTGGAGCAGTATTACCGCGACAACCGCCTGAACCCGATCCACGAAGGCACCCACGGTATTCAGTCACTGGACCTGCTGGGTCGCAAACTGGCGCAGAACGGCGGCGCGGGACTCAAGCAACTGATCCGCCTGATCGCCGACACTGGCGAGCGAGCACAGGTGTTTGACTCATTGACGCCGCTGCGTGAACCGCTGGAAAAACTGGTTGCTCGTTTGCAAACCGTGACCATCGGCCTGCTGACCGACCTGGCCCAAGGCAAGGTCAACAGCAGCCTGGCGAACTCGGCGTTGTACCTGAAGGTGTTTGGTCACACGGTGATTGGCTGGCGCTGGCTGGAGCAGGCGATCCGTGCCGAGGAAGGTTTGGCCAAGGGTAGTGCGGCGGATGTGAGCTTCTATAAAGGCAAGCTGCAGGCGGCGCGGTATTTCCTGACGTGGGAAGTACCGGGCTGCCACCATGAGCTGGCGATTCTTGAGGCGCGGGATGATGTTTGCCTGGGGATGCAGGATGAGTGGTTCTGATCAGGTATAGATTGGTGTAATGGCCACAAAAAAGATCGCAGCCTTCGGCAGCTCCTACAGGGTGTATATCAGATCCATGTAGGAGCTGCCGAAGGCTGCGATCTTTTGATTTTGAGCTTCTAGCTCAGCTTGAATCCCCCCATCTGCCGCGCCAGATCATCCGCCAAGCGCTGCAACGTCTGGCAAACATCCCGACAGGCCCTGACCTCCCCCGCCGTCGCCCGGGCCAGATCGGAAATGCCCTGCACGTTACGGTTGATCTCTTCTGTCACCGCCGATTGCTCTTCCGTCGCCGTCGCCACCTGATGGTTCATGTCGCTGATGCGCTCGACCTGCCCGGTAATCGCGGTCAACGAAGCCCCGGTGCGCTGGCTCGACTCAACACCCGTGCCCGTCGCCGCTTGCCCCGAATGCATCGAGGACACCGCATTCTCCGCGCCTTGCTTGAGGCTGCCGATCATCTGCTGGATCTCGTCGGTGGATGACTGTGTGCGTCGCGCCAACGTCCGCACTTCATCGGCCACCACGGCAAACCCGCGCCCCATGTCCCCGGCCCGCGCCGCTTCGATAGCGGCGTTGAGCGCCAGCAAATTGGTCTGTTCGGAAATCCCGCGAATCACCGCCAGCACCTGATCGATGGACGCCACCTGATGCGCCAACTCACCCACAGCGCTGGCCGCGATGCCGATTTCGTCAGACATGCTTTCGATATGGCGGATCGAGCCACCCACCACTTCCCGCGCCTGCATCGCCTCATCCCGAGCGGTTTGCGACGCGACTGCTGCGTTGCCGGCATTCTGCGCGATTTCCTGAACGGTCAGGCCCATTTCATGGACAGCAGTGGCGACCATGTCGGTCATTTCCTGCTGGCGACCGGAACGTTCAGCGGTGTTATCCACAACCTTGGCCACCTGAACCACCGCCGTGCGCAGGCGTTCGCTGGTGGTCAGCACTTCACCAATCATGTCGCGCTGGCTGTCCAGGAACCGATTGAACCCACGGGCCAGGTCGCCCAGCTCATCGGCACGGCTGGAATCTAACCGGTGGGTCAAATCTCCACCACCGCTACCGATGGCAACCAGTGCCGCTGTTACCTGACGAATCGGCCGTACCAACCCACGGGCCAGCAGTACTACCAGCAACAGGCACACCAGCGCGACAGCCAGGCCGATCCCGCTGCTCATCCACATGGCGCGGCGGGCTTCGGCGTAGATCTGCGACTGTGGCACTTCGGCCACCAAGGTCCAGCCGAGATCGCGCAGCGGCAAGCTCAACGCCAGATAATCTTCGCCATCACGCTGGAAGCCACTGTTGGTGGCGGACGCTTTGGAGGTAGAGAGTTGACCCATCACCGCTTGCGCTGCCGTAGCACCAATCTGCTCGGCCAAGGTACGTTTGCCGCTGAATTGCGCCTCGGGATGCACCTGGATCAAACCATCCGAACGCACGAGATAGACCTTGCCGCGCTCTCCGAAGCTGAAGTTGTGGATCAGCTCCGACAGCTCTTTCATGCTCAGGCCAAGACCCGCAACACCAACGATTTTGCCCGCCTGCTCCACCTTGAGATCGATGAAAAGCGCCAATTCTCCGGTCGCCGTGTCATTGTCGATATTGAGGGTGCGCGGCTGGTTGCTGTCGAGGAACGAGTAGAACCAGGCGTCTTTGGGATTGGAACGACTGAGGGTGCGGTCCAGGCCTTTTTCGCTGATGTAATGGCTGGACGCGGTGCCGATGATCAGCGCGGTAAAGGCTTTGTGCTCGGCGCGGATGCCTTCCAGGTACTGCGCGAAGCTTGCGGTTTGGGCACTGTCTTCACCCCCGGCCAACCAGTTGCGCACCATGCTGTTGCTGGCAATGTCCTTGGCGGCGGTGAGGGGTTGAACGAGGACCCGCTCGATATCGTTGCGCATCGCTTCGATGCTCGACGGCAAGGCTTGCTCGACCAGATAGCTCTGGGCGAGGCGGTTGACCACCAGGGTATAAATGCCAACCACGATCAGGATACTGACGAGCAGAGCGGTGCCCATGCTCAGGATCAACTGCCATTGAATACTGCGTCGCCAGAACTGCATGGAGCACCCCCAAAGAATAAGAGGCTGAAACACTGCAACAGCCGTGCCGATTGTATACAAGCCAACCGACAATTTATTCTTTGGTTGTGCGCAAAGCCGATCAGGCCTGATTGATCGTCTTGGAAATCACTTCAACCGTGGCGCTGACTTGCTCTTGGTAACGGTCGAGTTCGAGCTTGTGCTGCTTCTGCATTTCGATCTGCTGGGAGCACAGATTCATCGCCGCCAGCACCAGCAGTCGGTCACCGATCAGCGTCGGGTACTTCCTCTTGGTTTCGGCCAGGGCTGCCTTCAACATCATCGCGGCGTCCAGCAGGGTCTGTTCTTCCCCGGCCGGTGCCTTGATCGAATAGTCCTCCCCCAGGATCGAGACGACTTTTACCCCTGCGGCGTTGTAACTCATGCGCTGACAGGGCCTGCGCTGACGCGCTCAACCAGGGCCTGGATGCGAGCCGCCGTGGCGCCTTGCTTTTCTTCGTGCTCCATCAGGCTCAGTTGCAGGCTTTCGTTTTCATCTTTGGCCTGGGCCAGTTCCGCGGCCAGGTTCTGGTTCTGTTGCACCAGGTCGCTGACCAGTTGTTCCAATTGGCTAAGGGATGCTTCCAACATTTTGATTTTCCGGGCATTTTCAAAGGGCGCGTACGATAAAGAAAAGTCACCCTGGATGCCAGGGTTATACAGGCGCAAAGCCTTGATTTTGCTGACGGGCAACCTTCCTCGCGAGTTTTAAAGACTGTGATTGGCCAATCTGGTTCCTGCACTTCGTCGCCACAAGGTGCAACCGGTGGAAACGAGACGCGCTCAAGACCTCAGTCCGGCGCTCTGTGATGACACAAAACCTTTTTGACAGCATCACATTTCAACAGGTTAGAATCGCTGGCACGCAGACTGCATGGTCAGTTTGCGCCCGCCTTTCAGCTTTTTGGAGTACTGCCTTTGAATGCGACGACCATCAACAGCCTGTTCTTGATCGGCGCGTTGCTGGTAGGTGCAAGCATTCTGGTGAGCTCACTTTCGTCCCGCCTCGGCATCCCGATTCTGGTGATCATCCTGGCCGTCGGCATGGTGGCCGGTGTCGATGGCGCCGGCATTCTTTTTGATAACTACCCCACGGCTTATCTGGTCGGCAACCTCGCACTGGCAGTGATCCTGCTCGACGGTGGCTTGCGCACCAGGGTGTCGAGTTTTCGCGTGGCGTTATGGCCGGCGCTCTCTCTGGCCACGGTCGGCGTGCTGATTACCACCGGGCTGACCGGCATGGCGGCCGCATGGCTGTTCAACCTGAATCTGATCCAGGGCCTGCTGATCGGCGCCATCGTCGGCTCCACCGACGCCGCCGCGGTGTTCTCGCTATTGGGTGGCAAGGGCCTGAATGAACGGGTAACCGCCAGCCTTGAAATCGAATCCGGCAGTAACGACCCGATGGCGGTGTTCCTCACCGTCACCCTGATCGACATGCTCGCCAGCGGCCAGACCGGCCTGCACTGGAGCCTGCTGACCCACTTGCTGCGCGAGTTCGGTATCGGCGGCGTCATCGGTCTCGGTGGCGGTTGGCTGATGCTGCAATTGGTCAACCGCATCAATCTGGCCACCGGTTTGTATCCGATTCTGGTCATCGCCGGCGGGTTGGTCGTCTTTGCCCTGACCAACGCCCTGCACGGCAGCGGCTTCCTGGCGGTGTACATCTGCGGCCTGGTGATCGGCAACCGTCCGGTGCGCAGCCGCCACGGCATCCTGCACATGCTCGACGGCATGGCCTGGCTGGCGCAGATCGGCATGTTCCTGGTGCTGGGGCTGCTGGTGACGCCTCACGACCTGCTGCCTATCGCCTTGCCGGCACTGGCCCTGGCGCTGTGGATGATTCTGTTTGCCCGGCCACTGTCGGTGATGGTTGGCCTGCTGCCGTTCAAGGCATTCCATGGTCGCGAAAAGGCTTTCATTTCCTGGGTCGGCCTGCGCGGCGCGGTCCCGATCATTCTCGCGGTGTTCCCGCTGATGGCCGGCCTGCCCAACGCCCAGCTGTACTTCAACCTCGCGTTCTTTATCGTGCTGGTGTCGCTGCTGGTTCAGGGCACGAGCCTGCCATGGGTCGCCAAGCTGCTAAAGGTGACGGTGCCCCCGGAGCCTGCGCCCATCTCCCGCTCGGCCCTGGAAGTACACGTCACCAGCGAGTGGGAGCTGTTCGTCTATCGCCTCGGCGCGGAAAAATGGTGCATCGGTTCACCCCTGCGCGAGCTGAAAATGCCCGAAGGCACCCGTATCGCCGCTTTGTTTCGTGGCCAACAATTACTCCATCCGTCGGGTAGTACGGTACTGGAAGTCGATGATTTGCTGTGTGTTATCGGCCATGAACACAACCTGCCGGCCCTCGGAAAACTCTTCAGCCAAGCGCCGCAACGGGGCCTCGATCTGCGTTTCTTCGGCGACTTCGTACTCGAAGGAGACGCCCAGCTGGCCGCGGTTGCGGCACTGTATGGCCTGAAGGTCGAAGGCATCGATCCGGACATGTCCCTGGGCCACTTCATTGCCCAGAAGGTTGGCGGCGCGCCGGTGGTGGGTGACCAGGTGGAATGGAACAACACCATTTGGACCGTGGCCGTCATGGACGGGAACAAGATCGGTAAAGTGGGCGTCAGATTCCCCGAAGGAAGTCGCCCGGGCCCCGGACTCTTCCTCTAAACTGCTTCCACTCTCACTTGCTTGACCGGTCTTTATGCCTAACCTGCGCTCCATTTTCGCCATTGCCCTTTTGGGTTTGAGTCTCTCTGTCGGCACCCTTGGTTTATCGCAAGCGGCGCAAGCGGCCGAACCGCCTTCCAGCGAAGCCGTGCAAGCGAGCCTGGACAAGATTGCCGACCGCAAACTGCCGGAAGCCGATCAGAAGGCCCTGCAGTCGGTCCTGCAAGGCACGCTGAACCAGCTCAACAACAAGCGCGACTACGAGCAGAAGCTGATCGCGCTCAAGCAGCAATTGAGCAGTGCGCCCAAACAGACCATCGAGAACCAGCGTGAACTGACCCGCCTCAAGGCCAGTTCCGTGGTGCCGGTGGCGCAGCGTTTCGCCAAGGAACCGATCCAGCAGCTGGAACAATTGCTCACCGAGCGCTCCACCCAGCAAAGCGACCTGCAAAAGGCCCTGGCCGATGCCAACAGCCTGATCATCACCGCCCAGACCCGCCCCGAGCGCGCCCAGGCGGAGATATCCAGCAGCCAGACGCGCATTCAGCAGATCAACAACACCCTCAAGAACGGCAAAGACGCCGGCAAGACCCTGAGCCCCGAGCAGCGCGACCAGCTCAATGCCGAGCTGGCAGCGCTGAACGCCCTGATCCCGTTGCGGCGCCAGGAACTGGCCGGCAATACCCAGTTGCAAGACCTCGGCAACAGCCAGCATGACCTGTTGTCGGAGCGATCCGACCGCCTGGATCGGGAAATCCAGGAACTGCAAACCCTGATCAACCAGAAGCGCCTGGCGTTGTCCCAGGAAACGGTCACCCAGCAATCCATCGAAGCGCAGAAGGCCGGCGGCAGCAGCCTTTTGGCCACCGAAAGCGCGGCCAACCTGAAGCTCTCGGACTACCTGCTCAAAAGCACCGACCGCCTGAACGAAGTCACCCAGCAGAACCTGCAGACCAAGCAGCAACTGGACAGCCTGACCCAGAGCGATGCGGCCCTGGACGAGCAAATCAACGTGCTCAAAGGCAGCCTGCTGCTCTCGAAGATTCTCTACAAACAGAAACAGGCGTTGCCGCGCCTGCGGCTCGACCGCAACCTGGCCGACCAGATCGCCGACATTCGCCTGTATCAGTTCGAAGTCAGCCAGCAACGGGAATTGCTGAGCAACCCGACCACCTACGTCGAAAACCTGCTGTCGACCCAACCCCCCGAGCAAGTCACGGCGCAGCTGCGCAAAAGCCTGATGGAGCTGGCCACCACCCGCGCCGACCTGCTGGAGCGACTGAACCGCGAGCTGAGTGCGGTGCTCAATGAATCCATCACCCTGCAACTGAACCAGAAGCAATTGCTCAGCACCGCGCAAAGCCTGCGGGCGACCCTGGATGAGCAGATGTTCTGGATTCCCAGTAACAAGCCGCTGGACCTGGAGTGGATTCACAGCGTGCCGGATCGCCTGCAGCGGCAACTCGATTCGCTGCCGGTACTGTCAAGCCTGAGCGAACTGACCGACGGCCTGACCCAGCGCCCACTGCTGTTCCTGCCACTGGCCCTGCTGATCGGCGCGTTGCTGTGGCGGCGCAAGAATCTGTACGCGCGACTGAACAAGGTTCACCAGGACATCGGTCACTTCAAGCGCGATAGCCAGTGGCACACGCCGCAGGCGATTCTGATCAACATTCTGCTGGCGATGCCGGTTTCCCTGGGCCTCGCCTTGTGCGGGCTGGCCTTGCAGATCGACGCCCGTGGACAGAACGCCAATATGGGCGCGGCGCTGCTGCAAATGGCCGGGGCCTGGCTGGTGTTCTACACCGCCTACCGGATCCTCGCGCCAGGTGGTGTGGCAGAACTGCATTTCCGTTGGGAAAAGCCCCAGGTGGAATTCCTGCGCAGGTGGATCCGCCGCCTCGGTATCGTGGTGATGGCACTGGTGACCGTCGTCGCCGTTGCCGAACTGCAACCGGCGGCACTGGCCGATGACGTGCTCGGCATGCCGGTGGTGCTGATCTGCTACGCCTTGATGACCTTGCTGCTCAGCCGCCTGCTCAGCAGCAGCCCGACCCACGAAAACGCTTCGCTGTTCCGCAAACTGGTGGGGGTCCTGTTCACCGCCCTGCCCGTCGCCCTGTTCGTGGCGGTGTGCTTCGGCTACTACTACACCGCGCTGAAGCTCAGCGACCGTTTGATCAACACCCTGTACCTGCTGATGTTCTGGCTGGTGATCGAAGCCACCTTCGTGCGCGGCCTCAGTGTGGCGGCGCGGCGCCTGGCCTACCAGCGCGCCCTGGCCAAGCGGCTGGCCGCCAAAGAGGCCGGCGATGGCGAAGCGGTGATCGAAGAACCGACGATGGACATCGAGAAGGTCAACGAACAGTCCCTGCGCCTGATCCGCCTGGCACTGCTCGGCGGCTTCATGGCGGCACTGTATTGGGTCTGGGCCGACCTGATCACGGTGTTCTCGTACCTGGACAACGTCACCCTCTACGAATACACCAGCGGTACCGGCGCCAACATGAGCATGGTACCGATCAGCATCGGCGACATGCTCGGCGCGCTGATCATCATCGGCATCACCTTCGCCCTGGCGCGCAACCTGCCGGGCTTGCTCGAAGTGTTCGTGCTGTCGAAGCTGAATCTTGCCCAGGGCAGCGCCTACGCCACCACCACACTGCTGTCTTATGTGATCGCCGGCGTCGGTTTCGTCTCGACGCTGTCGACCCTCGGCGTGAGCTGGGACAAGCTGCAGTGGCTGGTGGCGGCCCTGTCGGTCGGCCTCGGTTTCGGCATGCAGGAGATCTTCGCCAACTTCATTTCCGGCATCATGATCCTGTTCGAACGCCCGGTGCGGATCGGTGACACCATCACCATCGGCAACCTGTCGGGCACCGTGAGCAAGATTCGCATCCGTGCCACGACCATCACCGACTTCGACCGCAAGGACATCATCGTCCCGAACAAGACGTTCATTACCGGGCAACTGATCAACTGGTCGCTGACCGACACCATCACCCGGGTGACCCTCAAGCTCGGCGTCGACTACGGCTCGGACCTGGACCTGGTGAAAGAGCTGCTGCTCAAGGCCGCACGGGATAACCCGCGCGTGCTGAAAGACCCGGAACCCCACGTGTACTTCCTCAACTTCGGCGAAAGCACCCTCGACCACGAGTTGCGCATGCACGTGCGCGATCTCGGCGACCGCAACCCCGTGCTCGACGAGGTCAACCGCTTCATCAACCGCGAATTCAAGAAGCAGCACATCAACATCTCGTTCCGGCAGATGGAGGTCTACCTCAAGAACCTGCACGGCCAGGAATACAAGATGGTGCCGATCGAACCGGAAGCGAAAACCATCGTGCCGATCGTCGACGGCAAGCCAGCGCAAGAACCGCCCGCCGCCAAACTCGACTAACCGGACTTTCCCCAGCAGAATGCTCGGACATTCTGCTGGAGCCGGCCCTTGAAAGCCCTCGACGAACTCACTTTCGATAACCGCTTCGACCGCCTGGGCGATGCGTTTTCCGCCCATGTGCTGCCCGAGCCCATCGATAATCCGCGCCTGGTCGTGGCCAGCCCCGCCGCCATGGCGCTGCTGGACCTTGATCCGGCCGTGGCCGAAACCCCGGAGTTCGCCGAACTGTTCAGCGGCCACAAGCTCTGGACCGACGCAATTCCAAGGGCGATGGTCTATTCGGGGCATCAGTTCGGTTCCTACAACCCGCAACTGGGCGACGGTCGTGGCCTGTTGCTCGGCGAGGTGTACAACGAGGCCGGCGAACACTGGGACCTGCACCTAAAAGGCGCCGGCCAGACGCCGTTCTCACGCATGGGCGATGGTCGGGCGGTACTGCGTTCGTCGATCCGCGAATTCCTCGCCTCCGAAGCCCTGAACGCGCTGAATATCCCGACCACCCGCGCCCTGTGCGTGATCGGCTCCGACACCCCGGTGTGGCGCGAAAAACAGGAGCGCGCGGCCATGGTCCTGCGCCTGGCGCCGAGCCATGTGCGCTTCGGGCACTTCGAATACTTCTACTACACCAAGCGCCCCGAGCAGCAGAAAGAGCTGGGTGATCACGTGCTGGCCATGCACTTTCCGCAGTGCCTGGAACAACCGGAGCCGTACCTGGCGATGTTCCGCGAAGTGGTGGAGCGCAATGCCGAACTGATCGCCAAATGGCAGGCGTATGGCTTCTGCCACGGGGTGATGAACACCGACAACATGTCGATCCTGGGCATCACCTTCGATTTCGGCCCGTTCGCCTTCCTCGACGACTTCGACGCCAACTTCATCTGCAACCACTCCGACGACCAGGGCCGTTACTCCTTCAGCAACCAGGTGCCAGTTGGCCAGTGGAACCTCAGCGCCCTGGCCCAGGCCCTGACGCCGTTCATCAGCGTCGAAGCCCTGCGCGAAACCCTCGGCCTGTACCTGCCGCTGTTCCAGGCTCATTACCTGGACCTGATGCGCCGCCGCCTCGGCCTGACCACCGCGGAGGATGACGACCAGAAATTGCTGGAGAACCTGCTGCAACTCATGCAAAACAGCGGCGTCGACTACAGCCTGTTTTTCCGCCGCCTGGGTGATGAAGCACCGGAACAGGCCATCACCCGCTTGCGTGATGACTTCGTCGACCTCAAGGGCTTTGATGCCTGGGGCGAACTCTACGTCGCCCGGGTGGCACGTGAAGGCACGCTTGATCAACAGCAGCGCCGCCAGCGGATGCACGCGGTCAACCCGCTGTACATCCTGCGCAACTACCTGGCGCAGAAGGCCATCGAGGCGGCGCAGAACGGCGACTACTCGGAAGTCCGCCGGCTACACGCCGTGCTGAGCAATCCGTTCGAGGAACAACCGGGGATGCAAAGCTACGCCGAGCGACCACCGGAATGGGGCAAGCACCTGGAGATCAGTTGTTCGTCGTGAGGCACTGCACGATTGAAAATCTGCAGTCCTGTCTCCAGATAAGGATCATTCGCTTTCGACTGGACGTTTTGTCATGACCGACCCACTCCTCATCCCCTGCCCCCACTGCAACGGCCTCAACCGCATTCCCGCCGAGCGCCTGAACGACCACCCGAAGTGCGGGCGCTGCAAGGCTGAAGTCCTGCTGAGCAAACCGTTTGAATTGAAACAAGGCGACTACGCCAGCCAGATCAAGGGCGATCTGCCGCTGCTGGTGGATGTGTGGGCGGACTGGTGCGGGCCGTGCAAGTCGTTTGCACCGCTGTTCGAGCAGGCGGCCGGGCAACTGGTGGGCAAGTGCCGACTGGCCAAGCTGGACAGCGAGGCGAACCAGCAGTTGTCGGCGCAATTGGGGATTCGCTCGATTCCGAGCCTGATCCTGTTCAAGAACGGCCGGGAAGTCGCCCGGCAGAGCGGGGCTTTTCCGTTACCGCAGTTGATGAGCTGGTTGCGTAGCCAGGGGATCTGAGACTGCCCGGAAAGATCGCAGCCTGCGGCAGCTCCTACAAGGACATCAGCGCCCAATCTGTAGGAGCTGCCGCAGGCTGCGATCTTTTGATCTTCAGGCGTTTTCCAGCAGGTTGTGCAACTCGACAAACTGCTGGGTCAGCTTGTGCCGCGGGTCGAGATGGATCAGTGGCGTATTGGCCTGGTGGGATTCGCGCATGCGTACCGAGCTGGCCAGGTACACCGGCAACACCGGCAGGCCTTCGGCGATCAACTCATCGAGAATCTGCTGGGGCAGGCTGGCGCGGGCCTGGAACTGGTTGACGACAATGCCTTCGACTTCCAGGCCTTCGTTATGGTCGTCCTTCAACTCTTCGATTTCCGCCATCAGGCCATACAGTGCCTGGCGTGAAAAGCTGTCGCAATCGAAGGGAATCAATACACGATCAGCGGCAATCAACGCTGAAACCGCATAGAAGTTCAGCGCGGGCGGGGTATCGAGGTAAATCCGGTCGTAGTCTTCGCTCAGCTCTTCAAGCAACTTACGCAGCTTGTTGATCTTGTGCTTGGCTTCAAGTTTTGGCTGCAAGTCCGCCAGTTCGGCGGTGGCGGTAATGACATGGAGGTTATCGAAGGGGGTTTCGTAGATGTCGACCTGATTCTTTTTGGAGAACGGCCCGGAAGACAGCGTCTGCTTGAAGAAATCGGCGATGCCCATCGGGATATCGCTACCGGTGAGCCCCGTCAGGTACTGAGTGGAGTTGGCCTGGGCATCGAGATCCACCAACAAGGTGCGAAAACCCTCGCTGGCACTGACCGCCGCCAGATTGCAGGCAATGCTGGATTTGCCAACGCCACCTTTCTGATTGAACACCACGCGCCGCATGTCAAAACCTCCGTGTATCAAAGAATGACCGAGTGTAGTGGTCCCCGGCATGGCTACGCTACCTCACCAGTGCAAGGACTACACAGTCAGTTGCCTTCTCCTGCTTGAAAGGCCCTGAACAGCCCGGCGATTCGACGCCAGAACTGACAGACGGAGTCATAATTCTGTGAATAATTACCAATCGTTCAATTTTTGCGAGCCAGTCGCTTCATCTTGCTGAGCAAAATGTAACCAGCATTTGCTACACGTTCCCGGCACCGGGATAATGCGCGCCACTCGGCGCCAAACGCCACGCAGGGTAAGTCCCGGCTTTCGGCCACTCCCCCGCGTCAAGTAAGCCCGTGAGGGTGGAATGAATGTCTGTGATCAACTTCAACATCGCCCAATGGCGCGCCTGGGCCCCTGGGCTTGATAGCGTGTCCGATTGGCAGGCCTGGTGCCGACAACCGGTTGTGCTGCCGGACAGCGATGCCGCTCCCGACGTTTCCTTTCTGCCGGCCATGCAGCGTCGGCGGCTCAGCCGTCTGGCGCGCATGGCATTCAGTGTCGGCTGGCCATTGGCCGAAGGCCGGCAGGATCTGCCATTGGTCTTTGTTTCCCGTCACGGCGAAACGCCCCGCACGATCGAGATCCTCAGCGACCTGGCCACCGATCAACCGCTGTCGCCAACCCGCTTCAGCTTGTCGGTGCATAACGCGATCATTGGCCTGTGGTCGATCATGCGTGGTGAAACCAGCGAAATGACCGCCCTGGCCGCCGCAGGCGATGGCCTGGAACATGGCATGCTCGAAGCTGCCGCGCTGCTGGCTGAAGGCGCTGGCGCGGTACTGCTGGTAGTCACCGAAGAGCGGCCGCCCGAGGCTTACTCGACCTGGATCGACGACGTACCGTTCCCTTATGCCGTCGGCCTGCTGATCACGCCCGGCACCGACTGGCGGTTGTCCCTGAACAGCCCCCCGGATGCGTTGTCCAAATCCCGCTGGCCCCACGCGCTGAATCTGCTGCGTACGCTGCTCGGCCAGCAAACCACCTGCCAACATGCCTGGAAAAATCGTGTATGGACCTGGCAACGCAACCCGTGACCGAGAAAAACCGCGACGCCTACCACTGGCGCTTGCTGGCCACCGCCGCGAGCTTTGCCCTGTTCGGGTTGGGCGGGCTGTGCCTGCGCCTGGTGATTTTCCCTGTGCTGAACTGCCTGCCGGGCGACGCCCGGACCCATCGGCTGCGGGCCCGGCAAACGGTCAGCCGCTGTTTCTGGATTTTTGTGCGTTTCATGGCCCGTACCGGGGTACTGACCTATAACATTGAAGGCGCGGAAAAACTCGGTCGTCCCGGGCAAATGATCATTGCCAATCACCCATCGCTGATCGACGTGGTCTTTCTGATCGGTCTGGTGCGTCACGCCAACTGCGTGGTCAAGCAAAGCCTCTGGGAAAACCCTTTCACTCGCGGGCCGCTGCGCTGCACCGAATACATCAGCAACGACGGCAGCATGGACATGCTCGACGCGGCTGCCGACGCGCTGAAAGACGGCCAGACCCTGATCATTTTCCCGGAAGGTACGCGCACCCGACCCGGCCAGCCGCCGGCCTTTCATCGGGGCGGCGCGGCAATCGCCCTGCGGGGTGCGAAAATCCTCACCCCGGTCATTATCAAGGTCAGCCCGACCACGTTGACCAAGGCCGAGCCCTGGTATCGCATCCCCAAGCGGCGCGTGCACTTCAGTTTTCGGGTCGGGGCCGATATAGACCCACAGACCTTCGCCACGCAGGGGCCGGCTCCGCAGGCCTCGCGCAAGCTCAACGATTATCTACATTCTTACTTTATTAAGGAGCTCGCCGAAGATGAGCGATCTGCACCGTGATATCAAAATGCTTATCATCGACGCCCTTGGCCTGGAAGACATCAGTGCCGACGACATCGGCAATGAGCAGACCCTGTTCGGCGAAGGCCTGGGCCTGGACTCGGTGGACGCCCTGGAACTGGGCCTGGCCATCCAGAAAAAATACGGCATCAAGATCGACGCCGATGCCAAGGACACGCGCAATCACTTCAGTAACGTGGCGAGCCTTGCGGCGTTCGTCATTGCAAAACAGGCAGCTTGAGACCGGACCATGCAAACTCGTGACGACATTTTCAACACCCTGCGCGATGCCTTGGTCGAGCTTTTCGAGCTGGACCCTGAGCGTGTGAGCCTGGAATCCAACCTGTATCAGGACCTGGAAATCGACAGCATCGACGCGGTCGACCTGATTGATCACATCAAACGTCAGACCGGCAAGAAAATCGCCGCCGAAGAATTCAAATCGGTGCGTACCGTCAGTGACGTGGTCGAGGCGGTCTACCGTCTGGTTCAACCGGCCGCATGAATCGACTGATTGGCCTCGGCCTGCTGCTGGCGGGCCTTTTGTATCCCTTTGCGGTGTATTTCGGCATGGAGCATTTCGCCCCGTGGCAGTTCGGGATGCTGCTGGGCGCACTGTGGCTGGGCCGGGCGCTGACCGGCAAGCGACGGCCTGGCAGCCGGTGGATGGCCACGGTGGCCATTATGTTCTGCCTGTTGCTGGCACTGTTCGACA
This sequence comes from Pseudomonas sp. IT-P258, assembly GCF_949767825.1. Classification (NCBI taxonomy): domain Bacteria; kingdom Pseudomonadati; phylum Pseudomonadota; class Gammaproteobacteria; order Pseudomonadales; family Pseudomonadaceae; genus Pseudomonas; species Pseudomonas sp. IT-P258. Next base: position 330,450 of record NZ_CATKPU010000043.1, on the reverse strand, counting down.
GCCCGGCGCTGTTGCGCTGGTATCCGGTGCTGATCAGCAGTTTCATGCTGGCGCTGTTCGGATCGAGCCTGATATTCGGCCCACCGATCGTTGAACGCCTGGCCCGGGTACGCGAGCCGCATTTGCCCGCCAAGGGTATTCGCTACACCCGTCAGGTAACCATCGCCTGGAGCGTTTTTTTTCTATGCAACGGTTTGTGTGCCGCCGCCCTGACACTCTGGGCGCCGCTGAGCTGGTGGACGCTGTACACCGGGCTGATTTCCTACGGATTGATAGGCCTGATGTTTGCCATTGAATGGCTCATACGACAAAGGGTACGAGGCCGCCCATGAATTGGATAAAACTTGAGCACCTGCTGCTCAAGGCTCAGCCTGAGCGTGCCGTAACGACCGCCCCGGCACTGGATCACGCCCGACTGTGCGAACAGGCACTGCGCCTGGCCGCCGGCCTGCAAGCCCGGGGTGTGCGGCAGATGGCCGTGCACCTTGAGGATGCCGCCGACCTGGCGATTGCCCTCTTCGGCGCCTGGCGTGCCGGGGTCAGTGTGCTGCTGCCGTCCGACCTGCAACCCCAGACCCGCCAACGCTGGTCAGGTGAAGTCGATCTGTGGCTGAGCGATCAGCCCGACGATGCGCACCTTGGCGACCTACAACAGCAGCCACTGAGTGCCGCCGCCCTGGACCTGGATAACTGCCGACTCAGCCTGTGCACCTCCGGCTCGAGTGGCGAACCCAAGCGCATCGAAAAAAACCTGCGCCAACTGGCCAATGAAGTCGAAGCCCTGGAACAGCTGTGGGGCGCCGACCTGGGCCCGGCATGCATCATTGGCAGCGTCGCCACCCAGCACATCTACGGCCTGCTGTTCCGGGTGCTGTGGCCGCTATGCGCCGGGCGCCCGTTCGTACGTCGGCAGTTGGCCTTTCCGGAAGACCTGCAACGCGCCAGCCGCGAGCACCCGGCCTTCGCCTGGGTGGCCAGCCCGGCGCTGCTCAAGCGCATGGGCGACAACCTCGACTGGCCTGCCTTGAGTTCCGTACGCCGGGTGTTTTCCTCCGGCGGCGCATTGCCGGTCGAGGCCGCACAGAGCCTGCATGAGCGTCTGGGGCAATGGCCAACGGAGATCTTCGGCAGTTCGGAAACCGGTGGCATCGCCTGGCGTCAGGGCGCGGAACTCTGGCAGCCCTTTGCCGGTGTCACGCTGACCCAGGACAGTGACGGTGCACTGCTGATCGCTTCGCCGTATTTGCCCCATGGCCATGTCGAACACACGGCCGATGCCGTGCGTATCTCTGTCGACGGTCGTTTCGAATTGCTTGGGCGACTGGACCGGATCGTCAAGCTGGAAGAAAAACGCATCTCGCTGCCGATGCTGGAACAAGCGCTAACGGCCCATGAATGGGTCATCGAAGCGCGGCTCGGTGTCGTTCAGGAAAACCGCGCCTCCCTGGGGGCATTGCTGGTGCTGAGCGATGCCGGTCTGCATGTGCTGCGCAATCAGGGGCGACGCAGCCTCACCGAGCAATTGCGCCAGCACCTGAGCCAACACTGCGAAGCCCTGGCCCTGCCAAGACGCTGGCGCCTGCTGCGCCAACTGCCGCTGAACGCTCAGGGCAAACTGCCCCAGGCCGACGTCGACGCCCTGCTGTTGGCGCCGCGCCCCAAGGCGCCCGAAGTGCTGGAACAAACCGAAAGCGATGGCGAGTGGAGCCTGCAACTGGCGGTACCACCGGACCTGGCCTATTTCAGCGGACACTTCCCCACGGCGCCGGTGTTGCCTGGCGTGGTGCAGGTGGACTGGGCGCTGAGCCTGGGCCAGCAACTGATGAACCTGCCGAAAAAATTCGCCGGCATGGAAGTCTTGAAGTTCCAGCAACTGGTGCGTCCGGGGGATGAAATCCAGCTGCACCTGCGCTTCGACCCGGCCCGCGGCAAATTGTATTTCACCTATCGCGACGAAACCGCCACCTGCTCCAGCGGGCGGATCTTGCTGGAGGCGGCGCATGCATAGCCCCTGCGCCATCGTCCCGGTGTATAACCACGAAACAGCCATTACCACGGTGGTCGATGCGCTGATCGCCAGCCATCTGCCGTGCATCCTGGTGGACGATGCCAGCAGCCCGCGTTGCGCCCGGGTGCTGGATCGCCTGGCCCAGCGTGAAATGGTTTACCTGATCCGCCTGGCCGAAAACCAGGGCAAGGGTGGCGCGGTCATGACCGGTTTGCGCGAAGCTTCGCGCCTGGGTTTCAGCCATGCCTTACAGGTGGATGCCGATGGCCAGCACGATTTGCAGGACGTCCAACGCTTCATCGAACAGTCACGCCGCTACCCACGAGCGTTGATTTGCGGTTATCCGCAATATGACGCCAGCGTGCCGAAAGGCCGTTTGTATGCACGCTACCTGACTCACGTCATGGTCTGGATCAACACCCTGTCATTGCAGATTCGCGACTCCATGTGCGGTTTCCGGGTCTACCCTTTGGCACCGGTCCTGGCGTTGATCGAGTCAGCAAAAATCGGCAAGCGCATGGACTTCGACTCGGACATCCTGGTGCGCCTTTCCTGGCGCAATCAGCCGATGTTATGGCTGCAAACCAAGGTCCATTACCCGCTGGACGGCGTTTCGCACTTTCGGATGTTCCACGACAACGTCCTGATTTCCAGCATGCACACGCGGCTGTTCTTCGGCATGTTGCTGCGTGCGCCAGTGATCCTCTGGCGACGGTGGCGGGCATGAGTGCAGACAAGCAACACTGGGCCGACCGCAAAGAACGGGGCAGTTTCTGGCTGATGAAGCTCACTGCGTTCGGCGCCAAAGTGCTGGGCCGTCGAGTACTGAGCCCAGTGTTGTACGGCATCGTCCTGTACTTTTTCCTGTTCGGTCGCAGCGCCCGACACAGTGCCTGGCAATACCAGCAACGACTGGCCGACTGGAGCGGTCGCAGCGAATTGCGCCCGAGCCATTGGCGGGTGTTCGGCCAGTTCATGGCTTTCGCCGATTCGATGCTCGACAAACTCGACGTATGGAACGGCAAGCTGAGCATCGAACAAATCGAAATCATCGACCCGGCGCTGCTGCGTGACCAGCTGCGCGGTGCCCGCGGGCAGATGCTGGTGGGCGCACACCTGGGCAATCTGGAAGTCTGCCGCGCACTGGCGGAGATCGGCGAAAAGGTCACGATGAACGTGCTGGTGCACACCAAGCACGCCGAACAGTTCAACCGTTTACTGGGTGAAGCCGGGGCGACCAATTTGCGCTTGATCCAGGTCAGCGAACTGGACCCCGGGATCATGCTGCAACTGAGCGAGCGCCTGGAGCGTGGCGAGTGGCTGGCGATCGCCGGCGACCGCGTGCCGCTGCATGGCGGACGCTGCGCGACCGTGGACTTCCTCGGTCATCCGGCCAGGTTCCCCCAGGGCCCGTGGCTGCTGGCCGGCCTGCTGAAATGTCCGGTCAACCTGCTGCTGTGCCTGAAAAAGCCCGACGGTGACTATCGACTGACCATCGAGCCGTTCGCTGAGGCAATCACCTGGAAACGTACTGACCGCGAACAGGTCATTCATCAGTGGGCCTCCCGCTACGCCGAACGCTTGGGTCACTATTGCCTTGAAGCGCCCCAACAATGGTTCAACTTTTACCCTTTCTGGAAGACCGATGACGACGCCAACGCTTGAGCCGGTAACCTTCGGCGAACGCCCTTTGCGCATAGAAGATGTGCTGGCACTGGCCAACCGCAAAGTGCCGACGCTGTTGCAAAGCGATCCCGCCTACCGCGAGCGCATCGCCAAGGGCGCGCGTTTTCTGGACTCTCTGCTGGACAAGGAAGGCGTGATCTACGGCGTGACCACCGGTTACGGCGACTCTTGCGTGGTCGCGGTACCGCTGCATCACGTCGAGGCGCTGCCCCGTCACCTGTACACCTTCCACGGCTGTGGCCTGGGCAAACTGCTCGACGCCCAGGCCACCCGCGCGGTACTGGCGGCGCGTTTGCAGTCGTTGTGCCACGGTGTTTCGGGAGTGCGGGTGGAGCTGCTGGAGCGCCTGCAGGCGTTCCTTGAACACGACATCCTGCCGCTGATTCCAGAGGAAGGCTCGGTGGGCGCCAGTGGTGACCTGACGCCGCTTTCGTACGTGGCCGCCACGCTGTCCGGTGAACGCGAGGTGATGTTCCGCGGCGAGCGCCGGCAAGCTGCCGATGTGCACCGCGAACTCGGCTGGCAGCCACTGGTGTTGCGTCCGAAAGAAGCCTTGGCGCTGATGAACGGCACCGCTGTGATGACCGGACTGGCCTGCCTGGCGTACGCCCGCGCCGATTACCTGCTGCACCTGGCCACGCGCATTACCGCGCTGAACGTGGTCGCCCTGCAAGGCAACCCGGAGCACTTCGACGAGCGCCTGTTCGCCGCCAAGCCACACCCGGGGCAGATGCAGGTCGCCGCATGGTTGCGCGAGGATCTGGCCATCGACGCGCCCACCGCGCCCTTGCATCGTCTGCAAGATCGCTACTCCCTGCGTTGCGCCCCCCATGTGCTGGGCGTACTGGCCGACAGCCTGAACTGGCTGCGCTCATTCATCGAGATCGAGCTCAACAGTGCTAACGACAACCCGATCATCGACGCCGAGGCCGAGCGAGTGCTGCATGGTGGGCACTTCTACGGAGGCCACATCGCCTTCGCCATGGACAGCCTGAAAAACCTCGTGGCCAACGTCGCCGACCTGTTGGATCGACAACTCGCGCTGCTGGTGGACGAGCGCTACAACCATGGCTTGCCGAGCAACCTGTCGGGTGCCACTGCCGACCGCGCCATGCTCAACCACGGCTTCAAGGCGGTGCAGATCGGCACCAGCGCCTGGACTGCCGAAGCCCTGAAGAACACCATGCCGGCCAGCGTCTTCTCGCGCTCCACCGAATGCCACAACCAGGACAAAGTGAGCATGGGCACCATCGCCGCCCGGGATGCGATCCGCGTGCTGGAACTCACCGAACAAGTGGCGGCCGCCACGCTGCTGGCGGCCAATCAGGGCGTCTGGCTGCGCGGCCAGGCCGAAGATGCACGCCCCCTGCCACCCGCTTTGGCTACCATGCACGAAGCCTTGGCCAAGGACTTCCCACCGGTCATCGAAGACCGCGCGCTGGAAGGCGAATTGCGCCTGTGCCTGCAACGCATCGCCGAACAACACTGGAGGCTGCATGCGTAGCAAGGGATTTCTCTACACCGACACGGAAATCGTCGTACCGTTCTTTGACGTCGACAGCATGCACGTGGTCTGGCACGGCCATTACGTCAAATACCTGGAGGTGGCCCGCTGTGCGCTGCTGGACAAGATCGGCCACAACTACACGGCGATGAACGAATCCGGCTATGCCTGGCCGGTGATCGACCTGCAATTGCGCTACGTGCGCGGCGCGGTGTTCGGCCAGACGCTCAACGTGCGCGCCAACCTGGTGGAGTGGGAGAACCGCTTGAAGATCAACTACCTGATCAGCGACCTGCAAACCGGTGAGCGCCTGACCCGAGCCATGTCGGTACAGGTGGCCGTCGACATCGCCAGCCGCGAGATGCAACTGGCCTCGCCGACAGTGTTCACCGACGCGGTTGAGAGGGTACTGGGATGATCGATATTTCCCTTGAGACCAGCCGCCCCGCCTGTGGCGAGCGAGCTTGCTCGCGCTCGAGTGCGCAGCACTCGCAACCCCGCCGAGGTTTGCTGACGTATTGGGGCCGCTACGCAGCCCAGCGCGAGCAAGCTCGCTCGCCACGTTTCTCAGTGTTCAAATTCCTCAGTGTTTTGGCGTTACTCGGGGTGTCGTCGATGGCCAGCGCCTTCGACCTGCAACAACTCAGCGATCAACTGGCCAGGCCCGAGGTGATCCACGGCAGTTTCATCCAGGAAAAACACCTGCGCGCCCTGCCCCAGCCGCTGACCAGCAAGGGCACGTTCGTGCTGGCCAAAAACCACGGCTTGTTGTGGCTGCTGAAAACGCCACTGCAACAGGACTATCGCATCACCGCCAAAGGCATTGCCCGGCGCGACGGCATTGTCTGGCAAATGCTGCCGGGCAAAAGCGCCGGTGCCGAGCAGAACCGTTTGTTCCTCGCCGTTCTGCAAGGCGACAGCAGTGGCCTGCAACGGGATTTCGAACTGTCCCTGAGCGGCGATGCGCAGAACTGGAAACTCACGCTGCTGCCGCGCTCGATGCTGCTCAAGCAGGTGTTCAACCAGATCAACATTACCGGCGCAGAACTGGTGCACAGCATCGAACTGCTCGAGACCCAGGGCGACAGTACGTTATTGCGCATGCAGGACAGCACCAGCAGCCAGCCGTTGAGCGACGCGGAGCAGCATGACTTTGCCGAGTGAACGGTGGTTGCCACGGTTGTTCCTGATCCTGCTGCTGGCAGTACTGGCGCTCGCCGGTTGGCAATGGCGTGACGCCGCGCCGCTGTCGGCCAACCTGATGGACCTGGTGCCCGGTACGGCGCCCGACGCTCTGGAACTGCGCGCCGAACAACGCATGCAAGAGCCGCTGAACCGCGAAATGCTGGTGCTGGTCGGCCACCGTGATCGCCAGCAGGCCGTCGCCATGGCGCAGACACTCGGCGAGCAATGGCAGGCCAGCGGCTTGTTCGAAAAGGTCCAGTGGACCCTGCAAGCCGACTTGCCGGCGTTGCGCACACAATTGCTGCAAGGTCGCCTGGCGATGCTCCAGGCGGCGGACCGGCAACTGCTGATCGAGCACCCCGACACCTTTATCCAGCAACGGGTGCAAGCGTTGTTCGACCCGTTCAACGGGTACAGCCTGGTGCCGAGCCAGGACGACTGGCTGGGCCTGACCGGGCGCATCCAGAACAGCCAGCCGCAACGTGGTTCGGTGCAACTGGACATCGGCAGCGGCGCCCTGGTCGCCGATGCCGATGGCAAGAGCTGGGTGCTGCTGCGCGCGCGCACCACCGGCAACGCCTTCGACATGAACCTGCCGCTGCAGGTGGCCGACCTGCTTGAACACAGCCGCGAGGAAGCCGCCCGGCACGACGTGCAACTGCTCGCCGCCAGCGGCCTGTTGTACGCCGCCAGCGGTCAACGACAGGCCGCCCGGGAGATGACCTGGGTCGGTGGCGGTGCCACCGTGGGGATTTTGTTGCTGCTGCTGTTGGCCTTCCGGCGCTGGCGCGTCTTGCTGGCGTTCGTGCCGGTGCTGGTGGGCATGCTCTTCGGTGCGGTGGCCTGCGTTGCGTTGTTCGGCCATATGCACGTGATGACCCTGGTACTGGGCTCAAGCCTGATCGGTGTCGCCGTCGACTACCCGCTGCATTACCTGTCCAAGAGCTGGAGCCTGAAACCCTGGCACAGCTGGCCGGCCCTGCGCCTGACCCTGCCCGGGCTGACCCTGAGCCTGATCACCAGCGGCATCGGCTATCTGGCCCTGGCCTGGACACCCTTCCCGGCGCTGACCCAGATTGCCGCCTTCTCTGCCGCCGGTTTGCTCGGCGCCTATTTATCCGCCGTGTGCCTGCTGCCGGCATTGCTCAAGGGCGTAGACCTGCGCCCGGCGCAATGGCCATTGCGCGTTTGCGAGTTTTTGCTGGGCTGTCGTGAAGCACTGCTCAAACACCTGAAAACGCCAGCCTTGCTGGCACTGCTGATCGCTTTTTGCGTGGGTGGCCTGCTGCAACTGGACAGCAAAAACGACATTCGTCAGTGGATCAGCGCGCCGCAACAATTGACCGACGAAGCCCAGGCTATTGCCCGGATCACCGGCTATCAACCCACCAGCCAGTTCTTCCTGATACGCGCCGCCGATCAGCAGCAGTTGCTCGAACGCCAGACCGCCCTGAGAGAGCGGCTGGATCAATTGATTGGCCTGGAAAAGCTCCAGGGCTATCTGTCGCTCAATCAACTGGTCAGCCCGCCGAACGAACAGCAACAGGTGCGCGAAACGCTGAACAAACTGCCTTCCTTCTGGCAACCCTTGCTCGACATCGGCGTACCGGCCGAGGCGCTGCAAGCCGAGCTGACGAAGCTACAGGCACTGCCGACCGTGGACATCGACGCAGCGCTCAGCGGCCCGTTGGCAGAACCCTACCGGCCCTTGTGGCTGGGGCCGACCGATGACGGCGTGGCGGCGATGGTCAGCCTGCAAGGCATCAACAACCCGGCCCTGCTGCGGCTCCAGGGCGAGGACTTGCCCGGCGTGACACTGGTGGATCGACTGGGTGAGTTGAACAACGTCTTCGCGGCCACCCAAATCAGTGCCGCTGAACTGAAGCTCGCCTCCTGCGTGCTGATCGTGCTGGTGCTGATCCTGCCATTCGGCCTCGGCGGCGCGTTGCGAATCGTGTCCCTGCCCCTGCTGGCGGCGTTGTGCAGCCTGGCCAGTCTCGGCTGGCTGGGGCAGCCGCTGACCCTGTTCAGCTTGTTCGGCCTGCTGCTGGTGACGGCGATCAGCGTCGATTACGCGATCCTGATGCGCGAACAGGTCGGCGGCGCAGCCGTGAGCCTGCTGGGCACCCTGCTGGCGGCGTTGACCACCTGGCTGTCGTTCGGCCTGCTGGCGGTGTCGAGCACCCCGGCGGTGAGCAACTTCGGGCTGTCGGTGAGCCTGGGCCTGATCTTCAGCTTCCTGCTCGCACCGTGGGCCGGTCGCCAGGTGCATGAGCCCACGGCCATGGAGCGGGCAATATGATGGTCGTTCTGTTCTGGGCGATGGCGTTGGTGTTGTTCGCCCTGGCGACCCGTGCCGGCCGGCATTTCGGCCTGATTCCCATCGTCAGCCAATTGTTGCTGGCGACCCTCGGCCTGCCGCTGTTGATGTATTTCTGGATCGAGCCCCAATGGCAATTGAGCGGTGCGCTGCTGGTGTCGCCGGGCTGGCTGAAGAACCTCTACAGCCTGAGCTTTGCCCTGTTGCTGGGCTACATCCTCAGCGATGTGATCGACCTGCAACTGGATCGCCAAAGCCTGAAAATCGCCCTTCCCAGCTTTTGCATTCCGTTTGCCTGCGGCCTGGCCACGGCGGTCTGGTTGTTGCCGGCACAACCGTGGATCAGCTCGCTGGCCGTCGGCCTGTTGTTCGCCATCACCGCGATTCCGGTGCTGTACCTGTACCTGCGGCACATCGATTACCCACCCGCCGCCACCCGACGTCTGGTGCAAACCGCGATCCTCATCGACCTCGCCTGCTGGACGCTGTTCGGCATCGCCCAGGGCAGCCTGCACCTGAGCAGCCTGTTGCTGCCGTTGGCCGGCGCGTGCCTGCCGGTGCTGCTGCGGTTGCTCGGTTTGCGCCAGACATGGCTTTACAGCCTGAGTTTTTTCGCCCTGCTGGTCGTCGCCGAACACTTCAAGCTCAATGCGCTGATTTTCGGCATCGGATATGTGTTGATCATGGCCGCGCTGAAAGCCCCACTGGTCCTGCCACTGCCAGCCGTGTGGATGGGCCGCTTGCAGACGTACATCGCCATCCCGCTGATCCTTACGTTCGGCATTGTGCAGATCAATGTGCACAGCGCGATGGACAGCCTCGGTTGGGTGCAACTGCTCGCCCTGCTGCTGTTGCCGATGCTGAGCAAACTGCTGGGCAACTGGCTCGGCCTCGGCTGGGCCGGGGCCTCGTTCCAGGGCGCCAGCCGCTGGCGGGAAAGTGTGCTGCTGAACATCCGCGGCTTGAGCGAGATCGTTTTTCTCAACCTGCTGCTGCAACAACAACTCATCAGCCCGCCGCTGTACTTTGCCCTGATGCTGATGGGCCTGATCGCTACACTGCTGCCAGCCCTGACCGGCATGCACCGAATTCCCCTGAAAGCCGCTGTCCCCGCAAGGAGCCCCCATGCCAACCGTTGAAATGGAATGTCGCCAGGTCGTGGTCATCGGCGCCGGTCCATCCGGCGCCATCGCCGCCGCGTTGCTCAAGCGCAAGGGACACGATGTGCTGGTGATCGAGCGCCAGCATTTTCCAAGGTTTTCCATCGGTGAAAGCCTATTGGCCCATTGCCTTGATTTCGTCGAAGAGGCCGGCATGCTCGACGCCGTCAACGCCGCCGGCTTCCAGCTGAAAACCGGTGCCGCGTTTGCCTGGGGCGAGCGCTACAGCGCGTTCGATTTCGGCGAGACGTTCAGCCACGGCAAATCGACGACATATCAGGTCCTGCGTGCCGATTTCGATAAGCTGCTGGCCGATCAGGCTACGTTGCAAGGCGTGGAGATCCGCTATGGCGAAACCATCGTCGACGTCAACATTACCCCCGAAAAACCGCAGCTCGGCGTGCGCCGCGAAGACGGTAGCGAGTACCGCGTCGAGGCCGGTTTCCTGCTCGATGCCAGTGGCTACGGTCGCGTACTGCCGCGCTTGCTCGACCTCGAGGCGCCGTCGAACTTCCCGGTGCGTCAGGCCGTGTTCACTCACGTCGAAGACCGTATCGACCTCCCGACCTTCGATCGCAGCAAGATCCTGGTGACCACTCACCCGACCCTGCGCGACGTATGGTTCTGGACCATCCCGTTCAGTAACGGGCGTTGCTCGGTCGGCGTGGTCGCCGCCGAGGAACGTTTCGCCGGCCGCAGCGATAATCTGGACGAGTGCCTGCGCAGCTTTATTGCCGAGACGCCAAGCCTGGCCAGCGTGTTGCAAAATGCGCAGTGGGATACCGAGGCCCGAACCATCGGCGGATACTCGGCCAACGTCAAAACCCTGCACGGTCCGGGCTTCGCGCTGCTGGGCAATGCCGCGGAATTCCTCGACCCGGTGTTTTCCTCCGGCGTGACCATCGCCATGCGTTCGGCGAGCATGGCCGCCGGGGTTTTGCACCGTCAGCTGCAAGGCGAAGCCGTCGACTGGCAAACCGAGTTCGCCGAACCGCTCAAGCGCGGCGTCGACACGTTCCGCTGCTACGTCGAAGGCTGGTACGCGGGGACCTTCCAGGATGTGATCTTCCATGAGGGCAGTTCGCCGGAAATCCGCAGGATGATCAGCTCCATACTTGCCGGATATGCCTGGGATCAAAGCAACCCGTTCGTCAGCGAAGCCAGGCGCCGGTTGAAGGTGATATCAGAATTCTGTGCAAGGGATGCGTCATGAACCACTCGTGTGTGCAAGCCAGCCCCCTTTGGCCAACGGGAAGACCCTCTGGTCAATGTGATGGCGCGCAAAAACCTTTTGAAGGAACTGTGTGATGTTGATTAGCCGTCGCTTGAACTGCACAGGGGTAGCCAGTGCATTGCGATTGCTGTTAATCGCCGCAACCCTGCTTTTGAGCGCCTGCGCCGGCCGGGCGCCGCTGCCCGTGCACAATCCGGATCTGCCGCTGCCGCTGCAATTGCACATCCAGCGCGGGCAGGCCGACGAACGCGAGGACTGGGTGCTGGTGATCCAGCGTGAAGAGGCGGGTATCCGCTGGTCGATGATGGACCTGTTGGGCATTCCCCAGGCCCGCCAGAAATTGGTCGATAAAACCTGGGAGTCCGATGGTTTATTACCGCCCAACCCGCGAGCCCGGGAGCTGTTCGCGGCGCTGCTGTTTGCGCTGACGCCGCAAGATGAACTGGCGGCCAACTATCCCGGCGCCTGGCAGCACGGCAGGCAACGGTACCTGCCCGAGCGCTGGGACATCCACTACGTACAACCGCAGAATTTTGAGTTGAAGCTACCGCGTGGTCCGGCCTATCAAGTCACCCCCCTGAGCGGTGAAACGCCATGACGGCTTACCTCAATGCCCTCGGATTGGTCTGCGCGCTGGGCCGCGACAAGCAGGAAGTTGCCCGCAACCTGTTTGCCGGCGACTGCGGCGGCATGCGCGAACAAACCGGTTGGGTGCCACAACGCACGCTGCCGGTCGGTGCGGTCCAGGGCAAACTGGCAAGCATTCCAGCCGATATGTCGCGCCATCACAGTCGCAACAATCAGTTATTGCTGGAAGCCACGCTGCAAATCCGCCCGGACATCGACAGCGCGATCCAGACCTACGGCCGCGACCGCATCGGTGTGGTGCTGGGCACCAGCACCTCGGGCATCGACGAGGCCAGCCAGAGCCTGGCGCATTACCTGCGCGAAAAACAGTTCCCTGCCGAGTACGACTATCAGCAACAGGAACTCGGGGCACCGGCGGACTTCCTCGCCGAGTGGCTGCAGTTGAGCGGGCCGGCCTATGTCATTTCCACGGCCTGCACCTCCAGCGCCCGGGCCTTGATGAGCGCCCAGCGCCTGTTGGACCTGGGCATTTGCGACGCGGTGCTGTGTGGCGGCGTCGACACCTTGTGCAAGCTGACCCTCAACGGTTTTTCGGCGCTCGAAGCGGTCTCGGAACAACGCTGCAATCCGTTTTCGGTGAACCGCAACGGCATCAACATTGGTGAAGCGGCGGTGCTGTTCCTGATGACCAGGCGTGCAGGCGACAGCCAGCCGATTGCCTTGCTCGGCAGCGGCGCCAGTTCCGATGCGCATCACATATCCGCCCCGGAGCCGACTGGTCGTGGCGCCCTGCAAGCGATGCGCAAAGCCCTGGGCCGCGCCAACCTGCAACCAGAGCAGATCGCTTATCTGAACCTGCACGGCACCGCCACCCAGCACAACGACGCCATGGAAAGCCAGGCCGTGGCGACGCTGTTCCCGGCCGGCGTGCCCTGTTCGTCGAGCAAACCCATGACCGGCCACACCCTCGGTGCCGCCGGGGCGCTGGAAGCGGCGTTCTGCTGGTTGAGCCTGAGCCCGGACAATCGAGAGCATGCCCTGCCGCCACACGTCTGGGACGGACAGCCCGACCCCGAATTGCCGCCGCTGCAATGGGTGACCCCGGCCACGCGCCTGACGTCCATTGCACCTCGCTACCTGATGAGCAATTCCTTTGCCTTCGGTGGCAACAACGTCAGCCTGATTATCGGAGACGCCCCATGATTGACTGGCCGATCGCTGAATTGCTGCCCCACGCTGGCGACATGATCCTGATCGACCGGATCCTGGCGTTCGATGAAGAACAGATTCACACGCGCCTGACCGTCAAGCCCGATGGCCTGTTCAATCTCCCCGACGGCAGCCTGCCGGCCTGGGTCGGCATCGAACTGATGGCCCAGAGCGTGGCCGCCTTCGCCGGTTGCCATGCGCGCCAGCGCGGTGATGAGGTGGAATTGGGCTTCCTGCTCGGCAGCCGCAAATTCGAATGCAACGTCGAAAGTTTTCCGGCCGGTACCGAGTTGACCATCCACGGTATTCGCTCCCTGGAAGACGATAACGGCATGGGCGTGTTCGAATGCCACATCAACGCCCCCGGCATTCACGTTACCGCCCGTCTGAACGTGTACCGCCCACCCCAGGCCGCTCAATATCTCCATGAACCCGAAGGAGTCCAGTGATGACTGAATCCGTACTGGTCACCGGTTCCAGCCGTGGCATCGGCCGCGCCATCGCCTTGCGCCTGGCCCAGGCCGGGCACGACATCGTGTTGCATTGCCGCAGCGGCCTGGCCGACGCCGAAGCCGTCAAGGCCGAAGTCGAGGCCCTGGGCCGTCGTGCGCGCATCCTGCAGTTCGACGTGTCCGACCGCGCCCGTTGCAAGGAAGTTCTCGAAGCCGACGTGGAAACCCACGGTGCCTATTACGGTGTGGTGCTTAATGCCGGGCTGACCCGCGACGGGGCCTTTCCGGCCCTGAGCGAGGAGGATTGGGATGTGGTGATGCGCACCAACCTCGACGGTTTCTACAATGTGCTGCACCCGGTGATGATGCCGATGATCCGTCGTCGCGCCGCCGGGCGGATTGTCTGCATCACTTCGGTGTCGGGGCTGATCGGCAACCGTGGCCAGGTCAACTACAGTGCCTCCAAGGCCGGGTTGATCGGCGCGGCCAAGGCATTGGCGATCGAGCTGGGCAAGCGCAAAATCACCGTTAACTGTGTCGCACCCGGCCTGATCGACACAGCCATGCTCGACGAGAACGTGCCGGTGGAAGAACTGATGAAAATGATCCCCGCACAACGCATGGGCACCCCTGAAGAGGTGGCCGGCGCGGTGAATTTCCTGATGTCGGCGGAAGCCTCGTACATCACCCGGCAGGTTCTGGCCGTCAACGGAGGCCTGTGCTGATGAAGCGCGTCGTCGTCACCGGCATGGCCGGCATCACCTCACTGGGCAGCGACTGGGAGACCATCGCCGGCAACTTCGCGGCCAACCGCAGCGGCATCCGCCGGATGGACGAGTGGGATCGTTTTACCGAACTCAACACGCGCCTGGCTGGCCCCATCGATGACTTCAAGGTGCCGAGCCACTGGACCCGCAAGCAACTGCGCAGCATGGGCCGGGTTTCGCGGCTGGCCGTCGGCGCGTCGGAACTGGCACTGGCCGACGCCGGATTATTGGGTGACGAATCGATCAAGGACGGGCGCATGGGCGTCGCCTGCGGCTCCTCCACCGGCAGCACCGACGAGATCAAGGCGTTCGGCAACATGCTGCTCAACTCAGTGGCCGAGGGCCTGAACGCCAACTCCTATGTGCGCATGATGCCGCACACCACGGCAGCCAATATCAGCATCTTTTTCGGCCTCACCGGTCGCCTGATTCCCACCTCCAGCGCCTGCACCAGCGGCAGCCAGGGCATCGGCTATGCCTACGAGGCCATCAAGTTCGGGCGCCTGCCACTGATGCTCGCTGGGGGCGCCGAGGAACTGTGCCCGACCGAAGCCATGGTCTTCGACGCGCTCTACGCCACCAGCCTGAAAAACGACACCCCGCAACGCAGCCCGCGCCCTTACGACACCGCACGCGACGGCCTGGTGATCGGCGAAGGCGGCGGCATGCTGGTGCTCGAAGAACTGGAACACGCCCTGGCCCGTGGTGCGCGCATCCATGCCGAGATCGTCGGTTTCGGCAGCAACGCCGACGGCCAGCACACTACCCGTCCCGAACAAGTCACCATGCGCCGGGCCATGGAACTGGCCCTGGAAGACGCCGGGCTGAAACCGTCGGACATCGGCTACGTCAACGGCCACGGCACCGCCACCGAACAGGGCGACATCGCCGAAACCCTGGCCACCAGCAGCCTGTTCGGCGAACACATGCCGATCAGCTCGCAGAAAAGCTTCCTCGGCCACACCCTCGGCGCCTGCGGTGCGCTGGAGTCCTGGTTCAGCATTGAAATGATGAACCGCGACCTGTACGCCCACACCTTCAACCTCGACGAAGTCGACCCGCATTGCGGCAAGCTCGACTACCTGCGCGGCGAGTTCCGGCAGATGAGCAACCAGTACGTGATGAACAATAACTTTGCGTTTGGCGGGGTGAATACTTCGCTGATTTTCAAGCGCTGGTCTTAATCAACGTCAAAAGATCGCAGCCTTCGGCAGCTCCTACAAGGAACCCGTAGGAGCTGCCGAAGGCTGCGATCTTGTTAATGTGCGATGTAACTATCAGGGCGAGTCGAGATTATCAAACACCCGATTCACCGCCATTTCCCCCAGCATGATCGACTGCTGAATGCCCAGCAGGGTGTTGCTTTGCGCTCCGTTCAGACTCCTCGCGAAGTCGCTCGCCATGGCATTGGCTGATGCCAGTGAAACACAGGCGTACTCCAGCAGAGTGTGGTTGTCGACTTCAGGAGCGACGAGGAAGATTTGGCCGGGTTGGCGTGAGGTAACCGGTTCGGTATCCGACCGTTTTTTTGCTTTATTGGTCATGATTCAGCGCCCAGAAAAGTGGAGCCGACACCGTGTCGCTACGAATCAAAAGGGTGGCAGCTGTACGCAGGTTAGTAGACCGGGTCTTCGCCAAACCGGCGCGCCCGAAGGCGCCCTGCGCACAGCTACCGTCAAGGGCAGGTACAGACATACCTGCCTATCAGGAGCGCAAATGCACTTAGCGAAAACACGGGCTACTAAACCCGATCACTGACCATCAGTGACACGAATCAAGTTAGCGATGGCCCTCAAAGCGCACAAGCCGGCGGATTCTGGAGTAGTTGCAGGCAACGTCGCAAGGCGCTGTAGCCTTTGCGAAGGATTTCGGAAATGTCCCACGGCGGGTGGTGAAGCTTCCGGCAGGACTGATGCTTCTTGCTCCATACAGCTAGTCTTTTTGGTGTTCTCTCGGACGCCATCGCGAGCAAGCTCGCTCCCACAGGGTCCAGCGCTGTGAACACAATGCTCGCCATACCACCCACTGTGGGAGCGAGCTTGCTCGCGATTGACTGCGCAGCAGTCACGCCTGCAAAGGCTCAACCTTTCTTGTCAGCAGTTCAACAAACGCTTTGGCCATCGCCGACTTCTGATCCTTGCGCTGCACCAGCCAAACTGCTGACACCGCCGCCGGATCGAGCAGCGGGCGATAGACCACACCGTCAATACGCATCCGCTGATAAGACGCCGGCAGCACCGACACACCGAGCCCCGCCGCCACCAGCCCGATGATGGTCATCGCCTCACCGGCCTCCTGGGCGAAGTGCGGGCTGAAGCCGGAGTCCCGCGCCAGGCTGAGCAACTGCGCATACAGGCCACTGCCGTAGCTGCGCGGAAAAAACACAAAGGGCTCAAGCGCCAGGGCTGACAGAAACAAGCCCTCCTCGCTGCCCTCTACCAACGGGTGCTTGGAGCTGAGTACCGCGACCAGCGGCTCGCGCATCAATTCGACCACGCTAAGGCAGTCCGGCAGCCCGAGCGGGCGCATGATGCCGACTTCAATCGACTCGTCCACCAGCGCATCGGCCACCTGGGTGCTGCTCATTTCCCGCAGGTTCAGGTGCACCGCCGGGAAGCGCTGGCGGAAAGAGAAAATCGCCTGGGGAATGGTCGAGTTGAAGGGTGCCGACGAGGTGAAGCCGATTTTCAGTTCACCCAACTCGCCCAGTTGCGCCCGTCGCGCGACATCCGCCGCTTTGTCGACCTGCGCCAGCACCAGCCGTGCCTCTTGCAGAAACAGCCGACCGGCCTCGCTCAGCTCGACCCGACGATTGGTACGCTCGAAAAGCCGCGCGCCGACTTCCTGCTCCAGCGCCTGAATCTGCTGGCTCAGCGGTGGCTGGGAGATGCCCAGCACCTGTGCGGCGCGGCCGAAGTGCAGTTCTTCGGCGACAGCGATGAAGTAGCGCAGATGACGCAATTCCATGGAAACCCCATTAGGTCGTTAAAGCTATCAAACAGGTCGAACAATATATTGGATTGAATCATTAGCCAGCTATATGCTTTTTTCATTGCCTGACCGGCTGCGTCCTCCGAGGTCCCCCGTGAAAACTGCTGTCGCCCCACTCGCCCATGAAGTTCCTCCCGCAGCACCGGACGCTATTGCCGCTGAGCTGGCGGAGATCTACATCGAAAAAGGCACCCCGGCGTTCATGCGCACGGTGCTGGCGTTGTTCTGCGGCGGCTTCGCGACGTTCGCCCTGCTCTACTGCGTGCAACCGATGATGCCGCTGCTGTCCGACGAGTATTCCATCAACGCGGCGCAGAGCAGCCTGATCCTGTCCATCGCCACTGGCATGCTTGCCATCGGCCTGCTGATCACCGGCCCGATTTCCGACCGTATCGGGCGTAAACCGGTGATGGTGGCCGCATTGTTCGCCGCGGCGCTGTGCACCATGGCCAGTGCGATGATGCCGAGCTGGCACGGTGTGCTGCTGATGCGTGCGCTGATTGGATTGTCGTTGAGCGGTCTGGCGGCGGTTGCGATGACCTATCTGAGCGAAGAAATCCACCCACAGCACATCGGCCTCGCCATGGGTTTGTACATCGGTGGCAACGCGATTGGCGGTATGAGCGGACGCTTGATCACCGGGGTATTGATCGACTTCGTCAGCTGGCACACGGCGATGCTGGTGATCGGTGGCCTGGCGCTGATTGCCGCGGCGGTGTTCTGGAAAATCCTCCCGGAATCGCGCAACTTCCGCGCCCGCTCGCTGCACCCGCGCAGCCTGCTCGACGGTTTCACCATGCACTTTCGCGACGCCGGGTTGCCGCTGCTGTTTCTTGAAGCCTTTGTGTTGATGGGCGCGTTCGTCACGCTGTTCAACTACATCGGCTATCGCCTGCTGGCCGCGCCGTACCACATGGAACAGGCCTTCGTCGGGTTGCTGTCGGTGGTGTACCTGTCGGGCATCTACAGCTCAGCGAAAATCGGCTCGCTGGCCGACAGACTCGGTCGCCGCAAAGTGCTCTGGAGCACCATCGCGCTGATGATCGTTGGCCTGGCCCTGACGATGTTCACGCCACTGCCGCTGGTGATCATCGGCATGCTGATCTTTACCTTCGGCTTCTTTGGTGCCCACTCGGTGGCCAGCAGCTGGATCGGCCGCCGCGCCACCAGGGCCAAGGGGCAGGCATCGTCCTTGTACCTGTTCAGCTACTACGCCGGGGGGAGCATCGCCGGTACGGTGGGTGGCGTGTTCTGGCACCTGGGCGGCTGGAACGGTATCGGGTTGTTCATCGGCACGCTGTTGGTGATTGCGCTACTGGTCGCGTTGAAGCTGGCGAAGTTGCCGTTGTTGCCGCAGAACACCTCGACTACCTGAGCACCACCCGTGCCTCCAGGGCATCGTCGCGTTTTTCCAGGGTCAGCGATTGCAACGCGACACCGTTGCGCTCCATGCCGTCGAGCCACTGCATCAACGGTTGTGCATTGCCATTGAGGGTCACGCGCAGCAGATCGGTGTCGCTCTCCATCTGACGGATCTCCAGCCCCGTCGCCGCGGCGCTTTCGCTGATGCGCAGCGATAGCGGTTTTTCGCTGTCGACGGGGACATCGCTGCGCGGTAACGCCCGTTGCAGTTGCGCGGCCAGCCCCGCCTGCTGTTGATACTGTCGCTCGGCGGTTTCCAGTCGCTGCCGGGTCGGTTGCCAGATCAGGCTGAACGCCACGACCGCCAACAAAAAAGTCCCCGACACTTGCAACAGCCGTTGTTCGCGCACGGAAATGCGCCGCCATGCCTGCTTCATGCCCCGTCCTCCACGGTGAGGGTGGCGTGTACCCGGCCAGCCGTTTTGTTCGCGCTGTCGAGCCGCACGGGCATGCCTTGTTGTCGCCCGCGTTCGCGCAACTGCTCCAGCTCGGTAAAGCCGCTGGCGGTCAGCTGAATTCTCCAGCCTTCGCCTGCTCGAAACTCGATGCGCTGGACCTCGACCGGGCTGGCGCCAATCACCTGTTCGATCAACCGGATCAGCCCGGCAATGCGGCTGTTTTGCGAATCCACAGGCTGGCTTTGCAGGGCCTTGAGTTGCGCGGCCATATCGACGATGCGGCTTTGCTCCGGGTAAAGCGCCTTGAATCGCTGTTCATTCTGGGTGGCCAGGCGGCGGGCTTCGCTGTCGAGGAAGCGGATGCGCGTTTCGCTGGCACCCCAGGTCAACAGCGCCAGCATCAACAACGCCCACCCGCCGGCGCGCCAGGGCAGACGCTTGCCCCGTGGGGCAAATGCGCCTTGCAGCAGATTGATGGCCCGTGTCGGGCGCTGGGTCAGGCATTGGTCGATGACGGCGGGGGCCTCACGGGCATCCAGCCATTGCATGTCCTTGGGCAATAACGGAGTGAGCAGAGCCAGGTCGTCTTGCGATATCGCGAGGCGCGCCGACAGGCCTGCACCCAACAACCAGCGACCGAACCACCATGCTCCGCACGGCTGATCGCCGGACAACAGATCGGCATCGACGAACACCCCGCGCACCTCAATGCCCGCCTCTCGCAGCAAGTCGAGCACGGCGGCCAACCGTTCACGGCCAATGACCATGACCGGGAAGCAGCCGTCACGATCACGAGCGCCAACGCTCAGATGCACGCCTTCCAGCGCTTCACTCAGTTGATCTTCCACGGCGTAGGCCATGGCCTGGGCTTCGGGCCTGCGTCGCGACGGCCATGGCTCGCTGCGAACCCAACTGCACATTTCCATGGGCATTAGCACATCGACTACCTGGCCTTGCAATGCCGAGGCCGCCTGATTCAGTGGCATCGGCTGGCGTTGACCGGTTTTTGACCACAGGACGCAGGGCCAGAGGCCTGATGGCGCGTCCTGCCCTTCGGCGGTCAGGTAAAGCCAAGTGTTCATCGCGGTCTCTCGTGGCTGTTCATGGGAAGAAAACGTCGTTGCAGCACCGTCAGCTGTCGAGTCTTGGGGTCGTGCCCGACATCCGTGGCCAGGTGCAGTTCGCGCCCGTCCCGGGTCACCCGCACCCTTATCCGATACCAGCGGCTTTGGGTGCCAAGTCCGTGACTGCTCAGGCCCTGCCCGGAGAGCAAGGGGTCCTGGGTAAACGCCTGGACGCTCGCCCAAGGCGTTGTTGCCGCCTGACGCGCCAGCGCATCAGCGGTCGCGGCGTCCACCTCGCCGAGTGCTCTCAACAGCAGTGCCGGCGCGGTGTTGATGTTCAAGGCGGCTTCGGTGGGCAGCAGCGCCACCCAAGGCTCCAGCCGCTGCAGCAAGCGAGCGTCAATGCCGGGCAGCAAGCGCAGCTGGCTGAGTTCCCGCAGCGGCCCGACCTGGCTCAGTTGCACAGGAGGAAGATCGAGCAATTCAAGCAGGCGCGCCCAACGGTTGAGGGTGACTTGATCCACCTGACCCTGGCGTAACAACGCATTGAGGTTGAAGCGTCCGGCGAGGTCGTCGATATCGATAAGGAACTGCGCATCGTCAACCTCGAAGTCAGGCGCCATGTCAGTCCAGCCTTGCAACCGTTCGACGGGTTTTTTCGCGTCCTGCAACGCGTCGCGCAACAGCAACAACGCCCAGGTTTCCCCGCCCGATGCGAGCTGCCGCAGCTGTATCTGCTGCAACTGTTGCCCACTGCTTTGCAGCGAAAGGTGATGACTGCGCAACACGCCGCCGATGATCAGCAGTGCCAGGCTCATGACCAGCAATACACTGATCAAGGCAATGCCGCGTTGGCGCCCGTTCATGGCAATGCACCCGGCATCGGCAACACCCGACGAATCGATTCGAAGCGCCCGACAGAGACTTGCACCTCCAGCGCCATGGGCGCCTTCGCGTCCTGCCCGGCCGGCCAATGAGCAACCCAGCCGGACTGGCTGTCGAACAGACGCCAGCCCAATTCGCGAACGTCTTCGAGCAACTTTTGCCGCTGCACGAACTCCGTACCTTCGCCCTGGCTTTCGCGCCACAGCACGCCGCCGTCGAGCCGATAGCTCAGCATCTGGCGCTCACTGCGGGGTTGGTCCAGAGGGTTGCGCCAGTGACTGCGCTGGAACTGCAAAAGCGGCCCGGCGAGCACCACCGGCTGTGCGGTGACGTGCAGCAGATCCCGCTCGATCACCGCCATCGCTCGTTGCAGGCTCCTGAGTGCTCGCTCGTGGGCCGCCGTGCCCTGTTGCACTCGCAGCACGCTATCGAACAAACCCCAACTGGCCAGCCCCAGCACGGCGAAGATGGCCAGGGCGATAACCAGCTCCAGCAAGGTGAACCCACGCTGCCTAGTCATGAACCGCAAGTATCCAGCCGCTGGCACGATGCAAGGCGTGCGCACTGTTCGCCGGGCTGACCTGGATGTCGACCTGGAGCAAACGCGGATCGCCGGTGGCGCTGATGTGCTGTTGCAGCACCCAGTCGCGTTGATCCATGGACACGATCTGTTGTTGCTGACCGGCCGACAAACCCGATTGCAGGCGCAATTCGTTCAAGCGGTTGTCCGCCAGCCACGCTGCGAACAGCCGAGTCTCGACGGCGCCGCGCTGCTTCACCGCGTATTGACTGGCCGACAGCACGGCTGCCGCCAGTGTCGCGAAGACCGCCAGGGCCACCATGATTTCCAGCAGCGTGAAGCCGCCCATGGACGACAAGGGTGGCCGACTAGTCATCGATCACCACCTCGCCGATACCATCGCCGGACAGGCTCAGCCAGGTCCTGTCGCCGGACTCGAATGTCAGCGTGAAGGCACTGGTTTCATCGTTGCTGAGCAAGAGCAACTGCGGCGGTCCTTCGTCAGCGTCCAGCCCTACCCCATAGCCATCCTGCTGCAAACGTACTCGTATGCTCAAAGGCCAGGTAGTCAGCCCCTCCACCGGCTCCCACCCGCCATCACCCCGGCGCATCACCCGGTGGCCATCGGTACCCAGCCGCAAGCCATATTCCTGCCCCTCGAACACCGCGCGCTCACGCAATTGATGAATCACCTGCACCATCGCCTCGGCTACCTGCCTGACCTCGCGCGCGGGACTGCCCCCACCGACAAAGCTCACCATGCCCAGCAAGACGCCAACCACGACAATCACGATCATCAGCTCCAATAACGTAAACCCCCGACTGCGGTAGCCCACGGATCAATGGCCCCAATTGCCGATTTCGGCTGCAAACCCTTCGCCGCCCGCTGCGCCATCGGCGCCCAGGGAATACAGGTCGTAAGTGCCGTCTACCGATCGCATACCCGGATTGAGGTACTGATAAGGCGTGTTCCACGGGTCGACCGGCATGCTCTTGAGGTAACCCTGGGGGTTCCAGCCCCGCGCCACGGGCAGTCCGGAAGGACGCTTGACCAACGCTTCCAGGCCTTGCTGGGTCGAGGGGTAATGGGCGTTGTCGAGGCGGTACATTTCCAGGGCGGTGGCGATGGCCTGGATATCGATTCTGGCGGCAGTGACCTTGGCTTGATCGGGGCGGCTCATGAACTGCGGTACCACAATGGCCCCCAGCACGCCGATGATGACCACCACCACCATGATTTCGATCAGGGTAAAACCGCGTTGCGCGCGGGAAGGTTTTTTTCGGACAGGTTGCATGGATCAATTCACCAATTGGTTGAGGCTGAGAATCGGGAGCAGGATGGCCATGACGATCAGCAGCACGACGCCGCCCATCAGCACCAGCATGGCCGGCTCGAAGAGGCCCACCACCAGCGCGATGCGCGCGGCGAGGCTGTTTTCCTGTTGTTCGGCGGCCCGGGCCAGCATGCGGTCGAGTTCGCCGGCACGTTCGCCGCTGGCGATCATGTGCAGCATCATCGGCGGGATGTCGCCGCTCATCTCCAGGCCACGGGTCAGCGTTGCGCCTTCGCGGACCGAGCGGGCGACATCGACCATCCGCGCGCGGATGGTCAGGTTGCCGATGACTGCGGCAGCAATTTCCAGGGCGTCCACCAAGGGCACGGCACTTTTGCCGAGGATTGCCAGGGTGCTGGCAAACCGCGCGGCTTCCATGGCGCGCAGCACTTCACCGATGACGGGGGCATTGAGCACCCAACGATGCCAGCGCAGACGCCACTGCGGCTGCTGCCAGCTCCAGCGCCACAGGCCGAGCAGCACCGCCAGCACGCCCATCAACAACAGGAAATGGTCGCGCAGGCCGTTGCTCACGCCGATCAGCGCCCGGGTCAGCCAGGGCAACGGCTGGCCGCTGTCGACGAAGATCTTCACCACATCCGGCACCACGTAACCGAGCAGAAAACCGACGATTGCCACGCTGGCCAACATCAGGATCAACGGGTACACCAGGGCCATCTGAATCTTTTGCCGCGAGGCCTGGCGGGCCTGGGTGTAGGCCGCCAGTTGCTCCAGCACATGGCCCAGATGCCCCGAGCGTTCTCCGGCGGCCACGGTGGCGCGGAACAACTCGGGAAAGGCCCGGGGAAATTGCCCCAGTGCCGAGGCCAGGGCGTGACCTTCCATTACCCGGCTCCTGACCGCCGAGAGCAAGCTTGCAACCTTGCGCTTTGAGCTCTGCTTCGCCACCGCATCGAGCGCTTCCTCAAGGGGCAGTCCGGCCTGAACCAGCGTTGACAGTTGCAACGTCAACAGCGCCAGATCAGCGGCACTCAGGCGTCCACCTCGCGACCGCTGGCCCGCACCGCCGCCAACCCTGACCTCGATCAAGACACGCGGCCACAAACCACGCTCACGCAACAACTGTCGCCCATGGCGGGGTCCATCGGCCTCCAGCCGTCCCTTGCAGGATCGTCCCTGGGCATCGTGGGCGCGGTAGTCGAAGGTCGGCACCGATCAGTTCTCCTGGGTCACACGCAGCAATTCATCGAGGCTGGTCAACCCTTCAAGCACCCGCTGGCGCCCGTCCTGGAACAGGCTGCGCGAGACCTTGCGTGTTTCGTCGACGAGCAATTGCTCACTGGCGCCCTGATGGATCAGCGCCGAGACGGCGGGCGTCACGCTGATCAGCTCGTAAATGCCGATGCGGCCGCGATAGCCGTGCTGGCACTGTTCACAGCCCGAAGCCTTGAACAGGGTGTGCGACGTGCTGGTGTCGAGCCCCAGGCGCTGGCAGGCTGCCGCGTCGGCGAGGTACGAAACCTTGCAATGGGGGCACAAGGTGCGCAGCAGGCGCTGGGCCAGAATGCCCACCAGCGAGGACGCCAACAGATAGGCATCGACACCCATGTCTACCAGCCGCGTGACCGCGCCGGCCGCGCTGTTGGTGTGCAGGGTCGAGAGCACCAGATGCCCGGTCAAGGACGCCTGGACAGCGATCTCGGCAGTTTCGCGGTCACGGATTTCGCCAACCATCACCACGTCCGGATCCTGGCGCAAAATCGCCCGCAGGCCCCGGGCGAAGGTCATGTCGACCTTTGGGTTGACCGGCATCTGGCCGACACCCGGCAGGTGATATTCGATCGGGTCTTCGACCGTGAGAATATTGCGGGTCTGGTCATTCAGGCTGCTCAGGGCGGCGTACAGGCTGGTGGTCTTGCCGGAACCGGTCGGCCCGGTCACCAACAAAATGCCGTGGGGCTTGCCCAACAACTGGCGCAGGGCCGCGAGGGTATCGTCCGGCATGCCCAGCCGATGCAGGTCCAGGCGCCCGGCCTGCTTGTCGAGCAAACGCAGCACCACCCGTTCGCCGTGGGCCGAAGGCAGCGTCGAGACCCGTACATCGACTTCATGCCCGGCCAGGCGCAAGGCCATTCGCCCATCCTGGGGCACGCGTTTTTCCGCGATGTCCAGGCGCGCCATGACCTTGATCCGCGACACCAACAGCGTCGCCAGTTCGCGCTTGGGCCTGAGCATTTCACGCAGTTGGCCATCCACCCGCATGCGCACCGACAGGTACTGCTCGAAGGTTTCCAGGTGCACATCCGAGGCATGCTCACGCACTGCTTCACCGAGTAGCGCGTTGATCAGGCGAATGATCGGTGCGTCGCCCTGTTGCTCCAGCAGGTCGGCGGTTTGCGGGACCTGATCGACCAGGCTGAGCAAGTCCAGTTCTTCGTCCAGCCCTTGGGCAACCTGCTCCACCGCACTGTGCCCCTCGCGATAGGCCGCCGCCAGGCGCGAGGCGTACTCATCGGCCCCGACGATTTGAAACGGCAACGTCCGTCCGCACACCCGGCGCGCTTCCGCCAATGCGGTGAGCGGCGCATCACTGCGCAGGGCAATGCGCAGTGATGCGCCGTCATGCTCCAGCAACACACCAAAACGCCGGGCGAAACCGAAGGGCAATTGCTCGCAGAGTTCGCTCATGGATTCACTGCGCCTTGCCGCGCAAATCGAACACTGGCGCGTCGCTGGCCGGTTCGAACAACCCGCGCGCCTCGGAAGGCAGCAACAGCGAGTTGTTTTCCCCCGCCCCTGATTTGCTCAAGTCACGCAGCGCGTTGTAACGCTGCTGGCTGACCTGAGACAGGTCTTCCTTGCTGCGCACGATGGTCGGGCGCAAGAACACCATCAGGTTGCTTTTGGTCTGGGTGTCGCGGCTCCAGCGGAACAACGCGCCGAGGTAGGGAATGTCTCGCAGCAGCGGCACGCCGCTTTTCTGGGTGCGCACGCTGTCCCTGATCAGGCCGCCGATCACGATGATTTCGCCATCGTCGGCGAGAATGGTGCTCTTGAGTGCTCGCTTGTTGGTGATCAGGTCCGAGGAATCGATGCCCGACACCGACGGCGCGATGTCCGACACTTCCTGCTCGACCTCCAGGCGCAGCGTCGAGCCTTCGTTGATGTAAGGCTTGATCTTCAGGCTGATGCCGACGTCCTTGCGCTCGACGGTGGTGAACGGATTCTCCGCGCCGTTGCTGTTGGTGGCGTAGGAGCCGGTCTTGAACGGCACGTTCTGGCCGACGATGATTTCGGCTTCCTGATTGTCCAGGGTCAACAGGCTCGGCGTGGACAGCAGGTTGCTGTGGGTGTTGCTGGCCAGGGCCGAAATCAGCGCACCGAAGCGGTCGCCGCCCAGTTGCAGGATCGCCCCCTCCGGCGCCGATCTTTTCTCGTCGAACTTCAACCCGCCGACGATCGGAATGTCGGTGCCGGGAAAGTTGATGAAGCCCTTGGCGTCACCTGTGCTGAGGTTCCACTGCACACCGACGGCCTCAGCGATGTCGCCGGAGATTTCGACGATGGCGGCATGGATCAACACCTGGGCCCGTGGCTGGTCCAGCTGGCGCACGATGTTTTCGATGGTCCGTACCTGCGCCGGCTCGGCGATCAGCACCAGCGCGTTCTGGCTTTCGTCGGCCTTGATCATGAAGCTTGCACCGCCAGACGTGTCCTTGGCGTTGCCGATGGCGGATGTCTGCTTTCTGCCCTGCCCCATCGACTCCAGGATCTCGGCCAACTGCTTGGCATCGCTGTGACGCAGGCGAATCACCCGGGCATTGTCGAGGGTCGTGGTAGCCGGCGTATCGAGACCTCGGGCCAGTTCGATCAAGCGCTGGCGAACGACCGGCGGGCCAATGAAAACCAGGCGATTGGTCCTGGTGTCCGCCAGTACCTGTATCGCTGAATCGGTATTGCGCTTGCCCATGGAGGCCTCGATAACCGGCGCGACATCGCCCGCCAGGGCATGCTTGAGCGGGACCACCGCGTGCAGGTTGTTCTGACCGGAGTCCAGTTCGCGGATCACCCGCGCGATGCGCTTCACATTGGCAGCCGTGTCGGTCAGCACCAACGCATTGGCCGACACCGAAGGGCCGACATAACCATTGGCAGACACCAACGGTCGCACCAGCCCGGCGATATCGGAGGCACTGCTGGTGTTCAAGCCGATGACTTCGGTCACGAACTGCGACGCCGTAGTGGTTTTCACCGTGCCCTGGCCGGCCCGGGTCTTGGCCTCGGCAACCGGGGTGATGAGGATCCGGTCGCCCTCATCAATCACCGTGAAGTGGTGGGCGTCGAGCACCGAATAGAACAACCGACGCACGCCTTCACGATCGAGGGCCTGTCGGGACATGACCGTGACGCGACCGGAGACTTTGGGGTCCAGCACCACGGTGGTCCCCAGAATGTTGGAGATCTCTTCGA
Organism: Pseudomonas sp. IT-P258; assembly: GCF_949767825.1. Classification (NCBI taxonomy): domain Bacteria; kingdom Pseudomonadati; phylum Pseudomonadota; class Gammaproteobacteria; order Pseudomonadales; family Pseudomonadaceae; genus Pseudomonas; species Pseudomonas sp. IT-P258. Next base: position 303,292 of record NZ_CATKPU010000043.1, on the reverse strand, counting down.
CGATGTCGCGCAGCTCTGCGTTGTTCATCGCCAGCTGCCATTTTTCTTCCTCGGCCAGAAGCGCGCCGTGGGAAAGCGTTACCACCATGGCGACGAAAAAAATCACCGGTCGCAGTGCTTGCGCACCGAGAAAGCTATTCATGAACTTGATCACTCTGTCGACCCGGCAAGCGGGCTAAAAAAACGCGGAGAAACGCTGGGCACTTGGGGCTTGCCGTGGGGATCGAGCCGTTGCAGAAAATCCGCTGCGGGAGGCTGGAGCATCAATAGTTCCTCTCGGCCTTTGCTCCACAACACCGCGTGGTCGGGCTCGACGCGACGCAAGACGCTGCCACCGGGCAAGCGCTCGCCGACCTGGTAGATGCGCGCGCCTTGTGAGTCCGCCAGCAACACCCGGGACAAGCCATGAGTGACGACGAATCTTGCCTTCAAGGTCAGCGGTTCCGCGCTCGGCAGCAACTCGGCGCCCGTCGTCAGACCGAGCACCGTTGCAACCGCCGTTGCGTCAAGCGCTTGCCGGGGTGCGGGTGCGGTTCGCGAGGTTTCGACCGGCGCTGGCAGCATCAACTGTTCGCGATAGCGCCACTCCTGCCAGCCCAGGAACACCCCATAGGCCAGCGGCACGACCAGCAGGCTCGCCTTGCCCAGGAGCAAGACCAGTCCAGCCAAGCGTTCGCGCGAAAGCATCACCATGGCCTCACTCAAGTCGCCCGGCCCCAGGCTTGCCACACAGACGCAAAGACATCCGTTGCAGCACCCGGTGGTTGCAGGCCTCATGCACGATGACGGCACCGATGTGGACGGCCAACAGCAGCGACAACACCACACACGCCCACGTGTGGACCGTAACAAACAGGGCGATCAGGCATGGATCGCTTAACGGTTGAGCGATCCCGATAACCCCGAATACATTGATCGGGTGATCCATCATCAACACGCCGGTCACCAGGACGGCCCCGACGATGAGGTAAATCGAGGTCCACAGGATCACCGCCGCAGACAACCAATGCAGCAGCACGCGCAGTCTGGAATAACCCGAAACCGTCATTTTCAACTCGATCAACATCAAGGGAATAAAGCTTCAGGCGATCGGCTACCGATCGCCTGAAGTGCTACGAGGGGGACTTACAACTTGTTCCACGCCATGTGCCAGTGAGCACCGACACTCGGTTCGAAGCCGTTGGCGGAGGGGCTGTACTGCTTGCAGTAACCCGACTCGGGGAACGGTTTGCACTCAAAGACTTCGTTGGTCTTCGGATGCAGCACCTTGGTACCGGCTGTGTAGTCGCTGAGGCCTTCAGGGAACACGAAATCGTATTCGATGCCGGCGCCCTCACCGGTCAGTTGGGTGGTCTGGGTGTCCTGACGGGTCGTGCGGCCATCCAGGGTGGTGCCGACCAGGGTCAAGGTGTGCGCGCCCGGGTTGCTGCGCACATCCATGGACAGCGAGGTGGAGCCACTGGCCACTTGTGCCGAGGTGGTGCCTACCGGTTTGTTGTTCTGGTCGAGCAAAGTGGCTTCGACGTTCATCGCACGGTTCGCGATCATGCTGAAATCGACCTTCGCCCGGCCCTTATCCAGAACGTATTCGGCTTGCTGCGAGGCCACCGACATGCGCGCAGCGGTGTCCTCCTTCATGTCCAGTTGCACTTCGTAGCGCACTACCCCGCTTTCTTTTTGTGCGTAGAGGCTGTTGGTGCCTTTGACCGGCTCGACATTGCCGCTCTCGTCGCGGATACCGGCGCGAACAAGGGTGTGGGTCTGGTTGATTTTCTCTGCCAGCTTGAACGACCAGTTTTGCGGCGTGCCTTCTACAGCGTTATCGATGCTGATTTCGACACTGTAGTCCGGGCTCTCGCCATTGCCGGTGAATGCGCGGGCCTTGACCTTGTCGCCCACCAATAGCGCCGTCGAAGGCGCAATGCTGCCTACGGAGGACCAGCCGCCAGGCAGTTCAGGCTCCGCCAGGATGTTCAGATCCGTAGCGTTGTAGAACGCGGCATCGGTATCGCCCACGGTCCAGATGGCCAGGACGACGTGATGACCAGACTTGTCTGCCGGAATGTTGCAGTTGTGCTTGTCGCTGGACTCCGGACGCTTGTTGCCGCCGTCGATGGTGCAGAACGGCGTGCTTTCGAAAGTGGCGCGCTTGAGCGATTCGTTCGGATTCCAGCCGTTGCGGGTGATGAAATACTCGTGTTTGGTAGCCGGGTGAACCGCTGTGTAATGCCACTTGAAATCGATGTTGCGGTCCTTGATTTCAGTCAGGTGCCAACGGGTGGCGGACTGTGCATCCATGGCAGAAAACAGCGAGTGACCACCGCTGGCGATCTTGCCATCGACCGGCCCCTGCAAGGGAGCACCGCCGACGCCCGCCGGAAAGCCTTTGAAGGTTTCACCGACACTCTGCGGTTCGTACTGGGCGCCACCGCAGTTGGTGTTCAAGCCTTTCTGGCAAGCCAGCGCGCGCGACGGCGGCACTTCCAGATAGCCATGGGCGGAAACGGTTTGAGAGGCCAGCATTGCCGATAACAGGATCATCGATGAAGTGCAGGCCGTTAAAGCACTTCTTTTATCAAATGTAATTTTCATGATGTATTCCAGACTGCTTATCGAAAACAGGGCGCCTTGTGGGCGCCCCTGTTCGCTTCGTGATTGTTCGGCAATACGCCGGACAAGGGCCTGGAACCTTACGGGGATGGAGGAAAATTCTATGTAGGAGTAATCACCACGCGAGGCAGGAACAGTCTCTCCATGCCTCAATCCGACAAAAAAAGAAAACATTCTTACAGTTGGTGATGCTTTATTTTTTGAGCTTTTAAGCGGCACAAAAAAACCTGTCCGGCACGAGGCGGGACAGGCTTTGTGAAAACGGGCAATCGCTACTCGTGATACTGCGCCGACAGCTCATGTACCGCGCGCAGGAATGCACCAGCATGTTCCGGATCGACTTCCGGCGTGATGCCATGGCCGAGGTTGAATACGTGGCCGCTGCCTTTGCCGTAGCTGGCCAGGATGCGCCCGACTTCGGTACGGATGGCTTCCGGCTTGGCGTAGAGCACGGTCGGGTCCATGTTGCCTTGCAGCGCGACCTTGTCGCCAACACGGGCACGGGCGCTGCCGATGTCGCAGGTCCAGTCCAGGCCCAGTGCGTCGGCGCCGGCATCAGCGATGCTTTCCAGCCACAGGCCACCGTTCTTGGTGAACAGGATGACCGGCACCTTGCGACCTTCGTGTTCGCGGATCAGGCCGCTGACAATTTTCTTCATGTAGGCCAGGGAGAACTCCTGGTACGCCGCCGCCGACAGGCTGCCGCCCCAGCTGTCGAAGATCTGTACCGCTTGCGCACCGGCCATGATCTGGCCGTTAAGGTAGCTGGTGACTGTCTGCGCGAGCTTGTCCAGCAGCAGGTGCAAGGCTTGCGGGTTGTCGTAGAGCATGGTTTTGGTCTTGCGGTAGTCTTTCGACGAGCCGCCTTCGACCATGTAGGTCGCCAGGGTCCACGGGCTGCCGGAGAAACCGATCAGCGGTACGCGGCCGTTCAGTTCGCGGCGGATGGTGCTGACCGCGTCCATCACGTAACCCAGGTCTTTGTGCGGATCAGGAATCGGCAGGGCTTCGATGTCGGCCAGGGTGCTGACGACTTTCTTGAAGCGCGGACCTTCACCGGTTTCGAAATACAGACCCTGCCCCATGGCATCGGGGATGGTCAGGATGTCGGAGAAGAGGATCGCCGCATCCAGCTGTGGATAACGGTCGAGCGGCTGCATCGTGACTTCGCAAGCGAACGCCGGGTTCATGCACAGGCTCATGAAATCGCCGGCCTTGGCACGGCTGGCGCGATATTCAGGCAGGTAGCGACCGGCCTGACGCATCATCCACACGGGGGTGACGTCTACGGGTTGCTTGAGCAGGGCGCGCAGGAAACGGTCGTTCTTCAGGGCAGTCATGTCGGCATCCGGAAAAAAAGTGAGGGCATTTTCTCAGAGCCGGGAGCAAAAGGCACGGTTGCAGGTCAGCCTTTTGTCTATCGGGTCAATTTGTCGCGGTGGAATGCAGTATTTGACTCACCACAAAACGACTGTGGGAGCGAGCTTGCTCGCGATGAGGGCTTCACATTCAACATCTCTGCTGACTGATCCACCGCTATCGCGAGCAAGCTCGCTCCCACAGGGGGTATTACATTTAGTTCCGGGGCGGGGTTACACGCCCAGGTAATCCAGGATCCCTTCGGCGGCATTACGGCCTTCGAAGATCGCCGTCACCACCAGGTCGGAACCGCGCACCATGTCGCCACCGGCGAAGATCTTCGGGTTGCTGGTCTGGTGCTTGTACTGACCTTGTTCCGGCGCCACCACGCGGCCCTGGCTGTCGGTCTGGATTTCGAACTGCTCGAACCACGGAGCCGGGCTTGGACGGAAACCGAAAGCGATGACCACGGCGTCGGCCGGGATGATCTCTTCGGAGCCCGGGATCGGCTCGGGGCTACGGCGGCCACGGGCGTCCGGCTCGCCGAGACGGGTCTCGACCACCTTCACGCCTTCGACCTTGTCTTCACCGACAATGGCGATCGGCTGGCGGTTGTAGAGGAATTTCACGCCTTCTTCCTTGGCGTTCTTCACCTCTTTGCGCGAGCCCGGCATGTTCGCTTCGTCACGACGATAGGCGCAGGTCACCGACTTGGCGCCCTGGCGGATCGACGTACGGTTGCAGTCCATCGCCGTGTCGCCGCCGCCGAGTACCACGACCTTCTTGCCTTTCATGTCGACGAAATCTTCCGGCGACTTTTCAAAGCCCAGGTTGCGGTTGACGTTGGCGATCAGGAAATCCAGCGCGTCGTACACGCCCGGCAGGTCTTCCCCGGCAAAGCCGCCCTTCATGTAGGTGTAGGTGCCCATGCCCATGAATACCGCATCGTATTCTTCGAGCAGTTGCTCCATGGTCACGTCCTTGCCCACCTCGGTGTTGAGGCGGAACTCGATGCCCATGCCAGTGAAGACTTCGCGACGATTGCTCAGCACGGTCTTTTCCAGCTTGAACTCGGGGATGCCGAAGGTCAGCAGACCGCCGATTTCCGGGTTCTTGTCGAACACCACCGGGGTCACGCCGCCGCGCACCAGCACGTCGGCACAGCCCAGGCCCGCAGGCCCGGCACCGATGATCGCGACACGCTTGCCGGTCGGCTTGACCTTGGACATGTCCGGGCGCCAGCCCATGGCGAACGCGGTGTCGGTGATGTACTTCTCCACCGAACCGATGGTCACCGCGCCGAAGCCGTCGTTGAGGGTGCAGGCACCCTCGCACAGACGATCCTGCGGGCACACCCGGCCGCAGACTTCCGGCAGTGTGTTGGTCTGGTGCGAGAGTTCGGCGGCCTGGAGGATGTTGCCCTCGGCCACCAGCTTCAGCCAGTTGGGAATGAAGTTGTGCACCGGGCACTTCCATTCGCAATACGGGTTACCGCAACCCAGGCAGCGGTGGGCCTGGTCGGCCGACTGCTGGGGTTTGAAGGGTTCGTAGATTTCCACGAACTCTTTCTTGCGTTGACGCAACAGTTTCTTCTTCGGATCCTTGCGCCCGACCTCGATGAACTGGAAGTCATTATTCAGACGTTCAGCCATTTTAAAACCTCATCAAACTCTTCAGGCGCATATCACTGCGGGTTGGCACGGGTGCTGGAAAGCAACGATTTCAGGTTGGCAGCCTTGGGCTTGACCAGCCAGAAACGACGCACGTAATCATCGAGGTTCTCGGCGAGTTCACGACCCCACTCGCTGTCGGTCTCCTCGACGTACTCGTTCAGCACGCGTTGCAGGTGGCTGCGATAGGCTTCCATCGCCTCGCCGCTGATCCGCTGGATTTCCACCAGTTCGTGGTTGACCCGGTCAACGAAGCTGTTGTCCTGGTCGAGCACGTAGGCGAAACCGCCGGTCATGCCAGAGCCGAAGTTGTACCCGGTCTTGCCCAATACGCAGACGAAGCCACCGGTCATGTACTCGCAGCAGTGATCGCCAGTGCCTTCCACAACGGTGTGGGCACCGGAGTTACGCACGGCGAAACGCTCGCCCGCGGTGCCGGCGGCGAACAGCTTGCCGCCAGTGGCGCCGTACAGGCAGGTGTTGCCGATGATGGCACTGTCCTGGGTGCGGTAGACGCTGCCCTTCGGCGGAACGATGACCAGCTTGCCGCCGGTCATGCCCTTGCCGACGTAGTCGTTGGCGTCGCCTTCCAGGTACATGTGCAGGCCACCGGCGTTCCATACGCCGAAGCTCTGCCCTGCCGTGCCCTTGAAGCGGAACGTGACCGGCGCGTTGGCCATGCCCTGGTTACCGTGTTTACGCGCGATTTCGCCGGAGATCCGTGCGCCGATGGAACGGTCGCAGTTGCAGATATCCAGGTCGAACTCGGCGCCGCTCAAGTCGTTGATTGCCGTGGAGGCCATGTCGACCATTTTCTCGGCCAGCAGGCCCTTGTCGAACGGCGGGTTGCGTTCAACGCCACAGAACTGCGGCTTGTCCGCCGGTACGTGGTCGCTGCCCAGCAACGGAGTCAGGTCCAGGTGATGCTGCTTGGCGGTCTGGCCTTCGAGGACTTCCAGCAGATCGGTACGGCCGATCAGTTCTTCGAGGGAGCGCACGCCCAGCTTGGCCAGCCACTCACGGGTTTCTTCGGCGACGTAGGTGAAGAAATTCACCACCATGTCGACGGTACCGATGTAGTGATCCTTGCGCAGCTTCTCGTTCTGGGTCGCGACGCCGGTGGCGCAATTGTTCAGGTGGCAGATACGCAGGTATTTGCAGCCCAGGGCGATCATTGGCGCGGTACCGAAGCCGAAGCTTTCAGCGCCGAGGATCGCAGCCTTGATCACGTCGAGGCCGGTTTTCAGGCCGCCGTCGGTCTGTACCCGGACTTTGCCGCGCAGGTCATTGCCGCGCAGGGTCTGGTGGGTTTCGGCCAGGCCGAGTTCCCACGGAGCGCCCGCGTATTTGATCGAGGTCAGCGGCGATGCGCCGGTTCCGCCGTCGTAGCCGGAGATGGTGATCAGGTCCGCATAGGCCTTGGCCACACCGGCGGCGATGGTACCGACGCCCGCTTCTGCTACCAGCTTCACCGAGACCAGCGCCTTCGGGTTGACTTGTTTCAGGTCGAAAATCAGCTGCGACAAGTCTTCGATCGAATAGATGTCGTGGTGCGGCGGTGGCGAAATCAGGGTCACGCCCGGCACTGCGTAACGCAGCTTGGCGATCAGACCGTTGACCTTGCCGCCTGGCAGTTGACCACCCTCGCCGGGCTTGGCGCCCTGGGCGACCTTGATCTGCAGCACTTCAGCATTGACCAGGTATTCCGGGGTTACACCGAAACGGCCGGTGGCAACCTGCTTGATTTTCGAGCTCTTGATGGTGCCGTAGCGCGCCGGGTCTTCGCCGCCTTCACCGGAGTTGGAGCGCGCACCGAGGCGGTTCATGGCTTCGGCCAGGGCTTCGTGAGCTTCCGGCGACAGGGCGCCCAGGGAGATACCGGCGGAGTCGAAGCGCTTGAGCACCGATTCCAGTGGTTCGATCTCGCTGATGTCCAGCGGCGTGTCCAGGGTTTTGACTTTCAGCAGGTCGCGGATCATCGACACCGGGCGGTTGTCCACCAGCGACGTGTATTCCTTGAACTTGCTGTAGTCGCCCTGCTGCACAGCGGCTTGCAGGGTGCTGACCACGTCCGGGTTGTAGGCGTGGTACTCGCCACCGTGGACGAACTTCAGCAGGCCGCCTTGCTGGATCGGCTTGCGCGGGCTCCAGGCTTCGGTGGCCAGGGCTTTCTGCTCGGCTTCGATGTCGACGAAACGCGCACCCTTGATGCGGCTTGGCACGCCACGGAAGCTCAGGTTGCAGACTTCCTCGGACAGACCGATGGCTTCGAACAACTGCGCACCGCGGTACGAGGTGATGGTCGAGATGCCCATCTTCGACAGGATCTTGAGCAAGCCTTTGGTGATGCCTTTACGGTAGTTCTTGAACACCTCGTAGAGGTCGCCCAGTACTTCACCGGTACGGATCAGGTCGCCCAGCACTTCGTAGGCCAGGAACGGGTAAACGGCAGAGGCGCCGAAACCGATCAACACGGCGAAGTGATGCGGGTCACGCGCAGTCGCGGTTTCCACCAGGATGTTGGAGTCGCAACGCAGGCCTTTTTCGGTCAGGCGGTGGTGCACAGCACCTGTGGCCAGGGACGCGTGGATCGGCAACTTGCCAGGGGCAATGTGACGGTCACTCAGCACAACCTGGGTACGACCTGCGCGCACGGCTTCTTCAGCCTGATCGGCGACGTTGCGGATCGCCGCTTCGAGGCCGACGCTTTCGTCGTAGTTCAGATCGATGATCGCGCGCTCAAAGCCCGGACGATCGAGGTTCATCAGCGAGCGCCACTTGGCCGGGGAAATGACCGGCGAGCTGAGGATCACGCGCGAAGCGTGTTCCGGCGACTCCTGGAAGATGTTGCGCTCGGCACCGAGGCAGATCTCCAGCGACATGACGATGGCTTCACGCAGCGGATCGATCGGCGGGTTGGTGACCTGCGCGAACTGCTGGCGGAAATAGTCGTACGGCGTGCGCACGCGCTGGGACAGCACGGCCATCGGCGTATCGTCGCCCATCGAGCCCACGGCTTCGTAGCCCTGTTCGCCCAGTGGACGCAGCACCTGGTCGCGCTCTTCGAACGTGACCTGATACATCTTCATGTATTGCTTGAGCTGATCGACGTCGTAGAACGCCGAACCGTGGTCGTTGTCTTCCATGGTCGCCTGGATGCGCAGGGCATTCTTGCGCAGCCATTGCTTGTACGGATGACGGGACTTCAGACGGTTGTCGATCGCGTCGGTGTCGAGGATCTGGCCGGTTTCGGTGTCCACGGCAAAGATCTGGCCCGGGCCAACGCGGCCTTTGGCGATCACGTCTTCAGGCTGGTAGTTCCAGACACCGATTTCCGAGGCCAGGGTGATAAAGCCGTTCTTGGTGGTGACCCAACGCGCCGGACGCAGACCGTTACGGTCGAGCAGGCACACCGCGTAACGACCGTCGGTCATTACCACGCCGGCCGGGCCGTCCCACGGTTCCATGTGCATCGAGTTGTATTCGTAGAACGCACGCAGATCCGGGTCCATGGTTTCGACGTTCTGCCACGCAGGCGGAATGATCATCCGCACGCCACGGAACAGGTCGATGCCGCCGGTGACCATCAGCTCCAGCATGTTGTCCATGCTCGAGGAGTCGGAACCCACACGGTTGACCAGCGGGCCGAGTTCTTCCAGGTCCATCAGGTCGTTGGTGAACTTGGTGCGACGGGCCACGGCCCAGTTGCGGTTGCCGGTGATGGTGTTGATCTCGCCGTTGTGCGCCAGGAAGCGGAACGGTTGAGCCAGCGGCCATTTCGGCAGGGTGTTGGTGGAGAAGCGCTGGTGGAACACGCAAATCGAGGTTTGCAGGCGCTCATCGCTCAGGTCCGGATAGAAGGCGGTCAAGTCCGCCGGCATCATCAGGCCTTTATAAATGATGGTCTTGTGGGAAAAGCTGCACACGTAGTGGTCGGTGTCGGCGGCGTTGGCCACGGACGAGCGACGACGGGAAGTGAACAGCTTGACGGCCATGTCCTGATCGCTCAAGCCTTCACCACCGATGAACACTTGCTCGATCTGCGGCAGGCGCTCAAGGGCCAGGCGGCCGAGGACGCTGGTGTCGATCGGCACTTTGCGCCAGCCGACCAGTTGCAGACCGGCGGCCAGGATCTCGCGGTTCATGTTCTCGCGAGCGGCTTCGGCCTTGACGGGGTCCTGGTTGAAGAAAACCATGCCCACAGCGTATTGCTTGGGCATTTCGACGCCGAAGGTTTCCTGGGCGATGGCTCGCAGGAACACGTCCGGCTTTTGAATCAGCAGACCGCAACCGTCACCGGTCTTGCCGTCGGCATTAATCCCACCGCGGTGGGTCATGCAGGTCAGGGCCTCGATGGCCGTTTGCAAAAGGGTATGACTGGGCTCGCCCTGCATATGAGCAATCAGGCCGAAACCGCAGTTATCCTTGAATTCATCTGGTTGGTACAGACCTGCTTTCATAGACACTTTCTCACCAGGCTGCTTCTCTCGAAGCAAATTTCTTTTCAATTCAACCACTTACCAACCGCGCCGAACGTACGCCAGCTTTGCGGGGGCAAAAGGGAGGTCATTGTACACACCGACACGGAGGCTCACAAATTTGACGACGAAATGTCGCAAATCTATGTCGCATTTGTGAAAGGTTTAAAGCGATCTGCTGTGCTAGTCAAAACTTTTTTTAATTCTGACCGCAACGACTCAAAGACTACTGTGACGCAGACACCACAAGGCACGCAGCCCGGAAGGTTGCGCGCACTTGTAGAAATTTTGAGGTGCTTGGAGAGGCGGCCTGGGTAAGGCCGCCGAATCTTCAGCGAGTTGTTGCCAGTTCCTGTTGGACGCTGGCGACAGTGCGAGGCCAAGGTTTACCAGCCTGAACCTTCGCTGGCAAGGCCTTGATGGCGGAAACGGCTGCATCACGATTGGCGAAGCTGCCGTAGGTGATCACGTAGAGCGGCTTGCCATTGAGGACTTTCTTGAAATAACGGTACTCGCCGCCCTGCTCCTTGACGAAGCTTTGCGCGGCGGTCTCGGAGCTGGTGCCGAGGATTTGCACCACGTAGTTACCCGGTGCCTGACCAGCGTACCAGGTACCGCCAGCAGCTTTGGCCACCGGAGCGGATTTCTCCGCGGGCTTGGCCGCCGCGGCAACGACTGGCTTGGCTGGCGCTGGAGCAGGCTTGGCCACTGGAGCAGGCGCAGGCTTGGCAGTGGCGACCTGAGTCGGCGCAGGTGTCGGCTTGGCCGCTGGTGTCGGCGCAGGGCCGGCAGGTACACCCGCTGGTGGTGCAGTAGTCGTGACTGTCGGCGGCGTAGCGCTGGAGCCTTCTACCGGAACGCCATCATCGCCTTCGGTGATGCCGCCCGCGGCTTCAGCCAGTGGGGCGCGCATGACCGGTTGCGAGTTACCGACCAACGGCAATGGCATCGGCTGCGTGCTGCCGGCGAATTCGACGGCCGGAGCACCGCCATTCGCGGCTGGCTGACCCTGGCCAAGCGGCAGTTGCGCCTGTTCATTGGTCGGTGCACCGGTGGTCGGCGCCTTGTTGCGACCCGGAATCAACCAGGCGGCAGCTACCGCGACCACGACCACGGCGGAAATCGCCAATACGTGTTTCTTCGGCATATTGAACCCCATTTTTGGACGCTTGACCGCTGAGCGGCTGGCGATCATGGCTTCGATCATTGCATCGCGGGCGACCTGATTGATGCTGCCAGGCCAGCCTTCGGAGCTTTCGTGAATATCAGAGATCTGATCCGCGGTGAAAAGTTCGATACCGCGACCCGCGCCTTCGAGCCGCTGCTCCAGATATTCGCGGGTTTCTTCTTCGGTGTAGGGCTGCAACTCGATGACGTGGAAGCGCTCTTCCTCGAGATGCAGAGCCTCAAGTTGACCGATCAGCGAGGTCTCACCGAACAGGAACACATGCGGGCGACCCTCAGGCGCGCCGGCAGCCAGGACCATCAGAGTCTCAAGGGCGGATTCGTCGAGTTGTTCGGCGTCATCGACCAGCAGATAGACTTCTTGCCCGGTCAGTGCGAGTTGCACCACTTGGGCCAGAATCGCGTCGGCATCAGCCTGGCCGACGTTCAGTGCCTGGGCCACCTGACGCAGCACACCGGCCGCATCGCCGGCGCCGCGGGCAGAAACCACCACACTTTGTACCGATTGCTTGTTGGTGCTGGCGACCAGGGCCTGACGCAACAGGGTCTTGCCACTGCCTTCGGGGCCAGTGACTACCAGCAGCAACTGGCTGTAGCGGGCCAGGTGATGCAGTTGTCCCAGCACGGGTTTGCGCTGGGCCGGGAAAAATTTGAAGCCAGGTACCCGTGGAGCAAAAGGGTCATGACTCAACTGGTAATGGCCGAGGAAAGCCTCGTCGGCATGCAAACTAGTCATCGTGTTCTTATTAACCTTTAAGCTGAGCCAGGGCGCGGTAGTCTGCTCCCAGCGTGGCCTGTAGAACCTCTTTCGGATAATCGTCGGTCACCACCGCTTCGCCCATGTGGCGCAGCAGCACCAGGCGCAAACGACCGTCGATCACTTTTTTATCAATGGACATATGTTCGAGGAAATCGGCTTCTGTCATCTCTTGCGGCGGAATGACCGGCAGCCCCGCACGCTGGAACAGACGAATACCGCGATCACGCTCCTGCTCGCTGATCCAGCCGAGTCGCGCGGACATTTCCAGCGCCATTACGGTGCCAGCAGCCACTGCCTCACCATGAAGCCATACACCATAGCCCATGTGGGTTTCGATGGCGTGGCCAAACGTATGGCCCAGGTTCAAAGTGGCACGAACGCCCGTCTCTTTCTCATCGGCACCGACCACCGCCGCCTTGGCCGCGCAGGAGCGCTCGATGGCATAGGTCAGGGCTTGCTGGTCCAGACTGCGCAGGCGGTCAACGTTGTCTTCGAGCCAGGTCAGGAACGGCTCATCACAGATCAGCCCGTACTTGATGACTTCGGCCAGCCCGGCGGACAGCTCGCGCGCCGGCAAGGTGTTGAGGCTGGCGGTATCGATCAGCACCACGTTCGGCTGATAAAAGGCGCCGACCATGTTCTTGCCCAGCGGATGGTTGATCCCGGTCTTGCCGCCCACCGAGGAGTCGACCTGCGACAGCAGCGTGGTCGGAACCTGGATGAAATCGACGCCGCGCTGGTAGCAGGCGGCGGCAAAGCCGGCCATATCACCGATCACACCGCCACCGAGGGCGATCACCGTGGTGCGCCGATCATGCCGGGCGGTCAGCAGGCCGTCGAAAATCAGTTGCAGGGTTTCCCAGGTCTTGAAGGCTTCGCCGTCGGGCAGCACCACGGAAATCACCGAGAACTGCGCCAGGCTGCGGGTCAGACGCTCGAGATAGAGCGGCGCAACCGTCTCGTTGGAGATGATTGCTACTTGCCGTCCGCGAATGTGCGGGGCCAGCAGCTCAGGCTGATCCAACAAACCTTCGCCAATATGAATCGGGTAGCTGCGCTCGCCCAGATCGACCTTGAGTGTCTGCATGTGTCCCCACAGTGAAGATGGAATCAGGCGTTCTGCCCTGAGTTAACGAATATCCACGGCCTCATCTGGTGTGACGCCGTTCGGTAGCCATCCGCCACAACCTGGAGTGGTCCTGGCGGACGCCGAGGATAGCGCATTTCCCGCGGCGCTTTAACGGGGTGGCAACTGCTGCAGGCGCTCCAGAATGTCGAGTACGACCATTCGTGGCGGCCGCTCATCGGTTTCGACCACCAGGTCGGCAATTTCCCGATAAAGCGGATCGCGGATCGCCAGCAGATCCCGAAGGGTCTTGGCGGGATCAGCGGTACGCAACAATGGCCGATTGCGGTCGCGAGACGTGCGGCCGACCTGTTGCTCGACCGACGCATGCAGATAAACCACACGCCCACCGGCATGCAGTGCCCGACGATTGGCTTCGCGCATGACCGCGCCCCCGCCTGTCGCCAGCACCACACCGTCGTAATCGCACAGCTCGGCAATCATTGCCTGCTCGCGATCACGAAAGCCCGGTTCGCCTTCCTTATCGAAGATCCAAGGGATATTGGCGCCCGTGCGCAATTCAATTTCCTTATCGGAATCTTTGAATGGCAGGCGCAGCTCTTTGGCCAGCAACCGGCCGATGGTGCTTTTTCCAGCACCCATCGGTCCAACAAGAATCAAATTTCGCACAGAATCAATGACTCACAGCAATCGCCCGATTATTCATGATACGCGGAGTGAGGAATACCAACAGCTCGGATTTTTTCTCCGAAACCACGTCACGCCGGAAAAGGCGGCCAAGATACGGCACATCGCCAAGAAATGGCACCTTATCTACAACCTTGCTCTGAGTATTTGAGAAAACACCGCCAATGACGATGGTCTCGCCATCGTTGACCAGGACCTTGGCGTTGACTTCGTTTTTCTTGATGGGCGGTACATCCTGAACCTTGTTCAGGAAGTCCGGTTCGTCCTTGGTGACCTTGACCTCCATGATGATCCGGTTGTCGGGCGTGATCTGCGGCGTCACCTCCAGCGACAGCGAAGCCTCCTTGAACGAGACCGAAGTCGCGCCGCTGGAGCTGGCTTCCTGATAGGGAATCTCGGTGCCCTTGAGGATTTTCGCGGTTTCCTTGTCGGACGTGACCACTTTGGGCTGTGAGACGATTTCCCCGTTGCCGGTTTTCTCCATGGCCGTCAGCTCCAGGTCCAGCAAGACGTTATCGGTGATGAACGCGATGCCGATTCCCGAGGTGTTGTTGGCTACACCCATGTCGACGAACGGTGAGTTGGTGCTGGTACTGCCGGGCGTGCCGATGGTCGATGACCCATTGAGCCCATTGCTGACGCCGGAGGTGTTCCAGTTGCCCTTGTTCTGTATCGAACCGCCCCAGCGCACCCCGAGGCTTTTGTCATAGTCGACGTTGGCTTCGACTATGCGCGCCTCGATCATCACCTGACGCACGGGGATATCCAGCTGCGTAACGATCCTGCGCAACTCATCCAGCCGGTCCTGGGTCTGGTAGGCAATGATGTTGTTGGTACGCTCATCGACAGTGATCGACCCCCGTTCGTCGGGCTTCGCTTCAGCACTGGTCACTGACTGGAAGAGCTTGGCGATGTCCGCCGCCTTGGCGTAATTGACCTGCAACAACTCCCGACGCAACGGCGCCAGATCGGCAATCTGCTTCTGCGATTCGAGCTCCTGACGCTCACGGGCAGCAATTTCATCGGCCGGCGCAACAAGCAGGACATTGCCGACCTTGCGCTTGTCCAGCCCCTTGGTTTTCAGCACCAGATCCAGCGCCTGATCCCACGGCACGTTCTGCAGACGCAGGGTAATTCCCCCCTGGACCGTATCGCTGGCCACCAGATTGAGGTTGGTGAAATCGGCGATCAGTTGCAGCACCGAGCGCACATCGATGTCCTGGAAATTCAGCGATAGCTTCTCGCCGCTATAGGCCTGTTGCCCGGCATTGCGCTTTTGCAGTTCGTCGACCGTCGCCGGGCGAACGCTGATAGTGAGCTTGTTGTCAGTCTGATAGGTCGAGTAATCGAACGTGCCGCCGGGTTCAATACTGATGGTGGCTCGATCGCCGCTCGCGCTGGCATTGACGAACTGCACGGGCGTGGCGAAATCCTTCACGTCCAGTCGCACGCGCAATCGCTCGGGCAATAAGGTTTTGGCAAATCCGACGATGATCCTGCCTTCGCGCTCTTGTATGTCGGGTGCAATCGATGGATCCGACAAGTCGATCACCACGTTGCCTTCGCCCTGGGTTCCCCGCTGGAAATCCACACCCCGAATGACCTTGCCCGCCGTCGCGGCGGCCCGTGCCGGAACCGGCATTGCTGCGGTCGCCGGCCTGGATGTCGACGGTTTGACTCCCTGCCCGACAACGACCAGCAGATTGTTGCCTTCAATTCGCGAGTCGTACGGGGCCGACTGGGCCAGGTTGATGATCAATCGCGTACGGTCCCGGGATTCCACCACCGTTGCACTGCGGGCATTTCCACTGCCGAGATCGCGAGTCTTGCTGGCCAACTGACTGGCGACACCCGGCAAGTCCAGGGCAATCCGGGCCGGCGAATCCGTCGTGTAGCCGTGGGGCACCGGGGGTGGTGCATCGAACGACAACTTCAACTCGACACGGTCACCGGGCAGCGCAGCGACATCCAGCGCCTTGAGATTGGCTGCTTGTACCATCGGCGACAACAACGCTATCCATAGCGAAAGGCCGACGGTGGAAAGAATCCTGTTCATTATTGGAGTTCCACTATGAGTGCTCTTTCAAGGAAATGGTCCGGGGACGCTCCAGCCAAGCACCCTGACCATCCGGGACAATTTCAACCACATCGACTTGAGAGCCGCTGATCGCAACGATCCGTCCGTCGTTGCGCCCCAGGTAATCGCCGACTTTCAGCCGGTGCACCCCACCCGCCCCACGCAGCAGGGCATAGGAGCCCGTCGCATTGGAAAGGGTGCCGACCATTTGAAACTGCTCGATGTTGAAGCCTTCGAGGTATTGCTTGACCCGACCCGGGTCGGGTTTGACGTTGTGCGAGCCCCTGCGCCGGGCCGCCAGATCAGTGCTGATCTGCGGCGAAAACGGGCTGCGCAGATTCGCCGCGTTGTAAGTGAATGCCGGGTAAGACCGGAATACCGGCGTTGGTTCAATCTTCCCCGGCCCATGCAGGCGCGTTTCGTTCATGTACGCGTCCAGATCGGTGTAGTCATCGCCTGCGCCACAACCGGACAGGGCAGACAGCAACACCACCACAAAACAACGTCCCGGGATCATTGATGCGGTCCCTTGTCGTTGTAGCGGTAGGTCTTGGCGAGGATGGTCAAGCGCAGCTTCGGACCACCCTCGGGGCTGACGGGGGCAAGGTCGAAATCGTGCAAGGTGACGATTCGCGGCAACCCGGCCACACCACTGACGAAAGTGGCCAGGTCGTGGTAGTCCCCGTTGACCGTGATCTGGATCGGCAGTTCGATGTAGAACGGCTGGGCGACTTCAGGCAGCAACTTGATCTCTTCGAACTCCAGGCCGCTGCCCAGGCCCGTACGCGTGATGTCTTCCAGCAAGCCGGGGACTTCGGTGTCGCTGGGCAGTTGACGCAATAGCACGACGAAGGCGCTCTCCATCTCCTTCAACTGCCGGGTGTAGAGATCCAGATTCGCCGCCATGCGGGCCTTGTCGGCGAACTGTTCCTTGAGTGCCGACTCCTCTTCGCGCTTGAGATCGAGCTGGCTCACAAGGTCGCGGGTGGAAAAGCTATAGCCAAAGGCCAGCACCAGAAGCACGAGCAAACCAGCCACCAGACACTTGATCGCTGGCGGCCAGGAACCCATGTTGCTGGTATCCAGATCATTGATGTCGATCTTGCGCAGCCCTTCAAACCATTCAGACAGACTCATTTGCCTTCCTCCGGTTTTGCGGGCTGAGTCTGGCGAACGGTCAGCTGGAAGACGTTGGCCTGCCCCACCTGACCGGCAGCCGTGGCCTTGACTTCGGTCAGGCTCGGCGCATCGAACCAGTCTGATGCCTCCAGGTTGCGCATCAAATCCGAAACACGGTTGTTGGATTGCGCGGCGCCGGTGATGGACAAGGTCTTTGCGGTCATTTTCACCTCGGTGAAATACACGCCGTCGGGCAGGGCTCGCGCCAATTGGTCAAATATTCGCCCGCTGATCTGGCGATTACCTTGCAGGTCCTGGATGACGCCCATGCGCTCGACCAGTTGCTGGCGGCGCGCCTTGAGATCATTGATCCGGGTGATCCGCTCATCGATCTCGGCGACTTGCTTGCCGATGTAATTGTTACGGGCGACTTGCCGGTCGATGGCACCGCTGATGACCTGGTTCGCGACCAGCACCGCACCCATCGTGCCCACCATCACCGCCACCAGGGTCAGAAGGAAACGCTTGCGGCGAACTTCACGTCGCTCCTCGCGCCAGGGTAAAAGGTTGATCCGTGCCATCAGTCGAAGCTCCTGAGGGCCAGACCGCAGGCGATCATCAACGCCGGGGCATCACTCGCCAGGGCAGCACCATTGACCTTGCTGCCCAGAGTCATATCGCAAAAAGGGTTTGCGACCTGGGTCGGCGTGCCCAATTGCCGCTCGATCAAACGGTCCAGCCCCGGGATCGATGCGGTACCGCCAGCCAGCAGGACATGGTCGACGGTGCTGTACTGGCCGGAGGCAAAGAAGAAATGCAACGAGCGCGACACCTGCTGCACCAGCGCCTCTCGAAATGGCTGCAAGACCTCACCTGCATAGTCATCCGGCAAACCGCCCTTCTTTTGCGCCAGCCCCGCCTGCTCCAGCGTCAGGCCGTAGCGACGCTGGATTTCCTCGGTCAGTTGTCGACCGCCAAACAGTTGTTCGCGGGTGTAGATGATCCGCCCGTTGTGCAGCACGCTCAGGGTGGTCATGGTGGCGCCGATGTCGATCACGGCGACCGTCGAAGGTCCCCCGGAAACCGCGAGCCGACTGGCCAGCAATTCGAATGAGCGCTCCAGCGCGTAGGCCTCGACATCGACCACACGAGCGGTCAGCCCCGCCAGGGCCAGGGCGGCCTCGCGGACCTCGACGTTTTCCTTGCGACAAGCGGCGAGCAGCACGTTGACGCGCTCGGGATTGCGCCCGGAGGTGCCCTGTACTTCAAAGTCGATCGCGACTTCGTCCAGGGGATAAGGAATGTACTGATCAGCCTCGATCTTCAGCTGGCTTTCCATCTCGTCCTCGGAAAGTCCGGCCTCCATCTCGATGGTCTTGGTGATCACCGCCGAGCCCGCCACGGCCACGGCCACGTTCTTCTGGCCGGTTCTGGCCTTGGCCAGCGCGCGCGCAAGGGCCTGCCCCACGCCTTCGAGTTCGGCGATATTCTTTTCGATCACCGCGCCGACCGGCAACGGCTCGACCGCATACGCCTCGACCCGGTAGCGCTCGCCCTGACGGCTCAACTCAAGAAGTTTCACCGAGGTGGAGCTGATATCGATTCCCAAGAGCGTATTGGATTTTTTGTTGAAGAGTCCTGGCACTACCAATTCCCTATGACTTTCCGTGAGTTACGGACTCTGCAATGTCCATTGCGTTCAATCCGCCCGTCTTGACAGCAGCGCCAGCCGCGCTCCCGATCAGAAAAATGCTTATAATGCCCAGCGTTTTTTTTCCGCATTTGCTCAAGCGCGGGTCGTTCTGATTTAGCCTGAACCCTGTTGCCCAATTCATTTTTACCCTGGATATCCAAAAGCCTTGATTCGTCTGCTGAAGTTTTTCGGTTGGTCCATCGTCGCGGTTTTCTGCGGACTCCTTCTGGGTCTGAGCGGGGCGTACCTCTACCTTAGTCCCGGACTTCCGTCCGTGGAGGCGCTGAGAAGCATCCAGTTGCAGATCCCTTTGCGGGTCTACAGCAGCGATAACAAGTTGATCGCAGAATTTGGCGAAATGCGCCGTACACCGATCCGTTTCGCCGACATTCCCCCCAACTTCATCAATGCGTTACTAAGTGCTGAAGACGACAATTTCGCCAACCACTACGGCGTCGATCCGAGCAGCCTGATGCGTGCCGCGACCCAGCTGGTCAAAAGCGGACACATCCAGTCCGGCGGCAGCACGATCACCATGCAGGTGGCGAAGAACTTCTTCCTGACCAGCGAACGCAGCTTTTCACGCAAGACCACCGAGATCCTCCTGGCCCTGCAGATCGAACGCCAGCTGACCAAGGACGAGATCCTCGAGCTGTACGTCAACAAGATCTATCTGGGTAACCGCGCCTACGGCATCGAGGCGGCGGCGCAGGTCTATTACGGCAAATCGATCCGCGATGTCAGCCTGGCGCAGATGGCGATGATTGCCGGCCTGCCCAAGGCGCCGTCGCGCTTCAACCCATTGGCCAACCCGGCGCGCAGCAAGGAGCGTCGCGACTGGATCCTGGGGCGCATGTACAAGCTCGGGAAAATCAGCGAGGCCGACTACACCGCTGCGGTCAACGAGCCGCTGAACGCCAGCTATCACGTGCCGACTCCGGAAGTGAACGCCCCGTACATCGCCGAAATGGCCCGTGCCGAAATGGTCGGGCGTTATGGCAGCGACGCGTATACCGAAGGCTTCCGCGTCACCACCACGGTGCCGAGCGATCTCCAGGAACTGGCCAACACCGCGGTCCACGAAGGCCTGATGACCTACGATCAGCGCCACGGCTATCGCGGGCCCGAGTCGCGGCTGCCGGGCAAGACTCGCGAAGCCTGGGCAACCGAGCTGACCAAACAACGCACCATCAGCGGCCTGGAACCGGCCATCGTGACCCTGGTCGACAAGAGCGGCCTGCAAGTGCTGACCCGCACCGGCCAGGAACACGTGAACTGGGACACCATGAAGTGGGCCCGACCGTTCCTGAACACCAACAGCATGGGGGCCAACCCGAAACAACCTTCGGACGTGGCCCAGGTCGGCGATCTGATTCGCGTACAGCGTCAGCCTGACAATTCGCTGAAGTTCAGCCAGATCCCGCAGGCCCAGGGCGCACTGGTATCCCTGGACCCACAGAACGGTGCCATTCGCTCGCTGGTCGGCGGTTTCGCCTTCGAGCAGAGCAACTACAACCGCGCACTGCAGGCCAAGCGCCAGCCAGGCTCGAGCTTCAAGCCATTCGTCTACGCCGCCGCACTGGATAGCGGCTACACCGCCTCCAGCCTGGTGAACGACGCGCCGATCGTGTTCGTCGACGAGTACCTGGACAAGGTCTGGCGTCCGAAGAACGACACCAACACCTTCCTCGGCCCGATTCGCCTGCGTGAGGCGCTGTACAAGTCGCGCAACCTGGTGTCGATCCGCTTGCTGCAAGCGATGGGCGTGGGCAAGACCATCGACTACATCACGCGCTTCGGCTTCAACAAACAGGACCTGCCACCCAACCTGTCCCTGGCGCTGGGCACCGCGACCCTGACGCCAATGGAAATCGCCACCGGCTGGAGCACCTTCGCCAACGGCGGCTACAAGATCACCCCGTTCATCATCGACAGGATCGAAAGCCGCAACGGCGACACGCTGTTCGTCGCCAACCCGCCGAGCGTGCCTCAGGGCGGCGCCGCCAGCGACGGCATTGCCGCGCCAGCCGTCCCTCAAGCCTTCACCGTCAACGCGACGCCAGGCGAAGCCCCGGGCACTACGCCGATGCCACAAGCACCCGCCGTGGCCGAACGCATCGTTGACGGGCGCACCACGTACATCCTCAACAGCATGCTTGAGGACGTGATCAAGCTCGGCACCGGTCGTCGCGCGCTAGCCCTGGGCCGCCCTGACATTGCCGGCAAGACCGGTACGACCAACGAATCCAAGGACGCCTGGTTCTCCGGCTACAACGCCGATTACGTGACGACCGTGTGGACCGGTTTCGATCAACCGGAAAGCCTGGGTCGCAAGGAATTCGGCGGCACCGTCGCACTGCCGATCTGGATGAACTACATGGGCGCCGCGCTCAAAGGCAAACCGCCGCATACGCAAGCGGAGCCCGAAGGCATCCTCAGTCTGCGAGTCGACCCAATCAGCGGCCGCGCGGCCAGCCCGGGCACGCCAGGCGCCTACTTCGAACTGTTCAAGGTCGAAGATACGCCACCGTCCGGGAGCGAACTGGGCAACGGCCTGGCACCTGGCAGCCCGCTGCCAGCGGATGAAGCGGCGCCGATCGATTTGTTCTGATTGCCGCAATAC
This sequence comes from Pseudomonas sp. IT-P258, assembly GCF_949767825.1. NCBI lineage: Bacteria > Pseudomonadati > Pseudomonadota > Gammaproteobacteria > Pseudomonadales > Pseudomonadaceae > Pseudomonas > Pseudomonas sp. IT-P258. The sequence goes on along the minus strand of NZ_CATKPU010000043.1, from coordinate 281,944 downwards.
TGAAAAGCCCCGCCTTCGAAAGAAGTGCGGGGTTTTTTTGCCTGCCGGTTTTGATGTTGTCTGGTCCGGCCTCTTCGCGGGCAAGTCGAATCGTCGCACCGCCGCTCCCACAGGAATCAGCGGCGTATATAAATTCGATGAACACCATCGCCCACAGTGGGAGCGAGCTTGCTCGCGAAGAGGCCCTCATAGGCGGCGCAAAACTGTCAGGCACAAAAAAGCCCCGACTCTCACAAGCCGGGGCTTTCATTGAAGCGCTACAACGGCTTAGCCGTTGAACACGTCATCCACGCTCTTGAGCGGGTAGTTCTTCGGATACGGCAGGGTCGCCACGCCGGTCTCGATCGCAGCTTTGGCCACGGCATCGGAGATCAGGGTGATCAGACGGGCATCCATTGGCTTCGGAATGATGTACTCACGACCGAATTCCAGCTTGATGCCGCCGTAGGCGTCGCACACTTCCTGAGGTACTGGCAGCTTGGCCAGTTCACGCAGGGCGTTGGCCGCAGCCACTTTCATTTCTTCGTTGATGCGCTTGGCGCGAACGTCCAGGGCACCACGGAAGATGAAAGGGAAGCCCAGTACGTTGTTGACCTGGTTCGGGTAGTCGGAACGACCGGTGGCCATGATCACGTCGTTACGGGTCGCGTGCGCCAGCTCCGGGGAGATTTCCGGATCAGGGTTCGAGCACGCGAACACGATCGGGTTCGGCGCCATCGACAGCAGGCCTTCAGCGCTCAGCAGGTTCGGGCCGGACAGGCCAACGAACACGTCAGCGCCTTGCAGGGCGTCAGCCAGGGTGCGCTTGTCGGTCGCGTGAGCGAACACAGCCTTGTACTGGTTCAGGTCGTCACGGCCGGAGTGGATCACGCCGGTACGGTCGACCATGTAGATGTTTTCGATGTTGGCGCCCATGCTCACCAGCAACTTCATGCAGGAGATAGCGGCAGCGCCGGCACCCAGGCAGACGATCTTGGCTTCCGGCAGGGTTTTGCCAGCGATTTCCAGCGCGTTGATCATGCCGGCGGCGGTCACGATAGCGGTGCCGTGCTGGTCATCGTGGAATACCGGAATATCGCACTGCTCGATCAGAGCGCGTTCGATTTCAAAGCACTCCGGTGCCTTGATGTCTTCCAGGTTGATGCCACCGAAGGTGATGGAGATGCGCTTGACGGTGTCGATGAAGGCTTGCGGGCTTTCGGAGTCGACTTCGATGTCGAAAACGTCGATGCCGGCGAAGCGCTTGAACAGTACGCCTTTACCTTCCATCACTGGCTTGGAAGCCAATGGGCCGAGGTTACCCAGGCCGAGAATCGCGGTGCCATCGGAAATGACTGCAACCAGGTTGCCTTTGCCGGTGTACTTGTAGGCCAGTTCAGGATCGCGGGCGATCTCGCGTACTGGTTCGGCTACGCCCGGGCTGTAGGCCAGCGACAGGTCGCGGGCGGTAGCGGTGGCCTTGGTGAGCTCGACACTCAGCTTCCCTGGACGAGGATTGGCGTGATATTCGAGAGCGGCAGTTTTCAGATCAGACATTTTGGCATTCCGCTTTTACTGTTGGACAGACTGGTCAGCGAGGATACGCGCCTCGCAAAATCCCCACAAGACTGACCGGTCACCCCTGTCAAGCGCCCGGCCCTACGACTTTGGGCCAAGAGCCACGGCACACAAGGGCTAGACTGTTCACAATCGACAGAAAAAATGTCTACAATTTTTTATCACTGCATCACTTGAAACATCGCCGGGTCGGTCAAGGGCAACATCCAGCGCGCCTGACCTTCTTTCAGTCCGCCACGTCGCGAACGATCCAGCACCCAACCGCGCGCCTCGATCTGCTTGCCTTCGAGCCGCTCCAGCGAGGCTGCATCGAACCGTCCCAGCAGATTGGGCGCAACCTTCAATACAACCGAATCCTGCAATTCGATCCAAACCCCGCCGCGATTGCGTTGAACCTTGCTCACACGACCGCTGAGCACGGCAAAGCCGGAAGTGCTGATCTGCTCCGCCTTCAGTACAGGCGACTGGCGCCACACACCGAGCCCGGCCTGCCGAGCGCTGTTTTCTGCGGCTTGCTGACAGGCGACCAGATCGACATTCGGTGCCACCGCCACCTGAAACCCCAGGCCTTCGGCGAGCATTTGCGCTTCGAGGTTGGCGCCATCGGCACCGTAGACATGAGCCAGGGTGCGACCGTAATGGTCTTTGCTTTCTTTGCCGGGCAGCAAACCAACCTGCCCGTCACTCGCCGCCACCAGGGCTTCAAGTCGCTTGCGCGCGACCACGGCGAACGGTTCGTCGGAACGGCCATTCTTGCCCAGCTCCGGCGTGTTCAAGCCGATCATGCGCACGCTGCGGCCATCGCTCAGGCGCAGGGTGTCGCCGTCCACCACCCGCTGCACCGCGACGGGCGTCAGGCCGCCGGGTGCCGGGCAAAACGCCTGGGCGCCGGATAGCCAAATCGCGGACATAAAAAAGGCGCCCGCGAGGGACGCCTTTTTCATCAGCATGGAAAAACCGGAACGGCTTCCCAAGTTGATTGGCCTTAGGCCTTTTTCGCGCCGAAAGCACCGAAACGGTCGGCGAAGCGCTGTACGCGGCCGCCAGTGTCCAGAGTCTTCTGCTTACCGGTGTAGAACGGGTGGCATTCGTTGCAAACGTCGATCGCCAGGGCTTTGCCGAAGGTCGAACGGGTTTCGAACTTGTTGCCGCAGCTGCAGGTAACAGCAACTGCCGGGTATTCTGGATGGATATCAGCTTTCATGGTGTCTTCCTCAGGCTAGCGTGCCGCCACCCAACACTATTGTTGAATACCGCACGTAATTAGGCCGCGGATTCTACCAGACAATCCTGATCACGCAAGCTGTCCCTGAGACCGACCGTCTGCTAGGCTCCCGGCCTCAAGCGCATTCCCATGTGGGAGCGGGCTTGCTCGCGAAAGCGATGTGTCAGGCGATAAATGCGTTGACTGACACTCCTTCTTCGCGAGCAAGCCCGCTTCCACAATTGATCTGCGTCCACCCCTTCTTTATGTTGCCTGCTAACCGAGATCCCCCCGCGTGCCCGACGCCATTTTGCGCCTCGCCCTGCCTTCGCCGCTGCGCCGCCTGTTCGACTACCGCGCTCCGGCTGGCGTACTGCGCGCCCAGTTGCACCCCGGCATGCGCCTGCGGGTACCGTTTGGCCGGCGCGAGATGATCGGCATTCTGGTGGAAGTCACCGACACCAGCGAAGTGCCAGTCGAGAAGCTCAAGCCGGCCCTGGCCCTGCTTGACGCTACGCCACCGCTGCCACCCGCGCTGTTCAAGTTGTGTCTGTGGACGTCCCAGTATTACCAGCACAGCCTTGGCGATACCTTGAGCTGGGCGCTGCCGGTTTTGCTGCGCCAGGGTGAGCTGGCTGAAGCGCGCCAGGAGCGTTTCTGGTCTGCCGTGCCGGGGGCAAGCCTCGATGATCCGCGCATCGCCCGCGCCCCGCGCCAGCGTGAAGCCCTGGCCACGCTGGCCCAGCACCCCCACGGCGTCGCCCATCAATTGCTGAGCAAACTGATGCTGAGCAAGGACAGCCTGGATTTGCTGCTGGCCAAGGACCTGGTGCAGGTCGAGATCCGCCGGCACGCCCCGGGTGCACGCCACGAACACTGGCTGGCGCAACCGGAACTCCCGCTGAACCCGGAGCAGCGCGCTGCCTATGAGGCGATTCGCGCCGGCTTCGACAGTTATCACGCGTTCCTGCTGGCCGGCGTCACCGGCAGCGGCAAGACCGAAGTTTATCTGCAATTGATCCGCGAAACCCTTGAGGCCGGCAAGCAGGCGTTGGTGCTGATCCCGGAAATCAACCTCGGCCCGCAGACCCTGGCGCGCTTCGAACAGCGTTTCAATGCCCGGATCGCGCTGATCCATTCGGCGGTCAATGACCGCGAACGCCTCGAGGCCTGGCTGGCCGCCCGGGACGGTGAGGCCGACATCATCATCGGCACCCGCTCGGCCCTGTTCACACCGATGAAGAACCCAGGCCTGATCATCATCGACGAAGAGCACGACGGCTCCTATAAACAGCAGGAAGGTTTGCGCTATCACGCCCGTGATCTGGCATTGGTGCGGGCGCGACAGGAAAACATCCCGATTGTCCTCGGCTCCGCCACCCCTTCGCTGGAAAGCCTGCACAACGCCTACACCGGTCGCTATGGGTTGCTGCGCTTGAACGAGCGTGCCGGCGGCGCCAAACAGCCGCGTTTCCTGCGTCTGGATGTCAAAAGCCGCCCGCTGGACAGCGGCATTTCCGGGCCGATGCAACAAGCCATCGGCCAGACCCTGGCCGCCGGGCAACAGGTCCTGGTGTTCCTCAACCGCCGCGGCTTTGCTCCGACCCTGCTGTGCCATGACTGTGGCTGGATGTCCGAGTGCCAGCGCTGTGATGCGCGGATGACCGTGCATCAGCGTTACGGCGAGCTGCGCTGCCACCATTGCGGCTACGTCGAACGCGTACCGCGCCAGTGCCCGAAGTGCAGCAAGGTCGATCTGCGCCCCGTTGGCGCCGGCACCGAGCGGGCCGAGGAGCGCCTGGCGATTCTGTTCCCGGACTATCCGGTGCTGCGGGTCGACCGCGACAGCACATCGCGCAAGGATGCGATGAACCAGTTGTTCGCGACCATTCAAAAAGGCCAGCCGTGCATCCTGATCGGCACGCAGATGCTTGCCAAGGGTCACCACTTCCCACGGGTGACGCTGGTGTCGATCCTTGACGCTGACGGCGGCCTGTTCTCCGGTGACTTCCGCGCCAGCGAGCGCATGGCTCAACTGATCGTCCAGGTCGCCGGCCGTGCCGGTCGCGCCGAAGAGCCGGGCAAGGTGATTATCCAGACACACCTGGCCGACCATCCGCTGCTGATCCAGCTGACCGAGCAGGGCTACTTCGCCTTTGCCGAGCAAGCCTTGAGCGAGCGACGCGCTGCCGGCCTGCCGCCATTTGCGCACTTGGCGCTACTGCGGGCCGAGGCGCATAAACCGGGCCAGGCCGAAGGCTTCCTCGATGAGGCTTGCAGCGAGGCGGAGCGTTTGCTGGCCGAGCAGAATCTGACGGGAATCGAGCTACTGGGACCGGTCCCGGCACCGATGGAGCGCCGGGCCGGGCGTTATCGTGCGCAGCTGTTGGTACAGGCTACGGCGCGGGCACCCTTGCATCGATTGCTGGCCAGTTGGTTGCTGGTGCTGGAGCAGATGCCGAGTGGACGGGCGGTGCGCTGGTCTTTGGATGTTGATCCGGTCGATTTGTATTGAAAGGTCAAAAGATCGCAGCCTTCGGCAGCTCCTACAGAAACGCGCAATCCGTGTAGGAGCTGCCGAAGGCTGCGATCTTTGCCTCTTTTGTCACCACACATCCATATCCTGCCTGCTATGGTTGGCAAGCCCGTCTTCGCAACGGATAATGCCCAGTTTTTCCACCAGCGCATGATGCGCCGCCGCGCCTGCGGTCGAAAGAGAAGACCATGAAAGACACCATCCGCCAGCTGATCCAACAAGCCATCACCCAACTCGTCAACGAAGGTGTGTTGCCTGAAGGCCTGTCGCCGGCGATCCAGGTGGAAAACTCCCGCGACAAGAAGAACGGCGATTTCGCCAGCAACATCGCCATGATGCTGGCCAAGCCCGCCGGCATGAAGCCCCGCGACCTGGCGGAAAAAATCATCGCCGCGCTGCCGACTGACGAAAATGTCGCCAAGACCGAAATCGCCGGCCCCGGCTTCCTGAATTTCTTCCAGAACACCGACGCCCTGGCCTCGCGCCTGGACGCTGCCCTGGCCGACGCCCACATCGGCGTGCGCAAGGCTGGCCCGGTGCAGCGCACCGTGGTCGACCTGTCGGCGCCGAACCTGGCCAAAGAGATGCACGTCGGCCACTTGCGCTCGACCATCATCGGCGACGGCGTGGCCCGTGTGCTGGAATTCCTCGGCGACACCGTGATCCGTCAGAACCACGTCGGCGACTGGGGCACCCAGTTCGGCATGCTGATGGCTTACCTGCAGGAAAACCCGATCACCAGCGACGAGCTGTCAGACCTGGAGAACTTCTACCGCGCCGCCAAGCAACGCTTCGACGAATCCGCAGAATTCGCCGACCGCGCCCGTGGCCTGGTGGTCAAGTTGCAGGCCGGCGACGCCGACTGCCTGGCACTTTGGACCAAGTTCAAGGACATCTCGCTGTCCCACTGCCAGAAGATCTACGAACTGCTCAACGTCAAACTGACCATGGCTGACGTGATGGGCGAAAGCGCCTACAACGATGACCTGATCAACGTGGTCAACGACTTGAAGGCCGCAGGCATGCTGGTCGAGAGCAACGGCGCCCAGTGCGTGTTCCTCGACGAGTTCAAGAATGCCGACGGCGACCCGCTGCCGGTGATCATCGTCAAGGCTGACGGCGGCTATCTCTACGCCACCACCGACCTGGCAGCCGTGCGCTACCGCAGCGGCAAGCTCAAGGCCGATCGCGCGCTGTACTTCGTCGACCAGCGTCAGGCCCTGCACTTCCAGCAAGTGTTTGCCGTGGCGCGCAAGGCCGGTTTCGTGACCCATCCAATGGAAATGGAACACATGGGCTTCGGCACCATGAACGGCGCGGACGGTCGTCCGTTCAAGACCCGTGATGGCGGCACCGTGAAGCTGATCGACCTGCTGACCGAAGCCCAGGAGCGCGCCTACACCCTGGTCAAGGACAAGAACCCGGAACTTGCCGAAGCCGAGTTGCGCAACATCGCCAAGGTGGTGGGCATCGGCGCAGTGAAATACGCCGACCTGTCCAAGCACCGCACCAGCGACTACAGCTTCAACTTCGACCTGATGCTCAACTTCGAAGGCAACACCGCACCGTACCTGCTGTACGCCTACACCCGCGTGGCCGGTGTGTTCCGCAAACTCGGCAAGGACTTCAGCGAAGTCGACGGCCAGATCGTCCTCGAAGCGGCCCACGAACACGAACTGGCGGCGAAGCTCGCGCAGTTCGGCGAGATCCTGAACAACGTGTCCGAAAAAGGCACCCCGCACATCCTCTGCACCTACCTGTACGACGTCGCCGGCCTGTTCTCCAGCTTCTACGAGAACTGCCCGATCCTCGCCGCCGATACCCCGGCACAAATGCAGAGCCGCTTGCGCCTCGCCGCGCTGACCGGACGCACCCTCAAGCAAGGCCTGGAACTCTTGGGCCTGGAAACTCTGGAGCGCATGTAAGTTGGCTGCCAAGAAAAAACCTGCACCCAAGCGTGGCGCCAGCCGTTACCAAGCTCCTGCAAAGCAACCGATCCCGGGTTGGTTGTGGATGGCGATCGGCCTGACGGTCGGCGCCTTCATCGTATTCCTGATGAAGCTGGAACCGGGCAAGGGCAGCGACACGGTCAAGCGTGAGAAAGTCGAGCAACAGCAACAGCAGAAAGCCAGCAAGATCGCCGAGGCCAACAAGACCCCGCCGAGCCCGACGCAACCGGTGAAGCCGAAGTACGACTTCTACACCTTGCTGCCGGAATCGGAAGTCATCGTGCCGCCGGATGCCGTGCCGGAGAAAACCCTGCCGACACCGCAAGTGCCGGCTATCCCGACCACGCCGGTCACCCCGGCCGAAGCGGCGAAGATCGACACGGCTCGCGCCCAGGCTGCCTTGGCCGGGATTACGCCGCCTCCTGCGCCGCCGGTGAAGGCTGCGCCGGTGACCAAGTTCTTCCTGCAGGCTGGCTCGTTCCGCAAAGAGACCGATGCGGACAAGGTTCGGGCACAGATCATCCTGCTGGGCCAGGCCGTGGCGGTTGAGTCCGGCACGGTGAAGGACGAAACCTGGTATCGGGTGCTGGTCGGTCCGTTCAGCAACCGCGAACAACTGACCACCGCGCAGAAACAATTGGCCGGTGCAGGTTTCAGCAATTTGTTGTTACAACAACGCCAGAGCCGCTGACCGACTGCCACAGCAGCTCCTACAGAGGTATCTACCCCTGTAGGAGCTGCCGCAGGCTGCGATCTTTTCAAGGCTCGCGCGGCATTCGTCTTCCCGGTATAAAGAGCGAGATCAAAAGATCGCAGCCTTCGGCAGCTCCTACGCGCCTCGCACCACTCGTCCCCTCTCCCGTCCTACAGTTGAAATCCTCTCCACCACCCCCATATGAATGGGCATAAGGCATTTTCGCCCCGCTGCGTGGAGACTCTTCCCTTGACCACCATCGTTTCAGTTCGCCGCCACGGCAAAGTCGTCATGGGCGGCGACGGCCAGGTTTCCCTTGGTAATACCGTGATGAAAGGCAACGCGAAAAAAGTTCGCCGCCTGTACCACGGTCAGGTCATTGCCGGTTTTGCCGGTGCCACCGCCGACGCCTTTACCCTCTTCGAACGTTTCGAAGGCCAGCTTGAAAAACACCAGGGCCACCTGGTGCGCGCCGCCGTCGAACTCGCCAAAGAATGGCGCACCGACCGCTCCCTGAGCCGCCTTGAAGCCATGCTCGCGGTCGCCAACAAGGACGCCTCCCTGATCATTACCGGCAACGGCGATGTGGTTGAACCCGAAGACGGCCTGATTGCCATGGGTTCCGGTGGCGCCTACGCCCAGGCCGCGGCCAGCGCGCTGCTGAAAAAGACTGATCTGTCGGCCCGTGAGATCGTCGAAACCGCCCTCGGTATCGCCGGCGACATCTGTGTATTCACCAACCACACCCAGACCATTGAGGAGCAGGACTGCGCCGAGTAAGCCTGTTTCGGCCCCGCGCCACGGCTCATTCTTGCTTGAGGTCCTTTAAATACTATGTCCATGACTCCCCGTGAAATCGTCCACGAACTCAACCGCCACATCATCGGCCAGGACGATGCCAAGCGCGCCGTCGCCATTGCCCTGCGCAACCGCTGGCGCCGCATGCAACTGCCTGAAGAGCTGCGTGTTGAAGTAACGCCAAAGAACATCCTGATGATCGGCCCGACCGGTGTCGGTAAAACCGAGATCGCCCGTCGCCTGGCAAAACTGGCCAACGCGCCGTTCATCAAGGTCGAAGCAACCAAGTTCACCGAAGTCGGCTATGTCGGCCGCGACGTCGAATCGATCATCCGTGACCTGGCCGATGCCGCGATCAAGCTGCTGCGCGAACAGGAAATCGTCAAGGTTCGCCACCGCGCCGAAGACGCCGCCGAAGAGCGCATCCTCGACGCCCTGTTGCCACCGGCACGCATGGGCTTCAGCAGCGACGACGCCCCGACGGCCGATTCCAATACCCGCCAGCTGTTTCGCAAACGCCTGCGCGAAGGTCAGCTGGATGACAAGGAGATCGAAATCGAGGTCGCCGAAATGGCCGGCGTCGATATCTCCGCGCCACCGGGCATGGAAGAAATGACCAACCAGTTGCAAAGCCTGTTTGCCAACATGGGCAAGGGCAAGAAGAAAGCCCGCAAACTCAAGGTCAAGGAAGCGCTGAAGCTGGTGCGCGACGAAGAAGCCAGCCGCCTGGTCAACGATGAAGAGTTGAAGGCCAAGGCCCTGGAAGCGGTCGAACAGCACGGCATCGTGTTCATCGACGAAATCGACAAAGTGGCCAAGCGTGGCAATTCCGGTGGCGTCGATGTGTCCCGCGAAGGCGTGCAGCGCGACCTGCTGCCGCTGATCGAAGGCTGCACCGTCAACACCAAGCTGGGCATGGTCAAGACCGACCACATCCTGTTCATTGCCTCCGGTGCGTTCCACCTGAGCAAGCCGAGCGACCTGGTGCCCGAGTTGCAAGGCCGCCTGCCGATCCGTGTCGAACTCAAGGCCCTGAGCCCCGAGGACTTCGAACGCATCCTCAGCGAGCCTCACGCCTCGCTCACCGAGCAATACTGCGCACTGCTGAAAACCGAAGGCCTGGGCATCGAGTTCCAGCCGAGCGGTATCAAGCGCATCGCGGAAATCGCCTGGCAGGTCAACGAGAAAACCGAAAACATCGGTGCCCGTCGCCTGCACACCCTGCTCGAGCGCCTGCTCGAAGAGGTGTCGTTCAGCGCCGGTGACCTGGCCAGCGTCCATGACGGCAAGGTGATCCAGATCGACGCCGACTACGTCAACAGCCACTTGGGCGAATTGGCGCAGAACGAAGACCTGTCCCGTTATATCCTGTAGGTCACCTATTCTCCTGTGAGAACGAAACACTTGTAGGAGCTGCCGCAGGCTGCGATCTTTTGATCTGGTTTTTGAAGCAAGATCAAATGATCGCAGCCTGCGGCAGCTCCTACAGATCGTTCCACATAGACGGACGACCAGCCATGACCCAACTCCCCACCGACATCAAGCTGCACAAAGCCTCGAAAACCCTGACGCTCAAATACGCGTCCGGCGAGGAATACACCCTGCCCGCCGAATTCCTGCGCGTGCACTCTCCTTCCGCCGAGGTCCAGGGCCATGGCAAACCCATCCTGCAATTTGGCAAGATCAACGTAGGACTGACCAAGCTGGAACCGGCCGGCCAGTACGCACTGAAACTGACCTTCGACGACGGCCACGACAGCGGCTTGTTCACTTGGGAATATCTGTACGAGTTGGGGCGACGTTATGACGCACTCTGGGAAGATTATCTGGCCGAGCTCAAAGCCGCCGGAAAAACCCGCGATCCGAACGAATCCGTCGTCAGGCTGATGCTCTAATCCGAGCCTCTTGCTCTTTAGAGGGCATTTTCTAATTTCATCTGTTTGAATGCTCCGCTCCAGGGCCGCCGATTGGCCTGCTTGCGAAAAAAATTAAACTCGGGTAACCAATGGAACTGGCAAGTTCCCTGCAGTGCTCTCTGCATTAAAAAAGCAGCGATGCAGTATTAACGGTCACCCCGAGCAGTAGTACCTGGCATTGGCTGTGTGACTACACAGCAGGACCCGGTACTCGTCTCAGGACAATGGAGCGTCGTAGATGAGTAACAAGAATAACGATGACTTGAAGAGTCAAGCCTCGGAAAACACCTTGGGGCTGAATCCTGTCGTTGGACTGCGTGGAAAGGATCTACTGGCTTCTGCTCGAATGGTGCTCAGGCAGGCCATCAAGCAACCGATTCACAGCGCCAAGCATGTCGCTCATTTCGGCCTTGAACTCAAGAACGTGCTGCTCGGTAAATCCGAGCTGCTACCGACCAGCGATGACCGTCGTTTCGCGGATCCGGCCTGGAGCCAGAACCCGCTCTACAAACGCTATCTGCAAACCTACCTGGCGTGGCGCAAGGAACTCCACGACTGGATCGACGACAGTAACCTGCCGGCCAAGGACGTCAGCCGCGGGCACTTCGTGATCAACCTCATGACCGAGGCCTTCGCCCCGACCAACACGGCGGCCAACCCGGCGGCGGTCAAGCGCTTCTTCGAAACCGGGGGCAAGAGCCTGCTCGATGGCCTCTCGCACCTGGCCAAGGACCTGGTGCATAACGGCGGCATGCCGAGCCAGGTCAACATGGGCGCATTCGAGGTCGGCAAGACCCTTGGCGTGACCGAGGGTGCGGTGGTCTTTCGCAACGACGTGCTGGAGCTGATCCAGTACAAGCCGATCACCGAGCAGGTGCATGAACGCCCACTGCTGGTGGTACCGCCGCAGATCAACAAGTTCTACGTTTTCGACCTGAGCCCGGAAAAGAGCCTGGCGCGATTCTGCCTGCGCAACAACATGCAGACCTTCATCGTCAGCTGGCGCAACCCGACCAAGGAGCAGCGCGAGTGGGGCCTGTCGACCTACATCGAAGCGCTCAAGGAAGCGGTTGATGTGGTCACCGCCATCACCGGCAGCAAAGACGTGAACATGCTCGGTGCCTGCTCCGGTGGCATCACCTGCACCGCGCTACTGGGCCACTATGCGGCAATCGGCGAGAACAAGGTCAACGCCCTGACCCTGCTGGTCAGTGTGCTCGACACCACCCTGGACAGCGACGTGGCCCTGTTCGTCGACGAGCAAACCCTCGAGGCCGCCAAGCGCCAGTCGTACCAGGCCGGTGTGCTGGAAGGCCGCGACATGGCGAAAGTCTTCGCCTGGATGCGCCCCAACGACCTGATCTGGAACTACTGGGTCAACAACTACCTGCTGGGCAACGAGCCGCCGGTATTCGACATCCTGTTCTGGAACAACGACACCACCCGGTTGCCCGCCGCGTTCCATGGCGACCTGATCGAGATGTTCAAAAGTAACCCGTTGACCCGTGCCGATGCACTGGAAGTGTGCGGAACGCCGATCGATCTGAAGAAGGTCACCGCCGACATCTTCTCCCTGGCCGGCACCAGCGACCACATTACCCCGTGGCGTTCCTGCTACAAGTCGGCGCAACTGTTCGGCGGCAACGTTGAATTCGTGCTGTCCAGCAGCGGGCACATCCAGAGCATTCTGAACCCGCCGGGCAATCCGAAATCGCGCTACATGACCAGCACCGAAATGCCCGCCAATGCTGATGACTGGCAGGAAGAGTCGACCAAGCACGCCGACTCCTGGTGGCTGCACTGGCAGGCGTGGCAAGCACAGCGTTCGGGCAACCTGAAAAAAGCTCCGCTGAAACTGGGCAACAAGGCCTATCCAGCGGGTGAAGCCGCACCGGGCACCTATGTACACGAGCGGTAACTGACACACCTCATCCTCCTGTGGGAGCGGGCTTGCTCGCGAAAGCAATTGATCATTCAACATTGATGTCGATTGACCTGACGCATTCGCGAGCAAGCCCGCTCCCACAAGGGGATCGAGGAAGAATTTGAGATAGCGACCCACAGGGCCAGAAGCATGCCGCAACCCTTCATATTCCGTACCGTCGATCTGGATGGCCAGACGCTCCGCACGGCAGTACGCCCCGGCAAGCCTCACTTGACGCCCCTGCTGATTTTCAACGGCATCGGCGCCAACCTGGAGCTGGTGTTCCCGTTCATCGCGGCACTGGACCCGGACCTGGAAGTCATCGCCTTCGACGTACCCGGCGTTGGCGGTTCGTCAACACCGAACCGGCCTTATCGTTTTCCGAGCCTGGCGAAACTCACGGCGCGCATGCTCGACTATCTCGACTATGGGCAAGTCAACGTCATCGGCGTGTCCTGGGGGGGCGCACTGGCCCAGCAGTTCGCCTTCGACTATCCGGAACGCTGCAAGAAACTCGTGCTGGCCGCGACGGCGGCGGGTGCGGTGATGGTGCCGGGCAAACCGAAAGTGCTGTGGATGATGGCCAGCCCGCGACGCTACATCCAGCCGTCCCACGTGATCCGCATTGCACCGATGATCTACGGTGGTGCGTTCCGTCGCGACCCGACGCTGGCCGCGAGCCATGCGGCCAAGGTGCGTTCGGCGGGCAAGCTCGGTTACTACTGGCAGCTGTTTGCCGGCCTCGGCTGGACCAGCATCCACTGGCTGCACAAGATCCGCCAGCCGACCCTGGTACTGGCCGGCGACGATGACCCTCTGATCCCGTTGATCAACATGCGCGTGCTGGCCTGGCGGATTCCCAACGCCCAGTTGCACATCATCGATGACGGGCATCTGTTCCTGATTACCCGGGCTGAAGCGGTGGCCCCGATCATCATGAAATTCCTGGAAGAGGAGCGCCAGCGCGCGGTGATGCATCCGCGTCCGGCGCCATTAGGCGGCTAACACCGCTGCATCAGCGGTCGGCAGGACGCCACGCCGCGCAACAACCCGTTACAGCGTCTATGGTGTTTTGGTTCGGTGTGTTTGTTTTTGGCCTGAAGACGAAGGAGTGTTGACTCATGCGCGAGAAACCAGCGAGGGATTCTTTACCGACTCCCGCCGCGTTCATCAATGCACAGAGTGCGATTACCGGTCTGCGCGGTCGGGATCTGCTGTCGACCCTGCGCAGTGTGGCCGCCCATGGCTTGCGCAATCCGGTGCACAGCGCCCGACATGCCCTCAAACTCGGCGGTCAGCTTGGCCGTGTGCTGCTGGGCGAAACCCTGCATCCGACCAATCCGCAGGACGCCCGCTTCACCGATCCGGCGTGGAGCCTCAACCCGTTTTATCGGCGTAGCCTGCAGGCCTATCTGAGCTGGCAGAAACAGGTCAAGAGCTGGATCGACGAGAGCGACATGAGCCCGGACGACCGTGCCCGCGCCCACTTCGCTTTCGCCTTGCTCAACGACGCCGTATCGCCCTCCAACACTCTGCTCAATCCACTGGCGGTCAAGGAGCTGTTCAATTCCGGCGGCAACAGCCTGGTGCGCGGCATCAGCCATTTGGTAGACGATCTACTGCACAACGATGGCCTGCCCCGGCAAGTCACCAAGCAAGCGTTCGAGGTTGGCAAGACGGTCGCCACCACCACCGGTGCCGTGGTGTTTCGCAACGAGCTGCTGGAGTTGATCCAGTACAAGCCGATGAGCGAAAAGCAGTACTCCAAGCCCCTGCTGGTGGTGCCGCCGCAAATCAACAAGTACTACATTTTCGACCTGAGCCCCCACAACAGCTTCGTCCAGTTCGCCCTGAAAAACGGCCTGCAAACCTTCATGATCAGCTGGCGCAACCCGGATGTGCGCCATCGCGAATGGGGGCTCTCGACCTACGTGGAAGCCGTGGAAGAAGCCATGAATGTCTGCCGGGCGATCACCGGCGCACGAGAGGTCAACCTGATGGGCGCCTGCGCCGGCGGGCTGACCATTGCCGCATTGCAGGGTCACTTGCAGGCCAAACGGCAACTGCGCAGGGTGTCCAGCGCGACTTACCTGGTGAGCCTGCTCGACAGTCAGATGGATAGCCCCGCGACGCTGTTCGCCGACGAACAGACCCTGGAAGCGGCCAAGCGCCGTTCCTATCAGAAAGGTGTGCTGGACGGCCGCGACATGGCCAAGGTCTTCGCCTGGATGCGCCCCAACGATTTGATCTGGAGCTACTTCGTCAACAACTACCTGTTGGGCAAGGAGCCACCGGCGTTCGACATCCTCTACTGGAACAACGACAACACGCGTCTACCGGCCGCCCTGCATGGCGACCTGCTGGACTTCTTCAAGCACAACCCGCTGACTCACCCGGGTGGCCTGGAAGTGTGTGGCACACCGATCGATTTGCAGAGGGTCACCGTCGACAGCTTCAGCGTCGCCGGCATCAACGATCACATCACGCCGTGGGACGCGGTGTATCGCTCGACGCTGTTGCTCGGTGGCGAGCGCCGCTTCGTGCTGTCCAACAGTGGTCATGTGCAGAGCATCCTCAACCCGCCGAGCAACCCGAAAGCCAACTACGTCGAGAACGGCAAACTGAGCAGCGACCCCCGTGCCTGGTACTACGACGCCAAGCGTGTCGACGGCAGTTGGTGGACCCTGTGGCTGAGCTGGATTCAGGAACGCTCCGGCGCGCAGAAGGAAACCCACATGGCCCTCGGCAACCAGAACTATCCACCGATGGAGGCGGCACCCGGTACTTACGTGCGCGTGCGCTGACGTTCAACGAGCCACGGCCGCTGTCGGCCGTGGCAAGACCCGATCATTAAGAAGACTGGATGAAAACCCGCGACCGGATTCTCGAATGTGCTCTGCAGTTGTTCAATCAAAAGGGCGAACCGAATGTCTCCACCATGGAAGTTGCCAATGAAATGGGCATCAGCCCGGGCAACCTCTACTACCACTTCCACGGTAAGGAACCGCTGATTCTCGGGCTGTTCGAGCGCTTCCAGGGAGAACTGGCGCCCTTGCTCGATCCACCGGCCGATGCCGAACTGGCACCCGAAGAATACTGGCTGTTCCTGCACCTGATCGTCGAGCGCCTGTCCCACTACCGGTTCCTGTTCCAGGACCTGTCGAACCTCGCCGGGCGCCTGCCGAAACTGGCCAAGGGCATTCGCAATCTGCTCAATGCACTCAAGCGCACACTGGCGTCGCTGCTGGCGCGGTTGCAGGCGCAAGGACTGCTGGTCAGCGATACCCAGGCACTGGGGCAACTGGTGGAACAGATCACCATGACGCTGCTGTTCTCACTGGATTACCAGCGGATCCTGGATCGTCAGGGCGAGGTGCGATTGGTGGTTTACCAGATCATGATGCTGGTGGCGCCGCACCTGCTGCCGTCGATGAAGGCTGCAACCGAACAGATGGCGATGGAGTATCTGGAAGACCATTAAGATCAAAAGATCGCAGCCTTCGGCAGCTCCTACGATTGCCCTGTAGGAGCTGCCGAAGGCTGCGATCTTTTTCTATACGCAAACAAAAACGCCCGGCCTTCACAGGCCGGGCGTTTTCTTGAGCCCTGAAAATCAGGACTGACTGGTTGGCGTCGTTGGAGCTGGCGCGACAGTCGGGGTGACAGCGGGGGTCGGTGCGGTCGCGGAGTTCGATGCGCTGACCGGAGCTGCCGGCGTTGCCGGTTTGGCAGCTGCCACTGCTGGTTTTGGCGCGGCGGCTTTTGGAGCTGCCGGCTTTTTCACCGCTGGTTTTTTCGCTGCAGCGGGTTTGGCTGCTGGCTTGGCCGCTGCAGTTTTCGCTGCAGGCTTGGCGGCCGGTTTAGCCGCAGGTTTAGCGGCGGCTTTTGCGGCAACCGGCTTGGCCGCTGGTTTGGCTGCGGCCGGTTTGGCGGCTGCAGTTTTAGCCGCAGGCTTGGCAGCAGGTTTGGCCGCTGCTTTTGCCAGTGGCTTGGCTGCGGTTTTGGCGGCCGGTTTGGCAGCAGGCTTGGCTGCCGCGGTTTTCGCCGCAACAGGCGCAACCTTGGCACCGGTCAGTTTTTCGATTTGCTTGGTCAGTGTTTCGACCTTGCTGTGCAGTGCCTTGACTTCGTTGCGGCTCGGTACGCCCAGACGCGAAATGGCGCTGTTCAGACGCTTGTCGAAAGCACCTTCCAGCTCATCCCACTTGCCCAGTGCGCGATCTTTCACGCCGCTGATACGCGATTTGGCCGAAGAAGCGGAGTCCTTGGCGGCGTCGACAGTCTTGCCAACAGCGCTCTTGGTGAGCTTCTCGGCTTTCTCGCCGTCTTTAACCAATGCATCGAAGAGTTTGCTGCCGTCAGTGTCGATCTTCGAGTACACGCCTAAACCAGCCAGCCAGATTTTTCGGGAGTAATCTTCAACCTTCCCGATCCACGAGCTGCCTTCTTTTTCGGTTTTCTTTTTAACAGCCATCCCGTTCTCCTTAAGATTTACGCGCGACACGTTCGAGCAATGCCGTCAGCTCATCGAGCTTAGCAGAGAGTGTCTCAACGTCATGTTTAGACGGAATACCGATACGATTCAAGGCACTTGCGACACGCGTGTCGAACGCCTTCTCGACCTTGTCGAGTTGAACTTCGACACGGCCTTTGAAAGTGCTGACTTCACTCTTGGCTTCATCGATCTCGGCATTGGCCGCTTCAAGTTTCTCGGCAACTACCTTTTTGCCTTTCTTTTCAACAACCTGACCAGCCTTGATCAGCTCTTGAAAGTACTCGCTGCCCTCTTGGCCGACCTTGGCGTAGGCACCCAGGCCTGCCAGCCAGATCTTGCGGGCATAGGATTTGACGTCGCCCAGCGTGCCAGTCGACGGGTCGATTTTTTTCTTCAAAATAACTTTGGCCATGGTGCACCTCACGCGCAGAAGGTTTGAGGAACTGCCCGCGAAATTGTCGGGCTTGGGCACAAAGTAGGGAGAAAAATTAGAAACGGCACCCTAACAACTGACATAAATCGGTGGTGCCTTCAGGAAAAGATCGCAGCCTTCGGCAGCTCCTACATTGGTACGGCATAAGTCTGTAGGAGCTGCCGAAGGCTGCGATCTTTTTCGTGTTACGCCAACGCTTTATCCAGCGCCTTCTCGATTTCCGCTTTGATCATGCCGCTCATGGCCGACATCATCAGGCCCAGTTCCACGTCGACCTTGATCGAGTCTTCACTGACATGGACCGCGCCCTTCACACCCGAGCGCTTGAGGTTCAGGGTGTCGCCGGACCACTGCGGCTCCAGGCCATACTGGTCGGAAAGTTTCTGCGCCAGCTTGTCGGCCTTTTCGCGAGCCGCTTCCTTACCCAGGCCATGGGCACGTTCAACACTAATACGGGCCATCGAATGACTCCTGCTTTATGGATGCTTTCCCGAGGCATCTTGACCTCTGCTGCGTCAAAACGTCCCGATGGTTGCCCATCTTACCTTCAGCCTTGCCAAGACAAAGCATGCCTTGGGGATTAGAATGTCGCGCATTCTCTTTTGGTGACAGCGATATGACTGATCAGCGCAAAGGCAGCGATGCCGAACCCACCACTCACTTCGGCTTCAAAAACGTTCCGGAAAGCCAGAAAGCGGAAAAAGTCGCTGAGGTTTTCCACTCGGTAGCCGCCAAGTACGACCTGATGAACGACCTTCTGTCGGGCGGCATGCACCGCCTGTGGAAGCGTTTTGCGATCGAATTGTCGGGCGTGCGCACCGGTAACCGCGTGCTGGACATCGCCGGCGGTACCGGCGATCTGACCCGCAAATTCTCGCACCTGGTAGGCCCGACCGGCCAGGTCGTGTTGGCCGACATCAACGAATCCATGCTCAAGGTCGGTCGTGACCGCCTGCTGGACCTCGGTGTGGCCGGCAACGTCGAATTCGTCCAGGCCGACGCGGAAAAACTGCCGTTCCCGGACAACCATTTCGACTGCGTGACCATCGCCTTCGGCCTGCGTAATGTGACCCACAAGGAAGATGCCCTGCGCTCGATGCTGCGCGTGCTCAAGCCTGGCGGCCGTTTGCTGGTGCTGGAGTTCTCCAAGCCGACCAACGCGCTGATGTCCAAGGCCTACGACGCCTACTCGTTCGCCTTCATGCCGCTGATGGGCAAGCTGATCACCAACGATTCGGAAAGCTATCGCTACCTGGCCGAATCGATCCGCATGCACCCGAACCAGGAAACCCTGAAGTCGATGATGGTCGAGGCCGGTTTCGATCGCGTGACCTATCACAACATGACCGCAGGCATCGTTGCCCTGCACCGCGGCATCAAGCCCTGATGCTGCTCGCCGGCCTGCTCGCCAGCGTTGAACTCGGCCTGAACCGGGTGCTGCGTCTCGACAGCACGGCGCTGCCGCGGCTGGCGCACTTGACCGGCAAAGTGATTGCCGTCGATTGCCGCAGCCCGGCGCTGCAACTGTTCATCCTGCCCAGCGACGAAGGCCTGATGCTCGCCTCCCAGTGGGAAACCGGCGCCGATTGCACCTTGCGTGCACCGGCCTCGAGCCTGTTGAAACTGGCCATGAGCAAGGACAAGACTTCCGTTCTGCACGCCCCTGAAGTCGAACTCGACGGCGACAGCGGCGTGCTGCTGGAGCTGGCGGCGATCCTTCAGGACCTGGAGCTGGACTGGGAGTACGAGCTGTCGCGCTGGCTCGGCCCGGTAGCCACGCAGCTGGTCGGCGGTCACCTGCGCAGCCGCGCCCGCTGGTATCAACAAGGCTTTGCCAGCCTGGGCCAGAACCTGGGCGAATACCTGGCCGAAGAATCGCGCACCCTCGTCGGTCAGCGCGAGGCCGAAGCCCGATTCAGTGAACTGGACCAGATCAAGCTCGATCTGGAACGTCTCGAGGCGCGTTTCGAGCGCCTTTCCCGATCCCTCGACCCAAGCGATAACGCATGAAGCTGCTTGCCGTCCGCCGTTTGTTGCGCATCCAGCGCGTCGTTATCCGTTACCGCCTCGATGACCTGCTGTTCGCCCTGCCACTGCCCTGGTTCTTGCGGGCGCTGCGTTATGCCTTGCCGTGGCGCTGGTTCCCACGCAAGACCCTGGACCTGAGCCGTGGCGCGCGCTTGCGCCTGGCATTGCAGGACCTGGGGCCGATCTTCATCAAGTTCGGACAGATCCTGTCCACCCGCCGCGACCTGCTGCCCGAAGACATCGCCGATGAGCTGATGAAGTTGCAGGACCGGGTGCCGCCGTTCGACTCGCAAGTGTCGGTCAAGCTGATCGAAGAACAGCTGGGCAAGAAAATCAGCGAAGTGTTCAGCCGTTTCGACGTCGAACCGCTGGCCTCGGCCTCGGTGGCGCAGGTGCATGCCGCGCAACTGAAAACCGGTGAAGAAGTCGTGGTCAAGGTGATCCGCCCAGGCCTCAAGCCGGTGATCGCCCAGGACCTGGCGTGGCTGTTCATCCTCGCCCGCGCCGCCGAAAAACTCTCGGCCGATGCGCGCCTGCTGCACCCGGTGGACGTGGTCAGCGACTACGAAAAAACCATCTACGACGAACTCGACCTATTGCGCGAGGCGGCCAATGCCAGCCAGTTGAAGCGCAATTTCGAAGGCTCGCCGCTGCTGTACGTGCCGCAAGTCTATTGGGACTGGTGCCGGCCGAAAGTGCTGGTGATGGAACGCATCTACGGCATTCAGGTCACCGATCTGGCGACTCTTGCCGACCAGCGCACCGACATGAAAATGCTCGCCGAACGTGGCGTGGAGATTTTCTTCACCCAGGTGTTCCGCGACAGCTTCTTCCACGCCGACATGCACCCTGGCAACATTTTCGTCAGCACCGTGAATCCGTGGAGCCCGCAGTACATTGCCATCGACTGCGGCATCGTCGGCAGCCTGACCCCGGAAGACCAGGATTACCTGGCGCGCAACCTGTTCGCCTTCTTCAAGCGCGATTACCGTCGCGTGGCGCAGTTGCACATTGATTCGGGCTGGGTGCCGGCGGAAACCAAACTCAACGAGTTCGAAGCAGCGATCCGTACCGTGTGCGAGCCGATCTTCGAAAAACCGTTAAAAGATATTTCCTTCGGCCAGGTGCTGATGCGCCTGTTCCAGACTGCGCGCCGCTTCAACATGGAAGTGCAGCCACAATTGGTCCTGCTGCAAAAAACCCTGCTGAACATCGAAGGCCTGGGCCGCCAGCTGTACCCGGACCTCGATCTGTGGAACACCGCGCAGCCGTTCCTCGAACGCTGGATGCGCGAGCGGGTCAGCCCCAAAGCCCTGCTCGGCAATGTGCACAGCCAGTTCGAACAGATCCCGCACCTGGCCAACATGGCCCGCGACCTGCTCGAACGCATGTCACAACCCCATGCCCTCAACCCGCCGCCTTCGTGGCACCGACGCCGTGACGACTGGTTCCTGCGCCTGCTCGGTACGGCCCACCTGGCCGGTGGCGCCGTCCTTGCCGCGGGCGGTCCGCTGAACCAGTTGGCCTATTGGCCGGCGGGAATCATGATGGCGGTCGGTTTGTATCTGGTCGTGCGCCGATAGCCAGTTGTGTGAACGACTGGCACACTGTTTGAACGCCTGAGCTCGGCTATTGAAGTGTCGAGCCCGCTGTCGGAGTCGAAGATGAAAAACTGGCTGGACGAGATCAAGTGGGACGCTGACGGCCTGGTGCCGGCCATTGCCCAGGATCACAAGACCGGGCGCGTCCTGATGATGGCCTGGATGAACCGCGAAGCACTGGAACTGACCGCTGCCGAGAACCGCGCCATTTACTGGTCACGTTCGCGTGGCAAGCTGTGGCGCAAGGGCGAAGAGTCCGGCCATGTGCAAACCCTGCACGAGATGCGCCTGGACTGCGACGCCGACGTGATCATCCTGATGGTCGAGCAGATCGGCGACATCGCCTGCCATACCGGCCGCCAGAGCTGCTTCTACCGCGTCTATGAGAACGGCGACTGGACAACCGTCGACCCGGTCCTGAAAGATCCGCACGCCATCTATTGCGCAGGGCACAAACATGAGTGACACGCTGAACCGTCTGGCCGAGGTACTGGAAGAGCGCAAAGGCGCCGCTGCCGACAGCTCATACGTCGCCAGCCTGTACCACAAGGGCTTGAACAAGATTCTGGAAAAAGTCGGCGAAGAGTCGGTCGAAACCATCATCGCCGCCAAGGACGCCGCCGTCAGCGGCGACTGCAGCGATGTGATCTACGAAACCGCCGACCTGTGGTTCCACAGCATGGTCATGCTCGCCCAACTGGGGCAGCATCCACAGGCTGTACTCGATGAACTGGACCGTCGTTTCGGTCTCTCCGGACACGCCGAGAAAGCCTCGCGCCCGTCCGCCTGAATAACTATTAGAGAGGAGCAGCAGCATGGGCATTTTTGACTGGAAACACTGGATCGTCATCCTGGTGGTCGTGGTACTGGTGTTCGGCACCAAGAAACTGAAAAACCTTGGCACCGACGTCGGCGAGTCGATCAAGGGCTTCAAGAAAGCCATGAACGATGACGAAAAACCGGCCGATCCAAATGCGACCCCGGCCCAACCGGTTCCACCGGTACAGCCTCAGGCCTCTGTAAATCAGCCGCACACCATCGACGTGCAGGCACAGAAAGTCGAAGAGCCGATCCGCAAAGACGTGTGAGCACTGACTAATGTTTGGTATCAGCTTCTCTGAACTGCTGCTCGTCGGCCTCGTCGCCCTGCTGGTGCTGGGTCCCGAGCGCTTGCCGGGCGCTGCGCGCACCGCTGGCCTGTGGGTCGGGCGCCTGAAGCGCAGCTTCAACGCAATCAAACAGGAAGTTGAACGTGAAATCGGTGCCGACGAAATCCGTCGGCAACTGCACAACGAGCACATCCTGTCGCTTGAGCAGGAGGCGCGGAAAATCTTCACGCCGACCCAGCAGGAGCCGACGCCGGTGGAGCACGTGGGCGCGCAGACGATTCATGCGCCTGCCGCTGCCGTCGACCCGACACCCGCTCCCGTTGTCGCGCCTGTCGAACCTGCGCCTGTTGTTGCAGCCACTGCGGTTGAACCCGTTACACCTGCGGCTGCGCCCGTTGCGCCGGCCCCTCATGACCCAACACTGCCGCCGCGAGCCCCATGAGCGATCTTCCTGAAAACGACCAGCACATGCCGCTGGTTTCGCACCTCACCGAGTTGCGTACCCGTCTGCTGCGCTGCGTAGCGGCGATCTTCATCATCTTTGCCGGGCTGTTTGCCTTTACCCAGCAGATCTACACCTTCGTCTCCACGCCGCTGCGCGCGTACCTGCCCGCTGGCGCGACGATGATTGCCACTGACGTGTCGTCGCCGTTCCTGACGCCACTGAAGCTGACAATGATGGTCTCGCTGTTCCTGGCCATCCCGGTGATCCTGCACCAGATCTGGGGTTTCATCGCCCCGGGCCTGTACAAGCATGAAAAGCGCATCGCCGTGCCCTTGCTGGTCTCCAGCATCTTTCTGTTCTACGCCGGCATGGCGTTCGCCTATTTCCTGGTGTTCCCGCTGATCTTCAAGTTCTTCGCCTCCGCCACCCCGGCCGGCGTGGAAATGATGACCGACATCACCAGCTACCTCGATTTCGTCATGACGCTGTTCTTCGCCTTTGGCGTGGCGTTCGAAATTCCGGTGGCCGTGGTGCTGCTGGTGTGGATCGGCGTGGTCGACGTCAAGTACCTGAAGAAGATCCGCCCGTACGTGATCATCGGCTGCTTCGTGGTCGGCATGATCCTGACGCCACCGGACATCTTCTCGCAGACCCTGCTGGCCGTGCCGATGTGGCTGTTGTTCGAGATCGGCATCCTGTTTGGCAGTCTGATCAGCAAGCGTGGCGAGCATCCGGACGACCAGCCGGCTGACGATCACAACGACCAGCCGCCAGCGACTCAAGCGTGAACCTGCTGCTCCTCGAAGAGGCCGATTTCATTGCGGCCGACCGCGTGGTCCTGCGTGATCGCCGGTTGACCCACATGCAGGAAGTCCACCGCTGTGAAGTGGGCGACAGCATGCGCGTCGGGCGGATCGGCGGGCTGATGGGCTCGGCTGAAGTGCTGCGCCTGGGCGCCGACGAAGCGCAATTGCGCGTCACCCTCGACCAGCCACCACCGGCCAAGCTGCCATTGACCCTGGTATTGGCCCTGCCACGACCCAAGATGCTGCGTAGGGTGTTTCAGACCGTGGCGGCCATGGGTGTGCCGCGTATCGTGCTGGTCAACAGCTATCGCGTCGAGAAGAGCTTCTGGCAGACCCCGTTCCTGGAGCCCGAGGCGATTCGCGAGCAGCTGATCCTCGGCCTCGAACAGGCCCGGGACAGCGTACTGCCGCAAGTCGTGATCGAGAAGCGCTTCAAGCCGTTCGTCGAAGACCGTCTGCCCGCGATCACTGAAGGCACCCTCGGCCTGGTGGGTCATCCGGGCAATTACCCGCCTTGCCCTCGCGCCCTCAGCGAACCGGTGACCCTGGCTATCGGCCCCGAGGGTGGCTGGATTCCCTACGAGATCGACCTGCTGGGCAAGTCCGGCCTGCAACCGGTGCAACTGGGCGAGCGCATCCTGCGCGTCGAAACCGCCGTAACCGCGTTGCTGGCACGCCTTTTCTAATCCCGAACACAATCCCTTGTGGGAGCGGGCTTGCTCGCTCCCACAGGTCATCATCCGCCCATACATCGGGCGACGCCTACAGAACCGCGCCCTCCTGCCGATACATCCCCCATAAAACCAAATTGTGGTCCAGGGAGTTTCAGCATGTACCAATGGCTAGCCGAGAATCTGGGAAACGTCAGCGTTAAACGCAAGCTGGGGATCGGCTTCGGCCTGGTGCTGTTATTGACCCTGCTGATCACCTTCACCGGCTGGAGCGGCCTGAGCGACGTGACCAGCCGTGGCGACAAACTGGGGTTCATCGCCAGTCTCAACGACCTCACCAAGGATCTGCGCATCGCACGTCTGTATTACGAGATGCGTCGCGGTGAACAAGGTCCCGGTGCTGTCAACGATCTGTTGGGCAAGCTCGAAAGCGGCCTGCAGACCGCCCGTGGCCTGATCGAGCAACCGGCCGATACGGCCATGGTCGATCAACAACTGGCCGCGGTCGCCGAATACCGTCGTGCCTTCAACGACATGACCCAGGCTGGCGCCCACCGTGAAGATGCCCGCAGCAAACTCGGCGCCACCGCCGACAACGCCGTGGCCCGCGTCGCCGAAGTGGAAAAATCCATGCTGCAAGGTGACAGCGTGGCGGCGTTCAACAGCGTGATCGACCTGAGCAAACTGATCCAGCAGGCGCGCTTCCAGGTGCGTGGCTACACCTATAGCGGCAAGAGCGAAGCCGAACAGCCAGCCCTAGACGCAATCGACAATGCCCTGAAGAACCTCGAGAGCCTGCCGGCCAAACTGCCTGAAGAACACATCGCCAACCTGCAACAGGCAACTGACTCGCTGAAGGCCTATCGCGCCGCCGTCAGCCAGTTCCGCGACTCTCAGGTGGCCAGCGCCAAGGCTCTGGCACGCATGTCTGCCCAAGGCGAAATCCTGTTGGACATGAGCCAGAAACTCACCGCCTCGCAAACCGTCGTGCGTGATACCGACGCCGCCCACGCCAAGAACATGCTGACCCTCGCCACCGTGCTGGCCATCGCCTTCGGCCTGTTGGCCGCCTGGGCGATAACCCGGCAGATCATCATTCCGTTGAACCAGACCCTGCTCGTGGCCCAGCGCGTCGCCAGTGGCGACCTGACCCACAACCTGACGTCCCAGCGTCGCGACGAACTCGGCCAGTTGCAGCGTGCCATGCAAAGCATGACCCAGGGCTTGCGCGAACTGATCGGCGGCATCAGCGATGGCGTCACGCAGATCGCCAGCGCCGCCGAAGAGTTGTCTGCCGTCACCGAGCAGACCAGCGCGGGGGTCAACAGCCAGAAGGTCGAGACCGATCAGGTTGCCACCGCCATGAACGAAATGGCCGCCACCGTACAGGAAGTCGCGCGCAACGCCGAAGAGGCCTCCGAAGCCGCCGTCGCCGCCGACCAACAGGCCCGTGAGGGCGACAAAGTGGTCGCTGAAGCCATCGCCCAGATCGAACGCCTTGCCAAGGAAGTCGGCCACTCCACCGAGGCCATGGGTGAACTCAAACGCGAAAGCGACAAGATCGGCAGCGTGCTCGACGTCATCAAGTCCGTGGCCCAACAAACCAACCTGCTGGCCCTCAACGCCGCGATTGAAGCTGCTCGCGCCGGTGAAGCCGGGCGTGGTTTTGCCGTGGTCGCCGACGAAGTCCGCAGCCTGGCCCAGCGCACCCAGAAGTCCACCGAAGAGATCGAAGAACTGATCGTCGGCCTGCAAAACGGCACCCAGCAAGTCGCGACCATCATGGACAACAGCCGCACCCTGACCGACAGTAGCGTTGAACTGACCCGCCGCGCCGGCGGTTCACTGGAAAGCATCACCCGCACGGTGTCGGCGATCCAGGCGATGAACCAGCAGATTGCTGCTGCCGCCGAACAGCAAAGCGCCGTGGCCGAAGAGATCAACCGGAGCGTGCTGAACGTGCGGGATGTGTCGGATCAGACCTCGGCGGCGAGTGAAGAGACCGCGGCGTCCAGCGTTGAATTGGCGCGGTTGGGGACCCATTTGCAGATGTTGGTGGGGCGGTTCAAGGTTTGATGTGATTCGGCAACTGCTTGCAACCCCAACGTACCCGAATATATTGATCGCCGGTGCAAGCCACACGCCGGCGATTTTACTCAAGCCTGAGCTTCACATCCGAAAGATCGTCTGCGCATAACCCTTAAAAATAACAGAACAACCACCAGTCTTTACTAACAGTTCTGTTAGTTACGCAGTGCGTTAAAACTGCTCATGATATTGGTCCTGCTTTTTTCACAGGAGCAATATCATGTATAACGACCCAATCGACTCCACTGCCACTTCACAAAAAGAACTCTCTGACTCTATCGCACCCAATGCCAATTACAGCCGTTGGATGACCGACATGGCAGCGGACATCGCCCACCTGAAAATACACCAACTGGCCATTCCTGGCGCACACAACTCCGGTGTCGACAAGGATGGTAAATTTAATATTGGTTCGCATTGGGCAGTTTGCCAATTATACAGCTTCTCTCGTCAACTAGCTGCTGGAGCACGATATCTGGATTTACGTCTTGTTGACGCCAGCTACAAAAAGGATGTCGGGGGAAGCAAAATTCCAAGGTACAAATTCATTGAAATTTTCGAATTTGCACATGACTTTGTTTCCGTAGGCCGACACCTGAATCATTTAGTTGATGCAGTCAGGAACTTTTCAGACGCCAACCCAGGTGAAATTGTAACAATTGACTTCCGCAAATACGATCGGGGACGCAACCATGCGCACAACAGTCTCGAACGCTGCCTGGCTAAATTCAGCTCAATAAAAGATCGCTTAATACCTCCCTCAGCTGAAAACTTAAGCATCGGTGAAATACGTAAAAACCATCCAGGCTGCAATATAATTCTACGTCTCAACCACAACTATCCAACACCCCCCAGTGGAAACATAGACAAATGGCCGGGTGGAACAGTACGCAGAGAACAAATATGGTATCCCATCGATCATAGATGGACACCCGATACATCTGAAGAAAGCATTACAAATTTGGTCACCAGCGCAATGCTTAGACCACAGGAAGGCTACTCGGTACTATCAGCTACAGTTTCAAAACATTTAAGTCCATATGACCTGGATCCCGATAGCCCCGTAAGAACGGAGGCTTTCAAACCAGGCTTCCAAAATGTAAATATACTTATGGTTGATTTTATCAACTCTGAATCTTCGAGAGTCAGCGTTGTCGACAAATGCATAGAATTAAATAAATTAAGAGCAAAGGACAATATTGCCCCAATATTCACATCAGCCAACCTGACCGTAACAGCAAAAGATGAAACCATAATCGATGGATCATTTCAAAACACTTTGGTATTTAGCTGGAATCCAGCATCTGACAACCTTGGCGTGAAAAAATATGAAATATACCAAAATGGTGACCTCATCGCAACTACTGCCGATAACCCATATATGCACAGAAACTTTGCGCTTAGAAACTATTCATTCAAAATCAGAGCGATCGATAACACGGAGAACAAGTCGGAATTTTCTGACGAATTTGTTTTAATCTTAGACACTGTTCCTCCAACAACCCCTGTCAACCTTACCCTGGAACAAGGACTCAATGGAACCTCCGTGACTCTAACGTGGGACCACTCAATCGACCTTGCCGGATTAGAAGGTTATGAAGTTTATCTAGATGATACCTTCTTAAAAACGGTACCCTACTCACCAACCAACAGGGGATTCACTGATATTTACGGATTGATACATACTCAGCAATACGATGTTAAAATCCGCGCGAAAGACAATAATGGTCTCTACTCTGAGTTTTCGACAATCACGCTTTATCCCCGCCCAACTGTTATCAATGCTAAATATTTCATCACCGGATATGACGAAGCAACCGAAAAATATGATGCCTGCATTCTATGGGAAACCGATGCATACTCATTATATCCAGACGTATACTACCAAGGCGAGACACAAAACCGTTGGGATTTCTCCCGCCCCGAACCCGGTAAATTGCCGACGTTCAACTTTCAAGCCAGTCAAGGCGAGCGCATATCTCACCGCTGCATGACCTGGTATGAGCGTTACCCAGTAAGCGACTTTATCCAACACGATTTTGTTTTTGATGCAACATCTCCAGTGAAGCCATGGAACCTAACCGTCACATCTCGCACCGAAGCAGGCACGTCTATTTCCTGGGCCCGCTCAAGCAGCGCCAATGTAATAAATTATGCAGTTTCGATAAACGAGGAAGCCCCTCTATTAATTCCAAGCACAGAAAACAGCTATACGTTCAAGGAATTACCACTGGACAAGTCCTTTCTCATCGAAGTCTGGGCTATCAACGACAAAAATGTCCCTTCCACTATCGACGCAATCACAATTGAATCTGTTGACAACATCTCCCCAATAAAACCGGGAACCCCGGTTATTACAAACATCACACAAACATCTGCAACAATCAGTTGGACACCATCCAGCGACAACATCGCGGTAACCGGTTACACAATCACGACAAATAATAAACCACCTATTTCAACCCCCACAACGCAATACACGCTTACCGAATTAGATGAGGCAACCCAATATACAGTTGAAATAAAAGCCTTTGACGCCGCCGGAAACTTATCACCGTCTGCCAGCGTATCCTTCAGGACCAAGGCAAGGCCCACTTCGCCAAGAGAGCTTAGCTACAGCAACCTGACTTCTGCTAGTGTCAAGTTGTCATGGCTGGCTGGCAGTGACGATGGATGGGTGGCTGGTTATCAGGTTTTTCGCGATGGCACATCGCTTCGCATGGTTGATATCACCACTTACGACACTTATTGGCTGTCCCCAGGCAGAACCTACCTTTTCGAAGTACGAACCAAAGACAATGAAGGGTACTTCTCCGAACCTGCCCACCTGCAAGTCACGACACCTGAGGCCTCTACACCGCCGGGGCCCGTTGGAAACCTACGACTGAATACCACTGGCACTCCAACCCTGCTTTGGCATCCACCTGAAACCGGTGCAGCGATTCAATACATCGTGACCAAGGACGATCGCCAATGGGCTGCTACCCCTGCGTCACCGATCCCTCAATGCCTGATTGCGATGCCTGCAAGCGGCGAAGCTTATCTTTATGAGGTACGTGCGCGCAGTATGGCCGATCAGTTTTCCGAGCCTGTCGCTATTCGAATAGGTTTTGCCCCCCCTCATGTACTGCACTTGAGAGATGTGACAAAAACATCATTCAGGTTGGTCTGGGATGCACCACTTGGCGCAGTGGGGATAACGGGTTATCAGCTTACCCTTGACGATGCGCCGCCGTTTTTTGTCGCGGAAACTCAACATGTTTTTTCTGGACTGACGCGCGCAGGCAATTACACCGTTACCGTGAAAACGCAAATTGAATCCGGCGAATTATCCGAGCCAACTTCAATCGATTTATACATACAAGGCAATGCACCAAGTGCACCTCAGAATTTCCGCTATACCCAACCAACAGATGAAACAATTCTTGAATGGGATGCACCAAGTGAACCTGTAACCGGCTACCAAGTCACGCTGGTCAATCCGGAGGGGAGGGAGTTCAACTACCGTCCGAGCGCAACAACCATGAGGGAGCGCCTGCCTTCACGCACGCGTTACGAAGTGAGAGTCGTCGCTATCAATAATGAGGGACCATCTCAACCGTTAATCTCTGAGTTCACCACAAAGTAATAAGTGGCGACCCAAGGCTAATCACCGCATCTGCAAAACCAGTCGCAAGAACTATCACCCCAAGCAAGCAAAAAAAACCCCGCTTTCGCGGGGTTTTTTCATCAGGCCGGTTGAGCCTGCAAGCTGACAGGTCGAAGCGGCAACAGCGGCGCATGGGGATCGGCTTTCACCGATGCCCGCCACGCATCCAACCACTCGGCATGCCCTTCGCCCCAGACCTGCTCATGCAAGCGAGCCAAGGCCACCGGGTCGCTCAGCAGTTGCACCTTCTCGTTGTTGGTCAACCCTTGCGGGCCAACCTTCATCGCGTGGCGAACCCGCTCGATCCGCAGCCATTCAATCGGCTCGGCCTGATTGTGCCGGGAAGTCGCCAACGAGCACGCCAGGGCGTTCTGTTGTGGGTCGACCACCGAACGGACAAAGCCGTCGTTCAGCGCATGCCAGCGGTTTTCGTGGGTGTACTGGTCGGTCGCCAGCAGGGCCTGCGGCGGATTGTATTCCTCAGGGATCAGGAACAGGCTCTCGTCACGTGACTTCAGGCCCAGGCCGACACGGCTGGAGATCACCGATACCGGGATCGACAGCATCAACGAACCGACGATCGGCACCAGCCACCACAGGAAGCTCGGGTTCAGCCAGATCACCAGCATGGCCCAGAAGAAGCCCAGCAGGGTTTGCGGCCCGTGGCGCTTGACCGCCTCGCTCCATGGCGTGGAGTCGTCGTCACGTTGCGGCGAGTTCCAGGTCGCGGCCCAGCCGAGGAACGCGGCGAGGACGAAACGGGTGTGGAAGATCATCCGCACCGGTGCCAGCAGCATGGAGAACAGCATCTCCAGCAGCATCGACAGGGTCACCTTGAACTTGCCGCCGAACTCTTTGGCGCCCTTGGCCCAGATCAGGATGATGCTCAGCAGCTTCGGCAGGAACAGCAGCACGATGGTGGTCGAGAACAGCGCAATCGCCTTGTCCGGGTGCCATTGAGGCCACAGCGGATAGAGTTGGCGCGGTTCGAGGAAGTACTGTGGCTCCATCAGCGTGTTGACCGCCAGCAGCGCGGTCGACAGCACCAGGAAGAAGAACCACAACGGCGCCGACAGGTAGGACATCACGCCGGTCAGGAACACCGCGCGGTGCACCGGGTGCATGCCCTTGACCAGGAACAGGCGGAAGTTCATCAGGTTGCCGTGGCACCAGCGACGGTCACGCTTGAGTTCGTCCAGCAGGTTCGGCGGCAGTTCTTCATAGCTGCCCGGCAAGTCGTAGGCAATCCACACGCCCCAGCCAGCACGGCGCATCAACGCGGCTTCTACGAAGTCGTGAGACAGGATCGAGCCGGAGAACGCGCCTTTACCCGGCAACGGCGCCAGGGCGCAGTGGTCGATGAACGGCTTCATGCGGATGATCGCGTTGTGGCCCCAGTAGTGCGACTCGCCCAGCTGCCAGAAGTGCAGGCCGGCGGTGAACAGCGGGCCATACACGCGAGTGGCGAACTGCTGCATGCGCGCATACAGGGTATCCATGCCCGACGCCCGTGGCGCGGTC
This sequence comes from Pseudomonas sp. IT-P258, assembly GCF_949767825.1. Taxonomy (NCBI): domain Bacteria; kingdom Pseudomonadati; phylum Pseudomonadota; class Gammaproteobacteria; order Pseudomonadales; family Pseudomonadaceae; genus Pseudomonas; species Pseudomonas sp. IT-P258. Next base: position 250,520 of record NZ_CATKPU010000043.1, on the reverse strand, counting down.
TGGATGATCCCGGCGTCCGGCGTGGCTTCCATCAGGCGCACCAGACTGGTCAGGCACTCGCCGCTCATCACGGAGTCGGCGTCGAGTACGACCATGTACTTGTAGTCACCGCCCCAGCGACGGCAGAAGTCGTCGAGGTTGCCGCTTTTGCGTTTTACGCGACGACGGCGACGGCGATAGAAGATCTTGCCGAAGCCCCCGGCTTCACGGCAGACGTCCAGCCAGGCCTGCTGCTCGGCAACGCAGATGTCAGCGTCGTTACTGTCGCTGAGCACGAAGAAGTCAAAGCGGTCCAGGTCACCCGTGGCCGCCACCGACTCGAAGGTCGCGCGCAGGCCGGCGAATACACGAGGCACGTCTTCGTTGCAGATCGGCATCACCAAAGCGGTGCGTGCATCCTTCGGAATTGGCTCATTGCCGGCACTTTTACCGGAGATACGGTATTTATCGTGACCGGTCAGCAATTCGAGGAAGCCCATCAGCGCGGTCCAGAAACCGGCCGACACCCAGCAGAACAGAATCCCGAACAGGATCAGGATGCTGGTCTGCAAGGCATACGGCAGCACTTGCGTGGCGGTTTGCAGCAGCGGTTGGTGCAGGACTTCTTCGAGGTCGACGAACGACCAGCCCTGGTACGGCATGATGCCTTTCATGTACCAGCCGGCGACGATGGTCTGGCCGAGCATCAGCAGCAACAGAATGTAGCGACGGATCGAACCCACGGTGCGCCAGCGTGCGGCCGGCAGGACACGCTCGTCCTTCGGCGGCTTCGGCGGGTTGGTACGACCGGTCATCCGGCGCCAGCCACGCACCAGAATGTTGGTGCGCCACGGCTCCGGCACGACCTTGGTCCGCCGGATCGGCGGGGTCGCCTTGAGGCAGACCCGGCCGTTGGCGTCGAGCACCAGCATTTCCGCGTCCTGCAGCTCTTCGGCAGTGCTCAGGGTCAGGCGTTTGCCCACCGAAGCCTGGGCGGCTTCGGTCGGGGCGTCGAACGTCGACGATGACAGGCGTTCGTGCAATTCGCTGAAAGACTGGCAGCCCGCGAGTTCCGCGCGCTGCTGGTCGGTCATCGGCAGATGCGCCAGATACTCGGAAAGAGTTTCTGGCCGTACTTGAGAGTTACTCATCGGCAGGCAACTGATAGCTCCAGGTTTCGGTCAGGACTTCTTCAGTCGGTGCCGATTCCGGTGTGGCTGGGGCCGCGTCGGCAGCAACAGGCTGCTTGGCGTCTTTATTGGCCTGGTCCTTGGCATCTGCAACAGGCTTGGCTTCGGCCTGCTTGGCCTCCGCTTGCCTGGCTTCCTTGTCCGCTTTCTCTTGTTGCTTGGCGGCAACCTTGTCGGCCTTGGCAACCGACGAGTTCGACGCTGGAATCGAAGTCTTGGCCAGGTCCGCCGGCACGATGTTCTGCACCAGCGCGGCACGCATCTCGGTGGACTTGCCCGGATCCTTGATCTTCATCCGCAGGGTCAGGCGCCAGCCCTTGGTTTCAGGGTTGTAGCGCACGCTGTTTTCCACCAGCTCGGCGTTGTCGCCGACGCTGACCTGGCTGCGAACTTCCGTATCGGCCGGCAATGCCGCCAGGGACGGGCCTTCGAAGTCCACCAGGTAGGCAACGCTGCCGTCCGGCTGACGAATCAGGTTGGACTGCTTGACGTCACCCGTGGACCGCAGGGTCTGTTTGACCCAGGCGCTGTCCGGCGCGTGAATCGAGGCTTCATCCATGGTCCAGTGCATACGATAAGCGACATCGAGCGGCTGGCCAGGTTCCGGCAGTTTTTCCGGATTCCAGAAGGCAACGATGTTGTCGTTGGTTTCGTCGGCGGTCGGAATCTCGACCAGGTCGACTGTGCCCTTGCCCCAGTCACCCTTCGGCTCGATCCAGGCGCTTGGACGCTTGTCGTAACGGTCGTCGAGGTCTTCGTAATGGCTGAAGTCGCGGCCACGCTGCAGCAGACCGAAGCCGCGCGGGTTTTCCACGCTGAAGTTGCTCACGGCCAGGTGTTTCGGATTGTTCAGCGGGCGCCAGATCCACTCGCCGTTGCCGGCATGGATCGCCAGACCGCTGGAGTCGTGCAGCTCGCGACGGTAGTTCAGTACTTTCGACGGCTGGTTGGCGCCGAACAGGAACATGCTGGTCAACGGGGCAATGCCCAGTTTGCCGACCTTGTCACGCAGGAACATCTGCGCCTTGACGTCGACGATGGTGTCGCTGCCCGGACGCAGGGTCAGGCGATAGGCGCCGGTGGCACGCGGCGAATCCAGCAGGGCGAAGATCACCAGGTGCTTGTCGCCTGGCTTGGGCTGCTGAATCCAGAACTCGCGGAAACGCGGGAATTCTTCGCCGGACGGCAATGCGGTATCCAGCGCCATGCCGCGAGCGGACAAACCATAGACGTGACCCTTGCCGACGACGCGGAAGTAACTCGCGCCAAGCATGGTCATGATTTCGTCTTGCTTGTCGGCCTTGTTGATCGGGTACAGCACACGGAAACCGGCATAACCCAGTTGTTCAGTGGCCTTTGGATCGAACTGCAAGTCGCCGAAGTCGAAACGACTCGGATCGTATTTGATCTCTTCGACGGTGTTGGCGGTGATTTCGTTGATTTTCACCGGCGTATCGAAATGCATGCCCTGGTGATAGAAGGACAGCTTGAACGGCGTCTTCTGATCAGCCCACTCGGCCTTTTCCGTCAGAAAACGAATTTTCTGATAGTCCGCGAATTTCATGTCGCGGAACTCGTTCGGCAGGTTACTGCGCGGCGCTTCGTATTTCTGCGCGGCCAGCTCTTTTGCCTTGACCGATACATCATCCAGACTGAATGCCCAAAGCTGACCGGCGCTGAGCAGGCAGAGCAGTGCAGAGCCCGCTACCAGGGCGCTGCGTAACCGTTTGGCAGACAATTTTGGTGCGTTACAGGGACTAACAATCACGAGCAACCCTCGCCGAAAACAGATCAAAAAACCAACGGCCAGTTAAAGGGCCTGCACGGTGTACGGTCTGAAAAAACCGCCCTTGCAAACCACTCTTGCCAAGTTGGCGAGCATTGTTCCGACTCCGCTGAGGCGAAATGATTCCCCAATCGGATCCGGACAAGTCTCTACCTAAGTCAAAATGGACCAACGAACGCTGATCCCCGTAGCGCGGGATTATCTAGTAGGCCGCGTTACAACGCATCAGGGGTAACAAAGTATTTATCGCGAAAAAGCCCTGTTTTCAGTCGAAATGAGCGTAAAAACTTGTTTCAAACGCTTTCAGGTCTGTAACAGGAAGGTTACCGGGCCATCATTGACCAGGTGCACCTGCATATCCGCGCCGAATCTACCTGATGCCACAGTGCCATGCACCTGTTTCGCTTTGCTTAATAGATAGTCGAACAACTCCTCGCCCAGCGCCGGAGGGGCCGCGGTCGAGAACCCCGGACGCAGTCCGCTTTTGGTATCGGCAGCCAGGGTGAACTGAGAGACCAGCAGCAGCCCGCCGCCCACATCCGCCAGGGACAGATTCATCTTGCCCTCGGCGTCACTGAATACCCGATAGTTAAGCAGTTTATTAAGGAGTTTGTCGGCGTTGGCCCGCGTATCGTCGGGCTCGACGGCTACCAGGACCAGCAATCCCTGATCGACGGCACCCACGATCTCGCCCGCGACCTCGACCCGCGCGCCGCGCACACGCTGTAGCAGACCCTTCATGCTTCTTCAGGCGGCAGGTCGAGCAGACGCCGGGCCATCTGATCGGCGGCGCGTACCAGCGCGTCGGTGATGCCCGGCTCGGAAGCGGCATGACCGGCATCGCGGATGACCTGCAGTTCGCTGTTCGGCCACGCTTGATGCAATTCCCAGGCGTTATCCAGCGGGCAGATAACGTCATAGCGACCATGGATGATCACGCCAGGCAAATGGGCGATCTTGCCCATGTCGCGAATCAGCTGGTTCTGCTCCAGGAAGGCATTGTTGGTGAAGTAGTGGCATTCGATGCGGGCAATCGACAACGCACGTTGTGGTTCGGAGAAGCGATCGACCACCAGCGGGTTGGGACGCAAGGTCGCGGTACGGCCCTCCCAGGTGGACCAGGCCTTGGCCGCGTGCATCTGGGCGATCTGGTCGTTGCCGACCAGGCGCTTGTGGAACGCGGTGAGCAAGTCGTCGCGCTCGTCCAGCGGGATCGGCGCGATGTAGTCCTGCCAGTAATCGGGGAACAGGCGGCTGGCGCCGGCCTGGTAGAACCATTCGATTTCCTGCGGGCGGCAGAGAAAGATCCCGCGCAGGATCAGGCCGTGTACCCGCTCAGGATGGGTTTGTGCGTAGGCCAGCGCCAGGGTCGAACCCCAGGAACCGCCAAACAGCACCCACTTATCGATGCCCAGGTGCTGGCGAATCCGCTCGAGGTCGGCGACCAGGTCCCAGGTGGTGTTGTTTTCCAGGCTGGCGTGGGGGGTGGATCGACCGCAACCGCGCTGATCGAAGGTGACAATGCGATAGAGGTTTGGATCGAAGAAACAACGACTTTGGGCATCACATCCGGCGCCGGGGCCACCGTGGATGAACACCACCGGCAAACCTTCCGGTGAACCGCTTTCGTCGACGTACAGGGTGTGGGTTTCGTCGACGGCCAGATCGTGCCGGGCGTGGGGTTTGATCTGCGGGTACAAAGTCTGCATTGCGCACTCCGTAAGGGGTCGAGGTCATCCCTGGGGGGACTTCTATTATTCTGCCGTCCGGCATCATAAACCCGAATTACGTCAATGAGCATGCCCGCGCGAAGTCAGAGTCTTTGCGCAAGATAACCAAACAGGGTTTCGTACAGCGCATCGACCTCGGTTACCTGCCCGCGGGCCCGCAAACAGCCATGGACCAAACCCTCGCCGACATACAGAGTGGCAATCACGCCCGCGGCATTCAGTCGCTCGGCATACAGCACGCCGTCATCACGCAACGGGTCGAATTGCGCCACCGCGATCAACGCCGGTGGCAGTCCACTGAAATCCGTGGCGAGCAATGGCATGGCGCAGGCGCTCGGATGGCGGGTGCCTTGCAGGTAAAGCGCGTGATAGTAATCGACGTCACTGCTGCTGAGTAACGGCGCGTCGATGCACTCACTGCGCGACGGCAGCCGGTGATCGCCGCCCAACCCCGGATAGATCAGCACCTGCGCGCACGGCAGCGGCTCGCCGGCATCGCGTAGCGCCAGGCACAACGCCGCCGCCAGGTTGCCACCGGCACTGTCGCCGGCCACCAGCGTTCGCTCGGGGTCGAGTTTAAACGGCCCGGCGCGCAGTGCTCGCCACACCGTCAGGCAATCATCGAACGCGGCGGGAAACGGATGTTCCGGTGCCCGACGGTAATTGACGGCGATCACCCGTACACCGAGTGTCGATGCCCATTCGGCGCAGATGAAGTCGTGGGAATCGAGGTCCCCCACCACCCAGCCACCGCCATGCAAATAAACGATGCACGACGCACCGCTGGCCGGTGGCTGATAGGAACGAACCGCAACACCGTCCAACTCGAAATCGACCACCTGCAACCCGGCGGGACGTGCCGGGGTAAATGCCCGGCACATCTCGCTGTAGGCCTGGCGCAACCCGCTGATACTGCTGTCGGTGCTGTTGAAACTCAGGGTTTTGTCGACGAAAGCCGTCATCTGTTTGGAAAGCGGGTATGGAGCCATGAGCCTGGTGCTCGTTCAGGGAAATGTGTGGGACCCACAGGACTTGATCAGACAGGGATCAGTTCTTCAGGCTGGCCTGAACCGTGGCCACGCCGTCCTTGCCATCGAAACTGCTGACACCCGCCAGCCAGCGCTGCAAGTCCTCGGGATGGTCACGCAGCCATTTTTTCGCGACATCCTGAGCCGTCTGGCGCTCCATGATCGGCACCATCAACTGGCTTTCCTGGGCGGCGGTGAACGTCAGGTTTTCCAGCAACCGATTGACGTTCGGGCAGCGCTGGGCGTAATCCGGTGCAGTCACGGTGGAGACCGTCGCGGCGCCTTCATTCGGTCCGTAGACGTCTTCGCTGCCGGTCAGATAGTCGATCTTCATGTTGATGTTCATCGGGTGCGGGGTCCAGCCGACGAACACCACGAACTCCTTGCGATTCACCGCCCGCTGAACGGCAGCGAGCATGCCGGCTTCACCGGACTCGATCAGTTTGAAGTCCTTGAGGCCAAAGTGATTGGTTTCGATCATGGTCTTGATCGTGGTGTTGGCGCCGCTGCCCGGCTCGATGCCGTAGATCTTGCCGCCGAGCTGATCCTTGAACTTCGCGATGTCGGCAAAGGTTTTCAGGCCCGCCGCTGCCACATAATCCGGGACCGCGAGGGTGGCCTGGGCATCGGCCAGGCTTGGCTTGTCCATGACCTTGACCTGATTGGCAGCCACGAAGGGCGCGATGTTTTTATCCATCGCCGGCTTCCAGTAGCCAAGGAAGATGTCCAGGCGCTTGTCGCGGATACCGGCGAAGATGATTTGCTGTACGGCGCTGGTTTGCTTGCTTTCGTAGCCCAGACCGTTGAGCAGCACATCGGCCATGCCGCTGGTGGCGATCACGTCGGTCCAGTTGACCACGCCCATACGCACGGTTTTGCAGGAGGCGTCGTCCGCGGCCATGGCGCCGGCGCCCAACAGAGCGGTGCCGCAGAAGATTGAGAGACAGCGGGTGAACAGACCTTTGGGGCTTGTCATAGTGAGCATTCTCGTGCGGCAGCGGATTATTGTCGGGGCGGTGTCTTTGTGCACCGTGGCCAGAACATTACGCAGCGGACGAGTGGTGAAAGCGAACTGTGGCGACCGTGTTTTGCACGGTGGCGACTCATGATCCGTTATCAAATCGAACACATACCCTGTGGGAGCGGGCTTGCTCGCGAAGAGGCCGTGTCAGCCGACATCAATGCTGGCTGATCCACCGCATTCGCGAGCAAGCCCGCTCCCACAGGGTTTTGCGACAGTATTAACGGTTGTAGTGCTTCTCGCCCCAGGCCAGCAACCCTTGCAGCAACTCCTTCAACACCACCCGCGTCGGCTCCGCCAGGTCCGGGCGATAACGGAACGGCACGAACTCATCCATGTAGGTGCACTGCCCCAACTCCAGCTGCACCGCATGAATGTTTTCTGCCGGGTTACCGTAATGACGGGTGATGTGCCCGCCCTTGAAGCGCCCGTTGAGTACGTGGGTGTAGTTGTCGTGAAGCGCGCAGATCGCTTCCAGACGGGTCGCAAGCTGTGGATCGCAACTGGCACCGTTGAAGGTGCCGAGGTTGAAGTCTGGCAGCTTGCCGTCGAACAGGTGCGGGATGATCGAGCGGATCGAGTGCGCATCGAACAGCAGCGCATAGCCGAACTCGGCTTTCAGCCGCGCCAGCTCCTGCTGCAAGGTGCTGTGGTACGGCGTCCAGATCTGCTCCAGATAAGTCGCACGTTCTTCTTTCGACGGCTCCAGCCCTTCACGGAACAACGGCACGCCGTCGAACAGCGTGGCCGGGTACAGGCCTGTGGTCGCGCCCACGTACAGCGGCTTGTCGTCGGATGGCCGGTTCAGGTCGATGACGAACCGCGAGTACTCGGCGGCCAGGGTGCTTGCACCCAGTTGCGCGGCGAAGTCGTAAAGCTGCGGGATATGCCAGTCGGTATCCGGCAGGCTTTTCGCGTCAGGGATCAACCCGGCTTCGACCGCAGGTGTCAGGCGCACGCCAGCGTGGGGCATGCTGATCAGCAGCGGTACGCGGCCTTGTTTGAAGTTCAGAACCTTATCCACAACAGATCTCCTACAGACTTGATTCGACGCCGTGGCGCACGACGCGTTTTTCCAGGTCGCCGCCCAGCCAGTAACACAGGTCGGCCGGACGATCGATTTGCCAGGCGACAAAATCCGCGACCTTGCCGACCTCCAGCGAACCATGGGTGTCAGCCATGCCCAGTGCGGTGGCGGCATGAATCGTCGCGCCGGCCAGGGCCTCTTCCGGGGTCATGCGCAAGCAGGTACAAGCCATGTTCAGCATCAGGCGCAACGACAGTGCCGGCGAGGTGCCCGGGTTGAGGTCGCTGGCGATGGCGATTTTCACGCCGTGCTTGCGCAGGGCCTCCATCGGCGGCAATTGGGTTTCGCGCAGGAAGTAAAAGGCGCCGGGCAACAGCACCGCGACCGTGCCGGACTTGGCCATGGCAATGGCGTCATCCTCGGTCATGAACTCCAGGTGGTCGGCGGACAATGCGTGATAACGCGCCGCCAGGCTTGAACCATGCAGCGACGACAACTGCTCGGCATGCAGCTTCACTGGCAGGCCCAGTTTCTGGGCGGTGATGAACACCCGCTCGACTTGTGCCGGGGAGAACGCCAGGTACTCGCAGAACGCGTCCACCGCATCGACCAGACCTTCGGCGGCCAGGGCCGGGAGCATGTCGGCGCAGATGTGATCGATATAGTCGTCAGCGCGATCCTTGTACTCCGGCGGCAAGGCGTGAGCCGCCAGGCAGGTGCTGCGCACGCTGACCGGCAGTTCGGCGCCGAGGCGACGGGCCACGCGCAGCATCTTGCGTTCGTTGGCCAGGTCCAGGCCGTAGCCGGACTTGATTTCGATGCTGGTGACACCATCACGCATCAGGCTTTTCAGGCGCTTGGCGGCACTGGCGAACAGTTCATCTTCGCTGGCTGCGCGGGTGGCGCGCACGGTGCTGGCAATACCGCCACCGCTGGCGGCAATTTCCGCGTAGCTGACGCCTTGCAGGCGCTGTTCGAATTCACCGCTGCGGTTACCGCCGAACACCGTGTGAGTGTGGCAATCGATCAGGCCCGGCGTGACCCAGGCCCCACTCAAATCATTGACGGCCGGGTACTCGCCCGCCGGCAATTCACCGCGTGGGCCGATCCACTCAATGTGCGCTCCTGACGTCACGATGGCCGCGTCCTCGATGATCGAGTAGACGCCTTGTGCCATGGTTGCGACGTGACAGTGTTGCCAGAGAGTTTTCATCCGTGGCCTCCATTAGGTTATCGATGAGAAAAAACAGGGTCCTGTGTCACCAGGGCTGCCTGGCCCGCCGCCGGTTTCACCCACGTCAGGTAGGCCAGCACCAGCAACACGATCCAGACCACGCCGACGATCAGCGCTGCCTGGGTGTCCGGGAAATAGCCCAGCACGCCGAAGATGAACAGCATGAAGACAATCGCCGCCGCTGGCGCATAAGGCCACAGCGGTACCGGGAATTTCAGTTGTGCCACCTGCTCGGCGCTCATGGACCGGCGCATGGCCACCTGGGTCACCAGAATCATCAGCCAGACCCACACAGTGGCAAAGGTCGCGATGGAAGCGATCAACAGGAACACGTTTTCCGGGATCAGGTAATTCAGCAACACACCCAGCAACAGCGCGGCACTCATCACCACCACCGTCATCCATGGCACGCCATTGCGCGACAGGCGGGCGAAGCCCTTGGGTGCATGCCCTTGCTGGGCCAGGCCGAACATCATGCGGCCAGCGCCGAAGATGTCACTGTTGATCGCCGAAATCGCCGCCGTGATCACCACGATATTGAGGATGGTGGCCGCCGAGCTGATCCCCAGCTTGTCGAAGATCTGCACGAACGGGCTGCCCTGGCTGCCGATCTGCTGCCATGGAAAGATCGACATCAGCACCAGCATCGTCAGCACGTAGAACAGCAGGATCCGCAACGGTACGGCATTGATCGCCCGGGGCAGCACGTGCTGCGGATCCTTGGCTTCACCTGCCGTTACGCCGATGATTTCAATACCGCCAAACGCAAACATCACTACCGCGAACGAAGCGATCAGACCGCCCATGCCATTGGGCATGAAACCGCCGTGGTTCCAGAGGTTGCTGATGTCGGTCGCCTGGCCTGGGGCCGAGCTGATGCCGAACCACATGATGCCGAAACCGCCCAGGATCATCGCGACGATGGCCGCGACCTTGAGCAGCGACAGCCAGAACTCCATTTCACCGAAGACTTTGACGTTGCACAAGTTCAGGCCGCCAACGATGGAAACGACACCCAGCACCCAGATCCAGCGGGAAACCTCCGGGAACCAGAAGCCCATGTAAATACCGAATGCAGTGACGTCGGCCATGCCGACGATGACCATTTCGAATGCGTAGGTCCAACCGAGGATGAAGCCTGCCATCGGCCCCAGGTAGGTGCTGGCGTACTGGCCGAAAGAGCCGGCCACCGGGTTGTGCACCGCCATCTCACCGAGGGCGCGCATGACCATGAACACCGCCGCGCCGCCGATCAGGTAAGCGAGCAGTACCGCAGGCCCGGCCATTTGAATGGCCGAGGCAGATCCATAAAACAGCCCGGTGCCGATTGCCGACCCCAGCGCCATGAAGCGAATATGTCGGGCAGAGAGCCCGCGTTTCAAACCTTTTTCTGGCTGTTGCATTTCTCGTCCCTAATTATTGTTATTCGACGCTAAATCGAATCGCTGGCAAGCCAGCTCCTACAGGTTCAACGCGATCCATGTGGGAGCGGCGGTGCGACGATTCGACTTGCTCGCGAAGGGGCAATTACAGGCTAGGCAGCAACTTCGCCGTTACCAGTTCGTTCAGGCAACGCGAGGCCAACAATTCAGACGCCGCATTGATGTCCGGCGCAAAGAACCGGTCCTTCTCATAGAAAGGCACGTCGGCACGCAGGATGGCACGGGCCTTTTCCAGCTTTGGCGAAGTCTTAAGGCCGTTGCGCAGGTCCAGGCCCTGCACTGCCGCCAGCCATTCCACCGCGAGAATCCCGCGGGTGTTCTCGGCCATTTCCCACAGACGCTTGCCAGCCGCTGGAGCCATGGAAACGTGGTCTTCCTGGTTGGCGGAAGTCGGCAGGCTGTCCACCGAATGCGGATGGGACAATGCCTTGTTCTCGCTGGCCAGTGCCGCAGCGGTCACCTGGGCGATCATGAAGCCGGAGTTCACGCCACCGTTGGCCACCAGGAACGGCGGCAGTTGCGACATGTGCTTGTCCATCATCAGCGAGATACGGCGCTCGCTCAGGGAGCCGATTTCGGCGATGGCCAGCGCCATGTTGTCAGCGGCCATGGCCACTGGTTCTGCGTGGAAGTTGCCACCGGAGATCACGTCACCTTCAGCGGCGAACACCAACGGGTTGTCGGAAACGGCGTTGGCTTCGATCGCCAGTACTTCGGCCGCTTGACGGAACTGGGTCAGGCAGGCGCCCATGACTTGTGGCTGGCAGCGCAGGGAGTACGGGTCTTGTACCTTTTCGCAGTTTTCGTGGGAGTCGGACACTTCGCTGCGCTCGCCCAGCAGGTCGCGGTAAGCGGCGGCGGCGTCGATCTGGCCTTTCTGGCCACGGGCAGCGTGGATGCGGGCGTCGAACGGCGAACGCGAACCCAGGACCGCTTCAACGGTCAGGCCGCCCAGGGCCAAGGCACCGGCGAACAGGTCTTCGCCTTCAAACAGGCCACGCAAGGCGAAAGCGGTGGACACCTGAGTGCCGTTGAGCAGCGCCAGGCCTTCTTTCGCGGCCAGGGTCAGCGGGGTCAGACCTGCAACTTTCAGCGCTTCGGTGGCTTCCATCCACTCGCCTTTGTAGCGTGCCTTGCCTTCGCCCAGCAGCACCAGGGACATATGGGCCAGAGGCGCCAAGTCACCGGAAGCACCGACCGAACCTTTCAATGGAATGTGCGGGTACACCTCGGCGTTGATCAGGGCGATCAGCGCGTCGATCACCACGCGGCGGATGCCAGAGAACCCACGGCTCAGGCTGTTGACCTTGAGCACCATGATCAGTCGCACCAGCTCATCGCTGATCGGCTGGCCGACACCGGCGGCGTGGGACAGCACCAGCGAGCGTTGCAGGTTTTCCAGGTCTTCGCTGGCGATGCGGGTCGAGGCCAGCAGGCCGAAACCGGTGTTGATGCCGTAGGCGGTGCGATTTTCGGCGAGGATCTGTTCCACGCAGGCAACGCTGGCTTCGATCTGGGCCGAGGCGCTGTGGTCGAGGGTCAGTTTCACCGGCTGCTGATAGACGTCACGCAGTTGGGCGAGGCTCAGTTGGCCGGGAATCAGGTTTAGCGCAGTCATTTTGTGCTCCTTTTGAGAGTTGTTGTTAACTCACCAGACGCTCCGGAGATGTCCGTTGTCCGTCGCGTCTGCCTTTTGGGGAGCCGCGCCTTGGCACGCTGGTGTTGTTGAAATCAGTTCAGGTTGGGAAAAGTGTTGTGCAGCAAAGTCGGGTCTTTCAATACAGCGGCAGCGGCGGCGATGTCCGGTGCCAACCAGCGATCCTGGTCGTAGGGGGCAACATGCTCGCGCAGCAGACGCCAGGCCGCATCGGTGCCGGCGCCGAAGCGTTGTTCTTTCAAAAATTCAAACGCCTGGGCTGCCAGCAAATACTCGATGGCGAGGATCTGCGTGCAGTTTTCGAGCGCGCGGTGCAGCTTCAGCGCGGCGTTGGTGCCCAGGCTCAGGTGATCTTCCTGCAGGCCCGACGTCACGAAGTTATCCAGCACCGCCGGTTGCGCCAGTTGACGGTTTTCCGCACACAGCGAAGCGGCGACGTATTGCACGATCATCATCCCGGAGTTCACCCCCGGGTTGGCCACCAGGAAGGCCGGCAGGCCACTGACGTGCGGGTTGATCAAACGGTCCAGGCGACGCTCGGCGATGGAGCCGATTTCCGCCATGGCAATCGCCAGCAGGTCCGCCGCCATTGCCACGGACTGGCCGTGGGGGTTGGCTTGGGACACCACGCGATAGCTGTCCGCAGTACCCAGTACCAGCGGGTTATCGGTGGTGCCGTTGAGTTCGGTTTCGATCTGTTTGCTCGCGTGTACCAATTGGTCGCGAGCGGCGCCGTGCACCTGCGGGATCGAGCGGATGCTCAGGGCGTCCTGGGTACGGATGCCTTTGCTCTGGGCAATTACTTCGCTGCCGTCGAGCAAGGCCCGCAGGTTGATCCCGACCTGTTGCATGCCAGGGTGCGGCTTGAGCGCGATGATCTCGGCATCGAAGGCGTCGATCTGCCCGCGCTGGGCCTCGAAGCTCATGGCACCGATCACGTCGGCCCATTCCAGCAGGCGCGTGGCATCGGCAATCGCCAGGCAGCTCAAGCCGGTCATGCACGGCGTACCGTTGACCAGGCACAAACCGTCCTTGGCACCGAGCTTGACCGGTTGCAAGCCTTCTTCGGCCAGCGCTTGCTGCGCGGAAACGACCTGGCCGCGATAGCTGACATTGCCAACGCCCAACAGCGCGATGCCGATGTGCGCCATGTGGGTCAGGTAGCCCACGGAACCCTGGGACGGCACTTGCGGCGTGATGCCACGGTTGAGCAGGGCCAGCAGGGCTTCGACGACCTGACGGTGCAGGCCGGATTTACCGTGGCTGTAGTTGACGACGGCGGCGCACATGATCGAGCGGGTCTGCTCGTTGGTCAGTGGCGCGCCAACGCCACAGGCGTGGCTGAGCAAGGTGTTGCGCGACAACTGGCTGAGTTGTTCGTCCTGCAGCGAGACGTTGCACAGCGCGCCCAGGCCGGTGTTGATGCCGTAGGCACGTTCGCCACTGGTAACGATGCGCTGGACGATGGCCTGCGCGTTTTCGATGCGCGCCCAGATCGGTGCCGACAGTTCAAGCTGTGCGCCATGACGAGCAACGGCGACCACGTCCTGCCAACTGACCTGCGCCTCGGTGATAACGATTTTTTCAGCCTGGGACATCTTCAACCTCATCTAAATAAAATCAAAAGATCGCAGCCTTCGGCAGCTCCTACACCGAGTACGGCTCACTTCTGTAGGAGCTGCCGCAGGCTGCGATCTTTTAGAGCCTTAAACCACCGCCGCCCGACGCTGCACAAAGCGGTCTACATACTCATCCGCCGGCGAATGCAGGATCTCTCGTGGCGTGCCGACCTGAATCAGGCGGCCATCCTTGAGGATCGCGATGCGGTTGCCGATGCGCACGGCCTCGTCGAGGTCGTGGGTGATGAAGACGATGGTCTTGTGCAGGGTCTTTTGCAGCTCCAGCAACTGGTCCTGCATCTCGGCGCGGATCAGCGGGTCGAGGGCGCTGAACGCTTCGTCCATCAGGATGATGTCGGTGTCCGCCGCCAGGGCGCGGGCCAGGCCCACACGCTGACGCATGCCGCCGGAAAGCTGGTGCGGGTATTTGTTTTCGTAGCCCTTGAGGCCCACGGTGTTGATCCAGTGCAGCGCACGCTCGGCACACATGGCTTTGCTTTCGCCACGGATTTTCAGGCCGTAGGCGACGTTGTCCAGCACGCTCTTGTGCGGCAACAGGCCGAAGCTCTGGAACACCATGCTGATCTTGCGCCGACGAAATTCGCGCAGGGCTTCCATGTCGTATTGCAGGATGTCCACGCCGTCCACCAGGATCGCACCGCTGGTCGGGTCGATCAGGCGGTTGAAGTGGCGGACCAGGGTCGACTTGCCGGAACCCGACAGGCCCATGATCACGAAGATCTCGCCGCTGCCGATGCTCAGCGACAGGTCGTTTACGCCGACCACGCAGCCGGTTTCGGCCAGCACCTGGTCCTTGGTCTTGCCCTGGCCGACCATGGCCAGGGCCTCCTTGGCACGGTTGCCGAAAATCTTGAAGACGTTCTTGACTTCGATCTTGCTCACGGTTGCGTTGTTCATTTGCTCACCTCATGCCGTGCGCGACCGTACGCCTGTGTAATGCGGTCGATCACCACAGCCAGAATCACGATCGCCAGACCGGCTTCAAGGCCACGTCCGACGTTGAGGGTCTGAATCCCCACCAGCACGTCTTCACCCAGGCCACGGGCACCGATCATCGAGGCGATCACCACCATCGAAAGGGCCATCATGGTGGTCTGGTTGATCCCGGCCATGATGCTCGGCAGGGCCAGCGGCAGTTGCACGCCGAACAGTTGCTGCCAGCGGTTGGCACCGAAGGCGTTGATCGCTTCCATCACTTCGCCGTCGACCTGGCGAATGCCCAGATCGGTCAAGCGGATCAGCGGCGGCGCGGCGTAGATCACCGTGGCGAAAATCGCCGGGACCTTGCCCAGGCCAAACAGCATCAGCACCGGGATCAGGTACACGAAGCTCGGCATGGTCTGCATGATGTCCAGCAACGGCATCAGTATCGAACGCAGGCGATTGCTGCGCGCCGAGAGAATGCCCAGCGGAATGCCGATCAACACCGAAATGATCGTCGCCACCATCATCAGCGCCAGGGTCTGCATCAGTTTGTCCCAGAGGCCGACCGCTCCCACCAGGAACAGCAAACCAACGATGACGGCAGTGGTCACGACCTTGCGGGTCGCATGCCAGGCCACACCGGCCACGATCGCCAGCATCAGCCACCAGGGTGCGGCACGCAGCAGGCCTTCAAGATTGACGATGGCCCACAACAGGGTGTCGGAGATGTGCCGGAACACGTCGCCGTAGTTGGTGACCAGCGAATCGACCCAACCGTTGACCCAGTCGGCGATGGAAAAGGTAAAGCTTTCGGGAAACATAAGAGACTCTCAATCAAGGGGTTGCGATCAAGCATCCGACTGCCGTTGCCGACAGCCGGAGAAGCTCGACCTACAAGGCCGCGTCGATTTTCTTGGCTGCGTCTTCGCTCACCCATGCGTGCCAGACTTCAGGATGTTCCTTCAGGAAGATCTTGGCCAGTTTTGGTGATTCGATCCGCTCTTTGGTCATGCGCCCAAGGTTCTGGTTCAGCAGGTCGATCGGCACGTTGACCTTTTCCAGCACGGCCACCAGCTCCGGGGCTTCGTCGTGGAAAGTCTTGGACAGGCCGACCTTGATATCCACGGTCTTGTTCACGCCTGGTTTCTCTTCGAGTTTCACCGCGTCGATCTGGCCCATCAGCGGCGTTGGCGACCAGTAGTAGAACAGGATCGGCTCGCCACGCTTGTAGCTCGACAGCACCGCGGCATCCAGCGCCGGGCCGGTGCCTGGGCGGAAGTTGGTGTAGGTGCTTTCCAGGCCGTAGCTCTTGAGCATTTCGCTGTTGTCCAGCTCACAGGTCCAACCGGCCGGGCAGTTGTAGAAACGCCCCTTGGACGGCTCTTCGGCGTCCTTGAAGATCGCCGAGTATTTGCCCAGGTCAGCAATGTTTTTCAGGTCCGGAGCCTTGGCTTCCAGCTTGCGCTTGGCGTCGCCTTCGATCACGTAGCGCGGCACGTACCAGCCTTCGATCGCGCCAACCACCGGTGCGCCGACACCGACGACCTTGCCGGCCTTCTCGGCCTTGTTCCAGACTTCACTGCGGCCGACCCATTCTTCGGCAAACACTTGAATATCGTTGCTGCTCAGGGCGTTTTCCATGGTGATGGAGTTGCCTGGCAGGCTGTCGGTCTTGCAGTCGTAGCCTTTCTCCAGCACGACTTGCATCACGTCGGTCAGCAGCATGGCGCTTTCCCAGTTCAAACCGGCGAACTTCACCGGTTTGCCCGACTCGCACCAACCCGCCGCCTGAGTGGCGCCAGCGCTGGCCAGCAGGCCCATGGAAAGCAATGTGGTCAGCAGGGTCTTGTTCGATTTCATTGTTGTGACGCTCCTAATCATGAATTGGCTTACGGCAGTCAAGAGGCATCCAGCCCTGTCCACGTCCAATCAGGCCTGCGCCGCAGCGCGACCGACTTCGCTTGTTGTTAGGTCTGCAACGTCGTGATCTCTGTAGGAGCTGCCGCAGGCTGCGATTAAAAGATCAAGATCAAAAAATCGCAGCCTGCGGCAGCTCCTACAGAGCAAGCATTACTTGCCGGTAATCATCGGCAGGTTCAGCCCTTGTTCCTTGGCGCAGTCGATGGCGATCTGGTAACCGGCATCGGCGTGACGCATGACGCCGGTCGCCGGGTCGTTGTGCAGCACGCGAGCGATACGCTCGGCCGCTTCGTCAGTACCGTCGCAGACGATCACCATGCCCGAGTGCTGGGAGAAGCCCATGCCGACGCCGCCGCCGTGGTGCAGGGAAACCCAGGTCGCGCCGCTCGCGGTGTTCAGCAGAGCGTTGAGCAGTGGCCAGTCGGAAACGGCGTCGGAACCGTCCTGCATCGATTCGGTTTCGCGGTTAGGGCTCGATACCGAACCGGAGTCCAGGTGGTCGCGGCCGATCACGATTGGCGCGGACAACTCGCCGCTGCGCACCATTTCGTTGAACGCCAGGCCCAGCTTGGCGCGCAGGCCCAGACCAACCCAGCAGATACGTGCTGGCAGGCCCTGGAAGCTGATGCGCTCGCGGGCCATGTCCAGCCAGTTGTGCAGGTGGGCGTCGTCCGGGATCAGTTCCTTGACCTTGGCGTCGGTCTTGTAGATGTCTTCAGCGTTGCCCGACAGCGCAGCCCAACGGAACGGCCCGATGCCACGGCAGAACAGCGGACGGATGTAGGCCGGTACGAAGCCTGGGAAGTCGAATGCGTTTTCCACGCCTTCTTCCTGCGCCATCTGACGGATGTTGTTGCCGTAGTCGAAGGTCGGCACGCCCATTTTCTGGAACTCGAGCATCGCCTTGACGTGCACGGCCATCGATTGCTTGGCGGCCTTGATCACAGCGGCAGGTTCAGTCTTGGCGCGAGCGCGGTACTGGTCCCAGGTCCAGCCGGCAGGCAGGTAACCGTTGAGCGGGTCGTGGGCGCTGGTCTGGTCGGTGACCATGTCCGGGCGCACGCCACGCTTGACCAGCTCCGGCAGGATTTCAGCGGCGTTGCCCAGCAGCGCGATGGAAATCGCCTTGCCTTCCTTGGTGTATTTGGCGATGCGGGCCAGAGCGTCGTCGAGGTCGGTAGCCTGCTCATCGACGTAGCGGCTTTTCAGACGGAAATCGATGCTGACCTGCTGGCATTCGATGTTCAGCGAGCAAGCGCCGGCCAGGGTTGCAGCCAGGGGCTGGGCGCCGCCCATGCCACCAAGGCCGGCAGTCAGGACCCAACGACCTTTCAGGTCATCGTTGTAGTGTTGGCGACCGGCTTCTACGAAGGTTTCGTAGGTGCCCTGGACGATGCCCTGGCTGCCGATGTAGATCCAGCTGCCGGCGGTCATCTGGCCGTACATGGCCAGGCCTTTGGCGTCCAGTTCGTTGAAGTGTTCCCAGCTCGCCCAGTGTGGAACCAGGTTGGAGTTGGCAATCAGTACGCGCGGGGCGTTGCTGTGGGTCTTGAACACGCCGACCGGCTTGCCGGATTGCACCAGCAGGGTCTCGTCGTCGTTCAGGTTGGTCAGGCTTTCGACGATCTTGTCGTAGCATTCCCAGTTACGTGCAGCGCGACCGATACCACCGTAAACCACCAGTTCTTTAGGGTTCTCGGCGACTTCCGGGTCGAGGTTGTTCATCAGCATGCGCAGCGGCGCTTCGGTCAGCCAGCTCTTGGCGGTCAGCTTGTTACCGCGTGCGGCACGGATTTCAACGTCACGAAACTTAGTAGGTTTAATGTCAGTCACGAAAAAGACTCCTCAGCAATCAATCCAAACCAACCCAGGCAGTGGGCGAGCAAGCCAATGGGCATCAGTGCACACCAGCGAATCAGTGGACGATGGTTGAGTCCTCGTGACTCATACACATACGTCTTTACTTGTACATACAAGCATATGCAATCAAGCGGCCAACTTGTTGGATGAGCATTCAAGAAAAATTCGGAAATGGCTGGAGAGCGCCTGGAACAAGGGTTCTGGCGTAGATGAAAAATTTTCGGGGGGATTTTTGTGGCGAGGGGATTTTGTTACTTGAGCGTGATATTGCGCCACGCTGGGGCATTCGGTAACAAAGTGGTGCGCTTTCGGGAACGCTGAAATGCAAAAAATCGCAGCCTTCGGCAGCTCCTACATGGGATGGTGTGCATCCTGTAGGAGCTGCCGAAGGCTGCGATCCTTTGAAAATTCAGAATCAGCGTGCGGCCAGCTCAATCACACAGCATGGACCATTGACGGAGACTTCCAGCAGCCCGGCGTTACCGTCGAGTTGCAGGCAGTCATGACGACCGAGCTTCGAAGCGCTGTTACCGACCACAACTTCCAGCGCATCGCTGATGCTGAACACCAACACCGTGCCCGCTGAACTGAAGAACCGCTGCTCACCGCTCAACCACTGCAACCGCGCGGCATAACGCTGCGGCGCGTAAATCAGATTGAAATCACGAATCGACCCGCCCAGCAATGTGCAGGCAACCTTGCTTTCACCACTGAAGGCAAACGGGTCCAGCGGTAACAGTGGCCGAGTGTCCTGGCCATCCACCGTCAGGCTCATGCCGTCGCCCTGCAAAACGGTGATCACTCGCTCGTAACCGGCGAAGGTGGAAAAGCCGCCCGATTCGCCAATGTCGGCAATCGACAGGCGCCAGCCAAAGCCATCCAGGCCGGTGCCGGCATCGCGGGTGATCTCTTCGGTGCTGCCGCCGCCGTTTTTCCACGGCATGCGCGGGTAATCTTTGGCGCGTAAAACCTTCAACTGATTCATTTATGAAACCGACCTTCCAGACGATGACGGGAACCGGGGTGGATCAAGCGAGCGGCGGTCACTGGCTGACGACCGGACCAGGTGCGGCGACGGATCAGCAGGCACGGCTCGCCTTTTTCAATCTGTAGCAATTTGCATTCGGACGGCTCGGCCAGGATCGCCTCAACCACGTGCTCGCCTTCGGTCAGCGGCGCGACCTGATTCAGGTAGGCGTAGGGCGTTTGCAGGGTGAAGTCCTGTTTAAGGTAGTCCGGCGCCACCAGCGCATTGACGAAACGGTCTTCGATTTGCACCGGAATATCGTTTTCGAAATGCACGATCAGCGAATGGAACACCTTCTGCCCTTCGCGCATGTCCAGGGCCAGGGCGCGCTCGGAGCCGGCGGCTTCTTCTTCGAGCGTGATGACCTTGCAGGTGTGGCGATGGCCGCGAGAGGCGATTTCGTCGGCGATGTTGTGCACTTCAAACAGCGCAGACTGGCTTTTCGGCTCGGCGACGAACGTGCCGACGCCCTGCATGCGCACCAGCAGGCCATCGGCGGTCATCTCGCGCAGGGCGCGGTTGATGGTCATGCGGCTGAAGCCCAACTGGCTGACCAGCTCGCTTTCCGACGGAACGCGGTAGTGCGGCGGCCAGTTTCCACTGTCGATTTGCTGGGTGATCATTTGTTTGACGCGGGCGTACAAGGGCGCCGGACTGTCGCCCATGTTCGCGGCCAACGGAGAGACTGGAGGCGGAGTCGGCACGGTTAATCCTTGGTCATTTGATTGATGTCGCTAGCTTGCCGGAGTTTACCGGGCAGGCAAACGTCTGTATATGTATATACAAATAACACACGATGGGGTGCTGAACCATGTCCGCCTTCTTTGCCGAACGCGCGCTGCTGCCTAGTGGATGGGCCAACAATGTACGTCTTGAGGTCAGCGCCGACGGCGTATTGACCCATATCCAGGCCGATTCCAACGCAGATGGCGCCGAACGGTTAAGCGGTCCGCTGTTGCCTGGCATGCCGAACCTGCACTCCCACGCTTTCCAGCGGGCCATGGCCGGGCTGGCGGAAGTGGCGGGCAATCCGAACGACAGTTTCTGGACCTGGCGCGACCTGATGTATCGCCTCGTCGGAAAAATCAGCCCGGAGCAACTCGGCGTCATCGCCCGTCAGCTGTACATCGAAATGCTCAAGGCCGGTTACACGTCGGTGGCGGAATTTCATTACGTACACCATGACATCAATGGCCAGCCTTACGCGGACCCGGCCGAACTGGCCCTGCGTATCAGCCAGGCTGCGGGTTCCGCCGGTATCGGCCTGACCCTGCTGCCGGTGCTCTACAGCCATTCCGGTTTTGGCGGCCAGGCTCCGAACGAAGGCCAGCGCCGTTTCATCAACAGCACCGAAAACTACCTCAAGCTGCAATCGCGCCTGCAACCGGTGCTGGCGCAGCAACCGGCGCAAGCACTGGGCCTGTGTTTCCACTCGCTGCGCGCGGTAACACCGCAGCAGATAAGCGAAGTGCTGGCGGCCAGCGACAAGCAATGCCCGGTGCACATCCACATTGCCGAGCAGCAGAAAGAAGTCGACGACTGCCTGACCTGGAGCGGTCGTCGTCCGCTGCAATGGCTGTATGAAAACGTCGATGTCGATCAGCGCTGGTGCCTGGTCCACGCGACCCACGCCAACCCGGAAGAAGTCACGTCGATGGCCAGAAGCCGCGCCATCGCTGGCCTGTGCCTGACCACCGAAGCCAACCTGGGCGACGGGATTTTCCCGGCGGTGGATTTCCTCGCTCAGGGCGGTCGCATGGGCATCGGTTCCGACAGCCATGTGTCGTTGAGCGTGGTGGAAGAATTACGCTGGCTGGAATACGGCCAACGTCTGCGCGACCAGCGGCGAAATCGTTTGTATGGCGCAGATCAGCCAATGGTCGGTCGTACGCTGTTTGATGCGGCGCTGGATGGCGGCGCCCAGGCACTGGGCCAGCCGATTGGCGCCCTGGAAGTCGGCAAGCGCGCCGACTGGCTGGTGCTCGACGGCAACGATCCGTACCTGGCAACGGCCAGTGGCGACGGGATTCTCAACCGTTGGTTGTTTGCCGGCGGCGATCGCCAGGTGCGGGATGTGCTGGTCAATGGTCAATGGGTCGTGCGTGACGGTCGGCATGCGGACGAAGAGGAAAGCAGCCGCGCCTTCACCCAGGTCCTGCGCGACTTGCTCGGTTAAAAGCAAAAGATCGCAGCCTGCGGCAGCTCCTACAGGTTCCGTGTTTATCCGCATGATTGCGACCAACCGGATCGATGTAGGAGCTGCCGCAGGCTGCGATCTTTTTCAGTCGCACCGCTAGTTAGATGTCTTCGCCATCTGCTGTTCCGATGCCCGCCAGATCAGCCGCGTGGTGTCGTAACCCTGCTGACGCGCCTTGCTCAGCAGCTCCTCACGCACCACACCGTTCACGGTCGGCGTGCGCGACAACAGCCACAGATACTTGCGGCTCGGATCACCGACGATGGCGGTCTTGTAGTCATCGCTGACATACAGCACCCAGTATTCGCCCTTCGCCGTACCCGGGATCAACCTGGAAAACCAGGTATCGAACTCGACCCACAGCTTGTCGTTCTTGCCGGGCGTCTGTGGATAAGCCGTGCCCTTGACCTCTTCCCATTGCCACTGCGCCGTCAGGCAGCGGTTCAACACCGCGACGTTGCCGTCGGGCTTGAGCGTGTAATGGGCTTCGGACTGCGCGCAGTCGCGCTGGAAGTACATCGGCATGCGAGCCAGCTCGTACCAGGTGCCCTGGTAGCGCTTGAGGTTAACGCTATTGACTGTCTTGGGGGCCAACGGGTCCGGGCCAGACGTGGCACAGCCGGCCAACACCAGGCCGGCAAAAAGGATGATCAATAACCGCTTCATTATTTTTCTCCCGTGGGCGATCGCCCCGGTTTACTTCAGGCCTTGGCCGGAAAACATCAGCACTTTGTCACCGGCGAACTGCACGCTGATAAAGCTGTTCTTGTCGCCCCAGGTGCAGCTGGACATGCCGAGCGCGCCTGAACAATCGGCGGGTTTGCCCAACAGGGTCTCCACTTCGGCCTTGGCCATGCCGGCGGAGAGCTTCGAGTAGTTTTCCTGATTGACCTTGCTGCAGGCAGCGAGCAATACGCAGAACGAAAGCAGGGCGATGGAACGCAACGACATGGTGAAACTCCGGGGGCGTAGGGGATTGGCATGGCTGCCAAGCTGAAGCTTAGAAGAGAAAACCCCTGTCTGGTTCCCTGCCCGGCAGGCTATTTATCGGGCCACTCGTCTACCTTTTGCCGAAAATCAGCCACTTTGCCTGTTTACCGGGCATTTCATCGTTTTTCAGAAAATCCGCCTAATCTTTGGCGCCGTTCAGTCGACATAAATGCAACGCAAAGCCACGTCGCTGGCGCTTGCTCTCCCATTTTGTCGAACAGCCCCTCTGCGGTAGCTCATCCATGACCCGAAACATGAAGTTCAGCCACAAGATATTGCTGGCTGCCGCCCTCGTGGTGGCCGTCGCATTCGCTTGTTTCATCCTGTTCAACGACTATCGCCAGCGCGAAACCTTGCGCAACAGTACCGAGGCCTCGATGCAGGAACTCGGCAGCCTGACCACCAGCAACATCCAGACCTGGCTGGAAAGCCGCATGCAATTGCTGCAGTCGATGGCCCAACAGATCAACGCCGACGGCAATGCTCCCGCTGGCCTGAAACGGATCATCGACCTGCCCGCCTACACCGGCAACTTCCAGCTGAGTTACTTCGGTGGCACCGACGGCGTGATGTTCTCGGTCCCGGCGGGCAACCGCGCGGCGGACTACGACCCGCGCGCCCGCGGCTGGTACAAGGCGGCCAACAGCGCGCAACAGACCATCGTCACCGAACCCTACATCGCCGCCTCCTCCGGCAAGCTGGTAATCACCGTCGCCACCCCGGTGCTGCATCAGGGCCAGATGATTGGTGTCGCCGGCGCCGACATCGACCTGTCCAGCGTCAGTGCAATCATCAATTCGCTGAACTTAGGCGGTCACGGCCATGCGTTCATCGTCGGTGCCGACGGCAAGATCCTGATTCACCCGGACAGCAAGCTGGTACTCAAGAACCTGACCGAGGCCTACTCCAATGGTGCGCCGAAAGTCAGCCCGGGCATGAAAGAAGTCGAGATCGACGGCAAGCGCCAGTTCATCTCCTTCACCCACGTCAACGGCGTACCGTCGGCGGACTGGTACGTGGCTCTGGTGCTCGACCAGGACACCGCGTTCTCGATGCTCAGCGAGTTCCGCACCTCGGCGATCATTGCCATGGTGATTGCCGTGGTGATCATCATTGTGCTGCTGGGCATGCTGATCAACCTGTTGATGCAGCCGCTGCTGACCATGGGTCGCGCCATGCACGACATCGCCGAAGGCGAAGGTGACCTGACCAAGCGCCTGGTCATTCACGGCCACGACGAGTTCGGCGCGCTGGGGCTGTCGTTCAACCGTTTCGTCGAACGCATTCACACCTCGATCATCGAAGTATCCTCAGCCACCGGCCAGGTCAACGAAGTGGCGCTGCGGGTGGTGGCCGCGTCGAACTCGTCGATGCTCAACTCAGACCAGCAAGCCTCGCGCACCAACAGCGTGGCCGCGGCGATCAACCAGCTCGGTGCCGCCGCCCAGGAAATCGCCCAAAACGCCGCCCTCGCCTCGCAACATTCCAGCGATGCCCGCAGCCTGGCCGAAGACGGCCAACAGGTAGTGGATAAAACCATCGCTGCGATGCAGCAACTGTCGGCCAAGATCAGCGATTCGTGCGGCAACATCGAGACCCTCAACAGCAACACGGTCAACATCGGGCAGATCCTGGAAGTGATTACCAGCATCTCCCAGCAGACCAACCTGCTGGCACTGAACGCGGCGATTGAAGCGGCGCGAGCCGGTGAGGCCGGCCGTGGTTTCGCGGTGGTTGCCGACGAGGTGCGCAACCTCGCTCACCGCACCCAGGACTCGGCGCAACAAGTGCAGACGATGATCGAAGAGCTGCAAGTCGGCGCCCGGGCAGCGGTGGGCATCATGACCGACAGCCAGCGCCAGAGCGAAAGCAGCGTCGGCATCGCCAACCAGGCGGGCGAGCGACTGGGGAGCGTGACCCTGCGCATCGGGGAGATCGATGGCATGAACCAGTCGGTCGCCACCGCCACTGAAGAACAGACGGCCGTGGTGGAGTCGATCAACGTCGACATCACCGAGATCAACACACTGAACCAGGAAGGTGTGGAGAACCTGCAGTCGACCTTGCGTGCGTGTGCCGATCTAGAGCAGCAAGCGGCGCGTTTGAAGCAGCTAGTCGGAAGTTTCAGGATCTAAGGCGCGCTCACCGGCCCCTTCGCGGGCTTGCTCGCGAAGACGGCATCAGCAGCGACGAAAAAATTAGAACCGAGACCCGGGCCCCGAAAGAAACTCAATTTCCTCAGCCGTCGATTCCCTTCCCAACACCGCATTGCGATGCGGAAACCGCCCAAACTGCGCAATCACCCTCTGATGCCGCTCGGCAAAGTCCAGATAATCGGCGAACAACGCCCGATCGACCTCCGGCTGCTGCGCCACCAATTCGATGTAACGCGAGACACCTTCGTTCTGCACCGCGAGGTTTTCGCTGTGCTCGAACACCAGGTAGATGAACACCCGCTGAATCGGCTGCAACTGCCGATCGAAATCCGCCGCAATGCCTTGGGCCACGAGTTTCTGTGCCCGGGAATCGCCGGAAAACGCTTTGGGGGTGTCGCGAAAGATCATTCGCGGGATTTGATCGAGCAACAGCACCAGGGCCAGCCAACCTTCGGGACGTTGCATCCACTCGGTCAATCCGCCGGCCAGTGCCTGCTCGGCCAAGTCCCCGAAACGCTCGCGCGCTTCGAGGTCCTGGCTGTCGCGCTTGCCAAACCACAACCTGCCCTTCTGCGCCGCCACTTCCCTCGCTGACCCGGAGTTTCCGAACCACCAATCAAGCAACGGCTGCCAGGGCGCGGTCATGGTTTACTCCTTGTGGTAAGCCGTGACGCGGGCAACTTCTTCTTTCGAACCGAGGAACACCGCAACACGCTGGTGCAGGCCTTCCGGCTGGATGTCGAGGATGCGCTGATGGCCGTCGGTGGACGCACCGCCCGCTTGTTCGACCAGGAACGACATCGGGTTGGCTTCGTACATCAGGCGCAGTTTGCCCGGCTTCGACGGCTCGCGGCTGTCGCGTGGGTACATGAACAGACCGCCGCGGGTCAGGATGCGGTGCACGTCGGCGACCATCGCGGCAACCCAGCGCATGTTGTAGTTCTTTTTCAGCGGGCCTTCATCGCCTGCCAGCAATTCGCTGACGTAGCGCTGTACCGGTGCTTCCCAGTGACGCTGGTTGGACGCGTTGATGGCGAATTCCTGGGTGGCTTCAGGAATGGTGATGTTTTCGTGGGTCAGTACGAAGCTGCCCATTTCACGGTCCAGGGTAAAGCCTTTCACGCCGTCGCCCAGGGTCAGGATCAGCATGGTCTGCGGACCGTAGATCGCGTAACCGGCGGCCACTTGCTGTGTACCTGGCTGCAGGAAGGCCTTTTCATTCAAGGGCTCGTTCTGGCTCAGGTATTCGTTCGGGCAACGCAGTACCGAGAAGATGGTGCCCACCGGGGCGTTGATGTCGATGTTCGACGAACCGTCCAGTGGGTCGAATACCAGCAGGTACGCGCCTTTCGGGTATTTGCCCGGGATCTGGTAGGCGTTGTCCATTTCTTCGGACGCCATGCCGGCCAGGTGACCACCCCATTCGTTGGCTTCGAGCAGGATCTCGTTGGAGATCACGTCGAGCTTCTTCTGCACTTCGCCCTGGACGTTTTCAGTGCCCATGCTGCCCAGAACACCACCCAGGGCGCCTTTGGACACGGCGTGGTTGATCTCCTTGCAGGCACGCGCCACCACTTCGATCAGGAAGCGCAGATCGGCAGGAGTGTTGTTGCTGCGGGTCTGCTCAATCAAATAGCGACTCAAGGTAACGCGGGACATGGAAGGCTCCGGAGGAATGGGGGGGCTAAAAACCCGCGCAGTTTAACGCGAGTCGGGGCGCATTTCCTCCTATCAGACGTGATCGGCCGAAGAGAGTTCATGCGCGGGGGATGAGCGTAGTTGGAAATGGACTGGATGCGAGCCTGGGAACTGCGGTCATTTCGGCATTTTCAGTGACCGGGCGAACGCATTCGCCAGCCTTCTTCAGGATTTGGCTGGCGGTTTGCGCAACAAACTGAACGCCATCGCTGCCAGGAACAGGACACTGAGCAACAACACCGCCCACAAGCCGAATGTCTTCCACTGGGTGTCCGTCGTCGCCAGCGTTTTCTCTGTCGCCGCATTCGGGACCACCGCCCCGACATCCACCTTGGCCCGGCCCAGGGTCGCGAGTTTTGCCGGGCTGTAATCCGGAATCAGCGTCGACAGCGGCAAGTTCGCCGCCTTCGCCGTCGAATTCCCCACGACCAGCGTGTAAGGCCCCGGCCCACGCGCCAGGAACACCAGTTGCGTGGCGCGCACGGCAAACTTCAGCGTCGGCGCCTGATCACCCAGGCCACCGCCGCGTTCGTCCACGGTCAGTTTCAATTGCTGGACGATTTGCCCTGACAGCTGCAATTGGTTTTGCACCACGTCCTGACCGTCCTGGGTCAGGCGATAGAGCAAACCGCTGCCCAACGACTGCCATGGCAAGCTGCTGTCGCGCCGGCCGGCCAGGCTCACTGGCGCCAGGCTGTTGGGCTGGCTCAACTCGACCTGCACCCGCTCGACATTCAGCCCCATCGGCAGCTGCCAGGTGTACTCGCCCGCCTTCACGCTGCTGCCGGCCAACGGCTGGGACCAGACCAACGGCAGCGGCAGGCTGCGGATATTGGCGCTTTGCAGTTGCGCCGAAGTCAGTGTCGGCGCCGAATGCGGGGTGATCCACAGCAACCGCAGGTAGCGTGCCGACTGGCCCGGCAGGTTGACTTCATGCTGTTCGACCCGCTCGTCGGAAAAGGTCAGGCGCGCCACCTGCCCTTCGCCCCAGGACTGCCAATGCTGCAAATCATCGCTGGCTTCGATGGTGAAACGCTGGAATCCGTCGCGCTCGCTGATCCAGTCGAGAACCAACTGCTGCAACGGTGCCTTGATAGACGATGCGTCGAGCAACCAGCCGCGCAACTCCTCCTCACCCGCCTCCAGCTGACTGGAGGGCTGCACCTGGACCAACGTGCCGTTGGTGTTCGATTGCACCCGCACACTCGGCGCGGTTTCAGTGGCGTCCAACGAGCTGTACAACGGAAACCATTTCACCTCGTTCAAGGTGCGGGTTTCATTGCTCCGCGCCGACTCCCGGGCCAAGGCATAAGCCTGAACTTCGCCCACGGCGTTGAACACACGCACGTCGCTCAGGTCCGTCTGCCGTGCATTCAGCTGTACGTTCAGAGGCAGTTCAAGGCGATACCAGGGGCCTTCGCCCGTCACCGACAAAGGCACTTGAGTGGCGAAGTCCGCCGGTTTTTCCTGGGCAACCGCCGATAACACCACACCCATGGCAACAGCCCCCAGCCAACCCAGGTTAAGCTTCTGACTCAAGACGACACTCCTTCGGATTCCGGGACCGGTTTCTCGTTATCCGGCTCAGCTTCGGCACGCTTGGGCGGCAGCGGGGCGAAATAGCCCACCACCAGCAGCAATACACCGACACCGATAAACGACACGATCCGCGCCAGCCCGCCGCGGTTACTCAATTCGACAAAGAACAGCTTGGCCACGACCACGCCGATCAAGGCCGCGCCGATCAACCAGACTTCACGGCGGCGAAGCAAATGGCCGCCGATCATCAGGCTCAGGGCCATCAAGGTCCAGACGATGGACAGGCCGGCTTGCACCCGCATCGACGCCAGCAACAGATCCAGCTCGAACGGCACCCCACTCCAATGGTGTGCCGTACGCATCACCAACGCAGTAAAGAACACGAACAGCGAGGCACCTGCGACCCCTTGCGTGGCGATGGCGGCGTAATCCTCGCGGACCGCCAGTTGTGTCATGGCGCTGCGGGACCAGACATAGACGCCGAACAGCGCCAACAACAGGCCCAGCTCCAGCGGGTTGATCAATGGCACGTAAGGCAGTGGCTCGGCGTTGCCGTCACTGGCGACATTCGCCAGCCAGAACCAGCCGAGCATCAACAACGCCAACGGCGCGGCGGCGTATACACGGTATTCGCGCGGATACGCCGACACCGGCCACGGCCACGCGCGAGGTGCCGCCATCAGCACCAGGTACAGACTGGGCAGAATCGCCCAACCCAACCAGCGCCAGGCGTTGTATTGCTCGGACAACACCAGCAAGCCGTAACGCAACTCCAGAGCCAGCACCCCCATCAACAACCAACAGCCGAGCACATGGGCGACGCTCGTCGCGCGCGCCGGCAGCATGGGCGCCAGGCGTCGCAGGGACATGAAATGCACCACGAACACGGCGGCCCACGCCAGCCAGCCGACGTTGGCTGCCGGGTGATAACGCGAGTGCCAGGCCGCGAGCAGCACCAGTGCCGCTGCGGGAATCAACACCGTGCCGAGTGCCCCAAGAGATGGCCATTTCAGGCGCAGCGCCACTACCGTCCACAGGGCCACACTCACGGCCGCGATGCCCAACAACAAAGGCGCCCGCATCGGCAACGGCGCAAAATGCAGCACTTCGATGACCCAGGCCAACGCCCACCAGCCTGCGCCCCACACCAGCAACGCCTGGGACAATCGCAACAGGCTCAGCCCTTCGAATACTCCAAGCGAATGACCAATCTGCAAACGCCAGGCCCCGACCATCGCCGCCAGCCCCAACACCAGCGGCGCCCAGAATCCGGCATGAGCCAAGGGGTTCAGCTCTTCACTGAACAGCGGCCCCGTCGCCAGGAACAACGCGCCACCCAACAGTTGCACAGCGAGCGCGCTGAACACGAAGGTGCGCGATGGCAGGCGCAAGCCAACCAACAACGTCAGTGCACCGGCCAGGGCCCAACTGATCACCGTGCCGTGGCTGAAGAAAAACAACGGCGCCAGCAAATAGAGAAACGACAGCCCGAGGCACGCCAGGATTGGCAGACCTTTCAGTTCCCAAGGCCTGATCTGTTCCGGCAGGGCTTTACGCAACTGGTAGAAGCTGAACAGCAGCGCGACGCCCAGCAACAGCGCGCCCAGTGGTACACCGCCGAGCAGGCTGCTCTCGCTGTCGTGCAGTTCGCTGAGAAACGCCAGTGCCGACCCCAGTTGCAGGAGTAAGGCAAAGCCCCGGGCCACGGGCCTTTGCTGACGCAGACCGAGCCAGAAGATCCCCGCGCCTTCCACCGCCCATGCCGCTGTCGTCCAGCGTGCATCGAGCCCCAGCGGAATCGCCAGGCTGGCGAAGATCACACCCAAAGCCAGGCAGGTTTCCCCCAGCAACAGCGTGCGCCCGGCCATCAGCCAACGGGCCAGCCCCATGTAAATCATGCCCAGCGCCAAGGCACTGAACGCCGCCGCGAACTCCAGATGCTGCACCAATGCGAACTGCAAGCCGAAACCCACCAGCGGCGGGCCGAACAGCAGCGTGCCGTCGACGTAGTTGCCCTTGCGCGCCGACCACTGCAGCAGCGATTCGCGACTGCCCTCTGCCGGTGCATCGCTCATTTCCAGCAGCCTGCGCCGGGCGAACAGCAGACCAATGGCCAGGTACATCAGGAAAAACAGAATCAGGAACGGCTCGGTACTCCACAACTGCTCCGGCGAGTAGGAGCGCAGGCCCCAGGCGAAACCGATGCCGAAGGTGCCGCTGAACCCGATGACATTCAACAGCCGCCAGGCCTTGAACCAGGCGATGGCGAAGATGCCGGCGTTGAGCAGGGCAAAATAGCTGAACAGTGCGACGTGGCTACCGGCACCGGTGGAGGCCAGCAGCGGCGCGGCGAATCCACCCAGTGCGGCAGCGGCGGCCAGCCCCAGGGAGTCCTGGGTAATGGCGAGAATCGCCGAACAGGCCGTCACCGCCACCAGCAGGCCAAACCCGGCCGAGGGATCGAGCAGCGGATGCAGGCGCATCGCGGCAAACACCGTCAGGTACAGCACGGCGATCCCGGCACCTTGCAGGATCAACGCATAACTGTTGTTGCGCGCTCGCAACCACCAACCCAGCCCGAGCAGTCCCAAGGCCGCCGCCGCAACACCTGCGTAACGCAACTCAACCGGCACCACCACGCCTTCGGTGGCATAGCGCAGCAGAAAGGCCAGGCCGAGGAACAGCAGCACCACGCCGACCCGCAACACGGTATTGCCGCCGAACAACCAGGCACGGGCACGGCTGATGGCGCGATCGATGAAGTTCGGGCCACGCGGGGTGACGGGTGGCTGTGGTTCGCGAGCGGACGGCTCGGACCTCCAGGCATCGACAGGCTGCGAACGCTTGGTTTCGCTGGCTGCGACGGCTACCGGCTCGAGTTCGGGCGGTAGCTCCCAGAGCAAATCCGGGGCTGCGACAGGTACTTCATCAAGGATGGTTTCAGGTGAGGCAAATGGTTCGCGGGCTTGCGGCGCCTTGACGCCCGATGCCTCGAGCAGCGCCAGCCGTTGCTCGACCGCGTGCAGCGCGACCTGGGCCTGCTCCAGCAAACGCTGCTGCTCGAAGGCCTGCGAGTCCATGCGAGCCAAGCGAAGGGCCTGGCCGATACCCAATCCGAGTAACGCGCCCAGCAGCGCATCGCTGAATGACTCGTCAAGTATCCAGCCGAGCACCAGCCCTATCAGCATGAACATCCATTGCATGGTCGATATCCCTAAGCGCATTGGCCAATCCGGAAAGATTAGCTCAGCCGTATCCATAAAGATCGCAGCCTTCGGCAGCTCCTACATAGTCGCGGTATTACGCGATCCTGTAGGAGCTGCCGAAGGCTGCGATCTTTTCCGGCGCGCCAGTATATCCACCTGCCTGAAGACTTACTCCAGTGCCTTCCAGATTTCCGTGGCGTACTCGCGAATGGTCCGGTCCGAGGAGAACCAGCCCATCCGCGCCGTGCTCAACACGGCTGAACGCCACCACTCCTTCGAATCGTGCCAATGGGCTTCGACGCGCATCTGGGCGTGCCAGTAGGAATCGAAGTCGGCGCAGACCAGGAAGCGGTCGTAGTCCACCAGCGAATCGATCAACCCGGCATAACGGGACGGATCATCCGGCGAGAACACCCCGCCACGAATCGCCTGCAGCACATCATTCAGACGATGGGACGCGGCGATATCCGGCACCGCGCTGAACTCATGGTTCTGCTTGCGCGCCTCCACCTGCTGCGCGCTGAGGCCGAAGATGAACATGTGCTCGGCGCCAATGCGGTCGCACATTTCCACGTTGGCCCCGTCCAGGGTGCCGATGGTCAGCGCGCCGTTCAGGCCGAATTTCATGTTGCTGGTGCCTGACGCTTCGAACCCGGCGGTGGAGATCTGCTCGGACAAATCCGCCGCCGGAATGATGCTCTCCGCCAGGCTGACGTTGTAGTTGGGCAGGAACACCACTTTTAGCAAGCCGCGCACGGTCGGGTCGTTGTTCACCACCCGGGCGATGTCGTTGGTCAGCTTGATGATCAGTTTGGCCTGGTGATAACTGGCGGCCGCCTTGCCGGCGAAGATCTTCACCCGTGGTACCCAGTCGATTTCAGGTTCCGCGCGAATCGCCTGGTACAACGCCACGGTGTGCATCAGGTTGAGCAACTGGCGCTTGTATTCGTGAATCCGCTTGACCTGCACGTCGAACATCGCCGCCGGGTTGACCGCCACACCCAACCGCTCATGAATCAGGTACGCCAGGGCTTTCTTGCTGTGCAGGCGTTGCTCGGCAAACGCCTTGCGGAATGCACTTTTCTCGGCGAACGGTTCGAGGGCGCGCAAACGCTCTTCCGGGTTATCCAGCACTTCGGGGCCGAGGGTATCGACCAGCATCGAGGTCAGCTCGGGGTTGGCCTGATACAGCCAGCGGCGGAAAGTGATGCCGTTGGTTTTGTTGTTGATCCGCTCCGGGTAGAGCTTGTGCAGTTCGGAGAACACCGTTTGACGCATCAGTTGCGTGTGCAACCCGGACACACCATTGATGCTGTGGGAGCCGAGAAACGCCAGGTTGCCCATGCGTACCCGGCGACCGTTGTCTTCCTCGATCAGCGATACCGCGCGCAGCACATCGAAATCGTGGATGCCTTTGGCCCGCAGGGAATCGATGTGCTGGGCATTGATCAGGTAAATGATCTGCATGTGCCGCGGCAACATGCGTTCCATCAAACCTACCGGCCAGGTTTCCAGCGCTTCGGGGAGCAATGTGTGGTTGGTGTAGGACAGCGTATCGACGGTGACCTGCCACGCCGCGTCCCATGCCACGTCATAGACGTCGACCAGTTGCCGCATCAGTTCAGCCACGGCAATCGAGGGGTGAGTGTCGTTGAGCTGGATCGAAGCGTGATCGCCCAGGGTCAGCACCGAGGTGTGCATGTTGCGATGGCGGCGCAGCAAATCCTGCAACGAGGCGGCGACGAAGAAATACTCCTGGCGCAGGCGCAATTCCTGGCCGGCCTCGGTGCTGTCCGCCGGGTACAGCACCCGGGAGATGCTTTCGGCCCGGGCCACTTCGGCTACGGCGCCAAGGTGGTCGCCGGCGTTGAAACGCTCCAGATGCAGATCTTCCATGGCCCGGGCGCGCCACAAGCGCAGCGTGTTGACGCTTGCCCCGCGCCAACCGACCACCGGCGTGTCATACGCAATGGCCCGTACGGTTTCCGCCGGGTGCCAGACTTGCCTGGACTTGCCGCTGTCATCGGTCACTGTCTCGACACTGCCGCCGAAGCCGATCGGGTAAACCACCTCCGGGCGCTCGAACTCCCAGGGGTTGCCGAAATCCAGCCAGTGTTCGGTCTGCTCCTGTTGCCAGCCATCGACGATGGCCTGGCGGAACAAGCCGTGTTCGTAACGAATACCGTAGCCATGACCGGCGATGCCGAGGGTCGACATGCTTTCCAGAAAACACGCCGCCAGACGCCCGAGGCCGCCGTTGCCCAGGGCCGCATCGGGCTCCAGCAAGCGAATGCGCTCAAGGTCGACGCCGAGTTCGGTCAGGGCTTCGCGGGCCACGTCGAGCAGGCCGAGGTTGCTCAGGCTGTCGAAGAGCAGCCGGCCGATGAGAAACTCCAGGGAGAGGTAATAAACGCGCTTCTGGCCTTTGCGGTAGATCTGCCGCGTGTGGTCCATCCAGTGCTCGACCATGTGATCCCGCGCGGCCAGTGCAATGGCTTCGAACCAATCGTGGTCGAAGGCGTGATCCGGGTCTTTACCCACTGCATAAGTGAGTTTGGTCAAGACGGCGTCGCGGAATGCGGCCACCTCTGCTTCGCGAACAAGTGGTTCTTGAGTCATCGATAGGACCTCGAGCGAGCTTGGAGTTGTCTGAGCCTAGTCGGTCTGACAGGCGGTAGAGGCTCTGGTTCGGCAGTTTTTGCTTTGAATGCGAGCTGGATCGACATTGCGTTGTCTTGTGCCTGAATCAATGCAGGGCTCGTGCCTATTTTCCGGTTGTTTGCGCCGTCCGTGAAAAAAACTGGCGAAAGGTTGTTCAAAAATCCACCAGTCCCGGTATGATCGCGCGCCCTGATGCACACGCTGGTAACAACCGATGATGAAGCCGAACCTGATCGCCGCCGCGGAGATCGACCGACTCGATACCTGGGCCAAGTACTCCGCCCCGATGTGCGGCTCGTGCATGTCCAGCTGCTGCACCCTGCCGGTCGAGGTCAAGATCAAGGATCTGGTCCGTATCGGCGTAGTCGATGAATTCGAGCTGGGTGACCCGCCGAAGAACATCGCCAAACGCCTGCAAAAGGAAGGTTTGGTCGAGCGTTTCAACCAGAAGTCAGGAATCTTCACCCTCCAGCGCATGAGCAACAACGATTGCTACTACCTGGATCGTAAGAGCCGTCTGTGCACTATTTATGAAAAGCGCCCGGATACTTGCCGCAATCACCCGAAAATCGGCCCGCGGCCGGGGTATTGCGCGTACAAGCCCAAGGAAGTGGAGCGCGAGAGCAGCAGCCGCCGGACTTTGGAAAAGTTTTAAGCCTGAAAAGATCGCAGCCTTCGGCAGCTCCTACAGAAATGCGCACGACTGTGCTTTTGTAGGAGCTGCCGAAGGCTGCGATCTTTTTTATGGCTTCAGACAAACAAAAACGCCCCCGGCCTTTCGACCGGGGGCGTTTTCGTTAAGCCGGGCTAAATCTTATGCCTTGGCTTTCTTGGCAGCGCGGGTACGCTCGCTTTCGTCCAGGATCTTCTTGCGAAGACGGATGGACTTAGGAGTCACTTCACACAGCTCGTCGTCCTGGATGAATTCCAGAGCCTGTTCCAGGGTGAAGCGAACAGGTGGAACCAGGGCGATGGTTTCGTCTTTACCCGAAGCACGCATGTTGTCGAGCTTCTTGCCCTTGGTAGGGTTGACGCCCAGGTCGTTGTCACGGCTGTTCAGACCAACGATCTGACCGTTGTAGATTTCCTGACCGTGTTCTACGAACAGCTTGCCACGCGCCTGCAGGGTTTCCAGGGAGTAGGTCAGTGCCTTGCCGGTTTCAACCGAAACCAGAACGCCGTTCTGACGGCCGGACATGTCGCCGGACTTCATCACGTCGTAACGGTCGAAGATCGAGGTCAGGATGCCAGCACCGTTGGTCAGGGTCAGGAACTGGTTACGGAAACCGATCAGACCACGAGCAGGGATGTTGTATTCCAGACGTACACGGCCCTTGCCATCCGGCACCATGTTGGTCAGGTCGCCCTTACGCAGGCCCATCTCTTCCATCACCTTGCCCTGGGATTCTTCCGGCAGGTCGATGGTGACGTTTTCGAACGGTTCGTGCTTCACGCCGTCAACCAGACGGATAATCACTTCCGGACGGCCTACAGCCATTTCGAAGCCTTCGCGACGCATGGTTTCGATCAGTACCGAGAGGTGCAGTTCGCCACGGCCGGAAACCTTGAACTTGTCAGCCGAGTCGCCTTCTTCAACGCGCAGTGCAACGTTGTACAGCAGCTCTTTGTCCAGACGTTCCTTGATGTTACGGGAAGTCACGAACTTGCCTTCTTTACCGCAGAATGGCGAATCGTTTACCTGGAAGGTCATGGAAACGGTTGGCTCGTCGACGGTCAACGGCTTCATCGCTTCAACGGTGTCCGGGTGGCACAGGGTGTCGGAGATGAACAGCGAGTCCATACCGCTGATGCATACGATGTCGCCTGCAGCAGCTTCTTCAACGTCCACACGGTGCAGACCGTGGTGACCCATCAGCTTCAGGATACGACCGTTACGCTTCTTGCCGTCGGCGCCGATAGCGACAACCGGGGTGTTCGGCTTGACGCGACCACGAGCGATACGGCCAACACCGATAACACCCAGGAAGCTGTTGTAGTCCAGTGCGGAGATCTGCATCTGGAACGGACCTTCACGGTCAACAGCCGGCGCCGGTACGTTGTCGACGATCGACTGGTACAGCGGGGTCATGTCTTCAGCCATTTCGGTGTGGTCCAGACCGGCAATACCGTTCAGGGCCGAGGCGTAGACGACTTTGAAGTCCAGCTGTTCTTCGGTGGCACCCAGGTTGTCGAACAGGTCGAAGATCTGGTCCAGAACCCAGTCCGGACGCGCGCCTGGACGGTCAACCTTGTTGATGCACACGATCGGACGCAGGCCGGCTTCGAAAGCCTTCTTGGTCACGAAACGGGTTTGCGGCATAGGGCCGTCTTGAGCGTCAACCAGTAGCAGAACGGAGTCGACCATCGACATTACGCGCTCAACTTCGCCGCCGAAGTCGGCGTGGCCCGGGGTGTCCACGATGTTGATGTGGTAGCCGTTCCAGTTGATGGCGGTGTTTTTCGCCAGAATGGTAATACCGCGCTCTTTTTCCTGGTCGTTGGAGTCCATCACGCGCTCGTCGTTGAGCTCGTTGCGCTCCAGGGTGCCGGATTGACGCAGGAGTTTGTCTACCAGGGTGGTCTTACCATGGTCAACGTGGGCAATGATGGCGATGTTGCGTAGATTTTCGATCACTTGTGTATCTCGATCAGAGGATTCGGTGTGCTGACAAGTCTTGGCAGCGATTAACAGTAGCGTCCGTGAAAGCCGTTACAGCTTGACGGTGGCATCGGGGGGCCGGTGACGCAGGCCACAGGCAAACAGCCCCGGGCACTTAGCTCGGTCGATAAACGCGCACATTGGCATGCCCCTCACTGAGCAAATGGTGGGCATGCAGGCGACTCATCACGCCTTTGTCGCAATACAGCAGGTACTGGCGAGTAGGGTCCAGTTCCTTGAAACGAGCGTTAACTGCATAAAACGGCATCGTTTGTACCTCGATGCCAGCGAGGTCCAGCGGGTCGTCTTCAGCGGCATCCGGGTGACGGATGTCGATGACGATCTGACCGGCCAGCGCTTCGCTGACTTCTTCAATCTGCAAATCCTGGCCCAGTTCATCGATCACGCGATCGATCGGCACCAGCTTGGCGTTTTCGAGCGCACGCTCGAGTACCGCCATATCGAATTCTTTCTCTTCATGCTCGACGCGATGGCGCTTGGCCGCGGTCTTCGGATTGACCGAGATGACGCCGCAGTATTCCGGCATGTGCCGGGCGAAATCGGCGGTGCCGATTTCGTTGGCCGTGTCGATAATGTCCTGCTTGTGCGCGACGATCAGTGGGCGCAGGACCAGTTTGTCGGTCACGCAGTCGATCACTGACAGGTTCGGCAACGTCTGGCTCGACACCTGGGAGATCGCCTCACCGGTGACCAGTGCGTCGATGTGCAGTCGATCGGCAATTTGGGACGAAGCGCGCAACATCATACGCTTCAATACTACGCCCATATGACTGTTATCGACTTTGCCGAGAATTTCGCCCAGCACTTCTTCGAACGGCACACTGACAAATAGCACGCGTTGGGAGCTGCCGTACTTCTTCCAGATGAAATGCGCGACTTCCATGACGCCCAGTTCGTGGGCACGTCCGCCCAGATTGAAGAAGCAGAAATGCGCCATCAGGCCGCGGCGCATGATCTGGTAGGCCGCCACGGTGGAGTCGAAGCCACCGGACATCAGCACCAGGGTCTGCTCCAGCGCGCCCAGCGGATATCCGCCGATGCCGTTGTGCTGGCTGTGGATCACGAACAACCGTTGGTCGCGAACTTCGATCCGGACTTCGATTTCCGGCTTTTTCAGGTCGATCCCGGCGGCACCACACTGACGGCGCAACTGGCTGCCGACATATTTTTCGATATCGATCGAGCTGAACGGGTGCTTGCCGGCGCGCTTGCAACGTACCGAGAAGATCTTGCCGGCCAGTGCATCACCGTAGTGCTGCTTGCACTTTTCAACGATGTCGTCGAAATCGCCCAGCGGGTACTCATCGATTTGCAGGAAATGCGCGATGCCCGGCATGCAGCTCAGGCGTTCGCCCATCTCCTTCAAGGCCTTTGGGTCGCTGACACGGGTTTCCAGCTCGAGGTTGTCCCACACGCCGTTCACCACCACGGCCGGGTCCAGATCGCGGAGCACGGCACGGATGTTCTTGGCCAATTGACGGATGAAACGCATCCGTACCGGGCGGCTCTTGATGGTGATCTCGGGGAAGACTTTTACGATTAATTTCATGGAAACAGCGCGCGCATGGCCTGCCGAAAAAGGGGGGCGCGGATTATAGCGGAAATTGCTCAAGGTTTAACCAGTTAATGTGCAGAAGGTTTCGCGCGCACCAAAACAGGTCATTTGCAGGAGGCGGCGCCACATTACAGGGCGAGATTTTCTGCTTTAAAGCGCAATATGCCCCCGCAAGCGTGTTTTTGGGGCAAAAAACCCATGCTGGGGCACTGGCATGCAATTTGCTCCCTTGTGAGGCAGGTTGCCTTGGCAGAGTATTCGCGCCGGCATCACCCACATTTAAGGGCATCCACTACTAGCCCGAAGCCACCCGGAGGACACTATGTCGAAGTCGGTTCAACTCATCAAAGATCATGACGTCAAGTGGATTGATCTGCGCTTCACGGACACCAAAGGCACTCAGCACCACGTGACCATGCCGGCTCGCGATGCGCTGGATGACGACTTCTTCGAAGTCGGCAAAATGTTCGACGGTTCCTCCATCGCTGGCTGGAAAGGCATCGAAGCCTCCGACATGATCCTGATGCCGGACGACTCCACCGCCGTCCTGGATCCGTTCACCGAAGAACCGACCCTGATCCTGGTCTGCGACATCATCGAACCTTCGAGCATGCAAGGCTACGACCGCGACCCACGTGCGATCGCCAAGCGCGCCGAAGAGCACCTGAAAGCCACCGCTATCGGTGACACCGTATACGCAGGTCCAGAGCCAGAGTTCTTCATCTTCGACCAGGTGAAGTTCAAGTCCGACATTTCCGGCTCCATGTTCAAGATCTACTCCGAACAAGGTTCGTGGATGTCCGACCAGGACATCGAAGGCGGCAACAAAGGCCACCGTCCAGGCGTCAAAGGCGGCTACTTCCCGGTTCCGCCGTTCGACCATGACCACGAAATCCGTACCTCCATGTGCAACGCACTGGAAGAAATGGGCCTGACCGTCGAAGTTCACCACCACGAAGTGGCGACTGCCGGCCAGAACGAAATCGGCGTCAAGTTCAACACCCTGGTGAAGAAAGCCGACGAAACCCAAACCCTGAAGTACGTCGTGCACAACGTTGCCGATGCCTACGGCCGTACCGCGACCTTCATGCCTAAGCCTCTGTACGGCGACAACGGCTCGGGTATGCACGTACACATGTCCATCTGGAAAGATGGCAAGAACACCTTCGCAGGCGAAGGTTATGCCGGCCTGTCCGACACCGCCCTGTACTTCATCGGCGGCATCATCAAGCACGGTAAGGCCCTGAACGGCTTCACCAACCCGGCAACCAACTCCTACAAGCGTCTGGTTCCAGGCTTCGAAGCTCCAGTGATGCTGGCCTACTCGGCTCGCAACCGCTCCGCTTCGATCCGTATTCCTTACGTGTCGAGCCCGAAAGCCCGCCGTATCGAAGCACGCTTCCCGGATCCGGCTGCCAACCCGTACCTGTGCTTCGCCGCACTGCTGATGGCTGGCCTGGACGGCATCCAGAACAAGATCCACCCTGGCGACGCTGCTGATAAAAACCTGTATGACCTGCCGCCTGAAGAGGCCAAAGAGATCCCACAAGTTTGCGGCAGCCTGAAAGAAGCCCTGGAAGAGCTGGACAAAGGTCGTGCGTTCCTGACCAAAGGCGGCGTTTTCAGCGACGACTTCATCGACGCTTACATCGCCCTGAAAAGCGAAGAAGAAATCAAGGTACGTACCTTCGTACACCCACTGGAATACGAGCTGTACTACAGCTGCTGATCCGGTAGCGTCGCAACACGCGGCGTGACAAAAAGAGGCCTCCTTCGGGAGGCCTTTTTTGTGGGCAACTTCCGACAATGAAACCCGACATCTCCTCGGGCACACACGGCATCGTCCGGCATCAACCAACTTGAATGACTCGTAGCCTGCTCACTACCTGCAATCAACGGATGGAATGATGAAAACCTTCCCACTCAAGACGCTACTGGCCGCTCTCACCACCTTCGCCCTCCTGGGCTGCAACACAATCCCCCAGTCGACAGAAATCAAACGGGAAATCCTGCTGCAAAGCAGCAAGTCGTGGGATAACACACCTTACATTCGCTACCCGGATGCCGCGCCCGAACTGACCGTGCTCAAACTCACGATCCCTGCCAATAGCAAACTCCCCTGGCACACTCATCCGATTCCCAACGCGGCTTACATCCTCTCTGGCGAGCTGATAGTCGAAGACAGGAACAGCGGCCAGACCCGGCGTATCAAACCAGGCGAAGCGCTGGCTGAAATGGTCAACATCACCCATCGCGGCGTCACCGGCGATGAACCGGTAGAACTTGTTGTGTTCTATGCTGGCAGCGAAGGCATTCCATTGGCGGAGTAGTCCTTGCTTCACACAGGAAGTCCGAATGCGGCCACTTTTACTCCTTCTACTGCTGTCCTTCATTTTTCCTGTGATGGCCCAAATCTACAGATACACCGATGCTGCCGGTAATACCGCCTACAGCAATCAACCGCCCGATGGCGTTGAAGCCCGGGCGGTGGATCTGCCACCACTCAACAGCATCGAACGCCAACCACCCGGCGATCTTGCGCAACCTCAGGCAGGCAATATCCCCGAGCCAATCCACGGCGCCTACGAAAAACTGGAACTCACCGGCCTGCCCACCACAGAAGCGTTACGCGCCAACAATGGCACCTTCACGATAAACGTACTGATCAAACCGCACCTGCAACGCCCTCACCTGTTGCGCCTGCTGCTGGACGGTCAACCCTACGGCGAGCCAGGCAATGTACCGACCCTGCAACTGGTGAACATCGATCGCGGCGAACACCGTCTCGCCGTACAAGTGATCGATGGCGAAAATGTTGTGCAGCAGAGCCCGGCGGTGACATTCACCGTACAGCGGGTGCACAAGCCTTGAAGGCCTGGTTACTGATCGCCTGCCTGATCGCCCTGCCCGCCTCGGCAGAGGTCTTCATGTATCTCGATGCTCAGGGCAATCGGGTTTTCACCGACCAGCCCAAACCCGGCGACGCCAGGCGCGTACCACTGATAACGAGCAATCGAATAGCGGCCACTCCCACCAGTGCAGCGCCATCGCTTGCCCAGAGCAGCCCCGAAGTACAAGCGCTGTTCCACTATGAGGTGCTGCGCATCCTGATCCCGGAACCCGACGCAACCATCCGTAGCAACACCGGCGAAGTCATCATCAGCGCCACCAACGAACCCGCCCTGCAACCCGGCCACCGTTACCGGTTGCTGCTCGACGGCCAGCCCACCGCCGACCCCGGCCTGAGCCCGGTGTTCGCCTTGAGCAACATCGATCGCGGCAGCCATACCCTGTCCGTGGAAATCCTCGACGAACAGGGACGCATCGTCGAACGCACCGCCAGCCAGCCTTTCCACATGCAGCGCACGTCTCTCGCCCAGAAGCGCAGGATCAAACCCTGTGTCCTCGAAGACTACGGCCAGCGGCCGGAATGCCCGCTCAGCGACAAACCTGGCGAAGAAAAAAATCCTTTCCTGAGACTTTTCTAACCTCATTCAGGTTTGCGCACTATATTGGTGCAATAGCTTGCACCGCACTCACATTCCAACCCATTTTGGTTCGAAAGTACCCGCGAAAGCTGGCAGAACGCCACGCAAACGAGCGTCAAACGCCTGTTTCAGGCCTTGAGCGCTTCTTTTCGGAGCCTTGGTTTGGTTTTTGCATTTTGCCCGTACCAGCGTTTTTTTTGCGCATGCTCTGCCCTAAAAGAGGTCCCGATGACCATTAGCGACGCGCTCCACCGTTTGCTACTCGACAACCTCACCACTGCCACCATCCTGCTCGACGCCGAACTGCGCCTCGAGTACATGAACCCGGCGGCGGAGATGCTGCTGGCCATCAGCGGTCAGCGCAGCCATGGGCAGTTCATCAGTGAGTTGTTTACCGAATCGACCGAGGCGCTGAACTCGTTGCGCCAGGCCGTCGAGCAAGCGCACCCGTTCACCAAGCGCGAAGCGATGCTCACCGCCCTCACCGGCCAGACCCTGACCGTCGACTACGCGGTAACGCCGATCCTGAGCAACGGCGACACCATGCTGCTGCTCGAAGTCCACCCTCGCGACCGCCTGTTGCGGATCACCAAGGAAGAAGCACAGCTGTCGAAACAGGAAACCAGCAAGATGCTGGTGCGCGGCCTTGCCCATGAAATCAAGAACCCCCTGGGCGGGATACGCGGCGCGGCACAATTGCTGGCCCGGGAACTGCCGGAAGAAAGCCTGCGCGACTACACCAACGTCATCATCGAAGAAGCCGACCGCCTGCGTAACCTGGTGGACCGCATGCTCGGCTCCAACAAGCTGCCGTCGCTGGCCATGTGCAACATCCACGAAGTGCTTGAGCGTGTCTGCCATCTGGTGGAGGCCGAAAGCCAGGGCTGCATCACCTTGGTGCGCGACTACGATCCAAGCATTCCCGACGTCCTGATCGACCGCGAGCAAATGATTCAGGCCGTGCTGAACATCGTGCGCAACGCCATGCAGGCCATCAGCAGCCAGAACGAACTGCGCCTGGGTCGCATCAGCCTGCGCACCCGAGCGATGCGCCAGTTCACCATCGGCCACGTACGCCATCGCCTGGTGACCAAGATCGAGATCATCGACAACGGTCCGGGCATCCCGGCAGAACTTCAGGAAACCATTTTCTTCCCCATGGTCAGCGGTCGTCCGGACGGTACCGGGCTGGGCCTGGCCATTACCCAGAACATCATCAGCCAGCACCAGGGCCTGATCGAATGTGACAGCCACCCCGGCCACACCACCTTCTCGATCTTTCTGCCACTGGAACAAGGAGCCACATCGACATGAGCCGTAGTGAAACCGTGTGGATCGTCGATGACGACCGTTCTATCCGTTGGGTCCTGGAAAAAGCCTTGCAACAGGAAGGCATGACCACGCAAAGCTTCGACAGCGCCGATGGCGTGATGAGCCGCCTGGCGCGCCAGCAGCCGGACGTGATCATCTCCGACATCCGCATGCCCGGCGCCAGTGGCCTGGACCTTCTGGCGCGGATTCGCGAACAGCACCCACGGCTGCCAGTGATCATCATGACCGCTCATTCCGATCTGGACAGCGCTGTCGCGTCCTATCAGGGCGGCGCCTTCGAGTACCTGCCCAAGCCGTTCGATGTCGACGAGGCGGTTTCCCTGGTCAAGCGCGCCAACCAGCACGCTCAGGAACAACAGGGCCTGGAAGTGCCCCCGACCCTGACCCGCACCCCGGAAATCATCGGCGAAGCGCCGGCGATGCAGGAAGTGTTTCGCGCCATCGGGCGCTTGAGCCACTCCAACATCACCGTGCTGATCAATGGTGAATCGGGTACCGGCAAGGAGCTGGTGGCCCACGCGCTGCACCGTCATAGCCCGCGCGCCGCTTCGCCATTCATTGCGCTGAACATGGCGGCGATCCCCAAGGACCTGATGGAATCCGAACTGTTCGGCCATGAGAAAGGCGCATTCACGGGCGCCGCCAACCTGCGTCGCGGGCGTTTCGAACAAGCCGATGGCGGTACGCTGTTCCTCGACGAAATCGGTGACATGCCCGCCGACACCCAGACCCGCTTGCTGCGGGTACTGGCCGATGGCGAGTTCTACCGCGTCGGTGGTCATGTGCCGGTGAAGGTCGATGTGCGCATCATCGCTGCGACTCACCAGAATCTGGAAACCCTGGTGCACGCCGGGAAATTCCGAGAGGACTTGTTCCACCGCCTCAATGTGATCCGCATCCATATCCCGCGCCTGTCGGATCGTCGCGAAGACATCCCGACCCTGGCCAAGCACTTCCTCGGCCGCGCCGCCCAGGAACTGGCGGTCGAGCCTAAGCTGCTGAAAAGTGAAACCGAGGAATACCTGAAGAACTTGCCGTGGCCCGGCAACGTGCGTCAGTTGGAGAACACCTGCCGCTGGATCACGGTGATGGCTTCGGGTCGCGAAGTGCACATCGGCGACCTGCCGCCGGAACTGCTGAGCCTGCCGCAGGACTCGGCACCGGTCACCAACTGGGAGCAGGCCCTGCGCCAGTGGGCTGACCAGGCACTGGCCCGTGGTCAGTCGAGCCTGCTCGACAGCGCTGTACCAGCCTTCGAGCGGATCATGATCGAGACCGCCCTCAAGCACACCGCCGGTCGCCGCCGCGATGCCGCCGTCTTGCTGGGCTGGGGACGCAACACCCTGACCCGCAAGATCAAGGAATTGGGGATGAAGGTTGATGGCGGGGATGATGATGAGGGGGATGAGGGTTAAATCTGGCTTTCGAGTTTAGTCGCAAGCGAAAAGATCGCAGCCTCCGGCAGCTCCTACAGTCGTACGCAAGACCCAGTAGGAGCTGCCGAAGGCTGCGATCTTTTTTGGCCGATAACAACGCCCCATGCACCGCCGCAATGCACCGTGAACCGCAATCGCGCACAAAAACAGCTTCGAATCCCCGCCTGCTTTCGCAACCGAATCCCTTTCGAAAAAACACGAAAGCCCCGAATTCCGGGGCTTTCAGCGCTTCAAAGCGATTTTTTGTTTCTCTTTGTGAAAACTGGCACGCCCCCTGCAACAACCCTTTCAGGTGAATCAGTTCACCCACCCGGTTTCGGGGACCTTGGTACAGGCAGGCCGGGGATTCCCCTCTTTACATCGGGCTCACACCGCACCCGCGACGAGCCCCGCAGTTTTGGGGCCCTTGATACAGGCAGGTCAGGGGTTCCTTCTTTACACCAGGCTCACACC
The DNA here is from genome assembly GCF_949767825.1 of Pseudomonas sp. IT-P258. NCBI lineage: Bacteria > Pseudomonadati > Pseudomonadota > Gammaproteobacteria > Pseudomonadales > Pseudomonadaceae > Pseudomonas > Pseudomonas sp. IT-P258. The sequence continues at coordinate 205,664 of NZ_CATKPU010000043.1, read as the reverse complement.
GCACTCGCGACGAGCCTCCCGTTTCGGGAACCTTGGTACAGGCAGGCCGGGGATTCCCTCTTTTATTGCTCCCGGAGATGGATCTCCAGCCGCCAGCGGTCATCGACCTCGCTACCGGCCCATTGGCCCTGCAGAGGCCGGGCCGCCACCAGTGTCAGCAACAACCCCCCATCGCTCAAACGTACCCGCCAGTTCACGTCCTTGCCACCGAGCTTGAGCTGACCTTTCTGCGCCTTGCCCTCGGCGCCAAACAGTAGCGCAACACTGCCATCAACCATCTCGCCGTGGGTCTTGGGCTCATTGTTGAACCACACCACCAGCCCGTCGTTCGTCACTTCCACCTGCTGCAACTGACTGGGGTCCGGCGTGGTCAGGCGACCGATCATCATCCCGACCATCACCCCGACAATCGCCAGCGAGCCCATTACCCGCAGGAATAGTTTCGAACGCACGCCTTCTGGCGGCGTAGAATGCGCGTCATCTTTGCCTTCGGAGCCGTGCATGTTTCACGTCATCCTTTTCCAACCAGAAATTCCGCCGAATACCGGCAACGTTATCAGGCTGTGCGCCAACAGTGGCTGCCACCTGCATTTGATCGAACCGCTGGGTTTCGAGATGGACGACAAGCGCCTGCGCCGGGCCGGCCTCGACTACCACGAGTATGCCACCCTGCAACGCCACGCGGACCTTGCCAGCTGCCTGGAGAGCCTCGGCCATCCACGACTGTTCGCCTTCACTACCAAGGGTTCGCGGCCGTTCCACGATGCCAGCTTCGTCCCGGGCGACGCGTTCCTGTTCGGCCCGGAAAGCCGGGGCTTGCCCGCCGAGGTGCTAGACGCCCTGCCGAGCGAGCAACGCCTGCGCCTGCCGATGCGCGAGGGCTGCCGCAGCCTGAACCTGTCCAATACCGTGGCAGTGGCCGTGTACGAAGCCTGGCGTCAGAACGACTTCAAGTAACACCATGACCCAATGTAGGAGCTGCCGAAGGCTGCGCTCTTTTGATTTTGATTTTCAAGATCAAAAGAGCGCAGCCTTCGGCAGCTCCTACTCGAAGGTTTCGTTTGTTCCATGAAAAAAGCGCCTTCGGAGGCGCTTTTTTCATGGAGCAAACGAAGCTTTTACTGAACGGTCGGAGTCTCGCCAGCAGCCTGCATGCGTTGCAGCTCTTGCGCGTACAGCGCATCGAAGTTCACCGGAGCCAGCATCAGTGCCGGGAACGAACCGCGGGTCACCAGGCTGTCCAGGGTTTCGCGAGCGTACGGGAACAGGATGTTCGGGCAGAACGCACCCAGGGTGTGGCTCATCGAAGCGTCGTCCAGATTCTTGATCAGGAAGATACCGGCCTGTTGCACTTCAGCGATGAACGCCACTTCGTCACCGTTTTTCACGGTAACCGACAGGGTCAGCACGACCTCGTGAAAGTCAGCTTCCAGCGTCTTCTGACGGGTGTTCAGATCCAGACCGACGCTCGGCTCCCACTGCTGGCGGAAGATCGCCGGGCTTTTCGGAGCTTCGAAGGACAGGTCACGCACATAAATGCGCTGCAAGGAGAATTGCGGTGCAGTTTCTTCTTCGTTCGCAGCAGTGTTCTGTTGGTCAGTCATCGCAGATCCTTCTTGATCCAGGGTTCTTTTAGGTTTGCTTGTTTGGGATATTGCCGTCAGGCCCTGAGCAGCGCGTCGAGCTTGCCGGCGCGCTCCAGGGCAAACAGATCATCACATCCGCCCACGTGTGTGCTGCCGATCCAGATTTGCGGCACGGACGTACGCCCGGCCTTCTGGGCCATCGCAGCGCGTACCTGCGGCTTGCCATCGACCTTGATCTCTTCGAAGGCCACGCCTTTGTTCTCGAGCAGGTACTTGGCTCGCGAGCAGTAAGGGCAGTAATCGCTGGAATAGACGACGACGCTGCTCATATCACTTCACCAGCGGCAGATTGTCGGCTTTCCAGCTGGAGATACCGCCGGACAGCTTGGCGGCGGTGAAGCCGGATTTCATCAGTTCGCGGGCGTGGGTGCCAGCGGTCTGGCCCATGGCGTCGACCAGGATGATGGTCTTGGCCTTGTGCTTTTCCAGCTCACCAACGCGGGCGGTCAGTTTGTCCTGGGGAATGTTCAGCGCGCCGACAATGTGACCGGCGGCGAAATCCTTGGTCGGACGAATGTCGATTACCACGCCTGCGTCCTTGTTGACCAGCCCGGTCAGTTCGCCAGTGCTCAGGCTACGGCCGCCGCCCTGCATTTGATAGGCAATCAGCAACGCCAGCAGTACGACGAAGATACCGACGAGAATGTAGTGGTTAGTGGCAAATTGAATCAGGTTAGCAACCATCGAAGGAGGTTCCAGGGCGTTAAAATGTCGGCCAGTATACACAGCCACTATGGTGGGCCAAACCCCGTCCGGCGGTGACGCGGCCGGAACTTCGCTTTAAACTGCGACTCCCTTTTCCATTACCCCCCTTTTACCTCAGCCACGAGTGGATTCCATGACTACCACGCCTAAACCTTTGGTCCTGATGATTCTCGACGGCTTCGGTCACAGCGACAATCCCGAATCCAACGCCATTTTCGCGGCGAAGAAGCCTGTACTGGATCGTCTGTGGGCCACCGTGCCGAACGGCCTGATCTCGGGCAGCGGCATGGACGTCGGCCTGCCGGATGGCCAGATGGGCAACTCCGAAGTCGGCCACATGAACCTGGGCGCCGGCCGCGTGGTGTATCAGGATTTCACTCGCGTGACCAAATCGATCCGTGACGGCGAGTTCTTCGAGAACCCGACCATCTGCGCTGCGGTGGACAAAGCCGTCGCCGCCGGCAAAGCCGTGCATTTCATGGGTCTGCTGTCCGATGGCGGCGTGCACAGCCACCAGGATCACCTGGTCGCCATGGCCGAACTGGCCTTCAAGCGCGGCGCACAAAACATCTACCTGCACGCCTTCCTCGACGGCCGCGACACCCCGCCGAAAAGCGCGCAGTCGTCGATCGAGCTGCTGGACGCGACCTTCCAGGCCCTGGGCAAGGGCCGGATCGCCAGCATCATCGGCCGCTACTACGCCATGGACCGCGACAACCGTTGGGACCGCGTGTCCCAGGCCTACAACCTGATTGTCGATGGCCAGGGCGAATTCAACGCCGCCACCGCCCAGGAAGGCCTGCAAGCGGCCTACGAGCGTGGCGAGAGCGACGAATTCGTCAAGCCCACCTCCATCGGTGAGCCGGTAAAAGTCGAAGACGGCGATGCCGTGGTGTTCATGAACTTCCGCGCCGACCGTGCCCGCGAGCTGACCCGCGTGTTCGTCGAAGACAACTTCAGTGAGTTCGAGCGTGCCCGCCAGCCGAAACTGTCCGGTTTCGTCATGCTGACCCAATATGCCGCCAGCATCCCCGCGCCCTCGGCTTTCGCCGCCGGCAGCCTGGAAAACGTGCTGGGCGACTACCTGGCGAAAAACGGCAAGACCCAACTGCGCATCGCTGAAACCGAAAAATACGCCCACGTGACCTTCTTCTTCTCCGGCGGCCGCGAAGAACCGTTCCCGGGCGAAGAACGCATCCTGATCCCCTCGCCGAAAGTCGCCACCTATGACTTGCAACCGGAAATGAGCGCACCGGAAGTCACCGACCGCATCGTCGACGCCATCGAAAACCAGCGTTACGACGTGATCGTGGTCAACTACGCCAACGGCGACATGGTCGGCCACAGCGGCGTGTTCGAAGCGGCGGTCAAGGCCGTTGAGTGCCTGGACCTGTGCGTAGGTCGCATCGTCGATGCCCTGGAAAAAGTCGGCGGCGAAGCCTTGATCACCGCTGACCATGGCAACGTCGAGCAAATGTCCGATGAAACCACCGGCCAGGCGCACACTGCGCACACCACCGAGCCGGTACCGTTCATCTATGTCGGCAAGCGCGACCTGAAGGTCCGCGAGGGCGGCGTTCTGGCGGACGTGGCGCCGACCATGCTCAAGTTGCTGGGCCTTGAGCAACCGGCGGAAATGACCGGGACTTCGATTCTGGTCTGACCGGATCTCCAAAACGCCACAAAACCTGTGGGAGCGAGCTTGCTCGCGATAGCAATCTGACAGCCAACATCTATGTTGAATGATCGGACGCCATCGCGAGCAAGCCCGCTCCCACAGTGGTTTATGGAGTTTTCGAAATGGAATTCAGTCTGTCGCTTGCTCCAGTCATCACACAGTCAGAAATGGGCATTTTTTTTGCCGCCCATGGCGGGCATACTAGGCCGTCCCTTTCCCTGGTGCCGCCCGCCCCTATGCTCCGCGTCCTGATAGCCCTAGCTCTGACTTGCCTGCTCCAACCGGCCTTTGCTGACGAGCGCGCAGATACCCAACAACAGTTGGACGCCACGCGTCAGGACATTGCCGAGCTGAAGAAGCTGCTGGGCAAGTTGCAGGAAGAAAAGTCCGGTGTGCAGAAAGAGCTCAAGGGTACCGAAACCGAAATGGGCAAGCTCGAGAAGCAGGTCGATGCCCTGCAAAAAGAGCTGAAGAAAAGCGAAGCCGAGCTGCAGCGCCTCGATGCAGAGAAAAAAAAACTCCAGAGCGCGCGTATTGAACAACAGCGATTGATCGCCATCCAGGCCCGGGCGGCCTACCAGAACGGTCGCCAGGAATACCTCAAGCTGCTGCTCAACCAGCAGAATCCGGAAAGATTCGCTCGTACCCTCACCTATTACGACTACCTGAGCCAGGCTCGCCTGGAGCAGTTGAAGAATTTCAACGAGACCCTGCGCCAACTGTCCAATGTCGAGAAAGACATCGCCATGCAGCAGGCGCAATTGCTGGTGCAGCAAAGCAGCCTCGACACCCAGCGTGACGAGCTCGAGAAAGTCCGCAAGGAGCGCCAGCAAGTCCTGGCCAAACTCAATGACGACGTAAAGGCTCGCGATCAGAAACTGGCGGCACGCGAGCAGGATCAGGCAGACCTGTCTAAAGTCCTTAAAACCATTGAAGAAACCCTGGCGCGCCAGGCTCGTGAGGCAGAAGAAGCGCGGCAAAAAGCGCTGATTGCCCAGCAGGAAGCCGAAAAAAAGCGTTTACGTGAGGCCCAGGCGCAGGCAGATGCCAGCGACGACGCCCCACGCAAACCGGTCAGATCAACGCCTGGCGCTCTGGTTTCCAGTTCCGGCGAGACTTTTGGCGGCCCGTTTGCGTCAACCCGCGGCAAACTTCCCTGGCCTGTCGATGGTCGACTGCTGGCGCGCTACGGTGAAAGCCGTGGCGACGATGCCCGGACCAAGTGGGATGGCGTGATGATCAGCGCGTCTGCCGGCAGCACCGTGCATGCGGTGCATGGTGGTCGCGTAGTGTTTGCCGACTGGCTGCGAGGCGCCGGGTTGCTGGTGATCCTCGACCACGGCAACGGCTTTTTGAGTCTTTATGGTCACAACCAGACGCTGCTCAAGTCTGCGGGTGACGTGGTAAAAGCCGGTGAGTCCATCTCCACTGTGGGTAGCAGTGGCGGACAAGATACGCCGGCATTGTATTTCGCGATTCGTCAGCAGGGTCACCCGAGTGATCCGGCGCAATGGTGCCGCGCGCAAGGATAAGTGCGTTACCTAATTCAGGAGTTTGTTAGACATGCTGCATTTGTCCCGCCTTACCTCGCTGGCCCTGACGATCGCCCTGGTGATCGGCGCGCCTCTGGCGTTTGCCGCTCAACCAGCGCCGGCGGTTGCGCCTGCGGGCACTGCTGCGACCACCAAGGCGCCACTGCCGCTGGATGAGTTGCGCACCTTTGCCGAGGTGATGGACCGGATCAAGGCCGCTTATGTCGAACCGGTGGACGACAAGACCCTGCTGGAAAACGCCATCAAGGGCATGCTCAGCAACCTCGATCCGCATTCCGCCTACCTGGGCCCTGAAGATTTCGCCGAGTTGCAGGAAAGCACCAGCGGTGAGTTCGGCGGCCTGGGCATTGAAGTCGGCGCCGAAGACGGCTTCATCAAGGTGGTGTCGCCCATTGACGACACTCCGGCCTCCAAGGCCGGCATTCAGGCCGGCGACTTCATCGTCAAGATCAACGGCCAGCCGACCCGCGGCCAGAGCATGACCGAAGCCGTCGACAAGATGCGCGGCAAGATCGGCCAGAAAATCACCCTGACCCTGGTGCGCGACGGTGGCACGCCGTTCGACGTAACCCTGGCCCGCGCCGTCATCCAGGTGAAGAGCGTGAAGAGCCAGTTGCTGGAATCGGGCTATGGGTATATCCGCATCACCCAGTTCCAGGTCAAGACCGGCGAAGAAGTTTCCAAGGCGCTGGCCAAGCTGCGCAAGGAAAACGGCAAGAAGCTCAAGGGCATCATTCTCGACCTGCGCAACAACCCGGGCGGCGTGTTGCAAGCGGCGGTGGAAGTGGTCGACCACTTCATCACCAAGGGCCTGATCGTTTACACCAAGGGCCGCATCGCCAACTCCGAGCTGCGTTTCTCTGCCACCGGCAAGGACGAAAGCGAAGCGGTGCCAATGGTCGTGCTGATCAACGGCGGCAGCGCCTCGGCTTCGGAAATTGTCGCCGGTGCCCTGCAGGACCAGAAACGCGCCGTGCTGATGGGCACCACCAGCTTCGGCAAGGGCTCGGTACAGACGGTTCTGCCGCTTAACAACGAGCGCGCACTGAAGATCACCACGGCGTTGTATTACACGCCGAACGGCCGCTCCATCCAGGCCCAGGGCATCGTGCCGGACATCGAAGTGCGCAAGGCCAAGATCACCAGCGAGCAGGACAGCGACTACTTCAAGGAAGCCGACTTGCAGGGTCACCTGGGCAACGGCAACGGCGGCGCCGACAAACCGACCGGTTCCAGCGGCAAAGCCAAGCCAATGCCGCAGGACGATGATTACCAATTGGCCCAGGCCCTGAGCCTGCTCAAAGGGCTGAGCATCACATCCGGCCGTTGAGATGTTTCTGCGGTTGCTGATCGGTCTGTTGTGTTGTCTGGCGGGTGTTGCTCACGCAGAACCCGCCGGACCGACGCCCCACAAAGCCTACCTGAGCCTGATCATCGATGACCTGGGGCAGAATCTGCCCCGGGATCGCCGCGTACTCGCCCTGCCCGGCCCTGTGACCACGGCAATCATGCCCGACACACCCCACGCCACCGAATTCGCCCGCGAAGCCCATCGCGCCGGCAAGATCGTCATCCTGCACATGCCCATGGACCCGGCCACCGGACCGTTCGCCTGGCACCCCGAGCTGCCCGTCGAAGAGCTGGAAAAGCGCCTGGACGCCGCATTCAAAATGGTTCCGTATACCAGCGGCATCAACAACCACATGGGCAGCCGCATGACCGCGCAACCAGCCGCTATGGCGTGGTTGATGGCGGATTTGCAGCGCCGGCACAAGTTCTTCGTCGACAGCCGTACCAGCGCCCAGACCGTGGCCGCCGCCCAAGCGCAGAAGATCGGTTTGGCGAGCGTTTCACGGGATGTATTTCTCGACGATGAGCGTACTGAGGCGGCGATCCTGATCCAGCTGCAAACCGCGATCAGCCTCGCGCACAAGCAGGGCTCGGCGGTGATGATCGGTCATCCGTATCCGCAGACGCTGGCGGTGCTGGAGCGTGAATTACCCAGGCTCAAGGCCCAGGGGATCGAATGGATTGATATCCGACAGATGATCAGTGTGCGCGGAAACCGGGCGACGGCTGCGCATGGCAAGGATGGGGTGTACCGCTAAGTCTGCGCACCGCCGCTCCCACACTGGTATGTGCAGGATCGTTAGAGATACTGCGCCATGATCTCGTCCACCCGACCTTCCTTGCGCATCTGGTCCAGCGCCGCCTGGAGCTTGGCCACCGTCTCGTCCGGCACGCCCCTGTTCAGTGCCAGGTACAGTTCGGCACTGTTGAAACGCAGTACGGTTTTCAACCCGCTGACCCCTTCCTGGCGCGCCAGATAGCGCCCGGCCGGGTCACCGGTAGCCCACAGGTCGATCTGACCGTTGACCAGTTTCCTGGCGTTGTCTTGATCGCGCAGCACAACGATCGGCTGGAGGCCTTGTTTGGCAAGCGTCTCGGCAATGGCGTCGCCCTTGTAGGCGCCGATCTTGTATTTGCGCGCGTCATTCAAGGTTTCAAGGGTGATCTTGCTGTCAGCCTTGGCCAGCATGATCCAGTCGTCCGGGCCAATCGGGCCGACCCATTTGAATAGCTTTTCGCGATCGGGCAGGCGCGCCATGACGAATACGCCGTAACCGGGTTTTTCCAAGGCGAGTTTGTAGACCCGCTCCCAAGGGAAACGCAACGTCAGGCTGTAGCTAATGCCGGCGCGCTTGAATATTTCGCGGACGATATCGGTGGCGATGCCATTGATGTTCTCGTCCTGAGCGAAGTTCTTGCCGTTCTTCGCCATGTTGTACGGCGGGAAGTTCTCTGTCAGCAACACCAGGTCGGTATCGGGGCTGTCTTTAGCGTTTGCTCCGCTGATCAACAACAGAGAAGCGCTGGCAAGGACGAGAAGAAAGCGTTTAAGCATGTCTGGCTACCGAAATCCATGGCGTACCCAAGAGTGCCTTGGGTATGCCATGGTGTCCACTAGCCTGTACCGGTTTGTTTAACGCATCACGATTCCGCGATGGGCCATATAGGCCTTGGCTTCCTGCACGGTGTATTCGCCGAAGTGGAAAATACTCGCCGCCAATACCGCGCTGGCGTGGCCTTCGATAATGCCGTCGGCCAGGTGTTGCAGGTTGCCGACACCGCCGGAGGCGATCACCGGAATGCCCAGTGCGTCGCTGATGGCGCGGGTAACACCCAGGTCGAAACCGTTTTTCATGCCGTCCTGGTCCATGCTGGTCAGCAGGATTTCGCCAGCACCCAGGCCTTCCATCTTCTTCGCCCACTCAACGGCGTCGAGGCCGGTTGGCTTGCGACCGCCATGGGTGAAGATTTCCCAGCGCGGGGTTTCGCCAGGTCCGGAAACCTTCTTCGCGTCGATGGCCACCACTATGCATTGCGAACCGAAATGCTGCGCGGCTTCGCCGACGAATTCCGGGTTGAACACTGCTGCGGTGTTGATCGAAACCTTGTCCGCACCGGCATTGAGCAGGTTGCGGATGTCTTGCACGGTGCGCACGCCACCGCCCACGGTCAGCGGGATGAACACCTGGCTGGCCATGCGCTCGACGGTGTGCAGCGTGGTGTCGCGGCCATCGACGCTGGCGGTGATGTCGAGAAAGGTAATCTCGTCGGCGCCCTGCTCGTCGTAGCGACGGGCAATTTCCACCGGGTCACCGGCGTCGCGGATGTTTTCGAATTTCACACCCTTGACCACCCGGCCGTTGTCCACGTCCAGGCAAGGGATGATGCGTTTGGCCAGCGCCATGATCAGTCCTCAGCCTTTGTACGAATCGCAGAAAGCTTGCGCTTCGGCGACGTCGAGGGTGCCTTCGTAGATCGCACGGCCCGTGATCGCGCCGATGATGCCTGGCGCCTTGGCGTCGAGCAGGGTCTTGATGTCACCCAGGTTGTGGATGCCGCCGGAAGCGATCACCGGGATCTTTGTTGCAGCAGCCAGTGCAGCGGTGAACGGTACGTTGCAGCCCTGCATCATGCCGTCTTTGGCGATGTCGGTATAAACGATCGAAGACACGCCGTCGGCTTCGAATTGCCTGGCCAGGTCGATCACCTGGATGGTGCTGATTTCAGCCCAGCCGTCAGTGGCGACAAAACCGTCCTTGGCGTCCAGACCCACGATGATTTTGCCCGGGAACGCGCGGCAGGCTTCGGCGACGAAGGCTGGATCTTTCACCGCCTTGGTGCCGATGATCACGTAGCTCACGCCCGCTTTCACGTAGTGCTCGATGGTTTCCAGGGAGCGGATGCCGCCGCCGATCTGGATCGGCAGGTTCGGATAGCGCTTGGCGATGGCGGTGACCACTTCGCCGTTGACTGGCTGGCCTTCAAACGCGCCGTTCAGGTCGACCAGATGCAGACGACGGCAACCGCCCTCCACCCACTTGGCAGCCATGCTCACCGGGTCATCGGAGAACACCGTGGAATCTTCCATGCGGCCCTGGCGCAGACGAACACAGGCACCGTCTTTAAGATCGATAGCGGGAATAATCAGCATCTGGCAAACCTTCAAATTTGAATGTTCAGCTTGACTCGGAAATCAGTTTTTCTCGAGCGCCCACAGGTCGCTTTCGATGCTTTCGAACCTCTCTTTGAGGTGCGCCTGCACATCGAAAATCGCCCTGTTGTAATAGTGCGGAGCAATTTCACGGGTAAACAGCTCAAGAATCTCCGCCGCCTCGAACGAGCCGAGGTCGAGTTCGAAGCGGTCTTCCATGAAACGCTTGATCTTGCGATTGGCCTCGCTCTCTTGCTCGGGAGTGAGGGTCAGGATCGGGGGTTTCTTCTTGACTGCCATTTACCAGCGACCGTCCCACGCAGCGAAGTTCTGCAGCAACTGCAGGCCATGGGTATGGCTTTTCTCCGGGTGGAACTGCACGGCGAAACGCGAGCCTTCGGCCAGCGCCGCGGCGAAATCGACACCGTAGTGACCGCCACCGACCACCTGCCGCGCGTTGGCGGCAGCGATGTAGTAGCTGTGCACGAAGTAGAACCGCGCCATGTCCGGAATATCGTGCCACAGCGGGTGACTGACCTTCTGCTTCACTTCGTTCCAGCCCATGTGCGGGACTTTCAGGTGTTCGCCATCTTCGACCAGATCCTTGCCGAAGAACTTCACCGCGCCCGGGAACAGGCCGATGCAGTCGACGCCGTCGTTCTCTTCGCTGGTGTCGAGCAAGGCTTGCATGCCCACGCAGATGCCAAGGAACGGACGGTCCTGACTGACTTCACGCACCAGGGAATCGAAGCCGAGGCGACGGATCTCCGCCATGCAATCGCGAATCGCGCCGACGCCGGGGAAAACCACCCGGTCGGCTTCGCGAATCACGCTGGCATCGCTGGTGATCAGCACCTTGCCGGCACCGACGTGCTCGAGGGCCTTGGCCACCGAGTGCAGGTTGCCCATGCCGTAATCGATAACCGCGACTGTCTGCATTACAGGACGCCCTTGGTCGAAGGCATTTGCCCGGCCATGCGGTCATCGAGCTCGACGGCCATGCGCAGGGCGCGGCCGAATGCCTTGAACACGGTTTCGATCTGGTGGTGGGTGTTGGTGCCACGCAGGTTGTCGATGTGCAGGCTGACCAATGCATGGTTGACGAAGCCCTGGAAGAATTCCTGGAACAAGTCAACGTCGAAGCCGCCAACGGTGGCGCGGGTGTACGGCACGTGCATCTGCAGGCCTGGACGACCGGAGAAGTCGATCACCACGCGCGACAACGCTTCATCGAGCGGCACGTAGGCATGGCCGTAGCGACGGATGCCTTTCTTGTCGCCGATGGCTTTGGCAAATGCCTGGCCGAGGGTGATACCGACGTCTTCCACCGTGTGGTGGTCATCGATATGCAAGTCGCCCTTGCTGACGATATCCAGGTCGATCAGCCCATGACGGGCGATCTGGTCCAGCATGTGCTCAAGAAAAGGAACACCGATATCGAATCGGGCCTTTCCGGTGCCATCGAGGTTGATCGAGGCTTTGATCTGGGTTTCCAGAGTGTCGCGCTCGACAGACGCCTTACGTTCGGCCATCACCAGCTCCGCAAAATCATTGGGCGAAAAAGGCAGCCATTATAGGCGTGCGGGCGCCAAACAGAAACACGAGAGGTGATATCCCTGACGGAGTGAATTCGGGGGTGTCGGCGATAGACATGTCCATACAAGCAAAAGATCGCAGCCTTCGGCAGCTCCTACGGCCGGTGTAGGAGCTGCCGAAGGCTGCGATCTTTTGGCATTGAGCAAATGTGCCTGACACAACACCCGTCAGGCACAGAAGTTTTTAATGGAACAACACCGCCGTCTTCTGCAAGGTCACCCACACACCCCACGCCAGCGGAATGCCCACCACCAGCCACGCTGCAATCGCCAGCGGCTTGGTACCCGGCGCGGCTTTCCACTCCAGCACGGTGCTGCTGTCAGCGCCTTTGTCATGGCCCAGCGCCTGTTCGGCGGCCAGTTCGGCGTCGGTCATGAAGTATTTGTCCGCCACCGGACGCACCAGCAGGTTGCACAGGAAACCCAGTACCAGCAGGCCGGCGAGGATGTACAGGGTGATGTCGTAAGCCGCCGCACGCTCGACACCGATACTCAGCTGGTATTCACGCAGGTAGTTCACCAGCACAGGGCCGAGCACACCGGCAGCAGCCCAAGCGGTCAGCAAACGACCGTGAATCGCACCGACCATTTGCGTGCCGAACAGGTCTGCCAGATACGCAGGAACAGTCGCGAAACCACCGCCATACATCGACAGGATGATGCAGAACGCCGCCACGAACAGCGCAATGCTGCCCAGATGACCCAGGTTCGGAATCAGTCCGTACAAGGCAAAGCCCAAGGCGAAGAACACGAAGTAAGTGTTTTTACGGCCCAGGTAATCCGAGAACGAAGCCCAGAAGAAACGCCCGCCGATGTTGAACAGGCTCAACAAACCGGTGAAACCGGCAGCGATGGCGGCAATCGAAGCCAGTTGCGAGGCATCCAGTTGACCGAAGGCCAGGTCATTGCCCAGCAGCTTGCCCGCGAACACTTCCTGCAGCAGCGGCGACGCCATGCCGAGGATGCCGATACCGGCCGATACGTTCAGGCACAGCACCAGCCACACCAGACGGAACTGCGGCGTCTTCCAGGCCACATTCACGTGAACATGACGATGCGTGATCATCGCGTTCGAGGCTTTTTTCGCCGGGGCCGTCCAGCCTTCAGGCTTCCAGCCGGTTGGCGGAACGCGGTAGGACAGCGCGCCACCGATCATGAACACGAAGTAGATCGCGGCCATCACCAGGAAGCTCTGCCACACGCCGACGCTGGTTGGCGAAGCGAAATGCCCCATCAGCGCCGCCGCCAGCGGAGCGCCGACCATTGCGCCACCGCCGAAGCCCATGATCGCCATGCCGGTCGCCATGCCGCGCTTGTCCGGGAACCATTTGATCAGGGTCGACACCGGCGAAATGTAACCCAGGCCCAGGCCGATACCACCAATGACCCCGGAGCCGATCCACATCAGCCAGATCTGGTGGGTGTACACCCCCAGCGCCGAAATCAGCAGGCCGCCACACCAGCACAGTGCCGATACGACACCGGCCTTGCGCGGTCCGGCGTGTTCCAGCCAGCCACCCCAGATGGCGGCCGAGCAACCCAGGAAGATGAAGAACAGGGTGTAGATCCAGCCAAGCATCGAGATCGGCCAGTCACACTGGGACGAAAAGACCTGTGCGATAAAACTCATGTCCGGTGCGCAGGCCACTGGAGCGGCGATGCCCAGCGCCTTGGACAGCGGCAACCAGAACACCGAAAAGCCGTAGGCCATGCCGATGCACAAGTGGATGGCCAGCGCGGCCGGTGGCACCAGCCAACGGTTGAAACCGGGCTTGGCGATGATCCGCTCCTTGGACAGGAACGCAGGCTGGTCGGCGCTGAAGCCGTCCGCCGTGATGCTCGTGGTCATTGTGTATCCCCCAATTATCAGTATGGTTCGCCAGCCACGGTCCGCTCCCGGCCTCTACGCACGCAGGCATGACCGTTTTTTGGGTGGAGCACCTTGTTGTGCGACAACAGGTCGCAGAAGGACGGACGAACGGGCAAAGGTTACCATTTGCAAGTGACAGAAAAACCAAACTGACATCACCTTTTGTACGTCATCTGATCTCTATCGCTTCATGACCTCACAGGAATCCCCATGCCGATCATTGTCGAGCCGCTGAACCAAGCCACTGCCCAGGATCGGCAGGATCTGCAGAAGATCTACAGCGACGCCCCGGACTGGCTGTTCCCCCCGTTTTCCGGGGCCTCGCAGTTGATCGAAGACTGTCTGCGCGACGGCACACTGATCGCCGGACGCTTCAATGATCGCCTGCTGGGCGCGGCCCGCTTGCAAAGGCACCAAGACGCCTGGCACTTGTCCCTAATATGTGTGCGAAAGATTACCCGTCGCCGTGGTGTTGCCGAGCGACTGGTCGCCGAAGCCCGGAAAATGGCCGCGCAATCGGGCATGCCCCTGCGCCTGCTGGCGCCCGCCGGGCATCTGGAGGCTCAGGCGCTGGCCGCCAAGCTGAAACTTCCGCTGGATATATTGCCGGCGTGAACACTGACCGGTCGCCTGTTCGGGGGCGCTATACTCCTCGGCTAAATTTTGAATTCGATTAATTACAAGGACTCGCCCATGAAAGCGTTCGGCAAAATCCTGGGTCTGGTACTTCTCGGGCTGTTGCTGATCATTGTGGCGCTGGGCTTTGCCCTGACCCACCTCTTCGATCCCAACGACTACAAAGACGAGATCCGCCAGATTGCCCGCGACAAGGCCCACATCGAGCTGACGCTCAATGGCGATATCGGCTGGAGCCTGTTCCCGTGGCTGGGCCTGGAGCTGCACGACGCCAGTGTGGCGACCCTGGTCAAGCCGGCCGAGCCGTTTGCCGACTTGCAGATGCTCGGCCTATCGGTGCGCGTACTGCCGCTGCTGCGCCGTGAAGTGCAGATGAGCGACGTGCGCGTCGAGGGCCTGAACCTGCGCCTGAACCGCGACAAGGACGGCCACGGCAATTGGGAAGACGTCGGCAAGGTGCCGGCAGCGGCCAACACCGACACGACCGGTACTGCGCCCGCAGCGAGTGAACCTGCGCCCGAAGCCAGCGTCGCGGCCGAAAAACCGCCGCAGCCGATCCGCCTGGACATCGACAGCCTGACCGTGAACAACGCTCGGGTCGAATACAGCGACGAAAAAACCGGCAAGAGTTTCAGCGCCGAAAGCATCCAGTTGAGCACCGGCGCGGTTCACGACTCCGTCAACATTCCGCTCAAGCTCACGGCCTTCCTGTCAGCCAACCAGCCGGCACTGCGAGTGCGTACCGAGCTCAATGGTGAGGTGCGCATCGCACGTGCACTGCAGCGCTATCAGCTCGAAGACATGAAGTTGTCCGGTGAAGTGACCGGCGACCCGTTGCAAGGCAAGACCATGACGTTCTCCGCCCAGGGGCAGTTGGTGCTGGACAAGGCCGCCAATGTCGCCGAGTGGACAGGCATCAAGATCTCCGCCAACCAATTGCGGGCACTGGGTGAACTGAAGGTCAACGACCTCGACAAGACCCCACAGGTCAGCGGCGGCATCTCGATTGCCCAGTTCGACCTGGCGAAATTCGTCGAAAGCATCGGCCAGAAACTCCCGGCCATGGCCGAAGGCAGCCTGAGCAAGGTCGAACTGGTCAGCCGTCTGGCAGCAACACCCACGAGCCTGGCGCTCGACGACCTCAACCTGAAAGTCGACGACAGCACCTTCAGCGGCCGCATCGCCGTCGAAGACTTCGCCAGGCAATCGCTGCGCGCAGTACTCAAGGCCGACACCTTCAACGTCGACCGTTACCTGCCGCCAAAATCCGCCGAGGCCAATAGCGCGACACAAGTGCGCCAGGCCGAAGTCGCCAGCACCGAAGCCGATGCCATGGCCGGCGCCGGCAGCACTCCGTTGCCACCCGCACCGACCAAGGACGCCTGGAGCAGCGAGCGCCTGCTGCCTGTGGAACGCTTGAGCAAGCTCGATGTGGACGCCGACCTGAACTTCGGCCAGTTGACCCTGCAAAAACTGCCGATCCATAACGCAGCACTCAAGGCCACCGGCCAGGGCGGCCTGCTGACACTGGCCAACCTGCGCGGCGACCTGTACGAGGGCAACTTCGAAACCACCGGCACGCTCGATGTACGCCAGCCAGTGCCGGCGCTGAACCTGCAGACGAAGATCAGCCGGGTACCGGCAGAAAAAATCCTCGAAAGCCAGGGCAAGAACCCGCCGGTCAAAGGCCTGGTCACGCTCAACAGCAGCCTGACCGGCAGCGGCAACAGCCAGAAAGCGTTGATCGAAACCCTCAACGGCAACGCCAGTTTCGTCATCAACAATGGCGTGCTGCTCAACGCCAACCTTGAGCAACAGCTGTGCAAAGGCATCGCCACGCTCAACCGCAAAACCCTCAACGGCGAACCCCGGGGCAAGGACACACCCTTCCAGGAACTCAAAGGCAACCTGACCTTGCGTAACGGCGTGGCCAGCAATCCGGACCTGAAAGTGCGTATCCCGGGAATGACCGTCAACGGTGACGGCGACATCGACCTGCGAGTGCTGGGCATGGACTACCGCGTCGGCATCATCGTCGAAGGCGATACCAGCGCCATGCCGGACCCGGCCTGCCAGGTCGGCGACAAGTTTGTCGGCATCGAGTGGCCACTGCGCTGCCGCGGCCCGCTGGAACTGGGCGCCAAGGCTTGCCGCCTGGATAATGACCGCATGGGCCAGGTCGCGACCAAACTGGCTGGCGACAGGATCAGCGAAAAAATCGACGAGAAATGGGGCGACAAGGTCGACCCGAAACTGAAAGACGCGCTCAAGGGGCTGTTCAAGCAATGAGAGCCGAACAGTTTTCAACGGCGGTGCTGGACTGGTTCGATCGCCACGGCCGTCACGATTTACCCTGGCAACAAGGCATCAACCCCTATCGGGTATGGGTTTCGGAAATCATGTTGCAGCAGACCCAGGTCAGCACCGTGCTGAACTACTTCGACCGCTTCATGGCCTCATTGCCCACGGTCGAAGCCCTGGCAGCGGCGCCGGAAGACGAAGTGCTGCACCTGTGGACGGGCCTGGGTTACTACACCCGCGCGCGCAATTTGCAGAAGACCGCGAAGATCGTCGTCGAGCAATACGGCGGCGAATTCCCCCGGGACGTGGAAAAACTCACTGACTTGCCGGGGATCGGCCTGTCCACCGCAGGCGCCATTGCCAGCATCAGCATGGGCCTGCGCGCACCGATCCTCGACGGCAACGTCAAACGGGTGCTGGCGCGCTTTACCGCGCAGGAGGGCTACCCAGGCGAACCAAAGGTCGCCAAACAGCTCTGGGCCAACGCTGAGCGCTTTACACCGCAGACCCGCGTCAACGCCTACACCCAGGCGATGATGGACCTGGGCGCCACGCTCTGCACCCGCAGCAAACCGAGCTGCCTGCTGTGCCCGCTGGAAAAGGGCTGCGAGGCGCACATGCTCGGCCTGGAAACCCGCTACCCGATTCCCAAGCCGCGCAAGGCGATTCCGCAGAAACGCACATTGATGCCGATGCTTGCCAACGACGAAGGCGCGATCCTGCTTTACCGTCGCCCGTCCACGGGCCTGTGGGGCGGTTTGTGGAGCCTGCCGGAGCTCGACGACCTCGACGACCTGCCGCACCTTGCATCACAGCACTCGCTGGAACTGGGCGCCCAACAGGCATTGCCGAACCTGGTGCACACCTTCAGCCATTTTCAGTTATCCATCGAACCCTGGCTGGTTCAGGTCCAGGAGGCCGGCCATCACGTGGCCGAGGCTGACTGGCTCTGGTATAACCTCGCCACCCCGCCGCGCCTGGGCCTTGCCGCCCCGGTCAAAACCTTGCTCGAACGCGCGGCCGCCGTATTGAACGCAGGAGATTCGTCATGACCCGCACCATCATGTGCCGCAAGTACAAAGAAGAATTGCCAGGCCTGGAGCGCGCTCCCTTCCCGGGCGCCAAAGGCCAGGACATTTTTGACCACGTCTCGCAAAAGGCCTGGGCCGACTGGCAGAAGCACCAGACCCTGCTGATCAACGAAAAACGCCTGAACATGATGAACGCCGAAGATCGCAAATATCTTCAAGGCGAAATGGACAAGTACTTCTCCGGCGAGGATTACGCCAAGGCCGAAGGCTACGTGCCGCCGTCGGAATAACCCCGATTTATCGGGGGTCGGAACGTAAGCGACGGTAATAATTAAATTTTTTTTGAAAACTTGCTTGACGACCCCCTGAAAAACCCGTTTAATGCGCCCCGTTGCCCAGATAGCTCAGTCGGTAGAGCAGGGGATTGAAAATCCCCGTGTCGGCGGTTCGATTCCGTCTCTGGGCACCAAAATACCGAAAAACCCCAAGCGAAGATGATTCCTTGGGGTTTTTTATTGCCTGCGATTTAACGGCCGCCGGACCAGGTCCCTCACACTTTCCCCTTGACCCGTCATTCCAGCCATTCTCACTCCCGCCTCTCAAAAACAGATAGCTTTCGAAATGCTTGAAGCTATCGCCGAGAACTCACCCAAGCCGCATCCACTGACGCAGGCTCAGTTGCCGGGTTCAAAACACAGCTGACAGGGGCAAACAGCCTGGAGCTACCGATTTGATCGTCTGACTGATGGCAGTTTGACGCCATCGTTTTGCCCTGTAGACTGCCAGGCACTTCCGCTTTCTCTTTGCATAAAAGGAATTTGCAATGCCAACCCTGGGCGAAATTCGCGTCAACCCTACGACTGGCTATCACTCCGAGCCCTCCCTCACGGCTCTGAAAGATGGTGGATACATCGTGGCGTGGAGCGATCAGGGAACAGGCTCCACCGATTACATCTACACCCAGCGCTATAACGCCAGTGGCGTGAAGACAGGCGGGCCCGCCCTCGTCAACAGCGTTACGAACAGCGCACAGGAAGATCCCACCATTACCGCACTGGCCATCGGTGGCTACGTGGTCGCCTGGCAATCGGACAGCTTTGACGATATGTCGGACATCGCCGCCCAGGTCTACAACGCCAATGGCGCCAAGGTTGGAAGCGAGTTCATCGTCAACACAAGCAGAAACGGCATCCAGGACAGTGCGCAGATCACCGCGCTAAAAGATGGCGGTTTTGTGGTGTCCTGGGCTTCGTACGGCCAGGACGGCAGCGGTTGGGGCGGTTACCTGCAGCGCTATAACGCCAGCGGCGCAAAGACTGGTGCAGAAACACGCGTCTCTACCACCACTCAGTACGACCAGGATGGCCCTACGGTCACCGGTCTTGCCGATGGCGGCATGATGGTGGTTTGGGAGGGTAACGGAACAGGCGATACATCCGGTATTTTCGGTCAGCGGTTCAAGGCCGACGGCAGCAAATCGGGTGGAGAAATTCGCATCAACACCAGGGTTGCCGACGATCAGACAGACCCCATGATCAAGGTTCTGAGTAATGGTAACTATGTCGTCACCTGGCAATCAGCTCCCGACGATGGCGATGGCGACGACGAAACCGATGCCCCTGGCGACGTCTACGCGCAGCTTTTCAATGCCGCCGGCGTAAAAGTGGGCGCAGAAACCCGGGTAAACACCACCACCGCAGGCAATCAGGAAGAGCCTGATGTCACCGCCATGACGGGGGGCGGTTATCTGGTGACCTGGGCAGGCCAGGGCACCGGTGATGTAAATGGCATCTTCGCCCAACTCTTCAATGCCAGCGGCGTCAAGGTTGGGAGCGAAACCCGCATCAATACCACCACTACCGGCAATCAAATGTTCACCCAGGTGACTACATTGGCCGATGGCGGTTATGTGATTGCCTGGGAGTCCTCTGTGGTCAATGGGCAAGTTGACGTTTATACCCAGCGTTTTGACGCGAACGGCAACAAGGTTTCCAGCCTGACAGGCGATACCTTGGCCAACACCCTGACCTGGACCGGCGCCGGCAGCGTGATCATCGACGGCGGCGCGGGCAACGACACGCTTACAGGTGGCCGCGCCAACGATCATCTAAACGGCGGCGCCGGCAATGACTCGCTCAACGGCGCTGCCGGTGCCGACCGCCTGATCGGCGGCGACGGCTCCGACCTCTACTACGTCGATAACGCCAGCGATATCGTCAGCGAAACCAATGCCACGGCCAGTACCGGCGGCACCGACAGAGTGTATAGCTACCTCGGCGCCTACACCCTGGGTGACAACGTCGAGAACCTGCGCCTGCTGTCGACCGGCGCTGCCAACGGCACCGGTAACAGCCTCAACAACGTCATCGACGCAGGTGCCGGCAACAACATCCTCAATGGCGGCGCCGGTATCGATACCGCGTCTTATGCCTACGCCACCGCGGCGGTCACGGCCAACCTGGCGCTGACCACCGCGCAAGCCACCGGTGGTTCCGGTTCAGACACCCTGTTGAACTTCGAAAACCTCACGGGCAGCAACTACAACGACAAGCTGACGGGCAACGCAGCCGCCAACACCCTCATCGGCGGTGCCGGCAACGACACGCTCACCGGTGGCGCCGGCAACGACCTGCTGATCGGCGGCACGGGTCTGGACAAGCTGTATGGTGGCACCGGGGCCGACAAGTTCGACTTCAATGCCTTGAGTGAAATGGGCCTGGGCGCCGCCCTGCGCGATGTCATTGGCGACTTCAAGACCAGCGAAGGCGACAAGATCGACCTGTCGACCCTGGACGCCAACCTGGCGACGGTGGCCAACGATGCGTTCAGCTTCATCGGCTCCAGCGCCTTCAGCAGCAATGCCGCAGGGCAGTTGCGGTTCGCCGGCGGCATTCTCTACGGCAGCACCGACGCCGACACGGCAGCGGAGTTCGAAATTCAGTTGGTGGGGGTGAGCAACTTGCAAACTACCGACCTGATTGCCTGATAGAGGGTCGTCTCTGACACTAAAGTACCAAGAAACCCTGAATCGCAGGATTCAGGGTTTTTTATGCCCGCGGGAAAGTGAATGTGCAGGTTATAGCCGGTGGTCTGCTGGATGACCTTGGACTCATCCTCGCCGATACCGCCCGACAGGTAGGTGATGCCGTTTTGTTCCTGGCTTTGCACCTGCACCCCCTGGCTGTCGATGGGCTCAAGGCTGGCCATTCCTGGTTGCCCCCCCGGCCTGTCAGAACGCTCCGCCTGCTTTAACGGAAATGGATGACATACGACGATTAACAGTTTGTGCAGAATTAAAGGAGGAGCTGCCGCATAACCGGCAGCAGATACACAGCAGGGATGTAGAAAATGACTGACGCCGCTCAACCAGACGTCGAAACCGCAGAGCTTTTTACCGAACAAGAAATCGGAACTTTCAGCTTTGATATTCCGCAGTCAACGTTGCTTCACACATTCGCCGAAGAACTGGCCGCCATCGGTGGGCCACAGGCACCGGGAGCCAAGTCCAAAGCCGCTTTGGCGGCTATTGAATTGAAGTTCTCGTTCTCGAAAGACCAATGCGAACTGTTGAGTACCTATTCCGATGGCCTTGTTTCCGTATTGATCTTTGATGGGTTGCAAAAAATCTCAGACGCCAGCCCTCCAGATGAACTACCAGATCAGACTTCCCTGGAAAACCGAAGCGACGTCCTTTGCCTGGCCGCCCGCAATCAGATCCTGTTGAAACTGGTAGATAACAGGGCCTTTGCCTACGACATGGACAATGACGGAAAACTGGTTCGACTGGTGGCCAACTTCAAGGGCGGCGGACTGACCAGAATCCCTGCAGAGCCGGACATCAAAGAATTGAGCTCCCACTCCGGCCTGGCGCTAGGCCCACACACAGAGGCGCCCTACTGGTGCGCCATAAACGCGAAAGACGGACACTCACCCTCGCCGTCGTCGCTGATACTCTCAGCTTTGTGGAACCCGAGCCTGGAACCGATACGAGTCATTCCACTGCCTCCCATACTCGAAAAAATCGGCATAACCAACTGCCTCGCGCTGACTACGGGGAGCTTTCAGTTCACCCGCAGTGACTCCTTTGTCAGAGGCAAGGGAGAGGATGGTCACAATGTTTCAATTCTGGAATTCGATGACAACGTCGGGTTCGCGGCCCGTTTCAACTCATACCGATTTTCGGTTAACGGCAATGCCTCACGTTTCGTCAAAACGGCCTATGCCGCCCTATGCCAGGGTGTGCGCGAAGCAACGCCAATCGAATACACGCTGACGCAAGAGTCCGCCGTGCTCATCAATAACGTTCGGGCGCTGCACGGACGGGACATCATCCAAGACAACAGACGGGTGCTAGTTCGCATTTTTGGCCTGTCGAAATTTTCGTCTCCTATCGTTATTTCAGAAGACCCGCTGAGGCTGCAGGGCTGACTTTTGGATGACTTGCCAGTAACTGTAAAAGAGGAATCGGAATGTCTTGGGATGTAATTAGCCTATTAGCGCTCGTCGCATTTTGCGCCGGCTTTTTTGATGCAATAGCAGGTGGCGGAGGATTAATAACCTTGCCTGCACTGTTTCTGGCTGGGGTGGATCCCATCAGTGCGATTGCCACGAACAAGTTCCAGGCCGCTTCGGCAACCGTTTCGGCAACGGTAACCTTTGCTCGCAAAGGAATGATCGAGTGGCGCGAAGGCCGCTTCCTGGTTGTCTGCGGATTTATTGGCGGCGCCAGTGGAGCCTTGCTGGTCAGCTCTATTGATAAGCGCTACCTGGAAGTTTGCGTACCTATCATGCTGATTCTGGTAGCCATCTATTTTGCGCTTTCTCCAAAGCTGGCCAATGAAGATCGACGCAAGAGAATTGGCATTCTGCTTTTTTCGTTTAGCGTTGCGCCGATTCTGGGCTTCTACGACGGTATATTTGGCCCCGGTGTAGGCTCTTTCTTTATCGTCGGATTCGTACTGCTCTGCGGCCTGGGCATGATGCGGGCCATGAGCTTTACCAAACTTGCCAACGCCTCATGTAATCTCGGTTCCCTGTCGGTCTTTATCACCAAAGGTGTGATTATCTGGCCGGTAGCCATAGCCATGGCTTTGGCGGCCTTCGTCGGTGCTCAATTGGGTGCACGGGCCGCTGTCCGGGTCGGACCACGGTTGATCAAACCTATGTTGATCGTGGTCTGCTGCGCGTTGGCCATCAAACTGCTGAGCGTAGAAACCAACCCTTTACGCGTTGCACTCATCCAGACATTGGCGTCGTTATGATCATCACGTCGAAAATGATCGGCGCCCCAGACGGGTCTGTACGCCGTTCATGACACCACATACAAGAAACCCTGAATTACAGGATCCAGGGTCTGATTGCGCTTCTTGATTTACAGCCTCTCGCTAACTTGCATCATTCCAGTGGAAAACCAGGTTACGGGCTGCACCACTGCCAACATCGGCAACCTCCTGCCGTGTTTCGCCGTTATGCGTCGCTATGACCGTGTATTTACCGGCCGGCAGTTTCACGTAGACCAGCGGGCCGGCGCCATTGAGCGTCAACACGGTCTGCCCCGGGGCTTTCTGAATAACCACATTCACGTCTGGAGTGTATTCATTTCCCGTCCCGACAGAGAATGTCATGTGCAGGTTATAGCCGGTGGTCTGCTGGATGGCCTTGGACTCATCCTCGCCGATACCGCCCGACAGGTAGGTGATGCCGTTTTGTTCCTGGCTTTGCACCTGCACCCCCTGGCTGTCGATGGGCTCAAGGCTGGCGGCAGGTGTCATCGCTGGATACATCAGCATGCCTACAGCGGTGAGGGGCAACAGGAGTGTATGGAGGTATTTCATGATGACGACTCCCGGGTTCTGCAGAACCCAATCGTTACACTCTTTGGATTTCCAGCCGGAGGGAGGGGTTTAGATTGATTTGGCCTGAGTACGAAACGTACTACGCCATTTGCTCCTCAACCCTCGCTTGCCATCAGACCCGTCCTGCCGGACAACCCGGTATTTCCTGTCTGTTTTTCAGTAATCCCCGGCATCTTCGAAAGGTGCACACTTGTCATTCTCTTTCGCTGTTCAACCTGCTGCGGAAGACCTCATGACAACCCCCACCCCCAGCGACACTCACGACCCACATCTGGCATCACTGCTTGGCAACCTTGGTAAATTGATCCATCAGGCACGTCAGAAAGTGCTTCGGGCGGTCGATACCGTGCAAGTGCAAACCTGCTGGCAGATTGGCCGGCACATTGTTGAGTTCGAACAGAACGGCGCGCGACGGGCCAGGTATGGCAAAGAGTTACTATCGACCTTGGCCAAAGTGCTAACTGCGGAGTTCGGAAAGGGATTTGACGCGTCCAACCTTCGGTATATGCGTCTGTTCTATCAAGCCTTTCCAATTCGTGACGCACTGCGTCACGATTTGAGCTGGACCCACTACCGCCACCTGCTTCGGGTCGACAACGACAGCGCTCGTCTCTGGTACATGAACGAATCAGCCACCCAAAACTGGTCAAGCCGAGCGCTGGAGCGCCAGATCAATACGCTGTACTACGAACGCCTGCTGGCGAGTCGCGATCGCGGCAGCGTCAAGCAGGAGGCCGCCACCCACATTCAAAACATGAAGGCCAGCCCTCGGGATTTCATCCGTGATCCGGTGGTACTGGAGTTTCTTGGTTTACCCAATGCCGGCAAGCTTCAGGAAAGCGAGATCGAACAAGCGCTGATCGAACAATTGCTGGCCAGCAAGTACAAGCTTGTCCTGCCGAGTGAAGAGGAACTGCGTGATGCACTGGATCGGGAGCGAGCAGCACTTGAAGAGCGCTTGACCAATCAACAACCGCGTTGAATCGAACGGATTGTCCATCAACGGCATCAAGACTATCGTTGGCAGCTACCCGCAAAGGACTGACGCCGATGAATTTGCAGGACACGCCTCCACTGGCCCCCACGCGCATCGGGCTGCCGCGGCCGGATACCATCCCTGGCAAGCCGTTCAAGGAAACCGCCGCGGACGGCTTCATCCTCGGTGGCTTCACCTGGCGACACGCATCTCAAGACGCCGCTCGTCCGGTAGTGATCATCAATGCCGCCACGTCAGTCCGTTGCCGGCATTACTCACGTTTTGCCGACTACCTGTTCGCCCACGGCTTCGATGTCATCACCTATGACTACCGCGGCATCGGCGAGTCGCGTCCGGCATCGCTCAAGGGGCTTCAAGCCTCGTGGACCGATTGGGGAGCGCTGGATTTCGAAGCGATGCTCAAGCGCGCACAGCGTGAGTTCCCGGGGCAGCCTGTCGATGTGGTCGGCCACAGCTTTGGCGGCTGTGCAGCGGGCCTGGGGGCGTCCGGGCACCTGATCCGCCGCCTGGTGACGGTCGGTGCGCAATTCGCCTACTGGCGCGACTATGCGCCGGCCCATCGCTGGCGCATGTTCGGCAAGTGGCATGTGCTGATGCCACTGGTGACGATGATCTACGGCTACTTTCCGGGCAAACGCCTTGGCTGGCTGGAAGACACGCCTGCTGGCGTGGTCCGTGACTGGAGTCTCTCCACTGCCCGTTACGAGAAACGCGCCAGCGGCCGCACAATCAGCAAAACCACCGGGCAGTTGCCCTTTGCCAACGTCACCGCGCAAACCCTGGCCATCAGCATCAGCGACGATCCATACGGCACGGTCCCTGCCATCGAGCGCCTGCTTGACTACTTCACCGGCAGCTCAAACTCTCACCTGCGCATCCATCCCGAAGACATCGGCGAAGAAGAAGTCGGACATTTCGCCTTTTTTCGTAGCGCATACCAAGCCACACTATGGCCCATTGCATTGGCCTGGCTGCAAAACGGCGAACTGGCCCCCGATACCCCCGGGCGGCGAGTGCCACGCAGTTAGGGGGCGTTCTCAATTAGTTTTCACGCCGCGCCGGGTCTGCTGACGGGAAAACTAATTGAGAACGCCCCCTAGGCCCTTTGCCCCTTCAACGAATACGGAACGACGCCCATGGCCTCCGCCAACAAGCAGCAAAAACGCGCCTCCCGCGCCAAGGCCAAGGCCAAGCAGAACCGCACCCAGCGGGCAGCCGCGCCGGTGGAACTGGACCCGAACGACGATCGCATCGACTTCGAGTCGGTGGACCTGACCGACATGTTCAAAGAGATGATCGACGCACAAAAGATCAGCCAGCAGGCCATGTGCGCGGCCTTTCTGGAACATCCGCTTATCGCACTGGTACTGGAACAGGAAGGCGAGGAAACAGCGACAGACTTCATCCTCGCTGCTCTGATCGAATATCGCCAATGGTCGGCCGAAACCGACGAAGCCGGCGCCCTGGCGTGGATCGAATCACCGGCCTTTCAGGCCGACTACGTGGCGGCGTCCGACGCCATTGCCGCGCAAACCCAACAGAAACCGAACTGAGTTCCCCATGGCCTCCCTGAACAAGCAACAAAAACGCGCCAAGCGCGCAAAAGCCAAAGCCAAGCAGATCCGCATGGTCGGCAGAAAATCCATCGTGGATCAGGACCTGCCCGAGTTCGGCGAGCCCATCCCGCAATACACCCTGGCGATGTTCAGCAAAATGCGCGACGCGGAAGCCGTCAGTCGTAGCGAAATGCTCTCGGTGCTGCTGACGAACCTGGCCTTTATCATCATCGACCATCCAGAACTGCTGGACATGGAAAACGCCGACGACGAAGGCATGGCCGCCACCCACCTGGCCGCCGACATGCTGATCGACTACCGCATGTGGGCCGACGGCATGGACCGCGACGCCGCCCAGGCATGGCTGAGCGAGCCACAGTTCATCGCCGATTTCGGCGCTGCGCTGGATGTCTACCGCGAGTCGCTGGAAGCGCCGGAAGAAAAAGCCGAGTAAGGGTTACGCCCAAACAAAAACGGCCGCTTGTCATCACTGACAGCGGCCTTTTTTGGCTCTGATCGAGCGCATTCCTTCCGTCAGGCACCACGTATATCCCATTGACATATCCAACACAAAACCTATCCTTTGGGCTCATCGCACCAGCAAAAGCGCAGGAGGTCCAAATGGAACAGACAACCCTTTTCATGAGCAATCGAAGCCAGGCCGTTCGCCTGCCGAAAGCTGTAGCCATGCCAAGCGACGTGAAACGAGTCGACGTCGTCGCCGTAGGTCGAAGCCGAATCATCACGCCCGCCGGTGAAACCTGGGACAGTTGGTTCGATGGCGAAAGCATCACGGCAGACTTCATGACCGATCGCGAGCAACCCGCCGATCAGGAGCGTGAGTCGTTCTGATGATCAAGTACATGCTCGATACCAACATCTGCATCTTCACCATCAAGAACAAACCACAGGTGGTACGGGAGGCGTTCAACCGTCATCACGGCCAACTGTGCATCAGTGCGGTTACGCTGATGGAGCTGATCTACGGCGCGGAAAAATCAGCAGCGCCCGAAAAAAACCTGGCGGTCATCGAGGGCTTCGCCGCCCGACTTGAAGTCCTGCCCTTCGACAACGAAGCAGCAGCACACACCGGAATGATTCGATCCGAGCTGGCAAAGGCAGGCAAACCCATAGGCCCGTACGACCAGATGATCGCGGGGCACGCACGCTCACGCGGGTTTATCGTGGTCACCAACAACCCGCGGGAGTTTGAGCGAGTTCCAGGGTTACGCGTAGAAGACTGGGCTCATGTCGACTGAACACATGACAATCAACAGAAACAAAAACGGCCGCTTGTCATCACTGACAGCGGCCGTTTTGCATTACGCGGTATGGATCAGTTCAGCACTACCGCGCCGCGTTTTTCCAGCTTGCGGCGGCGAGCCACCAGCAAGCCGGTCGCTACCACCAGGGCACTGAGCAAGCCGGTCGCAAGAATTTCCACGCGATGGGCATCCTGGAACAGCATGATGGTCAGGGCCGCGACGATGAAGACGATCACCGCGTAGGTCAGGCCCGGGAACAACCACATGCTGAAGGCGATTTTCTCGCCGCGCGCGATACGCTGCTTACGCATGCGCAGTTGCGAAATCGCAATCACCAGGTACACCAGCAGTGCGATGGCGCCGGAACTGGCCAGCAGGAATTCGAACACCGCAGCCGGAGCCACGTAGTTGGCGAATGTTGCCAGGAACGCAGCGCCGGTGGACAGCATCACCGCCCAGTAAGGCGTGCCACTTTTGTTGGTGCGCGTGGACATCGCCGGCGCATCGCCGCGCTTGCCCAGGGAAAACATCATGCGCGACGACGTGTAGAGCGCCGAGTTCAGGCAGCTGGTCACGGCAACCAGTACCACAATGTCGACGATCATCTTGGCGTTCGGGATGCCCATGCGTTCAAGCACAGTCTGGTAAGAACCAACGCTGGCCAGGATCGGGTCGTTCCATGGCACCAGGGCCACAACGATGAAGATCGACACGAGGTAGAACAAGCCGATCCGCCAGATCACCGAGTTGGTGGCCTTGGAGATTTGCTTGCCCGGATCTTTCGATTCGGCGGCCGCGATGGTCACGATCTCGGTGCCCATGAAGGAGAACATGGTGGTCAGGATCGCACCCAACACTGCGCCCATGCCATTTGGCAGGAAGCCCTGGGTGTCGAACAGGTGCGAAACACCGCTGACCTGGCTGCCCGGCAGGAAGCCGAAGATCGCCATGAGGCCCAGAACAATGAAACCAATGATGGCCAGCACTTTGATCAGGGCGAACCAGAACTCGAACTCACCGTAGTTCTTTACGCTGAACAGGTTGGTCACGGTCAGCAGCATCGTGATGACCAGGGCGAAGGCCCAGATGTCCACGCCAGGGAACCAGGCATGCAGGATGGTCGCAGCGGCGTTGGCTTCCAGCGGAATTACCAGCACCCAGAACCACCAGTAGAGCCAGCCGATGGTGAATCCGGCCCAGTGACCGATCGCACGGTCGGCGTAAGTCGAAAACGAACCGGTGTCCGGCGAGGCAACGGCCATTTCGCCGAGCATGCGCATCACCAGCACCACCAACATGCCGGCGGCGGCGTAAGCCAACAGAACAGCCGGACCTGCAGCGGCGATGGCGTGACCCGAGCCAACGAACAAGCCGGCGCCGATAACCCCGGCAATCGACAGCATGGTCACGTGGCGCGGTTTGAGCCCCTGTTCGAGGCCACTAGAGCTTTGGGTACTGCTCATTAAAACTACCTTTGTAAGGAGAAGCGAATGCGTGCATCCCGTTCGGCGAACCTTCTCGTAAAAAGAAGCCAACAGGGCGTTCTGGATTCTGCACGCAATAATTGCGCCAAAATATTTCAAAACCCTCTAACCCGGCGATCTCACCCCGACCGGACAGTCATCGCAACCCATTGAATTCAATGGCACTTTGCCAGAACGTTACCCTGCCACCCACTTTGTGGGGTGAATCAGCGCACCGGAAACACACCTGAAAATGGCTCCGCGCACATTAAAAGTGCACAAGCGGTGCATTTGGCCGGATAGCGCTTCCAACACCCTGCCAAAGCTGGCAACATCGCGCCTTTTTTTGCGGCAGCCACCGCGCTTTTTATCGACAGGCAAGGTTCAAACGGCTGTTCGGTTGTTGATGGGGCGACAGTCTGCTGCGCCGATGCGACAACCTGCCACGCACCAGCCGTTTACCGTCCGTAGCGCTGTTGGCTGCCATTGAAACGCTATGCTAGGTTGGCCGCCTCGCCAGGAAGGCCGCCAACAGCAGGAGCGCAACATATATGAGGAACGCACATGGCTGAGGCCACGCCCGCGCTTGAAATCCGCAACTTGCACAAACGCTATGGTTCGCTGGAGGTGCTCAAAGGCATCTCGCTGACCGCCCGCGACGGCGACGTGATCTCGATCCTGGGTTCCTCCGGCTCCGGCAAGTCCACGTTCCTGCGGTGCATCAACCTGCTGGAAAATCCGCACCAGGGCCAGATCCTGGTCGCCGGCGAAGAACTCAAGCTCAAGGCCGCGAAGAACGGTGAACTGGTGGCCGCCGACGGCAAGCAGATCAATCGCCTGCGCAGCGAAATCGGTTTTGTATTTCAAAACTTTAATCTGTGGCCGCACATGAGCGTGCTCGACAACATCATCGAAGCCCCGCGCCGCGTACTCGGCCAGAGCAAGGCCGAAGCCATCGAAGTGGCCGAAGCCCTGCTGGCCAAGGTCGGTATCGCCGACAAGCGCCACGCGTACCCGGCGCAGTTGTCCGGCGGCCAGCAACAACGGGCGGCCATCGCCCGCACCCTGGCCATGCAGCCCAAGGTCATCCTGTTCGACGAGCCGACCTCGGCGCTTGACCCGGAAATGGTCCAGGAAGTACTTAATGTCATCCGCGCGCTGGCCGAAGAAGGCCGCACCATGCTGCTCGTAACCCACGAAATGGGCTTCGCCCGTCAGGTCTCCAGCGAAGTGGTGTTCCTCCACCAGGGCCTGGTAGAAGAGCAAGGATCGCCACAGCAGGTGTTCGAAAACCCGCTTTCGGCGCGCTGCAAACAATTCATGTCCAGCAACCGCTAACGGAGCTACCCACATGCAGAACTACAAAAAGGTCTTCCTGGCTGCCGCCGTCACCCTGGCGTTCAGCGCCGGTGCCATGGCCGAAACCCTGAAGATGGGCATCGAAGCGGCTTACCCGCCGTTCAACAATAAAGATGCCAGTGGCAATGTCGTCGGCTTCGACAAAGAGATCGGCGACGCCCTGTGCGCCAAGATGAAAGTCGAGTGCACCGTCGTGACCTCCGACTGGGACGGCATCATCCCGGCCCTGAACGCCAAGAAGTTCGACTTCCTGATCTCCTCGATGTCGATCACCGACGAGCGCAAGCAAGCGGTGGACTTCACCGACCCGTACTACTCCAACAAGCTGCAGTTCATCGCCAAGAAAGACATCGACTTCAAAACCGACAAGGCGGCGCTCAAAGGCAAGATCATCGGCGCCCAGCGCGCGACCCTGGCCGGCACCTTCCTGGAAGACAACTATGGTGACGACATCACCATCAAGCTCTACGACACCCAGGAAAACGCCTACCTCGACCTGACTTCCGGCCGCCTGGACGGCATCCTGGCCGACAAGTACGTCAACTACGAATGGCTGAAAAGCGACGCTGGCCGTAGCTACGAGTTCAAGGGCGACCCGGTGGAAGAAAGCGACAAGATCGGTATTGCCGTGCGCAAGAAGGACCCGATCCGCGAGAAGCTGAACACCGCGCTCAAAGAAATCGTCGCTGACGGCACCTACAAGAAGATCAACGACAAGTACTTCCCGTTCAGCATCTATTGATACTGACCTGCCTGACCGGCGCCTGATGGCGCCGGTTCTCGGCCTTGCCTGCCGCGATTTGAAAAGAAATCCATGATTATCGACCTCTACGGATTCGGCCCGGCGCTCGCCGCTGGCGCGCTGATGACTGTGAAACTGGCACTCTCGGCCCTGTGCCTGGGGCTGGTACTCGGTCTGCTCGGCGCCTTGGCCAAGACTTCCCCGTACAAGCCGCTGCAATGGCTTGGCGGTACTTACTCGACCCTGGTTCGCGGCATCCCGGAATTGCTCTGGGTGCTGTTGATCTACTTCGGCACGGTCAACCTGATGCGTGCCTTGGGCGAGTTCTTCGGCAACCCCGACCTTGAACTCAACGCCTTCGCCGCCGGCGTGATTGCGCTGGGCCTGTGCTTCGGCGCCTACGCCACGGAAGTGTTTCGCGGCGCGATCCTCGCCATTCCCAAAGGCCATCGTGAAGCCGGCGTGGCCCTGGGCCTGTCGAAGTGGCGCATCTTCACCAAGCTGATCATGCCGCAGATGTGGCGCATCGCCCTGCCCGGCCTGGGCAATCTGTTCATGATCCTGATGAAGGACACCGCGCTGGTGTCGGTGATCGGCCTGGAAGAAATCATGCGTCACGCACAAATCGGCGTAACCGTCTCCAAACAGCCGTTCACCTTCTATATGGTGGCTGCGTTCATGTACCTGAGCCTGACGGTGCTGGCGATGACCGGCATGCACTTGCTGGAAAAACGTGCCGCTCGCGGCTTCGCGAGGAGCACCCAATGAACTGGGAAGTCATCATCAAGTGGCTGCCGAAACTGGCCCAAGGCGCAACCCTGACCCTCGAGCTGGTGGCCATCGCCGTGATCGCCGGTTTGCTGCTGGCCATCCCACTGGGCATCGCCCGCTCGTCGCGCCTGTGGTGGGTGCGGGCATTTCCCTACGGCTACATTTTCTTTTTCCGTGGCACGCCGTTGCTGGTCCAGCTGTTCCTGGTCTACTACGGCCTGGCGCAGTTCGACGCGGTCCGTAACAGTTCGATGTGGCCGTACCTGCGCGATCCGTTCTGGTGCGCCACGGCGACCATGACCCTGCACACCGCGGCCTACATTGCGGAAATCCTGCGGGGCGCCATCCAGGCGATTCCACCGGGCGAGATCGAAGCGGCACGGGCGCTCGGCATGTCCAGGCCCAAGGCACTGTTCTACATCATCCTGCCGCGCGCCGCGCGCATCGGCCTGCCGGCCTACAGCAACGAAGTGATCCTGATGCTCAAGGCCAGCGCCCTGGCCAGCACCGTGACCCTGCTGGAACTGACCGGCATGGCCCGCACCATCATTGCCCGGACCTACCTGCCGGTGGAGATCTTCTTCGCCGCGGGCATGTTCTACCTGGTAATGGCTTACGTGCTGGTGCGTGGCTTCAAGCTGCTGGAGCGCTGGTTGCGCGTCGATGCCTGCCAAGGGCGTTGATACCGGCGTGTTGACGGGCGAGGCCCTGCTCGCCCGTTTCACTGCGCTGGATGCTTTTCTGACAGAGCATCAGGCACTGTGGAAACCTCGGCCGTTCACTCATCTACAGCTGCCTTGGGAAGCGTCCTACCCGGAGCTGGCCGCATGGCTACGCGAGCGAACGCTGGAAGACGCGGAAAACGCTCACAACCAACCCGCCCTCCTGAATGCACCCGAACCCTTTGCTTGCCTGGCAACAATGTCCGTTGCCTTGAGTGCCGTGGATGAATTGCCCGCGCGCATGCTCGAAGCGGCCGGCCATCGATTGAACGTCGATGTACCGGGGCGCAAATGGCAGCAGATCGAAGCCTTCGCCAGTCGCTTGCAGTTTTCCGAGGTACCGCAGCATTGGCTGGACTGGTGCTCAGGCAAGGGGCATCTGGGCCGCCGCCTGCTGCAACCGGGGCAACAACTGACATGCCTGGAATACGACCCGGCACTGGTCACCAGCGGCCAGGCACTCAGCCAGCGCCATCACCTGCATGCGCTGCATATAGAACAGGATGTGCTCGCGGCAGACGCCGCTTGTCTACTGCGTGCGTATCACACGCCCGTCGCGCTTCACGCCTGTGGTGATTTGCATGTGCGGTTGATTCAACTCGCCAGCGCCACAGGCTGCAAACAGCTCGCCATTGCTCCGTGCTGCTACAACCGAATCAGTCTTGCCCAATACTCGCCGATTTCCTCGGCCGCCAATGGCTCCGGCCTACAGCTTTCCCTCGACGACCTCGCGCTGCCCATGAGCGAAACCGTTACCGCCGGTACCCGCGTGCGACGTCAACGCGACACCTCCATGGCCCGGCGCCTGGGCTTCGACTTGCTGCAACGGCAACTGCGCGGCCTGGACGAGTACCTGCCAACCCCTTCCCTGCCCAGCACCTGGCTGGACAAACCCTTCGCCGATTACTGCCATCACCTGGCCGCACTCAAAGAGTTATCCACAATCGGCCCGCAAAATTGGCCAGCCCTCGAAGCCGCCGGTTGGCAACGACTGGCCGAAGTGCGCAACCTTGAACTACTGCGCGGACTTTTCCGACGCCCGCTGGAGCTTTGGCTGGTCCTTGATCGGGCACTTTTCCTCGCCGAGCGGGGCTACAGCGTCCGCGTCGGCACCTTCTGCGAAACCCCACTCACGCCGCGTAATTTCCTGCTCCTGGCCGAACGCGCCTAAACGCATCCGACCTGTGGATAACTCTGTTGATGGAATTATCGTGGATCCAATATCCATGCAGGTTTCAGGGCTAAATCCACACTGTTCATTTTTTGTACACCCGAATAAAAAATCGAAAAAACAGGCATTTGCGGACAAATGAGAACAGATCCACAAATTCGGCCTAAACCCGGTGCGCTGCCAATCGCATTGTGCATAAGCATTTAATCAAAACGACATAAACGCCTAATCCCGGACCGTAGACAGGGGAAATTGCACCCTTTCATTACTCTTGATATACACACACGCAAGGGCGCCGGCAGCGCGGCCACAAACAAGAACATTCCTCCGACAGGATGCCCCAGTGACGTTCATTTCCTACGCACAGAATTTCGAAGACATACGCCTGTGGCGCGCCCTCAAAACCGTTGAGAACGGCTTCTACATCGACGTCGGGGCAAACCACCCCACCCATGACTCAGTCACCAAGGCGTTCTATGACCATGGCTGGACCGGCATCAACGTCGAACCGATGCCCAACTACTACGAAGCCCTGTGCCAGCAACGTCCCAAAGACACCAACCTGCAATGCGCGGCCGGGGAAAGTGCTGACGACCTGACCTTCTACGGCATCGCCGGCACCGGCCTCTCGACCCTCGATCCGGCGATGGCGAAATTGCACAAAGACGCCGGCATGGACGTGCGCAGCCAAACGATCAAGTCCCGCACCCTGAGCTCCATCTGCGAAGAACACGCCCGGGACCGCGATATCCATTTCCTGAAAATCGACGTCGAAGGCCACGAAGAAACCGTCCTGCGCGGCATGGACTTCAGCCAATGGCGGCCATGGGTGATCCTCATCGAAACCCCCTGGGCCCGCGACCAGACTTGGGAAACCCTGGTCACCGACGCCGGCTACCACTCCATCCTGTTCGACGGCATCAACACCTACTACCTCGCCGAAGAACACCTGAACCTCAAACCCGCCTTCGACATCCCGCCTTGCAACCTGGACGAGTTCCAGTTCTGCAAAGGCCACAACTTCAGCCACCCCGTCAGCGACGCCGAACACCAACTCGCCGCCGCCCTGCAACGCGCCGAACAGGCCGAAGCACAGCTGCGCGCGATGCAAAACAGTCGAGCCTGGCAAGCCATCCAGAAACTCAAGAAAACCCTGCTGCGCACCTGACCTGAAGCTCGTGTAAAAATAGTCAGAATTCAGGGGTTTACAGAAGCCAGCCAATCGCTATAATCGTCGCCCTGACACGCCGGTATAGCTCAGATGGTAGAGCAACTGACTTGTAATCAGTAGGTCCCGGGTTCGATTCCTGGTGCCGGCACCATATAGAATAAGGCTCGCAGCAATGCGGGCCTTTTTCGTTTTTGATCCGGGGTTACACCGGGGTTACGTTTTCGGTAAATCTTCAGCGATATCGACCAGTCGTTTTTCCGCTTTCAGACTCTCGGAAGTCGCGTTACGCGCGCGTACGGTCGCGAAACTTCGATTGCAGCGGCCCGTACGGTGTTCTATTCGACCAGTCTTTCGTGCTTAGCGATCTGACGAGCCCTGCTAGGAAACTTTGGGCCGCGGCGAGTGGCGATTCTCTGAGCCTTAAAAAGGCTTGCGACCTGCGTTACCGACAGTTTCCACCATCGAGCCATTTAGTTAGACAGGAAGGCCTAAAAGTCCGGACTTTTAGGAGCAGTACGCGCGCGTACGCACGCGCGAAGGAAATAGCAAGGGCAATTCGCCCATCCAAGCGATAAAACGCACTGCTACGCTTTCCTCTCCACGGAGGAAACACAATGCTGAACTCAGACCTGCTCCCGTCCTTACTCTTCAAAATTAACCAAAACCAACTCGCTCTGGAGGCTGCCATCATGGAGCTCACGCTTTGGGTTGAGCAGCGCGGTGCGACTGAAGTAGGCAACAATATCCGCGGTGCCCTTCAAACGATCGACAAGAACGAAGAGTTCATCAAGGTGGCGCTTGCGGTGATGATGACGCCGGAGTGAATGTAACCAGCTGGAGCGAAAACATCCGATGAGGCTGTTTTCGCTCCAGCCGCATCATCAGCGTGCTCGAAAACATCCCTTACGCACCTCCCAGAACGTAGCAAACCACCAGCAGCAGCCTTTATGAAGGATGATTAAGTCAATTTTGTGCTTGGCGAAACCCTTCGGGGTCTTTGAACAAAAGATACTTGGCGACGGCAACCAACAGGCATTATTGATACCAGCCTTTACTGTGCGACTCGGCTTCTGAGGAGCATCCGTAGCCGCAGGAACAATCGCTGATCCAGCATCAGAACTTAAACCGGCATTGGTGAATTGAGCTTATGAGATTCCATCCCGACGGCCCTTCCATACCGGATATCCTCCTAGAACGCTGTGATGCTGGCCGCGTCGTTTTTTTGTGCGGTGCCGGAGTTTCGCTGCCATCCGGAATGCCTACTTTTGTTGGCCTTACTCGGTACGCCATAGAGTTCTTTGACCCTCCGGCCGACTCAGAAATAATGGCCGCGTTTGGGCCATGGCTGGACGGTCAATCAGCGGCGAATGTCCCACTCGACCAAATCTTTAATCTCCTCCATCTTGAATACGGCAAGGATGAAGTTAACTCCTTGGTCACAGAGCGGCTGAATGCCCCTCTACAAATCGAAGGTTTTGGACATGAGCACGATCTGATCAGGCGGATTTCTTCGAGTCAAAGCGGCGTGCCACAAATTGTCACGACAAACTTTGACCGATTGTTCGAAGCGGGGCGGAAGGGAGAGCATCTGGTCTGGCACGTGCCGCCTGCTTTTCCTGATCTGAACTTCGGATCGAAGATTGAGGGAATAACTTATCTACACGGGCGACTGGTGGACGCAACCTCTGAAAGTCACCCCTATGTGCTGAGCAGCGCCGACTTCGGGCGCGCCTACCTCTCAGAAGGATGGGCCACCAACTTCATCAGGCACCTACTTGAACGATATACGGTCGTTTTAGTGGGTTATCAGGCGGAAGACCCTCCAGTCAAATACCTCCTTCAGGGTCTCAACCATGACGGGCAGTATGACCGGTCTAGACTCTATGCCTTTGACCGCGGGCTTTCTGAGGAAATTGAAGCCAAGTGGCGTGATCGAGGCGTTACAGCCATAGCCTATTCCGACCACACGGACCTCTGGAAGAGCATGGAAGCCTGGGCAAACCGCGCTGACGATCCGCGCAGGTGGCGTACATCCATAATTGCTAAAAGCCAGCAGGACCCGAAGGATCTAGCCCCGTATGAGCGAGGCCAAGTTGCTCATACTCTTCGCACAGTACAGGGGGCGAGATTATTTTCGGAGGCTGATCCAGTACCGCATCCTGAATGGGTGTGTGTGATGGATGCGAATGTCCGATCAGGAAAACGGAGTAGCGGATATGGCGGCGATGCAGAAACCTTCGACCCCATGGCCGCGTACGGGCTTGATGACGATCTGGTGGATATCTCTGAGGATGATCGCAGACAGGGTGTCAGCAATGACCATCTCCTAGTCTGGCGCGACGAAGACGACAATCCCCATGAGTCCCATCGGTTGGCTGGGCGACAGGCAGAAGGTTCCGAGGCAACGCCGGTTAGGCTTCGCCACCTTACTACCTGGATCAGCAAGTCCTTCGACAGTCCAGTGCTGGCCTGGTGGGCCATTCGACAGACCGGATTGCATCCACGATTGCTGCAACAGATCGAGTGGCAAATGGAGCATTCGAAGACACTCAGCGAGCGCGCTCGTCTTATCTGGAACCTCATCCTCGAACACCATCGAGACCCTCGCAATCGTCAGTGGAATGGCGAATGGTTCGACTTGATGAACCGGATCAACGCGGAGGGGTGGACGGCTAGTGTCCTACGAAAATTCCGGAGTGTCGCGACCCCGCGATTGGAGATCAAGCTACCGTTTGGCTTGGCGCAGTCCAAGCCACCGTCGATACCTTGGGAGGGAATTCATCTCGGCGACCTCGGCCAGTGCGAAGTCGTGTTCCTTGAAAGGCACAACGAAGATTTAAACGTCCCCGAAGATCTATTGCCGCAGGTATTTAGCATCTTAGAGGAGCAGTTAACCGTCGCATCAGGGCTACTGAGAGATATCGAAACCTCCTACTTCCATACCCCGACCTGCTATCCGGGCCGTGAAGTCGATGGGAATGATCGCGTCACAGACGCCGCGGAGACTGTGACTTGGTTCGTTCAACTTTTTGACCGGTTGGCAGCAAAATGGCCAGAACTGGCGAATGCACATGCAACGACTTGGCCTGCTACAGATCCTTTCTTCTTTCGAAAGCTCAAACTGTATGCGTTTAGTAAGGTAGAGGCCTTCGAGGCCGACCATGTTGCCCAGGAAGTCTTGCGCTTTGATCAGGAAGCATTCTGGGACATCCATGTAATTCGAGAGCTTCTTTTCCTACTGGCAGATCGATGGACTGAGTTCTCTCAAGAAAACCGGAACCGACTCACCGACCGCATCTTGATCGGCCCCGACCAGCTATCTCATTGGCTTGACGAGGAGTTCCATGGGCTGCGAAACAAGTTCGCCGTCAAATACGCTCGGTATCTCGAACTAAAGGGCTGTGAACTAACGGCAGATCGAAGTGAACGCCTTGCCAATATGACTAAAGACATTCTCGAATGGAACGACGCTTGGGCGACCTCAATGGTCATCGAACGAGGTTCTTACTCGGGGTGGGTCGATACGGATGAGAGGCCCGATGGTGTCTTGGACCTTCCCGTAACCGAAGTGGTCGCCAAGGCAAAAGAAGACCTGAAGCGTGACTTTCGTAGCCTCACTGAGAAAAGACCCTTCACCGGTTTGGTAAAAGCCAATCCGCGAAAGGCCTTGTCTGCGCTTACGATTGCAGCAAGGACTGGCGACTACCCTGAGATGTTTTGGTCGTCGATGATCAATGAACTTCCCGCAGACATCACGCCTAGGCTGAGACGGGTGTTTCTCAGCCGAATAACGCGACTTCCACATGAGGTTATCGTCGAACTGCGCCATACCTTGGGCCGATGGCTCGAAGAGAACTTGGACGAGATTCTTGAGTTTGATGTTGATCTCGGTTGGGCAGTCTACGATCACATCGTCGATGGCATCCTGAGCGGGGGAGCAGACGCACCGGGTAGCGGTCTTGACGAAGTCCGCCAAGGTGGGAAAGTCATTCAACGATCTCGGCGCACATACAACCATGCGCTCAACAGCCCAGTCGGCATGTGTATTGAAGCCCTTTTCAAGGCAGTCCCCGGAGAGAAGAAGGAGGCCGTTTCAGTAATCCCAGATTATTTAAAGTCCCGCGCTGAACGCCTGTTCTCGGCGCCAGGTGAAGGTTCAGATCATGCTGTGTCGGTTGTGTGCAGAAAGCTGAACTGGCTGATGTTCGTAGATCCTGCCTGGACTAAGGAAAACCTAATTCCAATGCTGGCGTTCGAGCATCCAGCTTCGGAACCAGCATGGAACGGGTTTCTTCATAGCGGACAGGCGCCTTGGTCGCCGTTGGCAGAAATAATCAAACCGCTCCTGCTAGAACTCATTCCGCGGATCGATGGATTTTCTTGGGATCGTGATCTCTCAAACGTAGCGGCTCAATGGCTAGGCATCATGCGGATATTTCACTCGAATAAACCGAGCGGCCTTTCACAGGGCCAAATGCGCTCGGTCTTTCGAGCGATGACTGACGATACTCGGAACCGGTTCATTGGGTGGTTGGGCCAGGTTGGGCAGGCAAACCAGAACGGCTGGGCCAATCATGTCATCCCCTTAATCAACGAGGACTGGCCGAGAGAACGCCGATACAGGACTTCTGCATCCATGAGAGCGTGGATAGGCTTGCTTGGTGGCACTGGCAATAGTTTCCCCGCAGTCTACGAAGCGGTGAAGAAATTCTTGGTCCCAGTGGAGACAAATGACCACCCGTTCTACAGGTTCACTCGAGAGATCAATGATGAAATACCGATTACCGCACTATTTCCTGAAGCGACTCTGGATTTGATGAACAGAGCTACGCCTCAGGCTCTCACTCATCCGACATTCGAGTTACCGAAAGTGCTAGCACTGATTGCGGAAACAGAATCTGACCTAACATCAGATCCACGCTATTTGCGTTTGATCGATCTCGTTGAACGAAGCTAGCTGTTGGGGAGCATTACGCTCTCTCACAACGTAGATTTCTGGTCTGAACACGTAATGCCGTCCACCAAACGAAAGCCCAGTGCCGCCAGGCGTGCGCAGGAAAAACAGAAAAAGCTGAGTGATCAATGGAGGCAACTCCGTAGTCTGGGGCTCCAAGCTTTTAGAGACTATTTCAGGGAAGGCCGCGATGGAGGCGAGATTCCGGAGGCTTTCCAGGCGCAAGCTGATAGAGGCCTTAATAACTTCAGCGCTCGGTTCTAGACTTTACGTCCTTGAATTTTGTACCGCCTGATGGACGCTCGCTAGATCTAGGCGGGGTGCGGTGACCTACCTTTTGTGTTTGTAAGCCTTTTCTGACCAACTGATCAGTAATTACCTACAGGAACGGCACTTCATTTGCGTAGAAGATGTCTTTAGGGCACAGTGCGGAGCTTTTCACACTGCCTGTGACCGCTGTAGCGGACCGATCGTCGGATTAGCCTTGCTTGAATTTTTGCTTTAATCCCTCTATGTCTATACACAGAAGCTCGGACCACCACTTCACTAACCAGCGCTAAGGAGGAAGGAACTATGTCAGTACAGAAAGCCACCTCAAGGGCGAGCAAGGTTCTTGAATTGTGCTGGGACGGCAGTCTTCCCGTGAACCCACAAGATCTCGCGGAAGACCTTCTGGTAAAAAACTACAGTCTTGACGATGACGAAAAGATCCCTGTCGTCGTGAAAGCACGCTCGTCTGCGCTTTTGAAGGGCGCCAGCGGCCAAGCGCGCTTGGAGCATAACGATGACGGATGGCTCTATGTGTGTGAGTACAATCGCGACGAGGTCAGCTATCGCAACAGATTCACAATTGCGCATGAGCTAGGTCATGTTGTGTTGGGGCACGTGACTGATGAGCGATCCCCAAAGCGCGATACGACTTTTACTAATGACGATCCTGATGAGCGGTATGCCAACGCTTTTGCTGCGACGCTCTTGATGCCCGAAAAGTACGTGCGGAAGCTGTACAGGTCGGCGCGAAACGTTCAAGAGTTAGCGGATGCCTTCGGGGTTTCCACTGCTGCGATGAATTTCAGGTTAAAGAATCTAGGAATAGTTTGATGGACGATGAGCCAGGGAGTGTTCTTGCGGCGAAGGGTGACGATTTGGGAGGGAGACCTGCTGAGAAGTGCTCCCCTAGTGTTGCCGATAGGCTAACCAACGAAGAAATTGAGAAGGACAAGCTTGGCCGGAAGATGGCATGGATATTTGCTTCCGTCATGGGGCTGCTGTCAATTTCATGCGTTATTTTCGCGCTTTGGACGGGTTATCACTTTCTCTACAAGCTCGATGACTTGGCGAGGCAAGATGATGTCACCAAACAGGCTCGATTGCTGGTCAGAGAAGTGTTCTTGGCCCAAGCGGCTCAAAACGGTACTGAGGTTAAAGTTTCCTCTGTAGTGGCTTCGCTGCCTGATAAGACTGTGGTCGAGAGTGCTGTAGAGGCACCCAGCGATAAAATATCGCTTCTTGCCCCTTTGATCCCCGCTACATTCTCTTCCGCACTTGGACTAATAATTCTGGTCACTTTGGCTAGGTTTATCTCTAATTTTGTATTGTCAGATAAGCGAAACCCGCCGAAAGAGCAGGACTACGGAGCCATCTCTGTTTTGGTCAAAGAGATTGGGTCTGTTGTGAGCACGCTTAGGGGCAAGGATAAATCTTAGTTCCGCTGCCATCATCCTTTGCGGTTCCGTTTTCTCAGAGTTTTGATCAGAGCTAAATTTTGGCAGGGATATTTCTGTAAAAGACCAGATTGAAGGGGTGTCCTCATTGTTGGACACCCTTTTTCATTTCATGAAGGGACTTTGAAGCAACCTCAGAGACGGTAACCGTCGCAGGGGGTTGAAGAGTAATCAGCCAGCCACTCCTCGTCTGTTTGTTCTTGCGGTGACTTACGCGAAACAACAGGTTCGTTAACTGCCGTATATTCGCTTGTACTGATTACCGTTTTACCGTGGTTGTCAGTCCCCGTGGTTGGATTCCCCTTGAAGCCTTGATTTGTCTGGGCTGTAGTCAAATCCTTGTCCGGCACTTTTGTCCGGCAGTTGTCCGGCAGTTGTCCGTCAATTGTCCG
Source organism: Pseudomonas sp. IT-P258 (assembly GCF_949767825.1). Lineage (NCBI taxonomy): Bacteria > Pseudomonadati > Pseudomonadota > Gammaproteobacteria > Pseudomonadales > Pseudomonadaceae > Pseudomonas > Pseudomonas sp. IT-P258. The sequence goes on along the minus strand of NZ_CATKPU010000043.1, from coordinate 164,006 downwards.
TCCCTTGTCCGGCTGAAAGGCTTTGCGTACCTCGACAGCAGTGATGTAAAGGGGGCGGAGCGATCCGGTGTCTAGCCGATTGTTTTGGTCGGCTGTCATATCTGCCGTAAACAGAATTCCCCGCAAATTGCCCAAGTAGTCATGGAACGACGACATACGCCTGGGCGTGGGAAGCCCGGTTGATTGCCAGAAACGATAGAGATGACTGCGTTTACCAATGCGAAAGTGCCCCTTCGGCAGAGGGGTGTCTTTCTTCCCCGCTTTGGTGGAAAGTTTACGATTCAGCTCCGCGTTGAAAATGGCGTGAGTATCCAGGCCACCAACAAACGACGGAAGCTGGATCGTCACACCAGCCGCCTTGTTTGTGCCATACAAGCCCGTCGAATAACCACCATACTCATATGCATCCATTCTGAGCGTAACCAGAATCTCGCGTAGAAGAGCTGGTGAATATTTGTCCCGCCAGTCCAGGGGTACAGGCATACCACTGGACGGGCGAATGACGAGCTGGCCATGCTCAATACTGATTTCGTTTCCTCGGGCGAGCAACTTCTCGACGGTGACGGTCATTAGAGTGCCAAGGCTTTGGTCAGTTTGTCCTCCAGCGCGATCAGGCCAACAACCGTGACCAGCATCAACAACTCGACGACGTGCGGGTGACGATGAATCCAGACGGTGACTTTCATCAGACAAGCCGGGGCCAGCAGGGCCAGGCGGGCGCGCAGATTAGTCATTGGATTCGCCCTCATTGGTGAAACGGTTTTTGTGCTTCAGGTAGGCCAGCACCTTGTCCGTCTTGTCGTGCTCACTGGACGGCAGGTTATAGCGCTTCACTAGGCAAGGTTCGCCCCAGCGGTTCGGGACGCGCTCGAAATGGCGATCAATGATCAGGTCGTGACAGCGGCCCAGCTCCGAAATAGTGCTAGGCAGGCAATGGTCACCAATGCGCTCAGCCTCGAAGCGGTTAAGGCTGATACCCGACCGCAGAACGGCCAGAATGCGGACGATCTTGCTTGGAGCTTCGGTGTTAGGCTGGTCTTGCGACGGGCTGCTCTGCTGGGATTGGGGGCGGCTCTTTTTCATTACGCACGCTCCTCGCCGGTATGGTTGGCGGTGCGGCTGGCCAGGAACGTGGCAAGGTCGCTGACGCGGTACTTCACCAGACGGCCTACCTTAAGGAAAGGCAGGTTGTAGCGACCGGTCGAACGCCACACTGCGAGAGTGTTCGGTTTAACGCCAAGAGCGTCGGCGGCTTGCTTGTCGTCTACTTGAACGGGTGGGTTGAGCGGGTTACAGCCAAGTGCTGCGAGAATCTCGGCTTTGATGGCGTCAATATTGGTTTGCATTGGGAAAGCTCCGTATCGATGTATAGATCGGAGCCAATTCTTGTTGGCTTCTTTGGATAAGGCCGACGTATCCAGCCCACTATCCACTTATCCACTTATCCACTTATCCCCTACCCATTACCCGAGCTTTGTTTGCCGAGGCGCTTGCGGATCGTATTTTTTGAGTCAGGTAGGTTGAGACGCTCTTTCACCAGAACCGCAAGCTCTCGAAGGCTGGCGGGCCTTTGCCGTAGTCGCTGAATCTCATCGGCGGTATCGCGCCATCGCTGGTGCTCGACGTCTCTTGCCTCATGTCGCTCTTGATTCTTCTCGGCAAAGTCCCGATTTTGCTTACGGTAATACTCACCCAGTGATGCGTCGGACTGATTCGGAGCAATGGCGGAGCTGGAGGTATCCAGCGTCGGCTGGGCCTTCTGTGTCTCAATCACCTCAAGCAGCTCGTCTTCATTGATGGGCACTTCATGGCCAACATTTATTGCCCAATCAAGAAAAGTCTTGAGTTCCTTTAACGTGAACGGGAAGGCGAGTACCGGCTCATCTGGCGTTCCTCTGGGGTGCTGCATAAGGAAGGTACGTTCAAGTTTCGTCAGGGAAGACAACACCCTGTCATCCGGCATTTTCAAGTAAACACCAGCTTTCCTGATCTCGAACCAGCTTCCGAAGTCATTCAGTGGTAGCCCGCCATGCTGGTCGGGCTCCACGATCCTGATGAAGTTGTAAAAGTCGATCCGAACACCTGCAAACTCGGGGCTTTCCAAATCCAATTCAAGCTCAGCGCCTTCCAATTCAGTTTCGCGAAAACCCATACCATCCTCAGGTAACTATTAAAGAAATATGTAACGTAAAGCCGTTGGTGGTTCGATTAACTACGGCGACGGTTCGGAATCAAAACCACTGGGGCGGTCTGCTTGACCCCCGCAGCCTCCAGCATGGCTTGCGTCGCCGTCTCGACAGACTGACGCACCGGATCGAGGTCGAGGCGGGCATAGATCGCCGTGGATTGGTGCGTCTTGTGATTGAGCGACTTCCCGATGATTGCCAAAGATGCGCCGGTCTTGGCTTGCCAGCTTCCAAGGGTGCGCCGCAGATCATGGATGCGTAGGTCGGTCATGTCGTAGAGCGCCGGATCAATTTTCAGCGCGGCAGCTATGGACCGAAAACGCTTCTCTGCGGCGGCTGGCGCAGTTGCGATCTCCTGACCCGCCTGTTTGCGCTCCTTGGTAGAAAGCTTGCCGAGCTCGCTCAGGTGGTCGAGAAGGCGGCGCAGGCTGGCACGCAGCAGGACGGCCGCCCATGCCTTTTTCGGCTCGACCAGATGGCCAGTCTTACCCTCGCCCGGAAACACGAAAGGAGATGTGCCAGTCGTGCGTTTGCGAGCCTTGAGTGCGGCCACGGCTTCAGGCGATAAAGTGACGTTCTGCGGTGTGCCATTCTTGGTAATGTCGATGCGCCAGACGCGGGCCTCCAGGTCAAGGTCGCGCCAGGCCATTGCCTGTACATTCGAGCGGCGCGCACCAGTGAGCAGCGCCAGCAAAAAGAAGTCGCTCAAACTTGACTCGCCGATGGCGGCGAACAAATAGGGCAGTTCGGCGGCTTGGGCGAAGCGGTCACGCGACACCACCATGTTTTTCTGAATGCGGCTGGCCGGGTTGGTGTCGCTGAAATGTTCATGGTCGGTTGCGTAGCCAAAGACCGAAGAAATGATAGCGACGGCTTTGTCCGCTTGGCGTGCGCTCTTCTTGCTTACCTTACTGTGAATCGCCTTCACCTCGGATCGGGTGATATGCGACAGCTTGTTGTTGGCGATGGCCACCATGTGAAGCCGTGCGGTATCGAGATAGTCCTTTTTTGTACGCTCGGTGATCGGAGAGCCATCACGCTTCTTTTTCTTCTCCAGCATCTCGGCCAGCATCTCGGCAAAGGTCGGCTCTTCGCGGATGGCGCGGCGAACGGCAGCCGGATTAGCCCCGGCCTCAATCTCGGCATTGATGACCGTGGCCTGCTTGCGCGCCTGTTCGACGGTCATAGTAGGGAAGCGGCCCAGCGTGACCCGCTCCGGCTGGCCTCCTTTCATGCGGCGATAGACGGAAAAGGTTTTAATGCCGGTGTACGACACTCGAAGCTGTAGGCCCTGAATCTTGGTGTCGTGATAAGTGGCGCGCTTGCCGGCCTCGGGTGTCGACAACGCGGTCAGTCGCTCCTTGCTAAATGAGATATGGCTTTCGCTGCTCATGTCTTCCTCGCCAGTTACGGGGTTACACTGGGGTTACGTTTCAGGTCGAAAATGGTGAATTTTCGTGTAACCCCGTAAAGGCAAGAATAGGCTTAAAGCCCTATTCTGTATAGGTTTATGGAGATTCGTAAATCAGTGGGCTTCGTCGAACCCTCTGACTTGTAATCAGTAGGTCCCGGGTTCGATTCCTGGTGCCGCACCATACAAAACAAAGCCCCTGCAGAAATGCAGGGGCTTTGTTGTTTCCGGGGTTTGAAAAAGCGCTTTCAGTGCCCCGCGCTCTGACCACCATCCACGTGCAGGATTTCGCCAGTCACGAACTTGGCGCCGTCCAGATACACGACCGCTTGCGCAATATCATCGATCTCGCCCATGTGACCGACCGGGTGCAGATTGCCCAGTGCTGCGTGGCTTTCTTCGCCGTGCATCGGGGTCTTGATGATGCCCGGGCTGACCGCGTTCACCCGGATCCCGCGCTTGGCGTATTCGATGGCCAGGGATTTGGTTGCTGCGTTGAGGCCGCCCTTGGTCAGTGAAGCCAACACCGATGGCACGCCGTCGATGGCGTGGTCCACCAGGCTGGTGGTGATATTGACGACGTGGCCGCTGCCTTGCTTTTCCATCTCGGCGATGGCGAGTTGGGTGATATAGAAGAAGCCATTGAGGTTCACCGACAACACATTGGCGTAGTCTTCTGCGGTGTACGCGGTGAACGGCTTGGCGATGAAGATCCCGGCGTTGTTGACCAGGGTGTCGATGCGACCGAAACGGGAAAGCGCTTCACGGATGACACGCTGGGCGGTTTCCGGCTCGCCGATGTCACCGGCCACGGTGTGAATGTCCGGATCGGTGGACGGCTTGATCGAGCGCGAAGTAGCGACGATCCGGTAACCGAGTTCACGAAAGGCTTTGACCATACCGTCGCCGAGACCCTGGGATGCGCCGGTGATGACGATGACTTTTTTCGAAATGCTCATGATGAAGACCTCTGACAATAAAGAATGGGGTAGAAAATCTGTAATCAGGCTTCGGCCGGGGCGTTCGCCACTTGTCGTAACATCTGTTCGTAGTACTCGACCGATTGCGAACCGGACACCAGGTGGCGACCGTTCAGCACCATGGCCGGGACCGAGTTGATGCCGTGCTGGCGGTAATAAATTTCAAGCTCACGCACTTCGCTGGCGAATGCGTCGGACGCCAGCACCTCGCTCGCACCTGCCGCATCCAGCCCCACTTCAGTCGCCAGGCGCACCAGCGTCGAGTGATCGCTCGGGTTCTGGCCTTCGCTGAAGTAGGCCCGTAGCAGCACCTTCTTCAGCTCGACCTGCCGGCCTTCCTGCAACGCCCACAGCAACAAGCGGTGCGCATCGAAGGTGTTGTAGAAGTGCGTGCGCTTCTCCAGATCGAACTTGAAGCCGATGGCCTCGCCGCGAGCGATCTGCATGGCCTTGCCGGCGGCGACGTCGTCGGCCGTTCTCCCGTACTTGCGCATCAAGTGCTCGACCGCTTGCTCACCTTCGGCCGGCATGTCCGGGTTCAACTCGAATGGCTTGTAGGTCAGCTCGACCGAGACTTCCCCGGCCACGTTCTCGATCGCCTGTTCCAGCGCCGTCGCCCCCAGTGCGCACCAGGGGCACACCACATCGGAAATGAAATCGATGGTGACGGAGAACGTCATGACTGCCCTTGCGTCTCGGCCAGTTGCTTGCGGTACTGGGTGGTGGTGATGCCGGCGTAACCCCAGTTATCGGTGTCGACTTCCTCGATCACGATGTGGGTCAGGTCAGGGCGTTTATTGAGCACGCGCTCCAGTGTTTCAGTGATCTCGGCAATAACCTGAGCTTTCTGCTCTGTGGTAACGCCATCGCGGGTGATGCGTACGGTTACGAAAGGCATGAGGGAAACTCCAGTGACCTTCCCGTCGGGATGATGGGAGAGGCGTTGGAGATGAATGTATGGGGTTGGCGGGAGGGGATAAAGGTGGGGGCGGGAACTTCATTCGTTACGTGGTGTAATGAATTAAAGAGAAGGCATGCAAAGTACTGGCGCCCATCGAGAAACCTGCCGACTTTCTCAAAAGTCGGCGATGTGTTGAGAATGGAGTTTGCCTTCTTAGCTAAATCGCTTGAAGGTCACGCAATGCCTCAGGATGCTGACTCGCCACACGCAACAGCGTCTGCGCTGCTCCCGTCGGTTGCCGCCGCCCCTGCTCCCAATCCTGCAACGTTCGCAAACTGACTCCAATCAGCTTGGCGAATGCACTTTGAGATACACCGACTTTGGCCCGTGCTTCAGCTGCCGTAGACAACGGCACCTCTGTCACGCGAGCGGCTTTGCCTGCTTTCATTTGACGCACAGAGTCCAGCAAGTCCTGCTGGAATTGCTCCAGTTCATTGACCATTGCTGATTTCCTCCTTCAGTTGCTTGAGGAAGGCCGCGGGTAAATTGTCGAACTTCGCCTTGGTGTAGGCGATTAACAACCAGATTGAGCCTTCAGAAAGCGTGTTGTAGTAAATCACACGGGTACCGCCTCGTTTGCCCATCCCGTTACGGGACCAACGGACCTTGCGAAGACCACCGCTGCCAGGAACCACATCGCCGGCCAGCGGATTAGCCGCCAGCCAGGTAATGAATTCATGACGTTCGCCATCGTCCCAGATGGATTCAGCATAACGCTTGAAAATTTCGGTTTCGATAATCGTGAACATGGACCCAACTATACGGCATTGCCGTATATGCGAGCAATCGATTTGAAGTGCTAAGACGTGTCGCAATTTTTCACTTTTTGCGACACGTCTTCCGAACATGTCGCCGCGGACGACACGTTCGAAAGACGTGTTACCGAAATCGAGTTTTGGCGACATGAGCAAATCAACAGCACAAAAAAGCCCCGAACCAGTCGGGGCTTCTTCATTCTCAGCCTTGCATCAAACCTCGACACCACACCCCATCATCAAAAGACGTTGATCGGGTAATCCACAAACACACGCACTTCGTTGCCGCTGACGTTGTACTCGCTCGACTTCTGCGACACACGCAGGACGGAGCTGCGCAGTTTTACGCTGAGGTCTTTGGCCGGGCCGCTTTGGACGACGTATTTGATCTGGTTGAAGATTTCGCGCTCGGTGCCGCCTTCGCTGGTGGAGGTGGTGATGTTGTCACCGCGCACGTAGGCCACGTTGTAGCTCAGGCCCGGTACACCGAAGGTGCTGAAGTCCAGGCCGTAGCCGACCTGCCAGCTGCGTTCGTCTTCGGCGTTGAAGTCGGACCAGTAGGAGTTCGCCAGGTAGATGGTATTGCCGCCGTCGCCGATGCGACCCTGGTCTTTCTGGTAGCCGCCGTAGGCGTAGCCCAGGTTGCTGTCGCCGGTGCTGCGCTGGTGAGCGAGGGTGAACGAGTGCGGGCCGGTGATGAAGGTGGCCGCCAGGCTCCAGATCTTGTTGTCGTCGCCGGTGATACCGTTTTCGCGGACGTAGGAATCTTCCAGCTTGGTGCGGTAGCCGTTGAAGTCCAGGGTCAGGGACTGATCCTTGTCGATCGGGAACACGTAGTTGGCGTTCACGTATTGCTTCTTCAGCACATCTTCGACGTCGGAAGCGTACAGCGCGGCCTTGAATTGCTCGGTGAACTGGTAGCTACCGCCCAATACGTTGATCGACTTCAAGCCACCGCTGTCACGGCCTTCGGCGCTTTTTCGCGACTCGGCGGTGAAGCGACCGGCGTCCAGTTGCAGGCCATTGATCTCTTTGGAGGTGATCAAGGTGCCGGTGTAGCTTTCCGGCAGCAGGCGCGAGTTGTCGTAGTTCAGCACCGGCAGGGCCGGCATCTGGTCGCCGTAGGTCAGGGTGGTGCTGGACAGGCGGAACTTGATCGCCGCGCCGCCCTTGGACAGGTCGTCGGCCGGTTGGCCGCTGTCGCCCTTCTTGAAGAAATCGATGCCTTGCGCGCCGCTACGGTCCTCGCTGCGTTCCAGGTTCAGGGCGTACAGGCCGAAAGCGTCCACCCCCACACCGACTGTGCCTTGGGTGAAGCCGGACGAGAACGTGCCGATGGCCGCCTGGCCCCACTCGGATTTATCCGGGTTGCCGTCTTTGTAGTCACGGTTCATGTAAGCATTACGCAGCAGCACTTTGAGGCTGCTGTCTTCAACAAAACCCTTGGATTCGGCCTGGTCGTTCGCCATGGCCTGTGTCGCACTCAACATCCCCAGAGCGATCAGGCTGATTCGCTTGTTCAACATCGTGTTCTTTTCCTTATTTCCGGTTGATACGCGCTGTGTCGAACGGCCGAAACGGCGCTATCGCGCTCTTTTTTCATGGCGAAAACAAAAAGGCCCGCCCACGATTTCTCGCGGCGGGCCTTTTTATAATTGTTGATCGTGGCAGTCGGCCACAGGCGTTGGGCCGAATCGTAGCTGCGCCCTCAACGATGTGTCAATTTCATGAATCTTCTAAAAACAGGCGAAAACCGTCTAAGAAATGGCTTTACGCGGCAGGAATATTCAATCATCGCAGCCATTGAGGCCACAGGCTGCTACGGAAATGGATGCCCCCTGATCAGGTAGCGACTGACCCAGCCACTGCGCAAATGCCTGGGGCTTGCCTAGCCATGGCCCGATATCGATCAGGGTGAATTGGTCATCGTGCTCAAGCGCCAGGGTCGGAAAGCCCTGCCCGCCGACCTTGGCCAGAAGAGCACGGCTGTTCCTGATATGGCCTTCGGTGTCGGCCGACCTGAAGGCTTTTTCGAAGGCTTCGCGGTCCAGCCCCATGCCCTGGGCAAGTTCAAACAGTACCGACTCGTCGGCGATGCGGCGCCCCTCAACGTAGTGAGCACTTTGCAATTTCCCCAGCAACTCCAGCCCGCGACCGGTCATTTGCTCGGCAGCCAGCACCGCAGCGATGGGTGGCGCCGAGTCGAACACGGCGCTGTGATCACGCAGCAACCCTTCGAAATAGGCTTCACCGAACGGCTGCCCGCTGTATTCGGCGATGCGCCGGTCGTGAGGCATGACGTAATTGCGCAGTTGTGGCGAAACCTTTTGCCGATTGGCCCCCGTCATCATGCCGCCACCGTGTGCAATCACGGGCAGCACAGCCTGGGCGGCTTGCACCAGCGGTTTGGCGCCGTAGCACCAACCGCACAAGGGGTCGTAGATGTAATGCAGGATCATGGGAAAGCTCCGACAGAAATTCAGGAAAATTCGATGTCGGCAGGTTAGTGCCGCAGCGGCCCCGGAAAAACGCCGGATTGGCTTTCAGTCTGTTGCTTGAATCGGCCGAATGGTTGCCTCACAAAACCCTGTGAGGTCTTGGTGATTGCATGAATCGGCGGGAAAAAAAAGCGCTGCCATCCCGGCAGCGCTTTTCTTGTTCAATCCGTTGTTTTTCTTCTTATCCTTCCATCACATCCCACAACGCATCCAGTTCCGCTTCGCTGAATAAACCAGCAGGGTAACGCTCGATCATCGTCCGGCGCGGATCAGTTTCGCTGATCTGACGCATTCCATTGGACTTGAACCAGTGCGCCAGGATCTGGAGCGATTCGCTATTTACTGCCAGGGGATGCAACGCCTTTTCGCCCACAACATTCACTTCGGCGTTCATTTCAGCGCTCTCTCCCGGTTTGTGAGCGGCTAACTTATCCAAGGTTTATGACAGAACATCGAAGTCCTCCCCCTCCCCGAGTTACAACAGCAGAGATACAAGAGCTGTGCCAAGGTTTCTGAAGTGTGTCCTTGTAGATACAAAAAAGCCCGCAGGCCTGTAGGGCCGCGGGCTCCGTGCAACAATGGTGGCTGATCGACAGCCTGAGGAATTTTGCAATCAACTCAAGCTGTTACGGCTTCACTCACTCCTTGTGCGGCGCGGGTTGTTGCTGGGTAAGGCAGTGAATATTGCCGCCCCCCAGTAACAGTTCGCGACCAGGCACCATCACCACTTCATGTTGCGGGAACAGGTTCTGCAAGATCTCCCTTGCCGGGCCATCCTGCGGATCGTCAAAGCACGGCGCGATGATGCCGCCGTTGACGATCAGGAAGTTCACGTAGGAACCGGCCAGGCGAACAGTCGGATTACGTTCCTGCGTACCGTCGACCGGATCGACACCGGCGCACTCTTGCTCGGTCGCAAACAGCGGACCCGGGATCGGCATCTTGTGCACCGTGAACGGGCGGCCCTTGGCGTCGGTGCTGCTTTGCAGCACTTTCATCGCTGCCTGGCAGCGCGGGTAGTTCGGGTCTTGCGGATCATCGGTCCAGGCCAGCAGCACTTCACCCGGGCGCACGTAGCAGCAGAAGTTATCCACATGGCCATCGGTTTCGTCGTTGAACAAGCCATCCGGCAGCCAGATGATTTTATCCACAGCCAGGTTCGCACTCAGGACCGCTTCGATTTCTGCGCGACTCATGTGCGGGTTGCGATTGCGGTTGAGCAGGCATTCTTCGGTGGTGATCAGGGTGCCTTCGCCGTCGACGTGAATCGAACCGCCTTCCAGCACGAAGCCTTCGGTGCGGTAGCGCGGGCTGCGCTCGATCTCGAGGATCTTGCCGCCGACCTGCGAGTCACGGTTCCACGGCGAATACAGGCCGCCGTCAAAACCGCCCCACGAATTGAAATCCCAGTTCACGCCACGGACTTCTCCCTTGTTGTTGATGACAAAGGTCGGGCCGGTGTCGCGGACCCAGGCGTCGTCACTGGACATTTCAACCACACGAATATTCGGCACGTCCAGACGGGCGCGGGCGTTTTCGTACTGGCCGGCGGAAACCGCCACGGTTACCGGTTCGAAGCGGGCGATGGCCTTGGCCACTGCCACGTGGGCGGCTTGTGCCGGCTTGCCACCCAGGCGCCAGTTGTCCGGGCGCTCGGGCCAGATCATCCAGGCCTGGGTTTGGGGTGCCCATTCGGCTGGCATGTAGAAGCCGTCGGCGCGAGGGGTGCTGTTCAACGTGGTCATGGCTCAGGACTCCGGAGTGACATTGATACCTGACAGAAATGGAAGCGCATTGGTACACGCCGTGGACTGGCCACTTTATATCCGATAAATATCGGCTTTTGAAGCACCTTACATCCACCGTTACAAAAACAACCGATAAAAAGCCGATATCAATCGAATTAAAACCACCATCCATGTGGGAGCGGGTTTGCTCCGGGCGGCGTTCCGACGAAAGCGGCATTCCAGGCGCAATATTTGCGTCGGATATACCGGCCTCTTCGCGAGCAAGTCGAATCGTCGCACCGCCGCTCCCACATTGGCCCGCATTTACAGGGGATATGTTTACAGCCCCTCCGCGAGCACCTTCGACAGCATGTCCACGAAGAAATCCACGCTTTGGCGCGAGGTGACCATCGGCGGCTTGATCTTGAGGATGTTCAGGTAATCGCCGGTCGGCTGCATGAAGATCCCCAGTTCACGCAAACGATCGCACAGTGCGGTGGTTTCTTCGGTGGCCGGTTCCAGGGTTTCGCGGTTGCGGATCAGTTCGACACCCAGATAGAAACCGGAACCGTGCACCGCGCCCACTAACGGATGAATATCGATCAATGCTTCGAGGCGCTTCTTGAAATGCCCGCCCACGACCTGGGCGTTCTCCCAGAGTTTTTCTTCTTGCATCACATCCAGCACAGCCATGCCGACCTGGCAACTGACCGGGCTGCCGCCTGCGGACGAGAAGAAGTAACCCTCGGCCTCCAGCGCCTCGGCGATTTCCCGGCGGGTGATGACCGCGCCCAGTGGCTGACCGTTGCCCATGCCCTTGGCCATGGTGATGATGTCCGGCACCACGCCCTGTTCTTCGAAGCCCCAGAAGAAATCGCCCATGCGCCCGTAGCCGACCTGCACTTCGTCGGCGATGCACACGCCGCCCCGAGCCCGGACCATGGCATAGACTTGTTTCAAATAGCCTGGGGGCAACGAGATACCGCCGGCATTGCCATACACCGGTTCGCAGATGAATCCGGCCAGTTGGCGATTCTGCTCGGCGATTTTCGCCAGGTTGTGTTCGACGCTGCGCACGTAATCCGGCGCGCTGTCGGGGCCACGGAATTCACCGCGATAGGTGTTTGGCGCGGTCACCGGGTGTACCCAGTCCGGACGGCTGCTCAAGGCCTTGGGGTTGTCGGCGATCGAGGTCGACACCGAATCCGCGCCCACCGTCCAGCCGTGATAGGCCTCCAGCACACTGAGCATGTCGCGGCCGCCGCTGTAGGCCCACGCCAGGCGAATCGCCAGGTCATTGGCCTCGCTGCCGCTGTTGACCAGGAACACGCGGTCCATGCCGTCAGGGGACAGCTTCAGCAAACGTTCGGAGAACTCGGCCACGGCTGCGTAATTGAAGCGCGAGTTGGTGTTGAGCAACGACCACTGGCGGCTGGCAACGGCGGCCATGCGTGGATGACCGTGGCCCAGCACCGCCACGTTGTTGAGCATGTCGAGGTAGGAACGGCCCTGCATGTCGATCAAATGGTTGCGCCAGCCACGCTCGATACGCGGCGGGTCGACGTAATAGTGTTTTTGCGTGCGGGCGAAGCTGGCATCGCGCCGGGCCAGCAAGGTCGGGCCGTCGAGTTCGGCTTCGGCGTCACAGGCCAGACCCAGCAACGCCGCCGGCGAAGGGCACAACGCCTGCCAGGCCGCCGCGCGCGAAGGCGTACAGAACAACGGCGCATTGATCGACGCGCCACGGCACAACTGCACGATCAATGGCCCGCTGACCGAGCCCAGTACCTGGCCTTTGACCAGGGCCGCGCCGCTGTGCAGCGACGGCGTGACGCCCCAAAGCCGCACGCTCAATTGCGGGCCGTCCAGTTGCAGCACGCCCGCCGATGGATGATGCACCACCCCGGCAAACGGCGCTTCGACCGCCGTGCCCTGAGGCACACGCAACTCGACGTGCAACGGGCAAGTGTCCGGTTCGGCTGCGCTGTCCGGGCGGGTGTGGGACAGGCGGTATTGCCCATAACGACTGGCCGCCAGGCCATGTGCCGCGGCCGCTTCATCCAGCAGGCGCTGATCGACGCCCTCCTGCTCCCAATTCCCGGCCTCGAAATGCGGACTGAGCACGCCCAGGTCTATCAGCGCGAACTCTCGCCCCACCAGGTTCGGCAACAGCGGTGCGAAACCTTCGCTGTCGATGGTGGGCAGGTTCTGGCCGACGGCGGTGAGGATCGCCGCTTCCATCAGCGCCAACGGCACCGACGTGGCCACACGGAAGATTTCCCATTCATGGACCAGATTGTCGCGGCTGTAGGCATTGCCAGGATCGATGCTGATCTGCTGTTCGCCGCTGAGCACCAACACCGCCGCGCGGGCGACAATCAGCGGCCACAGCGCCAGCAGTTCTTCGTGTTGCAACGGGTTGACCGCGTGATAGGCCTGGATTGCCGGCAAAATGCAGAACGGATCGCCCTCGCCATGATGCAGCAGCGCTGCGCAGGTCACCGACAGATCGGTAATGCGCCAGGTGCGCACCAGATCGCCGAAATCGATCACGCCTTGCAGCTGCCAATGGCGCTGCGCATCGCGCTGCCACACCACGTTGTCGTCGGTGATGTCCATGTGAATGGCCTGCACCGGCAGTTTGTCCTGCAGTGGCTGCAAATGCCGCTCGGCTTGCGCGGACGCTTCGATAATCAGTTTGCGCTGGGCCTCATCCTTGATCAATGGCAGCAAATGCGCGATCAGGGCGTGAGCATGGCGGGCGTCCCATTGCAGGGTTCGCTCCAGCCCCGGATGGTCGAAATCCGCCAGGGCCAGGTCCATTTCACCACACAGGCGCCCGAAACCGGACACCACCGTCGGGGTGAAACGAGCGAGGCTCGTCAGCGGCTGGCCTTCGATGTAGTCGAGCAGGCGAACGTGGACCGCCTGGTCATCCACGTCCAGCGACAGCAGGTCTGCACCGTTTTTCGCCGTGATAACACGCGGCACATGTACATCGGGATGTTCGCCCAGATGCTTGAGCCCGGCATGTTGTGCCTGGAGTTCCAGTACCGAGTAGTCGCCACGGCAGATTTTCAGGACGAAACGTCCCCGCTCGCTGTCGACGCGGTAGTTCAGGTCTTGCTGGCTGCCAAGGGCCTGCAACCTGCCACTGAACCCGTAATGTTCTTCCAGCAGCCCTAGCGCTTGCTCCGCAGACACCTGCGGGCTGGGCAAACTGGCGCGATGAATCAACGTGGCGAGCGGCATACAACGACCCCTGAAATTTTATTAGGCGCCTATATCGCCACTGGTTCGGGCGATACGCAACCCCCCGGAACTGGTATGAGGGCATTTGTGAACACAGTTGCTCCCACAGGTTTTGTTCTGGTACTCGCCTCGATCAGCACTTTGCGCAAGAATGGCGGCCATTAAACGCACACTGCTGGAGAGCCACCATGAATGTAGTGACCACCGACCTGCCCGGTGTTCTGATCCTCGAACCCAAGGTCTTTGGTGACGAACGTGGTTTCTTCTACGAGAGCTTCAACGCCAGGGCATTCAAAGAGGCCACCGGGCTGGAGACTGAATTCGTTCAAGACAATCACTCCCGTTCGCAGAAGGGCGTGCTGCGCGGCCTGCATTACCAACTGGAAAATACCCAGGGAAAACTGGTTCGCGTCACGGTCGGTGAAGTGCTGGACGTCGCCGTAGACATCCGTCGCAGCTCGCCTCACTTTGGTAAATGGGTCGCTGTGCGCCTGTCTGCCGCCAATCATCGCCAGCTCTGGGTCCCGGAAGGTTTCGCCCACGGGTTCGTGGTCTTGAGCGAATTTGCCGAGTTTCTTTACAAAACCACCGACTACTACACGCCATCGGCCGAGCGCAGCATTCGCTGGGACGACCCGGACCTGGCCATCGACTGGCAACTGCAAGGCACGCCGCAGCTGTCGGCGAAAGATCAGGCCGGGGTATTTTTCAGGGACGCCGATGTCTTTGCCTGACAGGCCGGCTGAAACTCGCCAATCAAGATGCAACTGACCCAAGGCGGGCAAGCCTAGGCATAATGCGCCTGTACCCACAGGCGCATGCTGCTCATGAAACCAACTCTTCCTCCCAGACCCCGTTGGCGCAGCCTGGCCCTGCTGGCACTGTGCCTGGCGCCGTTGCTGTGGCCGCTGGAGCATCTCGCCGAGCGTTACTACCGCAGCGAGCTGGCCAGCCAGAATCGTCAGACCCTCGACCTCTACGTCGCCAACCTGCTGGGTACCCTGCACCGCTATGAAGTGTTGCCGCAAATCCTCGGCGACCTGCCGGCCTTGCGTGCCGTGCTCGGCGCGCCGGACGATGGCGTCACCCAAGGCAATGCCAACCGCCTGCTGAAAAACATCGCCACCCAGACCGGTGCCGAAGTCATGTACCTGATGGACGCCACCGGCAAGACCCTGGCCGCCTCCAACTGGGACAAACACGACAGTTTTGTCGGGCGTAATTTTTCCTTCCGGCCGTATTTCAGCGAAGCCATGGCCGGGCGCCTCGGGCGCTTTTTCGGCCTGGGCACGACATCCGCCAAGCGCGGTTACTTCTTTGCCGCCGGCGTACGTGATGGCGAAAAAATCGTTGGTGTACTGGTAGTCAAGGTCGACCTCGACCACACCGAAAGCCTCTGGGGCAAAACCCCGGAACAACTGCTGCTGACCGACCACAACGGCGTGGTCATTCTCACTTCGCGACCGGAGTGGCGATTCCGCTCGACCCGCCCGTTGAGCGAAGACGAAAGCAAAGCCATCACGGCGATCCAGCCCTATCCAACCCGCGATCCAAAACCGCTGAAGCTCAATACCAATGCCTGGTTGACCCAGACCCGGCAGATCGCTGAAACCGGCTGGGACGTCAGCATCCTCGCCCCGCGCACCTTGATTGACCGCCCGGTGCGCACAGTGGTGGCTATCGGTGGCGCAACGTTGCTGGTGTTGATGCTGTTGCTTGGCCTGATGATGCAGCGCCGTCGCCACTACCTCGAACGCATCGCTTTCGAAGCCAAGGCCCGCCGCGAGCTGGAAGGCCGGGTCGCCGAGCGCACCAGCGATCTCGAGGGCCTGAACCGACGCCTGAAACAGGAAGTGCTGGAACGCGAGCAGGCCCAGCAAGAGCTGGTCCGCGCCCAGGATGATCTGGTGCAGGCCGGCAAGTTGTCGGCGCTGGGCACCATGTCGGCGAGCATCAGCCACGAACTCAATCAGCCGCTGGCAGCAATTCGCAGCTATGCGGAAAACGCCGAAGTATTGCTCGATCACCAGCGCACCGACGACGCCCGAGGCAACCTCAAGCTGATCAGCGAATTGACTGGTCGCATGGCCTCGATCATCGCCCACCTGCGCGCCTTTGCCCGACGCGACCGCCACGCCCCGGAAAGCGTCGCCCTGCAACCGGCGCTGGACGATGCCCTGGCCTTGCTGGCCAAGCGTCGACGCAGCATGGAAGTCGAACTGATCCGCGACTTGCCCGCCGCCACCCTGTGGGTCGAGGCCGGGGAAACCCGCCTGCGCCAGGTGCTCGGCAACCTGCTGGCCAATGCCCTGGACGCCCTGACGGAAAAAGGCCCGCCACGTAAACTCTGGCTCAGTGCCCAATCCACGGCCGATGGCGTCAACCTGTACATTCGCGACAACGGCCCAGGCTTTTGCATGGAAGCCCTTGGGCGCGCCAGCGAGCCGTTCTACACCACCAAGACCCGAACCCAGGGCCTCGGCCTGGGGCTGGCGATTTGCGAAACCCTGATGCGCGCCTTCGGCGGTGAACTGTCGTTCGCCAACCACAAGGAGGGCGGCGCCCTGATTACCCTGAAGCTGCGCGCAGGCGCACCGGGCGTGAGCCTGCAACCGTCCGAGGACCGAAGTGCATGACCATCGACAACCGCATTCAGGTCGTGTTGATCGACGACGATCCCCACTTGCGCCAGGCCTTGAGCCAGACGCTGGATCTGGCGGGCCTGAAAATCCTGCCGCTGGCCGAAGCCAAGGGCCTGGCCGCGCAACTTGAACGCGACTGGCCAGGGGTGGTGGTCAGCGACATCCGCATGCCCGGCATGGACGGTCTCGAACTGTTGACCGAACTGCACGCCCAGGACCCGGAGCTACCGGTGCTGTTGATCACCGGCCACGGCGATGTGCCGCTGGCGGTTCAGGCCATGCGCGCCGGAGCCTATGACTTTCTGGAAAAACCCTTCGCCAGTGACGCCCTGCTCGACAGCGTACGCCGCGCATTGGCCCTGCGCCGACTGGTGCTGGACAACCGCAGCCTGCGGTTGGCCTTGAGCGACCGCAACGAGCTGAGCACGCGCCTGGTTGGCCACTCACCTTCGATGCTGCGCCTGCGCGAGCAGATCGGCGCCTTGGCGGCGACCAGGGCCGACGTGCTGATCCTCGGCGAAACCGGCGCTGGCAAAGAAGTCGTGGCCCGGGCGCTGCACGATTTATCAAGCCGTCGCAACGGTCCGTTCGTGGCGATCAACGCCGGTGCCCTGGCCGAATCGGTGGTCGAAAGCGAACTGTTCGGCCACGAGCCCGGCGCCTTCACCGGCGCGCAGAAACGTCGCATCGGCAAGTTCGAATTCGCCAATGGCGGCACGCTGTTCCTCGATGAAATCGAAAGCATGAGCCTGGATGTGCAGGTCAAGTTGCTGCGCTTGCTGCAAGAGCGGGTGGTCGAACGCCTGGGCGGCAATCAACTGATCCCGCTGGACATCCGCATCATTGCCGCCACCAAGGAAGACCTGCGCCAGGCGGCGGATCAGGGGCGTTTCCGTGCCGACCTGTATTACCGCCTGAACGTCGCGCCGCTACGGATTCCACCGCTGCGTGAACGGGGCGAAGATGCGCTGATGCTGTTCCAGCATTTTGCCGATGAAGCCAGTGCCCGCCACGGCTTGCCCCCCCATGAACTGCAACCGGGGCAACGTGCGTTGCTGCTGCGCCACACCTGGCCCGGCAACGTGCGCGAGCTGCAAAATGCCGCCGAACGTTTTGCCCTCGGGCTGGAACTGGCCCTCGACAACAGCACGCCGGATGGCGGCGCTGGCAACAGGGTCGAAGTCGTCAGCGGCGGTTTGAGCGAGCAAGTGGAGAACTTCGAAAAAACCCTCATCGCCGCCGAACTGGCACGCTCGCACAGCTCCGTGCGCAGCGTTGCCGAAGCCCTCGGCATTCCGCGCAAGACCTTGCATGACAAACTGCGCAAGCACGGTCTGAGTTTCGCCGACAGTGGTGCCTCGGCCCACCCTGACGATCTCGACTGAGCTACCGTCCAATCATCCACTTCACGCCAGAGGCCCCTGAATGAGCCGCGACAGTCGACAACTGGAATCCGTTCTCCATCATGACATTCCCCTCACCCGGGACATGGGCCTCAAAGTGCTCGACTGGCATGACCAGCAACTGCGCCTGCACTTGCCGCTGGAAGCCAACGTCAACCACAAGAGCACCATGTTCGGCGGCAGCCTGTATTGCGGCGCGGTCCTGGCCGGTTGGGGCTGGCTGCATTTGCGCCTCAAGGAGGAAGGCATTACCGACGGGCACATCGTGATTCAGGAAGGGCAGATCAGCTATCCGCTGCCGGTGACGGGGGATGCCCACGCCATTTGCCAGGCGCCGGACCCGGTGATCTGGAAGAAATTCCTGACCACCTTCCAGCGATACAGCCGAGCGCGGTTGACGCTGCATACGCGGGTCGTCAATGAAGGTCGCGATGAGGATGCGGTGAGGTTTGTCGGGCAGTACGTGTTGCACCGCTGAACTTCAGATCGGTAAGAAACCCTGTGGCGAGGGAGCTTGCTCCCGTCAGGCTACACAGTAGCCGCAATAAAGCATTGGGGCCGCTTCGCGCCCCGACGGGAGCAAGCTCCCTCGCCACAAAAAGGTGTGAATCTCAGGACCGCGCCAATTCCAGCAGCTTCTGCCGCCAGGCTGCCTTCGCCGGCAATGCCAGGAAGAACGCGTTCAACAGCGACTCCCGCGCCGGATAGCTGAACGGCTCACCGCTCAACTCCAGTACTTCACCGCCCGCGCCTTCCAGCACACCTTGCGCTGCCGCCGTGTCCCACTGGGAAGTCGGTGCCAGGCGCGGATAGCAATCCGCCGCCCCTTCAGCCAGCAGGCAAAACTTCAGCGAACTGCCGATATTGGCCAGTTGCAGCTCGCCAAGGCTGGCGCTCAACCCGGCCAGCAAGCGCTCCTGCTCCGGGCTCGAATGGCGACGGCTGGCCACCACGGTGAAGGACTCACCGGGCGCTAATGCATCACGCACCTTGATCGCCACGGGCGTACCACCTTTATCGCCGCGCCAGGCACCGAGACCAGCGCCACCGACGTAAAAACGCCCGTTGGTCGGCATCGACACCACGCCGAACACCACCCGACCGTTTTCGATCAGCGCGATGTTGACGGTGAACTCTTCGCTGCCGCTGATGAATTCCTTGGTGCCATCCAGCGGATCGACCAGCCACCAGCGCTGCCAGCCGGCCCGCACGCTTTGGGGAATGTTGGCGTCCTCTTCGGAGAGCACCGGGATGCTCGGATCGAGCGCCGTCAACCCGGCCAGAATCAGGTGATGAGCAGCCAGGTCGGCAGCGGTCACCGGCGAATCATCAGCCTTTGCCGTGACGGCCGTGCCTGTGCGCCAGAACGGCAGGATCGCATCACCGGCCTGCAAGGCCAGTTCAATCACCGATGCCATCATCGGGTGTGGGAAATTCATGGCAGGAACGCTCCGCGCTGAGTCAACAGGTCTCGGGCCAGGTACAGCGCCGCCAAGGCACGGCCCTCGGTAAACTGCGGGTTTTGCGCCAGTGCCGAGAGTTCACGCAGATTGACCTTGTCCACCCGCATCGGCTCGGGCTCGTCGCCTTCCAGACGCTCTTCGTAGAGGTCGGTGGCCAGCACCACTTGGATCTTCTGGCTCATGTAACCGGGGGACAGCGACAACTCGGTCAGGTGCTCCAGCTGCCGCGCGCCAAAACCGGCCTCTTCCTTGAGCTCGCGCTCGGCCGCCGCCAGCACGTCTTCACCCGGCTCGATCAAGCCCTTGGGCAATGACATTTCATATGCATCCGTGCCGCCGCAATACTCCTCGACCAGCACCGCATGCTCGGCATCGAGCATCGCCACGATCATCACCGCGCCGTACCCGGCGCCCTTGCCGACCAGGCGTTCATACGTGCGCTCCACGCCGTTGGAAAAGCGCAGCTTCATCTCTTCCACGCAGAACAATCGACTGGTGGCGACAATTTCGCGGGCGAGTATGGTGGGTTTCTGGCGCATGCAAAGCTCCTTGGCGTGAACGCGCTACTATAACGCGGCTTTCCCGATTGTTTACGCCAGAAATCTTTCTACTGCCCGAGACGTTGCCATGCCTTCATTACCCTGGTCCGACATCGATACCGTTCTGCTGGACATGGACGGCACGCTGCTGGACCTGCATTTCGACAATCACTTCTGGATGGAGCACCTGCCCCAGCGTTACGCCGAACTGCACAGGGTCAGCCGGGCCATGGCCGAGATGGAATTGCAGCCGTTGTTCGAGCGCAATGCCGGCCAGTTGCAGTGGTACTGCCTGGACTTCTGGAGCACCGAACTGAAGCTGTCGGTGCGCGACCTGAAACTGGAAACCGCGCACCTGATCGCCCTGCGTCCGGATGCCGACACCTTTCTGGCGGCGATCAAACGGGCGGGCAAGCGCGTGGTGCTGATCACCAATGCCCATCGGGATGCGCTGTCGTTGAAGCTGGAAAAAATCGAACTGGCGCCCTACTTCGAACGCTTGATCAGTTCCCATGACTACGGCTTCCCCAAGGAAAACCCGCAATTCTGGGATGCGCTGCAAGCCGATATCGATTTCGATCCGGCGCGTAGCCTGTTCATCGACGACACCTTGCCGATCCTGCGCAGTGCACGGGACTTTGGCGTGGCGCATTTGCTGGCCGTGCGCGAGCCGGACAGCCGCAAGGGGCCGAAGGATACGGCGGAGTTTGCGGCGGTCGGGGATTATCGGGATTTGATTGCGGGACTTTGATTGACCGTAGGAGCTGCCGCAGGCTGCGATCTTTTCATCTTAATTGCGTCAAGGTCAAAAGATCGCAGCCTGCGGCAGCTCCTACGGGCCTCGTGTTACTCAGGAATCCGCAACGACTGCCCCGGATAGATCTTGTCCGGGTGCGACAGCATCGGCTTGTTGGCCTCGAAGATTTTGTTGTACTTGTTGGCATCGCCGTACACGCGCTTGGAAATCGCGCTGAGGGTGTCACCCTTCACCACGGTGACAAATACCGCCGCTTTCACGACCGGGCCGGTCACGGTGATCTGATCATCCACACTGCCAACCCCGGCGATATTACCCACCGCCAGCAGAATCTTTTCCTTCTCTTCCTGGCTCGCCACTTCACCGGTCACCGTGACCTTGTCGCCGTCGACCGTCGCCTGCACATTCGGGTTGCCCAGGCCGACCTTGCTGATGTGCTCCTTCAACTGCTCACTGGCGTTGGCGTTACCTGGCGTCAGCAAATCCAGCAATTTTTCGCCTGCTTCCTTCACAAAGCTCAAAAGACTCATGGTGCACTCTCCTTGGGTTTCGGGGTCCAGACGTCAAAGCCTAGACCACGGTCGTCACCTGCGAATCCAACCCGACCAATGACCCCGCTTGCGATAGAATCCGCACCTTCCCACCCCTTGGAGCGCAGATGGACATCAAGCAGCTGAAATTCCTCATCGCGCTCGACGAAACCCGCCATTTCGGCCAGGCCGCCGCGCGTTGCCACATCACTCAGCCGACCCTGTCCATGCGCCTGCGCAGCCTCGAAGAAGAACTCGACCTGCCGTTGGTCAATCGCGGCCAGCGCTTCGAAGGCTTCACCGCGCCAGGCGAGCGGGTGCTGGCCTGGGCGCGCACGGTGTTGGCGGCCTACGACGGCTTGTACGCCGAGGCAGCCGCCTGTCGCGGCAATCTGGTCGGCACCTTGCGCCTGGGCGTAGTGCCGTTGTCGAGCTTCGATCCGCTGCCACTGATGCAACGCTTGCACGCCGAGCACCCAAACCTGCGCTTCGAACTCTCGGCCCTGAGTTCCGAGCAGATCCTCGAGCAACTGGCGAACAATCGCCTGGACCTCGGCGTTTCCTACCTGGAACGCCTCGATACCGAACACTTCGACTCACTGGCCTTCAGCGAAACCCGCATGGGCCTGCTCTATGATCAACGCTTCTTCAGCTTTGGCGAGGCACCGCTGAGCTGGGAATCCTTGATCGAACTGCCGCTGGGCATGCTCACCAGCGGCATGCACTTTCGCCAGTCCATCGACCACAACTTCCACAGCCGTGGCCTGACCCCGCAACCGTTGCTGCAGACCGATGCCGTGCATCAACTGTTACAAGCCGTGCACGGCGGCTTGTGTTGCGCCGTAATGCCATTGAACGGCGGCCTCGAAGGCCTGACCGAACACTTGCGCCTGCAACCGATCGAGAACGCCCAGACCCTCGGACGCCTGGGGCTGATCATGCGTCGCAGCGCGCCACGCTCGGCGCTGGCAGAAGCCTGTTTTGCCCTCTATCAACAATCGCTGATCGGCGCTTGATCGACGGCATCTATCGGCAGATCAGTATTAGCGATTAGACGTGACAACTTGCCGCGCCTAGTCTTAAAGCTGATCAAACCGTCGGTGATGCCATGAACACCAAGCGCCCTGCATGCGCGGCGCCTGCCCTCGAAGCGCCCGCGCCCTCCGCAAGCCAGACGTACTGCTATAGCAATCTCGAATACTCCGAATCGGCCAGCACTGCGCTGGCCGAGGAAGTCGCGCTGGCGATTGCCTTCAACGGCATCAGCCAGGCGGTCATGCTGGTGACGCCCACGGACCTGGAAGATTTCATCGTCGGCTTCAGCCTGGGCAGCGGCATCATCCAGGACGCCACGGACATCTATGACCTGCAACTCAGCGGCTCGGGATCGGCGCAATACGCGCAAGTGACCATCGCCAACCGCGCGTTCTGGAACCTCAAGCAGCAGCGTCGGCAACTGGCCGGCACCAGCGGTTGCGGGTTGTGCGGCGTGGAAGCAGTCGAGCAGGCGTTGCCTGACCTTCAAGTATTGCCCGGCGCCCCATTGCCGCCGGTCGAATGGCTTGATGGCCTGCGCGAGCGCATCGGTGCCTTCCAGCCCTTGGGCCAACATTGCGGTGCGGTGCATGCCGCAGTGTTCATGAATGACAAGGGCGAGTTGCTGCTGGGCCGCGAAGACATCGGCCGGCACAACGCCCTCGACAAACTGATCGGCGGATTGATCCGGCAAAAAATCCCGACCGCTGGCGGCCTGGCGATTGTCACCAGCCGCTGCAGCCTCGAATTGATCCAGAAAGTCTTGCGCGCTGGCATCCAGACCCTGGTCAGCCTGTCGTCGCCCACGGGCCTTGCCGTGCAATGGGCCCGTCGCCACAACCTCAATCTCATCCATCTGCCTCAGAAGAATGCACCGCGGGTCTACAGCCCAACGTTGGAGAATCAAGCGTGAGTCAACACCGTCAGGCCGACCAGAAACCCGTCCCTCGCTTCAAGCCCTACAAAGGCCCGGCCGGTGGCTGGGGGGCACTGATCAGCGTGGCCCAGGCCTGGTTGACCAGCGACAACGCGCTGAAGAACCTGCGCATCATGCTCAAGACCAACCAGAACGGTGGCTTCGACTGCCCGGGTTGCGCCTGGGGCGATTCTCCGGAAAAGGGCATGGTGATGTTCTGCGAGAACGGCGCCAAGGCGGTGAACTGGGAAGCGACCAAACGCCGTGTCGATGCCAAGTTCTTCGCCAAGCACAGCGTCACTTCGCTGCTGGAGCAAAGCGACTATTGGCTCGAGTATCAGGGCCGCCTGACCGAGCCGATGAGCTATGACGCCGAGACCGATCGCTACAAGCCGATCAGCTGGGACGACGCATTCGCCCTGATCGCCAAACACCTGAACGGCCTGTCGAGCCCGGATCAGGCCGAGTTCTACACCTCGGGCCGGGCAAGTAACGAAGCGGCGTACCTCTATCAGCTGTTCGTGCGCGCCTACGGTACCAACAACTTCCCTGACTGCTCGAACATGTGCCACGAGGCCAGCGGTGTCGCGTTGTCACAAAGCGTCGGGGTCGGCAAAGGCACCGTGACCTTCGACGACTTCGAACACGCCGATGCGATTTTCGTCTGGGGCCAGAACCCCGGCACCAACCACCCACGGATGCTCGAACCGCTGCGCGAAGCGGTGAAGCGCGGCGCTCAAGTGGTGTGCATCAACCCGCTCAAGGAGCGTGGCCTGGAGCGTTTTCAGCACCCCCAGCACGCGATCGAAATGCTCACCAATGGCGACAAGCCGACCAACACCGCATTCTTCCGCCCGGCCCTGGGTGGCGACATGGCGATCATGCGCGGCATGGCGAAATTCCTCCTGCTGTGGGAGCGCGACGCGCAGAAAACCGGTGAGCCGGCGGTGTTCGACCACGACTTCCTCAACGGGCACAGCGTCAACGTGCTGGAATACCTGGCCGTCATCGACGACACCCCCTGGGAGCAGATCGTCGAGCAGTCCGGCCTGAGCCTGGTGGAAATCGAGCAAGCGGCGCGCATGTACGCCAAGGGCAAAAACGTCATCATGTGCTGGGCCATGGGCATCACCCAACACCGCCATTCGGTGGCGACCATCCAGGAAATCGCCAACCTGATGCTGCTGCGCGGCAACATCGGCCGGCCGGGTGCCGGCCTGTGCCCGGTGCGTGGCCACAGCAACGTGCAGGGCGACCGGACCATGGGCATCAACGAACGCCCTCCTGCCGCGTTCCTCGATGTCCTGGAGCGGCGCTTCCAGTTCAAGGTGCCACGCGACAACGGCCACAACGTGGTCGAGGCGATTCATGCGATGGCTGAAGGGCGGGCGAAAGTCTTCATCGGTCTGGGCGGCAACTTCGCCCAGGCCACGCCAGACAGCCCGCGCACATTCCAGGCCCTGCGAAACTGCGACCTGACCGTGCAGATCAGCACCAAGCTCAACCGCAGCCATTTGACCCACGGCAAGGACGCGCTGATCCTGCCGTGCCTGGGCCGCACCGACATCGATATCCAGACCCAAGGCCCGCAAGCGATCACCGTCGAAGACTCGTTCAGCATGGTCCACGCCTCCAATGGCCAACTGCAGCCGCTGTCGAACCAGATGCGCTCGGAACCGGCGATCCTGGCCGGCATCGCTGCCGCGACCCTGGGCAGCCACCCGGTGGACTGGAACTGGCTGGTGGCCGACTACAGCCGCATCCGCGACCTGATCGCCGAGACCATTCCCGGCTTCAAGGACTTCAACGAGAAAATCAAGAACCCGGGCGGCTTCTACCTGGGCAACAGTGCCGGTGCACGCAAGTGGAGCACCGCTTCGGGCCGGGCCAATTTCCGCTCGAACGCGCTGCCCAAAGACCTGGTGCACGAACGCACCCGCGCCACCGGAGTACTGCCGGACCTGATCATGCAATCGATGCGTTCCCATGATCAGTACAACACCACCATTTATGGCCTCAACGACCGTTATCGCGGCGTGAAAGGTCAGCGCGATGTGTTGTTCGTCAACGAAGCCGACATCATTCGCCTGGGCTTCAAGCCGGGGCAAAAGGCCGACATCGTTTCGCTCTGGGACGATGGCGTGGAACGTCGGGTAAAAGGCTTCACCCTGCTGGCGTTTGATATCCCGGCCGGGCAAGCGGCGGCCTACTATCCGGAGGTGAACCCGTTGGTGCCGCTGGAAAGCACCGGCGATGGCAGTGATACGCCGACATCGAAATTCGTGGCGATCCGGTTGGAAGCGGCGAGTGAGACCGGGTTGATCATGGCCAGGTCTGCGTAACGCGTGGTCTGTGCCGACCTCTTCGTCGGAACGTTCCGACGAAGACGGTAGATCAAACAACAAACTTTCCGGACCTTGCACTTTCCTTTCGCCCACAAAAAAGGCCGCTTTCTTATGAAAACGGCCTTTGCGAATAAGTAAAAGACCTGCAAAAAAACGTTAAGTTCCGCCCAAAAAACAGTAACTTGCAATATTGTATACAAGTCGTGTTATTCGTCGGATTTCGATTGTCACGCCCATTCCAGAGCCTCAGGATCGCGCCGTCATCCCCTTGAGGTTCCTCCATGAAGTTCTCCTCGATTCTCTTGTTGTCCCTTGGCCTGGTCAGCGGTATCGCGTCTGCTGGCGGCACCACCGAAGCCGGTGTAGGCGGCGCATTGGGCGGGGTTTTAGGCTCGGTCGTCGGTCAGTCGTTAGGCGGCAGCACAGGTTCCACCATCGGCGCGGCCCTGGGTGGCGCGGGTGGTAGCGCCGTCGGCGCAAACAAGCACAGCCGTGGCGAAGCAGCCCTTGGCGGTGCGTTGGGTGCAGCGGGCGGTAACGTGGTCGGCCGCAGCGTGGGCGGTACCACTGGCAGCCTGATCGGCGCCGCAGCGGGCGGCGGTGCTGGTGGCGCGCTGGGTAACTACATGGGCAAAGATTACGATGATGAGGACGGCGGTCATCGTTCGTATCGCGGCTATGACGATCGTCGTTACTACCGTGACGGCCATCCGGGCCGTGGCCATGCTTATGGCCATCGCAAGCACCACCACAAGTATTACCGCGACTAAGGCCCCGAGCGCCTCGCTGGTGAGTACAACAAAAATCGCAGCCCAAGGGCTGCGATTTTTTTTGCCTTACTGAACCACCAGACGTTCCAGTGCCCCGCGCAACCCGGCAGGAATCGCCACGGGTTGATTCGATGCACGATCGACAAACACATGCACAAAGCGCCCCGCCGCGCAGGCCTCGTCTTCTCCTTGCTTGAACACGGCCAGTTCGTACTGCACCGAACTGTTGCCCAGCTTGCCCACCCGCAGACCGATCTCGATGCGGTCCGGGAAGGCAATGGAAGCAAAGTAATCACAGGAAGAACTCACCACGAACCCCACCACCTCACCATCATGGATATCCAGGCCGCCGACTTCGATCAGGTAAGTGTTCACCGCCGTATCGAAGAAGCTGTAGTAGGTCACGTTGTTGACGTGACCGTAGGCGTCGTTGTCGTGCCAGCGGGTGGTGATGGGCTGGAAGTGCGGATAGTCGGTGCGTTGGGGCATTGGTGTTGATTCCTGAGTGGGTTCGCCAGTCTAAGGCGAAAACCGCGTTATCGTTCTTCGCGAGCAAGCCCGCTCCCACAATGGATCATCGCCGGACACAAATTTTGCAGGCAATGAAGTAACAGTGTGGGAGCGGGCTTGCTCGCGAAGGCGCCCTCACAGGCGCCACAACAATCACTTGTCAGCGAAGCCTTTGCCGGCTGCCGCCAACTCGCCAATCACCCGCGCCGGTTGCCAGTGATCGCCCTGACGCGTCTCAAGGTCCATCAAGCGCCGGTGAATGTCCGCCAGCCCTTGCTGATCGGCCCAGGCCATCGGCCCGCCCTTGTCCGCCGGGAAACCGTAACCGTTGAGGTACACCAGATCGATATCGCGGGCCGACCCGGCGATGCCTTCCTGGAGGATCTTCGCGCCTTCGTTGACCAGTGCCAGCAAACAGCGCTCGAGAATTTCTTCCGGGCCGATCTCGCGGCGCTGGAACCCCAGCTCCTCACTGACTTGAAGCACCAGTGCATCCACCTGCGGATCGTGTTCGGCCTGACGACTGCCGGGTTCATAGTGGTAAAAACCGTTGCCACTCTTCTGGCCAAAACGTCCCTGCTCACACAAACGATTATCCACCTGGACCTCCGGCGCATCCTGCCCGATGCCGGATAGCTGGCGCGAGCGCCATTGCAGGTCGACGCCCACCACATCGAACATGCGGAACGGCCCCATGGCGAAACCGAAGCCCTGCAGCGCAGCGTCAACCTGGTAGGGATAAGCGCCTTCCAGCAGCATTTTCCGCGCTTCGAGCACATAGGTATTGAGCATGCGGTTGCCGATGAAACCGTCGCAATTGCCCGACACCACACTGACCTTGCCCATGCGCTGGCCGAGCGCCAGCGCCGCGTCGAGTACCGCCGGTGCAGTCTGCGCGCCACGGACGACTTCCAGCAGTTTCATGATGTGCGCCGGGCTGAAGAAGTGCAGGCCCAGTACTTGTTGCGGCCGGCGTGTGGCCGCAGCGATGGCATCGATGTCCAGCGCCGAAGTATTGCTCGCCAGAATCGCTTCAGGCTTGAGCAGGCCATCGAGCTCGCGGAAGATTTTCTGCTTGAGCTCAAGGTTTTCGTACACCGCTTCGATGACCAGGTCGACATCGCGGATGGCCCCATAACCATCCGCCGCCGTAACCCGCGCCACACGGGCATCGGCTTCGCCTTGGTCAATGCGGCCCTGGCGCACGTTGTGGGCGTAGGTGTCGGCCACGGTGGCCAGCGCTTGCTCCAGCATTTGCGGATTGTTGTCGACCCACTGCACGGCCACCCCGGCGTTGGCCAGGCACATGACAATGCCACGGCCCATGGTGCCCGCGCCGATGACGGCGGCGCGCTGAATATTCGACGGTGTCTGGCTCATGTTTTGTTCTCTTGTTGGCGATCCGAAGACAGCCACCACCATAGTCAGCCACCAGGTTTTTTTGAAATTTATTCCTGTGATGAGCAACATTCAGCGGATGGATGTAGCCCTTTGAGCACACCGCAAACCCCTGTGGGAGCGGGCTTGCTCGCGAAGGCGATCCATCTAGTGGCAGTGATGGTGACTGACCCACCGCTTTCGTCGGATCGCCGCCCGGAGCAAGCCCGCTCCCACAAGGACCACGGTTCAGCCTGCCAGATGTTGCTCGGCCCACTCCCGCACCCCGGCATACGGATAATCCTCCAGCGCCGCAAACCCCGAAATCGACCGCGCCTTGAGCCTGGTGAACAACGGCACGCTGATCCCGCACAGAAACCGTGTCACGCGTTCAGCCGAGGGCACGTTGCCCGTGTACTGCTCGTGCCTGTGGATAAAACCGCCACACAGTGCCTCGAAATTCTTATCCACAAGGGCCGGCAACTCCGGTGGTGCCGGTAGCCGCGCCACTTGCCCATGACACACCGAACAATGCCCGCATTGCTGCGGCGCATTGTGGTCGCCGAAATACTCGGCCAGGCGATAACCCAGGCAACGGTCGGTGGCGAACAGGTCCAGCATCGCGTGAATCCGCGCGACCTCGGTGCGCTCATGCCGAGTGAAATAGCCGTGCAGTTCCTCGCTCAACGCGGCGCTGTCGAACCCGCTTTGCAGCACGCTGTAGACCTCGGTCATCTGCTTGCTTTCGAGCTCCACCCAGCCCTTCTCCTGGAAGTAATCCAGTGCCTTGACCACCCGACTGCGCTCGGCCTGATGCTGCTCGTACAACGCCTCGAAATTCACCGTGGCCCAGGTCCTTGCGCGGCTGGAGGTCTGGATGATCGCCGCGACAAAATCCCTGCGCTCGCCTTCGAAGCGTGCCAATAGCGCCTCGGGCTCCTGCACATACTTGAAACGGTACTCGGCGTAGTACGCGTAGCGCGGGGCGATCAACCCGCGCAACTCGAGCTGCACCAGCAAGGTCTTGAGCGGCAACTGGCGAATATTGCTCTGATCGGCCAACGGCCCCAGCAGAAACTCCCACTGCCCTTCGGTTGCGGCGGCATGCATCTCGTCAAGCACGCAACGGATGCCATCGAGCTCGGGCGTGTCGCCGTAGACGAAGTTCTCCAGCACGTTGAGGCTGTCGCGGTTGGCCAACACCAGGCAGTCCGACGGCTGCCCGTCACGCCCGGCGCGGCCGATTTCCTGGCTGTAGTTTTCGATGGATTTGGGCAGGTCGAAATGCACCACGTTGCGGATGTCACTCTTGTCGATGCCCATGCCGAAAGCGATGGTGGCGACGATGCAATTGGACTGCCCGCCCATGAATCGACGCTGGATCGCTTCCCGTTGCTCATGGGGCAACCCGGCGTGATAAGCCTCGGCCTGAATGCCGTTGCGGTTCAGGTGTTCGGCGATGTGCTCGGCGGTTTTCTGCAAGGTGACATAGACGATGCTCGGCTGGTCCGGACGCTGGTTCATCCATTCGACCAGACGCCTGCGCTTGTCCGCTCCGCGAACCGGTTCCACCAGCAAATTGAGGTTCGGACGATAGAAACCGGTGGTCACCACATCGTTGGCGGCAATGGCGAATTTCGCCTGCATGTCGGCGATGACCTTGGGCGTCGCCGTTGCGGTCAACAACAACACCTGAGGGATGTTGAACTGGCGTTGATAGTCGGGAAGCTTGAGGTAGTCCGGGCGAAAGTTATGCCCCCATTCGGAAATGCAGTGCGCCTCGTCCACCACCAGCAGCGAAATCGGTACTTGCTGCAAAAAATGCCGGAAGCGCTCGTTCTTCAGGCGCTCCACGGAGATCATCAAAATCTTCAGCTCGCCGGATTTTGCCCGGGTCATGACATCGCTGGCGTCATCGCGGCTCTGCGCCGAATCGATACTGCCCGCCGAGATGCCGTGACGTTGCAGGAACGCCAGTTGATCCTGCATCAACGCCAGCAGCGGTGAGACCACCAGCGTCAGGTGCGGCAGCAACAGCGCCGGCAATTGGTAGCAAAGGGACTTGCCGGAACCGGTGGGGAAAATCGCCGCCGCCGAGCGCCCCGCCAGCACGGCACTGACGGCCGCCTCCTGACCGGGTCGAAATTGTGGATAACCGAAAACCTGTTCCAGGGTGTTGTGCATAAGCTGTCACTCCGTTGACTGCTGCGGAGTCAAAAGCCTGGCCGGCGATCGCAGCAAGTCGAGAAAAGGTCGGGGGCAAAAACGATACCGGATGATACAGCGGATGATTCACTGATAACCCCGTAGGCATTTTTACCGGCAGCGACTTCGTCGCACAAACCTCCGACAATGTGTAAGCCTTATCCTCGGAACACGATAAATACCCTACAAAACCTGTCCATTTCAGCCATCTTGTCCCGCGACACCAGGTCCTTCTATAGTTTCCGGCGCGGCTGAAAACAGTGTCTCGGCCTGCCGGGAACACTTGCCGATTTCGCACAGGACCCACTCGATGAAAAAAACCGACACGCTGACAGCCCGCTATCACCCGCTCAAGACCCGCTACAGCGAAACCCCTGTGCTGGTCATCGATACCGAGGCCGACCCCTTCGAGATCCTCGACGCCGCCCGACAACGCATCCGCGCCGCCAGCGACCTGCTCGAAACCCTTTATTGCACGTGTTTCAAACAGGCCGAAGCGAGCGACATCCCCAAGATCGTCGGCGCCCTGTACCTGCTGACCCAGGATGGCAACGACCTGCTCGACATCGCCCGCCAGCGCTTACCGAAATTCACCGGCTGAAAAACACCACTCTCTCCTGTGGGGACGAGCCTGCTCGCGATGAACGATAACGCGGTCCCTCTGAGAACATACGAGTTCTGGAAATTTCGCTGTGGATAACTCTGTCAGCAACGACCTATGGAAGCTTCGGCAAGGTCCTACAAAACAAGACAACTTGTCGGCTATCGATGACCGGTCACTCACTCCTATAGTCCGGAGTGTCGCTGCCAAATCAGCGGCTTGGGCTTGGTCACCCGATGGAACACATAAACGCGTCCGTTGTATGCTGCCGGCACTCAAGTGTCTGCACGCTTTATGGTGGCTGTGTTTGGGACGCCTTCGAGCGTGCCGGTTTTGTGTGTTCTCCCGGTTGACCAACCCGAACACAGTCCACCTCCCATCGCTTGGTCACGATGGCGGTGGTTTCATCTAAAGCATTTGAGAATACATAAAATGAACAAATGGAACCCGTTCACCAACGAACGCTATCTCCCACTCCACACCAATCTCACCGATTCACAGCCCCTGATCATCGACACAGAGGCCAACCCCCAAGACATCCTCGAAGCCGCCCTCCAACGCATCCGGGCCTCCAGCGAATTGCTGCAAACCCTGCACTGCCAATGCTTCAAACACGGCGACCTCGAAGACATCCCGCACATCACCCACGCCCTCTACCTGCTGACCCAGGACGGCTGCGACCTGCTCAAGGTCGCCCAGCAACGCATGCTGAACTGGAAAGCGCCAGTCTGACGTCATTCACCAGAGTACCAAGTGGCATTATTCTGGCTGTTTAAACACAAAACAGCTGGAATAATGGCAGTTAGCATCCCTTCATTAAGGAAATCAGCGTCACGAAAATGGCGTCTTTTTCAATGTCCCAACCGCAGCTCACCTTTTCCTTTAAATGCTATTATTCTGGCAGTTATAGCGCCTTAATGAAGGAATATTGGCATATGGCCAAGAAGACAGCTCCACTCTTGCCCGCCGCTTCCAGACTACTTTTCGAGTTCGGCGAGCGACTGAAACTCGCTCGCCTGCGCCGCAAACTCACGGCTAAACAAGTCGCCGAGAGGGCGGGCATGTCACTGACAACTTTGCGCTCCCTGGAGTCAGGTGGGTCAGGGGTGACCATCGGAGCCTACCTGTCTGTCATGCAAGTTCTGGGTCTGGAAAAAGACTTGAGCAAACTCGCGGCATCCGATGAAGTGGGCCGTCAACTGCAGGACGCGCAACTGAAATCCAGGACCACCTCCGCCACAGGCTCAAGCCAGCGAGCACGCAGAACGAGTGCATTGAAAAAAAATGCTCCAATACCTGAAAAAGGCACTGGAGTGATTGAAAGTGCCACCACAGCAGATCTATCCGCTGACTACCCCTTCAACACCCACTCGCTTTCCAATCTATTGACCAAGAAAAAAACCAAGTCCACGACAGGTGAGAAATGACTCAGATTGCGGTGTATGCCGATTGGGAGTCCTTGAGTGGAC
This sequence comes from Pseudomonas sp. IT-P258, assembly GCF_949767825.1. Lineage (NCBI taxonomy): Bacteria > Pseudomonadati > Pseudomonadota > Gammaproteobacteria > Pseudomonadales > Pseudomonadaceae > Pseudomonas > Pseudomonas sp. IT-P258. The sequence continues at coordinate 131,674 of NZ_CATKPU010000043.1, read as the reverse complement.
CCAGACGTCTCGGCTTCCTGCATGCCCGAAAGGCCCGCTCCACAGAAGTCTTCGAATTTGAGTACGACAAGGCTGCGCTGGCAGATCCCGAGTTGAACTTCACACCCCTGGACCCTCGAATCGGGCTCTATGAAGGTCGTCAGTTCCCGGGGCAACATCAAAACCGATTTGGCGTGTTCGCTGATTCAAGCCCGGATCGGTGGGGTCAATTACTGATGAAGCGACGACTGGAACGCGATATCCGCGACGGCCTGGCTGCCAAAGGCAGCAAGCTCCACGAGTCAGATTTCCTGTTAGGCGTACATGACCTCTATCGGGTCGGTGCGATCCGCTACAAACTCAATGACCAAGGCAACTTTCTCGATGATCGTGATGGCGTGGCCGCCCCACCCTTCATTGAGTTGCGGGCATTGGAGCAAGCAAGCCGCGCTTTGGAAAACGATCCGGACAACACCTCACTCGATGGCCGCGAGTGGCTGAGAATGCTGATCGCACCTGGAGGCTCACTGGGTGGCGCCCGCCCCAAGGCCAGCGTTGCAGACGAGCAGGGTCACTTGTGGATTGCCAAGTTCCCCAGCACCCGCGATGACTATGACATTGGCGCTTGGGAACTGGTGGTGAATGCCTTGGCCAATCATTGTGGTCTGCGAGTCGCGACCGGTATCGCCCGACGCTATGCCAGTGATCATCACTGCTTCATGGTCAAGCGCTTCGACCGCACTGAACGGGGTGGCCGACTGCACTTTGCCTCAGGCATGACCATGACTGATCGCATTGACGGTGACGATGCCTCAGTCGGCGCGAGCTACCTTGAGTTGGCTGAAGTGCTCATGGAGCACGGCTCGGAAACCAAAGCAGACTTACGGGAATTGTGGTCTCGGATTGTGTTCAACATCCTGGTCTCCAACAGCGACGATCACCTGCGTAACCATGGCTTTATCCTCGATCCGGGTCGTGGATGGCGATTGTCTGCCGCCTATGACATGAACCCGGTGGCCTATGCCGACGGCTTGAAGCTCAACATCACCGATACCGATAACGCACTGGATCTGGAGCTGGCCCGGGAAGTGGCAGAGTATTTTCGGGTCAGTCGTGCGGATGCAGAAAACATCATCGACAGCTTCAAAGAAGTTGTCAGCCAATGGCCAACACTAGCGGGGGCACTGGGGCTATCGAAACGTGAGCAGGATAATATGGCGCCTGCATTTCGATTAGCGGAGCCTACGTCATGAACCTCGCCCCCAACCTCCCCGACGACGACTTGATGCAGCAACTCATGCAATTGCTGCATGAAGAACTCGGCTTCCCCGAACGCAAAACCATCAACCTCGGCACCTCGATCAATTTCGACCTGGGCTGCAACGGTGCAGACGCCCGGAATTTGATCGAAACCCTGGAAGACCACTTCGCCATCGATTTCGTGGATTTCGACAGTTATCGCTATTTTCAGCCCGAAGGCTTTGACGTGAATCTAAAGCGAAAAGCCAAGGGTCGCGGCGAGAAGGTGCCATTGACCATCGGCATGCTCTACCGGGCCATCAAGGCCGAACGCTGGGACACGCAGGAGCTGGAAGGCCTGTAACGACGCGAACAAAAAAGCCGCCCCGAAGGGCGGCTTTTTCATTACTTCAATCCAAAACTTACAACTTTGGACCCGCAGCCTTGATCGCGTCGCTCACTTCGAACTTCTTGAAGTTCTCGATGAACAGGCCGGCCAGTGCTTTGGCGGCCTCGTCGTAGGATGGCTTGTCAGCCCAGGTGTTGCGTGGGTTCAGCAGGCCAGTCTCAACGCCCGGTACGGCCACTGGCACGTCGAGGTTGATGGTGTCCAGGTGCTCGGTCTCGGCACCGATCAGCGCGCCGCTCTGGATCGCTGCGATCACGGCACGGGTGGTCGGGATGTTGAAGCGTTTGCCGACGCCGTAGCCACCGCCGGTCCAGCCGGTGTTGACCAGGTAGACCTTGGAACCGAAGCCGCGGATGCGCTTGATCAGCAGCTCAGCGTATTCGCCGGCCGGACGCGGGAAGAACGGTGCGCCGAAACAGGTGGAGAAGGTCGACTTGATGCCGCTGCCCGAACCCATTTCGGTCGAACCGACCAGAGCGGTGTAACCGGACAGGAAGTGGTAAGCCGCTTGTTCTTCGTTGAGGATCGACACTGGCGGCAGCACGCCGGTCAGGTCGCAGGTCAGGAAGATCACAGCGTTCGGCTCGCCACCGAGGTTCTTCTCGGAGCGCTTGGCAACGTGCTCCAGCGGGTAGGCGGCGCGGCTGTTCTGGGTCAGGCTGACATCGGCGTAGTCGGCGTGCTTGGCATCGTCGATAACGACGTTTTCCAGTACCGCGCCGTGCTTGATGGCTTTCCAGATAACCGGCTCGTTCTTCTCGGACAGGTCGATGCACTTGGCATAGCAACCGCCTTCGATGTTGAACACGACGCCTTCGCCCCAGCCGTGCTCGTCGTCACCGATCAGGTAACGGCTTTCGTCGGCCGACAGGGTGGTCTTGCCGGTACCGGACAGACCGAAGAACAGGGTCACGTCGCCTTCTTCGCCGATGTTGGCGGCGCAGTGCATTGGCAGTACGTCGGCAGCCGGCAGCAGGAAGTTCTGCACCGAGAACATGGCTTTCTTCATTTCACCGGCGTAACGCATGCCGGCGATCAGCACTTTCTTCTGTGCGAAGTTGAGGATCACGCAGCCGTCGGAGTTGGTGCCGTCACGCTCTGGCACGCACTCGAAGTTGGCAACGTTGAGGACCTGCCACTCGTCACGACCCGCCGGGTTGTACTGAGCCGGGTTGATGAACAGGCAACGGCCGAACAGGTTCTGCCAGGCAGTCTGGGTGGTCATCTTCACGGCCAGGTAGTGCTCGGAAGCCGCACCTACATGCACGTGGGAAACGAAATGCTCTTGCGCGTTGTTGAATGCCTCAACGCGAGCCCACAGGGCGTCGAACTTGTCGGCCGGGAACTTGCGGTTGATCGGGCCCCAGGCGATGGCGGCCTGGGTGCTTGGCTCTTCAACGATGAAACGGTCGACTGGCGAACGGCCGGTACGGTGACCGGTACGAACAACCAGTGCGCCGGTATCGGCAAGCTCGCCTTCACCGCGATTGAGGGCTTCTTTAACCAGATCATCAACACTCAGATCGGTGTACACGGCATTGTTGGCTTGCGTCATGAGGTTCCCCGTCGGCCAGTGGCCGAGTGCTCCAAACGTTTTTGTAGTAGAAAGTCGTGCACTACTACCGCGAAAAAAGTGGGCCGGATTATGCCAGAAAAGCCCAAAAAGAGTAGGCCCCTCCTGTCGTAACGGCGTTAATCCGGCACAAGGCAGTGAATTTACCTGCGCTGAATCGTTTTAGTGACGGGTATCTGACGGCGTCTCGATACCCGCGCCGGCGAACAATTGAGTGACATCGGCCGCGTCAAACAGGTAGCGCTGATTGCAGAACTGGCAATCGATTTCGATGTTGCCACCGTGTTCGACCACCAGTTGCTGCGCGTCTTCCATACCCAGACTGACCAGCGCATTGGCCGATCGTTCGCGCGAGCAACTGCAACGGAAGCGCAGCTTCTGCACATCGAACAGACGCACCTGCTCGTCGTGATACAAGCGATGCAGCACGGTTTCGTTGTCCAGGCTCAACAGCTCATCGGCGGTCAGCGTACCGCCCAGGGTGGTGATGTGCTGCCAGCTGGCGGCGCGTTCGTCTTCGTCTTTCAAACGGTCGGCAGGCAGTTGTTGCAGCAACAGGCCACGGGCGCGACGGCCATCGGCGTACAGCCAGAAACGCGTGCCGACTTGCTGGGACATGACGAAGTAGTTGGTGAAGCATTCGGACAGGGTGGCGCCGTCGAGGTCGACGATGCCCTGGTAGCGCTGGCCCTGTTTCGGGTCGATGGTCAATGCCAGCACGCCGTCCGGCATCAGGTCGGCCAGGGTTGCATCGGCAGCGATGCGGTCCGCGTCGTAACGGGCCAGACCACGGATGTCGCGCTCGCTGGAGCACTCGATCATCAGCAGCGGGATCGGGCCTTCGGAACGGGCCTGCAGAATCAGCAAGCCATCGAACTTCATCGTGCCAACCAGCAACGACGCGGCCGCCATCAGCTCGCCGAGCAGTTGCGCAACCGGCTGCGGGTAGGCGTGTTTGGCCAGGACTTCGGCGTAGCTGAGCTCCAACGAGACCAGCTCGCCACGGGTGTCGCTGTCATCGAAGATGAAGCGTTGGGTGAAGTCGTTATCCGCGTGATCGGTCATAGGTCTGGGTATCTGAAGTAGTGAAAATGGTTACAGGAAACAGGAAATTGACCTTGCGCCACCCCTCGGGTGCGCAACGTTCAGCCATGAAAGGCATTTTATGAACAATCCGGGCCTGATCCAAGCAAGGTGGAACAAGCGCTGATGGGTTCCGGGTCGCTTCCCGCCCTGCACTGCTGGCAATGTGGTTATGGCCTACAGGTCAGAGACTGTGTGTGATTTTCGACGAGCGGCGATATCGTCCATGCAATGCACTGCTGGCCAGGCACAGATATGGATGCGCACCGGGTCAATTGCAAGTCTGGGCCCGAAGGCGCGGTGAAACTGGCGAGTGCGCGGCACTCGCCCGAGCAATATCTGTATCAGTCGTCGTTACTGCTGCCACGAAACTTGAACAAATCCCGCCGCTGCTTCTTGCTCGGCTTACCGTCGGTGCTCACGCCCAGGGCTCCGGCCTTTCTTTGCGCCGCAGCCTCTTCGCGCTTGGCGATGCTGGCCAGGGTCTCGGCATACAAGGTTTGCGCCTGCGGTGCGCCGCGACGAACGATCGACAGTGCCAGGACTACCACCGTGCGCTCCTCGAAACCGGTGCGAATCACGAACTCATCGCCGATTCGTGGCTCTTTACCCGGCTTGCAGCGTTCGCCCCGGCAATGCACCTTGCCGCTTTCAATCGCTGCCTTGGCCAGGGCGCGGGTTTTGTAGAATCGTGCAGCCCACAACCATTTATCGAGGCGGACTTTGTCGTCCTCTTCGTTTTTTTGTGCCATGGAATTTCCTCATTCTGAAATATTGGTGAACTGTACTACCGTTTCTGACGTACCAAGAATTTCACCGGCTCGGATTACAATGCCGACATTCCATAACCTCCCTGGGAGGCTGGAAATCCGGGCCGTAGATATCTGTCGCCTTTTAATCATTATTCTGCGTGAATACCGCGAATCCGGCCGCATGCGGCCCGAGCGGTTTCTACCGGTTGAGCACTATTGAAGACATTTGACCATTTGACCGTTGTCGGTCTGCGCGAGTGGGTGGCGCTCCCGGATTTGGGAGTCGCCGGCCTTCGGGCAAAAATCGACACCGGTGCCAGCACCTCAAGCCTCCACGCCACCGAAATCGAGCCGTTCGAGCGCGATGGTGAGCAGTGGGTGCGTTTTACCGCCCACCTGGGTTCCGTCGTACAACTGCGCCACCGACGCTGCGAAGCTCCGTTGGTGACGATGAAAACCATTAAAAGCTCAAACGGTCACGCGCAGGTGCGATACGTGATCAGCACCACCCTGGCCCTTGGTGATCGGGTCTGGCGGGTCGAGTTCACGCTCGCCTGCCGCAAGTCCATGCGTTATCGCCTGTTGCTCGGTTCCAAAGCCCTGATCCACGGCCAGTTGGTGGTCAATCCGGGCATCAAGTATGTACAAGACAAGCCGGTGTTCCCGGTATCTACCTCCTCCACAGGTGTTGCATGAAGATCGCTGTGCTGTCGCGGAATCCGCGTCTGTATTCCACCCGTCGTCTGGTCGAAGCCGGCACCGAGCGTGGCCATGAAATGGTGGTGGTCGACACCTTGCGCGCCTACATGAACATCGCCAGTCACAAGCCGCAGATCCACTACCGCGGCAAACCGCTGGAGGGTTTCGATGCGGTGATTCCACGGATCGGCGCATCCGTGACCTTTTATGGCTGCGCAGTGTTGCGCCAGTTCGAAATGATGGGGGTATTTCCGCTCAACGAATCGGTGGCCATTGCCCGTTCCCGGGACAAGCTGCGTTCACTGCAATTGTTGTCCCGTCGCGGGATCGGCTTGCCGGTGACCGGGTTTGCCCACTCCCCCGATGACATTCCCGACCTGATCGAAATGGTCAACGGCGCGCCGTTGGTGATCAAGGTGCTGGAAGGCACCCAGGGCATCGGCGTGGTGCTGTGCGAAACCGCCACGGCCGCGGAATCGGTGATCGAGGCGTTCATGGGCCTCAAGCAGAACATCATGGTTCAGGAGTACATCAAGGAAGCCGGTGGTGCGGACATTCGCTGCTTCGTCGTCGGCGACAAGGTGATTGCAGCGATGAAGCGCCAGGCCAAACCCGGCGAATTCCGCTCCAACCTTCATCGCGGTGGCAGCGCGAGCCTGATCAAGATCACCCCGGAAGAGCGCATGACGGCGTTGCGTGCGGCGAAGGTCATGGGGCTGGCGGTGGCAGGCGTCGACATCCTGCGCTCCAATCACGGGCCGTTGGTGATGGAAGTGAACTCGTCGCCAGGGCTTGAGGGGATTGAGACCACCACCGGGAAGAATGTGGCGGGGATCATCATTGAACATCTGGAGAAGAATGGCGGGCCGAATATGACCCGGACCAAAGGGAAGGGCTGAGGCTCATCTACTGTGGCGAGGGAGCTTGCTCCCGTTGGACCGGGCTGGCGCTCCAGACCGAAGGACCTCCCAAATCTCACAATCGTGTTCTTGTACTTCAGACACGGTTGTCTGGTTTTGCGGCTGCTGCGCAGCCGAACGGGAGCAAGCTCCCTCGCCACAAAGGCCTCTGTGTTTGCTAAACGGCATCCCGCGGCAGCATCAACCCCAACGGCAACCGCACCCGCGCTTCCAGCCCTCCGCCCGAGCGGTTGCGCAGCTCAACGTTGCCGCCATGCATCGAAGCAATCCGCTTCACGATTGCCAATCCCAACCCGGTACCCTTGCCACCCCGGGCACGATCACCGCGGGTGAACGGATTGAAAATCGCCTCCAGCTCCGAAGGGTCGATCCCGGCGCCACGGTCCATGACACTCAGCACTACATACGGTGCGCTGGTGTCCCCGGACACATACGCCGCCACCTCTACACCGCTTCCGGCATGATGCAGCGCGTTGCCGATCAGGTTGTTCAGCAGCCGCTTCATCGATACCCGACGCAGCGGAAACGGCTGGATAGGCTCCAGGCGCAATCGCACTTTTTCTTCGGTCTGGTTAAACGGCGCGGCAACTTCACGGACCAGCTCGCTCAGGTCAACCTCTTCCACCGACTCGTCGCGCCCGTCACGAATGAACGCCAGGAACTGATCGAGAATCGCGTCCATGTCTTCGATGTCGCGCACCATGTCGTCGGTCAGGTCGGTGTGATCGCCCATCAATTCCAGGGACAGGCGCAAGCGGGTCAACGGCGTGCGCAAGTCGTGGGACACTCCGGCCAGCATCAGTTCACGCTCGCGACCGGCCTGCTCGACGTCTTCGGCCATCTGGTTGAAGGCGCGGTAAACCTCGGTCATCTCACTCGGTGTATCGCTGATTGGCAGGCGCACGCTACGGCCCTGGCCGAGTTGCCGCGCGGCATACACCAGACGCTTCAAAGGTTGATTGAGCTGGCTGACAAAGATCCAGGCCGAAGCGGTGGACAGCAGGCCAATCGCGAGGAACCAGCCCAGCACGTTCCAGATTTTCTGGCCGCGCAACGGATGGGGATAAAGCGGTACTTTCAGCCAGCCATCGCCCAGGCTTGGCGCCCGGACCCAAAGCGCCGGTGGCGAATGCATGCGCAGCCGGACTTCAGTGTCGGCACCCAGCTCCGCTTGCATCTGCCGCTGGTAGATCTCGCTGTAAGGCCAGTGCTGTTCGCCTTCCGGCACGCCGGCACCCACTACCCGGATCAAGGTCGCGGCCTCGGCAATCTTGCCGCGGTTTTCTTCATCGGCCGCCCAATAGGCGCGCAGCGTCAGGGCGACACCGTGGCTGTACTGGCGGTCCACCAGCACGTCTTCGTTCATCAGCAGATAAACCAGGGTCAGTGCCTTGGAGAAGAGTACGACGATGAGCACCAGCCAAAGGGTGCGGGAGAAGAAGCTCTGGGGGAACCAAACGGGGGTTTTCATGGATAACCGTTAAACACTTGCAGGAGCGAGCGATGCTCGCATATTGCGGGTCGCGAGTCTGCGGACAGGATCGATTGATCCGCTGTCCGCGTGACCCGCTCCTACAAATCGCCAATCACTTGGTGGCGGCACCATCCGGTACAAACACGTAACCCACGCCCCAGACAGTCTGGATGTAACGCGGTTTGGACGGATCGGGCTCGATCATCCGGCGCAGACGGGAGATCTGCACATCGATGGAACGCTCCAGGGCATCCCACTCGCGACCACGGGCCAGGTTCATCAACTTGTCGCGGGTCAGCGGTTGACGGGCGTTCATCACCAGGGCCTTGAGTACAGCGAACTCACCGGTGGTAAGCATGTGCACTTCTTCGCCGCGCTTGAGCTCGCGGGTGGCCAGGGACAATTCGTAGTCACCGAAGGTCACGCTTTCGTCTTCGCTGCCCGGGGCGCCAGGCACTGGAGCCGACTGGCGACGCAATACCGCCTTGACGCGAGCCATCAGTTCATCGGGGTTGAACGGCTTGGCCAGGTAATCGTCGGCACCCAGCTCCAGGCCCTTGATGCGGCTCAGCTCGTCGCCCTTGGCGGTGAGCATGATGATCGGAATCTGGTTGTTCGCGTTGCGCAGGCGGCGGCAGGCAGTCAGGCCGTCCTCGCCGGGCAACATCAGGTCGAGGACGACCAGGTTGAACACTTCGCGCGCCAGCAGGCGATCCATTTGCTCGGTGTTCGGTACGGCGCGGGCGCGGTAGCCTTTGCTGACGAAAAAACGCTCCAGCAGGCTGCTGAGCCCCGGATCGTCGTCAACGATAAGAATTTTTTCGCCTTCAGCAGTTTGTGCAGTGCTGCTCATTGGATGCTCCTTTGATCTCGGCACGCATTATGGCGTAGCTGCCGTTATACGCACCGTGTTCATTGTTAGCAGATTTTTCCTCTAGCGCCAGAAAACCGGCCATTGCACCTGCACCCGCGATGTCCCCGAATGCCGGAACGCTGGTTATAATGCGCGGCCTTTTGTGTCAGGCAACATCAGACAGGTACTACAGACCGACACCATTTTTTTCATGGCGCCGGCAGTAATTGTTCGATTTCACGGGTCAACGGGATACCTTTTGATCCAGGTAGCGGCGCAGGCCAGGCCGCTCAACCAGACTCGCCCAGGCCCTATCCCGGCGCCTGCGAGCCTGCTTTCACAATTTGTCAGGTGGTTTTATGGACAGCATCAACAGCCGCATCGCCGAGGAACTCGGTGTACGCCCACAACAGGTCGAAGCGGCCGTCGCGCTACTCGATGAAGGCTCTACCGTTCCCTTCATCGCCCGTTACCGGAAAGAAGTGACCGGCAGCCTCGACGATACGCAATTGCGTCATCTGGAAGAGCGCCTGCGCTACCTGCGAGAACTCGACGAACGGCGTATCAGCATCCTCGCCAGCATCCAGGAGCAGGGCAAGCTGACCCCGCAACTTGAGCGCGACATCAAGCTCGCCGACACCAAGACCCGTCTCGAAGACTTGTACCTGCCGTACAAGCAGAAGCGCCGCACCAAGGGCCAGATCGCCCTGGAAGCCGGCCTCGGCGAGCTGGCCGACGGCCTGTTCAACGACCCGTCCCTGAGCCCGGAAACCGAAGCCGCACGCTTTATCGATGCGGAAAAAGGCGTGGCCGATGTGAAGGCGGCCCTCGAAGGCGCCAAGTACATCCTCATGGAACGCTTCGCCGAAGACGCGGGCCTGCTGGACAAGCTGCGCAATTACCTGAAGCAGGAAGCCACCCTCAGTGCCCGAGTGATCGCCGGCAAGGAAGAGGAAGGCGCCAAGTTCCGCGACTATTTCGAACACGACGAACCGCTCAAAAGCATGCCGTCGCACCGCGCGCTGGCGATTTTCCGTGGCCGTAACGAAGGCATCCTCAGCTCCGCGCTGAAAGTCGGCGACGAACTGCCAGGCACCATGCACCCGTGCGAAGGCATGATCGGCCAGCAATTCGGCATCCAGAACCAGAACCGCGCCGCCGACAAATGGCTGGGCGAAGTGGTGCGCTGGACCTGGAAGGTCAAGCTCTACACCCACCTGGAAACCGATCTGCTGGGCGAGCTGCGCGATGGCGCGGAAACCGAGGCGATCAACGTGTTCGCCCACAACCTGCACGACCTGCTGCTGTCGGCCCCGGCCGGCCCGCGCGCCACTTTGGGTCTCGACCCGGGCCTGCGCACCGGTTGCAAGGTCGCCGTGGTCGACTCCACCGGCAAACTGCTGGATCACGCAACGGTTTACCCGCACGTGCCACACAACAAGTGGGACCAGACTCTCGCCGTGCTCGCCGCCCTGTGCGCCAAGCACTCGGTGGACCTGATCGCCATCGGCAACGGTACCGCCAGCCGCGAGACCGACAAGCTGGCCGCTGAACTGATCAAAAAATACCCGGCCATGAAGATGACCAAGGTCATGGTTTCCGAGGCCGGTGCATCGGTTTACTCGGCGTCGGAGCTGGCCTCCAAGGAATTCCCGGACCTCGACGTGTCGATCCGTGGCGCCGTGTCGATTGCCCGTCGCCTGCAAGACCCGTTGGCTGAGCTGGTGAAGATCGACCCGAAATCCATCGGTGTCGGCCAGTACCAGCACGACGTGTCGCAACTGAAACTGGCCCGTGGCCTGGATGCGGTTGTCGAAGACTGCGTGAACGCCGTCGGTGTCGACGTGAACACGGCTTCCGTAGCGCTGCTGGCACGGATCTCCGGCCTCAACGCGACCCTGGCGCAGAACATCGTCAGCCATCGCGACGAGCATGGCGCGTTCAAGACCCGCGCAGCGCTGAAGAAAGTCGCGCGCCTGGGCGAGAAAACCTTCGAACAAGCCGCCGGATTCCTGCGCGTCATGAATGGCGAAAACCCGCTGGATTCGTCGGCGGTTCACCCGGAAGCCTATCCGCTGGTTCAGCGCATCGCCGCTGAAACCGAGCGTGACATCCGCTCGCTGATCGGCGATGCCGCGTTCCTCAAGCGTCTCGATCCGAAGAAGTACACCGATGAAACCTTCGGTCTGCCGACCGTGACCGACATCCTCCAGGAGCTTGAAAAGCCTGGGCGTGACCCGCGTCCCGAGTTCAAGACCGCCGAGTTCCAGGAAGGCGTCGAAGACCTCAAGGACCTGCAACTGGGCATGATCCTCGAAGGCGTGGTGACCAACGTGACCAACTTCGGTGCCTTCGTCGATATCGGCGTGCATCAGGACGGTTTGGTGCACATCTCCGCACTTTCGGAGAAGTTCATCAAGGATCCACGGGAAGCGGTGAAGGCCGGTGACGTGGTGAAAGTGAAGGTCATGGAAGTCGACATCCCGCGCAAACGCGTGGGCCTGTCGATGCGCATGAGCGACACCCCGGGCGAGAAAATCGACGGCGCTCGCGGCGCGCGTCCGGGGTCGGCGCCACGCCAGTCCCAGAACACCGCACCGCGCAAGGAAACCACGGCGGCAGCACCGAGCAACAATGCCATGGCTTCGTTGTTCGCCAATGCCAAGCAGTTGAAGAAACGCTGATGGACATTCCCGCCGGGCTGACCGAAAGCGCGTTTTTCAAGCTGTTGGGCTGCCGCTTGCACAGTCTGGAAACCGGGGTGGCGCAAGTCGCCCTGGCGCTGGAACCCGAGCTGCGCAATCGCGGCGGCAAGCTGCACGGCGGGGCCTTGTTCAGCCTGGTGGACATTGCCATGGGGCTGGCCTGTTCCAGCACCCACGGCTTTGACCAGCAGAGCGCGACCATCGAGTGCAAGATCAACTACATCCGCGCCGTCTCTGACGGCGAGGTGATGTGCACGGCGCGGGTGATCCACCCGGGTCGCCGCACATTGGTGGTCGAGGCCGATGTGGTGCAGGGCGACAAACTGGTCGCAAAAGCACAAGGCACGTTCGCTGTCCTGTAGCTACTCGTTATCGATTTGAGTTAATTTCAGCAGAACGCAACCTGTGGGAGCGGGCTTGCTCGCGAAGGCGGTGTATCAGGTGGCATCTGTGCTGACTGACACACCGCCTTCGCGAGCAAGCCCGCTCCCACATTAGTTGCGGCGAGTTCAAAAAACCAGGCGAAAACGCCAGTTTTAACTTCACCCTTGTAGACCGTCTTGCCCACCCCCATATTGGGGCGACTGACGCGTGAAGGAATCCAACTTGAGCGAACTTCTCAACCGCCGCCTGGCTCTGCTCGGCGAGCGCGCTAACCTCTCTCTGCTCGAACAGTGCCTTCACGGCATCGAACGTGAATGCCTGCGCGTGACCGATGAAGGTCGCCTGGCGCAAACGCCGCACCCGGAAGAATTGGGTTCCGCGCTGACCAATGAACAGATCACCACCGACTATTCCGAGTCGCTGCTGGAGTTCATCACCCCGGCCCTGCCCGACCCGGCGGACACACTGGCAAGCCTGGACAGCATTCACCGCTTTGCCTACAGCAAGCTCGGCAACGAGTATCTGTGGAGCCCATCGATGCCGTGCCCGTTGCCGGCCGAGGAAGACATCCCGATCGCCTATTACGGCACGTCCAATATCGGGCAGCTCAAGTACGTGTACCGCAAGGGCCTGGCCCTGCGTTACGGCAAGACCATGCAGTGCATTGCCGGCATTCACTACAACTTTTCCCTGCCGGAAAAACTCTGGCCGTTGCTCAAGCAGGCCGAAGGCTTTGTCGGCACCGACCGCGACTTCCAGTCGTCGTCCTATATCGCGCTGATCCGCAACTTCCGCCGCTACAGCTGGCTGCTGATGTACCTGTTCGGTGCTTCACCGGCACTGGACGCCGGCTTCCTGCGCGGTCGTTCGCACCAGTTGGAACAACTGGACCCGCATACCCTGTACCTGCCGTACGCCACCAGCCTGCGCATGAGCGACCTGGGTTACCAGAGCAACGCCCAGGCCGGCCTGACGCCGTGCTACAACGATCTGAACAGCTACACCGACAGCCTGCGCAAAGCGGTGGCCACGCCGTATGCGCCATACGTCGAAGTCGGCACCCACCAGGATGGCGAGTGGGTACAGCTCAACACCAACATTCTGCAGATTGAAAACGAGTACTACTCCAACATCCGCCCGAAACGCGTGACCTACACCGGCGAGCGCCCTATCCAGGCGCTGATGGCCCGTGGCATCCAGTACGTCGAAGTACGCTGCCTGGACATCAACCCCTTCCTGCCGATGGGCATCGATCTCACCGAGTCACGCTTCCTCGATGCGTTCCTGCTGTACTGCGCACTCAATGACAGCCCGCTGCTGACCAACACCAGTTGCGGCAACGCGACCTCGAACTTCCTCAGCGTGGTCAAGGAAGGTCGCCGTCCGGGCCTGCAACTGCAGCGGGATGGCCAGCCGGTTGACCTGAAGGAATGGGCCGGCGAGCTGCTGGAAAAAATCGCTCCTCTGGCGGCGATGCTCGACCAGAGCCATGGCGGTGATGCCCACAGCAAGGCGCTGGACGCCCAGATGTCGAAGGTCCAGGACCCGTCCCTGACGCCGTCGGCCCAGGTATTGGCGGCGATGGCTGAACACAAGGAAAGCTTCGCCCAGTTCTCCCTGCGCCAGAGCCAGGCCCATGCCGAGTTCTTCCGCAGCGAGCCGTTGTCGGCCGAGGAGCAGGCGAAGTTTGAAGAGCGGGCGCGTTCGTCGCTGGCTCAGCAGGCTGAACTGGAGCAGAACGAAGTCGGTGATTTCGATGTGTTCGTCGGGGCATACCAGGCGAGCATTCTGGCGATCAGTAACTAATCGGCGCCTGTAAGAAAGATCGCAGCCTTCGGCAGCTCCTACATTGGAATGCGTTTCCTGTAGGAGCTGCCGAAGGCTGCGATCTTTTTGTTTCCAGCCCATTCACAATGACTCACCGGGTTTTCCCCTCATAAGCTAATTCTAAAAAGTTATTTATTTTCGAATTCTTAGATCATTTAGTCTCTTTCTCACGCCGGCATTCGGTCGCCTGACAAGGAGCTTTCTGATGAAACTGACTTTCCCTCTTCGCTTGCTGGCGGCCGCTTCCTTGGCTACCGCAAGTTTTTTTGCCCAGGCAGCCGACTTCACCGTCGCCTACCAGACCACCGTTGACCCGGCGAAAGTCGCCCAGGCTGACGGCGCTTACGAAAAGGCCACCAAGGCCGATATCAGCTGGCGCAAATTCGACAACGGTGCCGATATCATCGCCGCCATTGCCTCCGGCGACGTGCAGATCGGCTACCTCGGTTCCAGCCCCCTGACCGCTGCGATCACTCGTAAAGTCCCGGTCGAAACCTTCCTCATCGCCACCCAGATCGGCGCTGCCGAAGCCCTGGTCGCCCGCGACGGTTCCGGGATCAAGACCCCGCAAGACCTGATCGGCAAGAAAATCGCCGTGCCGTTCGTTTCCACCGGCCACTACAGCCTGCTGGCTGCGCTGAAGCACTGGAACATTGATCCATCGAAAGTCACCGTCCTCAACCTGGCTCCGCCCGCGATCATTGCTGCCTGGAAACGCGGTGACATCGACGCCACTTACGTCTGGGACCCGGCCCTCGGTGTCGCCAAGGAAAACGGCAAGGTACTGATCACCTCCGGTGAGCTGGCCAAGTTCGGCGCACCGACCTTCGACGCCTGGATCGTGCGCAAGGACTTCGCCGAGAAGCACCCGGAGATCGTCACCGCGTTCGCCAAAGTGACCCTGGACGCCTACGCCGATTACCGCAAAGACCCACAAGCCTGGCTGGCCAATCAGGGCAACGTCGACAAGCTTGTAAAACTGTCTGGCGCCAAGGCCAGCGACATTCCATTGCTGCTGCAAGGCAACGTCTACCCGCTAGCGGCTGACCAGGTGCTCACCCTCGGCGCGCCGACCACCAAAGCCATCACCGACACGGCGGCGTTCCTCAAGGAACAAGGCAAGGTCGAGGCGGTACTGCCGGACTACGCGCCGTACGTCAGCGCCAAGTTCATCACCAACTGATCGGGAGTCAACGCGATGGCCTTGCTACAGCTGGAGCGCATCAGCGCACAGTACCCCGGCAACCCGGAACCGGTGTTGGCGGATATCTCCCTGAGCCTGGGGCCCCGGCAATTGCTGGTCGCCCTCGGCCCGTCCGGCAGTGGCAAGACTTCGCTGTTGAACCTGATTGCCGGCTTCGTCGAACCCAGCGCCGGGCGCATCACCCTCGACGGCGTGCCCGTCAAAGGCCCGAGTGCCGAGCGCGGCGTGGTGTTCCAGGACGACGCGCTGCTGCCGTGGCAAAACGTGCTGGCCAACGTCGGGTTCGGCCTGGAGCTGGCCGGTATCGCCCGGGACAAACGCGAAGCTCGCGCCCGGGAAATGCTCGCCCTGGTCGATTTGTCCGGTTTTGAACAGCGCCGCATCTGGCAACTTTCGGGCGGCCAGAAGCAGCGTGTCGGCCTGGCCCGCGCCCTCGCCGCCGACCCACGCGTGTTGCTGATGGACGAACCTTTCGGAGCCCTCGACGCCTTCACCCGCGAGCAAATGCAGGAGTTGTTGCTGCAAGTCTGGCAACGCACCGCCAAACCGGTGTTCCTGATTACCCACGACATAGAAGAAGCCGTATTCCTCGCCACCGACCTGATTCTGTTGGCGCCCAACCCTGGGCAAATCGTCGAGCGTCTGAGCCTCGATTTCGGTCAGCGTTATGCCGCCGGTGAGTCGGCTCGCTCAATCAAGTCCGACCCGCGTTTTATCGAAACCCGCGAACACGTACTCGCCAAAGTGTTCTCCCAACGCAGTGCCGCCCAGCGGCAGGAGCGCGCATGAGCAGTTATGAAATTCCCGTCGCAGCGATAACGCCAGGCTCAGCCGTGATTGCGGCAAGTCGCCGTTTGAGCACCCGGTGGATCAGTGTGCTGACACTGGTCGCTCTCGTTGCTATTTGGTGGGCCGTGACGGCGACCGGCTTGATCGAGCCGCTGTTCCTGCCGCCGCCCTCCGCCGTTCTGCAAAAAGGCTGGCTGCTGGCGACCTCGGGTTACATGGATTCAACCCTGTGGCAGCACCTCGGCGCGAGCCTGAGCCGCATCGGCCTGGGCCTCAGCTTTGCGATTCTCACTGCCGTGCCGGTGGGAATTGCCATCGGTGCCAACCGTATCGCCCGTGGCGTGCTCGACCCGCTGATCGAGTTCTACCGGCCGATCCCTCCGTTGGCCTATCTGCCGCTGATCGTGATCTGGTGCGGCATCGGTGAATTGTCCAAAGTGCTGCTGATCTACCTGGCGATCTTCGCCCCGATTGCCATCGCCACCGCCACCGGTGTGCGCACGGTCGACCCGGCCAAATTGCGTGCCGCGCAGTCGCTGGGCGCAACCCGCGTGCAGTTGATTCGCCACGTCATTTTGCCGAGTGCCTTGCCGGACATTCTGACCGGTGTGCGCATCGGCCTCGGCGTGGGGTGGTCGACCCTGGTCGCCGCCGAATTGATCGCCGCCACCAGCGGCCTGGGCTTCATGGTGCAATCGGCCGCGCAGTTTCTGGTCACCGATGTGGTGGTACTGGGGATTCTGGTGATCGCACTGATCGCCTTCGCGATGGAACTGGGCCTGCGTGCCCTGCAACGCAAACTGGTGCCGTGGCATGGCCAGGCTCACTGAATAATTTCCCTGTGAGAAACCCTGTGGGAGTGAGCTTGCTCCCACAGTAATCAACACCCCCGAATTTCAAGAGAATCACCATGAGTGACTTGACCATCGTCCCCTTAAGCTCCGCCCTCGGCGCACAGATCAGTGGCATCGACATCAGCCAGCCGCTGAACCTGGAGCAACGCGATGCCATCGAACAGGCCCTGCTCAAGCATCAGGTGCTGTTCTTCCGCAACCAGCCGATCACGCCACAGCAACAGGCGCGATTCGCCGCGAATTTCGGCGATCTGCACATCCATCCGATCTACCCGAATGTGCCGGAGCAACCTGAAGTGCTGATCCTCGACACCGCCGTCACCGACGTGCGCGATAACGCTATCTGGCACACCGACGTGACCTTCCTGCCGACCCCGGCCATGGGCGCCGTGCTCAGCGCCAAGCTGCTGCCGGAGTTTGGCGGCGACACGTTGTGGGCCAGCGGGATTGCCGCGTACGAAGCCCTATCGGCACCGCTGAAAACCTTGCTCGAAGGCCTGACCGCCACCCACGATTTCACCCGTTCGTTTCCGCTGGAGCGCTACGGCAACACGCCCGAGGCACTGGTCCAGTGGGAAGAAGCACGGCGCAAGAATCCGCCGCTGTCGCATCCGGTGATCCGCACACACCCGGTCAGCGGGCGCCGCTCGCTGTTCGTCAACGAAGGTTTCACTTCGAAGATCAACGAGCTGTCGGAAACCGAGAGCGAGGCGATTCTGAAGTTCCTGTTCGCCCATTCAACGCGGCCGGAGTTCACCATTCGCTGGCGCTGGCAGCAGGACGACATCGCGTTCTGGGATAACCGCGTGACCCAGCATTACGCGGTGGATGATTACCGGCCGGCGCGGCGGGTGATGCAGCGGGCGACGGTGTTGGGGGATGTGCCGTTTTTTCGGTGAACAGCCAGTTTTTGTACTGACATTAATGGCCTCATCGCGAGCAAGCTCGCACCCACAGTGTCCGTGGCGTACACAAAACCTGTGAACACCGCCAAACCTGTGGGAGCGAGCTTGCTCCGGGCGGCGTTCCGACGATGGCGATCTGAAAGGCGCCGAATAATCCGGCGCCAACTACTTATTCAGCCGTCGAAGGCTTCTCCCAAAGATTGATCCCGCCCTCCTGGGCAAACCGGTCAATTTCCGCCAGTTCCTCTGCACTGAAGCTCAAGTTCTTCAACGCCCCGACGTTCTCGATAATCTGCTCCGGTCGACTCGCGCCAATCAACGCGGAAGTGACCCGGGGGTCGCGCAGGGTCCAGGCCAGGGCCAGTTGCGCCAGGCTCTGGCCGCGACGTTTGGCGATTTCGTTGAGTGCCCGCACCTGGGCGATGTTGGCCTCTGACAAATGCGATGCCTGCAACGAACCACCGCCCGGACGGTTGACCCGCGCATCCGCCGGCACGCCGTTGAGGTATTTGTCGGTCAGCAAACCCTGGGCCAACGGAGTGAAGGCAATCACGCCGGTACCGAGTTCATCAGTGGTATCGAGCAGGTCTTTTTCCACCCAGCGATTGAGCAGGTTGTAGGCCGGCTGGTGAATCAGCAGCGGCACTTTCCATTCTTTGAGCAACGCCGCCATTTCGCGGGTTTTCACCCCGGAGTACGACGAGATGCCGATGTACAACGCCTTGCCCTGCTGCACCGTCGTGGCGAGTGCGCTGGCGGTTTCTTCCAGCGGGGTGTCCGGATCGAAACGGTGGGAGTAGAAGATGTCGACGTAGTCCACGCCCAGGCGTTGCAGGCTCTGGTCGAGGCTGGCCAGCACGTACTTGCGCGAACCGCCGCCCTGACCGTAAGGGCCGGGCCACATGTCCCAGCCGGCCTTGCTGGAAATGATCAGCTCGTCGCGGTACTGCTTGAAGTCTTCACGCAGTAAACGGCCGAAGTTGATCTCGGCGCTGCCATACGGCGGGCCGTAGTTGTTGGCCAGGTCGAAATGGTTGATGCCCAGGTCGAACGCCGTGCGCAACAACGCGCGCTGGGTACCGATCGGCGTGCTGTCGCCGAAGTTGTGCCACAGGCCCAACGACAGTGCCGGCAGCACCAGCCCGCTGCGGCCCACGCGGCGGTAGGGGATAGAGTCGTAGCGGTTTTCGGCAGCGGTGTAGGTCATCGAATCCTCTCTTGTCGGTCTTGAATCTGATATCGACTGCTTTGCCAGTCGCCCAGCATACGCCCGGGCAAACACCAGAAAACCCCTGATTCGACTAATGACTGAAACGTTTCACGTATTTCCCCGCCAACAAGCTACCGTGCCCCCGCAAACACCTCTCCCAACCAGTCCACAAACACCCGGACCCTGGGCGACATGTGTCGGTTGTGCGGGTACAACACCGATACCGGCATTGATGGCGGAGGGGTGTCGACGAGGACTTCCTGCACCAGGCCTTGGGAGATCTGCGTTTCCATTCGGTAGTGCGGGCACTGAATCAGGCCCAGCCCGGCAATCGCCGAGGCGGCGTAGATTTCTGCGCCGAACACCGATACCGCACCGTCGATGGCCACTTCCTTGAGTTCACCGTCCACCATGAATTCAAACGGGAACAACCTGGCCGTCGTGCGCGAAACGTAGTTCACCGCACGGTGCCGGCTGAGGTCGGCGAGGCTTTTCGGTTCGCCGTATTTGCGCAAATAGGCGGGGCTGGCGCAGGTGATCTGACGCAGGTTGGCGACACGTTTGCCGATCAGCGTGGAGTCACCCAATGTTCCCGCCCGCAACACGCAATCGATACCTTCGGTGATCAGGTCGACCTGGCGGTCAGCCTCGCTGATGGACAGCTCGATGTCGGGATAACGCGCCATGAATTGCGGCAATGCCGGGATCACGAAGTGCTTGGCCAATGTCCCGTGCAAGTCCACCCGCAGCCGCCCCTTCGGGGCCACGCCGCGAAACGCCAACTCCGCTTCCTCCAGCTCTGCCAGCAGTTGCACGCAACGCAGGTAGTACGCCTCGCCATCCAGCGTCGGACGCACTTTACGCGTGCTGCGCTCCAACAAACGCGTACCCAGCCAGGCCTCGAACTGATTCAACGTATGGGTCAGCGTTGCGCGGGGCAGGTTCAGGTCATCGGCAGCCTGCGTGAAGCTGCTGCGCTCGTAGATCCGCACAAAAACCTTCATCGCTTTGACTTGGTCCACAGCTCACTCCAGGCACTCGATTGTTGGCAATCATTGAACAGTCAAGGCAACTCTCGTGCATTTATCGGCCTGAGTAAACATGTGAAATTGGCTTCACACCCCATCAACAGGAACATCAATATGACGGCTCAAACTCCGAAAGTTGCCATCGTGACCGGTGCCTCCCGCGGCATCGGCGCGGTCATCGCCAAACAACTGGCCAGCGAAGGTTTCGCCGTTGCCATCAACTACGCCAGCAGCGCCACCGAAGCCTCGAAACGGGTGGTGGAGCTGCGTCAGGCCGGCCACCAGGCCATAGCGATCAAGGCCGATGTGGCCAATGCCGACGACGTGCGCGGGATGTTCGACGAGGTTGAAACCCAGTTCGGCAAGGTCGATGTTTTGGTGAACAACGCCGGCATCCTCAAGGTCCTGCCGCTGGCGCAACACAGCGACGAACTGTTCGAGCAGACCTTCAACATCCACGCTCGCGGTACCTTCAATATCCTGCGTGAAGCGGCGACCCGCCTGAACAGCGGTGGCCGAATCATCAACTTCTCCAGCAGCACCGTCGGCATGAACCTGCCGGGTTACGCGGTGTACATCGCCAGCAAAGCGGCAGTGGAATCCCTGACCCAGGTGTTCGCCAAAGAGATGCGCGGGCGCAACATCACCGTCAATGCGGTGGCTCCCGGGCCGGTGGCGACTGAGTTGTTTTTACACGGCAAGAGTGAGGAGCAGATTCAGAATTTCGCGAAGATGGCGCCGCTGGAGCGCCTGGGGCAGCCGGAGGATATTTCCCGTGTTGTGTCGTTTCTGGCGGGGCCGGATTCGGGTTGGGTCAATGGGCAGATTTTGCGGGTGAATGGCGGGTTGGTTTAACTGAGTTCACACTGAGACCGCAGCGCCCCCAATCGCGAGCAAGCTCGCTCCCACATTGATCTTGGTTGCTCACAAAATTTGTGCTCAAAGGAAGTCCCCTGTGGGAGCGAGCTTGCTCGCGATGGCTGCCTCCAAAGCAATGCACATCTGAAGGGCGGGACAGTTCATGCACACCACCATCATCACAACCTTCGGCCTGATCCTCCTGGCGTTGATGCTCTACATCGGCGAGAAAATCGGCTTTACCCGTCAGACCCTGGCCTACTGTTTTATCGTGCTGTGGCTGGCGCTGACGCTGATCAACGGCGCAGTCGGCATAGTGCATGCCGGCCAGCCATTGAGCACCGAACTGGCGGTCGGTAGCGCCGTGTTCGGTGTCCCGGTGGCGGCGCTGGTGTTGTTCATGGTGTTGACCACCGAGACATGAAGGCCTTGATCAGCGCACCAGATGCAGGAACTGCATGTGCCGTTCGTACTGGTCGAGGATGTCGTTGATGATCTGTTCCTTGGTATAGCCGACCAGATCGTAGTCCTGACTGCCTTCGCTCAAATGCACTTCGGCCCGGTAGTAGCGGCGATTGTTGAGTTGCTTGGAACCCATGCCGCCACGGGCAAACGATGGCGTGAAGTAACCGCGCATCTGCACCTGATAAACAAACGGATGTTGATCGCCGTGGCCGATTTCCAGGCTGACGCTGTCATTGGCCGGGTCCGGGTGTGTCGCTACGTGCAAACCCTTTTCGATGAACACGGCAGACACTTCTTCAATCGCCGGGCGCACCGTCGTGTCGAGGAAGCGGTAGACCTCATCCCGCGACGGGAAATGCACCGCCTGACTCAAACGCTGACGCCAGCCACCCCGCCGTGAACCGGACACCGGTGCCAAGGAGTGCATCTGCGCAATCTGCTTCTGCGACTCCAGATAAAACGCTTTGTGCAGCCCCCACATCATCAACAGCAGGATCAGCGAGAACGGCAACGAGGTCAGGACCACCGCCGACTTCAACGCATCGATGCTGCCGGAGAACAGCAGCGCGCTGGTCACCAGGGCGGTCATCGCGCCCCAGAACACCCGCAACCATTTCGGCCCGTCTTCATCGGGGTTACCGCCCTTGGCGGACAGCGTCGACAACACCACGGTGCCGGAGTCGGCGGAGGTGACGAAGAACACAAAGCTGATAAACACCGTGACCGCGATGACGGTTTTGCTCCACGGGTAGGTTTCCAGCAGCAGGTAGAGCGTCATCGACGGATTGTCGATGGCCGACATACCGAGCGCGCTCATGCCGTGGTTGAGCACTTGATCGATGGCGCTGTTGCCGAAGATCGACATCCACGCCAGGGTAAAGCCCAGCGGAATCAACAGCACGCCGAAGACGAACTCGCGGATGGTGCGACCACGGGAAATCCGTGCGATGAACAAGCCCACGAACGGCGACCACGCAATCCACCAGGCCCAGTAGAACACCGTCCAGCCGCCCAGCCAGTCGCTGGGTTTGTCGTAGGCATAGAGGTCGAAACTCTTCATCGGCAAGGCGCCGAGGTAATCACCGAGGTTCTGGATCAGGGTGTTGAGCAAGTGCTGCGTAGGGCCGGCGAACAATACGAACAGCAGCAGCGCGCAGGCCAGCAGCATGTTGATGTCGGACATCACCCGCACGCCCTTGTCGACGCCGGATACGGCAACGATGATCGCAGCACCCATCATCAGGGTGATCAGGCCGACCTGAATCCATTGGGTGTGGGCGATGCCGAACAGATAATCCAGGCCCGAGTTGAGATGCAACACGCCAAAGCCCATGTCAGCACCGAGGCCGAACACCGTGGCGATGATGCCGAAGCCATCCACCGCGTAGCCGATGGGGCCGTTGATACGCTTGCCGATCAGCGGATACAGCGCCGAGCGCAGGGCCAGTGGCAGGTTATGCCGGTAGGCGAAGTAGGCCAGCGCCATGCCGACAAAGGCGAACACGCCCCAGCCATGCAGGCCCCAGTGCAGAAACAGAATCTGCATCGCCTGGCGCGCCGCATCCGCCGTACCGGCCTCGCCCTGGGGCGGTTGCAGCATGTGGGTCAGCGGCTCGGACACGCAGAAGAAAAACAGGGTGATGCTGATCCCGGCGGCGAACAGCATGCCAGCCCAGGACAGATAACTGAATTCGGGTTCGTCGTGGTCGGCACCGAGCTTGATCTTGCCGTAGCCGGACAAGGCGGTGACCACCACGAAGACCAGATACAGGGTCATCGCCAGCAGGTAATACCAGCCGACCGTGTTGGCCGCCCAGTTTTGCGCCGCCAGCAACCAGGCACCGGCCTGCTCCGGCATGGCGATGACAACGACACCAAACAACAGAATGAAACTCGCCGAGAACCAGAACACCGGCGGATTCATGCGGATCAGACCGCTTGGAGGGATGGACGATGCACTCATGTTCGGTGCACCTCGAAAGGGTAGAAAGTGGCTGTAGAAATCGGACTCAGCAAAGGCAAGCCTCCTGTTGTGAGCGGGCAGCGAACCGCCGGTTTAACTTGAATGAACGTTCAAGTTAAACATGGATAGGGGGCTAAGGACTAATCGCAGGGCTCGGCGGTGGTGTTGTTACGCTAGCTCAAGGAAAGGTTTTACGCGGAATTTAGAGGTGTTCTGTAGGAGCTGCCGCAGGCTGCGATCTTTTGATTTTGGTTCGCGGCGCGCTTGGAAAAGATCGCAGCCTCGTTGCACTCGACAGCTCCTACATCCTCACTTCTGCGCCCCATCATCCAACTGCAAACTCGCCTGGGTCAGGTTGCTGCCCGCCGGCACGCTGCGGGTCAGCCAAACGTTGCCGCCAATGGTCGAGCCCTGGCCGATGGTGATCCGCCCGAGAATCGTCGCCCCGGCATAAATCACCACGTCATCCTCGACAATCGGGTGCCGTGGCTGACCTTTCTGCAGTTGGCCATCTTCGTCCGCCGGGAAGCGCTTGGCGCCCAAGGTCACCGCCTGATAGATCCGCACGCGTTCGCCGATGATCGCCGTCTCGCCAATCACCACACCCGTCCCATGGTCGATGAAGAAACTGCGGCCGATCTGCGCGCCGGGGTGAATGTCGATGCCGGTGGCCGAGTGAGCGATTTCCGCGCTGATCCGCGCCAGCAGCGGCAACCCGGCGCGATACAAATGGTGGGCCAGACGATGGTGAATCACCGCCAGGATCCCCGGATAGCACAACAACACTTCATCGACACTGCGGGCCGCCGGGTCACCGTGATAGGCCGCGAGCACGTCACTGTCCAACAGGCTGCGCAACCCAGGCAAGGCGAGGGCAAAGTCCTGAATGATCTGGATGGTTTTGGCTTCGACTTCAGTCTCGGCCTGGGCACTGTGGCGAGCGGCGTAGCGCAATTCGAGTCGCGCCTGGGCCAACAGCGCATTCAGCGCCACATCCAGGGTATGACCGACATAGAAGTCTTCACTCTCTTCGCGCAGGTCAACCGGCCCCAGGCGCATCGGGAACAACGCACCGCACAGGGCCTCGAGAATGTCCGCCATGGCTGCGCGGGAAGGCAATTCGCGACCGCCCTGCTCGCCGGTAGCCCGGCCGTTTTGTGCACGCCACTGTTCACGTGCCGTGCGCAGCTGGCTGACGATGGTCTGCAATTGCCAATGGCTGGAACGCTCACTCACGGTAAAAACTCCTCACGGGCGGCCGGACTGTCTGGCCGCACTGACGGCGATTACTTTACGGCAAGGGCCGCGAGGCAAATTAAGAACCAATAGTGCTGTACTCATTTCGATTGGCTATAAGCGATTGGCGGTTGCCCCAACTTTTTGGCGTGCCTATAGTCCTGAGATCTTCAACCGCCAGTACGGACTCATGATCAAACAACAGCTCGCCAGCTTTACCCGCCTCGACCTGCTCGGTCAGCCCACCGCCCTGGAAAAACTCGAACGCCTGTCGACCTGGCTGGGCCGCGACCTGTACGTCAAGCGCGATGACCTGACGCCGCTGGCAATGGGCGGCAACAAGCTGCGCAAACTCGAATACCTGGCCGCCGATGCCTTGGCCCAGGGCGCCGACACCTTGATCACCGCGGGCGCGCTGCAATCGAACCACGTACGCCAGACAGCCGCCATTGCCGCAAAGTTGGGCCTGGGCTGCGTAGCCCTTCTGGAAAATCCTCTCGGCACTGACGACAGCAATTACACCGGCAACGGCAACCGCCTGCTGCTCGACCTGTTCGATGCCAAGGTCGAACTGGTGGAAAACCTCGACAACGCCGACGAGCAACTGCAAGCACTGGCCAACCGACTGCGCAGCAACGGCAAGAAGCCGTACCTGGTGCCGATCGGTGGCTCCAATGCGCTGGGCGCCCTGGGCTACGTGCGTGCCGGTCTGGAACTGGCCGAACAGATCAAGGACACCGGCCTGAAGTTCGCCGCCGTGGTCCTGGCCTCGGGCAGCGCCGGTACCCACAGCGGCCTGGCACTGGCCCTGAGTGAAGCACTGCCGAATCTGCCAGTAATCGGCGTGACGGTTTCGCGCAGCGATGAAGATCAGCGGCCAAAGGTTCAAGGCCTGGCCGAACGCACCGCCGAGTTGCTGGGCGTGAATCTGCCGGAGGCTTTCAAGGTCGAGTTGTGGGACGAGTATTTCGCCCCGCGTTATGGCGAGCCGAATGCCGGCACACTGGCGGCGGTGAAGCTGCTGGCGAGTCACGAAGGCTTGCTGCTGGACCCGGTCTACACTGGCAAGGCCATGGCCGGCTTGCTGGACGGAATCGGCCGTCAGCGGTTCGACGATGGTCCGATTATCTTCCTGCACACCGGTGGCGCGCCGGCGTTGTTTGCCTATAAGGATTTTCTGTAAGCGATTCAGAAGATCAAAAGATCGCAGCCTGCGGCAGCTCCTACAGATGCATGCCGATCCATGTAGGAGCTGCCGCAGGCTGCGATCTTTTCCATGAAACGCATATGCGATTAACGAATAACAAAAATAATATTCATTATTTTCAATTCTATAGGCATCATCTTATAGTCACGCGCAGGCGAATTTGCAGCGAGACGCATAAGCTGCATTAGGGCAGGATATCGCAGTCGTCCAAATCCCGAATTTGCCAACTTTCCTAAAGCGTCTTCCATAAGAAAACACAGGGGCTTGTCATGAATTTTTCCGCACTACGTCGCAATCTGCTGGTGGGTTCGCTGGGCCTGGCACTGAGCGCCGGCCTGATTGGCCAGGCGGTTGCCGGTGAGCAACTGCAACAAATCAAGGACAAAGGCGTAATCAACGTCGGCCTGGAAGGCACCTACCCACCATTCAGTTTCGTCGACGCCGACGGCAAGCTGACCGGCTTCGAAGTCGAGTTCTCCGAAGCCCTGGCCAAAGAACTGGGCGTGAAGGTCAAGCTGCAACCAACCAAATGGGACGGCATCCTCGCGGCCCTGGAATCCAAGCGTCTGGACGCAGTGATCAACCAGGTGACCATCTCCGAAGAGCGCAAGAAGAAGTATGACTTCTCCGAACCCTACACCGTTTCCGGTATTCAGGCGCTGGTGCTGACGAAGAAGGCCGCCGAGCTGAACATCAAGTCCGCCGCCGACCTGTCTGGCAAGAAAGTCGGTGTAGGCCTGGGCACCAACTACGAAGAGTGGGTGAAGGCCAATGTGCCGACCGCTGACATCCGCACCTACGAAGATGATCCGACCAAGTTCCAGGACCTGCGTGTCGGCCGTATCGACGCCATTCTGATCGACCGCCTGGCCGCGCTGGAATACGCCAAGAAGGCCAAGGACACCACCGCCGCCGGTGATGCGTTCTCCCGCCAGGAAGCCGGCATTGCCCTGCGCAAAGGTGAGCCTGAACTGCTGGCCGCGGTCAACAAGGCAATCGATAAGCTGCGCGCCGATGGCACCCTGAAAAAGCTCTCGGAAAAATACTTCAACGCTGACGTCACTCAATAATGGGAGAAGCTTTCCAACTCGCACTGGACTCCGCGCCCTTTCTGCTCAAGGGCGCGTATTACACGGTCATCCTCAGCCTGGGCGGGATGTTCTTCGGCCTGGTGATGGGCTTCGGTCTGGCGCTGATGCGCCTGTCGCGCTTCAAACTGGTGAGCTGGATCGCCCGCATCTACGTGTCGTTCTTTCGCGGCACGCCGTTGCTGGTGCAACTGTTCGTGATCTATTACGGCTTGCCGCAATTGGGTCTGGAACTGGATCCGCTGCCGGCGGCACTGATCGGCTTCTCGCTGAACATGGCCGCCTACGCCTGTGAAATCCTGCGTGCCGCGATCAGCTCCATCGAGCGCGGCCAGTGGGAAGCGGCTGCCAGTATCGGCATGACCCGCGCGCAAACCCTGCGCCGGGCCATCCTGCCGCAGGCGATGCGCACCGCATTGCCGCCGCTGGGCAACAGCTTCATTTCGCTGGTCAAGGACACCGCGCTGGCCGCCACCATCCAGGTGCCGGAACTGTTCCGTCAGGCGCAGCTGATCACCGCTCGCACCTTCGAAATCTTCACCATGTATCTTGCCGCCGCACTGATCTACTGGGTCCTCGCAACCGTGCTTTCGCACCTGCAGAACCAGTTGGAAGCGCGGGTCAATCGGCACGACCAGGAGTCCTGACCCAATGATTGTCGTGGAAAAACTGACAAAGCAGTTCAAGGGTCAAGTCGTGCTCAACGGCATCGATCTTGAGGTCAAGGAAGGCGAGGTGGTCGCGATCATCGGCCCTAGCGGTTCGGGCAAGACCACCTTCCTGCGCTGCCTGAATTTTCTGGAAGAGCCCACCAGCGGCCGGATCAAGGTCGGTAATATCGAAGTCGATACCAGCCGTCCCCTGAACCAGCAGCAGAGCCTGGTGCGGCGCTTGCGCCAACACGTGGGTTTCGTGTTCCAGAACTTCAACCTGTTCCCCCATCGCACCGCGCTGGAAAACGTTATCGAAGGCCCGATCATCGTCAAGAAGATCGCGCACGCCGATGCCGTTGCCCTGGGTAAAAAGCTATTGGCCAAGGTAGGCCTGGCGGGTAAGGAAGACGCCTATCCGCGTCGCCTCTCCGGTGGTCAGCAACAGCGCGTGGCGATTGCCCGGGCGCTGGCGATGGAACCGGAAGTGATCCTGTTCGATGAACCGACCTCGGCCCTCGACCCGGAGCTGGTGGGCGAGGTATTGGCGACTATCCGCGGCCTGGCCGAAGAGAATCGCACCATGGTGATCGTCACTCACGAAATGGGCTTTGCCCGGGACGTGGCCAATCGCGTGGTGTTTTTCGACAAGGGCGTGATCGTCGAGCAAGGCGAAGCGAAGGCGTTGTTTGCCAACCCGAAAGAAGAGCGAACCAAACAGTTTCTCAGCAAGTTCCTGAACAACAGCCACAACTAACAACCCGTTCAATAATGGTCATCTTCCATGGATGGAAGTGACACCATCGCAAAAAATACTTTATCAATACCAAACTAACCCAATCTATTCGACATACATATCTTGTACGCGCGCGCGGTACATATATCTGCACAATAACAATTAACCTCCCTTTCCCCACCAGGTTCCTTTCACAACACCTGGCCGACCACGCACGCCAAGCCGCCCGGCTTTAGACACTTTCAGCGGACAAATTCGACACGCCGCCATGGTTTACTTACTTCGTACCGTAGGAACTTTCTGAATAACAGCACACTTCACCCATAACTAATAAATCTCATTGACACTTACTCCCCCTGACTCTTATCTAGTCTCCAACCGACGTCACTCATCACGCCAAACTCATTATTTCAATTAAAAGTAATGAATGGTTTTGCTGTTCGATATTTAGTTTTTGATTTCCCAGAAACGGACTTCGTTGCAAAACCTCAAGGAGACTTCATGAAAAGCACCTCGAACACATCCGGGCTTGTGGCCCCGACCCTGGCGCAATCCAACAAGACCGGCATCAACGTCACTTGCGCGGCGCACCTGCTGATCGATGTGGCGCCCTACCCCGCCATGGACGAAGGCGACCTGATCGAACTGTTCTGGGATAGCTGCTACGTGGCCTCCCGCGTGCTGAAGGCCAGCGATGTCGGCCAACCGGTGCAGTTGCGGGTGCCTGAAAGCTTTGTCGCCAACGGTACCTCGCGCATTCACTACCGGGTCATGCAGGTGGGTCGAGACCCAGTGATTTCGGCCAGCCAAAACGTGCAGATCAAACTCGACTGCCCAGGCGGCCAACCTTCCGAGCTGTGCGGCGATGAAAACCAGTGCCTGGCACCGGTGAGCATTCCCGAGGCGATTCGCCGTCAGGGGGTCAATCCGAGCCAGGTCAAACGCGGTGTTCCCTTGACCATCGAGCCGTACCTGAACATGGCCGTCGACGATGAAATCACCCTGCGCTGGGGCGATGTGCGCATGGATCTGCCACGGATCAAGTCCGCCGATGTGGGCCAGCCGATTCATGTCTGGATTCCGCCGACTATCATCCTCGAAGCCGGCGAAGACCTGCGGCTGGAGGTGACGTACTGCATTCTCGACCGGGTGGGCAACAACTCCCGCTGGGCTCCAGCCCGCACGCTGAAGATTGGTTGTGCAAACACTTATCTGAAAGTCCCGAAGAAACAGCCTCTCAAGGCCGCCGAACCCCGTAGACGATGAAGAGGCCTCTTTGGCGGAATCATCCTTCTATGCATATTCCTAAAAGTTAGTTCATAAAATATTTATACACGTTTAGGGTATATGCACCGGACCACCGGACATCCTTGTTTTCATGCGCGGCCACAAGCGGCGCTTCCATAAGATGTGAGGTAGGTATGGTCCGGAACACAATCACCCCAGTGCAGATCGCCAGGGCATTGCGTGCAGCCAAGGAGCGGCACTGATGTCCAGTCTGGCAGATGCAAACGTCCAGAGTGACCTGGACATCGCCCCGCTGTTGTTGCCCGCAAAAGTCTTGCGCAATGACGCTCAAGCCATTAAGGCGGCCCACGAGCTGGCGCAAGTCGCCCGCCTGCAAGCGGCCAAACGTGACCGGCAGCGCAAGCTCCCATGGTCTGAAATAGAACAGTTCACCCGCAGCGGCCTGGGCAGCATTTCCATCCCCCGCGAGTACGGTGGCCCGCAGGTTTCGTTCGTTACCCTGGCCGAGGTTTTCGCGATCATTTCCGCGGCAGACCCGGCACTTGGGCAGATCCCGCAAAACCAGTTCGGCATTCTTAACCTGGTGCTCGGCAGCGCCACCGAGGCGCAGAAAAAACAGCTGTTCAAAAGCGTCCTCGACGGCTGGCGCATCGGCAATGCCGGGCCGGAACGCGGCACCAAGAACACCCTGGAACTGAAGGCGCGCATCACCGCTGACGGCGTCCTCAACGGCCAGAAGTTCTATTCCACCGGCGCACTGTTCGCCCATTGGGTCGCAGTCAAAGCGTTGAACGATGACGGCAAGCAAGTGCTGGCTTTCATCCGGCGCGGCACACCTGGATTGCGCATCGTCGATGACTGGTCCGGGTTTGGTCAGCGCACCACCGCCAGCGGCACGATTTTGCTCAACAACGTGCAGGCCGATCCTGAACTGGTGGTGGATAACTGGCGGATCAATGACACGCCGAACATCCAGGGTGCCGTCTCGCAGCTGATTCAAGCGGCCATCGACGCCGGTATCGCCCGAGGCGCCATCGACGACGCCATCGACTTCGTGAAAACCCGCGCCCGGCCGTGGATCGACGCCAAGGTCGAGCGGGCCAGCGATGACCTGTACGTGATCGCCGATATCGGCAGATTGAAAATCGAATTGCACGCCGCCCAAGCGCTGCTGCGCAAGGCCGGGCAAGTGCTCGATGATGTCAGCGCCGCACCTTTCACCGCCGAGTCCGCCGCCCGCGCCTCGATTGCCGTGGCCGAAGCCAAAGTGCTGACCACCGAGATTTCGCTGCTGGCCAGCGAAAAGCTGCTCGAACTGGCCGGCAGCCGCGCGACCCTCGCCGAATTCAACCTCGACCGCCACTGGCGCAACGCCCGGGTGCACACCCTGCACGATCCGGTGCGCTGGAAGTATCACGCGGTCGGCGCCTATCGCCTCAACGGCACGCTGCCCAATCGCCATTCCTGGATCTGACGACCAGAACACTTTTTACCAGAGCTCTGGAGAAACACATGACAAGTTCTCACCACGTCGCGGTCATCACCAGCGATGAGCAAGCCCTGGTCGTCGCCAGCGACCTTGCCGAAGACTTTAAACGCGACAGCGCCACACGCGACCGTTTACGCCGCTTGCCACACCCGGAACTGGAAGTGTTTTCCCGCTCGGGCCTGTGGGGCATCAGTGTGCCAAAGGAATACGGCGGCGCCGGTGTTTCCAACGTCACCCTGGCCAAGGTCATCGCCTTGATCGCCCGGGCCGACGGCTCCCTGGGGCAGATCCCGCAGAACCATTTCTATGCCCTCGAAGTACTGCGGGTGAACGGCAGCCACGAGCAGAAGCAACGCCTGTACGCCGAGGTTTTGGCCGGTCAGCGCTTCGGCAATGCGTTGGCGGAACTCGGCACCAAAACCGCACACGATCGCGTCACCAGCCTGACTCGCGACGGCAGCGGCTATCGCATCAATGGTCGCAAGTTCTACGCCACGGGCGCGATCTACGCCCAGCGCATTCCCACCTCGGTGGTGGATGAAAACGGCGTACAGCAACTGGCGTTCGTCCCGCGCAACAGCAAGGGCCTGAGCGTAATCGACGACTGGAGCGGCTTCGGCCAGCGCACCACCGGCAGCGGTTCGGTGGTGTTCGAAGATGTCTACGTCGCCGGCGAAGATGTGATCCCCTTTCAAAGCGCTTTCGAACGCCCGACCCCGGTCGGCCCGCTGGCGCAGATTCTCCATGCTGCCATCGACACCGGCATCGCCCGCGCCGCGTATGAAGATGCGCTGCATTTCGTGCGCACCAAAACCCGGCCATGGATCGACGCCACCCACGAAAAAGCCACGGACGATCCGCTGACCCTCAAGAGCTTCGGCCACCTGAGCATTCGCCTGCACGCCGCCGAGGCATTGCTGGAGCGGGCCGGTGAATACCTCGACGAGGCCCAGGCCGACACCCATGCACAGACCGTCGCGGCCGCCTCGATTGCCGTCGCCGAAGCCCGCGCCCTCAGTACCGAAATCTCCCTGGCCGCCGGCAGCACACTGTTCGAACTGGCCGGCAGCCAGGCAACCCTGATCGAACACGGCCTCGACCGCCACTGGCGCAACGCCCGGGTACACACCTTGCACGACCCGGTGCGCTGGAAGTACCACGCCGTGGGCAATTACTACCTCAACGATGAAAACCCGCCACTGCGGGGGACCATCTGAATGGCCAAGAAAAAGATCCTGCTCAATGCCTTCAACATGAACTGCATCGGGCACATCAACCATGGCTTGTGGACGCACCCGCGCGATACGTCCACCCGCTACAACACGATCGAATACTGGACCGAACTGGCGCAGCTGCTGGAGCGCGGGCTGTTCGACGGCCTGTTCATCGCCGACATCGTCGGGGTCTACGACGTCTACCAGAACTCGGTGGACGTGCCGTTGAAAGAGTCGATCCAGTTGCCGGTCAACGATCCGCTGCTGCTGGTCTCGGCCATGGCTGCAGTGACGAAAAACCTCGGCTTCGGCCTGACCGCCAACCTCACCTACGAAGCGCCGTATCTGTTCGCCCGCCGCCTGTCGACGCTGGATCACCTGAGTCGTGGGCGTGTCGGCTGGAACATCGTCACCGGCTATCTCGACAGCGCCGCCAAGGCCATGGGTCTGAGCGAACAGGTCGAGCATGACCGTCGTTATGACCAGGCCGACGAGTACCTGGAGGTGCTCTACAAACTCCTGGAAGGCAGTTGGGAAAATGGCGCGGTGCTCAACGATCCACGGCAGCGGATCTACGCGCAGCCAGACAAAGTGCACAAGGTCGAGCACAAGGGCGAGTTCTATCAGGTCGAGGGTTATCACCTCTGTGAGCCCTCGCCACAGCGCACGCCGGTGCTGTTCCAGGCCGGCAGTTCGGATCGCGGTTTGCTGTTCGCCGGGCGACATGCCGAGTGCGTGTTCATCAGCGGCCAGACCAAGGCATCGACCAAGGCGCAGGTGGACAAGGTGCGCGCCGCGGCCGCCTCCGCCGGACGCAATCCCGAGGACATCAAGGTGTTCATGGGCCTGAACGTGATCGTTGGCGCCACCGAAGAGCGGGCCTGGGCCAAGCACGCCGAATACCTGAGCTACGCCAGTGCCGAGGCCGGCGTGGCGCACTTTTCGGCGTCCACCGGAATCGATTTTTCCCAATATGAAATCGACGAGCCGATCCAGTACGTGAAGAGCAACGCGATCCAGTCCGCCACCAAACACCTGCAAAACAACGACTGGACACGCCGCAAATTGCTGGAACAACACGCCCTCGGCGGGCGCTACATCACCGTGGTCGGCTCACCGCAGCAAGTGGCGGATGAACTGGAATCCTGGATCGCCGAAACCGGGCTGGATGGTTTCAACCTGACGCGGATTGTCACGCCGGAAAGCTATGAGGATTTCATCGAACTGGTGATCCCCGAGTTGCAACGGCGGGGCTCGTACAAGACGGCGTACGACAGCGGTACCTTGCGCGAAAAGCTGTTTCAGCGAGAGGCGCATTTGCCTGAGCAACATACCGGCTCCCACTACCGACACTAAACCCTGTGGCGAGGGAGCTTGCTCCCGCTCGACTGCGTAGCAGTCGCAAATCTGCCGATCCGATTTGTCTGTCACACCTTATCGGATGTTTTCAGGGCTGCTTCGCAGCCCAGCGGGAGCAAGCTCCCTCGCCACAAATGTGAACCCAATACTGACAATTGACTGGATAACTCATCATGAAAAAGAACTACCTCTCCCACCCAGTCAAAGCACTGGCCCTGGCCCTCGGCCTGTTCAGCTCGGTAACCTTCGCCGCCGACGCCCCACTGAAAATCGGCACCACCGCCGCCTTCGCCATTCCCCTTGAAGCGGCGGTCGAAGAAGCCGGCAAACAAGGCCTGAAAGTCGAACTGGTGGAGTTCAGCGACTGGATCGCACC
Source organism: Pseudomonas sp. IT-P258 (assembly GCF_949767825.1). Classification (NCBI taxonomy): domain Bacteria; kingdom Pseudomonadati; phylum Pseudomonadota; class Gammaproteobacteria; order Pseudomonadales; family Pseudomonadaceae; genus Pseudomonas; species Pseudomonas sp. IT-P258. The sequence continues at coordinate 97,898 of NZ_CATKPU010000043.1, read as the reverse complement.
GAACGTCAGCCTGGCTTCAGGTGACATCGACGTGAACTACTTCCAGCACATCCCGTTCCTGGAAAACGCCAAGGCTGCGGCCGGTTTCGACCTGGTGCCTTTCGCGCCGGGAATCATCAACAACGTCGGCCTCTACTCGAAGAAATACAAAAGCTTCGACGAACTGCCGCAAGGCGCCAGCGTGGCCATCGCCAACGATCCGATCAACAGCGGTCGTGGCTTGCAGTTGCTGGCCAAGGCCGGCCTGATCACCCTCAAGCCCGGCGTCGGCTACAAGGCCACCGAAGAAGACATCATCGCCAACCCGAAGCACATCAAGATCCTCCAGGTCGAAGCCGTGCAACTGGTGCGTGCCTATGACGACGCCGATCTGGTGCAGGGCTACCCGGCCTACATTCGCTTGTCGAAAACCTTCGACACGGGCTCTGCGCTGCTGTTCGACGGCCTCGATCACAAGGAATACGTGATTCAGTTCGTGATCCAGCCCAAGAGCAAAACCGACCCGCGCCTGATCAAGTTCGTCGACATCTACCAGCACTCACCCGCTGTGCGCGCCGCGCTGGATAAGGCCCACGGCAAGCTCTATCAAGCCGGCTGGGAAAGCTGAACATGACCGCCGCCTTCCAACGGCGACTGGAGCCTCCAGAGCCTCAACGCGCTGAACAAACCGAGCTGCATCCCGAGCTCAATCGTGCTCATGTGCGCTTCATCAATCTGGGTAAAACCTACAACGGCCAGCAAGGCCCGGTGGCCGCGTTGCACGGCATCGACCTGGCGATCCAGCGCGGCGAAGTGTTCGGCATCATCGGTCGCAGCGGTGCTGGCAAGTCGTCGCTGATCCGCACCATCAATCGCCTGGAACAGCCGAGCAGCGGTCGGGTGCTGATCGACCAAGTGGACATCGGCGAGTTCGATGAGGACCGCTTGGTGGCGCTGCGTCGACGCATCGGCATGATCTTCCAGCACTTCAACCTGATGTCGGCCAAGACCGTTTGGCAGAACGTCGAGCTGCCGCTAAAAGTCGCCGGTGTGCCCAAGGAGCAACGGGAGCAGAAGGTCCGTGAACTGCTGGAACTGGTGGGTTTGCAGGCCAAACACAAGGCTTACCCGGCGCAGTTGTCCGGCGGGCAGAAACAGCGCGTGGGCATTGCCCGGGCGCTGGTGCATGACCCGGAAATTCTGTTGTGCGACGAAGCCACCTCGGCTCTGGATCCGGAAACCACGCAGTCGATCCTCGGCCTGCTGCGCGAGATCAATCAGCGCCTGGGCCTGACCATTGTGCTGATCACCCACGAGATGGCGGTGATCCGTGAGATCTGTGATCGCGTGGTTGTCCTGGAGCATGGGCGCATCGTCGAGCAAGGCCCGGTGTGGGAAGTGTTCGGCAATCCGCAGCATGAGGTCAGCAAGACATTGCTGGCGCCTTTGCAACACGCATTACCCAAAGAGCTGCAGAGCCGTTTGCAGCCGCAGCCAAATTCCCCAGACGCCGCGGTGGTGTTGCGCTTGCAGTTCACCGGCAGCCAACGCGACGAACCGGATCTGGCGGCACTGTTCAGCGCCCTCGGAGGCCGTGTGCGATTGCTGCAAGGCGGCGTGGAACGGATTCAGGGTCATGCCCTCGGGCAACTGCTTCTGGCGGTGACTGGCTCGACTCTCGGTGCCGAGCAATTGCGTCAACGCGCCGGCCATTGGGCGCAACAGGTGGAGGTACTGGGCTATGTGGTTTGACCGCTTGCTGCAAGGTTTTATCGACACGTTCCTGATGGTCGGCGTGTCGTCGTTGATCGCGCTGTTGGCGGGTATTCCGCTGGCGGTGATCCTGGTCACCAGTTCCAGGGGCGGCATCTACGAAGCCCCGGCACTGAACCGCGCGCTGGGTGCATTCGTGAATTTGTTCCGCTCGATTCCGTTCCTGATTTTGATGGTGGCGCTGATTCCGTTCACCCGATTGATCGTCGGCACCACCTACGGCGTATGGGCGGCCGTGGTGCCGTTGACCATCGCCGCTACGCCATTCTTTGCGCGCATTGCCGAAGTCAGCTTGCGCGAGGTCGATCATGGACTGATCGAAGCGGCGCAAGCCATGGGCTGTCGGCGCTGGCACATCGTTTGGCATGTGTTGTTGCCTGAGGCGCTGCCCGGGATTGTGGGCGGGTTCACCATCACCTTGGTCACCATGATCAACTCCTCGGCCATGGCCGGGGCGATTGGCGCCGGTGGACTGGGGGACATTGCCTATCGGTATGGGTATCAGCGCTTTGACAGCCAGATTATGCTGACGGTGATTGTGTTGCTGGTGGCGGTGGTGGCGGTGATTCAACTCGGTGGGGATCGGTTGGCGCGGGGGTTGAACAAGCGCTGACGAGCTGAAGGTCACCGGGCTTTTGTGGCGAGGGAGCTTGCTCCCGCTGGGCTGCAAAGCAGCCCCAAACCATTCAGTGCGGTGTGTCAGTGAAATTCAGGTGTCAGATTTTGCGATTGCTACGCGATCGAGCGGGAGCAAGCTCCCTCGCCACAGGTGATCACAGACTTCCAGAGGGAAGTTTTCGTACAGGGAAATCAGCCGTTCCGCAGGCTCGTTCCCTTTCTTTTGCAGGACATTTCCTAGATCATTTCGCTCGCTTGCGCCTGCCAAATCCGGTGGCTAGTCTCGGTCCGTCACTGCTCATCAGTGATCGGGTTTAGTAGCCCGGAACAATAGGCGCATAGCGATTCCATGCTCATGTCCGGCAAATTTTGCCGCATGCAGAATATGGTGGCTGTGCGTGGGGCACCTTCGGGTGCACCGGTTTTTCCTATTGACCGGCCTACTAACCTGCGTACAGCCGCCACCCAATCGTTTAGTAGGCGATAAGTGATGGCTCCCATGCAGCAATAGGAGCAACACTCATGAAAAAATCCGTTCCCGATCCACCTCCCGAAAATCCCACAAACGAAACCGTCACCGACGATTTGCTCAGGGATCGTTCCGCGCTTTACCGCGCCATCGATTTCCACCTCACCGGCAAGCAACCCACACCCCCCGATGAAATGCGCTTCTACAACGTCAGCAAGGACGTGAGTTTTGAAGACACCCAGCTCTATGTCGCCGATCTGCTGCGCTGTGCTTCGGTCACGGCGTATCAGTGTGGCGACCAACTGAAGGGCGCCGACCGGGCGATGGTGTACTCGATCTGGCATTTGCTGGAGATTGCCAAGGCGATGGTGGATCACTCCATTGAGTGTTTGGGGATGAAGAAGGACTGAGCCAAGGCCAAAAGATCGCAGCCTTCGGCAGCTCCTACAGAGTTTGGCGTTCACACGTAGGAGCTGCCGCAGGCTGCGATCTTTCAAAGCGCGAAAGCGCTTATAGTCAACACATCTCCTTTTTCCTGCGCAGCCGACCATGAAGCAAACACCCGACGACCTCGAACAGATCACTACCACGACCCTGGGCCACTACAACTCGACGGCCGAAAGTTTCCGAGAAGGCACCCGTGATCACGACGTCAGCCAGAACATCGATGCCCTGCTCCGGCACATTCAGGGCGAAGCGCCTTTCGACATTCTCGATTTTGGCTGCGGGCCGGGACGTGATCTGCAGACGTTCACCCGCATGGGCCACAAGGCGGTCGGCCTCGACGGTTCGGAAAAGTTCGCGCAGATGGCCCGTGAGGACAGCGGTTGCGAGGTGTGGCAGCAGGACTTCCTGAAGCTTGATCTGCCGGCCGAGCGTTTCGACGGAATTTTTGCCAACGCGGTGCTGTTTCATGTTCCGCGTCAGGAATTACCACGGGTGTTGAAGCAATTGTGGGGAGCGCTGAAACCGGGTGGTGTGTTGTTCAGTTCCAATCCCCGTGGCGAAAATCAGGAAGGCTGGAACGGACCGCGTTATGGGTCGTATCACGACCTGGCGGCCTGGCAGCATTTGTTGATAGAGGCGGGGTTTGTGGAGCTGGAGCATTACTACCGGCCGGCCGGGCTGCCGCGAGAGCAGCAGCCTTGGTTGGCGAGTGTCTGGCGTAAGGCTGTGTAGTCAATTCGGACGCCATCGCGAGCCTGCTCGCGATGAGCGCGAAGCGCTCGCCCTTACTGCGCCTCCTTTTTCGGCTCGCGAATCTTGTACCAGGCCACATACAACGCTGGCAAAAACAGCAGCGTCAGCAAGGTGGCGATGACGATCCCGCCGATCATCGCGTAGGCCATCGGCCCCCAGAACACTTCCCGGGCAATCGGGATCATCCCCATGCTCGCCGCCGCGGCGGTCAGCAGAATCGGTCGACGTCGATGCTCGGTGGCCTGCACCACCGCATCCCACGGCGCGTAGCCCTTCTGCTCGTACTCTTCGATCTGGGTCACCAGGATCACCGAGTTACGGATGATGATACCGATCAGCGCCAGGATCCCGAGGATCGCCACGAAGCCCATCGGCGTACCGGTAGGCACCAGCGCGATCACCACGCCAATCAGCCCCAGCGGCGCGACACTGGCCACCAGGAACAGCTTCTGCACGCTGTGCAGCTGGATCATCAGGAAGGTCGCCATCATGAACAGCATCAGCGGCACCACCTTGGCAATCGGCCCCTGGGCCTTGCCGCTTTCCTCCACCGTACCACCGGTGGCGACCTTGTAGCCCGCCGGCAGTTTGGCTGCGAAAGCGTCGATGGATGGCTTGAGGATTTTCACCAGGTCCGTCGGCTGGATCTCGTCACGAATCGCCGCCTTGATGGTGATGGTCGGCAGGCGATCCCTACGCCATACCAACGGTTGCTCCAGTTCGTAGCGCACCGTGGCAAATGCCAGCAATGGAATCGACGTGCCACTAGGCGTGACGATTTGCAGGTTCTGCAGGGTTTCGGGCGTTCCGCGCTCGGAATCCACCGCGCGCCCGACCACGTTGATCAGGTAAATGTCGTCATCGACCTGAGTCACCGTCTGGCCGCTGACAATGCCGTTCATCAGGTTGGCCACATCCTCGGAAGACAGCCCCAATTGCCGCGCCTTGTCCTGGGCGATGTCGATGCGCAGGACTTTGCCCGGCTCGTTCCAGTCGTAGATGATCTCGCCAACGTGCGGGTTCTTGTCCAGCTCAGTGGCCAGGTCGATGGCATGTCGGCGTACCTGGTCGATGTCCTTGCCGCTGACCCGGTACTGGATCGGACGCCCTACCGGCGGGCCCATTTCCAGTGCCTGGACATAACCGCCGATGCCGACGAAGTCGTTGCGCAAGCGCTCGCGAAGCTTCTGCATCATGGCTTCACGGGTATGGCCTTTGCTGACGATCACCAACTGCGCGTAGAACGGGTTTTGCAGTTGCTGGTCCAGTGGCAGGTAGAAACGGATCGCGCCCTGACCGACGTAGGTGCTCCAGCGCACGATGTCCGGATCGTCCTTGAGCGTGGCTTCAAGGCGATCGACAGCCCGGCGGGTTTCGTCGAGCGAGGCGTTTTGCGGCAGGTTCAGATCAACCAGGATTTCCGGACGATCCGAAGACGGGAAGAACTGGTTCTGCACGTAACGCATGCTGAACAGCGCCAACACAAAACACAGCACCGTAATGCCGATGGCCCACCAGCGATTGCGCATGCACCACAGCAGCCCACCGTTGAACGCCTTGCCGATGCGCCCGGGTTCACCTTCATGGGGCTTCACGTTGGCACTGAGAATGTGCACGCCGATCACCGGCGCAAACAGCACCGCCACTACCCACGACACCAGCATCGCGCAGGCAATTACCGCAAACAGGGTGTAGGTGTACTCACCGGCGGAGCTGGCGTTCAAGCCGATCGGCACGAAGCCCGCCACTGTCACCAGCGTACCGGTGAGCATCGGGAACGCCGTGGAGGTGTAGGCAAAGGTCGCCGCCTGCTCCTTGGTCTCGCCCATCTCCAGGCGCGTGACCATCATTTCCACGGTGATCATCGCATCGTCCACCAGCAGGCCGAGGGCGATGATCAGTGCACCGAGGGAAATCCGCTGCATGGTGATGCCACTGTATTCCATGAACACAAACACCATCGCCAACACCAACGGGATCGAGCACGCCACCACCAGCCCGGCGCGCACGCCGAGGCTGACGAAGCTGACCAGCAACACGATCACCACCGCCTCGAATAAGGCACTGGTAAAACCGCCGACGGCCTCTTCCACCACTACGGCCTGGTCGGAGACGTTGTAAATGCCGACACCCACCGGCAGGTCGGCGGTCAACTGGTCCATCCGGGCGTGCAAGGCCTTGCCGAACGCCTGGACGTTGCCCCCCGTCTGCATGGCAATCGCCAGGCCGATGGCCTGTTTGCCGTTGTAGCGGAATTCCGGCGAGGCCGGATCGACATAGCCGCGACGAATTTCGGCAATGTCGGCCAGACGATAGTAGCGGTCGTTGAGCTTGAGATTGACCTCGGCCAGGTCTTTCTCCGAAGCGAACTTCCCTGAAGTGCGCACCGAAATCCGCTCCGGCCCGGCCTCGATGACACCCGCCGGGGTCACGGCGTTCTGGGTTTGCAGGCTCTGCACCACCTGACGCTCATCGATACCCAGCGCTGCGAGTTTGCGTGTGGAGAAGTTCAGGTACAGCACTTCATCCTGCTGGCCGACCATTTCGATTTTGCCCAACCCCGGCACGCCGCGAATTTCCATGCGTGCCTGTTCCACGTAGTCGCGCAACTGACGCAGGGTCAGGCCGTCGGCGGTGAAGGCGTAGATCGAGCCGAAGACGTCACCGAACTCGTCGTTGAACGACGGTCCTTGTATGCCTTGCGGGAACTGGTACTTGATGTCGTTGATCTTCTTGCGTACCTGATACCAGATCTCCGGAATGTCCTTGGCACTGGTGGTGTCGCGCAGGTACACATACACCGTGGACTCACCGGGGCGCGTGTAGCTTTTCACATAGTCGAGGGAGTCGAGTTCTTCGAGCTTCTTCTCGATCCGGTCAGTGATCTGCTTGAGGGTTTCCTCCTGGGTCGCCCCCGGCCATTTGCTCTGGATCACCATGGTCTTGATGGTGAACGAAGGGTCTTCTTCGCGCCCCAGGTTGAAGTACGAGAACACACCCATCAGCAATGCGACGAACATCAGATACCAGATGAACGACTGATGCTTGAGGGCCCATTCCGAGAGGTTGAAAGGCCCTTTCATTGACTGTCCTCGTCGATTTTCACTTGCTGCCCCGGTTTGAGGCTGTTCACACCGGCACTGACCACCCGCTCGCCGTTCTTCACGCCGCCAGCCAGCACCACGGTGCTGTCGGTACGGCTGATCACCTGGATGTCACGGGGAGAGACGGTTTTACTCTGTGCATCAATCACCCAGATACGTGGTTTGCCATCGACCTCCTGCAGTGCGGTGACCGGCAATTCGATACGCGGCTTGATCGCCGAACTCAGGGTGACGCTGATGGCCGTACCCAGGCGAAAGCCCGGTGGCGTTTCGGCCAGGGTCAGGCGGGCGCGACGGGTGCGTGTGGCGCTTTGAGCCTTGGGTTCGATTTCGCGGATGATGGCGGTGGTGTTGATGCTCGGGTCCAACTGCGCAGCGACCAGGAACACCACATCGCTGGGCAGTTGATCGACCAGGGTATCGGGCAGGTCGATCACCGCTTCCTTGATGTCTGGTTGCGCCAGGGTCACCACTTGCTGACCGGCCGACACCACTTGCCCGGCCTCGGCACTCCACTGGGTGACCACGGCTTTATGGTCGGCGCGCAGTTCGGTGTAGCCCAGTTGGTCCTTGCTCTGGTTGACGGCCGCCCGGGCCTGATCGAGTGAAGCCTGGGTGGTTTTCAGGTCGGTATTGGCCTCGTCGAGTTGCGCTTGCGCGCCAACCCCACGGTCAAACAAGGCTTGCTGGCGCTGGGCCGTGGCCTTGGCGTTGATCAGTTGCGCCTGGATTTTCGACAGATCGCCCTGGGCCGAGCGCAATTGGTTCTGCTGGTCGGAAGGATCGAGGGTGGCAAGCAGCGTACCCTTCTCCACCTCGGTGCCGACATCAACGTTACGGCTGGCGATTCGCCCACCCACACGGAAACCGGTATCGGTTTCATAGCGCGCCTGGATGCTGCCGGCGAAGCGGCCCAGGTCCTCTTCATTCAAGGTCTGGACCTTGATCGACAGCACCGGCCGTACCGGCGCCGGCGGCGGTTCGCTTTTGGAACAGGCGCTCAGCACCAGCCCGATGGACAACGCCCATAAAGGCTTCATGGCTTGGCTCCCCACGTCAGATCCTTGTAAGTGTTTTCGGCAATTTCGACTTCCATGTCCGGGTGCAAGAGTTGTCCGCCCGCGATGATGACTTTGTCGCCGTCCTTCAACCCGTCGCTGATGATGATCTTGCCAGTCAGGTAGCGGCTGACGGTGACCGAATGCAATTGGGCCTTGCCCTTGTCGTCGACAATCCAGACAGCAGGCTCACTGATGTTTTTGGTCAGTGCCGACCACGGCAACTCGATGACCGACTTGCCCGATCCCCTGGCCGTGGCACTCACCACCGAGCCCAACTGCATGCCGTCGGGCAGTTTGTCGAGACCGACCTTGACCTGCACGGTGCCGGATTGCGCCGACACCGAGGGGGTGACTTCGCGCACGGTGCCGGTGGTCTTGATCGCCGGGTTGTCGAGCAGGCTGAGGACGATGGTTTGATCTTTCGGCTTCTCGGCCAGCAGTGATTCATAGACGTTGAACACCGCATCCCGGTCGCCGTCACGGGCCAGGCTGAAGACCGGCATGGTTGCCTGCACCACCTGGCCAACCTCTGCCTGGCGCTCGGTAATGATCCCCGGCGCATCGGCGATCAGTGCCGTATAGCTCAGTTGATCCTTGGCATTGGCCAACTGCGCCTTGGCGGCGCTCAAGGCACTCTGACTACTGTGCAAGGCTGCCTGGGCCGAGTCGTATTCGCTCTGGCTGGTGTAACCCTTGGGCAGCAGTTTTTGCTGGCGCACGAACGCCGCCGCACTCTGGGTCACCCGCGCCTGTTCGGCGACGACTTGCGCCTGGGCCGAATCGACACTGGTCTGTAGATCCTTCGGGTCGAGCCGGGCCAGCACTTGTTTGGCTGTCACTCGATCACCGACGTCAACCGAGCGCTGGATGATCTTGCCCCCTACACGAAAAGACAGCTCCGTCTGTATCCGTGCCTGGATATCACCGGTGAGGGTAATCGAGGCCGCGTAATCCGCCGGCTTGACGACTTGCACGAACACCCGTGGCAGGTATTCCTGCACGGGCTTTTTTTCGTCGCAAGCCGTCAGCAGGGTGACGACACTCAAGGCCATTACTACTTTCAATCCGGGAACCACCATGCAAACTCCTTGGCCTTTTTCACGTACAACACGACAGAGAGCTTAGAACAGGATGGGAACCTTGCACGAGCGTCTTATGAAGAAAAAGTTCACACTTTTTTAGCCCTGAAACACTTGCCATAGACGCCTGTGCATGCCTGACAATGAGCCCCGGTCGATCCCGCCTCAGGAACCCACATGCTCAAGACTCTCGCCGTGGCCAATTACCGCTCGATCAACAAACTGGTGATCCCGCTGGGCCGGCTGACTCTGATCACCGGCCCCAACGGCAGCGGCAAATCCAACCTGTACCGCGCGCTGCGCCTGCTGGCGGAAACCGCCCACGGCGGCGTGGTCAATGCCCTGGCCCGTGAAGGAGGCCTGGATTCGACATTTTGGGCCGGGCCGGAAAACATCTCCCGGCGCATGCGCACTGGCGAAGTCGCTATCGAGCCCACCGTGCGTCAGGGCGTCAAACGCCTTCGACTGGGGTTTGCGGGAGAGGACTTCGGCTACTCGATCAGCCTCGGCCTGCCCGATTCCAATGGCCATTTCATGCTCCCCGGGCGCAACTCGCCAATACCGTCTTATTTCAGCCTCGACCCGCAGATCAAACGCGAATGCCTGTGGGCCGGGGCGTTCTATCGCCCGGCCAGTCTGCTGGTCGATCGTGACGGCCCGATGATCCGCGCCCGCGCCGATCGCAAGTGGGATGTATTGGCGCAGCACACACCGACTTTCGACAGCCTGTTCGATCAGGTCGGCAGCCTGCGCGGATCACCGGAAGTGCTGGAAATGCGCGAGTTCATCCGCCGCTGGCGCTTCTACGATCACTTTCGCAGCGATGCCGACGCCCCGGCACGACAACCTCAACTGGGCACCCGCACGCCGGTGCTGCACCACGACGGACGCGACCTGGCGGCGGCCTTGCAGACGATCATCGAAATCGGTGATCCCGAGGCTTTACGGTCGGCGATCAGCGACGCCTTCCCCGGCGCCAGACTGAACATCGAACCACTGCCTGGCGGGCGCTTCGCCATCGAGTTCTTTCAGGAAGGTTTGTTGCGGCCGCTGTCGGCCGCCGAGCTGTCGGACGGAACGTTGCGTTACCTGCTGCTGGTCGCGGCGCTGCTGACGCCACGACCGCCGACGTTGATGGTGCTGAACGAACCGGAAACCAGCCTGCACCCGGACCTGCTGCCCGCGCTGGCACGCTTGATCATCCGCGCCTCCGAGCAGTGCCAGGTGTGGGTGGTGTCCCATGCCCGGCGCTTGATTTCAGCCTTGCAGGAAGACCCGGAGTGCAATTGCATCGTGCTGGAGAAGAATCTCGGGCAGACCGGGATTGTCGGGCAACGGATGCTGGATGAGCCGGCATGGTACTGGCCGGAGTGAGTGTGAATGTCAGACGCTGAGTTAGCGGCTATAGCGACGACGGATCCGATTGGCACTCATCGACATTTCAGATGATCTGTTGGGAGGGTCGAAGCTGAAAGAGCTATCAACAAAGGTCCCTGGCGTCGCGGGCGGAGCGGAAGGTCGAAGTGAGCCTGAGGAAGCAGGGGGGGATACAGGGGGAGCTGAAGGCGTGAACGGGCCCATATCAATGATAGTGTCTACACGCGATGCTGCCCTTTGAGGTAAGACGGAAGGCATACCGCCAGCCAGATTTCTCAACGCTGGAAGTACCGCTACATCACGTGCCGCCCACCAGGATCCCAATCGTCCAATCGCCGAGGTGCTCATCAACCCCAGAGAGGTATTGGCCAGAGGCGCAAGCAAAGTAGAGGTTGGGTTGATGGCAGCAGTAATCGTACTCCCCAGACCGACCGTAGCCCCAGCCACACCCGACACGCCGGCGACTACGGATGACACAGCACCCGCCGTATGTCGTAGGGGCAAGCGGAAAAAGGCTCCATTCGCCAGCGCGTCCACCCCGACCTGAAAGGGAATGCTTGGTCTCAGCGTGATGATCGAATTAAACAGCGTGCCGATACTGGTCAGTATTCTGGCAATGACTTCAAACCGCCCAGTCGGATCACTGAAATTCACCGGATCGCCTAAACAATACGCATACGGATTCAACCCACCCCGCCCAAACGGACTCAGGCCATCCGGGCTGTTGAAGCGCATCAGCACCGGGTTGAACGCCCGATGCCCGTTGCCCAGCAGATAATGACCGGTGGCCGGATCGAGCGCTTCGCCGCTGAATCCGAGCAAACTGCCGGGACCACTTTCGAGCCGCCGATGACCGTAGGGCGCGTAGACCTGGCGCACAACTCCGTCAGGTCCGGCCAACTGCAATACCGAACGTTGCTGATCGGTGACCAGCAACTGGCTGTTGCGCTCGACGCCGTCAAACGATTGCACTGCCAGCAGCTGCCTGTCGTGTTGAAGCACACAGTGCCCACCCTGACCTTTCAGTTGCGTCACCAGATGTTCGCCGCAGTAGAAACGGGTCAGTTTTTCCAGCTCCGACGGCTCCAGTTCGACCAACCGGTCCAGGGCATCATAGCGGTAGCGATTGAGGGGGTGAGTCAATGCGCTCATGAGGGTCAACTCCCGGCGAGGGAAGCAGTTTGCACCCGTTTGAATACGCCGGCACCTAGCAGAACTGTTAGTGCAGGGAGAAAACTGACGCCCGGGTTTGCCCAGACAAGAGAGGACAGCTACTTTCCCTTACACCGTAGGAAGGATCTTTTTTTCGAAACGCTGCTCCAAGGACGAACCACTTTTGGCCAGACTCCCGGCCAAAACCTCACAAGGACGAGAACATGGCAGACGTACAACCGCCGCAACGGCTGGATCCGCAGGACATTGTGAAACTCTTGATGGCGTTGCGCAGGGCCTTGAAGACCAAGCCGGCTTGAAGGTTACAGCAGCCCCCGGAGTTGTTTTTTGTGGCGAGGGAGCTTGCTCCCGCTGGGTTGCGGAGCATAAAACCAGCACACATAAAAAACGCCGACGCTAAATCAGCCGTCGGCGTTTGAAACCTTAAAGGGGGTTTGCTTCGCGAATCAGAACGCCGGCAATACCGCGCCGCTGTATTTCTTCTCGATGAATGCTTTTACTTCCGGGCTGGTCAGGGCCTTGGCCAGTTTCTGGATGGCGACGCTGTCCTTGTTGTCCGGACGGGCCACCAGGTAGTTCACGTAAGGCGAATCGGCACCTTCAATGATCAGCGCGTCTTTCGCCGGATTCAGGCCCGCTTCCAGTGCGTAGTTGGTGTTGATCATGTCCAGATCGACCTGATCCAGCACACGCGGCAACATGGCCGATTCGAGCTCCTTGAACTTGAAGTTGTGCGGGTTCTTGGCAATGTCTTTCGGGGTCGACACGGCGTTTTTCGGGTCTTTCAACTCTATCAGGCCAGCCTTCTGCAGCAGGATCAGGGCACGGCCGCTGTTGCTGCCTTCGTTCGGGATGGCAATGGTCGCGCCGTCTTTCAGTTCAGCCAGGGTTTTGATTTTCTTCGAGTAGCCGCCGAAGGGTTCAACGTGAACACCGATCACGGTTTCCAGGTGAGTGCCTTTGCCTTCGTTGAAGCTCTTCAGGTACGGGAGAGTCTGGAAGTAGTTAGCGTCCAGACGCTTCTGGTCGACCTGCACGTTCGGCTGAACGTAGTCGGTGAAAACCTTGATTTCCAGGTCCACGCCTTCTTTGGCCAGCGTTGGCTTGATCAGCTCAAGGATCTCGGCGTGTGGCACCGGAGTCGCGGCAACCACCAGCTTCTCGCCAGCCTGGGCCAGACCCGTGGTCAGGGCAGCCGCCAATGCGGTGAACAACAGAACCTTTTTCATGCAGTGTCCTTATCGAAAATCACAGTCGCTTGTGGCGACGGCTTGAATATGAGAGTGCCAGTGAAGTGCTATCGCTGGCGTGAAGCGGACAATACCGGGATTTTTTATTCCCGAACAATAACGTTTATTCAGCTTCATATTCCATTTTGTTCATACAGCGCGTCAAAGCGTCTGCGTCAGGCTTTCCAGCAAGCGCTTGAGTGCCGAACGCTCGCCGGCAGTGCCGTTTTTGCTTGTATAAACAATGTGTTGCTCGATTTTTTCCAGCGAAATCGAGGGCTCCGACAGGTTCAAATGCTCCGGCAAAATCTCGTCGCCCGTACTCACCAGCAGTGCAAAGTGAATGATGTTTTCCAGCTCCCGGGTATTGCCCGGCCAACTGTGGCGTTCCAGCACAAGCTGCGCCGCTTCGCTGATCAGCGGCACTGGCAAGTCGAGACGCTGGCTGTAGATCCCGAGGAAGTATTCGGCCAGCGACAGGATGTCACCCGTGCGCTCGCGCAGCGCCGGCAGTTCGAGCTGGCCTTCGCTGAGGTAGTGATAGAGCCGTTCATGGAATTTTCCGGCGGCAACCGCCTGGGCCAGATCGATGCTGGTGGCCGCCACCAGTCGCACGTCCACCGGGCTCGGTTGCCGGGCACCGACGCGGGTGACTTCGTGGTTTTCCAGCGCGGCGAGCAATTTGATCTGGATCGGCAACGGCAAATCGCCGATTTCGTCCAGGTACAGCGTGCCGCCGTTGGCCGAACCGAACCACCCGGCGCGGCTGCTCGCCGAGCCGCTGTAGCTGCCCGCCGCATAGCCAAACAACTCGGCGTCGGCGTAGGTCGGGCTGATGGCCCCGCAGTTGACCGAGACGAACAACCCGCCGCGATCACTGGCGCGGTGGATATGGCGGGCCAGCAACTCCTTGCCGGTGCCGGTTTCGCCACGGATAAGCACTGACACTGAACGCGTGGCCAGTTGCTCAAGGTCTTCACGTAATTGCCGTGACCGTGGATCGACAAACACCAGCGCCTTGGCACGGATGCTCAGGGGACTTTTTTCAGCATCGGGAAAGGTCAGCAGTGGCTGGCCGAAGGTTTCGAAGCTCATGGCAGACTCCCGCCCAAAACCGCCGGGAGACGGGGGCGTTAAATAAGGAAAGTGTTCAAGCGCGGCGCAGGGCGTGGTGTTCCATGCGGTTTTGCAGTCGATAGAGGTAGGCAAAACCCTGCTCCCAACGCTGGTGACCGGACTTCACGTTGATATGCCCCGCCCCCGCCAGAATCCCCGCCTCGGCGCCCCAGTTACGCGCCAGCTCCAGGGCTCGTGGTGCACTGACGGCGCTGTCGTTGTCGGAGCTGACAACCTGGCTGGGGAACGGCAGCAGATCCGTCGGGATCGGCGCGAAATTGCGCAAGGCCGGCGCGCAGGCCGGGCGTTCGACATCGGCCGGCGCGACGAGCAAGGCGCCGCGCACTTGACGCAAAAACTGCACGGGGGCACTCGCGGCCCAATGGGCGACGGTGATGCAGCCCAGGCTGTGGGCAATGAGAATCACCGGCGTGCTGTCGGCGGCAATCGCCTCGGCCAGCGCCGCGACCCAGTCTTCACGGCGCGGCGTCAGCCAGTCGGCCTGTTCCACCCGTGCGCTGTTCGGCAGGCTGTTCTGCCAGTGGCTTTGCCAATGATCTTCTGGCGATCCTTGCCAGCCCGGCACAATCAGGTAGCGAATTGATTCGTTGCGCATGGGGGAGCTCTCCTGCTGCGTGTCTGTTCCCGGTCGAGTATAGGGAGAGGATTTATATTCGTTAAGGAATAAGAAGCTATTTATTAAGATCTAAAATGAATATTAATTTTCATCTTGCACTACCCCTGTGGCGAGGGAGCTTGCTCCCGTTCGGGTGCGCAGCAGCCGCAAATCAGCGAATGCGATTTACCTGGAAAACCTCGATACAAGACTTTGGGGTCGCTTCGCAACCCAACGGGAGCAAGCTCCCTCGCCACAAAAGCACTGTCGCGACATAAAAAAAGGGCCGCACCCTGCCAAGGAGACGGCCCCGGAAAACGAAAATCTGTTAACGCGCAGTAATCACCGACAACTTGGTAATCCCAGCCCGTTCAATCGACGCCATGGCCCGCGCCACCTCGCCGTAATTCACCCCATCGTCCGCCTGCAACTGCACGCGCACCTCGGGGTCCTTGGCCTTCGCCGACTTGAGGTTGAACTCCAGCAAGTCCGGTTGTATCTCGTCCTTGTTGATAAACAGTTTGCCGGCACCGTCGATGCTCACCACCAAGGGGTCTTTCTGCTCCACCGGCGCCACCGCTTCGGTCTTGGGCAGGTTGATCGGTATCGCGTTGGTCAGCAGCGGCGCGGTGACGATGAACACCACCAGCAACACCAGCATCACATCCACCAACGGTGTCACGTTGATCTCGCTGAGCACCTCGTCAGTGTCTTGCGTGGAGAAGGCCATATCAGGACGCCTCCTTCACTTTCTGCGCATTGCCCTGGGCTACTGCCTTGTGCGCCGTCGGGTGGATCAGCACACGGAACGAACTCTTCTGCGCCAGGCTGTAGAAGTCGTGGGCGAAGTCATCCAGGTCCGCCGCCGTCAGTTTCAAACGACGCAAAAAATAGTTGTAAACCAGCACCGCCGGCACCGCGACGGCGATCCCGACGCCGGTGGCGACCAGTGCCGCGCCAATCGGTCCGGCGACCGTTTCAAGACTTGCCGAGCCCGCCGCGCTGATGCCTTTCAACGCTTCCATGATTCCCCACACCGTGCCGAACAAACCAATGAACGGCGAGGTGCTGCCAATGCTCGCGACCACCGCCAACCCGGTTTCCAGCGACCGACGCTCACGCACGATCTGCTGACGCAAGGCACGCTCCAGACGATCCTGATGATTGATCGCCTGACTCAAGTCCGCCGCCTGCGGCGTCTCGCCCACCTGGATGGCCGCATAACCGGCCTGTGCAACCCGGGCTGCCGCCCCTGGCCTGGTTTCGCTCAGCTCCGCCGCCGAGTCGAGGCTCGAAGCCGCCCAGAACTGTTGATGAAACTTTCGATCCTGTGACTTGAGTCGAGCGAACTGCACGCCCTTGAGCAATGCCAGACCCCATGTCGCGACGGAAAAAACCACCAGCAGCCAGATCACCGCGCTTTCGATGGATTCAAGTGGAGATGCCAGTAACGTCATGGTGTATTCCTCGTGTAAACGTTTCGCGCGAATTTGGTTTCGGTTTAATGAATCTTGAAATCGATAGGCACGCTGACCCAGCCGTCCCGGGCGACATCACCTTGCTTGGCCGGCACGAAACTCCAGCGTTTCACCGCGTTCAGCGCCGCTTCGTCGAGTGCATCGCGACCGCTGCTTTTCTGCAGCTGGATCTCGCCGGGCTTGCCGCTGGCCAGCACATGCACGCGCAACAACACCGTGCCTTCCCAGCCTTTACGCTGGGCCAGCGACGGGTATTCCGGCGCCGGGTTTTTCAAGTAACCGGCGGTGGCCGAGGCCGGTGTCACAGGTGCGGGCGCTGGAGGTGCAGGTGGCGCCGGGGCCGCGACAGGCGCTACCGGTTGTGGCGGCACAGGTGGTTGTTCAACGGCTTTTGGCGCCGGTTTCACTAACGGTTTGGCCACCGGTCTGGGCTTGGGAACCGGCTTCGGTGGAGGTGGTTTCACCGCCAGTTCGTCTTCCACGGGAGGAGGCGGCTCCACCACAGGCTGGACAGGTTGCGGTGGCGGCGGCTCGACCACCGGTGGCGCCGGACGCGAGAACTCGATGGTCATCGGCGGAATCTCCGGTGGCACGATGGGCAGCACGGTGGTCGGTTGCTGACTGACCCAATAGATCACCGCGCCATGCACCAGCAACGCCAGCACGCCCAGCACGATCGCTTCTCGTCGGCGAAGGACGTCCTTGGGCGCACGCTGCAAACGCAACTGGCCCAAGGGCACCCGGTGCGGTCGGCCGAGGTCGACCAACTCACCACCGGGTGCCTGGCGCCACAGCACTTCATGCGCGCTGGCGGCGGTCTGGACATTGCCCATTGTTTAACTCCCTGCGGTCTCTTTGCGGACTACCGGAACGTCGTACTGAACATCCCCCGACGACGTCCCGGTAGAGCAATCATTGGCTTGAACGCTTAGTTCTGAAAGTAATGCTTAAACTTATGTTTAGACCTTAAGCGAATATATAAACCATCAATCCACCGCCAGAGCCCGCCGTTCAAGGGCTCCGGCGTAGCGGGGAAAAACCGATGCCTTGCCCGCATTGAAAGTATTCATCCAAGGCATGGTTTTTCGCCGTCAGAAGTCATATCGGCCGGTCACGCCCAGCGTCCGCGGGGTCCCGAGCAGGCCTTCATAACCGCCATTGGCGGCCGTCCACAACGTCGTGTAATAGGTTTTGTCGAAGGCGTTTTTCAGCCACAGCGAAACGTCCCATTGCCCCTGGTTGAAGTCGCCGCGAAGGCCGGTGGACAGGTTGACCACCGCATAACTCGGGATCTGTCCGAAGTCGGAATCTTCCACCGTGCCCACCGCTTTGGAGCGGAACGCATAGCTGGCGGTGACGTACTCTTCGAAGCCGTTGCTCAGGTTCCATTTGTATTCGCCGTTGGCGTTGCCGATCCATTTCGAAGCACCCACCACTTGATGGCCGCTGAGGTCGCAGGACGCTGGAGCGCCCGGCGCCAGGCTGACTTCCGGTGGGCACGGCGCATCCTTGTAGGAGAGGTAGCTGACGTCGTTGTACGAGCCGTTGATGTTCAGCGTCAGGCCACGCAGCGGGATCAGGGTGCTTTCGAACTCCACGCCACGGGAGCGCACGGAACCGGCGTTGGTCAGGTATTGCACGCGATTGACGTCGTCGTAGACGTTGGTCTGGTAGCCATTGACCTGGGTCCAGAACAGGTTGGCGTTGAGTTGCAGGCGACGGTCCCACAGGGTGCTCTTGAAACCGAGCTCGGCATTGTTGGCGCGCTCGGTGCCGATCAGCAGCGAGTCGGCGCCGGCAACCGGTGCCGTGCCCACCGCCAGGTTGACCCCGCCGGATTTTTCGCCATGGGACAAGGTGGCGTAAGTGAGCAGGTCGTCGGTGAGGCGGTAACTGAGGTTCAACAAACCCGAGGGGCTGGAGCTGTACTGATTCAGATCGCCGGAATCGTATGCGCCGGCACGACCACGCCTCGCCGCGGCCGCCGCACCGGTTACCGCAACGCCACCGACCGGTGCATCGCGCGTGACATTGGCGTTTTTCTCTTCATAGGTGCCACGCAGCCCGGCGGTGAAGTCCAGGCGTTCGGTCAGGTGCCAGGTGCCCTGGGCGAACAGCGCAAAGCTGTTGGTTTCGATATGCCCGTTGCCGACGCTGTCGACATTGTTCAACGCACCGTTTGGCGTACCGCTCCAGATGTCCGCTTGCGGGCCGTAATAGGTGAAGGATTTGTTGTCCAGGTCGGAACCGAAGTAGTAGGCGCCGAGCACGTAATCGAAGAATCCACCGGTAGGCGACGCCAGGCGGAACTCCTGTGAGTACTGCTTATCCTCCACCGAAACACCAGCGTTGTAGAAGGCGGTTACGTTCAGGCCGTCATCGTTGCGCGGGGTGAAATTCCACCAGCGATAGGAGCTGATAGAGGTCAGGGTGAAGTCGCTTGGCAATGTCCAGTTGGCCTCGACCGAGGTACCGCCCTGATGCACAGTGACGTGTTGTTCGTTGTTCAGGTTGACCTTGCGGTGCGTGCCGTCAACCAGTGTCGCGCCCGCCGCGTTGGCCCGGGTCTGATACAGGTTGGTGCCATTGATGGTCGGGCCGGTGCTGTACAGCACACGTGTGCCGGCGCTGGAATCTTCCTCGTTGTAGTCGCCGATCCAGCGCAGGTTGAATGACTCGTTGGGCTTGAACAGCAACTGCCCACGGAAGCCTTCGCGGGAGCCACCGTTTAAATCGTGGCCGTCGAATTCGTTCTTGATGTCGCCATCGCTGCGGGTGCGATACGCGGAAAAACGTCCGGCCAGTTCGTCATTCAACGGGCCGGAAATCGCACCTTTGGTCTGGAAGTATCCGTCCTCGCCCACCGAAGATTCGATGCTGCGTTCAGGAGTGAAGGTCGGCGCGCGGGTGCTGATGTTGATCACCCCGGCGGTGGTGTTCTTGCCGAACAAGGTGCCCTGCGGACCGCGCAGCACTTCGAGCTGCTCGATGTCCATCAGGTCGAATACGGCCATACCGGGACGGCCCAGGTAAACGTTGTCGATGTACAGGCCGACACTGCCTTCCAGGCCATCGCTGGCCGGGTTATTGCCCAGGCCTCGGATCGACACGCTGGACTGGCGCGCATGCATGTAGGCGACGTTGACGCTAGGCACCAGCTGCTGCAGATCCTGGATGCGATAGACCCGTTGGGTTTCCAGGGTCTGGCCGCTGACCACGCTCATTGGCGTTGGTACATCCTGCGAGCTTTCTTCGCGGCGGCGAGTGGTGACCGTCACGGTTTCCAGTTGCGCGCTGTCGGCCGTGGCGGTTTTAACGGGGGTGGTTTCCGGGGTAGCGCTTTCGGCCGCATAGCCCTGGGTCCAACTGGCGCTGCCGGCCAGCAATAGCGCGAGGGGCAGGCGTTTGAGCCGTTGGGGTGAAGAGGTTGAAGCGACGTGCAACGGACTCATAAGGCAGGGTTCCCGATCAAAGTAAATTCTTTGTTGCTTGCCAGGCCGCCATCGCGAGCAAGCTCGCTCCCACAGGGGATCTCCAGTGTTCACACGGTCAGTGTGGGAGCGAGCCCGCTGGCGATAGCGTCAGCTCAGACGCCGTCGATATCCGGCCCTTTCACCGTCTGGCTGACCTGCCCGTTCACACCCACCGCCACCTCGCCCTTGAGCGTCACCCGGCGCACGATGCGGTCCTGGGTCCCGTAGTCATCCACTGCGTAATGCTGGGTGGAGCGGTTGTCCCAGATCGCCACATCACCGGCCTTCCAGCGCCAGCGCACGATGTTTTCCTGGCGGATCACATGGCTTTGCAGCAAGCCGAACAGGTGCGCCGAATCGGCCTGGGAATAGCCCTTGATGCGCTTGACGAAATGCCCCAGCAACAGGCTCTTCTCACCGCTGATCGGGTGTACGCGGACCACCGGGTGTTCGGTCTCGTAGACGGTCGAGGTGAAAATCTTGCGATAGCGCTCCAGCTTCTCGGCCGAGACATCGGGCCGGCTGCCGGCGTAGTCGTATTCATTGCTGTGCACGGCGACCAGCTTGTCGGCCAGTTCACGCAGTTCCACCGACAACCCGTCATAGGCAGTGGCGGTGTTGGCCCACAGGGTGTCGCCGCCGAAAGCCGGGGCCACCACCGAGCGCAGGATCGAAGCTTTGGGGTAGGCCTCGACAAAGGTCACGTCGGTGTGCCACGAGCTGGCTCGCTGGCCTTCGGCACCGTCCAGTTCCAGCAGAAAACGCGTGCCTTCGCGCACCGGTACGGTGGGGTGCGCCACCGGCTCGCCGAGCAGGTGGGCGAACGCCTCCTGGCGTTGATCGTCGAGCTGGGTCTGCTCGCGGAAGAAGATCACTTTGTATTGCAGCAGTGCCTGTTGAATGGCTTCAACAGTGACGGCATCCAGCTCGCCCGAAAGCTGTACGCCACGGATTTCGGCACCGATGCGACCGGCCACCGGATGGATTTCAAGCGCGTGAACAGCAGGTTGTACTGCGAAAGCGGCATTGCTCATGGGTAAACCCTCATCGGACTGCTTGCGGTTGAACCGGCCGCGAAACACTGCTCTATCTATATTCTGTTTAGATCTAATAGATATCTACATGCTTCGTTGACGGAATAAGAGGTTGCATTTAAAACCTCAGTCAACCCTCGTCGCAAATGCCTTCGAACTATTTTTAGGATGCCGGAAAAGCATATGGATCTTCGCCAGTTGCGTTACTTCATCGCCCTCGACGAACACCGCAGTTTCGTGCGCGCGGCCGAGGCCATGGGCATTACCCAGCCTGCCTTCAGCCGCAGCATCCAGGGGCTCGAACATGAGTTCGGCTGTGTTCTGGTGGACCGTGGCAACAAGGATTTGCGCCCCACCCCCGAAGGCCTGGTGGTGCTGCAACATGCCCGCAGCCTGGTGCAGGGAGCGGCCCTCTTGAACGCTGAAGTGACGCAGATGACCAAGCTCGATGCCGGTGAACTGCGCTTCGGTTGTGGCCCGGCACCGGCGGTGAAACTGGTGCCGGATGCGGTGGCGCAATTCATCAACGCGCATCCGAAAGTGCGCACCTGCTTTGAGGTGGATAACTGGGAAAAACTCAGCCGTGCGCTGAGCCGTGAGGAGATCGAATTCTTCATCGCCGACATCCGCCATTTCGAGTCCGATCCGAATTTCCAGACCCAGGCCCTGACGCCCAAGCGCGGTGTGTTTTTCTGCCGACCGGGGCATCCACTGCTGGCCAAGGAAAGCCTGTCGACCAATGACATGTTCGATTACCCACTGGCGACCACGATGATCCCGCCAGGCATTCGAAAACTGCTGGCGAACCTCAGTGGGCGGGTGGATTTTTCACCGAGCATCGAGACCGAACATTTCCCGGCGCTGGTGAAAGTGGTGCTGCAATCGAATGCGATTGGCGTGGGGACTGAAGAAGCGTTTGTTGAAGACATCGCCCAAGGTTCACTGGTGCTGCTGCACTGGCGCAACCTGCCGCAGAACATCGAGAGCATGAATGCGCGCTGCGGGATCGTCAGTCGCACAGGGTTCAGGTTGTCGCCAGCGGCGCGGGCGATGATCGAGACGTTGGTGGCGGTGGACAGGCAGCAGACGGCCGTTGCTGTTTGAAGATCAAGAGATCGCAGCCTTCGGCAGCTCCTACACTGATCAATGTAGGAGCTGCCGAAGGCTGCGATCTTTTGAGATTTAAAGCCTGGCCGCAGCCAACTCCGGCGCCACCCAATCACTCACCTTGAATGGCTTGCGAATCAGCTTCTGCTGCGAAGCCAGATCCACGGCATCCTGCAATTTGCCAAGGAACACCGGATCGAGCGTCGACGGGAACACCTCGCTCAGTTTCTGATCCTTCAAATCCTGAGAAAGAATTACCGGTGGATAACTCGCCAGCCCGGACACCAGTTGAATGTAGGCGTCCTTGTTGCTGTCCTGGGTCAGCCACTCTACGGCCTGCTGTTGGGCCTTGAGCAGTTTCGCCACCGCCTCCGGATGCGCATCGACAAACTTTCCGGTCCCTATCAATACCGCCTGCACACTGCCGGCACCGCCCAGATCCTTGGTATTGAGCGGCAACTCGGCCAGCCCCTTGGCTTGCAGCGCCGTCAGCCCGGAACCGCCCCACGAGGCATCGATCTGCTTCGCCGCCAGCGCCGCGACTGCCGCGTTGAAGTCGAGGTTGATGACTTTCACGTCCTTCTCGCTCAACCCCTGGCTGGCCAGCGCCGCATCGAAGGACAACTGGCTGGCGGTGCCACGGAAGATGGCCACCCGTTTGCCCTTGAGGTCGTGCAGGGTCTTGATCCCCGACCCCGGCACCACGCCCAGGTAATGCTTCACCCCGCGCGCCGAGGCACTGAGCAGTCGCGTATCCAGGCCATTGGACTTGCCGATGATGGCCGCCAGATCGCCGAGGTAGGCCAGGTCCACCTGACCGTTGGCGAACGCTTCGTTGATCACCGGGCCTGCGCCCTTGAAGAAGCTCCACTGAATCTTGATGCCTTGATCGGCGAAAGCCTTTTCGAAGATCTGTTGCTCACGCAGCACATCCACGACCCCGCCACCACTGTGCTGGGTCCCGGCACTCAGGTCCGGCACGGCGATGCGGATTTCCTTGAGCTCATCGGCGTTGGCCGTAAAAGCCAGCAGCCCCGCCAGGGCCGGTGCGGCGAACAGACTGATGACACGTTTGAAGGGAAGGTTCATGGGTGCGGCTCCTTGGGGCAACGGGCGTTGAGGAGCCGAAAGTAGGCCGAAGTGGAACCAACACTTAAATACTATAAATTCACATTTTTAGACCATTTAGATCTAAATCAACGCATCCGGGGCTCTTGGACAGGTATGCAGTAACGGCATCGAAAATATTCTTCGAATGCATTGGATGCAGCTGAACTGGAGGCCTTAAATGGCTTTGCTTATTTCTCAATAGCATTGATTTTGTTTTTTATAGATCGTTTTTGCATACGCCGACAACGGAGGTCATCCATGGCCCGTGTTTCTCTTCTCAGCCTGCCGCTGGCCGCGCCACCAGTGGAAAACCAGCGCCTCTGGCCCAGTCTGAATCGTCGCCTGTTGCCTTGGTTGCTGCCGATCACCCTGTTCACGCTCTGGTGGCTCGCCAGCCGCAATCACTGGATGAGCGAGCAGATCCTGCCGGCGCCGAGCCTGGTCTGGAACAGCGCGGTGGAACTGTCCCAAGGCGAGTTGTGGAGCCATTTGTGGATCAGCCTGCAACGCTTGTTCTGGGGACTGCTGGCCGGGATCAGCGCCGGTGCTGTTTTGGGTGCGGCACTGGGTTTCAGTCGTCGACTGGAGCGCCTGGTATTTCCAACCTTCGCCGGGTTGGCCCAAGTCCCGACCTTGGCCTGGATTCCGTTGTTCATGGTGTTTTTCGGCATAGGGGAAGTGCTGAAGCTGGTGGTGCTGATCAAGGCCATTGTGGTGCCGGTAACCCTGCATACGCTGGTCGGTGTACGCGATGCACAACCCAAGCTGCGCGAAGCCGCCGCCGTGTTGCGCCTGCCCAGGCACCTGTTGATCCGCCGCCTGGTGCTGCCTGCCGCGCTGCCGGCCTTCATGGCCGGTGTGCGCCTCGCGCTGGCCGCCGGCTGGACTTCACTGCTCGCTGTCGAACTGCTCGCTTCCAGTGAAGGCATCGGCTACCTGATGGTCTGGGCGCGGCAGCTGTTCATGCTCGACATCGTGTTCGTGTGCATCGTGGTGATCGGCCTGATCGGCGTGGCGATGGATCGCGGCATCGGTCTGCTGGACAGGAAACTGGTGCACTGGCCGCACCCGGCCACCGCCGAAATCCGTCGCGGGCCGCGTTATCAAGGCTGGCAGCGATTGCAGCCGTGGCTGCTGCCACTGGCGCTTCTGGCATTGTGGCAACTGACCTCGGATCAGCAATGGATTGACGCGAACATTCTGGTCACCCCGCTGGCCGTCCTGCAGACCACAAAGGACGGTTTGCTCGACGGCACACTGCTTGGCGGCATGGCCCTGAGCCTGGGCCGAACACTTGGCGGATTGCTGCTCGGTGGCGGGCTCGGTTTTGCCTTGGGGCTGTTGCTGGGGTTGTCGCGCACCAGTGACCGGGTGCTCGGCCCCACCCTCGCCGCCATCCGCCAGATCGCCATTTTCGCCTGGGTGCCGCTGCTCACCGCGTGGTTCGGTCTGGGGGAATTGGCCAAGTGGGTGTTCGTTGCCCTCGCCGCCTTTTTCCCGCTGTTCATCGCCACCCAACGCAGCGTCGCCAACCTCTCACCACAACTCAACGAAGCCGCGCAGGTGTTGCGCCTGAACCTGCGTCAGCACCTCGGTCGACTGGTGCTACCGGGTGCAGCCCCGGGGATTTTTGCAGGGCTAAGGCTGAGCCTGATCTACGCCTGGCTCGGCACCATCGGCGCCGAGTACTTCATGCCGTCCAACGGCGGCATCGGCAGCCAGATGATCGGCGCCCAGCAACTGCTGCGCATGGACCTGATCATGGCCGGCATGCTGCTGGTGGGCCTGACCGGTGCCCTGCTCAACCTCATTGGCCAACGCCTGGAAATCCGCGCCACTCGCTGGAGACACGCATGAACGCACCGATTGTCAGCTTCAATCACGTGGGTAAAACCTTCGACGTCGACGGCTTCACACTTGAGGCCATTCGCGAATTCAACCTGGACATCGCCGAGGGCGAGTTCGTCGCCATCGTCGGCTCCAGCGGTTGCGGCAAATCCACTTTGCTGCGTTTGCTGGTGGGCCTCGATACGCAGTTTCGCGGGCAGATCAGCGTCGACGGAAAAGCCGTCACCGGCATCGGCGGCGAGCGTGGCATCGTCTTTCAGGAACACCGCTTGTTCCCGTGGCTGAGCGTGGCCGACAACATCGGCCTGGGCCTGGTCAACGAGCCCTTGAGTGCTGCGCAAAAGCACAAGCGCATCCATGACTTCATCGAACTGGTGGGCCTGGGCGACTTCGCCCGCGCCTATCCGCACCAACTCTCCGGCGGCATGGCGCAGCGCGTGGCCATCGCTCGCGGCCTGGTGGCCAGCCCACGGATTCTGCTGCTGGACGAACCTTTCGGCGCCCTCGATGCGCTGACTCGCCAGCAGATGCAGGACGAACTGCTGGCGATCCGCGCCCGGGCAAAAATCACCACAGTGCTGGTCACCCACGATGTCGAGGAAGCGATTTTCCTCGCCGACCGCGTAGTGGTGATGGAGCCGCGTCCGGGGCGGATCAAGCAAGTGGTCGACATTGCCCTGCCCCATCCGCGCCAGCGCAGCAGTTTCGACTTCCACCATCTGCGCGAAGAGCTGCTTCACGAACTCACCAGCGACGATCACTACCAGCCCCCGGTGCCGGTGCAGGTCCGCGATCTGCCGCTGTCCTTCATTGCCTACTGAAAAAGGAAATTCCTGATGCCGCAACGTCCCAACTTTCTAGTGATCCTGGCCGACGACCTGGGCTTTTCCGATATCGGCGCCTTCGGTGGCGAAATCAACACACCGAACCTCGATGCATTGGCCAACAATGGCCTGCGCCTGACCGATTTCCACACCGCGCCAACCTGCTCGCCGACCCGTTCAATGCTGCTCACCGGCACCGATCACCACATCGCCGGCATCGGCACCATGGCCGAAGCATTGACCCCGGACCTGATCGGCAAACCGGGTTACGAAGGACACCTGAATGATCGTGTGGTCGCCCTGCCCGAGCTGCTGCGCGAGGCCGGTTACCAGACCTTGATGAGCGGCAAATGGCACCTGGGCCTGACCGCCGAACTTGCGCCCCACGCCCGGGGTTTCGAGCGTTCGTTTTCGCTACTGCCCGGCGCGGCCAACCATTACGGCTTCGAGCCGACCTACGATGAAACGACGCCACGGCTGCTCAAATCCACCCCGGCGCTGTACATCGAAGACGACCAATTCATCGATGAGCTGCCCAAGGATTTCTATTCCTCCGATGCCTTTGGCGACAAGCTGCTGCAATACCTCAAGGAGCGTGATCAGACTCGACCGTTCTTCGCCTACCTGCCGTTTTCCGCACCTCACTGGCCGCTGCAGGCGCCGGCCGAGGTGGTGGAAAAGTACCGCGGGCGCTATGCCGCCGGCCCTGAAGTACTGCGACTTGAGCGCTTGGAAAAGCTCAAAGAACTGGGGCTGATCGAGGCCGAAGTCGAGCCGCATCCGTTGATCCAGTTGACTGCACAGTGGGATGCCTTGAGCGACGAACAGCGGCAGATTTCGGCGCGGGCCATGGAGGTCTACGCGGCGATGGTCGAACGCATGGACTGGAACATCGGGCGCGTCGTCGATTACTTGCGCCAGCAGGGGCAACTGGACAACACCTTCATCCTGTTCATGTCCGATAACGGCGCCGAAGGGGCGTTGCTGGAGGCCTTTCCGAAATTCGGCCCGCAGTTGCTGACCTATCTCAACCAGCATTACGACAACAGCCTGGACAACATCGGCCGCGCCAACTCCTACGTCTGGTACGGGCCGAACTGGGCGCAAGTGGCGACCGCGCCGTCGCGGCTGTTCAAAGCCTTCACCACCGAAGGCGGCATTCGCGTACCGGCGCTGGTGCATTACCCGCAGCTGCCGCTCAAGGGACAGATCAGCCACGGGTTTGGCACGGTGATGGACATCACGCCAACCATTCTCGACCTCGCCGGCGTGCGCCATCCGGGCAAGCAATGGCACGGCAAACCCGTGGCAGAAGTTCGCGGCAAGTCGTGGCTTGGGTTTCTGTCGGGTGAGACGGCGCAAGTGCATGACGAGCACACCGTCACCGGGTGGGAACTGTTTGGACGACGGGCGATTCGACAAGGGCAATGGAAGGCGGTGTACATCCCGGGACCGGTAGGGCCGGCGACCTGGCAGCTGTATGACCTGGGCAGTGATCCGGGGGAGATTCACGACTTGGCGTCGAGCCAACCGCAGAAGCTTGGTGCCTTGATTGAACATTGGCAGCGGTATGTGGATGAGACTGGGGTGATCCTGAGTGAGTCGCCGTTTCAGCCAGACTAAACACTACCCCCTGTGGCGAGGGAGCTTGCTCCCGCTGGGTCGCGAAGCGGCCCCCTTATCCCGAAAACGAAGGGGGCTGCTGCGCAGCCCAACGGGAGCAAGCTCCCTCGCCACATGTACGAGTCAGACTTGAGCGGTTTGTGTCCTATCACCTACTGCCTCTTCCTTGCCCTCAAACCGGTTAGCCCGCGCAAACGTGCCGAAATCATTGAACCGCACGCCCATCTCGCGCATCACCTTGTGTCCCACCGGCACAGTCAACTGACGGATGTAGAACGGTTCCTTCACCACAAAGTGATGGATCCCGTGACTGCTGCCGAAGTTGAAGCAGAACGCCTGTAACGGCCACAGCCACCACGCGTTCAGCACCTGGCACTGCTGCATCACGTTGCCCGGTTCCACGTCACCGTAGTAGTGCATGTTCGAACTGATGAAGTGCAGGCAGAACGTGCGCAATACATTGGGGCCGATGATCACCACCGCCGCGATGTCGATCACCTGCATCACCGACAACGTGGTCGCCGACCACTCGATCGGTGCGCCCACCAGATGCGCAACGCCGTTCGCTGCGTGGAAACAGAGAAACACGTACCACGCGCCCCAATGCATCAGCGCCAGCGGTGCGTAGACCTTCAGGGTGCGCTGGACGATGCTGATCTTTTGCGCCCAGGTCCTGGCCCGCAGCATGCGGATGAACGACGACATCATGTTGTCGCCAATCATCAAGAATCGCGCGATGCCCCATGGCTCGCCGTTGGTGATGGCGCGTTCTTCCATGTCGGTTTCAGAGCCCGACACCTTGTGGTGATTGAGGTGCAGATGGCGGCGAATCCACGGATTGATAGTGCTCGGCCGCGCCAGCCACACCAACCCCATCATCAGGTTGTGCGGCACCTTCTGCTTGCGAAAATACATGCTGTGGATCAAGTCGTGTTCCAGCTCATGGGTCAACGAGGCGAAAAAAGCGTTGAGCAACAGGCACGCCCACCACGCCATGTGCCCGGTCATGTAGAACGTCGCCGAACCAACCATGCCGGCCACGGCGAAGGCCAGAATGCCCGCGCCGAGGGCGTCCTGGTGCTTGAGAATCGGGTATTGCTCGCGCAATGCGACGCCTCTGGCCAGCACCACTTGGCGAATATGTGCTGATCGTTGGGCTGCATTCAGTCGCTGGGGACTTGCAGAAATACCGTCCATGCTTCCATCCTCTGGTTATTGATGGTTGCATCCTGCCTTGCGAAGCCTCGCAACGCGGTAGCCGAGAACGCCAACCTGTTGACTGGAAGCGCCAATCAGCATGACTGAACCGACCTCCCTCGCCAGCTGGACCCGTGCCCTGCGCAAGCAACTCGATGCCCTGGGCATCGACAGCACCGCCCTGTGCCAGCAAGCGGGGCTCGACCCACAATTGATGGACGACCCGAACGCGCGCTACCCACTGTCGGGCACTACGTACCTGTGGAATCTGGCGGTGCAGGCCAGCGGCGACCCGGCGATCGGTTTGCGGGTGTCGCGTTTCGTCAGCCCGACCACTTTCCATGCGCTGGGTTATGCGCTGGTGGCCAGCGGCAGCCTGCGGGAAGTGTTCGAGCGCATCGTGCGCTATCACCAGGTGGTCAGCGACGCCCTGGAACTGGAACTGACCCGCGCCGAGGATCGCTACTGTTTCAGTCTGAAAATTCCGCTGGGCAACCCGGCCCCGGCCTTTGAAGCCATCGATGCGTTCATGGCGATTTACGTGCGCACCTGCCGCAATCGCCTGGGTCGTGATTACGCACCGTTGGCGACCTACCTGCGCCGTCCGGAGCCGGCAGACGCGCATCAATGGCATAAAGTCTTTCGCTCGCCCGTGCACTTCGGTGCCGACGAAGACCGACTGGAGTTCGCCCTCATCGACTTCGACAGCCACCTGGACGACGCCAACCCGGAGTTGGCCGAACACAACGAAACCGTGCTCAAGCGCACCCTGGCGCAACTCAAGCCGCTGACGTGGGAGCGCAAGGTCCGCGACGCCATCGAAGAACAACTGCCCGAAGGCGAACCCAGCGCCGAGCACATCGCCAAGGCCCTGCACCTGAGCCTGCGCAGCCTGCAACGGCACCTGGCCGATGAAGGCTGCCGGTTCGACACGCTGCTCAACGAAAGCCGCGAAAATCTGGCGCTGCTGCACTTGCGTGACCCGCAATGTTCGTTGAGCGAAATCAGTTATCTGCTCGGGTTTGCCGACACCAGCAGCTTCAGCCGTGCGTTCAAGCGCTGGACGGGGATGACGCCTGGGCAGTTTCGGGATGGGTTGCAGTGATTGATCCGGACAGTGAGTTGGCTGATCTGCCCCCATCGCGAGCAAGCTCGCTCCCACAGGGGGATTCGGTTAACCAAAGATCTGAAGTTCACACAAGTCCACCGTGGGAGCGGGCTTGCTCGCGAAAGCGGTGTGTCAGTTGAAATTGATATACCTGACCTGACGCCTTCGCGAGCAAGCCCGCTCCCACAATGGTTCGTGTCAGCCATCAGATCGTGGCCAGTTCCCGCAATCGGGCAGCATCAAGGATTTCAATTTCGCCGTAACTCAGCCCGATGATCCCCTGCCCCTGCAACTCCTTGAGGATCTGGTTGGTGGTCTGGCGCGACAGCGACAACATGGCGGCAAGCTGCTCCTGTGGCAGTTGCAGGACGCGGCGCGGTGGGGCGGTCTCGCCATAGCCTTCGGCGATCATCAGCAAGCGGTGCGCCAGCCGGGCCGGGGCCGGCAACAGGCTCAGTTGTTCGAGGTTGATGAAGGTCATGCGTAATTTCTGACTCATCAGCAATGCCAGTTGCCGCCAGTGCCGCGGATGCTCGTCGAGCAGCGCCAGCAAGGTGTTCTGGGGGATGTGCAGCAGCGTGCACTGGCCCACGCCGCAGGCATCGTGGGTGCGCGGCTGACCGTCGAACAGGCAGATTTCACCGAACCAGTGCGGCGGCTCCACCAGGCTCAGCAATGCTTCCTTGCCCTGCTCGCTCACGGCACCGACGCGCACCGCGCCTTCAAGCACTGCGTACAGACCACAGGGCGGATCGCCACGCTTGAACAGCCGCTGGCCCGGCGACAGGCGCCGCAGCCTGGCCGCCGACAGCAGGCTATCCTGTAGGGAAACAGGCAAATGGCTGAACCACTGACCGCTCATCAGGCGTGGACGCCAGACCTGCATATCCATGAAAACTCCTAGAGATTGTCGCCTGGCTGACAGAGCGGGAAGTAACCCCGGGGCATGATCAATCACCCCACAGGAGAACAACAATGAAAAGCCTCGTCGACCACCTCAGTCAATACGCCGCCTACCACCGTGACCCGCGCAACATCGCCTCGCACTTTATCGGCATTCCGCTGATCGTGGTGGCCGTCGCGGTGTTGCTGTCTCGGCCGGAATGGTCCATGGGCGGCGCGTGGCTGTCTCCGGCGGTGCTCGTTTCGCTGGCATCGGCATGGTTTTACCTGCGCCTGGAGTTGCGCCTGGGCGTGTTGATGACGGTATTGCTCGGGCTGTCGGTGTGGGCAGGCCATGCGCTGGCGCAGCAAAGCACGCTGGTCTGGCTGGGCAGCGGCGTGGCGATGTTCGTGATCGGCTGGACGATCCAGTTTGTCGGCCATCACTACGAAGGGCGCAAACCGGCATTTGTCGATGACGTGACCGGGTTGATTGTCGGGCCGCTGTTCGTGGTGGCTGAACTGGCCTTCATGCTGGGGATGCGGCATGAGCTCAAAGAGCAGATTGAGGCGCGGGCGGGGGGTGTTCGGGTCAATCGCAAAAATGCGGCGGCTTAGGCCGCTTTAACGGATCGCAGCCTGCGGCAGCTCCTACAGAGGAAAGCTGTACCACTGTAGGAGCTGCCGCAGGCTGCGATCTTTTGACCTTAGATGTTGGCGACCTTCTGCCAGACCTTCGGCTTGAAGAACAACGTCTCGCCTTTTGCCAAACCAACCAGGCTGTCGTGATCCTTGACCACTTCGGCTTCGATCAGATCGCTCTGCCCCTCGACCTTCAACGTCACCCGTGTCGTCGCGCCCAACGGACGGATATCGCGCACTTCAGCCGCGTGGTGATCCTCCAGCTCATGGCGCGACAGCGACACCTCGTGCGGGCGGAACAGCACGTGCTTGTCTTCGCCCAGGTGCAGACGGTTGGAGTCACCGAGGAAGTGATAGACGAAATCGCTGGCCGGGTTTTCGTAGACGTCACCCGGTGAACCGATCTGCTCGATCACACCCTTGTTCATCACCACGATACGGTCGGCGACTTCCATCGCTTCTTCCTGGTCATGGGTCACGAACACCGAAGTCAGGTTGATGTCTTCGTGCAAACGCGCCAACCAGCGGCGCAGTTCTTTACGAACCTTGGCGTCGAGAGCGCCGAAGGGCTCGTCGAGCAGCAGCACTTTCGGCTCCACCGCCAGCGCTCGGGCCAGGGCAATGCGCTGGCGCTGACCGCCGGAGAGTTGCTCCGGGTAGCGATCCGACAACCAGTCCAGTTGCACCATGTTCAGCAGTTCGTGAACCTTGGTTGCGATCTGGCTTTCGCTCGGGCGCTGGTTTTTCGGCTTCATGCGCAGGCCGAACGCGACGTTGTCGAACACCGTCATGTGGCGGAACAAGGCGTAGTGCTGGAACACGAAACCGACGTTGCGATCACGCACGTCGTGGCCGGAAACGTCTTCACCGTGGAACACGATGTTGCCCCGGTCCGGGGTTTCCAGGCCGGCGATGATCCGCAGCAGTGTGGTCTTGCCGCAACCCGACGGGCCGAGCAACGCGACGAGTTCACCGCTCTGGATGTCCAGGCTGATGTTGTCCAGCGCCTTGAACGCGTTGAAATTCTTGCTGACGTTACGCACTTCGATCGACATGAATTATTCCTCCGCGGCGCTGGCGCGCAGGCGGTTAATACGGTTTTCGCTCCACTGCTTGAGCAGCAGGATGAAGAGCGCCAGGATCAGCAACAGGCTCGCCACGGCGAACGCGGCCACGTGGTTGTATTCGTTGTAGAGGATCTCGACGTGCAACGGCAGGGTGTTGGTCACCCCGCGAATGTGCCCGGAAACCACCGACACCGCACCGAATTCCCCCATGGCCCGCGCGGTACACAACACCACGCCGTAGATCAGGCCCCATTTGATGTTGGGCACGGTGACGTGCCAGAACATCTGCCAGCCGTTGGCCCCTAGCAGGCGCGCGGCCTCCTCTTCCTGGGTGCCTTGCTCCTGCATCAGCGGGATCAGCTCACGAGCCACGAACGGCACGGTAACGAAGATCGTCGCCAGCACGATGCCCGGCAGGGCGAAGACGATCTGGATGTCGTGGTCCTGCAGCCATGGGCCAAACAAGCCTTGGGCGCCGAACATCAGCACATAGACCAGACCGGCGATCACCGGCGACACCGAGAACGGCAGGTCGATCAAAGTCACCAGCATGCTCTTGCCGCGGAACGAGTACTTGCTCACGCACCAGGCGGCGCTGACACCAAACACCAGGTTCAGCGGCACGGAGATCAGTACGGCGATGACCGTGAGCTTCAGTGCCGACAGCGCGTCCGGCTCGAAGATCGCAGTGAAGAACGCCCCGAGGCCGAGCTTCAGGCCCTGGGACACCACGATGAACAGCGGCAACAACAGGAACAGCGCAAAAATCAGCCAGCCAAGGCCGATCAGGATTCGCCGCGAAGTCGCACTGCCACGACGGGCAGCGTTCGAGGAAGCGGCAGCAATAGACGATTGGGACATGGGTGCGCCTCCTTATGGGGTTTCGATGCGCCGCTGCAACAAGTTGATCAGCAGCAACAGGACGAAGGAAACCACCAGCATCAGTACACCAATGGAGGTAGCGCCGGTGTAATCGTATTGGTCGAGCTTGACCATGATCAGCAGCGGCAGAATCTCGGTTTTCATCGGCATGTTGCCGGCGATGAAAATCACCGAACCGTATTCGCCGACCCCGCGGGCAAAGGCCAAGGCGAAACCGGTGAGCCATGCCGGAAGCAGTGCCGGCAGCAGGATATGGCGAAAGACCTGCAAGGGTTTTGCACCCAGGCACGCCGCCGCTTCTTCCACTTCACGGGGAATATCCGCCAATACTGGCTGTACGGTACGTACTACGAATGGAAGTGTCACAAAAGTGAGGGCAAGGGTGATGCCCAGGGGGGTGTAGGCGATCTTGAAACCCAGATCCGCTGCAAACTGACCCACCAGACCGGTAGGGGTGTACAACGCTGTCAGTGCAATACCGGCCACCGCCGTCGGCAATGCGAACGGCAAGTCGATCATTGCATCGATCACTTTTCGTCCAGGGAAGGTATAGCGCACTAATACCCAGGCCAACAGCGTGCCGATGATGCCGTTGATGATCGCGGCACACAGGGCGGTGCCGAAGCTGAGCTTAAGCGCGGCCAGCACCCGTGGCGCCGAGATGATTGCCCAGAACTGATCCCAGGTGAGTTGAGCGGCATGCACGAACATTGCCGCCAGTGGTATGAGCACAATCAGGCTGAGGTACACCAAGGTGTAGCCCAGCGTCAGCCCGAAGCCGGGTATGACGGGGGAGATACGACGCGACATAAAAGTCCTTGGTTGAGAACGCACTGAGCCCCGGAGGTGAATCCGGGGCTCGTTGATGGCTATTTAAGATTACTGCGCCTGATAGATCTGGTCGAACACGCCTCCGTCATTGAAGAATTTCGGCTGTGCGGTTTTCCAGCCGCCGAAGTCCTTGTCGATGCTCACCAGTTCCAGTTTCGGGAACTGCTGGGCGTACTTGGCGGCCACGTCCTTGTCACGTGGACGATAGAAGTTCTTCGCCGCGATTTCCTGGCCGGCCGGGCTGTACAGGTGCTTGAGGTAAGCTTCGGCGATCTGCTCGTTGCCCTTTTTCTCGGCGTTCTTGTCGACCACCGCCACCGGTGGCTCGGCGAGAATCGACAGCGAAGGCACGACGATGTCGAACTTGTCGGCGCCGCCCTCTTCTTTCAGGGCCAGGAAGGCTTCGTTTTCCCAGGCCAGCAATACATCACCCTGACCGTTGTTGACGAAGGTAATGGTCGAGCCGCGAGCGCCGGTATCCAGCACTGGCACGTGCTTGAACAGGGTTTGTACGTATTCCTTGGCCTTGGCTTCGTCGCCGCCATTGGCTTTCAAGCCATAGGCCCAGGCCGCGAGGAAGTTCCAGCGTGCACCGCCGGAGGTTTTCGGGTTCGGCGTGATCACCGAGACGTCATTCTTGACCAGGTCGCCCCAGTCCTTGATGCCTTTAGGGTTGCCCTTGCGCACCAGGAACACGATGGTCGAGGTGTAGGGCGTGCTTGCGTCCGGCAGGCGTTTTTGCCAGTCGGCCGGCAGGGTTTTGCCGAGCTTGGCGATTTCGTCGATATCACCGGCCAGGGCCAGGGTCACGACGTCGGCACGCAGGCCATCGATCACCGCACGGCCTTGCTTGCCCGAACCGCCGTGGGATTGCTGGACCTTCACGGTGTCGCCCGCATGATCCTTCTGCCAGAACTTGATGAACTCGGCGTTGTAGTCCTGGTACAGCTCGCGGGTCGGGTCGTACGACACGTTGAGCAACTCGTAGTCCTTGGCAACGGCGGAACCGGCAAAAAGGGCGCTGGCCAGGGCGGCCAAAGCGAAATGACGAATCGACGACATGGTGAAAGCTCCTGGAATTCTTGGTTTGTTGGCTTTTTTATGGATTTCTGGAATCGCGTTGCCGGTTCAAAGATCGCAGCCTTCGGCAGCTCCTACAGGTGATTGCGTGCTTCTGTAGGAGCTGCCGCAGGCTGCGATCCCCTTCAGCCCGACTTGTTGCCCGGCTGCTGCAAACGGAATTTTTCTTTGCGCTCGATCTGCACCACCTGGGCGTTGTGCACGGTGATTTCCACGGCACCAAAGCGCAGATCGCGCAGGGCACTCTGGATTTCACGCAGGATGGTGGCTTCGTCTTGACCGTCGACGCTACGCAGGGATGCGCTCATATTGCTGCTCCTTCAACTGAGAGGTTGCCTCGCAGTGTCGGCACTGCTTGCGGCTTGAGAGCAATACTAGAGAGGTGTAGATATTCTTAAAAAGACTATTTAAGAATGTTTATATAACCAGAAGAGATTAACTGAAGGGACAAGGGCTTGAGGTGAATCACCCCTTTTCAGACACACCAAAAAACCTCCCACAGGGTTTGCGCCTATCCGATCACCGGCGCATGCATCCAATCGAGCTGCGCCGCCGACACCGGCCGCCCGAACCAGTAACCCTGACCCAGATCACACCCCTGCTCGAGGAGGAAAGCTGCCTGTTCGACCTGCTCGATCCCCTCGGCATGCACCTGCATGCCCATGCTCTGGGCCAGGGCAATGATCACCCGCGAAATCGCTGCATCATCCTCATCCCACGGCAATCCGGCGACGAAGCCTTGGTCGATTTTCAACTTTTGTACCGGCAGACGCTTGAGTCGCAGCAGCGA
Organism: Pseudomonas sp. IT-P258; assembly: GCF_949767825.1. Lineage (NCBI taxonomy): Bacteria > Pseudomonadati > Pseudomonadota > Gammaproteobacteria > Pseudomonadales > Pseudomonadaceae > Pseudomonas > Pseudomonas sp. IT-P258. The sequence goes on along the minus strand of NZ_CATKPU010000043.1, from coordinate 62,128 downwards.
TGAATAACCGGTGCCAAAGTCGTCGATGGCCAGGCGCACGCCCAGTTCGCGCAGGCGATGCATCTGCTCCAGCGCGACCTCCGGGTCCTCCATCACCGCGCTTTCGGTAACTTCCAGCTCCAGAAACGCCGGTTCCAGCCCGGTTTCACGCAAGACCTGCGCCACCTGCCGATACAGCTCACGGCGGGCGAACAGGCGCGAAGAAACGTTGACCGCGACGAATGACAGCACCACCCCGCCCTGCTGCCACTGGCACATCTGCCGGCACGCCTGCGCCATGACCCAGGCATCGATTTCAGCAATCAGACCGGTTCGTTCGGCGACCGGAATGAATTCCGCCGGCGACACCAGGCCCCGCTGCGGGTGCTGCCAACGCACCAGCGCCTCGACGCCAACCAGGCGGCTGGTCTTGAGGTCGTGAACCGGCTGGTAATGGACCCGCAGCTCTTGCCGTTCCAGGGCTCGGCGCAACTCGAAGGCGATCTCCACCCGTTGCTGGGCATGGGCCGTCAGCTCTTCGGTGTACAGGGCATAATCATTGCGCCCCGTGCTCTTGGCCTTGAACAGTGCAGAGTCGGCATTGCGCAGCAGTTGCTCGACACTCAAGGCATCGCTGGGGAACAGGCTGATGCCGATGCTGGTGTTGATGGACAGTTGGTGCCCATCAATAAGAAACGGCTCTTTAAGACCATCGATGATCCGCTGGGCCAACGCAGCGGCCTGAACCAGTTGCGGACAGCTTTCGGCAAGTATGGCGAACTCATCTCCGCCCAGCCTGGCCAAGGTGATGCCCGGACCGAACATGGCGTCCAGGCGCTCGGCCACAGCCTTGAGCAACTGGTCGCCAATGGTGTGCCCGAGGCTGTCGTTGATCATCTTGAAGTGATCGAGATCGATCATCAGCAGCGCGCAGCCACGCTTGTGCACCTGTGCCGAGGCCAGGGCCTGTTCGGCGCGGTCGGTGAACAGCAGGCGGTTCGGCAGGTCGGTCAGCGGATCGTGGTGCGCCAGGCGCATCAGTTCGTGTTCGGAGTTCTTGATTGCACTGATGTCGGAAAACACCGCCACATATTCGCTCGGCCGGCCGAAATCGTCATGGATCAGGCGGATCGTTTGCCATTGCGGGTAAATTTCGCCGCTTTTACGCCGGTTCCAGATTTCCCCACTCCACTCCCCGACACTGGCGAGCGAGGCAAACATCACCTGATAGAACTCAGGGGAATGTCGCCCGGACTTGAACAGGTTGGGCCGCTGTCCCAGCACGTCCTCACACCCGTAACCGGTGATTTCCATGAACGCCCGGTTTACATGGATGATCAGGCCTTCCCGATTGGTAACCAGCACGCCTTCGCGGGTGCAGTCGAACACGGCCGCCGCCTGGCGCAAGCGCATGCGGTCGGCATCGCGCTCACGCAGTTTGGCGCCGATACCCAGACACCGCAGCAGCCGCGCCCGGGCAATGAAGATCAACCCGGCGCTGAACAGCACCCAGACATAACCGTTGATCAGTTGCCATCGCAGTCGCTCGGCAGAGCTATCGAAGAAACTGTTTAATAAATAGCCACTGATCTGCAGCCAAACCACAGAAAGCAACAGATAGAGCAGCGCTGCGCGCAAGGCATCGCGATAGGTGGCAGACATCCGGCAATCCATGTCCCTACAAAAAGTTTGGAATTATAGTTGAAAGACACATCCAGCCACTCTTATCTGAAAGGGCGACTGGTTTTCTGTGTGGGCTTAGTGATAATGCAACGGCTGTTTTTTCTTTATCGAGGGCCCTACAGCCTATGTGGTACGAAGGTTTTCTTGGCTTGTCGCCCTGGTCGCTGGTAGCAGTCACCCTGCTGATGACCCACGTCACGATCATCGCCGTCACGGTCTATCTGCATCGTTACTCCGCCCATCGCTCCCTGGAGCTGAATGGGGGGCTCAAGCATTTCTTCCGTTTCTGGCTGTGGCTGACCACGGCGCAGAACACCCGCGAGTGGACCGCCATCCACCGCAAGCATCACGCCAAATGCGAAACCGTCGATGACCCGCACAGCCCGGTCATCAAGGGTTTGTCCACGGTGCTGCGCAAAGGCGCCGAGTTGTACCGCGCCGAAGCGGAAAACCCCGAGACCCTGCGCATCTACGGCAAGAACTGCCCCGAAGACTGGATCGAGCGCAACCTCTACAGCCGATACCCGCTGCTGGGCATCGCGATCATGGGTGTTATCGACCTGCTGCTGTTCGGCACCATCGGCATCACCATCTGGGCCATCCAGATGATGTGGATCCCGGTGTGGGCCGCCGGCGTGGTCAATGGCCTGGGCCATGCCATCGGCTACCGCAACTTCGAATGCCGCGATGCGGCGACCAACCTGGTGCCTTGGGGCATCCTGATTGGCGGCGAAGAACTGCATAACAACCATCACACCTACCCTAACTCGGCAAAATTGTCGGTGAAGAAGTGGGAATTCGACCTGGGCTGGGCGTGGATTAAAGTCTTCAGCTTCCTGCGCCTGGCCAAGGTTCAACGGGTTGCGCCGATTGCCCATCGCGTCGAAGGCAAGGGCAACCTGGACATGGACACCGCCATGGCGATCCTCAACAACCGCTTCCAGATCATGGCCCAGTACCGCAAATTGGTGATCGGCCCGCTGGTCAAGCAAGAGCTGGAAAAGGTCGATCACTCGGTACGCCACCAGTTCCACCGGGCCAAGCGCCTGCTTTCGCGGGAGACCAGCCTGCTGGATGACAAACACCATGTACGCATCCAGAACATGCTCGAGCACAGTCAGGCGCTGAAGGTAATTTACGAGAAACGCCTGGCCCTGCAGCAGATCTGGGTCAAGACCAGCTCAAATGGTCACGACATGCTGGCGGCCATCAAGGACTGGGTACACGAAGCCGAAGCCAGCGGGATTCAATCCCTGCGCGACTTCGCCGATCAGTTGAAGACCTACTCCCTGCGCCCTGCCGCTGTCTGAAAAAAACCTGTGGGAGCGGCGGTGCGCCGCTCCCACATTGGTATGTGGCGTGACTGCAATATCGCGCCATCAGTACCGCCCGGCGGGAGCCAGCTCTCTCGTGACAAAGGGTGGGAACTTCACCCGAAAAGCCCTATCTCAAAGACACTTCGCCATCCCCGGCGGGTTTGGTGTTGGCCGCGAACTAACACGCGGCATGCCCTTTGAGATTTGTGTCGATGGCCCAGAAAAACCTGCAAGACTCATCTCCGTCACATGGGCCCGAGGCCGCGCAGACCCTGATAGCGCTGATGCATGCCCAAGGCGAAGTCGCACGCCTGAGCGAACGCGAACAGTTGCTCAATACCTTGCTGATGAGCGTCAACGCGGTGCTGTGGGCCTTCGATTGGGAAACCCGCCAGGTGCTTTACGTCAGCCCCGCCTATGAACGGATCTTTGGCCGTTCGGCTGATCGGCTGTTGGTCGACTGCAACCATTGGCGCGACAGCATTTACCCTGACGACCTGGACTATGCCGAGCGCAGCCTGGCCGAGGTGCTGGACAAGGGCGCCGTCGAAGACCGCGAGTATCGAATCATTGCCGCCGATGGCCAGGTACGCTGGCTCAGCGACAAATGCTACGTCAACCGCCAGGCCGAACCGGGGCAACCCGTGATCATCGTCGGCATCGCCGAAGACATCACCGACAAGAAGCGGATGGAAAGCGAACTGCATCGCCTGGCAACCACCGACGCCCTGACCCAAAGCAGCAATCGCCGGCATTTCTTCGAATGCGCCCACCAGGAATTCGCACACGCCCGGCAACGGGGCCAACCGCTGTCGTTCCTGATGCTGGACATCGATGACTTCAAAATCATCAACGACACCTACGGTCACCAGGAAGGCGACAACGTGTTGCAATGCATCGCCGATAGCGGCCGCGCGGCGTTGCGCCGTGGCGACCTGTTCGGGCGCATTGGCGGTGAGGAGTTCGCAGCGGTGTTTCCCGGCTGTACGCCGCAGATGGCCCTGCAAGTGGCGGAACGCTTGCAACAGCAGATTCAGCGAATGCGTTTCACCCATGAAGGCCAGACGTTTGGCATCACCGTCAGCCAGGGCCTGACCTGCCTGAGCGCCGCGGACGAAAACGTGGAGAACCTGTTTTCCCGGGCGGATGCCGCGATGTACCGGGCCAAGCGCGAGGGCAAGAACCGGATTGTCACTGCCTGACAGGTCACCACAGCCCGCTCCCACAGGGAATCGCGTTCGCCCTTATTTCCTGCGCAAACGCATCAACTCCGGCAAACCGATCTTGAGCAACCGCGCCGTCCGGCTCTTCGCCAGCGCCTCAATGCCCTCATGCTCGGTCAGGCGCGCCATCTGCGCCGCCATGTTCATCACCAGCGCCTCGCGGGAGTAAACCCCGCCACCGAGCTGGTAGGCCGCCGCAATCAGCTCCCGCAACTCCAGCGGCAGGCGCCAGCGCGTGCGCAAGGCCGAACCATAGGCCGCGCCAAATTCAACCAGCGCTTCACCCACTTCCTCCTGCTCGTCCAGCTCGCCACCGGCCTGTTTCCATTCCTGCAAACAGCGCAGCAACGCCAGATCGCCGAGACGATGCAACATGCCGGCGCAATAACAGCGCTCCTGATCCAGATCGAGCAGGCGCGCCAGGGTTCGCGCGTATTCGGCGGTGTGCAGCGATAGATCCCAGTAGCGCTCGGCATAGTCGGCCAATTGCGGATCGCTGAGCCGGGCACTGCGCTTGAGCGCCAGGCCGAGAATCAGGTTCATGCTCTGCCCGGTGCCCAGGCGATGCAGCGCCTGGGACAGGGTTTGCACACCGCTGCCGTGGTGCTGGGCCGCGCTGTTGGCAGCGGCGATCAGCACGGCCGTGACCTGCGGATCGGTGCGGATTTCGTCTTCCAGCACCGTCAGGTCGAGGCCGTTGGGATTGAGGCTGCGTTTGACCGCCACTTGCACGTCGGTCATCAGCGGCGCGCCGTCGGCCAATTCCCGGCGACGCTCCAGAAACACCGACAACGTCATGCCCGGTGCCAGCGCCGGCACTTCGCACGAGACTTCTTCGCCAGCGTTCAGCAGCAACCCCTGCAACCGTTGGGTCAGGCTTTGCATATTCAGGGGCTTGGTCAGGTACGCGGCCGGCACCAGCGGCAAGGCCTCGCGCACGCTGGCACTGTCGTTGCGACTGCTCATGAGGATGAAGGGCAGCGGCGGGTTGCGTTTGCGCTGACGGACATTGCGCAGGACATTCAGGCCATCGACGCCCGGCAACTCCCAGTCGGCGATCACCAGGTCATAGGGGTGGGCGGCCAATAGCTCCAGCGCTTGCTGGCCATCGGCGCACAGATCCAGCCGGGCATCGCAGCGTACATTCAATAACACTTCCTTGAGCAGATCCCGGGACCAGGGGTCGGCCTCGGCAATCAGGACTCTTGGAACGGCGGGTAAAATGACAGTTGTCATACAGCTCTCCCTGGCAATGCAGGAACCTTATCCAATGCTGGCCATTCGATACAGCGCTAATGCGCGGGATCTGTTTCCAGGGGCATGAAAAAACCCGCCGAAGCGGGTTTTTTGTGGATCAGGTCACACCGGGGATCAGAGCTCGGAGAAGCACTCTTCGATGATCGCCAGGCCTTTGTCCAGTTGCTCGTCCGGCGAGGTCAGCGGTACCAGGACGCGCAGAACGTTGCCGTAGGTGCCGCAAGACAGCAGGATCAGACCCTTGTCGCGAGCCTTGGCCACAACCGACGCCACGGCTGCAGCGTTCGGCTTGTGGCTGTCGCCGTTTTCGAACAGCTCGACAGCGATCATCGCGCCCAGGGCACGGACTTCACCGATCACCGGGTACTTGGCCTGGATGGCCTTCAGGCCGGTTACCAGACGCTCGCCAACAGCCTTGCAACGATCCAGCAGGTGCTCTTCTTCGAACACTTCCATCACGGCCAGGGCCGCGGCACAAGCGATCGGGCTACCGGCATAGGTGCCGCCCAGGCCGCCTGGAGCGATGGCGTCCATGTATTCGGCCTTGCCGCACACACCGGCCAGCGGGAAGCCGCCAGCGATGGATTTGGCGAAGGTGGTCAGGTCGGCAGCAACGCCCATCTGCTCCATGGCGAAGAACGTACCGGTACGGCCAGCGCCGGTCTGTACTTCGTCAGCGATCAGCAGGATGCCGTGCTGGTCGCACAGGGCACGCAGACGCTTCATGAACTCTTTAGGCGCGACGTAGAAACCGCCTTCGCCCTGAACCGGCTCGATGATGATCGCGGCGATGTCTTTCGGCTCGGCGTCGTTCTTGAAGATGCGTTCGATGGAAGCGATCGAATCGTCGATGCTCACACCGTGCAGTTCGTTCGGGTACAGCGCGCGGAAGATGCCGCCTGGCATCAGGCCCATGCCGGCCGAGTAAGGCACGACTTTACCGGTCAGGCCCAGGGTCATCATGGTGCGACCGTGGTAAGCGCCGGTGAAGGCGATCACGCCGGCACGGCCAGTGGCGGCACGGGCGATCTTGATGGAGTTTTCCACGGCTTCGGAGCCGGTGGTCACCAGCAGGGTTTTCTTGTCGAAATCACCTGGGACCTTGGCGTTGATTTTTTCGCACACTTCCACATACGGCTCGTAGGCCAGAACCTGGAAGCAGGTGTGGGTCAGCTTGTTCAGCTGCTCAGTCACGGCGGCGATGACTTTCGGGTGCACGTGGCCGGTGTTCAGCACGGCGATACCGCCGGCGAAGTCGATGAACTCACGACCTTCAACGTCGGTTACGGTCGCGTTCTTCGCGGAATCGGCGAAGATCGGGTGAATCTGGCCAACACCACGTGGAACAGCAGCGGTACGGCGGGCCATCAAAGAAGCGTTAGTCTTGCTCATACATTCCTCATTCACCGCTCATCGGGCGGCGTGGTTCAAGGATAAAGCGACGGGGAGCAACGGCGGCAGCATGCGATGATCGACTGCCACGGCGTTCCCGGTCACAGAGAAAATTCCGGTTTTACGCACGCAAAGGAACAGCGCTCTCGTGCCCTTTGCGTTTCAAGCAATACCTTCTTGGCTTATACCTTCGAGCTTAGATGCCCAGGCAGAGGTATTTGATTTCCAGGTAATCTTCGATGCCGTACTTGGAGCCTTCACGGCCCAGGCCCGAGGCCTTGATGCCGCCGAACGGCGCGACTTCGTTGGAGATCAACCCGGTGTTGACGCCAACCATGCCGTATTCCAGGGCTTCAGCCACACGGAACACACGACCCAGGTCGCGGGCATAGAAGTACGAGGCCAGACCGAACTCGGTGTCGTTGGACATCGCGATCACGTCGGCTTCGTCTTTGAAACGGAACAGTGGAGCCAATGGACCGAAGGTTTCTTCCTTGGCCACGGCAGCGTTGTTCGGCACGTTGGTCAGGATGGTCGGCTCGAAGAAGTTGCCTTCCATCGGCTTGCCGCCGGACAACACGGTGGCGCCTTTGGAAATGGCGTCAGCGATGTGCTCTTGCACCTTGGCCACGGCTTTTTCGTCGATCAGCGGGCCAGTGGTGGTGCCGTCTTCCAGACCGTTACCGATCTTGAGCTTGGCCACAGCCACTTTCAGCTTCTCGGCGAACGCGTCGTAGACCGAATCCTGAATGTACAGGCGGTTGGCGCAGACGCAGGTCTGACCGTTGTTGCGATACTTGGAAATGATCGCGCCTTCGACGGCCTTATCCAGGTCCGCGTCGTCGAACACGATGAACGGCGCGTTGCCGCCCAGCTCCAGGGACACTTTCTTGATGTCCTTGGCGCATTCCGACATCAGTTGACGACCGATTTCGGTCGAACCGGTGAAGGACAGCTTGCGCACGATCGGGTTGCTGGTCAGCTCGCTGCCGATGTCGCCGGCGCTGCCGGAAACAACGCTGAACACGCCAGCCGGGATGCCGGCACGCTGGGCCAGTTCGGCCAGGGCGAAGGCGGAAAACGGAGTTTGCGAAGCAGGCTTGAGCACCATGGTGCAACCGGCGGCCAGGGCCGGGCCGGCTTTACGGGTGATCATTGCAGCCGGGAAGTTCCACGGGGTGATTGCAGCGGTCACGCCGATTGGCTGCTTGATCACGATCAAGCGCTTGTCTGGCTGGTGGCCCGGAATCACGTCACCGTAGATGCGCTTGGCTTCTTCGGCGAACCACTCAATGAAGGAAGCGGCGTAAACGATTTCGCCCTTGGCTTCGGCCAATGGCTTGCCTTGCTCCAGAGTCATCAGGCGAGCCAGGTCGTCCTGGTTCTCGATGATCAGCTCATACCAGCGACGCAGCTTGGTCGCACGCTCTTTGGCGGTCAGTGCACGCCAGGCCGGCAGCGCTTTGTCAGCGGCTTCGATCGCACGGCGGGTTTCGGCAGCGCCCATTTTCGGCACGGTGCCCAGAATTTCGCCCGTTGCCGGGTTGTTGACCTTGATCGTCTGACCATTGTCCGCATCGACCCACGCGCCATCGATGAAGGCTTGCTGGCGGAACAACTGGGTGTCTTTAAGCTGCATGTCGGCTTTCCTTAACAGCACCGCAACGAATGCGGAGCAAATTATGATTGTAGAAAGGCGCCTCGATAGGCTGCCGTCAGGGAAATCATTCACCGGGCTGAAGCACATAAATAGCGCACTGATTCAAATCGTGCGGTTCAGCACCCAGACAAGAGCGTTTGAAATCTCAAACGAATCCTAGGATCAAAGGGGGTAAAGGACAATAGCCTGTTCGAAAAAAAGAACGAAAACGACGCTTTTGCCTATTTTTTCTGATCAACGTAGCAAACGCGCGTTACCGCTTTGAGAAAACGCAGGCGATTCAGCAGCATGGACGCCCGCAGTGCATATGCGTATCATGGCGCCCGCTGCACCAGTAGCTCAGCTGGATAGAGTACTGCCCTCCGAAGGCAGGGGTCGTGGGTTCGAATCCCGCCTGGTGCACCATACGTTGTAACGAGAAAGCCTCAGGCCTTATGGGCCTGGGGCTTTTTTGTGGGTGCTATTTCGTCCTGAATAAGGTTTACACCTTCTGGCTTCTTCGGCGAACGGCATCGGCAGCCTGCTGCGGGCGTTGAAACTGCCACCCGAAATTTGCGCATGACGACGCGCTATCCCACTGCTGCCTGAGGCCCCTGATCCACATCCTCTCCAAAGTTTCCTTGGCCTTATCTTCTTGAGTTTGATTAAAATGATGGCACATTGCCTCAAATCACAATGGATTGTCCCGCTCGGGATTTCTTACGCTCATAGAGATATTAGAAATGATGATGTTAAAACGCTGCCTGGTGCTTTCGATTGCTGCCGTTCTTGCTGGTTGCCAAACGAGCGGTGAGGAGTATCAGGCAGATGTATTCGACGCCAGTCAGGTAAACACTCAGCAGGAAGCTAAAACCGTCAAAATCCTTACGATTTCGCCGAGCAAGATTAAAGTCAGCAACGAAAAGAACAAAAAAGCAGCCATGATGGCGGGCGGGGTACTGGGTCTGATCGGTGGTGCCGCACTGGGCAACACTAAAAACACTGACACGGCCATTGTCGGCGGTGTAGCCGGTGGCGCTGCAGGCGCCATGGCGGGCTCGATGGTCAATGACACCACCCTGGTACCGGGCGTGCTGATTGGTTATTCCGAAAGCGGCAAGATCTTCACTTCTGCCCAGGTGGGTCGCCCTTGTGAGTTCAAGGTTGGCGAAATATCCCTGATGGTGATGACGATCTCCAACGAAACACGCATTCAGCCGAATGCGACCTGTCCAGAACCCAAGAAAAGCTAAGGGGGTCGGACATGAAACATATTGTTTTGGGCTCGGTCCTCGCACTGCTCGCCATGCCGACATTGGCGGGCCAATTCGACAATCTGTATCAAATCGAACAGCAAACCAAACAGGCTGAAGCGGCCGCCGAGGCCGAACGCATCCGCCAGGCGGCAGCCGAGCGGTCACGCGAGGAGGCCCGTAGCGCTGCTGATCGTCGGCAACGGGCAGTGGCACAGCAAGCTGCGCAGCAAAGGGCTCTTGAGCAGCGCAAAACACAAGAACTTGAACACAAGCGTGTGCAAACCCGTGAAGAAGGCTTCGAAGACGAGTTGCGCGCACTGGAGCTGGAAGAGCGCCGCCTGGCACTACAGGCAAAGCGCGCGCGCACCGCACGCGCCAACGACTACATCGATGCGGAGTTGCGTGACAGCGCGGCACGCACCGATGTGATCCAGTCTGAAGCCGACTCGGCACGCAATGTGACCTCCGGTGCCAAGTCTCTGCTGGAAGATACCGGCAAGGCTGACGTCAACCGCTCCGGCCGCTTGTTCGGCGAGTAATCTTCCTATCGATCGTCCCCCGGACTCTGGTCCGGGGCATCCGTTATCAGAGATGAATTCATATGCTGCGTTTATGTACGCTGATTGCCGCGGGACTACTGCTGAGCGCCTGCTCCAAAGAAGACCCCAAAGTCCAGGTTCCAGCTGTCGACCTTCACGGACGCCTGGTGGTGGACCAGGAGATGACGACCAGTCGTCAAGCCCAAGGTATCAATGGTGAATATTACAAGCGCGTCCTCACCGTTAATGGCCAAGAAATGGTTTTTGCCGACTTCATCAAGCAATTTTGCTCTGACGCCAACACCCGCGACGAAACATGCCTGAAAGCCTTTCGCATCAAGAAAATCGACGATGTCAGCGGCGCAACCAAGTTTCTCCCCAATGGGCTCTGACACTATCAAGTACGCCAGATACAGCCCCTCAGGGCTTTAGCCTGGACCCACAAAAAAACCGCCGAGGCGGTTTTTTTCATTCTGTCGTCCAGTCGAACTCGTCGTACTCATCATCGTCCTCGTCGTCCTCGAAAAGCTCCTCTTCGAGGTCGTCGTCTTCAACAACGTCTTCTTCCGGCTGGTTCAGCAGAAAATCCTTGCGACTCTCGGTAATCGCTCGCCGCAGTTCCTCGCCCTTTTGTGGGCAGCTGAGCATTTGGGCGATGCGGTCGATTTTTTTTGCCACGGCATCCTCCAACGCATCGGCTATAGCCTGATAGTGCGCGCTTTCGGGGGTGGATGCCAAATCCCCGGAATGCCGCGCACTTCAGTTGTCTGCAAATCCGCTGGGGCGATCAGCCTTCAGCGGTGATAGCGCCGCACCACGCTGCTGTTTTTCAGGACATGGCCTTGGATTTTTTCCAGCAACTGCGCACGGGTCAGGCCGGCGGGCAAGGCGTCCGGGGGCAGGTCCAGGGCGTAGATCTGGATGATGTAGTGGTGCGCACTGTCGCCAACGGGCGGGCAAGGGCCGATGTAGCCGGTGGTTGCCTTGCTGTTGGTACCGCCGACGCCCTCGAGGCCGGGTTTGCTCCCGGCGCCGGCCGGGATCTGGTGGGTGCCGGCCTTGATGCCGTAGTGCACCCAGTTATCGACGCCCTGGCCTTTCTGGCCGTCTGGGTCGTGCATGACGATGGCGTAGCTTTGGGTGGCTGCCGGGCCGGCGTTCCAGTTCAAGGCCGGAGAAATATTATGTCCGCCACAACCCGCGGAGTCGCTGGCGGCGGCCGACGTGAACAGGCGGTCATCGGAGACGCCGGGAATGTTCAGGGTGAAGCGCTCCTGGGCCTGCACCGGAAACTGCACACAAAGGGCGACTGCCAAGGCCGCGAGCCAAGGGTTCATTGAGGTCAATCGGGGCATACCGGAGCACCTTGTGCGTGTTGGGCCGTCGTCGGCGTGCAAACTATAGCCGGACCGTTCACGCCGTGGCAGGGGCAATTGGCTGAACCTCGCGATAAGTACCAGACTCATAAGTGAAACGTCTGACTGGAGAGCGATCATGACTCTGCATCGCGTTGCGCGTGTCGCCAATGTGCCCGAAGACCGGGGTCTGGAAGTGCAGGTCCTGGGCAGCAAGATCCTGCTGTTGCGGGCCGGCGAACAACTGCGCGCTTATCAGGCCGAATGCCCGCACGCCGGAGCCCCGCTGGCGGACGGCGCGATATGCCACGGACGCCTGACGTGTCCATGGCACAAGGCGCAGTTCCGGATCGAGGATGGCGGGCTGTGTGAACCGCCAGCCCTGGACAGCCTCAAGCGCTATCCCCTCGAAGTCCGTGACGGCGATATCTGGGTCGGCGACCAGCCGATGTCGGGTGGCCACGCGCCACCGGCCGACGATCCACGAACCTTCATCATTGTCGGCGCTGGCGCGGCAGGCACGGCAGCGGCAGCGTGTTTGCGCGAGAAAGGTTTCGGCGGCCGGCTGTTGTTGATCGACCGCGAAGCCGATTCCGGATACGACCGCACCGCGCTGAGCAAATACGTGATCGCCGGGGAGATGCCGCTGGACGAAGTCCCGCCGCTGCGTGACGAGGATTTTTACCGCAAGCAGCGGATCGAGCGCCTGCGAGGCGAAGTGGCAAGCCTGGATGCGCCAAACCGGACGCTGCGGCTGACTGACGGCCAATCACTGGCCTACGACGCCGCGCTACTGGCCACCGGCGGCGTACCCAATCCGCTGACGCTGCCGGGCGCCGACCTGCCGCAAGTGTTCGTCCTGCGCTCCAAAGCCCATGCGCAGCAGATTCTCGACAGCGCCAGCGCCGGCCAGCGGGTGGTGATCATCGGCGACAGTTTCATTGCCATGGAGTCCGCCTCGTCCCTGCGCCAGCTTGGCCTGAACGTGACCGTGCTGGCCCGTCACGAAGTGCCGTTTGCCAAACAGTTCGGTGACACGGTCGGCAAGGCCATTCGCGCACGACATGAAGCCCATGGCGTCGTGTTTCATACCCAGGGCAATGCGGTACAGATCGAAGGGACGGACAAGGTCGAGGCCGTGCGCCTGGATAATGGCGAACACTTGGCGGCCGATCTGGTGCTGGTCGGTATTGGCGTCACGCCAGCCACTGCGGCCTTTACCGGGTTGCCAACGGAGCAAGACCAGTCGCTGCGTGTCGACGGCGCAATGCGCGTGGCCGACGGCCTCTGGGCGGCTGGCGATATCGCCACGTTCCCGCTGAACAACCAATACCTGCGCATCGAACACTGGCGACTGGCCCAACAGCAGGCACGGATCGCCGCGGCCAATATGCTGGGCGGTGACGAGCACTACCTCGACGTGCCGTTTTTCTGGACCTGGCATTTCGGTAAAACCTACGACTACCTCGGCCACGCCCAGGCTTGGGACGAAGTCGAGTTCAAGGGCGACCCTTTCGATCCGCCATTCATAGGCCTGTTCGGAAAAAACGGCGTGGTGTCGGCAGCGGTAGCCTGCGAGATGGACCGGGCCATGGCGATGCTCGCCGAGCGGATGAAACAACCGTTGCCCTGGGAAGAGGCATGGCGCCTGATCCGTAACGTCCCCTAGGGGCCGGACAGCAAAACGCCCGGCGCCTGCGCGATGCAGAGGCCGGGCGTTGCAGGGTTAGCAGCCGTCGTTATTCGGTGGCACTGGTATCTGCGAACTTGCTCATTACAAAACTGGCGAACTCTTCAACGGTCATTTTCTGGCCGTTGAAGTCCACCTGATTGTTGGCGTAACGCAAGTTGGTGACGATGTTGTTGCCGTCCAGTTTTGCCAGTTGGCTGCCGACCGCCATGCTGCTGAACATGTCCGCGGTGGCGGTGGCCTGGTCGGCAATCAGCTTGGCGTCGGTCTGACCGTCGATTTGCGATTGCACGGTGAGCACATCGACCAGCATGGCTTTGGACACTTGCAGATTGAAGTCGAGCAGCGCAATCAGCTGTCTGACCAGTTGATCGGTCGGCAGATCAATGGTCTGTGGCTTGGTCAGGTCGAGCACCATATTGGCGCGGCTCTCACCGTTGGCGGTGTTGAACGACAGGTTTTCCAGGGCCACTTGTGGTCCGGCCGCCAGCAGTTTTTCCAGGCTGGACTTGAGCAGCGCCTCTTCGGCTTCGGTCAGTTTCAGCTCTGGCGCCGGCAGGCCGGCCGCTGTTGCTTCGGCCGCCGCCCTTTCATACGGCTGCAGCTTGCTCTGGTAAACCTGCATCAACGACAGGGTCGCCGGAATGTCGAGGTTCTTCAGGCTCATGGCCAGCGCACCGGAACCGATGGTCTTGCCGTTGAAGGACACGTCGCCGACCTTGTAGTCGGCACGTCCGGAGACGTTGCTGCCCTTTTCTTCAGTCAGGTTCTTCATTTCGAACTTCTTGAAGTCCAGCACCGACTGCTTGACGCCGAAGGTCGATTTGCCGCTGGCCAGTTCAACGACGTTCTCGCCGGTGTAGAAACCGTAGGTACTTTTTGTCAGGTTGCTGGCCAGGGTCAGGCCGTTCAACTCAACCTGCACCGGCGCCTGGTCTTCGGAAACGGTGGTCACCTTCAGGCTGTCCATGTAGCCGTTGGCCTTGACCTTCTGCGCCTTGGCGCTGGCATCGATGTCCATGCTCAAGCCAGAGAATTTCATGCTCGACTTGTCATCCAGGGCCATTTCCAGCGGCTGCAACTCGAAGGTGCCATTGGTAGCGTTGTCATAGCCGATATTGACCACGCCGCTCAGCGGGGACTTGCCCTTGGCGGCGGCAAACCACTTCTCGGTGTACGGGGTCTTTTCCAGCTCGTAGTGACTGGTCGCCAGGACCGGCAGCCACTTGAGCGACATCAGGCGCGAGAACGGCAACGGGCCGTGTTCGATGTGATCGACAAACAGCAACTCGACCGGCGCTTCGCCGAACATTTCGCCTTCGCCCTTGAGGCGATAGTGCGCGGTGCTGCTGAATACATGACGCTCCAGCGACACCAGTTCCAGGGACGCAGTGCCGTTGGAACCGACCATCGCCGCCTGCAATTCCTTGTTGGCATCGGCAATCGAGGTGTTCAGTACACCTTCGATTTTGGTGCCGGTGAACCAGGCTCCGCCTGCGCTGATGGCACCGATCGCGACAACAATTCCCAGTAGCAAGCCTGCTGATTTATTCATGTATGACCCGTTCAATGTCCGTTGTTGAAAGTGAGGTCGTCTTCCCTGAACCCATGACGGGTTGCGGCTCGACAGCGCTGAAAGTGAGTTGCAGATTAGCACCGGGTGCGACGAACGGCCCAATGTTTAAAGGTGAAAGAGTGTCTTGGGGTGGTCACACGGCTGGAGATATTCACAGTCAATGCAATCGCCTTCGCGAGCAAGCCCGCTCCCACAGGTATGGCGTAATCCCTGTGGGAGCGGGCTTGCTCGCGAAGGCGGCATAACAGCCACCACAAAATCAGGAATACTGGACCTCGATTTCATCCAGTTGATGATCAAAACTTTTGAGCCTTGCAGTCCAAGTGTACACCAGCACTTCGAAGTCGCGGTTGATCACCGCCCCGCCGGTCACTTCCGTGCGCGTGTCGCAAACATCCAGTTGATAGCGTTCACGGGCCATGGCCGTGGCGACATCCGCCAGCTCCCGGGCATTGCTGAGCCAGTGCCGACCGTCGTCAGCCACTTGTCGGTCCAGCGCCAGGCACTGTTTTTTCAGGCTTTCGAGGCTTTTTTCCAGCGGTGTGCCGGTCAATTCGCCCATGACTTCCTGAAAGGTGCGCCCCGGTTGCCAGTAACTGCCCCAGAAATAACGGTCGAACACCGTTTCGACACGACGCAGCGCCACCTTGGTGTCCCAGATCAGGACCAGGGTCTTGCCTTGTTCGAGTTGTCTTTTCTTGGTGCGTTGATTCTGGACCGAGGCCCAGGCTACCACCGCAATGGACATCACCGCGATCAGTGCGGCGGCACTGTCGAGGAACGCCAGAGCCTTGTCGATCTGGAGGGCCAGCATGATGCCGTAGAAATAGGTGGCCGACAGCAGCACCAACGCCACGATGGCGCACCAGAAGCCGAGAGCATAAGGGTTTTTCATTATTGGTTTCCCCCTGACCTGCGCGAGCCTTGTGCGAAGAAAGGGCGCTTTGTACGGGGCGCCCCTCCAACACTTCAAAGCATAGCAACGGCCTCAGGGTTTGCCGGAGTTCGACGCTTGCGTTCGTCCGCTTTCCCAGCCGCCGCCCAAGGCGAGGAACAAATCGATCTGACTGGCGGCAACCTGGGTGTTCGCGGCAGCCAGTTGCGCCGTGACATCGATGTAGGTGCGGGTGGCCTGCAGGTCGGCCAGGAACGAGGCGCGGCCGGCCTGGAAGAAGCGGTGGGTCTGGTCAGACGCCAGCTTTGCCGATTGCTCGGCATCGGCCAGTGCGTCGCGACGTTGCAGCAATGCCGTGTACTGGGCCAGGCCGGTCTGAGTCTCGCGAATGGCGTTGAGCACTACCCCATCGAAATGTGCCAGGGTCGCCTGGGTTACCGCTTCGGCTTCGCGGATGCGCGCACGGGCGCCGTTGGTCGGCACGTTCCAGGTCAGCGACGGACCGAAGCCCCAGCGGTTGGTAGACGGGTCGCCGAGATCGTCCAGGATACCGACGGTACCGATGGTCGCGCCGATGCTGATGTTCGGGTACAGCTCGCCCGTGGCGACGCCAATACCGGCCGTCGCGGCCGCCAGCCGACGCTCGGCCTGCCGTACATCGGGACGACGCTTGAGCAATGCGGCGCCATCGCCCACCGGAATCAATTGCGCGATTTTCGGCAGCTCGTCGCAGGTGGCGGTGCCGGCCGGCAGTTGGTCCACCGGTTTGGCCAGCAACATCGACAAGCGATACAGCCCGGCCTGACGTGCGGCCTCATAGCGCGGCATGTCGGCGCGCAGGGATTTGAATTGGGTCTGCGAGCGGGTGACCTGGGTTTCGTCGCCGCGCCCGGCATCGCGCAGGCGCTGGATCAGCGTGGTGCTCTGGGCTTGCAGGTCGAGGGAATGCTGGGCAATTTCCCGCTCTTCATTGGCCGCGCACACCTGGGTGTAGGCGCGAACCACGTCGGCCACCACGGTGATGCGTGCGGTATCGGCGGCGGCCTGCGTCGCATCGGCATTGGCCTTGGCCGCTTCGATGCCGCGCTGCAGGGTACCGAACAGATCGAACTGGTACGACGCGCTGATACCGATATCGCCGATGTTCGCCACCGGCACTTTTTCCGGCAGCAGGAACGCCTGGCCGGACTCCTGCAAGCGCTGGGCGCCCATCTGCACGCCGCCGCTCCAGCCGCCCGCCGCTTCGGCTTCATCAACCTGTGCGCGAGACCGCGACAGGCTGGCCGCCGCCACCCGCAAATCGGTGTTGGAAGCCATGGCCTGCTGCACCAACCGGTCGAGTCGCGGATCCTTGTACAGGCGCCACCAATCGGCCGGCACCGGCGCGGACACCACCGTTTTACCGTCGACCGCCAGATCGCCCTGCAAGTCTGGACGATGGACAGCCGCTTCTTCAGGCAAATGATAATCCGGCCCGACCATCTGACACGCCGACAGCAGCAAGCCTAATCCGGCGACCGCCAAACCCGAGGCCTTGCTCATTGCGCCGGCTCCCGTTTCTGATCGTCGATGATCGATACCGTGGCGGTGCGCCCGGCGATCATGCGGAAATCTTCTGGCACGTCATCGAAAGCGATGCGCACCGGAATCCGCTGGGCCAGCCGCACCCAGCTGAAGGCCGGGTTGACGTTGGGCAGCAGGTTGTTGCCGCTGGTGCGGTCGCGGTCTTCGATACCGGCGACGATGCTCTCCACATGCCCGCGCAGGCGCGCATTGTCGCCGATCACCCGGATGTCGACGCTTTGCCCGATATGGATGCCGTTCAGTTTGGTTTCTTCGAAATAACCATCGATATGGAACGAGTTGCTGTCGACCACCGACAACACCGGTCGCCCGGCGCTGACGAACTCTTGGGCCCGTGGCGCACGGTCGTTGACGTAGCCGTCCACCGGGCTGCGGATCACCGAGCGGTCGAGGTTGAGCTGTGCGCTGTCCACCGCCACCTGGGCTTCCATCAAGGCCACTTGGGCGCGGGCCACTTTCGACTGGCTTTCTTCCAGTTGTTCACCCGGCACCAGGTTGCCAAGCCCCTTGTTCCGCTTGGCCTCGCGCTGGGCCTGGGCCAGGGTTTCCTCGCGGTCGGCGACTGCCGCTTTCGCTTGGCGCAGGGCCAGCTTGAAGCGGTCCGGATCGATGCTGAACAGCACTTGGCCGCGCTTGACCAACTGGTTGTCGCGCACCTCCACTTGCTGGATCAGCCCGGAGACATCCGGCGCGATTTGCACGATGTCGGCACGGATGTGCCCGTCGCGGGTCCAGGGCGCGAACATGTAATACATCACCATGCGCCAGACCACGACAACGGCGAAGCTCACGATCAGCAGGGTCAACACCACGCGACCCAGGGTTAAAAACGGTTTTTTCATGTCATCAGGTATCGACTGAGTGAGTCCACCGCGCCAAGCAGCAAGGCGTAGAGGGCCACGTTGAACAATGCCCGGTGCCAGACCAGACGGTAAAAGTGCAGGCGCGCCAGCACCCCGTGCACCAACAGGTACAACACATAAGTAATGCCCATCAGCACCAGCAGCGTGGGCAGGAACACCCCGCTCAAATCCAGGTCACCGATCATAAAGGCGCTCCATCAATGCCATGGGGAAGCGGTTCTTCGGACTCGGCGGAGCCGACGAACTCGACGCCGGGCAACAGTGCCAGGCGCAGGCCGCTCAGGGCGTGCAGCAGATGCCGACGGGTCTCATCATCGCCGGCACCGCTGAGAGCGCGGCGCGTGCGGTCGAGGGTCATCAGCAACGGACTCGGTGCCTGCAAGCGCTCACCAGCCTTGAGACAGGCCTTGAAGTACTCGCCCACCTCGGCCACCACCTGGCGCAACAGCACCTGCGGCACGCCAAGGACTCGCGGCGTATAAGCGAGCAGGTCCAACAGGTTCAACGCCACCCGCACTTCCCGCAGCGCCACGCCGGAGTCCTGGCCGGTCATGGCCAGGCGCGGCAGATGCTGCATCAGCCGATCGAGCATCCGTATGCCCAGAAGCCGATGCTCGGACAAAGTGGCCGGCTCGGAGAGGCTGACGATGTCACGCCAGCTGAAACGGGTCAGGCGCTTGGCCGCCAGTTCGGCACCGAACGGCCGGGCGATCAGGGTCCAGATGAACGCGAACAGCAGCCCCATGGGGCCGGCCAGGTTGGAGTTGGCGAAACTGAGGAAGTCCGCGTCGTAAGCGCCCTGAATACTGATGAAGGACGAGGTGTTGACCAGGGTCAGCAGCATGCCCAGGTAAAACTGCGGCTTGACCGTCAGGGTGCCGACGCAAATGAACGGCACGGCAAACGCCAGCACCAGCATCGGAAAGTCATGCAGGTTGGGCAGCACCAGAAACAGATAGAGGCTGGCGAACACCACCGACATCGCCGTCCAGAAAAAGAACCGGTAAATCTGCGGCGCCGGGTCGTCCATCGAGGCAAAGAAACTGCAAGCCACCGCTGCCAGGATCACCGCGCTGCCGCCATCGGTCCAGCCGAGCAGAATCCACAATACCGAGGCGACAATGATTGCCGTAACGGTCGATGCAGCGGAATAAAACATCAGGCCGCGATCCAGGAACGGCGATAGCCGCCCCAGCCGCCAGTGCCGATACACCGCGCGCCAGCTGTCCTGGCTTTCGCACTGGATGGCGTACTGCAGACTGCGACAGTCCTGCCACAAATCGATCCACTCGCCGAGACGGTAAATGGCGTTGGAGAAAAGCAGTTGCTTGCGCTCATCCAGCGCTTCGGGAGCCGGTTGCAGGGCCTCGAGTTGAGCCTTCAGGGTTTGCCAGCGGTCGAGATCGGCATCCTTGTGTTCGAGCCATTCGGTGGTGGCGGCCAGCAAGGGTGCGAACTTGTCCACAAGCTCCGGGGTGCGCCGTTCCAGGGCGTAAAGCGCGTCGTCGAGGGCATCGATCACTGGCAGCAGGTGAATCATCCGACCGCGCAATTCCTTGGTATTGCGCACTGTCTGCGGTCGCGAGCCTTCGTGGGGCAACTGACCGATCATCAATTCCAGGGAGTTGAACGTGGCGACCATCGATGCGCGCAGCGCGCTGACTTCTTCAGGCTGCACGTTGCGGCTAAGGAAGCGCAGGCTGTAGGTCGACGCATCGGTAAACCATTTGCTCACCGAATCATTGAACACCGGCGCCAGGCGCCGGGGCCAGAACATCGCGCCGACCACCGCCGCCACGGCGATGCCGAGAAAGATTTCTTCGGTCCGTGCCTCGGCCACGTCCCATACCCCCAGCGGGTTGTTCACCACCGGCAGGGCAATCAACGGCAAGGTGTAGCCGGCGAGCATCAAGGCGTAGTTGTTGGCGGTGCGCAAATGCAGGGACAGAAACAGCAGCGTCCCGGTCCACAGCGCAATCACCACCACCAGCACGTAGGGGCTCTGCACGAACATCGGCACGAACAGAACCGCCGCCGCAGCGCCGACAAAGGTGCCAACCGCCCGGTATAGCGCCTTGGAACTGGTAGGGCCGAGAAACGGGCTGGAAACGATGTACACCGTGGCCATCGCCCAGTACGGACGCGGCATTTGCATGAGCAGGGCGATGTACAGCGCGATCATTGATGCGGCGAAGGTGCGGACTCCGTAGAACCAGTCCCGCGCCGGGGGCATGCCAGAGAAAAATCCGTTCAAGGGTTCGCCACCGATGGCGGCGTGGCCGCTTCAAATGCTCTCAGTACCCGCAGCGTAGCCTCCAGATCACTCTGGTCAATGCCTTCAAGGACTTCGTGGCGCAAGCGCACCAGCTCCACTTCGACCGCCTGCACCAGCTCCCGACCGGTTTCGGTCAGGCTCAGGCATTTGGCGCGGCGGTCCTGTGCATCTTCGGTGCGGCAGACGTAGCCGCCATGGCACAACTGATCGAGCAGGCGCACCAGCGACGGGCTCTCCATCCCTGCTGCCTGGGCCACCGTCACCTGACGCACACCCTCGCCCAGACGCCCGATCATCAACAGCGGAACGGCACAGGCTTCGGAGATTCCATAGTTGGCCAGCGTGGTCTGGCAGATTTTGCGCCAATGCCTGGCGGCCACCACCATGGCGCTGCTGATGTTCATCTGGAGAACGTCGAGGTTATTCGGCACGAGGGACAATACACACTGTTAGTTTGCTAACTATCAATATTGCATTGAGAGGGATTTTCCGTCAAGTTTTGAAACAAATACGTAACAGCGACCTGCCGAGAGCCATCAGCGTTTCCTGGCACGCTCATACACTTCACTGCGTTCGCGCTTTCCTACTGCAACGACAGAAACGACAGAAACGACGATGCGCTCATCTATCACCTCGTAGACGAGTCGATACCCCGATGACTTCAACTTGATTTTGTAGCAGTCGGGCATGCCATGGAGTGAGTCGGAAGGGATTCGAGGCATTTCGAGCCGCTCTGCCAACTTCTTTTTGAATTGCTCACGTAGCGTGTGCCCCAGCTTGTCCCATTCTTTGCGTGCAGATGGCAGAAATTCGAGCTTATAAGTCATCCAGCGTTACCGGGATCGGTGTTTCATGACGACGAGAACGCACGATTTCCGCCAATTCCAAATCATCCAGGCGCTCCATCATGGCTTCGAACACATCGGCAGGGACCATATACCCCATGACGCGATTGTGATTGAGCACTGCGACGGGCCCTCCATGGGCGCCATTCAAAACGGCAGAGGGGTTTTTCTTTAGTTCAGACACGCTGACAGCCATATCAGCCAAAACACTTTGCATAATTAAGACCTCAAATAAGGTCTTAATTCTGGTCAATTGTTTTGATCAGAGCAACCGTTGCAGATCACCGCCTATCAGTTTTTACACCCCCCGCCCCTTCCTCAACATCACATCCAGCTGATCCACGACTTCCGCCCAATCCGCGTCATCGAGTATCTCCTCACGCAGTAGTTCGGCCTGGCTCGGGCTCCAGAAAAATGCATCCGCAAGGTGCAACTCCGGTTTGAGTGGTGAATGGGTGGCGATGAATTTATCAATGCTTTCGGCGTCGTCCGGCAGGCCGAGTTGCTTGAACAGGGAGGGAAGGTTGTGGGTTGGGCTTTCCATGTCTAGCTCCTGTGAACTGATTAAGGGACCGCTGCGCGGTCATCGCGAGCAAGCTCGCTCCCACAGGTTAATCGCAGTCCCGTGGGAGCGAGCTTGCTCGCGATGACGACAGCATTGACGAAACAAAACTCAATGACTCAACTCCCGCACCTCGGCATGCGGCACCATTTTCAGAAACTCGGGCATGTCCATGCGCACCAGGTTGACGTGGTTGCCGGCCTCCAGATAGATGTCTTTCTGCCGGGTCAGCAGCGGATCGATCACCACCTCCAACCCATAGGACTCACCCAGCGCCGGTACGGCACCGCGTTCGCAGTCATCGAACAGGTGCGCCAGGTTGCTTTCGCGGGAAACCTGCCACTCGCCGCTGCTGCGGACTTTGCTCAGGTCAAGGTGACGGCTGGCGGGCAGCACGGCCATCAGGTAATGCCCATGGTGATCGTCGAGGATCACCGATTTGGCCACCCGTTCGGCGGGAATACCTGCGACTCGCGCCGTTTCAAGGCTGCTGGCCGAGTGTGGGTGGCTGACGATGTCATATTCGCATTGAGCCTTTTCCAGGCTTCGCTGCACGGTTCTTGCCATACGCATGATGCACCTCGGTGTCCGCCATGATCGCTTGCGGACGATGATTAAAGCTTGGCTTGCGTAGTAAAAGTCTAGGCCCGTCAGCGCGATCCGGCGGGAAATCTGCCCATCGGATGTCGACGGCAGTTGAGCAAAATTCATAGCGGCCAAGGCTCAACTAAACTGTATACAGAGCCACTCCACGACTCTCCCGGAGGGTCAAGTGAATACGCGTTGCTGTGCAGTTGCGTTGCTGTTGGCGTTGAGCGGATCGGCCTGCGCCGCCGACACGGTTGTGGTGCTGCTGCCCAATCCCGTCGGGATCTGGTTGATCACCTTCGGCATCGCGTTCCTGATCGCCGAGGCGGCCCTGCCCAATTACGGTGTGATCGGCCTGGGCGGCATCGTGATGTTCGTGATCGGCGCGGTGATCCTGACCAATACCGATGTGCCCGTGCCACTGATGATCGGCCTGGGACTGGTCAGTGCACTGTTGCTGGTTTACCTGGTGTTTCATGCCCTGAAGACCCGACCGCGCCACACTGTCAGCGGTGATGCCGGGCTGGTCGGCAGCGAAACGCCGGTCACTTCAGTACAGCTCGGCAACGCCTGTGGCGGCTGGGTTCATCTGCAAGGAGAACAATGGCAAGTGCTCAGCGCAACGCCGCTGCACCCCGGGCAACGGGTGCGGGTGGTGGGGCGCCAGGGCTTGCTGCTGCAAGTGGCCGCGACTGACGCGGCGCCGGGCGGAGAATAGTCATGGGTTTGCAATTGGGTCTTGTCGCGCTGCTATTGTTGATCATCGCCCTGGCGGGGTCGACGTTCCGCATCCTGCGCGAATACGAGCGCGGGGTGGTGTTCCAGCTCGGGCGCTTCTGGCAGGTCAAGGGCCCTGGCCTAATCCTGCTGATTCCGGTGGTCCAGCAAATGGTCCGGGTCGATTTGCGCACCGTGGTGCTGGACGTGCCGCCACAAGACGTGATCACCCGCGACAACGTGTCGGTCAAGGTCAACGCGGTGCTGTATTTCCGCGTACTCGATCCGCAGAAGGCAATCATCCAGGTCGAGGACTTCCTGGCTGCTACCAGCCAATTGGCGCAAACCACGCTGCGGGCAGTGCTGGGTAAACACGAACTGGACGAACTGCTGGCCGAACGCGAACGCTTGAACCTGGACATCCAGCAAGTACTCGACGCCCAGACCGACACCTGGGGCATCAAGGTCGCCAACGTCGAGATCAAGCACGTGGACCTCAACGAATCGATGATCCGCGCCATCGCCAGGCAGGCCGAGGCAGAACGGGAACGGCGAGCCAAGGTGATCCACGCCGAGGGTGAATTGCAGGCCTCGGAAAAGCTCATGCAGGCCGCCGAAATGCTCGGCCGACAACCGGGGGCCATGCAGTTGCGCTACATGCAGACCTTGAGTTCGATTGCCGGCGATAAGAGCTCGACCATTGTCTTTCCACTGCCGATCGAGCTGCTCAAGGGCATGGCGGATTTGTCGTCGAAAGCCTGAACGCCGACCGGTTCAGGACCTGGGCAACACTTCGGCTTCGCCAAGCCAGGTCAACAGTCGATCAAGGCAGGCCTCGATCGTTTGTACTCCGGTGTCGAGTACCAGCGCCGCATCAACCGGCGCCTGATACGGTGCGGACACCCCGGTAAACCCCATCAATTCGCCGCGCCTGGCGCGAGCATAGTGACCTTTTGGATCACGTTGCTCGCACACCGCCAGGGTCGCACTGCACCAGACTTCGCGATAATCGTCACCGAGCCGCCGGGCGAACACATCGCGCAGCTCCACCAGGGGCGCGATCATCGCCAGGATCACGATTTGTCCGTTCTCCACCAGCAACGCCGCCAGTTCGCTGGCGCGACGGATGTTTTCCTGACGATCGCTGTCGCTGAAGCCAAGGTCTTGGTTGAGCCCTACCCGCAACCCGTCACCATCGAGCACCACGCTCTGCAGCCCGCGTGCAAACAACTCGGCGTGCAGCGCTTGCGCGAGGGTCGATTTGCCCGCCGCCGGAAGACCGGTCAGCAGGATCGCCGCGCCGCGATGGCCGTTGCGTTGCTCGCGCCGGGCACGGCTGATGCTGGCGGTCGGGGGCTTCACATCAACGCGCTGGGGCATGGGCCACCGGAACCGTGATATCACCCGCCGCCCAAGCCGCTTCGCGGTTGGCCAGGGCCGTGGCGATGGACTGGACTTGCGTCGATTGCACCTGATCCGGCAGCGGATCGAGGCCGGCGCTGGCGAAAATTTGCCCGTAGGCGTTGCGCAGGTCGGCGTAGGACAGGTCACGACGCAGATCGGCCTGCAAGGTGTTGAGTTCGCCCTGGATCAGATCCAGCTCACCGATGCCGTCCGCCTGGTGACGATTGCGCAACTGACCGACGATTTGCCCGTCGATGTCCGACAATTGCTGATTGGTCTTGAACTGGCGCAACGCCTCGCGGTAATTGGCATTGGCCACATACAGCTGCGCCAGCACCGCAATCGACATCGCCTGACGGCGCGCGGTGGCGACTTCTTCACCAGCCTTGGCCACGTTGATCGCCGCGGGAGCCGAGATCACGTTAAACAGGTTCCAGGTGACTTTGACGCCGTAATCGGCCCAGCCTTGCTCCACCAGGAACGAGTTGCTGTCGTAATGTCCGCCGGCGGAGAACTCCAGGCCCGGCAGCAGGCGCAACATGGCTTTGCGGGTCTCGGCAGCGCTGATGCGGGCCTGATAATCCTGTTCGCGCAGTTCCGGGCGGCTGGTCAGGGCTTCCTGTTCGAGAGTGGCCAGATCGATCTTGAGCTCGGGAATCTCATAACCGTTATCGGTCGCCAGGGTCAGCTCGGTGCCCATCGGCAGGTTGATCAGGGTCGCCAGTTCGGTCTTCGCCAGAGACAAGGCACGGCGCTGCTCCTCCAGTTGGCGTGTCGCTTCGATCAGCGAACGCTGATAACCGAGGGCCTGCACCGGATCGCCAATGCGTTGCTGGCTCATGCTCTGGCTGTCGTTGCGCGCGGTTTCAACCCGCGCCATCAGGCTGTCGATCTGCGTGAGCAGGCGTTCGGCGGCCATCGCCCGCCAATACGCCGAGCGCACGTCCTGGACGATGGTGTTGATCACCTTGCGCCGACGTTCCTGAACGATCAGGCGCTGGTCGCCCTGCTGCTTGGCGCTGATGTAACTGACACCAAAATCGAGCACGTTCCAGACCATCGTCAGGTCCGCTACATCACGGTCGCGGTCCTGGGAGGTCGAAGGTTCCAGGGACTGTGTGCCGGTGCGCACACTCTGGCTGCTGGAGGCGTTGACGTTGTTGCGGCCCACGTATCCGGCGTCCAGCGCCATGCGCGGCAGCATGTCGAAACTGGCGAGGTCGAGCTGACGCTTGGCCAGGGCCTCCTCCATGATTTTCAACCGGCCTTCAAGGTTGTACTTCACCGCACGGGCCATGGCCTGGTGCAGGGTCAACGGGCCGGCAAGGGGCTCCTGCCCCTTGTACATGCTTTGCAGGTCACTTTTGGCCCGCTGCTCACTGACACTGCGTTCGATCGGCTCACTGGTGACAGCGCATCCGCTGATCGCCAGTGCCAGCAGACTGGCTCCAAACAACTTATGACTTCTATTCATCCTTGCATCGCCCCTGGGTGCCGCATCAAAAGTGAAAGTTCTCATCAGGCCTGCATTTCGCCGATGCCGGCCAGTTTCAAAGCGGCGGCCAGGTTGGCGACCTGCTGCTGCTCGTTGTCCTTGAGTTGTTGCAATTGCTGGCCCAGGGTCGGTGCGCCAAATACCCCGCGCAGCCCTTGGGAAACATCGCCGGACTTGATCGACTGACTGCCGAAGGCGTTCAACGAATCGCGCTCGCTGCTGCTGTCCTGATTGAACAGGCTCGACAGCGTGCTGGTGCTGAACACACCGCCGTCACCGCCACCGAAACCGAGGAAACCATGCCCCGAGCCATCGCCACCGCCGTCAGTGCTGCTGAAAACCTGCGCGATGAAACTCGGGGTCAATGCGCCGTGGTTCATGAAAATATCGCCCAACGGCCGGATACCGTTGCCGATCACCCGTTGTTCGAACAATGGCTGGAAGGTCAATGGTGAAGTGAGGTTGCCCGTCGGAGGCGTGAAAATGCTCGGTTGCAGCGGCACGTTGGGCACATCGGGCAGCGTCACCGGGGTGCTGCTTTGGAACTCGGGGTCTACCGTTACGACGACAACCGATGAGGTCGGCACCGTGTTGATGACAAAATTGTCGGACTGGCTCACGCCGCTGCCACTGTTGCCGGCCATGTCGCTGATACCGGCGCGGTTGATGCTGATCGCGTTGCTGGCGATATTGACGTTGGCGGTCGGTGTCAGCATTGCGGTCCAGGTCTTGCCGCCGTCGCTGCTACCCAGGTCGAACAAGGTGCCGTTGGCAATACTGATGTCGGACAAATCAAAACCGCTGACCGCTTCGCTGAAGGTGATGGTCACCTGCGAGGTCTGGCCCACGCCCAGGTTCGGATTGGCGATCACCACGGTGGCGGTTGGCAGTTCGCTGTCGAGGGTGTAATTGTTCGACACCGCCACCGTGTTGCCAGTGTTGCCCACCAGATCCGTGACGTTGCGGGTGTCCAGGGCGATGAAGTTGCTTGGGTCGGTGACATTGGCCGTCGGCGTGAACGTCGCCGTCCAGGTCTTGCCGCCATCGCTGCTGCCGAGGTTGCTCAGGTCGCCATTGGTCACGCTCAAGTCGGACAGGTCGAAGTTGCTGACGGCCTCGCTGAAGGTGAAGGTCACCGTAGTGGTCTGGCCGATACCGAGGTTCGGGTTGGCAACCACGATACTCACCGTCGGCCGGGTCGCATCGAGCGCGTAGTTGTTGGAGATGGCGATACTGGCGCCGAAGTTGCCGACATTGTCCTGCACGCGACCGGTGTCGAGCACGATCAGGTTGGTTGCGTCGCTGACATTGGCGGTCGGCGTCAGGGTCGCGGTCCAGGTCACGCCGCCATCGCTGCTGCTCAGGTTCGACAACACGCCGTTGGCAACGCTGATGTCAGATACGTCGAAACCGCTCACCGCTTCACTGAAAGTGATGGTCACGGTGGTGGTTTCACCGATGCCGAGTTGCGTGTCGGCTACCACTATGGTCGCCGTCGGCAGCACGGTATCAATGGTGAAGCTGGCCGAGTTGCTGATGCCGGTTCCGGCATTGCCCGCGAGGTCGGACACCCCGGCGTTGCTCAAGCTGATCAGGTTGGTCGTGTCCTTCACGTTGGCGGTTGGCGTGAAGGTCGCGGTCCAGGTCACACCGCCGTCGCTGCTGCTCACGGCGCTCAATGTACCGTTGGGGATGGACAGGTCCGCGTTGGTGAAGCCGCTCACTGCCTCGGAGAACGTGATGGTTACCAAGGTCGATTCACCGGCCGCCAGCGTACCGTCGGCGACCACGATGGTCGCGGTCGGGCCTTGGGTGTCAATGGTGTAGGTATTGGAGTTGACCGTACCGCTGCCGGCATTGCCGGCCACATCCTGCACACCCGCCATATTCAGCGCGATGGTGTTGCTGGTGTCAGTGATATCGGCCGTCGGGGTAAGGGTGGCGGTCCAGGTGATCCCGCCGTCGCTGGAACTGACATTGCTCAGGATGCCGTTTGCGATGGTCAAGTCACTGTTGTCGAAACTGCTCACCGCTTCGCTGAAGGTGATGGTCACCAATGAGGTTTCGCCGGTACTCAGCGCCGTGTCGGCAACCACGATGGTCGCGGTGGGCAGTGCGGTGTCGATGGCAAAACTGTTCGAGTCGGTGGTGCCCGACCCCGCGTTGCCCGAACCATTGGCCACGCCGCTATTGTCGAGCGTGATCAGGTTGCTGGCATCGGTAACGTCCGAGGTTGGCGTAAAGGTCGCCGTCCAGGTGATGCCGCCGTCGATGCTGCTGACGTTGCTCAATGTACCGTTGGCGAGGGTCAGGTCGGCGTTGCTGAAACCGTTGACGGCCTCGCTGAAGGTGATGGTCACCAGGCTCGTTTCGCCGGCCTTGAGCGCCGTATCGACGATCACGATGCTGGCGGTTGGCACGCTGGTTTGCACCAGGTAATTCGCCGAGTTGGTCACCCCGTTCCCGGCGTTGCCTGCCGCGTCGGTGACACCGGTGTTGTCCAGAGTGATGAGGTTGCTGGTATCGGTAATGCTGGCGGTCGGCGTGAACGTCGCGGTCCAGGTAACGCCACCGTCGCTGCTGCTCAACCCGCTCAGGGTGCCGTTGGCGACGCTCAGATCTGAACTGTCCAGACCACTGACTGCTTCGTTGAAGCTGATGGTCACCAGGGTCGTTTCGCCGGGACGCAGGTCGGTGTCGGCCATGACAATGGTCGCGGTCGGGCGTTGGCTGTCGATCGCGTAGTTGTTCGAGTCCGTGGTCCCGCTGCCGGCGTTGCCCGCCGCATCCTGAACACCGCTGTTATCGAGCCGAATGAGGTTGCTGGTGTCGGCGATACCCGTCAACGGTGTCAGGGTAGCCGTCCAGGTAATGCCTCCGTCGCTGCTGCTCACCGCACTCAAGGTGCCATTGTCGATGGTCAGGTCGGCATTGGTGAAACCGCTCACCGCCTCGGAGAAGGTGATGGTCACCAGCGTGGTTTCGCCGACACTCAGGGCATTGTCAGCGACCACTATGGTGGCGGTCGGGCGCTGGGTGTCGATGGCGTAGTTGTTGGAGTCGGTGGTGCCGCTGCCCGCATTGCCCGAGGCGTTCTGCACGCCGCTGTTGTCCAGGATGATCAGGTTGGTGGCGTCGGTGATGTTGGCGGTCGGCGTGAAGGTTGCCGTCCAGGTGACGCCGCCATCGCTGCTGCTCACCGCGCTCAGGGCGCCGTTGGCGATGGTCAGGTCGGCGTTGCTGAAACCGCTCACTGCTTCGCTGAAAGTGATGGTCACCAGCGAGGACTCGCCGACGTTCAGGGCATTGTCGGCAACCACGATGGTGGCGGTCGGTAACACGGTGTCGATGGTGAAGTTGGCGGAGTTGCTCGTACCGCTGCCGGCGTTGCCTGCGAGGTCCGCGACTGCGCTGTTGTCCAGGATGATCAGGTTGGTCGTGTCGTTGACCGCGACGTTCGGCGTGAACGTCGCCGTCCAGGTGATGCCGCCGTCGCTGCTGCTGACCGCACTCAACGTACCATTGGGAACACTCAGATCGGCGTTGGTGAAACCGCTCACTGCCTCACTGAAGGTGATAGTCACCTGGGTCGTTTCACCGGCAATCAGGGTTGAATCGGCCATGACAATGGTCGCGGTCGGGCGTTGGCTGTCGACCGCGTAATTGTTCGAGTCCGTGGTTCCGCTGCCGACGTTGCCCGCCCCGTCGATCACACCGCTATTGTCCAGGGTGATCAGGTTGCTGGTGTCGGTGACGCCAACCGTCGGAGTAAATGTCGCGGTATATGTGATGTTATCGCTGGTGCTGAGATTGCTCAGAGTACCGTTGCTCACCGTCAGGTCGGCCAGGGAAAAGCCGGTTACCGCCTCGGAGAAGGTGATAGTCACCACCGAGGTTTCGCCCACCGCCAGCGCCGTGTCCGCGACCACGATGGTCGCCGTCGGGCGCACGGTGTCGATGGCGTAGTTGTTGGAATCGGTGGTGCCGCTGCCCGCGTTACCCGAGATGTTCTGCACGCCGCTGTTGTCCAGGGTGATCAGGTTGTTTGCGTTGGTGATGTCGGCGGTCGGCGTGAAGGTTGCCGTCCAGGTGATGCCGCCATCACTGCTGCTCACTGCGCTCAGGGTGCCGTTGGCGATACTCAGGTCGGCGTTGCTGAAACCGCTCACGGCCTCGGAAAAGGTGATGGTCACCAGCGTGGTTTCGCCGACACTCAGGGCGTTATCGGCGACTACGATGGTGGCGGTCGGCAACACGGTGTCGATGGTGAAGTTGGCGGAATTGGTCGTACCGGTGCCGGCGTTGCCCGCCAGGTCGCTGACCCCGGCATTGTCCAGGGTGATCAGGTTGGTCGTGTCGTTGACATCGACGGTTGGCGTGAACGTCGCCGTCCAGGTGATGCCGCCGTCGCTGCTGCTCACCGCACTCAACGTGCCGTTGGGAACACTCAGATCCACGCTGCTGAAACCGCTCACCGCCTCGGAGAAGGTGATGGTCACCAGCGAGGTTTCACCCGCGCTCAGCGTCGTATCGGCCAGCACGATCGTGGCGGTCGGGCGCAGCGTGTCGATGGCATAGTTGTTGGAGTCGGTGGTGCCGCTGCCAGCGTTGCCCGCCAGATCGCTGACCCCGGTGTTGTTCAGGGTGATCAGGTTGGTGGTGTCGTTGATGCTCGAGGACGGCGTGAAGGTTGCCGTCCAGGTGATACCGCCGTCACTGCTGCTGACGTTGCTCAATGTGCCGTTGGCGACGGTCAGGTCTGCGTTGGTGAAACCGCTCACCGCTTCACTGAAGGTGATCGTCACCAGGGAGGTTTCACCGATGGCCAGCGTATCGTCGACCACGACGATGTTCGCCGTCGGGCGCACGGTGTCGATGGCGTAGTTGTTGGAATCGGTAGTGCCGCTGCCCGCGTTGCCCGAGCCGTTTTGCACACCGCTGTTATCCAGAGTGATGACGTTGCTGGTGTCGGTGATGGCATTGGTCGGGGTGAATGTCGCGGTCCAGGTGATACCGCCATCGCTGCTGCTGACGATACTCAAGGTGCCATTGGCGATGCTCAGGTCGGCATTGGAGAAACCGCTGACGGCTTCGCTGAACGTGATGGTCACCAACGACGTTTCACCGAGTAGCAGCTCGGTGTCGGCCACCGCGATGGTGGCGGTCGGCAGCACGGTATCAATCGTGTAGTTGCCGGAGTTGGTGGTGCCGCTGCCTGTATTGCCGGCCACATCGGTCACGCCGGTATTGGCCAGGGTGATGACATTGCTCGAATCATTCACGCCGACGGTTGGGGTGAAGGTCGCGGTCCAGGTGATGCCGCCATCACTGCTGCTGACCGCGCTCAAAGTGCCGTTGGCGATGATCAGGTCGGCGTTGGTAAAACCGGTCACGGCCTCGGAGAAGGTGATGGTCACCAGTGACGTTTCGCCCGCCGCCAGCGCCGTATCGGCCAGCACGATCGTGGCGGTCGGGCGAACCGTGTCGATGGCATAGTTGTTGGAATCGGTGGTGCCGCTGCCGGCGTTGCCCGCCAGGTCGCTGACCCCGGTGTTGTCCAGGGTGATCAGGTTGGTCGTGTCGCTGATGCTTGCCGAAGGCGTGAAGGTTGCGGTCCAGGTGATGCCGCCGTCGCTGCTGCTGACTGCGGTCAGCGTGCCGTTTGTGATCGTCAGGTCCGCGTTGGTGAAACCGCTGACCGCTTCACTGAAGGTGATCGTCACCAGCGAGGTTTCGCCGATTCTCAGCGCCGTGTCCGCGACCACAATGGTGGCCGTCGGGCGCACGGTATCGATGGCGTAGTTGTTGGAGTCGGTGGTACCGCTGCCCACGTTACCGCTGGCGGCAGCCTGCACACCGGTATTGTCCAATGTGATCAGGTTGGTCGTATCGGTGATGCTGGCAGTCGGAGTGAAGGTGGCGGTCCAGGTGATACCGCCGTCGCTGCTGCTCACCGAGGTCAACGTGCCGTTGGCGATGGTCAGGTCGGCGTTGGTGAAACCGCTCACGGCCTGGTTGAAGGTGATGGTCACCAGCGACGTTTCACCAATTCTCAGCGCGGTGTCGGACACCACAATCGTCGCGGTCGGCGGGGCAGTATCGATGGCGTAGTTGCCCGAGGAACTGATCCCGCTGCCGGTGTTGCCCGCCAGATCCGCCACGCCGGTGTTGGCCAGGCTGATGACGTTGGTCGCGCTGATGATACCTGCTGTCGGGGTAAACGTGGCGGTCCAGGTGATGCCGCCGTCGCTGCTGCTCACCGAGGTCAACGTGCCATTGGCGACGCTCAGGTCGGCGTTGGTGAAACCGGTCACCGCCTCGGAGAAGGTGATGGTCACCAGCGAGGTTTCGCCCGCTGTCAGTGTTGTATCGGCCAGCACAATGGTGGCGGTCGGGCGCACGGTGTCGATGGCGTAGTTGTTGGAATCGGTGGTGCCGCTGCCGGCGTTGCCCGACAGGTCGCTGACCCCGGTGTTGTCCAGGGTAATCAGGTTGGTCGTGTCGTTGATGCTCGCCGAAGGCGTGAAGGTGGCGGTCCAGGTGATGCCGCCGTTGCTGCTGCTCACCGCAGTCAACGTGCCGTTGGTGATGGTCAGATCCGCGTTGGTGAAACCGCTGACCGCTTCACTGAAGGTAATCGTCACCAGCGAGGTTTCACCGATTCTCAGCGCCGTGTCCGCGACCACAATGGTCGCCGTCGGCCGCACGGTATCGATGGCGTAGTTGTTGGAGTCGGTAGTGCCGCTGCCGGCGTTGCCCGCCAGATCAGCCACGCCGGTGTTGTCCAGGGTGATCAGGTTGGTCGTATCCGTGATGCTCGCCGACGGCGTGAAGGTCGCCGTCCAGGTGATGCCGCCGTCGCTGCTGCTCACCGAGGTCAAGGTGCCGTTGGTAATGGTCAGGTCGGCGTTGGTGAAACCGCTCACCGCCTCGGAGAAGGTGATGGTCACCAGTGAAGTTTCGCCGATTCTCAACGCAGTGTCCGCCACCACGATGGTCGCGGTTGGTCGGAGTGTATCGATGGCATAGTTGTTGGAATCGGTGGTGCCGCTGCCGGCGTTGCCCGAGAGGTCGCTGACCCCGGTGTTGTTCAGGGTGATCAGGTTGGTGGTGTCATTGATGCTCGCGTTCGGGGTGAACGTGGCGGTCCAGGTGATGCCGCCGTCGCTGCTGCTCACCGAAGTCAAGGTGCCGTTGGCAATCGTCAGGTCGGCGTTGGTGAAACCGCTGACCGCTTCGGAGAAGGTGATCGTTACCAGAGAGGTTTCGCCGATTCTCAGCGCCGTGTCCGTTACCACGATGGTGGCCGTTGGCCGCACGGTATCGATGGCGTAATTGTTCGAGTCGGTAGTGCCGCTGCCGGCGTTGCCCGACAGGTCGCTGACCCCGGTGTTGTCCAGAGTGATCACATTCGTGGTGTCAGTGATGCTGGCGGTCGGAGTGAAAGTCGCTGTCCAGGTGATGCCGCCATTGCTGCTGCTCACTGCGGTCAAGGTGCCGTTGGCAATCGTCAGGTCGGCGTTGGTGAAACCGCTGACCGCTTCGTTGAAGGTGATGGTCACCAGCGAGGTTTCGCCAACCTTGAGGGCGGTGTCGGTGAACACAATGCTGGCGGTTGGCCGCGCCGTATCGACCACGTAGTTATTGGAGTTGGTGGTACCGACGCCGGCGGTGCCCAGACCGTTGATCACCCCGGTGTTGTCCAGGGTAATGACGTTGCTCGTATCGGAAAGACTGGCGGTCGGCGTGAACGTTGCCGTCCAGGTGATGCCGCCATCGCCGCTGCTTACGGCCGTCAACGTGCCGTTGGCGATGGTCAGGTCCGCATTGGTGAAACCGGTCACAGCCTCGGAGAAGGTGATCGTCACCAAGGACGTTTCGCCGATGCTCAGTGTGGTGTCAGCGACCACAATGGTCGCGGTCGGCGGCGGCGAATACGCGGTGTCGAGTGTGCCGCCGTCGTTGTAGATAGTCGCGACAGCGGTTGGTGAGGTACCAGTTGTACCCCCGCCCAGCGCAGCGCCACCGGAACCGCTGCCCGCGGCATTACCGGCCAGGGCTGCAAAGTTGGCTGCGGTGATCAGCAGCGTCCCTTTGTTCCAGATCGCACCGACGCCCCTGCCGCCCACGCCGCCATCGGCGGGATTGGAGCTGGCTACACCACCACCGCCACCGCCACCACCGCCACCGCCGGCGCCAATGTTGTTGCTAATGGTCGACGTGCCGACGATGGTCATGGTGCCGCTGCTGGCGTTGTAGATTCCGCCTACCGCGTTGCCGCCAGTGCCACCCACCTTGTCCGTACCGGCGCCACCGCCACCGCCGCCAATGGAAATCGTGCCATTGGTGGCCGTCGCTCCGTTACCGCCGTTGCTGTAGTCGGCCACGCCAATACCACCCGCGCCGCCGGTTGAAGTACCGCCACGACCGCCCATGGTGGCATAACCACCGCCGTAACCACCGGCGCCACCGCCGCCCGCCTTGCCGTCGTAAATGCCGATGCCCAGCCCTACCGAACCGCCGCCGCCGCCGCCCTGGCCGCCCAAACCGCCGCCACCGCCACCGCCACCGCCATAATAAGAGCTCGTTACACCGCCACCACCGCCGCCACCGGAAGCGCCGTTGGAAGTCACGGTTACGTTTTTCAGGGTAAGAATACCGGCGTTGAAAATGCCACCGGCCATCGCGCCCGAGGCACCGTAGCCACCGTTGCCGCCCGTGCCCGACACCAGGCCCCTGGTGATCACCAGGCCATCGAGTGTCACGGTACTGCCAGATGCCACTTCAATCACTCGGGTCCTGTACTGACCATCGAGAATCACGTCAGCCGCGCCATCGTTGTTCAAGTCGCCATCAACGGTGATGTTCTTGTTGATCAGCAGTTCGGACGTCAGCTGCACCGTCATGCTGCTGTTAAAGGTGACTAGGTCACCGTTCTGCGCCGAGGCGATGGCGGCACGCAGCGAGCCGACGCCCGTATTGGCGTTGTTGGTGGCGGTCCAGGTGGCCAGGCCCCATTGGTAATCACTCATGGCTTGTGTCGACAGCACGTTGGCGCTTTCGATGTTGCCGGTGACGATTTCCAGATCCCAGTCGCCGCCCACACCGGTGCGGTTGCTCGAAGCCGCTACATCGCGGCCGGTCATTTGCGCCAGCGAATCGACAAAGCTCAAGCCACGCTCGCCTTCGGCGGTGTAGCAGCCGTAGATCAGGATGTCGCCGCCAGCGTTGATGTCCTTGCCGATTTGCGCCAGCACCGCGCCGCGGGCGGCGACGTTGTCGGCCGACAGATAGCTGTCGCCCAGCCACAGGTCGCCGGCGTTGCCGTGGGCGATGATCTGCACCGAGCTGACGCCCTGATGCTGATCGAGGTAGTCGGCGATCTGTTGCAGTCCATCCTTGCCCGCGTCCAGCTTCACGACCTGGGTCCCGGGGGCGACGCCCTGGAGCAGGCTGTCGGCTTCTTTCACCCGGGAGTCAACGAACACCACGCTCTGCCCCGGCACCGCAATGGGGCTGGCGGCCGGTGTGGCATCGGCCTGGCCGTGGGTGTCCTTGCTGGCCGTCGGGTGATCGGCGGTCGGTGCCTTGGCGGCATCTGCTGTGGAATGGCTATCGGCCTGGGCCGCGGTATCGGCCACCGTGGCGGCGACAGCGCCGTCGAACAGCATGCGCGGTTCAAGGGACATGATCATGGGCGCCGCTGGCGGCCGTTGGCCTTCGGTTGCCCGTGACTTTGCCTTTGCCCCGTCAAAAATGGTCCACCACATGCTGCTCACCCGAATTCGAACGAATATACGTAAGGCATCAATGAAAAACGCCGCGATCAAATGTTCGCGGCGTCGGACTTCATACGAATGACATTGGCGGCGCTGGCAGAGCCATCGAGCCAAAAGGACAAGTCTGAGTATTGCTTGAACAGATCCGGCGGCAGGATGGTGCGCCGGGCCTGGACGGCAACCTTGGGCCTGACCTTGTGCAGGCCGTTCACCCCGAGGGCTTGATCGAATTCCGGGGCGTCGTATGCCAGGTTTTCGAAGTCGTGCTCGAACCAGGGTTCGTCGACAAAGTCGTAGACCAGCCGCAGCACCCGCTCCGGAGCCTGGGTCAACAAGTCATAGTCGATGATCAGCAAGGAGTCGGCATGTTCGCCGTAATAGGCTTCCTTGAGCGCCGCCCAGGCAAATCCCACCAGCCGATTACGCTGGGCCAGGGTTTCGCAACGGCTATAGACGGTGTTGCGCTCGACGGCATCGCCGAAGAGCTTGGTGTTTTCATAGGGATTGGCGCGGTAAAGCCGCTCGATGCTGTCCATGATCCAGGCAACGTTGCGCACACAGGCAATCACCTTGGCCCTGGGAAACAGATCGTTGATGGCCGGCAGCCGGGCGCTCCAAAGACGGTTGGTGTCGAACACCACCGATTTGTCGGCCTTGTCGGCGTAGAAGGAGTCAAACAGGCCGCGCAACAGGCGGCGGCGCATGTCGGTGTCGATCACCGCGCCGAACTCGCTGCCAGCGCTGCACTGCTCCAGAACACCGGAAAACAGGGAACCCACCGGGCTGGTCATTCCGGCATGGAAACGCGGGTTCTGCAACAGGATTGCAGAAAGCAGGGTCGAGCCCGAGCGCGGCAAACCGGAAATGAAATGAAAATGGTGCAAGTCCCTTCACCGTTTTGATAGTCCTTTGTAGGACAAAGCGTAGTCGATCGATAACGCCTCGACTAGTGGTGTTTTGATATCAATTTGAAGCTAAACCGACCTGATACCGAGCTTTGCGCAACCAGTGAAGGACTTTAACGACGACAACCCTGGGGAAGCGTCCATCGGACAAAACAACCTCGCCACGACACCCACAATCTACGTCTACGCTGTGACGTGGCGTGACCGAGCCACGCAAAGAAAAGGAGTCGACACCCCCAGGTGCCTGGCAGCCGCGTGGCGCGCCAACCACCAACCTGAAGGATGAGGATTCATGGAAGTATTTATCGGCACTATCCAGCCTTTCGCCTTTGATTTCGCCCCCCAGAACTGGGCCCTTTGCAATGGCCAGACGTTGAGCATTGCGCAATGGAGTGCATTGTTCTCGCTGATTGGCGTGAACTACGGCGGCGACGGCCAGACCACCTTCATGCTACCCAACCTGCAAGGCCGCTTACCCATGGCCCAGGGCACCGGTACCAATCTCAGCCCGCGCACCATTGGCGAGATTTCCGGTACCGAAAACGTCACCGCGACCATCGGCAACATGCCCAACCACACCCACCTGTTGTCCGGACTGACCGCCACCACTACCCTGCAACTGGCCAATCCCTCGAGCAATCCCGTAAACGCGCCAACGGCAACCAACTCCTTCATCGGCGCTTCGAGCGGCGGACCGGGGACGGCGAATATCTACTCCGATCAACAAGGAGCGTCGGCGGTGGCACTCAAGGGCGTAAGCACCACCGTCACCGGAGAGATTGCCTCCACGGGCGGAGCCCAGCCCATGAGCGTGATGAACCCGTTCCTGGTCATCAACTTCAGCATCGCCCTGCAAGGGTATTTTCCATCGCGCGGCTGAAGATTCGCCGGGGGCCGCACGCGCCCCGGCACTGTTCATTTTTCGGAGCCTGATCATGTTGCAAGCGGTTCAAAGCCATCATTTCCAGGCCCTGCTGGGCCAGACCGTCGCCCTACGCCTGCCCGACGGCAGTGAATTGCCGATGCAGATCGAACACCTTGAAGACTCACCCGGCGCCCGCATGCGCAACAGTGAGCGCATGCCATTCAGTGTCGAGCTCAACAGCCTGGTCCCGACCGATTTTGTGGACGGTCTATGCATGCTGCAATTGCCGGAATTGGGCGAAGTGGAAAACATTTTCGTTTCCCGGGTGCCTTCGATGGGACGTGATCCGCAGCGAGGCTACTTCTACATCGCCTTCAACTGACCCTTTCTGGCTCGCTGTGCCTTCAGCCTTGCGGATACCACACCAGCCGTTGTGCCGCGACGTTGTATTCCTGCACTGCAAAGCC
Source organism: Pseudomonas sp. IT-P258 (assembly GCF_949767825.1). Lineage (NCBI taxonomy): Bacteria > Pseudomonadati > Pseudomonadota > Gammaproteobacteria > Pseudomonadales > Pseudomonadaceae > Pseudomonas > Pseudomonas sp. IT-P258. The sequence continues at coordinate 23,979 of NZ_CATKPU010000043.1, read as the reverse complement.
CAGCGCCAGGTAATGCGCAAGTGCATGGGGATTGCTGGCCCAGACCACCGCCGCCACCGGGCAACGAATCTGTTGGGCGGCTTTCTGCACCCCCTGCAATACCGCCCGCCCATACCCCTGCCCCCGCGCCGCCGGGATGAAGGCCAGATACAGCACGCGAATCTCGTTCGGCCCGAAATCAGTGCTCAATGCGCCGATCGCAGTACCAAGCTTCTCAACCACGTAATGCATGGCATTGGGGAAGTTTTCACCCAGTCCTTGCTCCTGCACCTGGAACTGCTGGGCCACAACCTGCTCGACCACCTCCACACTGTCGTCGATCCATTGCAGGTCCGGTCGGGCCGATTGATACAGGCGCTGCAAAAAAGGCCCATCACTGGCTAGCGAAGGCCGTACCACCAAACCTTCGGCTGCCACAGCACTGCTGTTCGCCATCGTCGCGCTCCTTAAAAACCGCTTTCCCGGACCCCCAGCGCCGCCACGCGTCGCCAGGCGCCCCCCAATAAAGACTCGCCACTGCCCTGCAACACGACCACGCCACGCAACGGCTGCACCGGCGTCGGCGCCGGTTCGAGGGTCATCAACCGCGCGCCGTATTGCGCCTGTACCGGCTCGGCCCGTTGATGCTGATCGCGACGCACGGCAATCGGTCCGTGGTGATCGGAAGTCAGTGCCTCCTGATCGACAAACGCCACCCCGTTGGTGTCGATTTCGCTCAATTGCACCGCAATCGCCGGGTGCATCGGATCATCGGCGATAAACCGTCCGGTAGCGCCCGGTGCCACGCGCCAGAGCTCTGCCTCGGCCAGATAGCCGCGCAAGCGCACGCCGTCCTCGACCACCCTGGCCAGCGGCTCCCGGGTCGACAGCCAGCGCCCCACCGTCCATTGCGACAGCAGGTCACGCACGGTGCCGGCATGGGGGGCACGCAATAGCAACCGCTCGCGCTGAGCCGCCAGCCCTCGGTATTCGGCGACCGCTTCGGCCAGGCGCTGCTCGACGATGGCGGCATCGGAAGCCGTTTCGCTGCGGCCGGCCTGTCGGCGCATTTGCAACTGCTGAATCTCGATTTCCCGGCGCGCAATAGCCTGGCGCGAATCGAGATCCGGGGACTCCAGCTCGATCAGGACTTCGCCCTGCGCCACCGACTGTCCGTCATGCACCTTCACGGCTTTGATCCGTGCCGCCACTGGCGCGTGCAAGGTGCTGACCCGGCCCGCTTCCAGCATGGCCGGCACCTCGACGGCACTGCGCCAAGGCAGGATAAGCACCGATAACAGTCCGAGCAGCACCAGGCTGCTGAGCAGCACCCGCGGTCCATGCGCCTGCTCGCGGCGGCTCCACCACTGGCGCCACTCACTCATGATGGGCACAAAGATGAACCAGACCAGCTCCACCAGCATCAGGAAAATCCCCAACACCTTGAAAAACAGGTGATAGACCGCCAGAGCGATCCCGAAAAACAATGCCGCGCGCCATAACCACGAGCCATACCCCCAGATCAGCAAACGCCGTTGCATTGTCGGCGACCAAGGCTCCGGCGCCGCTGCGCCGTAGCCGAATAAAAACTCGCGCAGACGCCACCGGCACAGGGCAAACGCCCGACCTTGCAGGTTATCGACCTGCCAGAAATCGCTGAGCAAAAAATAACCGTCAAAGCGCATGAACGGGTTGAGATTGACCACCAATGTGGTGATCCACGTGGCACTGGCGAGCATGAACGCCGCGGTGCGGGCGGGGCCGTCGGGCAGCAACGACCACGCCAGCAAGGCAATGCACGCCAACAGCAACTCCGCCAGCACGCCGCCAGCGCCAATCAGCAACCGGGCCTTGCGATCATTGACCCGCCAGGCATCGCTGACATCGGTATAGAACATCGGCAGCAGCACCATGAACGCCACGCCCATGCTCTGCACCCGACAACCGGCGCGCTTGGCCATGAACGCATGACCGAATTCGTGGCAGAGCTTGGCGAAGAACAGGGACACGCCAAAAGCCAATGCACCGCCAAGGCTGAACAAATGCGGAAACGTCGCGATAAATCGCTGCCAGTCCCGCGACACCAGAAACACCCCTAACCCCAGCACAGCGGGTAATCCATAGCGCAGCGCTTGCGGGCCAAAGCGCTCCAGCCAGGGCCAGGCGCGATTGAGAAAACGCTCGGGGCGCCACAGCGGAATACGAAAAAACAGGTACTGATGCAGCAACACTTGCCACAGGCTCCGGCGCTGGGCATCCGCTTTAACGCTGTAACTGGCACGCTGCTGGGGATCGAGGGCGGTAATCAGATCGTGACTGCGCAAAAAAACCAGCAACTGCTCCAGATCCGCAGCGTCCAGCGCCAGTCCCGGTTCGCGATTGGCCGCTTGCAGGACCTGCTCGGGCTCACCCAGCGACCAGTGGCGCAACAAGCGCATCGCCGTCGTACCGAGCTTGAAGTAACGCCCCCGCACCGGGTCGGCCAGCGTCCAGCTGGGCGCACCGTCCAGCGCCGGCGCTGCCGGGGACAATTGCAGGTCGGCACGCAGACCGGGCAGGTTCACTTACAAGCCCACGCTCTGACGTAAACCGGCCAACGGTCGACGCAGCAGGTACAACGCCAGCGGCGCCCTGTCACCGAAGATTTTTGCCGTGCCGCGCAAACCGATGCGCGGAGGCGGCGCGTCGAAATTCGCATCCAGCCGATAAGCCAATTGCCCGCCCGCCGTGGGTTGCGCTTCATAAGCCGAACGTTCGAGCCTGGCCAGATGCCGTTGCAGCGGATCACTGTCGAGGAACAGGGCGACTTCAGCGCCGGGCTCCAGGGATATCGCGTCCCCCACCGCCAGCTCGATACGCAATTGCGCCTGGGTCGGATCGGCGATTTCCATCAGTCGCTCGCCGGTCTGCACCGGCTTGCCAGTCCAGCGTTCGGCATCGGCAAACACCGCAATGCCATCGCGCTCGGCGCGCACTTCGCTGCGCTTGAGCAGTTCACGGGCGTAATCTCGCTCGGCGCGTTTCTGCTCAACCCGGGCAGCCAGCAAATCCAGTTTCGAACTGGACTCGGCATCGGCGAACGAACGCTGGGAGTTGGCCTTGAGCTCCGCCTCGGCAACCCCGAGGGCACGTTCGGCGACATCAGCCTGGGCCTTGAGCGTGGTGCTTTCGAAGCGCAGCAGCAGATCGCCGGCCTTCACCGTCTGATTGGGTTTGACCAGGAACTCGGCAATCACACCGTCCAGCGGTGCGGCCACGACCCGCCCCCCCAGCGGCACCACTTCGGCCGGTGCCAATACGGACTGGCGCACCGGGATGAACAGCCCGAGCAATAGCAACGCGACCAGCAGCGCCTGGCGTCTGCGGGTCCAGCGCAGACGCCATGGCTTGCGCGGTTGCAATGCCTGCCAGGCGTGGCTGTAGGTATCGCCCAATTGCGCCAGCAGGACTTGTTCGGCAGGGTTCCACGCAACATCCCGGGCCAGCCACAACCCGCCGAACACCTCGCCCCGGCGATCGATCAGCGGCAGCCAGAACACCTGCGCAGCCGACAGGCTTTGCCATTCATCCTGCAGCGACTCGCTGAGCACATCGGCGGCAACGACCCGCGCCTGCTGCAACTGTTCGCGCTTGAACAACTGCGCCACTGCCTGCTCGACGAACGCTACAAAGGGTGAGTTCGGCTCCACCGTACTGACACCGGTCACGGCCTGCACCTTGCCGGCGATCAACAGTGCCGCATGGCGAAAACCAAACAGTGCCTGGCCATCATTGACCAGGCTGTAGGCCAATTGGGCGGGCGTTTGGGCTGCGCGGGTCTGGCGCTCAAGATCAAGGAAACGTGCGAATACCTGTTCGGCACCGCCGCTCACCGGCGCGTTCACCTGGACTCCGCGAAATGCGCCGTGCCGCTCATGCCGGCCAGCAGCCCGCTGGCGTCGGGCACGCTGGCCACCAGCAGCAGGGTCTGGCTGCCTTCATCGATTCGTGCGCCCAGGCGCTTGACTGTCGCGTCCAATGGCTTGCCGGTTTCATCGGGGACAAAGCTGAAGGTCTGGCCGGGCTTGAGTCGGGCCATCCAGCGCGAGGGCACCAGCAGGTGGATTTCCAGGGTGCGATTGTCGACCACGTCCAGCAATGGCGCACCGGCAGGTACGCTTTCATAGCGCTGTACCTTGCGCTCGACGACCTGGCCATCGAACGGCGCCAGCACGCTGCAGCGCTTGACCTGCACTTGATACACCTGGGACTGCGCCTGGGTTTCGCTGACTTTGGCCTCGGCACGTGCCACTTCGAAACGCCCGACCGAATTCAGCGCGGCCAGTTGCCGGTTGTGCGCCAGCTCTTCACCCGCGCCACGGCTGGCCGCTTGAGCGGCATTGAGCTGCGCCTGATAGGCCGAGCAATCGAACCGCGCCAGGGTATCGCCCTTCTTGAACGATTCCCCCTCGCTGAACGGCAACTCGACAATCCGCCCAGGCACCTCACTGGCCAGTACGGCCTGATCCCGGGCCCGCAATACACCGCGAGCCTCGGTGCTGGTCGCAGCACTGGCGCCTGCATCCATTTGCGCAAGCGGATCGTCTGCCCCAGGCGTTTGCGCCTGGACAACGCTTGCGACGAAGACCAACCCCAACACACAGAAAATCCGCATGACCGTACTCCCTTTCGGATCAATCGAGTCTACGGCAGCGGTGACTAGCGTCAAGCAGATGGCCATCATTCCCTGCGTATTAACGCTGCGCGGTCTCGGTCAACGGATACACCGACTCCCACCCCCCACCCAAAGCCTTGTACAACCCGACGGCCGCCAGCGACACGCCGGTCGAACTCTCGACCCACTGCTCCTGAGTCGCCAACAACGCCCCTTGCACAGTGAGTACGGTGACGAAATCCACCACACCCTCAACGTACTGCTGTTGCGCGGTGTCCAGAGCAATGCGGTTCTGGCGCACGGCTTCGGCCAGGCTGTCGCGGCGCAACTGGCTGGCGTTGTAGGCGGTCAACTGGTCATCGATTTCATGCCAGGCGCGCAATACGGTTTGCTGATAGGCGATAGCGGCTTCCTGTTGTTGTGCTTCGCGTAACTCGAGTACGCCACGCAAGCGGCCTCCGTCGAACAACGGCAAGCTGAACTGCGGGCCGATCCCGAACGAACGCGAACCCCAGGAGCCGAAGTCGCTCAGTTGCATGGCCTGGGAACCGATGTTCCCCGACAGGGTGATTCGCGGATAGAAATCGCCCTTGGCCACGCCAATGCTGGCAGTGGCGGCATGCAGCCGCGCTTCGGCCTGGCGAATGTCCGGCCGACGAGCAGCCAGTTGCGATGGCAGGCCAATGGCGACCTGACGCGGAGTCTGTGGCACCGGTGCGTCTGTGGATAACTCCGTCGCCAATGCCTGGGGCGGTTCGCCCATCAACAGACTCAAGGCGTTGATCAGTTGCCACTGGCGCTGCTCCAGTGCGGGCAGGCGCGATTCGATGGCCGCCACCTGCGCGGCAGCTTCGGCGACATCCAGATCCGTCGCGACGCCGTCGGCCAGGCGCAACTGCGAGAGCTTGAGGCTATGGCGGGCAACGTCGAGATTCTGTTCGGTGACGAGCCGGGTGTTCTGCACACCGCGCAGTTGAATGTAGTCCTGGGCGGTTTCGGCCAGCACCGACAGCAGCACGCCGCGTCGGTCGTTCTCGGCGACTTCCAGGTTGGCGTTGGCCGCTTCCGTTTCCCGCCGCACGCGCCCCCAGAAATCCAGTTCCCAGGAGGCGGAAAAGCCGGCATCCCACAGGCTGAAGGCGGATTGGCCGTTGTGTCCTGACGGGTCGTTCAAACCTTCTCCACTGTTGCGGTTGCGTCCGTAACGACCGCTGGCCGCCGTGCTGGGATAGCGATCGGCGGTGATGACCTGACGCACTGCGCGACTTTGCTGCAAGCGGCTGCTGGCCAGCTTCAGGTCGAGGTTGTCGGTCAGGGCGCGTTGGCTCAGGGCCGAAAGTTTGGGGTCGTGGAACACCTCCCACCAGCGCTCGGTCATCGTTTCGGCGATGGCCTGGCTGGCGGCTGCCCTTGATGGTTTCGACCATTCGGCGATTGGCTGTGCCGCAGGCTTGTGGAAGTCCGGGCCGACGGTGCAGGCTGACAGGCTCAGCACAAGCAAGACAGAAAAAATCAGGCGAGACTGATGACCTCTTCGCGAGCAAGTCGCGAAGGCGTCAGCGCGATCAACGAAAATCTTCATCGCTGAACAACCTCTTTCGCCTTGGCGGTGGCCGTATCAATACTCGCCTCCACCGACATCCCCACCCGCAAGCGCTCGGCCAGCGACTGTCCCGGCTCCAGCACAATCTTCACCGGTATCCGCTGCACCACCTTGGTGAAGTTGCCGGTGGCGTTGTCCGGTTTGACCGCGGCAAACGTCACCCCGGTGGCCGGTGCAATGCTTTCGACACGACCGTTCAATGCCGCACCGCCCAGACTGTCGACGCGCACTTGCACAGCCTGCCCCGGCTGCACATCCGTCAGTTGGGTTTCCTGGAAATTGGCCATCACGTATGCCTGCGCCAGCGGCACCACCGCGAGGATTTTGCTGCCCGGCGTGACATAGGCGCCGACCCGCACCGCGCGTTCGCCGACCATGCCGTCCTGAGGCGCGACGATCCTCGTATAGGACAACTCGTAGCTGGCCATTTCCAGCTTCGCTTGCGTCCGTTTCAGCCCCCCTTCGGCCCCATCGCGCTGGGCCGTGAGGATCTCCACCTGCTTGCGTTCCGCCGCCAGTACTGCCGTAGCGTTGGCCAGCCGTGCGGAGGCCTGGTCGATGCGTGTTTTTGCCTGTTGTGCGTTTTGCACCGTGCCGGCGCCCACCCCGGCGAGGTGGTTGTAGCGGCTCAGTTCGTGCTCGGCAAAGGCCACTTCCGCCTTGGCCGAAACCACCGAGGATTGCGCCTGGGCAATCACTGACGCCTGGCGCTCGAGGGTCGCCCGGGCGTTTTGCAGTTGCGCCCTGGCCACCAGCGTTTCGGCATCGGCGGCCTCGGCGGCGGCGCGTAGATCCCGGTCGTCGATCAGTGCCAGCAACTGCCCGGCCTTGACCTGCTGGTTGTCCTCCACCAGCACTTGCTTGATAAACCCGGCAACCCGCGGCACCACCAGGGTGAAATCCGCCGAGACGTAAGCATCGTTGGTGTTCTGCCGGGTACGCTTGCCGAACAGGCCGGGCATCGCCAGGTACAGCAACACGCCGACGGCCAACGCGGCGGCCACGGCCACCGCGACTTTCTGTTTTGCTTGAGTGTTCATAAAAGCCTTCTGTATCAGTGGAGCATTCAGGTCGGTGCGCGCGGTGGAAAGATCCGCGTCGGCAGCCAGAAAATCAGCAGGATCAAGGTCACGGCGAGCCCGACCATGCACAGGTAAAGATCAGAGGAAGTGAGCACCACGGCTTGCTCATGCAGACGATGAGCGAGACTTGCGCTGTCGTGCTCGGCCAGCGGCGAATTGCCTAGGCGATCGACCAGCATGGTCGAGTGAAAATGCAGGCGAGCCGTGGTCAACGCCTCGATCACCCCGGTGGCGATGACCGCCGACAGGCCTTTGACGGTGTTGAACCAGGCCGATGCGAACGGCCCTTCCATCGGGTTGATGCTGCCGGTGGACAGTATCAGCAGCGGCAACACTGCCATGGGCTGACCGAAAATCTGCAGCCATTGCAGCACATAGAAATCGTCGCGAATCCACGCAGACGTCAGTTGCGAGCCGCCGACGCACGACAGCGCCAGCATGCTCAGGCCGATGCCCAACACCCAGCGGCAATCGACCCAGCGAAAGTTGCACAGCGCCGCCACCAACGGCAGCGCAATCAATTGCGGCAGCGCCGCCAGCAGCATGATCGGTGCGGTCTGCACCGGGCGATAACCCTGGACCTGCGCCAGGTAGCTGGACGGAATAATGATCACCGCCTGCAACACCACCAGTACGCCCGCCAGGGTCAGCAGGGCGAAAGACAGGTTACGGATACCGAGCATCTGCATCTTGAAAAACGGAATCGGCTGCGACCACTCGCCGGTTAAAAACAGCACCAGCAACAACAGCCCGCCGCCGAGCAATCCGCAGATCAGGCTGGACTCGAACCAGTCCAGGCGGTTGCCCTGCAGGATGCCGATCACCAGCATGCAGATGGCGGGAAAACCCAGCAGCACACCGCGCCAGTTGAAGGACTTGAAGCGCTCCAGGCGCAGCGGATCCCGGGGCAAGCCGTACGCCACCGCGGCCATGGCAATCAGGCACGGCGCGATTATCTGCCAGAAGGTCCATTGCCAGCCGACATATTCGGTCCACAACCCGGCCAACGGCGTGCCCAGGCCCGGGCCGAACGTCGCCGTCAGGGCATAACCGGCCAGGCCATACAACTTCACGTTGGCGGGCAGAAATCGCAGGGCCACGGTCATCAGCATGGGTGGCAATGCACCGCCCGCCAGGCCTTGCAGGGTGCGCAGCAACAACAGGCTTTCGTAATTCGGGGCGAAGGGGCACAACACACCCAGCAGGGTGAACAGGCTGATGGCCCACAGGGTGAAACGCCGCAACGAGAACGTCACCGCACACCACGGCGCGAAGGCCATGGCCGCTACGGAAGTCGCGGTGTAACAGGCCACCAGCCAGGTGCCTTCGTCGTAGCCGATGGCCAACGCACCACGGATGTCGGCCAGGGCGACTTTGGTCACCATCTCGTTCAGGCCCGACACCAGCACCGCCAGCAACACGCCCACCAGGCCGATGATGATCCGCGGGCCGAAGACGGGTGGAGCCGCTGCCATGCTGGCCGCAGCAACAGGTGCCGTGACCGTAAGGGAAGTCATGTACTGCAAGCTCCGGCGTGGAAAGACCGAAGCATTCTAGGAAGCGTAATGCCTGACGAAAATCAACTTATCGGCAGGTTATAAGTGCGCCTTACGCAACAATACAAAACCCCTTGTGGGAGCGGGCTTGCTCGCGAAGGCGTTGGGTCAGTCGGTATCAATGTTGAATGACAAATCGCATTCGCGAGCAAGCCCGCTCCCACAGGGGGAAATTACGCTCGACCTCAGTCCGGCTGCGCAGCCAGCCACGTCTCATCGCAACACGCCTTGAGCGTCTCACGCAACCAGCGATGGGCCGGATCCTTGTCGAAGCGTGGATGCCAGGCTTGGGTCAGCATCAAGGTCGGCAACGGGATCGGCAGGTCGAACGAGCGCAGCTTCAGGCCGAGCCGTCGCACACTCAGCAAGGCTTCCTTGGGCACCGGCAGAATCAGGTCGGAATCGGGCAAGGCAAACATTGCCGCATGAAAGCTCGGCGCGATCACCGCCACCCGCCGCTCCAGCCCCAGGGCATTGAGCGCGGTATCGATCGGCCCCCGGGCAATGCCGCGCCGGGACATGCTGATATGCGAGAAGCCCGCGTAACGCTCTGCCGTGATCTCATCGTCCAGCAGCGGATGATCCTCGCGCACCAGACCAACGAAGTGGGTGGAAAACAGGTTCTGAATCTTCACTTCCGGGGTCAACGGCCGGGTGTTGCTGACGCTCAGATCGATCCGCCCTTCGCGCAACGCCTCATCATCGCCATCGCCTTCCGGGACGAAACGCAGTTCGCAGTGCGGCGCCTGCCGATCAAGGGTGTCGAACAACTTGCCGCCGTAGACACCGACAAAGAAGTCGTTGGCCCGAATACTGAACCGCCGCCGCAGCGAGCTCAGCTCCACCGCATCGGCCGAACGAAACAGCAACCCGGCCTGCTCCACCACACTGCGCACCTGCTCGCGCAACTCCAGCGCCTTGGGGGTCGGCACCAGGCCACGACCGGCGCGCACCAGGATCGGATCGCCAATGGCTTCACGGATGCGCGTCAACGTCCGGCTCATGGCCGCCGGGCTCAGGCTCATCCGCCGCGCCGCGCCCACCACACTGCCCTCGTCGAGCAAGGCATCGAGGGCGACCAACAGGTTCATGTCTGGGAGTTGCATGGTGAGCACTCGTATCCGATCTTGGTTGAGTCAGATGCAATGCTAGCAAACATCCTCCAAATGATGCTTTGACTGTACCGGCCCAAAAGTACGGCTCGAACCACTATCAGTTCTGATAGTTCTCAAGCCTGACTCAAGCGAGCAATACTCAAGGCCCGCCCCCCTTCCACGAAGCTCCCGATATGAGCCAAGCCAAACCTGATGATGATTCAGGCACCCGCAGCGCCCCTCGGGTAGTGCTGCTGGCAACCGACCGCAGCCAATCCATCATTGGCGAAATCGTCGATGGCCAAACCAAAACCATCGGTTACTCCGCCTACGGCGAGCAGTCCGCGCAGCAGAAAGTCGAGACACGGCTGGGGTTCAATGGCCAGTTACGTGAGGCGGATATCGGTTGGTATTTGCTGGGTAACGGCTACCGCGCCTACAACCCGCGGTTGATGCGTTTTCATAGTCCGGACAGCTGGAGCCCGTTTCGTGGGGGTGGGTTGAATGCGTATATGTATTGCGTGGGGGATCCGGTGAATCGGGTGGATCCGACGGGGCATAGTTGGCAAACCTTGATTGCCAAGTTACGCAGTCTGGCTTCGGAATTTCATTTGCCCAATTATCGGGCTGTTCCAGTACCAAAAAATATCGTGAGCATTGCAGACGGTGCTGCCGCAGCGCGCGCTATGCATAAAGGTCAGAAATTTGCGAAAACAAGTGACATGTCCGCGCTTGCCGACGCCGCTGACTATATTGGCGGCAAGAAGCCCAAGATCAATTGGGGAAACGATGGGGGGGAGTTACACGGAACAGCAAAATGGGGAACTGACAGCTTTCCCAATCACGTGTCAATCGAACCTGCTTCATCAGGTTCGAAGCGCTCTATTCCTGTGGTGGGGAAAAGTCACGCTAAAACCTTATCGGGAAGACCGAGTAATTTTGGATCACCACCGAGTTACGAAAAGGCAACGTCCAAACTCAAGCTCTGGAACGCCAATACTTTCGCGGAATCGCAACGGGGCAGAACCTTTGTAGTGGCCAGCGGAGCTCCTCACGTCAACTATCCTGTAATAGATCTTGCTCATCCGATTCAGGCGATAAGACAACCAGCGGTCCCACCACCTCCGCCGCTAATAGTCGTTGTTCCGCCGCCAAACTAAAAGCCAGGCTATAACGCAAAGCAGTAACGAATGTATTAGGTAAGGTTGGGAGAGCTGTCTTCCGCATGCGGCTGCACGGACTGGGTAGTCCCACCAACCTTATCCTCCTCTACCGCACCATCCCCCACCGCCTAACCGTCACCCGCTCCAACGAATCAAACACCAGGTTCTCCACCAGCAACCCAATCAGAATCACCACCGCCAACCCGGCAAACACCTTGTCGGTGTACAGCTCATTGCGATTCTGAAAGATGTACCAGCCCAACCCGCCCTTGCCGCTGGTCGCACCAAACACCAGCTCGGCAGCAATCAACGTCCGCCAGGCAAACGCCCAGCCGATTTTCAGCCCGGCGAGAATTGACGGCAGTGCCGCCGGAATCAGGATGAACAGCACGAAGCGCATGCCCTTGAGGCCGTAGTTGCGCCCGGCCATGCGCAGGGTTTCCGAGACGCCGAGGAAGCCGGCGTAGGTGTTCAGCGCCAGTGCCCAGAGCACCGAATGCACCAGCACGAAAATCAGGCTGTTCTGGCCCAACCCAAACCACAACAGCGCCAGCGGCAGCAGGGCGATGGCCGGCAAGGGGTTGAACATCGAGGTCAGGGTGCTAAGCAGATCGCGACCGAATTGCGTCGACACCGCCAGTGTGGTCAGGGCAAACGCCAGGACGATGCCGATCAGGTAACCCTTGAGCAACACCACCAGGGATATCCATACCTTACCCAGCAATTCACCGCTGAGCAGGCCGTCGTACAAGGCGTGTGCGGTTTGCACAAAACCCGGCAGCAGCAGGTCGTTGTTCTGATACCGCGCAACGGCTTCCCAAAGCACGGCGAGCAAGATCAGGATCAGGGTTTTACGCAACCAACCTTGTTGCCACAGTCGTTGGCCCAGGGGTAATTCCCGCTCCAGCGGCACGCTGGTCAGCGGCTGCAAAACCGTTTCGAACTCTTCACGCGGGGATGATAAATAGCTCATCGGACCCTCCTCTCAACTGGCTCAATAAGCGATGCGGATGTCGGCGAAATCCAGTTCATGTTCGGCTTGCGGTGATTGGCCTTCGTCGAACAGCAGCCGGTGAATACGTCGCGCCGATTCCTGAAACGCCACACCGCCGAGGCTGTGCAAATCGTATTGGTGGCTGTGGACTTGCGCCCTCACCCGGCCCGGATGGGGCGACAGCAACAGAATGCGATTGCCCACCACCAGCGCCTCTTCGATAGAGTGCGTGACGAACAGCAGCGTGAAGCGCACTTCCTCCCAGAGCAGCAGCAATTCTTCCTGCATCTTGCGCCGGGTCAGGGCGTCAAGGGCGGCGAAGGGTTCGTCCATCAACAGGATTTTCGGCTGCATCGCCAGCGCACGGGCGATGGCGACCCTGGCCTTCATCCCGCCTGACAAGGTGTGCGGATAGGCATCGGCAAACGCCGCCAGGCCGACCTTTTCCAGATAGTGCAGCGCTCGCTCTTCGGCCTCCCTGCGCTTGAGGGTTTTCGAGGCCAGCAGTGGAAACATCACGTTCTGCTTCACGGTTTTCCACGGCGGCAGTTGGTCGAACTCCTGGAACACCACGATCCGGTCAGGTCCCGGCGCATCGACGCGCTGGCCTTGCAGACGGATCTCGCCTTCCACTGGCTGGATGAAGCCGGCGGCGGCCTTGAGCAACGTCGACTTGCCACAACCGGATGGCCCGAGCAGGACAAAGCGGTCCGCCGGATCGATCTCGAAACTGACTTGATGGGTCGCCCGCACTACCCGCTGCGGCGTGCGGTATTCGAGGCTGACGTTATCGACCGACAGCAGCGCCTGGGCTGCCGCGATCGGTTTGCTGACCGTGTGGCCTTGCAAAGGGGCATTCATGTCGGTCAGCTCCCTTGCAGCGGCTTGGCGTCCTGGAAGAAGTAGTCCTTCCATGAATCCGGTTTGTTTTTGATCGCGCCGACGCGGTAGAGGAACTCGGCCAACGGGTAAGTGTTCTTCGGCGTGACGCTGAATTCGAACTGCGGGTTGTCGATGATTTTCAGCAACGCGGCGCGGTCGATTTTGGCCTTGGTAACGCGGATATAGGTGTCGGCTGCCGCGCCCTTGTCGTTCTGGGCAAACGTGGCCGCTTCGGTCAGCGCATCAATGAATGCCTTGTAGGTTTTCGGATTCTCATTGCGGAATTTCTCGGTGGCGAACAGCACCGTCGGCGAGTTCGGACCGAGCAGGTCATAGGTGTTCAGCACCACGTGCACGTTGGGATTGGCCAGTTCCTGATCCTGGAACGGCGGGTTGGAAAAGTGCCCGCTCAGCTCGGTGCCGCCGGCTACCAGCGCTGCCGTGGCATCAGGATGTGGAACGGCGATGGTGTACTTGTCGAGGCGATTGAACTCCTTGTCGCCCCACTGTCTGGCCGCCGCGTATTGCAGGAAGCGCGACTGCACCGACACACCCACCGCCGGCACCGCGATACGGTCCTTCTCGGTGAAGTCGGCGATGGTTTTGACTTTCGGATTATTGCTCACCAGGTAGTACGGAAAGTTACCCAGGGAAGCCACGGCTTTTACGTTCTGCTTGCCGTGGGTGCGATCCCAGATGGTCAGCAGCGGGCCGACACCGGCGCCGGCAATGTCGATCGAGCCCGACAGCAACGCATCGTTGACCGCCGCGCCGCCGGAGAGCTGGGTCCAGTCGACCTTGATATCAATACCTTCCTGCTTGCCATACTTCTCGATCAGGTTCTGATCGCGCACCACATTGAGCAGCAAGTAAACGATGCCGAACTGTTCGGCAATGCGGATTTCACCTTCGGCGTGGGCCACGGTCGGCGCCACCAGGCTGCCGGCGACCAGGCTGAACCCCAGGCCGATGGCCGCGGCCAGCGGTGCGAATGGAAGACGTTTGGACATGATCAGATCTCCGGCAAATCAGAAAGGCGCGTCGCCCTGGATGGTGGTGCGATACAGCTTGCGGCGCAGATGGCTGGGGCATCCGGCGGCGAGGTGGATCAGCGAACGGTTGTCCCAGAACACCAGGTCATGGGGCTGCCATTGATGGCGGTAGATGTTTTGCGGCAGCACGCTGTGGGCGTAGAGCTCGGTCAGCAGTTGCTGGCTCTCGTCTTCCGGCAGGCCAACGATACGGGTGGTGAACCCTTCGCTGACGAACAACGCCTTGCGGCCGTTTTCCGGGTGGGTTCGCACCACCGGATGCACCACTTCGGCGACCTGAGCGAGTTGCTCCGGGGTCAGGGTCGGACGCCAGTTGCCTTCGAACTTGGTCTCGCTGTAACGCGCCGTGTAGGAGTGCGCCGCCGAGCGACCCTCCACGGCTTTGCGCAACGCGAGCGGCAGGCTGTCCCAGGCTTTGTGCATATCGGCGAACAATGTGTCGCCACCTTCCGACGGCAGCTCCTGGGCATGCAGCATCGAGCCCAGGCTCGGCAGCTCCTTGTAGGAGAGATCGGAATGCCAGAACTTGCCGGCGTCGCCGAGACCGATGTTCTGGCCGTTTTCGACAATGTTGGACACGATGAGGATTTCCGGATGCCTCGCCAGCAGGAACTGCTTGAGCACATGGATCTGCAACACGCCAAAACGGCGGCTGAAGTCGATCTGTTGTTCAGGGGTGATGCGCTGGTCGCGGAACACGACCACGTGATGATCCCGATGCGCGCGGTGGATGCGGGCGAAATCCTGATCATTGATCGGAAGGGACAAATCGAGACCGATGATCTCGGCGCCCACCGCTCCGCTGAACGGGCGGATCTCAAAGAATTGTGGCGCGATGCTTGGCGAAGCTGAAGCTGCAGACATAAATCACTCCCACGCACGGCACGCTCAAAGGCGCGCGCGTCGATCAGAAACTCACGGAGGTCCCGTGTTGGTTCGTGTCGTGCGGCGCGCCGATTGGTCGGCAGGTACGCAGGGGATTAACTTTATAGATATAAGAATTGAAATTTAAATACCGTTAACGAATAACTATATGGCGATTGCTAAGGGAATGGAGGAATCGCGGTGTGACGTTATTTGTCACTTTCTGACAGGGTTGTGGTGTTTGGGCGGACGCTATCGCGAGCAAGCTCGCTCCCACAGGGGTCAGTGGAAACACAAAAATTGCGTTTCAACACAGATCGACTGTGGGAGCGAGCTTGCTCCGGGCGGCGTTCCGACGATGAGGTCATTAGCCTTGATGAAGATTACCGCTCGTGCAGGGCCTCGGCCCGTGCGCGAATGATCGGCTTGAGCAGGTAGCTCAGCACGGTCTTCTTGCCGGTGATGATGTCCACGGAAGCCACCATCCCCGGAATGATCAGCAACGGCTTTTCATCGGTGCCCAAGTGGCTGCGGTCGGTGCGCAGCTTGATGATGTAGTAAGTGGTCTTCTTATCTTCATCGGTGATGGTGTCGGCGCCGATCTGCTCCAGCTTGGCCTTCAACCCACCGTAGATGGTGTAGTCATAGGCGGTGAATTTCACCGTCGCTTCCTGCCCAGGATGCAGGAACGCGATGTCCTGCGGGCGGATCTTCGCCTCGACCAGCAAGGTGTCGTCCAGTGGCACGATTTCCACCAGGTCGCTGCCCGGCTGGATAACCCCGCCGATGGTATTGACCAGCAGCTTGTTGACGATGCCCCGCACTGGCGAAGTGACCAGCGTCCGGCTGACCCGATCCTCCAGAGCCTTACCGGTGGCCTGGGCCTTGTTCAGGTCGGTGCGCGCTTCGTTGAGTTGGGTCAGGGCTTCGCTACGGAACTTGCCACGGGTTTCATCGACCTTGCGCTGCACTTCCTTGATTGCCGATTCGGCACGCGGAATGGCCAGGGTGGTGGCGTCGAGCTGACCACGGGTCTCCGCTTCGGCACGCCTGAGGCGAAGAACTTCCACCGGCGATACCGCGCCCTGGGCCACCAACGGCTCGGACATGCTGATTTCCTGACGCTGGAAGCCCAATTGCTGGCGATACTGCGCCTGCTTGGACGTGAATTCGCGCAGCTCTTGCTGGCGCTGGATCAACTGTTCCTGCAAGCCGCCAATCTCGTCGTGCAACTGTTGGCGGCGGCTTATATAGAGCGATTCTTCACTCTTGGCCTGACCCGGCACGGCCTTGAGCACATCCTCGGGGAAGTTCAGCGGGCGATCCTCGACCTCGGCGCTCAGGCGTTCTACCCGCAGCAGCATCGACAACCGATCAGCCTCGGTTTCACCGACGTTCGAAGCAAATCGCGTGTCGTCCAGGCGAATCAGCGGTGCGCCGGCTTCAACGATCTGGCCTTCCTTGACGAACAGCTCGGCAACGATACCGCCTTCAAGGTTCTGGATTTTCTGGATCTTCGACGATGGGATCGCCTTGCCGTCGCCCTTGGTCACCTCGTCGATTACCGCGAAGTTGGCCCAGAGCATCAGGAACACAAAGAACGCAATGATCGCCCAGATCGTCAGTCGCACCACCCGTGGCGCATCCTCGATCAACGCCTTGTTGACCTCAGGTAGCGGCTGGCCCTGAAGTGAAGCAGTGCCTTTGAAGTAGCGACGGATCGAATCCTTACCCGACTTAAGCAACACTGATCTGCCCCTTCTTCAATGCTTCCATCACCGCGGCTTTCGGGCCGTCAGCGAGTATCTGCCCGCGGTCGACCACGATCAGCCGATCCACCAGCGACAACAGCGACGCCCGGTGCGTCACCAGCACCATGGTCTTGTTTTCAATCACAGCCGCCAGGCGCTGTTTGAGGCGCTCTTCGCCGGTGTTGTCCATGGCGCTGGTTGGCTCGTCGAGCAGCAGGATCGGCGGGTTGAGCAACAATGCACGGGCCAGGGCGACGTTTTGTCGTTGACCACCGGACAGGTTCTGCCCGCGCTCACCGACTTGCAGCTCATAGCCCTGCGGATGCAGACGCGCATATTCGTGGACGCCGGCCAGCTCTGCGGCTTGCAGCACCAGTTCGTCCTCGACATACCGCGCGCCGGAAACCAGATTGTCGCGCAAGGTGCCGGCGAGCAATTGAATGTCCTGTGGCACGTAGCCGATGTTGTAGCGCAGCTCGCTGACGTCGATCTGGCGGATATCCACTCCATCGACCAACAGCGCGCCGTCATCTGGCTGGTACAACCCCACCAGCAATTTCGCCAACGAGCTCTTGCCCGAGCCGCTTCGGCCAATGATGCCGACCTTCTCGCCGGGACTGATCGACAGGTTGATGTTCTTCAGCGCCAGGTTCTGCTGTTGCGGGTAGGTGAAGTTGAGCTGGCGGCACTCAATGCCGCCCTGCAGCACCTTGCGGCTGAGCGGACGTTCTTCGAAATTGCGCTCCTGTGGCAGCTCCATCATCTGGTCGACCGAGGTCATGGTCACCCGCGCCTGCTGATAACGAGTCAGCAGCCCGGACAGCGACGCCAGCGGGCTGAGTGCACGGCCACTGAGCATGTAGCAGGCAATCAGGCCGCCCATGCTCAGGTGACCGTCGATGATCTGGTACACGCCGAAGACGATCATGATCACCCCGGCCAGCTGCTGGATCAGCAAGGTGATGTTCATCGCCAGGCCGGAGAGCATTTTCACCCGCAACTCAAGACGACTGAGGGTGCCGATGGTCTGTTCCCACTGATACTGGCGTTCGCTTTCGGCGTTGTTGACCTTCACCGCATCCAGGCCGGCCAGGGTTTCGATCAGGCTCGACTGACGCTCGGCCCCCAGCGCCATGGTCCGCTCCATGGTCGCCACCAGGGGTTTCTGCAAGGCATAGCCGATGGCCAGGGCGATCGGGAATGCCAACACCGGTATCCACACCAGGTGCCCGCCGAGGATCGCGATGACGATAAAGATCAGAATCGTGAACGGCAGGTCGATCAGACTGGTGAGCGTCAGCGAGGCGAGGAAATCCCGCAGGCTCTGGAACTCATGGATGTTCTGGGCAAAGCTGCCGACCCGCGCCGGCCGATATTTCATGGCCATGCCGACGATGCGCTCGAACAGCGTGGCCGAGATGATCAGGTCGGTTTTCTTGCCGGCCAGATCCAGGCACAGGCTGCGCAGGCTTTTCAGGATCAGGTCGAAGAGGTAGGCGCCCGTGATGCCGAGCGCCAGCACCCAGAGCGTCGCTTCGGCCTGGTTCGGCACGACGCGGTCGTAGACGTTCATCACGAACAACGGCGCGGCCATGGCAATGATGTTGATCAGAAAACTGGCGGCGATCGCGTCGGCGTACAACCAGCGCGAACGCTTGAGGGTATCGCGGAACCACGAGCGCGCACGCGGAATCAGCGTGCCGTGATTGACGTCGAACTTGTGCTGCGGCTGGGCGAAAAAGACCTTGCCGATATAGTCGTCGGCCAGCAGTTCACGGCTGACCAGAGACTCACCGCCATCGCTTTCGCTGAGCAGCACCCGCACCTGATCTTCGCCTTGCCAGCCGAGCAGGACGGCACTGCGACTGTCCTTGAGCAGCAACAATGCCGGCATGGCAATCGCCGGAATATCCTCCAGCTTGCGTTGCAGCACCCGGCCTTGCAGCCCCGCGCGAGCGGCCGCACGAGGCAGCAACTCAACAGTCAAGCGCTGCTCGAACAACGGCAGGCCGGTGGTCAGCATTGCCGCGCTGGCAGGTTTCTGATGCAGCATGCAAAGAGCGAGCAGACCATCCAGTAACGGATCGTCATGCAACGCGCGCGGATCATGAATGAGTTGAACCCGACTGACTTCTGATTCCACGCTCGGCACTCTTGGCTAACAATTGAACAACGAAGGTCCTGCTCAATTCATACCGGGCAATTGGACCTTGGGCTTCACGTCGTTCTGCACAACGGATGCCAATGGTGCGACCACTCCCTGGCTCTTGAGCAACTCGCCCATGGTCGCCTTGATTCGGTACTGAGTAAATAACTGAATGTTCTTGATCTCCGCCAGACGGCGAGAGGAGGAAAACAGTTCGTTCTCACTGTCGAGCAAATCGAGCAGGGTACGCTCGCCGAGGCTGAACTGACGCTGGTAAGCGATACGCACGGCAGTGCTGTGATCGACGTATTGCTGGGCGATCGGCACCTGCGCGTTGGCATTGTTCAGGGCGTTCCAGGCCAGGCCCAGCTCTTCGTTCAATTGGCGCAGGGCGTTGTTGCGGATGTCCAGCGCCTGGTTGGACAGGTAGGACTTGGATTCCAGATCGGCCTTGTTGCTGCCGCCGGCATACAGGTTGAAGCGCATGCGCAGCATGGCTTGCCATTCGTTGTTGTGGCCGTTCTGACCATCAATGTCGTTGTCCGCGGAGCGACCCAACTCAGCATCGAAGCGCGGGTAGAAAGTCGACTTGGCCGTGTCGTATTGCTTCTCGGCAGCGGCGATATCGGATTCGGCCGAGCGCAGGATCGGGCTGTTTTCCAGCATCTGTGCACGGGCTTCATTCAGGTTTGCCGGCATCAGCGCCATGAAACTCGCCGGGCGCTCCAGTTGATCCGGCATCTGGCCGACAGCGGAGAGGTAGTTGGTTTCGGCGTCAGCCAGGTTGGTCTGCTCGGTGATCAGGTTGTTGCGCGCCTGGGCCATCCGCGCCTCGGCCTGATCGAGGTCGGCGCCGCTGCCGACGCCACGCTGGGTGCGCAACTGGATCTGGTCGTAAATGCGTTGGTGACTCTTGAGGTTTTCCTCGGCCAGGCGCACGAATTCGCGGCGAGTCAGTACGTCGAGATAGACCTGGGCCACGGTCAGCCCGGTACGCTCGGAGGTACTCAGCAGCGAGTAGGCGCGGGAGTTGACGGTGGCTTGTTGACGCCCGACTTCGCTGGACGTCGCAAAACCGTCAAAGACCATTTGGGTCAGTCGCAAACTTGACTCACTGCGATTCAGGGTTTCGAAGTGATTGTTGCCGCCGTCTCGCGTCGTCACGCTATCGGTGCCTTCACGACCATAACCGCCCAGCAGGTCGACCCGTGGCAAGTACCCCCCCTTCGCAGCTTTCAACTGATAGTCCGCTGCCAATCGGCTGTTGACGCCCGCCTGGACCTCCGGATGGACATCCAGCGCTTGTTGCATGGCTTCTGGTAAGGATTGCGCCTGGATGAATGACGCGGAAAGGACGAAAGGTAGAGCCATGAACAAAGGCGAACGCATTGTAGGAATTTCCCAGGACTTCTTGTCTTGAATCACAGCAAAAGAACGAGCTGTGTCGGAAGATGGCAAGCGTAATGACCGTATGTCGGAAAGTTCAAAAGCGGAACTGGATCACATACCGAGGACAGGTCACAGCTTAAATATCAATGTGACATTACTGGGACGATTGTTTAGGATGGGATCCAGAAGGTCAATAGTTTGGCATAAAGTTAATAGCGAAAAAATATAGCCAAATTATTGACGAATTAATGCGTCAAACTTGTGCATCTATTTTGCAATGTACGTCCAGTCTGGTCGGCGCAGATGCCATCAGGTCTATGGAAGTCAACTGAACGTGACACCCCGGAGAGTCTTCAATGAGCAGTGTTGTTGCCATCGTCAAAAGCATTGTTGGTCAGGTTTTCGTGGTGTCCCCCGAGGGCATCCGCCGCGTTCTCGTTGAAGGCGACAAGCTGTTTGCCGGCGATCAGATCGACACTGGCCTTTCCGGTGCAGTGTCCCTGGAACTGGCCGATGGCCGCACCCTGGATCTGGGCCGTGACACCCAGTGGAGCGCTGACGCCCCGGACTCAGGCACTGATCTGGCAGCCGCCACCGCGCAGGCGGCGCCGTCCGTTGATGAGCTGCAACAAGCCATTATCGCCGGTGCCGACCCGACCAAAGACCTTGAAGCCACCGCTGCGGGTCCGACGGCGTCGGGTTCTGGTGGTGCCGCCGGTGGCGGTCACAGCTTCGTGATGCTCGATGCTACGGCTGGCCGCGTCGACCCGACCATTGGCTTCCCGACCGCGGGTATCAACTCTGCCGGGCAAACGACCCTGGAAATCCCGGGTGGCCAGACCACCAATGCCAACGTCAACGCCAATTTCAATACCAACACCGATACCCCGAGTGAATCAGTCCTCAGCCTCAGTGCCACGCCGACCATCACCGAGGCCGGTGGCGTGCTGGTGTACACCGCGACCCTGACCCAGGCACCGCTGAGCGACCTGACCGTTACTTTGTCCAACGGCGCCGTGATCGTGATTCCCGCAGGCTCGACCACCGGCACCGTCAACGTTCCATTGGCTGCGAACGACACTGTCTATAATGACGCGACCCAGATCGAAGTAACTGTCACCGGCACCAGCGGCGGCAACGGCATCACAGTGACGCCGCCGACTACCCCGGCCGTGACCCAGGTCACCGATACCGTCGACGCCACCACAGTCACCCTGACGGCCGGCAATACCGTCACCGAAGGCGGTCAGATTACCTACACCGCGACACTGACCAACCCGGCGCAGACGCCAGTAACCGTCACTCTGTCCAACGGTTCGAGCATTACCATTGCCGCCGGCCAGACCAGCGGCAGCGTGAACGTACCGACGGCGGCCAATGACGTTTATGTGAATGGCAGCACCGTCAGCACCACCATCACCGGCACCACCGGCGGCAACTTCGAAAATCTGGTGCCGAATACCGCTCCGGCCGTGACTACCATCACCGATTCCGTGGACAACACCGGGCTGACCCTCACCGCCACCGGCAACATCACCGAAGGCGGCCAGATCACCTATACCGCCACCCTGAGCAATCCGGCCGGCACACCGATGAGCGTGACCTTGAACAACGGCTCGGTCATCACCATCGAAGCAGGCCAGACCAGCGGTAGCGTGAACGTACCGACGGCGGCCAACGACGTTTATGTCAACGGCAGCACCGTCAGCACCACCATCACCGGCACCACCGGCGGCAACTTCGAAAACCTGGTGCCCAACACCACCCCGGCCGTGACCACCATCACCGACTCCGTGGACACCACCGGGCTGACCCTCACGGCTACCGGCAACATCACCGAAGGTGGCCAGATCACCTACACCGCCACCCTGAGCAATCCGGCCGGCACGCCGATGAGCGTAACCTTGAGCAACGGCTCGGTCATCACCATCGAAGCGGGCCAGACTAGCGGCAGCGTCAACGTACCGACTGCGGCGAATGACGTTTATGTCAACGGCAGCACCGTCAGCACCACCATCACCGGCACCACCGGCGGCAACTTCGAAAACCTGGTGCCCAACACCACCCCGGCCGTGACCACCATCACCGATTCCGTGGACACCACCGGGCTGACCCTCACGGCTACCGGCAACATCACCGAAGGTGGCCAGATCACCTATACCGCCACCCTGAGCAATCCGGCCGGCACACCGATGAGCGTGACCTTGAGCAACGGCTCGGTCATCACCATCGAAGCGGGCCAGACCAGCGGCAGCGTCAACGTACCGACGGCGGCCAATGACGTTTACAACAATGGCAGCACCGTCAGCACCACCATCACTGGTACCACCGGCGGCAACTTCGAAAACCTGGTGCCCAACACCACCCCGGCCGTGACCACCATCACCGATTCCGTGGACAACACCGGGCTGACCCTCACCGCCACCGGCAACATCACCGAAGGCGGCCAGATCACCTACACCGCCACCCTGAGCAATCCGGCCGGCACGCCGATGAGCGTGACCTTGAGCAACGGCTCGGTCATCACCATCGAAGCGGGCCAGACCAGCGGCAGCGTCAACGTGCCGACGGCGGCCAATGACGTTTACAACAATGGCAGCACCGTCAGCACCACCATCACCGGCACCACCGGCGGCAACTTCGAAAACCTGGTGCCCAACACCACCCCGGCCGTGACCACCATCACCGACTCCGTGGACAACACCGGGCTGACCCTCACGGCTACCGGCAACATCACCGAAGGTGGCCAGATCACCTACACCGCCACCCTGAGCAATCCGGCCGGCACGCCGATGACCGTAACCTTGAGCAACGGCTCGGTCATCACCATCGAAGCGGGCCAGACTAGCGGCAGCGTCAACGTACCGACTGCGGCGAATGACGTTTATGTGAATGGCAGCACCGTCAGCACCACCATCACCAGTACCACCGGCGGCAACTTCGAAAACCTGGTGCTCAACAACACTCCAGCAGTCACCACGATTTCCGATGTGAATGACACGGTCACCGTTACCATCGAAAGCGCTGGTCCGGTGCTGGAGAACCAGGCACCGACTTTCACCATCAAACTCGACCAGAAGCTGGATCACGACCTGACGGTGACACTCAGCAACGGCCAGACGGTGGTCATCGCCGCAGGCGCAACTCAAGTTGGCTATGCATTGCCGGCGCAAGGTGATGACGTCTACAAGGATGGCGGCAGCGCCTCGCTGGGTATCGCTGATGCTAGCGTTGCCGGTAAGACTTTTGAGAATCTGGTCATTAGTGGTCCAGCATCGGTTGCTATCAACGACACCGTCAGCGAAGTCATCGCCACTTTGACCGCGGACAAGTCCACCGTGGCTGAAGGCGGCCAAGTCACCTACACCGTGACCCTGACCAACGCAGCCGGTCTGCCGCTGAACAATCACGGTGAACTCACTTTCACCCTCTCCGACGGTACGAAGGTAACTGTTCCAGCGAACGGGACCTCCGGCTCTGCAACCATCACTGCTGCCGACGACGTCTTCACCGGCGGCCAGGCGCCGATCGTCAACAAGCTCGAGAGCGTTACTGGCGCGGACAACTTCGAAAAACTGACCCTGAGTCAGACCGAGGTCGCAACCACGGTCACCGATGAGCCATCAGGCCAAGGCGACAAGGTCACCGTCAGCATCGAAGGCAATGGCGGCGTACAGGAAAACCTCGCCCCGACCTTCACCGTCAAGGTCGACCAGAAACTCGATCACGACCTCAAGGTCACCCTGAGCAATGGCGACACAGTCACCATT